>NZ_FMVF01000080.1 GCF_900101895.1 Flavobacterium caeni
TAACCCGTTGTGCGGTTTGAATTAATAACATAATTCAATAAAAAAAGTTGTGCATTATACTGAAATTCAGTATTTTAAATAAGTTTCTGACGTTTATCTAAATGCACAACCTGAAAACAAATTTCGACAAAATTATTGGCATAGTCAAATCTATTTCGGAAGGCAATCTGTATGATGAGGGTAATTTCTACAGCTACAGAAACAAACCTAAAATGTCTGATATCGAGATTATTGCGCTGGTGTTGACTGCTGAATCGTTGGGGATTGATTCCGAAAACCTACTCTTTTCCAAACTTCGCCAGGAGTTTATGGAAGATTTCCCGAGACTTCCGGACCGAACCAATTACAACCGGCGTCGCAAGCGTCTCCAGAATCATTTTGCCTGGATTTGCGAATCGGTATCGAAGCTGATTTCACCAGACGAAAACCAGTACATTATCGATTCCATTCCGGTTCCCATCTGTGCCAATCCTCGAATCACACGGGTAAAAATCTGCAAGGAAGATCCACATCTGCAGCCTGCCAGAAGCTACCACGCATCGCACAAAATGTACTATTACGGTTTTAAGATGCAATTGGTCACTTCAAGATCAGGCGTACCGATTTCTCTGGGAATGACTCCGGCAAACGTACATGACGTAAGCTATCTGCAACATTTGGACGTCAATCAAATATCTGGTTCAGAGTTGATTGGAGATAAAGGTTATCTCTCTGCCTCATATCAGACTTCGCTCTTTGAAAATGAAGGAATACAGTTGATCACACCATTGAGAAGCAATATGAAGCGGCGGGAAAATCTCTGGAACCCTAAATACCGATATATCAGAAAGCGGATTGAAACCCTGTTCTCTCAAATGTGCGATCAACTCTATCTGAAGAGAAATTATGCTAAAACTCTGGATGGATTATTTGCGCGGATGTGTTCAAAAATTGGAAGCGTCGCCATACTGCAATATCTGAACTTCATCAATGAAAAACCGCTAAATAGATTGAAGCATGCGTTGGGAAATTAAACCGCACAACGGGTTA
>NZ_FMVF01000078.1 GCF_900101895.1 Flavobacterium caeni
TTTCCTTTTTCTAAAAACCCATAAAACGGTTTTTAGGCGAAAAAGGAAAAATAGCGAGCGAAACGTGAAAATTTAGGAGCTATTGCGCAAAGATTTTCCATGAAATTTCCCTGCGAGCCCGAGGCGTCGCGCTTGCGGCCAACGTTAGGCGCATTTGCGCAAACGCGGCGCAAGCGGACTGAGTTGCCTCTGCCAAGATAAAACTTTCTGCGTGAAACAACAACTTCCGGCTACCGAAAACGAGCGCTTTGAGTAAATGCGCGGTTGGGCGACGTTGTTATTTTATACTTTGTTTTAATGTGCGAACTGTTCCTGAAATATAATAAAAGGCAACCATTATACTCAATAATATTGTCAGCCAAAAAGATATTCTTCCAATGAAATCTACAGAATGATTATTATACAAATCGATTAACATTTGAATTAGTATGTAATATGGCGTAAGCCCAATTATAAGTAATGGGATTATAATTAAAAAATTGAACGCTATCTCTATTCGATTGGAATCCTCATTTATCATGTTTGCCAATGAATTTGATAAATTAAAAGGATTAATGATTTTCACAATAAAATTTCGTGTGTCTCCGTTCGGTATTTTTTTCGCAAATCTTTCAACCGAAAGTAAATCAATTGTTTTTGTCAGTTCTAATTTTTGCAAAGTTACTGACTGAAGAAAAAACATTACGGTTCCAAATACGATAGGCATTAATTTGAGTAAATCTGTATTTTCCGAAAGCGAAATTATACCAAAATTAACTTCACATGATTTAAGGTTATTAGAAAAGTAGTAGATGAAAATTATTACGACTTCCCATAAAAATAACTTTTCTTCTTTTGAACTTAGCATGATCAATTTCTCGTACAGTTTGTCATAAAAATCTTTTACTGAATTTTCATCGTTACTATTGATGAAGTCTTGTACTTTTTTACTGTAACTCATTTATGTTATGTCGAATTAGTTTTGCAATGTCGCCCAACGTTTCTCGCATTTGCGTGGTCGCGTCAGAGCGAACTGAGTTCTCTCTGCCGAAGATAAACAAAGTTCGTGAAATCGAAACATTCTGGCGGC
>NZ_FMVF01000076.1 GCF_900101895.1 Flavobacterium caeni
TGGCCGGAACGTTTTAGTTTCACGAACTTTATTTATCTTCGGCAGAGAAAACTCAGTTTCGCTTTGGCGCGACCACGCAAATGCGCGAAACGTTAGGTGAAATTGCCGAGAGCGAAACTGCAAAAAAATCCACAAAACATTTTTTAATGTTACATTATTAGTTAACTTTGCCTGATGGAAAAGGTTAGAGAAATTATATTTTATGAGAACTATTTTTTTGAGTTTTATAATGCACAAAATGGAAAAGTCCAAGATAAAATTGATGAGATACTTTTTGCTATTACTGTTTTAGAAAGAATTCCGAGGAAATTTTTTGAACATATGACCGGCACTAACGGACTGTATGAAATCAGAATTGAATTAGGAGGAAATATATTTAGAGTATTCTGCTGTTTTGATGAAGGGAAAATTATTGTGCTATTCAATGGATTTCAAAAGAAAACCCAGAAAACTCCAAAAAGTGAAATTGAGAAAGCAGAAAAACTAAAAGAAGAATATTTTAAAACAAAAAATGAACATGGAAAAAGAAAATAAAAATATTACGACTTTTGATCAACTCTTAGATGCAAAATACGGTAAACTTGGAAATCCAGAAAGAACCAATTTTGAAATCAAAGCTAAGGCATTTGCTATCGGTGAACTGATTAAAGAAGAGCGACGATTGGCTCACCTAACTCAACAAGAGTTGGCAGATAAAACCGGCACTAAAAAAAGTTTTATTTCTCGAATTGAAAATGGTCATACTGATATCCAGCTTTCAACTTTATATAGATTACTGGAAATCGGACTAGGCAAAAAAATATCAATTTCAATCGGTTAGAACTAGCAACTTCACCTAACCGCCGTTTCAAGCCATTGCGGGGTTTTCGGTAGCCGGAAGCTGCGGTTTCACGAAGAAACATTATCTTCGGCAGAGAGAACTCAGTCCGCTTCGATCCGCAACGGCGTGAAGCGGCCTAACGTTAGCGGTCAGCCTAAAGAAAAATGGACAATTCAATAACTTAATGCAACAAGTCTAATCCTTAGATTTGCTGCCTTATGGACAAAAAAAGAACACGCCTCAAACTCGAAGAAAG
>NZ_FMVF01000077.1 GCF_900101895.1 Flavobacterium caeni
GACAAAGATTGGCTGACGAAGTTGATTCCACGAACGATTTTCCGGGTTTCCTCGGCGCTGTCATGTAACGTTAGGCCGCTTCACGACGTTGCCGATCAAAGCGAACTGAGTTCTCTCTGCCGAAGATAATATTTCTTCGTGAAACCACAACCTCCGGCTACCAAAAACCCGGCAATGGCTTGAAACGGCGGTTAGCTGTTGTTGTTAGTATGGAAGCGGCTTTAAGTTTATATTATTTTCAATCAAATAACTTTCCCACGAAGGACGGAAATCATGTTTATCATTGAAACTAAATCCAGCTCTTAAAGCATAACCGACTTTAAAATAATTAGAATTGTTTTCGCATACTTCAATGTAGCCAATTTTTATTAATTTGTTTAGTTCTTCTTTGATGTCACTTTCATTTAATTTAAAAAATCTTTCAGCTTGTGATTCATTCATATCCTCTAACTCTTCATCAGCGAAGATTGAATATCCTATCGATGCGAATAAATCTGATTTACTCAAAACTCTGTTGTCTTGAAAATAATGAAAAATTGTAAATCTACTTGTTTCCATTTCAATATCATATTCACGTTGAGTGAATCCAGTTTCAGGATCCATTTCCAGACTCTTTTTTTGACTTTCTTGATATTCATTTTCACGATCATTTTTGTCTTTGAGGAATCGCGCTTGCTCAAGTTTATCTGATGTAAACTTTAAAATTAGTTTTTCCAATTCAGATTCAGAGTATTTTTTATTTCCATTTTTCACATCCTCATTATAGTCTCTAATTATTTTTTGCACTTTAGGACTATCTCTTCTCATTAATGATGCAATTTTCTGCCTTTCATGTCTACCTTCTTCGAAAGAAAATAAAAAAATCACAACTACTACGAGTCCGATTAATGCTAAAATAGATGTGAAAAATCCCATGTTTATTCGATTGTGGTTTTACAATAACAGCTAACGTTTCGCGCATTTGCGTGGTCGCGCCAGAGCGAACTGAGTTCTCTCTGCCGAAGATAAACAAAGTTCGTGAAACTAAAACGTTCCGGCCACCGAAAACCAGCGATCACGTAAATGCGCTG
>NZ_FMVF01000075.1 GCF_900101895.1 Flavobacterium caeni
CTGGGTGGCTAAGCGAAAGTGATAAGTATCCCACCTGGGGAGTACGGGCGCAAGCCTGAAACTCAAAGGAATTGACGGGGGCCCGCACAAGCGGTGGAGCATGTGGTTTAATTCGATGATACGCGAGGAACCTTACCAGGGCTTAAATGGGGAGCGACAGCTGCGGAAACGTGGCCTTCTTCGGACGCTCTTCAAGGTGCTGCATGGTTGTCGTCAGCTCGTGCCGTGAGGTGTCAGGTTAAGTCCTATAACGAGCGCAACCCCTGTTGCTAGTTGCCAGCGAGTCAAGTCGGGAACTCTAGCAAGACTGCCGGTGCAAACCGCGAGGAAGGTGGGGATGACGTCAAATCATCACGGCCCTTACGCCCTGGGCTACACACGTGCTACAATGGCCGGTACAGAGAGCAGCCACTGCGCGAGCAGGAGCGAATCTACAAAACCGGTCTCAGTTCGGATCGGGGTCTGCAACTCGACCCCGTGAAGCTGGAATCGCTAGTAATCGGATATCAGCCATGATCCGGTGAATACGTTCCCGGGCCTTGTACACACCGCCCGTCAAGCCATGGAAGCTGGGGGTGCCTGAAGTCGGTGACCGCAAGGAGCTGCCTAGGGTAAAACCGGTAACTAGGGCTAAGTCGTAACAAGGTAGCCGTACCGGAAGGTGCGGCTGGAACACCTCCTTTCTAGAGAAACCGATATTTGTCTGGTATCGGGGACGTCTCTCCTTTCTCTTTTTGTCGATCCAAATAATATTGAGGTAAAGAAGGAAACATAGTCTCGTAGCTCAGCTGGTTAGAGTACTACACTGATAATGTAGGGGTCGGCAGTTCGAGTCTGCCCGGGACTACTTTTTTGGATTTGCCTTGGAAATTCTGGAGGTTGGGTTTGATATTATAAATTTTAAATTATAAATTTTAAATGTTTGTGATTCAAAATTCAAAATTCAACATTCAAAATAAAGAATGGGGGATTAGCTCAGCTGGCTAGAGCGCCTGCCTTGCACGCAGGAGGTCATCGGTTCGACTCCGATATTCTCCACGATTTTGGTCATAAAGGACCAAAGTCATAAAGTCATAAAGG
>NZ_FMVF01000071.1 GCF_900101895.1 Flavobacterium caeni
AGAACTCAGTTCGCGCTGACGCGACCACGCAAATGCGCGAAACGTTGGCAGAAATTTAAATACATACTATGGCAAAACCAAGAATATTTATCAGTTCTACATTCTATGATTTACGCTACATTAGAGCTGAAATAGATCAATTTATAGAAAATCTAGGTTATCAAGCAATTCGAAATGAAGAGGGCGATATACCATATGGAAAAGACGAAGCTCTAGAAGAATATTGCTATAACGAAATTCAAAATATAGATATTCTAATCTCTATCATAGGTGGTCGTTTTGGCACTGAGTCTAGGTCAAAAGACATTTCTATATCCAATATGGAATTGAAAATCGCTCTTCAAGAAGATAAACAAGTATATATTTTCGTTGAAAAAAATGTCCTCGCTGAGTACGAAACTTATTTGATAAATAAAGGAATGGACATTAAATACAAACATGTTGATGATGTGAGAATTTATCAGTTTATCGAAGAAATAAAATCACTTCCTAATAACAATAACATCAAAGGTTTTGAAGTTAACTCTGAGATATTAATTTATCTCAAAGAACAGTTCGCTGGGCTTTTCCAACGGTTTCTACAAAATCAGTCTAGAGTCAAGGAAATAAGTCTTATTAATAAGTTAGATGCTACTTCAAAAACACTCAATCAATTAGTAACGTTTCTAAGCAAAGAAAACCAAGAAAGCAGCGAAGAAATAAATAGGATTTTAATGATTAATCATCCACTTGTTGAAGAAATAAAAGAACATTTAAAAATTGATTACCAGTTTTATATATTGGAACTCTTGGATGTAGAAACTTTACTAAAAGCCCGTGGTTATAGTGGGAAACATGCGGATAGAAGATTTTGGAATTTTGAAAGTGTTCGTCTCAACAAAAAATTAAAATTGTCTATTTCTAAAGCTATTTTTGATGATGATTTAAAATTGAAATTCATCAAAAGATCTGATTGGAAGAAAACATATGTAAAATTCACAGAAGAGAACGAGGATGACGACGATCTTCCATTTTAAACTTCTGCCAACAGCGCAGTTAAGCAAGAGCTGGTTTTTCGTAAGTTGAACGTTCAATTTTCACGAAGAAAGTCTTATCTTGGCAGAGAGTACTCAGTCCGCTTTTCCGCTCCTGCGTAACTGCGCGAAACGTTACATGACAGCGCCGAGGAAA
>NZ_FMVF01000068.1 GCF_900101895.1 Flavobacterium caeni
CGAACTTTGTTTATCTTCGGCAGAGAGAACTCAGTTCGCTCTGGCGCGACCACGCAAATGCGCGAAACGTTGTGCGAGATTCTAAAAACCTATACCGTGAAGAGAACTATTACCATCCGAAGAAGTACAATTTTCAATTTCATTTTTTCAATGGCATTTGGAGCATTATTATTATTTGTCCTTGAACATTTTGGCCAATTTAGTTACCTAGCTCATGATGATCCAAGAGATAATAATGAGAAAATATCTTTTGTAAAATATGTAAGTCCAGACACAAAGGTTTTTCGAATTTCCTATAAAACATTCTTTGATAATAAAATAGAAACCGAGGGCTTCGGTTTCACAGTTGGAGACTTAAATTACGCAGGAACGGAATTCGATAAATATCGTACAAAAGTGTTTTTCTATCAAGAAGCTTTTAAAAAAGATTACAAATATGGTTTTGGAATTTCTGCTGTATTCTTTATTATTATTTGGTGTTACTTAAATTTTAATATAAAACTGAAATGAGAATTTTATCTACGTTAATTGTTGGTCTTCTTTTCGTTTCATGCATGTCTCCAGTAAGGAAAGAAACTCCACAATTAAGTCCAATTCCCGCCGAAATTACTGAATCATCTAGTGATGTAGATTCTGTGGAAAGCAATGTCATAAATGAAAGTTATGATTCTTACTCAAAACCTGAAAACGCTATGTTTTCCATTGAAAATCTAGAATTTTTGGTAAATCTAAATCGTGAGAAATTTGAAATTTGGACTAACAAAAATGACTATACTTTTAATAGAACTTCGAATTATGAATATTTCGATGTTCTAATTTATTCCAATGGCAATACTGATTTATCACTATCAATTCCTAAAGATAATATTGCTAATCCATCATGCTTGTATCAAACTTACGATAATACAGAATATCAAAATTTACTACGAGAGGCTTTGAATCGCGGTTATAAATTTATTTCGAACACGACGAGTGAACAGGATGAAAATGTAAAGTTTTACAATTACAAAAACCCATTATATGAACTGAGCTTTTATGAACAGCAGATTGATGACCGTTCTAAATATTCAGTGGCAATTAAAAAATAAGAGAACCTCGCACAACCGCGCATTTGCTCAAAGCGCTCATTTTCGGTGATTTGAACGTTTGGTTTTCACGAATAAAGTTATATCTTCGGCAGAGCGAACTCAGTCCGCTGGCGCCGCGTTTGCGCAAATGCGCCTAACGTTACATGACAGCGCCGAGCGAACCCGGAAAATCGTCGTTCAGAATCAACTTTGCCAGCTAATCTTTGTCGTTAATTTTCATATGATT
>NZ_FMVF01000067.1 GCF_900101895.1 Flavobacterium caeni
GTAAATTCTTAAGATCCTTTTCGAATCATGATAGTTGACGGATGCTGTGGTATGTGGAAGCCAGGGCGCGAGCATAACGTTAGGCCGCTTCACGCGGTTGCGGACCAAAGCGGACTGAGTTCTCTCTGCCGAAGATAAAACAATGTACGTGAAACCGCAACTTCCGGCTACCTAAAACCCCCGCAATCGCTTGAAACGGCGGTTAGCCGACGGTTGATAGTTAATTGTTTTCTACAACTTTTATCAATTTTATTTTCTCATTTTCTGTTTTAAATAAGTAAGATAAGGTTTTATTACTTTTTTTGTCGCTAATAACTTCTCCGACGAAATATTCATTTTCTATAATTGTGAAATAGAAAGTGATTTTAGATTTATTTGCATTACCTAAACTTTTTAATCCTTTTTTTTCTAAGCCAGAGAAAAGATCCGATATATTTTCAACAGGTTTGCAACAAGTAATTTCATCACTAAACGTTTTGCAAAATGCGCAAATTGGATATAAGCCGTCCGCAACACTGATTTTATCTTTGTATTGATAATCTTCAAGATATTTAGTGTAATTCGAATTTTTCTTTATGACAGAAATAGCTTCTTGATAAACATTATAATCATTTGTTTGAGAAAAACTTAAAGTATTCCAAAGGATGAATGTAAATATTGCTATGGATAATTTCATGTGGTTTTCTTTAGGTTCGCGAGCACAACTGTTGGCTAACGTTTCGCCGGTAAGCGAAGTCGCTGACAAAGCGAACTGAGTTTTCTCTACCAAGATAAAACTTTCTTCGTGAAAATAAAATGCCAGCCCAGCAGATTCTCAGCGATTTCGTCTTACCGGCTGTTGGTGGCAGTTCGTTCTTAGTCTAAATTCCAATATACATCTCGCATTGTTTCTGGATCATCAGTTCCAGCTGCATCTGAAAGCCAATTATCATAATTATAATGATCGCTATCATCATACTCTTCTTCGTATTCAGTTTCTCTTGCGACTTGTAATTCAAATTGCTCAGTTTTGTCATTATGAATTTTTAAAAGGCTTTCATAAAATAATTTTAGCTTTTCTAAAATTTCAAGTTCGTATTTCTGAATGGTAGAATTTTTAAATTTCTTCTCAAGAAACTTATATTCTTTTACAAGCGTAATATTTTCAAAAATTTCATCTTTTACACAAAACCATTCAACGTTTTTTAGACACCAATGTATGTAATTCATATTGTGTTCTGAAATACTTTTCAGCGTTTCACCTTTGAATTTCCCAAATTCAAATTCTGAATTCCAATCGTACAATTTCATATCTATCGTTTTAGAATTGCCACCAACGTTTGGCCGCTAGCCGCCGTTGCGGATCAGAGCGGACTGAGTTCTCTCTGCCGAAGATAATGTTTCTTCGTGAAATGGAAACTTCCGGCC
>NZ_FMVF01000064.1 GCF_900101895.1 Flavobacterium caeni
TATGTGGAAAAACAAGGTTCTTGTAACGTTTCGCCTGTAAGCGAAATCGCGGACAAGCGGATTGAGTTTTCTCTGCCAATATAAAACTTTATTCGTGAAGATGAAAGTTCAACTTACCGAAAACCAGCGCATTTAGCTTACAGGCTGTTATGCCGCGTTGCTGTTCAATGGATGAATATTATCAAATTCAGATTTTTTAGAATTTTTTTCTTCTTCCAAATCGTAATCATCTTGCAAGCCAAGCCAAAATTTTGCGGTTGTTCCAAAATATTTCGACAATCTCAAAGCTGTGTCTGCAGTTATTCTACGGTTTCCTTTGAGAATTTCACTAACTCTCGTTTGTGGAATAAAAGTTTCTTTGGATAAGCGATAGGCAGTTATTTCCAATGGTTCAAGAAACTCTTCTTTCAAGATTTCTCCAGGATGTATATTTTTCAGCGTCCCCATAATTTAGTTTTAATGATAATCTACAATTTCAACTTCAAATGCATTATCGTTTTCCCATTTGAAAATAATTCTCCATTGTTTATTGATTCTTATACTGTAAAATCCTGTCAGATTTCCGCTGAGTTTTTCTAAATGATTAGCTGGCGGAATTCTCAAATCATTTATGTTTTGTGAGTTATTGATCATCCTTAATTTTCTTCTGGCCACATTTTGAATATCAGCCGGAAGTTTCTTAGATTGAATTCCTTCCCAGATTTTCTCAGTTTCTTTTCCTGCAAAACTTTTAATCACGAATCAAAATTTTAATACTAACGTCAAAGGTAAGTAATTGTTTCTTTCTACGCAAGCTCTTTAGCAATGTGGCATAACGTTAGGCCGCTAGGCGCAGTTGCGGATCAAAGCGGACTGAGTTCTCTCTGCCGAAGATAAAACATTCTTCGTAAATTCAAGATTTCCGGCGACGAAAAACTCCGCAATTGCGCCTAACGGCGGTTAGCGGTCGTTTTGTATTTAACTGATATCCAATTGCTTTTTTGCCTCTTCAATTGCTTTGATAACTGAAGATTTTGGAACGGTTTTGTTTCTTTCGATCAATATAAATTTTACATAATCGACAGAATGGTATTTGAGCATTTCTCTAGCTTTGATTACAAGCATTTGCGATTTCATGACTATTTTTTATCTTTTACTTTCTAAATAATCGTCAAATGCCTTGTCAAGATAGTGGCAATACTCCGTATAATTTTCACTTTCATCGTTAGAGGCATTTTTTAGTTTCTCTTTAATTTCATTAATCAAATCTTCAACGTCGGGAGTTAATTCTCCGTTATATTTTTTTTTGATTATTTGATTGAAGTTTTGAAAATGGAAGCTTAAGATGCTATCTCTGATTTGATCTTCAATGTTTGATTCATTCTCTGTTTTCATGTTTTGAGATTTAAGTTTTCAGTTGGGTGTTTTTTAAAATGACCGCTAACGTTTCGCGCATTTGCGTGGTCGCGTCAGAGCGAACTGAGTTCTGTCTGCCGAAGATAAACAAAGTTCGTGAAACCAAAACGTTCCGGCTA
>NZ_FMVF01000059.1 GCF_900101895.1 Flavobacterium caeni
AATCCTGCGTCCAATTCTTTTTTCATATTGCAATTTATGAATTAGAATTGAGATTGTCTCTCTTTCCCGAAGTTTTCTGGCATTTCACACAACGTGTCGCCTGTAACCGCAGTCGCGGATCAAAGCGAACAGAGTTCTCTCTGCCAAGATAAAACTTTCTACGTGAACTAACAACCCCAAGCTACCGAAATCCCCGCGATTGCGGTTACAGGCTGTTAGCGGTTCGGCCTTATTCTAGAATTTCGTAAAGTTCACCCTTTTCAATGATAAATTCTTTCCTTAAATTCAAATTGTTGCTGAATTCTGTCAATTGACTTGACACTTTTGAAATTTCTTCACGTTGAATTTCCATTGCCTCAATTATTCTACTTTTTGAATTTTTTAAATCTTGAATTATTTTGTCTTTCTTTTCAGCTCGTAGTAAAATTTTATCAAAAACCGATTTGCTATTTTCGCTATCTAAAACTTTGTAGTAAATGTCCATTTGATTTTCTTTTAAAAACTCTAAGCTTTCGACACTAATCTTCTCGAAAGCAATCTTTAAGTCAAATATCAAAGTTGGATTGTGTTCTTGAGCGTACTTTAATTCCAATAGTTTTCCTTGAAGGTAGAGGCCATGTAAGGCAAGAAAATATTGTAGATTCAATTCTATTTCTGTTGTTTTTTCCCGTTCTAAAAACTTAAAACTTTTTTTGTAAAACTGTATTAACTCGTACAAATCGATATTTAATCGAATTATATTTGTTAAGTAGGCATTTCGATATTCACTGTTACTTTCAATCAAATTATATTCTTGATGTGCTTTTTGGAAAAAATAGATTATCGATTCAATTTGAGAATGCTTTTTGATAAATTCTAATTCTAGAAGTTGATTAACTTTCAATGAAATTTGATTGAGATTATCATTTATTTTTGCAAGATAGTGTTGGCGGATAATGAATGAACCGATGTTAATTGCGACCAACGGCGCAGCGACTGCTAAATTAGAAACATACCCTCCATGTTTAAGAATTTTTCCGCTCTGCATAATTGCTGTTCCTTGACCATTTGGCATTTTCATAATTGCTCCTGAAACTCCTTGCGGGAAAACAAACCGATAAGATTTAGAAAGTACGCCAATAGAAATCATCTCAGGAAAACTGCTTCCTAAATTTCTTAAAAAGGATTCTGTATTCGCGTCAATTTTCTTTTTTGTTCCTTGTGAAGAATTTAATAATTCGAATTCAAAAAACCTTTTTGAAATATCGAGTGGATCGACAAGTTCGAAATTTGGATTAAATTCTTTTCTTATAATTTCGGAGGCAATATTGTCAATTTTCTCTTGTAACTCATTTATTTTCTCGGAAGCTAAATCCCCGGTATTGTTATCTCGCTTATTATTTTGAATTTCTTTCGCAATGAGAATAATTTCATCTATTTTATTGTTTTGCTGTTCAATTCCTAATATTTTTCTTAACCAATTCATTGTTTAGGTTATTTGATTGTTACTCGATTCGTGGATTCAAGACCTTAATGCAACAAAGGTCATTTAATAAAAATCTAAATTAGTTTAATTTTTTTATTCTCGATCTTTTTTCTTTCGCGTTTCATCATCTCGTTTGGGGTTAGAAAACCGAGTACTTTTCTGGGCCTGTTGTTGAGCTTGTTTTGTGCTTCCAGGAGCTGCTCTTTGGACACATTTGAGAAGTCTGTTTTCTTCGGAAAAAACCGTCTGATTAATCCATTGGTGTTTTCGTTTGTCCCGCGTTCCCACGACGAGTATGGATTGGCGAAATA
>NZ_FMVF01000058.1 GCF_900101895.1 Flavobacterium caeni
GTAAGTTGAACGTTCGGTTTTCACGAAGAAAGTCTTATCTTGGCAGAGAGTACTCAGTTCGCTCTGACGCTCCTGCGTAACTGCGCGAAACGTTATATGCCATTCACCTATGAAGAAAATATTAACCATCATTGCAGTCATTGCAAGTTTATATAGCAACGGTCAAACAAAATTTGATAACCAAAAAATTGCTATTCTGAAATATACTAAAGATTTTGGTTGGCCCTTCTCTGAAAATGATAAACCTGCCACATTAAGTAATGATGAATTAACATCAATTGACAGTATTCTAATTAGATGTGTCAATGAATACAATCCAAAAAGCGAAAAACAATACAATGAAGTTTTACAGGTTTGTAAACAATGTGATTATAAGCTTGAGGACTTTGTAATCGAATTGAAAAATTACAAACGCCAATATGTTCCCATTATCAATGCGGATGGTGAGAAAGAGGTTTGGGTCAACTGCTTTTGTAAAGCAAATCACAATTGGAAAAAAGAAATTATTATTCACGTTGGTGGACAAAGCTGTTATTTCAATGTTTTAATAAATTTGACACGTGCAAGCTATGATAGTTTTCACATAAACGACGAAGGAGATGTTCAGCATTAAGAACGGCATATAACCGCCGCTAAACGCAGTTATTGGTCAGTTTTTGCCGGAAATTTTTTCATCACGAAGAAAATTTGTCTCGGCAGAGAGAACTCTGCCCGCTTTTTCCATAACTTCGTTTAGCGGCCTAACGTTAGTAGCCATTACCCAAAAAACGTAACTCATAATGACAAAGATTGCAACGCTAAATCTCAAGATTCCACTCGAAAACTATAATTTCCATTATAAGTTCCAACTTAGTAATACAAAAAATTGCATTTTAGATATCTCCGAAAATCACCACATTTCGAAATCTGAAGAGCTTTATAAGTTCTACTCATTCAATTCAAACAATATCGATGCTCTCCAAAATTCATACTTTTATCTAACTTCTCCACGTGAATTTAATGACCCTTTCGATTGTCAAAATAACCAAGAAGAATTGATTCAAAAAAAATACCCAATCAGAAAAGAGATATTTGACAATCTTGGTGTAAGTTGTTTCACTCGAAATATTCAAAATCCATCGATGTGGAATCGCTACGCTGACGACTATTCTGGTTATTGTATAAAATTTAAAAATAATCACCTTATCGATCAATCAGAAATAGATATTCGCAGTAATGTAGCCTACACGAAGGAATACTATTCAATAGAGTACTACTATCAAAACATTTTTAAAGAAATAGACCGTCAAAGTATTGATGAAAGCTCGAAAAATGATATGAAATTCATCATAACAATCGGACACAAATACTGTCAAAAATCGATAGAATGGAAAAATGAAGAAGAATATCGTATTGTTTCATTGAGGTGTAAAGAAAATTACAGAAAAATAAAATATGACAAATTAATGATAGAAGCTATTTATTTGGGCCATAACATGAGTGAAGAAAGTAGAAACCATATTGTCGATGAATTAAAATCGTTGAATATAAAACCAATGCTGTTCATAGTTAATCCAAGCTCAATTTATAGAAAACTAAATTTTGAAAGTTGTAACGGCTACTAACCGCGCATTTACTCAAAGCGCTCGTTTTCGGTGAGTTGGGCGTTTGGTTTTCACGAAGAATGTCTTATCTTCGGCAGAGCGAACTCAGTCCGCTGGCTTCGCGTTTGCGCAAATGCGCCTAACGTTATGCTCGCGCCCTGCCTTCCACATACCACAGCATCCGTCAACTATCATGATTCGAAAAGGATCTTAAGAATTTACTCCTTCCCTA
>NZ_FMVF01000062.1 GCF_900101895.1 Flavobacterium caeni
TAATATTCCAACAATTACTTGTGGCACTCCAACAACATTTACAAATATTGGTTATGGAGACCCTAATTATTTTAATGGTTTCGGTGGATGTATCAATAGCAGTACTCAAGGTGGTAAAGAACAGATATACTTAGTTTCTTCCTCTACACCTTATTCAATAAATGTTTCAAATGCAAGTGGTGGTGTTGTGCAATATCTTTGGAAATTAGCAAGCTTAGAATGTGATAATTCAAATTGGACTTGTCTCGAAAGAAAAAGTCCGACAGAATTAGGATTGGTAGCAAATACGAATACAATTCCTTTAAATGTCCCAATTTATCTAATGCTAAATGCTGAGTCAGCAAACTCAACTACTACAAATGTATTTAATATTAATTGTACACCACTCGGCAATGAGGATTTTTTAAACGAACCTGTAAGAGTTTATCCCATTCCTGTAAAAACTGTATTAAATCTCCAGTTTCAAAATGAAATTAGAATTGATAAAGTGATTATAACAGACATCACTGGTAAAAAGATTTTAGAACAAAATACTGTGTCAACTCAGATAAATGTTGAGAACTTAGCAAAAGGAATCTACATAATTGAAATATACTCAGAGAGCAAGAAATTTAAAAATAAATTTATTAAAGAGTAAGTCTCGTAGATTTTATATAAATAAACTTAACCCTTCTATTTACAAAATTGGGAGGGTTATTTTTTTTTGAATTAATTACAAACATCTAGGCAAAAGTAAAAGGCATCTGGTAACAGCCGCCACGCGATCATTGCTGGTTTTTCTTAACCGGAAGCTTTGTTTTCACGTTGAACTTTCTATCTTAGCGGAGAATACTCGGTTCGCTTTTCCGCAACGTCGCGTGGCGGCGAAACGTTGTAAGCAATAGATGAGAAACAACCGTAAAAACAAGAACTATGATAAGATTTTATTTAGATCCCGAAGATGATGAATTAGAGATTAGCCCAGAGGAATGGGAAGACATACAAGAAGATATTTTGGACATTATGTACGATAGAGATGACCCAGATTTCGATAATGACCAAATAAGTGACGACGCAGATAATTTTTGTGATTAAAATGAAAAATATCAATTATAAGAATGGGCAAACCCTTTGGAACGGAGAAACACTTTTTTATTCAAATGGCAAACTAGCATGGCATCAAAATATGGGATATTATCCAAACGGTCAAGTAGCATCTGCCGGCTTTAATGGCTTTTGGAAAAACGGCGAAAGAGCTTGGGAGGGAAATCAAGCTTACGATGAAGATGGCTCCCACATGGGCGGAATTGGCGTTGCGTTGATTCTAAATAGAATATTTGTTCTTTTAGTAAGTGCAAATGAAGTTGCAATTGATATTAATAGAGGCACGAAGCGATTCACTCTTATCAAAAAGTAATAATATCTACTGCTTACAACAGCGCAGTTAAGCAAGAGCTGGATTTCGGTAGGTTGAACGTTCGGTTTTCACGAAGAATGTTTTATCTTGGCAGAGAGTACTCAGTCCGCTTTTCCGCTCCTGCGTAACTGCGCGAAACGTTACATGACAGCGCCGAGGAAACCCGGAAAATCGTTTACAAAATCAACTTCGTCAGCCAATCTTTGTCGATAATTTTTAAATTA
>NZ_FMVF01000056.1 GCF_900101895.1 Flavobacterium caeni
CGGCGGTTATGCGGCGGCGACTACTTGTTCAAAACACAATTTTCCATTTTAGAATTGAATAGAGCAAGAATTTCCCTTGACTTTTTATCAGATTCTTCTATAACGCAACCGCCACCTAACATTGCTGTACTAACTATTTTATTATTTATTGTTTCGTCTTTAACTCCAAAAATTGGAGAATATCCTCCAGTATACTGAAAATATGTATACTTTTTTAAACTGCAGAATCCTTGCGCAATTTCTTCAATTCTATTTTTTAGAATTTCGATTTCTGTCTCATTAAGTTTTAAAATTTTAGAATACTTATAAAATACATCACAATCAGAAACCGTATTTATTTCTGATTTTAATTTTTTTTTCAAATTTGAGACGCTTTCGTTTTCAGACAAATTCGAAATAGGATAACTCAATAATTGATTAACATCATTTTCTGCACGCTCTGATTGATAATAACTTTCTTCAACATCATTTTGTGAAATAGCATTTAAAGAAAATAAGAATAGTATTGTTGTTACGATGTTTTTCATAAGCTGTCGCATAACGTTTCGCCTGTAAGCGAAATCGCGGACAAGCGGATTGAGTTTTCTCTGCCAAGATAAAACTTTATTCGTGAAGATGAAAGTTCAACTTACCGAAAACCAGCGCATTTAGCTTACAGGCTGTTATGTAACGTTCTTGTAAATAATCATTTATTTAATCCTTTAGCATATTTATAAAACTCTAGAGAATTTGAAATAATTTCTTTTACTCTTGGATTATCTATGCTCTTGTTGTGTTGCGAAAAAGAATTCAAAACATCATCTTCCGATTTGATTAAGTCGTATTTTGTCCAATCAACTACATAACTTTCAATAATGCCCTTTTTTGTAACTGCATTATACTTTTTGATTAGTGGCGCGCTGTAATTTTCACACAGAGCTTTAACCATTCCAGCAGTTTCAGGATCATCATTAAGAATTTTAAAACATTCTTCGTCTACAACAATTCCGGCCCAACTTTGATTTCCTTCAATTTCGTGAGCTTTTACTAATCCATCGCCAATAACTGTAGTTCCATAACCTTCATTTAAAACTGTAACATTCCCGACTGAAATTCCTCCACGTAATGGAACGCCTTCAGCTATGCATGAACTTGAAAAAATACGACTCATTGCTAGTAAGTATAACAACCCTTTTTTGCTAACAGGTTGTATAAAAATTATACTGTCTGAAATTATATAAGTTTGTATAGTTTCAAGATCCTTAGTTCCTAACAATGGTATGGCTTTGTAAATCATTTTCATGATAGGCTCATTCATATTCAAAGTTTCATAAAATACGGTATTATATATTTCGACGAGATTTTCGTGACTATTATTGCTTACCAAATCTTTGAATCCAAGAATGTCAAAAAATGCGACGTACGATTGCTCCATGTGTTGTTATTTACGATTTTTCTCTGAATGTTACATAACGTTCTCCGCATTTGCGCGGTCGCGTCAAAGCGAACTGAGTTCTCTCTGCCAAGATAGAACTTTCTACGTAAAACCACAACCTCCGGCTACCGAAAACCAGCGATCGCGTAAATGCGGTGTTGCACGATGACGCCTGACAAAGTAAATTGACCCAGCTTATTTTTATAGTTACAAGAAGATTTAAACTTTCAAAGAATTATCTTAGAATTTGCGGTTAGAAAATCTACAAAGTAACCACAACGAAACTCCACAAGATTCTCGACAACGAATTTCGCCGAAGATTTGTTGGGAAATTTTCTAGTCGAAGACGGATTTTCTTCAGGAGATTTCAGCGCAACGAGACTCATATGAAAACCCGACAAAGCTTGGCGACAAAGTTTTCGGCGCTACAATTATATTTTAACATTCAACACAAAGCAAATCATATGAAAATTCAAGACAAAGATTGGATAGGGAAGTGGGTTCTGCGCAATCATCTCCGGGATTCCTCGGCGTTTTC
>NZ_FMVF01000055.1 GCF_900101895.1 Flavobacterium caeni
GCGTGGCAGTTTTACAATACATCAACTTCCTCAATGGAAAACCATTAAATCATCTGAAGCATGCCTTGGGAAATTAAACCGCACAACGGGTTATTATAATATTTTTTCAATATTCTATTTCCTCCATTTGGTCTTTTCATTTCAATTTTATAAACCACATTATAATAGATTAGTTTAGAAGTAAATTGAGGTTTTAATTCTTTGAAAAATTGAATCTCTTCAGTATCCACTTTGAAACCTGATTTGAGGACTATTTTTTTTATTTCAGATACTGATTTTAGAATAACATCTATAGAATTTTTACATTTTTCAATTTGATTATCAATTTCTAAATCTATGAAATTAATTTGCTCATTAAGATTTATGAGTGCTACGTTAATCTTGAAATTCAATTTTTTTTATATTATTTATTGGAAAATTAGTTATTCTTTACTTTCAAATATTTTTATAAAAAATATCAATAAAATAATGGGTAATATTGCTTGAGAAAGAAACCATTCGTTAATTAAATATAGTAAAAATTGATTGATTATAAAAACCGATAAATAGGTGAAAAATGCCCATATTTTCATTCTCCACAAACCAATAATACATGTTAAACTAATACTTGTTGCAATAAAATAATATTCCTCAAAAAGACTTCCTTTCATAGTATCAATGTACATAAAACTATGTATAATACCCAACAGGCAAACAATAGCTATTAAAACTGAATCTTCCTGTTTTGAAAATTTAAGCTTAAAGTTAATTTGCATCCAATTTTTGTATTGTTACTACTTGTTGTGTTTATTTATAAAAGCTTTTTTGATATGACACTTCAAAAAATATTTCATTATATTATTTTTTCTTTCCTAAAAGTGTAAAAGGATTAAACGATACACCTAAATTAAAATAGAATGTAGGATCTGGTTTTATTTCATATACAGCATCCTTGAATGAATCTTCTTTTCTAAATAAATTTCCAGAGGGTGTTAACTTCATACCAGTTTTTCCAGTGATTATAAAATTTCCAATTGCATGTTCGTATATTAACCCAGAATAGATATCTAATTGTCTGTACTCATATCTTTGAGACGTACCATCTATATTGTATAGATAAAATGATGTTCTGTCTAATTCGCTTCCCAATGATACTCTTCCAGCATTGAAAACGTACTTTCGAAGGTAAATGCTTTTTGGAAGTGTAATGTCAGCTATCAATCCATTATTAAATTTGTGTTCATAAGTTATAATTGGTATCACAGGTGTTTGAGCACTTGGATCTATATTAACTAATAAACCAGCGGTCATTTTTGTTTTTTGATTGGCTTTCAAAACTATTACACCTGTTAATAAACCTTTTACTCTTTCAAAATGTTGATCACTACCATCAAAAATAATACTTGAAGAATAGATTGTTCTCTTTTTAAACAATGTTGAGAAGTATGAAAAATTCACTGATGAAGAAAAATAGTGGAATTGATTATCGACTGCCTTGATTTCATTTGTAAAGGGATCCATCATATCAGCCTCTGCACTAGTATATCTATAGCTTAAAGTTGTTCCTAAAAGCCATGTTTTTCTTTTTATAAAATTAAAATTGGCACTAATTTTAGCCTGTTCAAACTGGTTAACGGTACTTTGCGGTAATGATATGTTTCCTCGATCTGAGGTAAAATTGTATGGAGATGAATGCGTGAACTCAATGGTCAATGGTCGGACAATCGCAAATTTATCAGCCGCGTTAGCTATTGCACGTTTAGGAATATTTACACTATCCTTTTTGCTTTTGTTGATTGTATCTGTTTTTTGAGAAAAACTTTCTAAAGAGAAGAGCATAATTCCTACTACAAGTACTACTTTTTTTAACATTTTCATATAAATTATTTTAAAATTTTAATTATTGATTGAGAAAAATTGAAATGAAAAATTTTATCAAATAAGTTCTCCGCATTATTGCTTTTTATAAATTCTTTACTTGTACGTCTTCAAACTAAATTGGACTTTTGCTAAGAGAGTATTTAGTTAACCCGTTGTGCGGTTTGATTTAAGCAATAAAACACAATAAAAAAGTTGTGCATAATACTGAATTTCAGTATATTAAATAAGATTCTGAGTTTT
>NZ_FMVF01000057.1 GCF_900101895.1 Flavobacterium caeni
ACACCCGAGTTCGCTCACCAAAATCAAAAACACATTTATAAAAAATACAGCCTGAATTGATAACCAAAATGGTCAACTTATTTCAGGACAAGACAGCAAAATCTTAATGAGAACGTATTTATCAAATCTTATCCCGTCATTAAAAAAGTTTTCGAAGCAACTCGATGACGTTAGCTTGTTAACTAAGAATCATTGGGTGATCGTGGATACGGTTTCGAACATAAAGAGTGTGTACATTTTTAGAGCAAATAAAGAATTAATTATTTCCCACGATGGTAAAGTTGAAAAAGCGAATTGGGATTATCTAGGAAACGAATCATTATTAATCGAAAAACAAAATGAAAGTTACCTATTTAAACATGGATTCTTTGATGATAATATTTTGGCTTTAAAAGTTGACAATAAAAATGAATATGTATTTTTCATAAATGAGAACAAATATGACGTCAATCTAAATACGTTCGACAAACTCATAAATTTCCTTGAATTAAACTATATAGAAAGTTCAAAAAAAGCAAATGAAACAATAGTCGAAGCTAAAAAGAAAAGAATATTGGTTCCATTTAAAACGAGCCAAGGTATTGTTGAGATTGAACAAGAAAGTTCAGTTCATTCTCCTTCCGAAGGTGCAAATGCTTATCTGAATGGAAAATTAGCTCCCAACGGAAAGTATAAATTTGGATTTATGTTTTATGTAAATATTGAGGAAGGAAAAGTGAAAAGTGTAAGTTTATTTTAAAAATCGACGGTCGCCACTAACCGCCGTTTCAAGCAATTGCCGGGATTTGGTTAAGTTGAACGTTTAGTTTTCACGAACTTTGTTTATCTTCGGCAGAGAGAACTCGGACCGCGTTGATCGGCAACTGCGTGAAGCGGCCTAACGTTGGCAGCAATACTTGAAAAAATATCGCAATCATGAATATTACTCAAAAACAACTATTAAAGATTTTTCTTGTAATAGCAATTATAAATGTAATTCTAATAGAATTCGTTCTTTCTGATATTCCAGAGAAAATATACTTCGGCAATAAAATTGGAATAATTGTATCGCGCATAAGTTTGGGATACATATCAAGTTATATATTCTACTTGATGGTAGTCGTAATGAAACAAAAGAAGGATAAAAAAAATATTTACGGAGCCGTTTACAACTTAACTGATCGAATTATTTACAATGGCTATGCAGTATTTAATTTTGTGTTAGAATCAGCAGGAGAAAATCCAAAGGAATATGATAAAGCGAAAATTACCAAAGATGAGTATTTAAAAATTTGTGAAAAGGCGGACTTATCGCAATTCCCTGAGAACAAAATGCTTGGCGTTCCTCCAAATCTAATAAAAGCTAATTTCGCAAATTTCATATATGTAAACTGCGTAAAGAATGTAGAATATTATTCTGAAAAGGTTTTTACATATATGCCTTTCTTAGATAGTACTTTCGTTAACCTTATAAATAATTTACACCATAATATTTTCTTCATTAGGCGCGCACATTCTCTCACAATAATCTTAAATGGAGTTGGAATAAATCCACATATTTCAAAGTCAATGTGGGAATATTTTGATTTAGTCAGAAAGATTGATGATTACAGTCAGAAAAATTTAAAACAATATTTTACGAAGATTGAAGAATAGTACTGCTGCCAACAGCGCAGTTAAGCAAGAGCTGGTTTTTCGTAGCCGAAAGTCTTGATTTCACGAACAAAGTTTTATCTTAGCAGAGAGAACTCAGTCCGCTTTTCCGCTCCTGCGTAACTGCGCGAAACGTTACATGACAGCGCCGAGGAAACCCGGAAAATAGTTCGTAGAATCAACTTCGTC
>NZ_FMVF01000054.1 GCF_900101895.1 Flavobacterium caeni
ACTGAGTACTCTCTGCCAAGATAAGACTTTCTTCGTGAAGAAAAAACGTCCGGCCACGAAAAACCAGCTCTTGCTTAACTGCGCTGTTACCAGCAGGTGAAATGTTTTCCATAGATTTGTATAAATTATAATTTTATGTCTAAGGAAAAAAAAAGTGTAAGTCGAAATTTGTTTGATAATATTAATATTTATCCTAAAACTTTTGAAGCTATAGAAAAATCATATTCAAAAGAGGAATTGTTTAATTATAATATTATACGCATAGAATTTACTGCTGAGTATATTGTTTCTAACATGAAAAATCATTTAATTGAAGACATCGAGAAAGATTTGGACGATCGCAATAGGTTTCGCAAGCCTGAAGATTATTATAACATAAGCGATTTTCATTTTGAGATTTTTCAATATAGAGAGTTTGGTACTTACGATGTAGTTTCAGATTTCGAAAGACCAAAAGGAAATGATTATGTTTTTATTTACGATCAAGAATTAGAGTTTCAGCCTCCTGAAGAATATATTTCTAAGTATTACAATTATCATGATGTCTTAACTTTAATAGAGGAAAATATAAAAATAACAATCAGTGATTTTTCAAGATTCGATTATAATTTCGAATTAAAATTTGAAGGTGAAAATTTAATTTTTATTCTTGATTAGTGGCTACTCGCTGCGTCTTCACTTGCTGGTAACGTTTCGCGCAATTACGCAGGCGCGTTCTAGCGGGACGAGTTCTCTCTGCCGAAGATAGACTTTCTTCGTGAAATACAAACATTCAACCTGCTCAAATCCAGCGCTTGCTTAATTGCGCTGTTGGCAGCAGTTGCTATTTGCGCCGATCTACAAATTCTATTTTAGTTATACTTTTATATTCCCAACTTGAATATCCATATCGAAATTTTGCAAAAGCAATATTTGCAATAAATGTAATTGAAAGTCCAAAGAATAGAAGCAAAATTATTCCATATTGCTTTTTCGCAAAATCAGGTCTTCGGATTAAATTAAAAATTAATCCGAAGAGTAAAATTATAACTAACGAAAATGATATTAAATTGATATAATGCGCAATTTGTGGACCTTCAAAAAAACCAATAAACATCGCTGCAAAACTTGCAGTGAAAGCAATTATTGTCAAACAGATAAATAATCCAAATTTACTAGGCTTCATTTTCGCAATGTTTTTCCGGCAATTGCTGCCAACGTTAGGCCGCTTCACGCGGTTGCGGATCAAAGCGGACTGAGTTCTCTCTGCCGAAGATAAAACAATGTTCGTGAAACCGCAACTTTCGGCTACCGAAAACCCCGCAATCGCTTGAAACGGCGGTTATGGGCTGGTTTTACTGTAAACTATCAACGATTTTAGACAGTTGTAATTTATATTTGACCTTTGAAATATTAATATCTTTACTTTCAATTTCACCTTTGCGAAAATGAGCTTTTAATGCTTTTTCAATGATTTGAATTTGTGCATTCAATGATTTTGCTTGATCAGCGTAAGTTAAACCTTCAAATGTTTTCTCGTCGATGCCGTGAGTGCCTTTTTTCATGGTTGCAAATTTTAATTTAGAATACTTTTAAAAACAAAATAATCATCTCCGCTAATTTTTAGTTGTGTGAATTCAGAATAATTTATTAGATAATCTTGAGATAAACCATTCTCTAAATAATCTCTGATTCCGTTTTCAACGAAATAAATCACACGATTTGCAATTTGAGAATTATAAGGAACTATTAATTTAATCTCGCCAAAAAACGAATTGTGGACTGTAACTACAACAATATGTTTTTGATTTAAATCTCCTTCACGATATTCTATAGCCTTGTGCTTTTTATCATTAATATTTTGGTTTGGCCGACTATTGTCTCGACTTTTACAATCAACACATAATTTAAACCGTAAATTAAATTTTCCTCCGCAATTAATGCATTCCTCGTTTTCATCAAAAACTTTTGGATCAATCATTTCATTATGTTTTTAAATTATATTCAATTTGACGATGGTCGTCCTAAAAACTTGCCCATAACGTTAGGCGCATTTGCGCAAATGCGGCGCCAGCGAACTGAGTTGCCTCTGCCAAGATAAAACTTTCTACGTGAAACAACAACTTCCGGCTAC
>NZ_FMVF01000053.1 GCF_900101895.1 Flavobacterium caeni
AGTAGCGTGGCAGTTTTACAATACATCAACTTCCTCAATGGAAAACCATTAAATCATCTGAAGCATGCCTTGGGAAATCAAACCGCACAACGGGTTTTTTTTAGTATTTTCATTCTTTTATTTTTTTATTATTTTTTTAGTAGAAATGTTATCTGATTTGTCTATTATTTTGACAAGATATAGCCCGACAGGAAGATGACTAATATCTACTTGATTTATATTGTTTTCTTCTAAAGACTTTATCATTTTACCAGTATAGTCGTAGAGTTCAATTTTCTTAATATTTTCAATATCTCCCGAAAAATTAAATTCTCCACTTGTCGGATTAGGAAAAATATCAATAAAAGTCATGTTGTTATTCTCGTCAAGTCCTAGTGTAGAATTATTAAATTTGGCAATAAATGCGTCTGTAAAGCCTCCAACTACTGGATAACCATTTACAATGTTTCCGTCAAAATTAATATTATCTTGAATTAGAGTACCACCAAAAACAATATCATCACTGTTGGATAAATCCATATTCACGGGTGACATTCTGAATGTACTTCCAGCTTGTCTTGACCAAACAAAATTATTGGAAGTTGTATCAAACTTTACAAAAAATGATTTTCTAGCATTTTGTGTGATACAACCATTTGTTTCGGCTTCACAATCAGAATTTGGAAGTATTACTCCATTAGCAATTTCAACAGGTTGTATATAAGATCCTAAACCGATAATATTACCATTAGTGTCAAAAGCTATATCATTCATGCCAATTGAATAATTATACAAATCATTAGATGTTTTTAACCATAATCTATTTCCCACACTATCAAATTTAGCCAAAAACATAAATGAGTCTCTGCGGTAATTTTGACTATTTCCTCCATTAGGGTCAACAACATAAGGAGCAAATATAGTTGAACTACCAAAGCTTAAGTTAAAGTTTTGAAAAGTTTCCCATAAGCCAGGAATTGCACCACAAATATAAATATTACCTTGATTATCAATTAACGACTCACTAACACCTAATGAAACATAATAATCAAAACCAATATTTATTCCTGAATATGTACTTAGTGTAGTTGCCCAAATTCCATTACCGGTATTGGCATCAATTTTGGCTAAAAATCCAGGCTGGGCTTCTAAGTTAATTGGATTATTGAAAACAAAATTACCAATATTAACAGTCGCTGCTCTAGCAGTACCAGCAATTGCAATAACATTATTTTCATTGATGTTAAATTTTGAATAACTCTTAGTATCAAAACTTTTTAAACCTGACAGCCATGCAACATCTCCGGAAGGATTTAATTTTAACATAAAGTAGTCTTCTTTATATTGATTGGTATTGAAGACACCACTACCCGTTACTGAAAAATTATCTACAAACATTGTTTCTCCAAAGAAAAAACCTAAACAATAAATATTGTCCAAATGATCTACTTTTACTTGACGCATAGTAATACCGTTTGGACCAATATTTAATGGATAAGTCCCTAAATTAACATCGATAGGTTTAGTCCATATATGTTGCCCATTAGGATTTAGTTTTACTACAAATCCTTTAGCTCTGTTTGGAAATTGACCTATTGGGTGTGGAAGAGGAATACTTCCTAACATAGCATCATAAGATCTAGTACTAATTACGAGTATGATATTATTTTGACTATCGGTATCTACCGATTGTATATTTTCAAAATAGCCGCCGGATGTTTTTAAGTACCACAATAGCGTACCTGAAGAACTGTATTTTGCAATATAAGAATCAGACCATCCATAATTTGACGTGTAACCACCATATTCTGCTGCAGGCGGAGATTGAGGTAGTATATTGCCTTGAAGATTAAATTCTAATCCTTCATACCCTCTTGTAGTTCCAATTTCAATTACATTTCCTACTTGGTCGACAGCAACCCCATTACCAGAATCGTTTAATCCTGAGTGATTAATTTTCCCCCATGAAAAAGTTGGAGCTTGTGAAAAGCTAGTTATGGAAATAACTAATGTAAAAAAGTAAATAATTTTTTTCATAATGTTTATTTTATACCCGTTGTGCGGTTTGATTTAAGCAATAAAACACA
>NZ_FMVF01000051.1 GCF_900101895.1 Flavobacterium caeni
AAATTTTCACGTTTCGCTCGCTATTTTTCCTTTTTCGCCTAAAAACCGTTTTATGGGTTTTTAGAAAAAGGAAAAATACCGTCGCTGAGTCTTGTGGTTTCTTCGCCAGCGGCCAACACCGCATTTACGCGATCGCTGGTTTTCGGTGCCGGAACGTTTCAGTTTCACGAACTTTGTTTATCTTCGGCAGACAGAACTCAGCTCGCTCTGACGCGACCGCGCAAATGCGAGAAACGTTACCAGAAATTTTTGAGGAATGGAAACACAATTCATCAATATCAAACCGAATGAGATAGACAAACAAATCTATCGCATTATGAGCTTCGAGAATTTGGTTGAAATATTGGAAATGAGAAGAAACACTTTATTGAATCCTGAGAAGTGGGACGATAAGCATGAAAATATGTTTCTAAATTCAACAATAGAGATTAGCGGTATGAAATTGAAATCCCAATTGGGCAAAAGTATATTTTGTCAATGTTGGTCATTTACAAAAGAAAGCGACACAATGTGGAGAGCATATTCAACGCAAAAAAATTCCGTCAAAATTTCTTCAACACCGAGAAAGCTTCTTTCTGGATTGCTTAAAATAGACAAAAATGTAAATAAAGTCTTTGTAGGAAAAGTAACTTATCTAACTTCTCCTAAATTAAAAAAGTTATTTCTAGAAAATGCGAAGGATTGGATATTTGAACAAGGCGGTTTGGGGCAATGCAAAACTTTACTCTATAAAAGGTATCCATTCA
Organism: Flavobacterium caeni; assembly: GCF_900101895.1. Lineage (GTDB taxonomy): Bacteria > Bacteroidota > Bacteroidia > Flavobacteriales > Flavobacteriaceae > Flavobacterium > Flavobacterium caeni. The sequence continues at coordinate 747 of NZ_FMVF01000051.1, forward strand.
AAAATGAAAACGAAGTACGTTTGATATATAATACATTTACAAATTTTGAAAGATTGATTTTAAAGTATGAAATCGATCCAGATGATTTAATCGACAACATTGTATTTGATCCCAGAATAGAATATTCAGATTTTAAAAGCAAGAAAATAAAATTGCAAGAATTAGGTTTTAAAAAATCCATTGTTAAATCAAATCTCTATAAATCTCCGGATTATAATACAATAAAATAAAACTTCTGGTAACAGCGCAGTTAAGCAAGAGCTGGTTTTTCGTGGCCGGAACGTCCGGTTTCACGAAGAAATATTATCTTAGCAGAGAGAACTCAGCCCGCTTTTCCGCTCCTGCGTAACTGCGCGAAACGTTGGTGGCAATATCAGAAGAAACATCGTTCAAACAAAACCGTATGAAGAATATCGCAATCATTATTTTTTTAATTTTTACAAATTTCTTATTCAGTCAAAGTAAAGAAGAAACTAAAGAATGGATAATTGAAAAGTATAATAATTACGAAAGAGTAAATCAATACAACCAAAAATTTGATTTGACTTTCGAAGAAGATTATTTAATTTATGAATATTTAGGTTCTCTTTTCAAGTTAAAAATTAAAGACATTAAAAAGATAGAATTGAAAAAAGAGCGATTTGATAATGATGACAAAGAAGGTTGGGTTTCAATCTATATCTATTTTCAAAAAGGAAAACTTTCAACCAAAGGATTAAACGAGAACGTTTTTTCAAACGCAGAATCAGATACATCATTTAAAATTCCATTAAGTTCAGAATTAATAAATGAAGGTTATAAAGATAGAATGGAAAAAGCCATTATACATTTAGTAAAGTTATACGGTGGAAATGCTACAATAAAAAAAGAGGCATTTTGATTAGATACTGCCACCAACAGCCGGTAAGCAAAATCGCTGAAAATCTGCTAATTGAACATTTTGTTTTTACGTAGAAAGCTTTATCTTGGCAGAGAGAACTCAACTTCGCTTTGGTCAGCGACTTCGCTTACCGGCGAGACGTTATGAGAAACTTGAAAAAACGTCCTCAAAAATGACTATAAATTATTGCTCAAAAAATGTTGGAATAAATTTTTTTATAATTTTAATATTCTTCATTATTCCTTTTTGTTTTCTTTTTTTCAATTTCTCTAAGCCCGCTACGGTAATATTTTCGTTGGTTTTAATTTTGTTAGGCTATTCATCAGTCTTTATATTCATAAAAAGCTTTGTACGAAATATTCTAAAACTACCTGCAATTGAATTGACAAATGAACATTATATAGATCATATTAATGGAATTAAAGTTTCATGGAAAGCAATATCCAATATAAGCACATCAAGTATTGGACAATGGACGTTTATAAATTTTGAACTAAATGATTATTCAATTTTTTTTAAACAGATACGAAATCCAATACAAAATTTGTTTTTTAGACTTGAAAAAATAGCAACCGGATCTCCTATGAAAACTAACATCAGTTTGGTTAAAGGGAAAAATGAGGAAATATTCTGGAAGGTCTTCAACTTTTACATACAGAAAAAATAAACGTGCCTACAAGTTTCTCATAACAGCGCAGTTAAGCAAGAGCTGGTTTTTCGTGGGTTGGACGTTCGGTTTTCACGAAGAAAGTCTTATCTTGGCAGAGAGTACTCAGTTCGCTTTTCCGCTCCTGCGTAACTGCGCGAAACGTTATACGCCAGTTTAACACTTCGAAGTAAAACTAATCGAATATGAAAAACCTTCTTAAAATTCTAATTTTTACGATTCCATTTGCGGCCAT
>NZ_FMVF01000049.1 GCF_900101895.1 Flavobacterium caeni
AAACTCAGAATCTTATTTAATATACTGAATTTCGGTATTATGCACACCTTTTTTACTGTGTTTTATTGCTTAAATCAAACCGCACAACGGGTTAATATATTTTCTTTAATAAATCTTACTTTAGGAAAAACATGGAAGTCACTTTATGATAAGCATTACAAAAATGTTCCAAAGGTTGATAGGTATCTTTTAAACAATATAATTGATGCACGCAGGATTTTAATTGCAAATGACGGACTCCAGCTCCCTCCAAAAATTGCAAATAGGTTAATTGGCAGATTACTTTTTATCAGATACTTGATAGATAGACGTGTTGAGTTTACTGGTCAACAGTTTTTGCAAGGAGATGAGAAAATTAGCAGACAGATTAGTCTCAATGAGATGATAAAATCCAAAGAAAAACTTTACAGTTTCTTTGGATATTTAAACTCGAAGTTTAGTGGGGATTTATTTCCATTAACTGAAGAATTGGTTGATAGCGAGACGGGCGAAATTTTTATTCACCATGAGCAGGAAAGTGTAAAAGATGAACACCTGGTAGTATTGTATGATTTATTTTCTGGTTCGTCTTTCTTTAAATCTGGATCAACTTACAAAGGTTATTTCGTTCAAAAATCATTGTTTATGGTTTATGATTTTGAAATCATTCCTGTGGAATTGATCAGTAATATATATGAAAACTTTATAGGTAAGGAAGATGAGAATCAGAATGTACTTTTAGAGAATTTTTACTCAACAACGAAGCAATTCGAGATTAAGGCATACTACACGCCGCCATTTATCGTAGATTATATCCTTTCCCAAACCGTAAGCCCGTATTTAGAAAATTCGCGCTCTTCTGACTGTAAAGTCCTAGATCCATCATGTGGGTCTGGAATTTTTTTAGTGGAAACGCTACGAAAAATCATTGAGAAAGAACTAAAGGTTATGGCTCCTGTAGAGAAGCTTAGTAATGATAGATTGTGGGAATTAGTTAAAAACAATATTTTTGGGATTGATATCGATGAAGATGCAATTGAAATCACCATTTTTTCATTATACATAACACTTTTAGATTACAAATCGCCAAAAGAAATTGAAGATTTTACATTTGAAAAACTTAAACACATAAATCTTTTTGGAGGGAGCGAATATGACTTTTTTAACCGCACTGCCATTTTTAACGAAAAATTTTCAACTGATACAAGGCTGGATTTTATAATCGGAAACCCGCCTTGGGGCGAAGTAAAAATGTCTTGCTATGAAAAATACATTTCTGACCGTAAAGTTCGGCAACTTGAAATTGGCGAACAGTCGATTGTAAACGTGATCCATCCTGAACTGCCTTTGGCAATTGGAAACAAGGAGATATCACAAGCATTTTTGATTCGGGTAAGTGAATTTGCAATTAATCCAAATTTAAAAATTGCATTAGTTGTAACTGGTAAAAGCCTTTACAATTCTTCCGTTCCAGCAAAAAAATGGCGTGAGTATTTTTTAAGCAATTTTATTTTAACTCAAGTCTTGGAATTATCAGGGGTGAATAATAAAATTGTCGGTGGTAGTCAAATATTTGAAGGAGCTAAAATGGCGCCGGCAATATTCTTTTACAGCATCGCAAGAACTGATGCCGAAATTATTTCCAATGTCGTTACACACATAACAGTCAAGCCAAATAGATTTTTCAATTACTTTAGAACTATTGTCATTGAAAAACATGACGTTAAGAAAATATTACAAAAGAATTTCATTCCTCGTCTAAATGGTCACGATTGGCTTTGGAAAGTAATGCTACATGGAAATGTGTTAGATTTCTATTTTATGCTTAGGTTGAAATCTTATCGCTCAATTAAAACTTTAATGAGTGAATATAATTTGGACTATAAAGGCGGTTTAAAAATTAAGGATGGAACAAATAAGAATAGTACCGAAGAAATCCGAAATTTTCCATTTCTAAATGTCGAATCTAAAAAGGAATTTCAACCCTATCATGCAGCCCCTTCCCAAACATGGGATGTTACTGTTCAGGAAATTAGGACTAAAAATCAAAATCGATCGACTGAACGAAATTTAATTGATGCTGAAGGGAATGTTGGGTATTTGCCCGACATTCACTATTTCACTGGCGAAAAATTACTTGTAAAAAAAGGTTTGCTTGAAGATTTCAAAGCTGTAGCTGCATACAGTAATAAAAACATTGCATTTACATCAACCGTCTGTTCAATTAAAACTCAGGTTGGATTTTCCCAGCATCAAAATACTTCTTTAGCTTTAAAAAGCATCGCTGGTATAGTAAATTCAAAATTCTTTACATACTACTTATTGCAAACAAGTTCGTCAGCAGGTATCGATAGAACGCGAGCGGATTTTCAAGAAATATTTTCTGCTCCAGCAATTGAAGATCAATCACTTGCAGAAATAGTAATGGACTTGCAAAAAAAATATAGTGAACTAAGCGAATTGTTTTTGCAAGATCACAACTACAATGAAAAAGTGCAACAAATTAATAGATTAGAAAGCGAAGTAAATCTAATGGTTTATGATGCTTTTAATCTAACCGACATCGAAAAATCATTAATTAATTATGCGACCGAAATATCATTGCCGATTTTAAAAAGGTATGAAGAAACGGGGTATGGAAATAATAATATCTTCCGGGCATTATCAACGCAAAATGAAATTGATACTGCAAATCTTTCCAATTATGCAAATGTATTTATAAATCATTTTAAGCACCGTTTTAACTCTAATGAACAGTTCTTTTATGTAAATATTTACATCGCGGAAGATTTTGTAGGGTTTCAGTTCGTTGTAGACGTTATGCCTGCAAATAAGCAAACCATTTTCTTCAAAAACACTGAGGATTCAAAACTTTTTGATGCGATCGGTAATTTAGGAATACATAATGTGACACGTGATTTATACATCCAACAGGATGTTAGAGGTTTTAGTAAAAACACATTTTAACCCGTTGTGCGGTTTGATTTAAGCAATAAAACACAGTAAAAAAG
>NZ_FMVF01000020.1 GCF_900101895.1 Flavobacterium caeni
AATCCTGCACTCGGATCAGGGCTGGCAGTACCAGATGAAACAGTACCAAAGACTGCTGAAGCAAAATGGCATCACACAAAGCATGTCCCGAAAAGGAAACTGCCTGGATAATGCCGTAATCGAAAACTTCTTCGGGATACTTAAATGTGAACTTTATTACATCGATAAGTTCAGGTCAATAGACCATTTAAGGCATGAGATAAAAGAGTACATCAATTATTATAACAATGACAGGATTAAACTGAATTTAAATGGAATGAGCCCGACACAATATCGGGTTCATCATTATCAATGTAATTATTAACTTGTCTAAACTTTTGGGTGCAGTCTACTTTTTTGTTGTGAAAAATCTGTTGTAAAAAAATCACAACAGATTTTTTACAACAGATTTATAAAATGGTTCACACGGCTTTTTTGTTCAAGCATTTTCTCGTCAAACGTTTTTTTGAAAACTCGGGACGCGGGTACAGCGCATTTACGCAAGCCGATCAACCCATCAACCCATTGATCTGCGCCCACTGCAGTAACATGATCGTCTTGGCGTCCTTGATCTCGCCGCCAATCATTTTCAGCGCCGCTTCGAACCCGAGCTCGAGCACCTCGATGTTTTCCTGTTCGTGGTCGAGCCCGCCGCCTTCGCCCGTTTTCATGTCTTGTGTATATTCGCCCACAAAAAAGTCGATGGTTTCGGTCACCGAGCCCGGCGACATGTACACCTTAAAAAGATGTTGGACGTTTTCGATACGATAGCCCGTTTCCTCCTCGGTTTCGCGGCGGATGCAATCCTCGGCGTTGTCCTGGTCGAGCAGGCCTGCGCAGCTTTCGATCATCATGCCCGACGGGTTGCCGTTAAGGTACGTCGGGATGCGCAGCTGCCGCGTGAGTACGACGGTGCGTTGCGTTTTGTTGTACAGCAGTATGGTCGCGCCATTGCCACGGTCGTACACTTCGCGTATTTGCGTTTCGACCGCGCCGTCGGGCTTTTGGAGTTCGTAGGTGATTTTTTTGAGGATGTACCAGTTGTCCGATAACAGTTCCGATTTTTTGATGTTGATGTGCATGGTTAAATGATAAAAAAATAATAAAAGGAAGGCGCTTGTCGCTAAATGGCTTACATTTATGGCGATAAACCCGTCCCGATGAGAAACGTCTTTTATTTGCTTTTGTTGTTGCCGGTCTTTCATTTGCGCGCGCAAAATGAATTCCTGAACAAGAACAATTCGCTGGCACCTGTCGGGGGGATCAACATGGGGGCACCGTCCAGCGCGCCGTCGGTGTATACGCCCAATGTGTTCAACAAAGACAAGCCTACCGCTGCGCCCAAAAGTACGATCCCCGAAAAAGAAGTCGACATGGCCACGCAACAATTTGCCAATCCGGGCGATGTCTACAAAGACAAACTCAACAAAAAACTGATGGCCGAGGGCGGTGCGAACATCGACATGAGCCAGTTTAGGCGCAACATCGACCTGGGCGAAATCAAGACGCAATCCGAATACTTGCTCGTGCTGTACCGCGACGGTGGCGCTTCGGTGGACGGCGACGAGGTCAAACTGCTCGTCAACGGCACGGTCGAGAAATCACCGATGTTTCTCGGCTACGACTACAAACAATTGCGCATCAACCTGGCCAAGGGTTTCAACAAGATCGACTTCGAGGCGCTCAACGAAGGACTTTATGCGCCCAACACGGCCACGTTCCGCATCATCGACGATAAGGGCAACGTCATCGCCGCCAACCACTGGGATTTGGGCACGGGTTTCAAGGCCTCGTACATGGTGATCAAAGAATAAAAAAAGATGGGCGTTAACCCATCTTTCTTTCTTTCTTTCTTTCTTTCTTTCTTTCTAGTAAGGCCCTACCGTATACACTTGTGAGGATGTCTCGGTCACGCTAAAATACCCCAGCACATAATCGTCGGGATTGGTCGTGTTGACCATGTTGCCGCGCAGTACACCCGCCGGGGTCGCGAACGGCCCGGCGCCATAGGATATGCTGATCAGTTTTTCCATGTAGTTGAAGTAACGCTGCGAAATACCATACAGTTTCACGCCCAGCAACCCGCCCGGCTCGAGGTCGGCGTTGAGGTAAAGTCCAAAGACCTGGTTGCCCTGGAAGAACTCGTCGTCTACGGCAATGTATTCGGGGATGGCGGTCACCGAACTCTGGAACCGCATCAAATAATAGTCGTTGGTCGTGCCGTTGTCGGTAAAATAGGTCTTGAACTGGATCTGTTCTTCTTCGCCTTCAAAACCAGGGATCGTTTCCTGCGCGATGTAGTCGATGGCAGGCACGGGCATCATCGCTTCGGTGGCGGTGATCGTGCGTCCGTTGTGTTCCACGGTCAGCGTATAGCTTTCGCCGATTTCAGGGACAAACGAGCTGCACACATACTCGCCCGTGCCCGGCGTTTCAATAAAGTTGAACACGGTGCTCGCGCTGTTGGTCACATACACGGTCGCGCCCGAAACCACGGGCGGTATGGTGTTGTAAAAGTTGGTCGTCATCGTGAGCTTGATCTTTTGTTCGTTGCCCGCGGTTCCTTTTTCCCATTGCAGGGATGCATCCACCACCAGTCTTGGCGGTGCGGTTTTGGTGTCTACGTCGACCACTTCTTCGCATCCGACAAACGTCAGCGAAAGCAGCAGGGTCAGGTAAATGTATATCGGTTTCATGTCTTAAAATTTAAAGTTGTAACTCACGCCGGGAACGATCCCAAAAATAGACAGCCTGACGGCTTCGTTGTAGCTGTTCTGCACATTCTGGCGGAACGAGATGTACGCCGAATTCTGACGGTTGTAAATGTTGTAGATGCTAAACACCCACTCGCTCTGCCAGCCTTTTTTCTTGCTCGGCTTGGGTACGAAAGTGGCCGAAATATCGAGGTGATGGTATGCCGGCAAACGGTCTTCGTTGCGCAATCCGTAGTTCGCCACGGTAATGCCCTGGTATTGGTAGGAGCCGTCGGGATAGGTCACCGGTTGGCCCGTCTGCAAGGCAAAGTTGGCCCCGAACGTCCATTTGTCGGTGTATTTGTACGATCCGGTCACGGCCAGGTTGTGCGTCTTGTCGTAGCCCGTGCTGTACCATTGCCCGTTGTTGATGCCCGTCTCGAACCAGGTGCGGCCCGGTGTGCGTTGCTCCGACTTGGATAGGGTATAGGCGATCCAACCGTTGAGCCTGCCTTCGTTTTTGCGCAACAACACCTCGAGTCCGTAGGCGCGCATCTCGCCGTTGAGCACCACTTGTTCGATGGCGTCGTTGGCGATCAAATCGGCGCCGTCTATGTAGTCCAATCGGTTTTTGACGGTCTTGTAAAACGATTCGACTTCGAGCGAGTATTCGTTGTCCTTGAAATTGCGGAAATACCCGATTGCGTACTGGTCCATTTTCTGCGGCTTGATGAAGTTGTCGCTGGGCGTCCAAACGTCGAGCGGCGTAGGCGAGGCCGTGTTCGAAATCAGTTGCAGATATTGTACAAGGCGGTTGTAGCTGGCCTTGACCGATTGGTTGTCATCGAGCAGGAACGACAAAGCCGCGCGCGGTTCGAAATTGCTGAAATCGGCCACCGTCTCGTTTTTGCCGTAGTGTACCGAGCCGATCGGCTTGGCCTTTTCGTAAATCTGCAGGTCGCGGTTGAACACCACTGCCTGGTTGTTGGTGTACACATTGATGTCCGAGGTGCCCAATCGGTAGAACAAACTGTAACGCAACCCGTAAGACAACGAGAAGCGCTTGCCCAGATCGTGTTCGGCGTCGATGTAAATGGCGGGTTCGAACGCTTTTTTCTTTTGGAGCTGGTCTGGGTTGATGCCCGAATATTCGTCAATGGGTTCAACCTTGCCTGGATTGAAGTCGTAGTAGATCGCGTTGGCCCCGTAATGCAAACGGAAATCGTCCGAGATGTAATTCTTGAAATCGTACTTGAGGTTGTAATTCTTGATGCTCGAATTCCACTTGAGCCCCAGGAAATCCAGATCGAGTCCGTAGTAAAAGTCACTGTATATGAGCGACAGGTTCGAAAACAACTTGTCCGAGAACAGGTGGTTCCAGCGCATGTTGAACGTTGCATTGCCATAGGTGTTCTCGAAACTGTCGGCAATGCTGAACACGTCGCGGCCAAAGTAACTGCTGATGTACAAGCTGTTGTTGGCGTTGAGCTTGTAGCTCAGTTTGGCGTTGAGGTCGTAAAAATACGCGCTGTTCTGGTTGTCGCTGAGCGTCATGAACAGGTGCATGTACGAGGCGCGTCCACCAATCAAAAACGATCCGCGGTCTTTGACGATGGGCCCCTCGGCGAGCAAACGACTCGAAATCAGCCCGATGCCACCGTTCATATGGAAGTCCTTGCTGTTGCCGTCTTTCTGATAAATGTCGAGTACCGACGACGCGCGTCCGCCGTAACGCGCCGGGATCCCGCCCTTGTAGAGTTTCATGTCCTTGATCGCATCGGGGTTGAACACCGAAAAGAACCCGAACAAATGCGACGAATTAAAGATCGACGCCTCGTCGAGCAAAATCAAATTCTGGTCGGCCGCGCCGCCGCGCACGTTGAAACCCGAGGCGCCTTCGCCCGCATTGGTCACGCCGGGCAGCATCAGGATCGATTTGAGTACGTCGGTTTCGCCCATCACCACGGGCATTTTCTTGATGGTCGCCATCGAGAGTTTGTTGACGCTCATCTCGGCCTTGCGGATGTTGGTGGCCTTGCGTTCGTCCGATTCGATGACCACCTCTTCGAGCTGTTCTTCCTCGGGCGTGAGCGTAAAATTGTTTTTGGTGTTCTGGCGCAAATCGACCGTTTGCTCCTGGATCACATAGCCCAGGTAGCTGATGTTGACCTTGTAGGTCCCTTCGGGAATGGTGATCGAGTAAAAGCCGTATTCGTTGGTGGTGGTCCCGGCTTTGATCTCGGGCAGGAAGATGCTCGCGCCGATCAGGGTTTCGTTGCTTCGCGTGTCGGTAATGGTGCCGCTAAGCGTAAATTTCTTTTGTTCCTGCGCGAATGCGGATGATACCACAATCAGGAACATCAACAGTGTTGATTGGATTTTGTTCATAAATGATTGATTGAATGATTTGCACGCGAATTTCGGAGAAAAGATTTCACCAAATCCGGTTGTAAGAAATTATTAACATTTTTTTTACGTTTTACCAAGCGATTACTACACCAAACGGCGTGTCGACTAAAATGTTGTGAAGGTTTGGTTAGCGCTTGAGTGTAAAATGACCGCGTCGCTCCATGCCGTTGTCCAACAGGATGTGGTACCAGTAGTCCGATGCGGGCAAGGGTTTGCCTTCGAACATACCGTCCCAAACAGGATCGGCGGCATTCAGGCGTTTGAGCAACTTGCCGAAACGATCGAACACATCGAGCCGCGCATTGGGGAACAGCGTCAACTCATGGATGTCAAACAAATCGGCATAGCCATCGGCATTGGGTGTGAAGTATTTGGGCACCGATAGCACAAATGTGTCCATCGCATCTTGGCCGCAACCGTTGATCGCGCGAACATAGCCCGTCACAAAACCGCCCGGGACGTCGTTAAAAACAGGACTTTGCTGGTAGTGGATACCGTCTATCGAATATTCGGTGGGCGAATTGGTGTCGAGGCTTGCACCAATCACCACGGTGTCTTCGTTAACGTCGATCGAAAGAATTTTGGGGTTTCGAAAGTAGTGCACCACGATCGACTTGGTGGCCGTGCATCCGCCCGCGCCGGTCACCGTGACGGTGTAGGTGGTGGGCTCGGAATCGCCCGAATCGACTTGAATGGTTTGCGTCGCCTCTCCCGTAGACCATTGGTAGGCCAGCCCGGGAAGTCCCGCGTCGAGCGTCAACGTATCGCCTTCGCACAAATCGAATGCCTCGTCGGTCAGCTGTGGCGCTTGAATGACGGTAAGTGCCACGGCGGTTCGCGTCGCGCTCGGGCAATCGGCCAAGGTGTTGCGCGCTTGGGCATAATAGGTGCCCGGTGTCGTCGCCGAAAAAGCGTTCGAGCCTGCAAGCAAAAGGTTGCCGCCCGAGGCCGCGTCGTACCAATCGGTCGTGGTGCCAATCGGGTTCGAAACCGACAAAGGCGGGATTACATCATTGCTGCAGGCCGAAACGTCGCCATCGCTCGTAGGTGCGGCGGGCCTTGGTGTGACCACGACCGAAAAGATGTCCGAAATCGTATAGCAATAGGGGTTGGCCAAATTGGCCGCGTCCTGTGCAATGATCACGCGGTAGAAACGCGTGGCCGTAATAGGTGCCGTATAGTTGATCAGGTTTTGCCCGACAATGTTGGTCCATATGCTGGCGTCGGTACTTTCCTGCCATTGGAACACGTGTGGGGTCAGGTTCGAGATCGACAACTCGAGCGGAACGGTCAGCGGTAACGAAATCTCGCAAACATCCAATCTTGCGCCCGGCCCCAAAGAAGTACCAATGCTGGCATGGTCGCCGCAAGAACGGAACGCGATGTCGTCTATGGCCAAATCGTTGCCACAACCGCCTGCGCCATTGTTCTTCATTTTGAGCACCACCGAGGTTTGCCCGGGTTGTGTCGTGAACACTAGACCATACTGTATCCAGACGGGATTGGTCGTGCCGGCGATTGGGCCGGTGCTGCCCGTACGGAGCAATGTCGTTTCGGTCGCATCCCAAATCTCAAAAGTCACGTCTATCGGGATGCCGCTGCCGCTGCAAGCACCCGATCCCGCATCGTAGATGTTCATCACCCAGGCCGAAAATTCAAAACTGGTGTTCACGCACAAACCCGTCACCACACGCCGGTAGAATTCGCCGGGCGTGGTGCTTGCATTGACGATGAGCGCCTTGCCGTTGGTCCCGTCGGGCGCTTCGTCAAAGGTGTGGTCGGGTACGTTATGCCAGGACCCGTTGAACGCGTTCATGTAGTGCAAGGTGTACTCGCCGTCCTCGGGAATACTGGGTATATAATCGTAGGTAGTGGTTCCGGCAGGAAGCGGCGGACCGAAATTGGTGCCGCTGCCAAAGTTTTCGAAAAAAATCGGATTGCCCTTGCTGCCTGTACAAAAGCCGAGCTGCGCCCGCAAAGGCAGGCAACAGTATACGGTAAGCAAAAGAAACATCAGTTTTTTCAAAACAAATCGGTATAAAAAAGACGGCCGAACCGACCGCCTTTTAAAAATAGGTTGTAAAGCGATTAGGCCAATGCAGCCAACACCTTGTTCAAGGTAGCACTTGGGCGCATGGCTTGGTTGGTCTTGTCGGTGGCCGGTTTGTAGTAGCCGCCGATGTCCTGCTTGCTGCCTTGCGCGCCGATCAGTTCGGCGTTGATTTGGGCTTCGTTTTCGGTGAGCGCCGCAGCGATAGGGGTAAATACTTGCTTCAACCCGGCATCGGTGTTTTGGCTTGCAAGGGCTTGTGCCCAATACAGCGCAAGGTAAAAATGCGAACCGCGGTTGTCGATTTGGCCTACTTTGCGCGCAGGCGATTTGTCGTTTTCGAGGAATTTCTCGTTGGCCTGGTCGAGCGTTTCCGACAACACCGCCGCCTTGGCGTTGTTTTGCGTCTGGCCCAAGTGTTCGAGCGATACGCCGAGTGCGAGGAATTCGCCGAGCGAGTCCCAACGCAAATAACCTTCCTCGATAAATTGCTCGACGTGTTTAGGCGCCGATCCACCCGCGCCGGTTTCGAACAATCCGCCGCCGTTCATCAGCGGTACGATCGAAAGCATTTTGGCCGAGGTGCCGAGTTCCAAAATCGGGAACAAATCGGTCAAATAATCGCGCAACACGTTGCCGGTGACCGAAATCGTGTCCTTGCCGTCCTTGATGCGCTCGAGCGAGAAATTGGTCGCGGCGATCGGGTCGAGGATGCGGATGTCCAAGCCGCTCGTATCGTGGTCTTTCAGGTAAGTGTTGACTTTTTCGATCAGGTTGCGGTCGTGCGCACGCTGCTCGTCGAGCCAAAAAACCGCCGGGGTGTCCGACAATCTGGCGCGGTTGACAGCCAGTTTGACCCAGTCGCGGATGGGTGCGTCCTTGGTCTGGCACATCCTGAAAATATCATCTTTCTTGACTTTTTGTTCCAACAGTACCTTTCCGTTGCCGTCAATCGCCTGTACGGTTCCGTCGGCTTCGATTTGGAAGGTTTTGTCGTGCGAGCCGTATTCTTCGGCAGCTTGCGCCATGAGTCCTACGTTGGGTACGCTGCCCATGGTTTTAGGGTCGAACGCGCCGTGTTTTTTGCAGAAGTCGATGGTGGCCACGTAAACGCCCGCATACGAACGATCGGGGATGATGGCTTTGGTGTCCTGGCCTTTGCCGTCTTTGTTCCACATTTGGCCCGAGGTCCTGATCATCGCAGGCATCGAGGCATCGACGATTACATCGGACGGCACATGCAAATTGGTGATGCCTTTGTCTGAGTTGACCATGGCGACGGCCGGTCCGTTTTGGAATGCCTGGTCAATCGCGGCCAATACTTCGGCTTCTTTCGGATGTCCGGCAATCTTGTCGAGCACATCGCCAAAACCGTTCTTGGTGTTGATGCCGAGTTCCTTGAACAAATCGGCGTATTTTTCAAACACGGACGCGAAGAACACGTCTACGACCGCGCCAAAAATAATCGGGTCGGACACCTTCATCATCGTCGCCTTCAAATGTACCGAGAACAAAACGTTCTTGGCTTTGGCATCGGCCACTTGTTCGGTGATGAATTTTTTGAGTTCGGTGACGCTGAGCACCGATGAATCGAGTACTTCACCCGCCTGCAACGGCTTGGCTTCGCGCAAGGTTTTTTTGTTGCCGCTTGCGTCGGTGAATTCAATGCTGAATGTCGTGGCTTGGGGAATAACCACCGAGGTTTCGCTGCCGTAGAAATCGCCGCCGGTCATGCTTGAAACATGTGTTTTCGAGTCGGCGCTCCAGGCTCCCATCGAATGAGGGTTTTTGCGCGCGTAATTTTTGACGGCTTTGGGCGCACGACGGTCTGAATTGCCTTCGCGCAAAACTGGATTTACCGCCGATCCCAACACTTTGGCGTATCTTGCCCGTGTCGCTTTTTCTTCGTCGGTTTGTGGATTTTCAGGAAAATCGGGCAGGGCATAACCCTTGGCCTGTAATTCGGCGATCGCGTCCTTCAATTGCGGGACCGAAGCCGAGATGTTTGGGAGTTTGATGATGTTGGCCTCTGGTGTAGTGGCCAGTTTGCCGAGTTCGGCCAAATCGTCCTTGCCTTGTTGGTTGGGCGGCAATACATCCGAGAAGTTGGCGATGATACGGCCCGCAAGCGAAATGTCCCTGGTTTCGACCGAAATGCCGGCCGGCGCGGTAAAAGCTTGAACAATCGGGAGGAAAGAATGCGTGGCGAGCATGGGCGCTTCGTCGGTAATCGTATATAAAATCTTTGCGTTTGACATGGTTTGTTGTAATTCGTTTGTAGTGCTACAAATATAAGGAGATTGATTGTTTTGGCGGCGCGAAATCGTTTGATTTGCCGATTTGACAATACGCGGTTAAAATTTTGCCGATTTCGCAAAAAGAGCCAAAATCGCTACGGCAAAGCAAAAAAAATCCCGCTCGGTGCCGAACGGGATTTTTGAAAAGTATCTGCGAATTATCTTCTTCTGTCTTTGATTTTCGCTTTCTTGCCGGTAAGTTCGCGGAAGTAGAAGATACGTGCTCTACGAACGTGGCCGGTTTTGTTGATTTCGATTTTTTGCAACGCAGGCAAGTTGATCGGGAAGATACGCTCCACGCCAACAGCACCAGACATTTTGCGGATGGTGAACGTTTCGGTAGCGCCAGCGCCACGTCTTTGGATTACTACGCCTTTGAAAAACTGCGTTCTTGTTTTTTCACCTTCCTTGATTTCGTAATACACGGTGATGGTGTCTCCGGCTCCAAATTCCGGGAAATCTTTCTTTGCGATTAATTCGTCCTGTACGAATTTCATTAAATCTGCCATGACTAATGGTTTAAGGTTTAAATCGGAGCAACGTTCACGAGTTTCGTCAGAGGTTGGTCTAATGTGGGCGCAAATGTAGTGAAAAAATCCAAAAAACAAGTTCCAAAATCCAAAATTTTGATTTTTTGAAGATTAGGAGCTTGTTCCGGCTGTACGCTGTATCTTTTGTCCGCTAAAGAAGCGGAACAAAAGGATGCCGCTGCCATCCGGGCTAGGGCGTTGTCGTATCGATTGGGCTAATCCACAAACGCCGATACATTCGCCAGATTATCGAAAGTCAGAAAACGAATTCCGTCGGCAACCAACGCCATACGCAAAAAGTTTTTATAAAATATACAGATTTTCTGTATCCAAGCTATTTTTTATTTCGGTAGGGGATACCTTCATAGCCCCCTTCCCTACAGTAAAAATACAAATTTTCAAGATTGGTCTGTTACAGAAAATCTGTATAGTTCAAGAATTACAATTGCGGCCTGATTCTAAACCTCCTAAAAACCATATCAAGGCTGTTAAAGCATAAAATGTTTCCATCAAGCAAACCCGGTAAACCGAGGATGATTTTCAAAACCTCATTGGCCTGCAAATTCCCCGCAATCCCGCATGTCGTGTTGATGATTCCCGAAATTGCACAATTTTCGGCAGCCGTTTCAAAATCGACCGCCGCAAAAATGTCGTTCAATGCAACCTTTTGCCGATGGTGAAAAACCGTAACATAGCCGTGCCAATCACGAACCGCGGCATAAACGAGCGGTTTTTGGTTTTCCTTACAGTAGCGGTCGATCAACAGCCGCGCGGCAGCGTTGTCGGTGCAATCGCAAACCAGGTCAAAATCACGTGCGATTTCAGCTATGTTTTCGTGAGAAAGAAATACAGGAAAAGTAACAACGTGGGTGTCTGGATTTTGCAACCGAAGCTTGTCTGCCAGCGTCTCGACTTTCAAATGTCCGATTTCATCCGGCTGAAACAAAAACTGTCGCGCCAAATTCGATTCTTCAACCACATCGCCATCCGCTATCCCAATCTTACCAACGCCGGCTGCGTTGAGCGCCACCGCCACCGGTGTTCCGAGCCCGCCCGCGCCGACGATGAGCACTTTGGCCGACTTCAATTTTTCGCGTCCGGCCAAGCCCATTTCAGGCACGATATTTTGTTGGAAATACCGTGGCATCAGCGCATCTTGAGTTGCGAAATGATGGTAGGGTCGGTGATCTTGTCGTCGTCGGCGAGCAGGAATGCTTTAGACAACACAACCGACAGTCCGTTGTCGCCTTCAAACGGCAAATAAACGTTTTCGGTCACATCTTTGGTTTTCCGATCCGGGACGATGCACAGGTATTGGTCGTTGGGCTCCATCAAAATATTGGTGCTGCCGATGTGGATTTTGTACGTCCGTAATTTGCCTTGCACGACCAGAAATTTGTCCCTTATTTCGGCCACTTTACTGATCTTGAGCCGCGGTACCAGATTCGTCAAGATTTCCTTGCGCATCTTGGCCGTCTCGCTCAAATCGCCAAACGAATACGCCTGCCAGTAATTGCGGTAGGCCGGAACGCCACCCGTGTCTTGCCAAGCAGGGTCGTTGCCCACGCTGGCCACACCCACAAACAAATCGACATCGCGCATGATTTCAGAAAACGGTTTGACCGGAACGTCGATCAGATCGATTGTTTCGCCGCCGTCGAGCCGCGTAAACCGAACCTGGTCGGTGGCCACGTAGTTCCAGATGCCGGTGTCGTTGTAGGCCTCTTCGGCATTGATTTCGTTGACCCAATATTCGGCCTGCAATCCGTATTCGTTTAAGATAAGCTCGGCCGTACCGTTTTCGCGTCCGTCGTCGAACGCACCCAACAACGAATATTTCCAGCCGCGTGTCTTGGCGAGCTGGTTGAATTGGTGTTGTTTCAAGACGTGCGCGGCCATGCGGTTGCTGTAGTTTTTGGTGCTGGCTTCGGCATCGGTCAAAAGATAGACCTCGCGGAACGCCTGTTTGAGCGGCTGCACGATTTGGTGTTCGGTCAAAAAGTCGCGCCAGGTCTTGATGGTATCCACACTGGAAACCACCGGATGCCACAAGGAAACGCTTGTTTGGGGCGTGGGCTTTACGGCTTGGCCTTTGTTGGTTTGCCATTGGCCATTGTAAAACAACACCGTTTGGGTCGTTCCGCCATCGGCAAAATCCCAAATCAAATTGTGCGTCAGATAGGACATCAATCCGTGGTTGACATAGTATTTTTCAAAATGTGCCCAAGCCATCCTACGGTCGGAGCGCAACATACGGTCTACGCGATCGCGCTGGGCGGTTACCGTAACCTCCATTTGCTTGGCCGTATTTTTCAAGTCCTTGAAGTCGTCGTCGTGTTTGTCCTTGACGAAAGCGGGGACGGTTTTCTGCAACGTACCATCGGGTTTGATCCATTTGGTTTCGGTTTTGCCGATGCCAGAAATCGACACTTCGGCTCGGTAATCGTCAAAATGCCACGTCCGTTTGCCATCGACGAGCCCAAAATCAGAAACCGCCAAATCCTCTATTTCATACACCGTCATGCCTTGTTCGGCTGCGGCTTCCTCCATGTACTTCTCGATGGCCTTGAGCGCGTTGCTGAGTTTGATGCGCAATTTGAGCCGCGACAAATGGCCGATGCCTTCGAGCTTGCCCGATTTGTAGAGCGCAAACAAACACGCGTTGCCGATTGATACATACGTCGAACCGAACTGCGGGACTTTTGCAAAGCTGCGTTCGGTGAGCGCGGCAATCGTCTGTAAAATTTCTAGATCATCGACCTGCGATGCCATCCAAACGAGCCCTTTGACCGCATCCTGGTTGATGGCAGAAACCTTTAAAATCACGCCATCGTTGGTAAACTCGTCTTTGTTCTGGACGATGAAATCGAACCATCCTTTGACTTTTTCGCCAAACTTTTGCCCGCCGAGTTCGGCAATCATTTTCTTGGCTTCGGACAAATATTTGGCCGATGGTTTGCCGCCGCTGGCTTTTTGGGCCGCCGCAAGAATACGGTACCAAATCTCCTTTTCCTTGTTCGGCAACGCCAGCAGTTGCGGGTTGGCAAAATGCGAAAGGGCATCGTCGCCGATGAACACCACTGGCTTGATGGCGCCTTTTTCGTTTTGCGTCAAAAAGAGCAGCGCATCGATTTTAGAAACCAACTTTTCGCCTTCCTTGTCACTGTATTGATAGGAATTGGTATTGGCCTTAAGCCGTTCAAAGGCCGCCTTGGCTTCTGGTGCAAACGGCATCGGGTTTTGTTCGCGTTGTTTGGCGATATTGACGATGAATGGCGCGATGGGCCAAAAATGATAGGCGACCAAACCGTAGCGCGCGTGTTTGATGAAACTGTTGATGATGGCGGCAATGTCGTCGTCGGTGAATACCGTTTTGCTGCGTACCACCGCCTTGATGAGTTCCTCGTGCACGTGGCGTGCCGTATAATCGGTGCGTTGCTGGTTTTCCTGTTGGTGGCTTTTGACGATCGTCAGGTGCAGTAGTTCGATTTTTTGCCGGTCATCCAGTTGCGTGAATTCGGCATACGACGGCAATTCGCTGATTTTGAAATTCCAATAATCCTTGCCGTTGGCTTTGGCTTCGGCCGCCAATTTATCGGGATAGTGTTGTAGCCCGCCAGCGTTGGAATTGCCGAAAAGGCTTTTAAGATTGTCGAAAATGCCCATCAGCCGCCGATTAGTGGGGTCAGTTTGACGAAACTCACCGTGGTCGAACCGGTCAGCAAAACCTGTTGCTCGAGCGATTCCGATTGGATGTTGTCGATCAGCACAAAATAACCATTTTTCAAGAATGCCTCGAGCGCGATGTATACTTGCTTTTCGGCATCGATGGTTTTCTTGGGTTTGAGTTTGTAGCCGTTGATGGTTTTCTCGGCATCGGTAGGTTCGACGAGCCCGTTGAAAAGGCCACCGAGTTTTTGGTTGTAGTGTTCCACTTCCTGGGTCACGCGGCCCGTGATGATGTCTTTTACTGTAACGGTTTCCGATTGGAACTGCAGCGTGATTTCGTTCAGGATTTTCCCCGCGAACGTTTCGTCTTTTATGGTGATGGTCATATTGCGCGTTTTATGGTGTGAAAATACGACTTTTGGATGAATTTCCGTCGGCAATTTTGGTGTCGATGGGGCGTCTTCGACGACGCCCATCAACCACCAACAATTAATGTTTGGGCTCATAAATCAACCGCAGGAAACTACTGAACCGCTCGTTTTCGCGGCTGATCGGAATGCCCGTAACGATCCCGACGAGTAACTGTTCCGTAACGCCCACGCGCATCTGTGGCCGGATTGTCATGTCGAAATCGCCATCGTATAATTCCTTGTTAAATTCGACGCCGATGAAATTGCGCGTTCCCGGAATCATGTAGTGGAAATTCGAGTTGATTTGCCAGGTGGTTTCGACGTGTCCATTGTCGAAATGGTGCGCAAACTGCGGGCCCGTGTACAGCAACGTATGGAAGTTGTTGCCCCAGCGTTTGGCCGCGACAAAGAACGGATTGTAGACATTTCCCGTAACCAATTTCGATGGGCCGTAATCGCGGAACGTAGGAAGTTCGAATTCGTGGATATAGCCGATGGCCATCGACGTCTTGTATTTTTGCGACACAAAAAAGGAATACTGCGCGGCCATCTTGAGGCTGTTGAGTGCACTCGCCGGCGCTTTCGCATCGGAATTGGAATAGTACATCGAAAAAGGCAATTCGACCTCGAGCCCCAACCGGTTGATGGGCGCCCATTCGTATTCGACCAGCGCCGTGTATTCGTCGTATTTGTTCTTATCGGTCAGCCCGAAACCCACGTTCCATTCGCGTTCGCCTTTGCGCGCGCCCAAATCGCGAATCAAATCAATGTAGAGCGGTTCGGCGTGCAGGACTTTGTCGGGTTCGACGGTCTCCTGTACTTCATAAACAAACAAACTGTCGCGGATTATTTTATCGTCGGTTTGCGCAACTATTACGCATGGTGTGATCAGCGCCAAAAGCACGGCGCCATACAATTTTGAAATCATAAAGATGGTTTTAAGTTAAAACATGACAAATGGCGCCGCAAAAGCAGCGTCCGTAAGCGGAATTAAACCATCAGGCTTCGGGTGGCGGGCAGTGGGTTTCGGAAATGTGGGTAATGGTAGGAGGGAAACCCGTCATCGGCTCGGCTCGCGCAAATCGATGAATTACGGGCATCGCCACCGCCACAGGCAACAGGTAAAAATCTACCGAAAAAGTTTTTTTGAAAGACGTTTCGTTGTCGGCATCGGTGTCGTCATACTCGGCAATGGCGTTGTCAAACCCAAGCGCTTTTTCGACCACAAGTTCGACGATGCTTTCCTGCTCATTATAAGTCAGATTTTCCTTGGTATTGCAACGCAACGCATCGGGCGCATCCACACTGCAGTTGAGCAGGTAGAACGCAAGGAACAGGCTTGTATAGCGCAACAACAGATCTTTCATTTATTCGAGCAAATCGGGTCTGCGGTTTTTGGTGTGTTCATAAGCCATGTCCTCGCGCCATTTGTCGATCTTGGCCGCGTGGCCAGAGAGCAGCACATCGGGCACTTTCCAACCTTTGTATTCCGCCGGGCGCGTGTAAACGGGCGGTGCGAGCAAATTGTCTTGGAACGAATCGGTCAATGCCGAAGTTTCGTCGCTCAAAACACCCGGAATCAATCGGATCAGCGCATCGCTCAGAACAATCGCACCCAATTCCCCACCGCTCAAAACATAATCCCCGATCGAAATTTCCTTCGTAATAAACTGGTCGCGCACGCGTTGGTCGACGCCTTTGTAATGCCCGCAAAGGATGATGATGTTTTCGAACGACGACATGCGGTTGGCCATTTGCTGGTTCAACGTTTCGCCGTCGGGCGTCATGTAAATCACTTCGTCGTAATCGCGTTCCGATTTGAGTTTGGCGATGCAATCGTCGATGGGCTGGATCATCATCACCATGCCCGCACCGCCGCCAAATTGGTAGTCGTCGACACTTTTTTGTTTGTTCAAAGTATAATCGCGCAGGTTGTGGAAATGCACTTCGACAAGCCCTTTGTCGATGGCGCGTTTCATGATCGAAGCCTCGAACGGGCTACGGAGTAATTCGGGTAGGACGGTGATGATGTCGATTCTCATTTTTAAGTCGAACGTCGAACGTCGAACGTCGAAAGCAATGTCGAAAGTCGAAAGTCGAAAGTCGAAAGACGAAGGACGAAGGACGAAGACGAAAAACAAAGGACAGACGATATTCAAAATATTAAGAGGCAAAGTTACGAAGTTCGCATCCAATCGAATCAACAAATTAACGAATTGCCACATTAACTTTTTCAGGAGCTAATCCGGCTATCCGCTGCAATCTTTTGCATTCGTTCCTCAAGCAAAAGGATTTCCGCTGCTATCCGGGCTAGGGCATGGTCATAAATTCGCGCCAAATCGTTAAATCGCCGTCAAAAAAAATCGTAATTTTGACGCTCAAATTTAAAATCAACAACATGGAAAACGGAATATACGCCAAATTCAACACCACAAAAGGTACAATTTTGGTCAAACTCACCCACGATTTAACACCGGGAACGGTCGGTAACTTTGTCGCCCTGGCCGAAGGAAACCTCGAAAACAACGCCAAGCCGCAAGGCACGCCGTATTACAACGGGCTCAAATTTCACCGTGTGATTCCTGATTTCATGATCCAGGGCGGCGACCCGAACGGGACAGGATCGGGCGGTCCGGGTTACCAGTTCGACGATGAATTCCATCCCGATTTGCGCCACGACACGCCGGGTGTGTTGTCGATGGCCAATGCAGGTCCGGGTAGCAACGGTTCGCAATTTTTCATCACGCACGTCGCAACGCCTTGGCTCGATGACAAGCACACCGTATTCGGCAACGTGGTCGAAGGCCAGGACGTGGTCGATGCCGTTGCACAAGGCGACACCATGGATTCGGTCGAAATCATCCGCGTAGGCGAAGACGCGCAAAAATGGAATGCCGTCGAAGCGTTCCGTACGTTCGAAGGTTCACGCGCCAAACGCGAGGCTGCCGAGCGCGAAGCCGCCGAAAAGAAAATGGAGCAGCTTGCCGCCGGGTTCGAAAAGACAAATTCTGGATTGCGTTACCAATTCATCAACAAAGGCAACGGCAAGAAAGCCGAAAACGGCAAAACCGTATCGGTGCATTATTCGGGGCAGCTCGAGAACGGCAAGATCTTCGACAATTCGTATTCGCGCAAAAAACCAATCGAGTTTCCGCTCGGGCAAGGCCATGTGATCGAAGGCTGGGACGAAGGCATCGCGCTTTTGCAGGTAGGCGATAAGGCGCGTTTCGTGATCCCGTCGCACCTGGGCTATGGTGCGCGCGGTGCAGGTGGCGTGATTCCGCCCAACGCAACGCTCATTTTTGACGTCGAATTGATGGACGTCAAGTAATAAGTTCAAGCCAAATAAATCAAATCTCGGTAAAAGTTATCGGGATTTTTTTATTTTTACCCTAAGCCATGAGGCAAAACCGACAATTAGCAACAACCATGAAATTAAGATTACTTACCGCCGCCGTGTTCGCGGCATTGATTTTCTCGTGCGGGCCAAGAATTGCCGTCAAGGCCAAAGATCCGGTGCAAGTTCCGCCACGGATGGATTCGCCAGATGCTACAACATCCAATGCTACACCTGCCGCACCAGTCGCGGTCGATTTGGTTGCGGCCAAAGTACTCTACGAAAACAAATGCGCGCAATGCCATCCGCTGTTCAAGCCAAGCGATTTTAGCGCGCAACAATGGGTACCCATCTTGAAGTCCATGCAAATCAAGGCCAAGATAGACGACCAGCAGCGCGAGGAAATTTACGCCTACATCCTTGCGGATATGCAATAACGAAATTTTGGATAAATAAAAAAGCACTCGTGAAGGAGTGCTTTTTTTATGGGCTGAAAGTGCTGTTAAACGGTAAATCCATCCGGGATGGTCGCCCCTTTTTTGACGACGATGATGCCGTCCTTGACCGTAAATAGCTTTTCGTTGCGGTCGGGTTGGTGCGGCCCGCCGTTGAGCGTCACGTCGTTGCCGATGCGGCAATTCTTGTCTACGATGGTGTGGTTGATCTTGCACCGCTGGCCGATGCCAATCGGGATGATGCCGCTTTCTACGTTCGATCGCAATTCGTCGATGCTCTGGTAAAAATCGCCGCCCATCAAATAACTGTCCTTGATTTGGGAATCGCGTCCGATGCGGGCACGAATCCCTACTACCGAATGTTCGATGTAGCAGTGGTCTAAGATGCAGCCCTCTGCAATCACCGATTGGGTAATCGTCGTCGAACCGGTTACCTTACTCGGCGGCAGGATGCGCGGTCTGGTATAGACGCGGTTTTTTTCATCGAACAAATTAAAGTTCGGAATTTCATCGGTGAGCCCAAGGTTGGCCTCGAAAAACGAGTCGATGTTTCCGATGTCGGTCCAATAGCCTTCATACTGATAGCTCAACACATTTTGCTTGTCGATCGATTGCGGGATGATTTCCTTGCCAAAATCCTTGGTGTCGGGGTTCGACATCAGTTCGATGAGCAGGTCGCGGTTAAAGATGTAGATTCCCATCGACGCCAGGTAGTTGCGTCCGCACTGTTGCATTTCGGCGCTGGTTTCAGACGTCCATTCGGGCAACAAATCGGCCCTTGGTTTTTCGATGAACGAGGTGATGACACTTTCATTATTGGTCTTGAGGATCCCAAATTCTGGAGCTTCCTTGGCCGTCACCGGCAAAGTCGCAATCGTGATCGATGCACCCGCGTCTTTGTGCGCTTGAATCATTTCGTTGAAATTCATCTGGTACAATTGATCCCCGGACAAGATCAGGGCGAGGTCGAAATCATGGTTCAGGAAGTGCGGCATGCATTGGCGTACTGCATCGGCGGTGCCTTGAAACCATCCTTGGTTGTCCGGCGTTTGTTCGGCGGCAAGGATGTCGACGAACGCGCGGCTGAACGTACTGAACTGGTACGTGTTCTTGATGTGCTGGTTGAGCGACGCCGAGTTGAATTGCGTGAGCACGAACATGCGTTTGATGTCCGAATTGATGCAGTTCGAGATCGGGATGTCTACCAATCGGTATTTGCCGCCGATGGGAACAGCTGGCTTGGAACGGCTTTCGGTAAGCGGCGCGAGTCGCGAGCCTTGCCCGCCGCCGAGGATGATGGCTAGAATATCGTTGTTCATAACTAATAGATGATGGATTCGTAAAGTTGGATGTACTGTTGCGCGGCGCGTTCCCACGAATGGTCGATGTGCATGGCGGTCTGGCGCGCCTCGTCGAAACGCTTCTGGTCATGAAACAAATCGATGGCGCGGGTTACCGAATGGTTCACGTCGAATACGCTCGTCTGGTCGTGGCAAATGCCGAATCCGCCGTCGCCGATGTCGCGCACGGTGTCGCGCAAACCGCCCGTACGACGCACGATAGGGATCGTCCCGTAACGCAGCGCATACATTTGGTTAAGCCCACAAGGTTCTACGCGCGAGGGCATCAGCAAAAAGTCGGCGCCCGCATAGCACAGGTGCGCCAGTTTTTCGTTGTAGCCGATGTAGGCGTTGTAATAGCCGTGGTAAAAATGTTGCAGGCCTTGCAGGGCCGCCTCGACGCCCGGATCGCCAGAACCCAGGATCAGGATGTTGATTTCGCCGGGGTTGGCGTTGAGCGCGACGCTGCACATTTGCGGGAGCAAATCGGCGCCTTTTTCACCAACGAGCCGTCCGATGAATGTAAACAAAGGCTTGTTTGGATCGAGGTTGAACTGTTCGCACAGGAACTTTTTGTTCTTGGTTTTCCCGGCCTTGAAATTTTTGACGTTGTAATGGTGCTCGAGCATCGGGTCGGTTTTTGGGTCCCATACCTGGGTGTCGATACCGTTCAAAATCCCGACAGATTTTGGGCGTTCGAACCGGAGCAAAGTCTCGAGCCCGTTGGCCGATTCGCTGATCTCGTTGAGGTAGCTCGGCGACACGGTCGTGACTTTCCACGCGCATTTGATGGCCGATGCCAACGGATTGACGATGCCGTTCCATTCCAAAAAACCCGTACGCCAGCGGTCAAAATCGGGCAGGTAGTCGATTTTATCGAACCCGAACCAACCCTGGTATTGCCCGTTGTGGATCGTAAGCACCGTGGGGACGTTGCGCAGCGGTTCGTAATTGTAGCAGTGCGAAACCATGAACGGGACAAGCCCCGCATGGTGGTCGTGGCAATGGATCAAATCGGGCCGCTGGTTGGTTTCTATGAGCCAATTCAAGAACGCGATCTGGAAGGCGAGGAACCTTTCGGTATCGTCTTCATACGAATACACATTCGGGCGGTCGAACAATTGCGGGATGGCGATCAGGTACAATTCGAAACCCAGTTTGTTGGTCTTTTCGCGCAACACATCGTAATCGAACACAAACTGACCCAACCGCAAACGGCCGTGGTGCACGTGGTCGAACTGGTTTTCGTTGGTGAACTTGTTGTCATAACCCGGTACGACCACTTTGGCGGCATGTCCGGCCTGGTTCTGGTATTTGGGCAATGCGCCCACCACGTCGGCCAGTCCGCCTACTTTGGCGACTGGATAACATTCGGCGCTGAGGTGAAACAATTCCATAATTTGTGTTATTTCCATTTGATGTTGCAACCGATGCTGGGCTTTTGGGGCGCAGCCAAAACACGGTTGTAAATGACGGCGTCTATGGCCGCGCGCAAATCGCTGCCGCTGAGCGGGATGCTGTTGCCCGGGCGCGAATCGTCGAGTTGCCCGCGGTAGACGAGCTTGTTGGTGTTGTCGAACAGGTAAAAATCGGGGGTACACGCGGCGTCGAACGCCTTGGCCACGTCCTGGGTTTCGTCGTACAGATACGGGAAATCGATGCGGTTCCTGAACGCGAATTCGGTCATCTCATCGGGGCCGTCCTGCGGATATTTGACAACGTCGTTGCTCGAAATAGCGATGATGCCAAGGCCGTGTACGCGGTAATCATTGACAATCATCAGTATCTCGGGAAGCACATGGTGCACGAACGGGCAATGGTTGCAAATGAACATCACAAGCGTACCCTTGGTGCCTTTCAAATCGGCAAAAGAGAAATGGTCGTTCGAGTTGGTGTCCTTGAGCCGAAAATCGGGCGCAGGGGTGCCAAGCGGTAACATATTGGAAGGGGTTTGTGCCATGGGGTTTGCGATGGTCGTTTATCATCCGACATTTGTTGCCTAATATAGCAAATTAAACTGACAAAAACCACGGCGACAACGTTGGAGTAGGAAAGTTTTGGGTTTTTTAATGATTTGGCAACGGGGGAGGGTGGGATTGGGTGTTGATTGGGGTTTTTCTGTTTTGGGGAGTGGGTGGGAATTGGTAGCTTGCGCTAGGGCGGGTCGGCGGTGGTGGTTGTGGGAATCGGATTGCGGGTGTTCAAAATTAGAACCTGCAATGCGTCGGTTGGCGGAATGTTCGTTTCTTTGCAAAAACAACCCCATGGATTTAACCTGGACCGATTTCGAAAAAACCGACATGCGTGTCGGTACCATCCTTGAAGCGAACGACTTTCCCGAAGCGCGCAAACCCGCCTACCAACTGACCATCGATTTCGGCCCTGAAATTGGCATCCGGAAATCGTCGGCGCAAATCACCCAGCGCTATCAAAAGCAGGATTTGGTGGGGCGTCAGATCATCGGCGTGGTCAATTTTCCGAAAAAACAAATCGGCAAATTCATGAGTGAGTGTCTTGTGCTGGGCGCGGTGGGCGATCAAGGCGACGTGGTGCTGCTGTCGCCCGATTTTAAAGTCGAAAACGGCTTGCGCATCGGCTAATACCAACCCGCAAACGTCATCAGCAAAACCAGCAAAAGCCCAACCGTCATCACAATTTGCAAGGTCAAGATCACCAGCAGCGAGGCGCGCAGGTATTTTTTCGCGTACCCAAGATTTTTATAAGGGAACAATGCCACGACCGTGCCGAGCAAAAGTCCGATGACATTGTAACCGATGAGATTGGCCGCGAGTGCCGTCGTCAGTCGTTCGGGCAAGGTGCGTCCTTTCATGGCCATCGTATACAGCAACGTGTTGAGCACGATCAGGACGGCGATCCAAAGTATTTTGTTCCTGTTTGATTGTTTGAGGTCGTGGGTTTCCATGGGTTAACGGATGAACAGACGTTTGTCGAATGAGAACGGTTCGGTGCGTACGATCTTGATGCTTTTGAAGTCGTCGTGCGCGGGGTTGATCAAATAGTTGAATTCGCCCTGGACCACCGCCGATGGTACCTTGAGTACCAAAAATTGATCATCCGAAACAAATTTATCGCCAATGATTTGGGTCGAGTGGGCGTGCGGTACCGATTGCCAGTCCTTGGGGAGTTCGGCGGTTTCGAGTTCGGGAACGATGGTGTTTTCGGGGATCTCGATCAACGCGATCTCGTAATCGGTGGGCAGGTTGCCCAACGGCGTGTGCACCGCGATCTCGGCCGTGCAAAGCGCGCGCGAATCGCTGGTGTAGACCATCGCGACGCCCTTGCTGTTCCAGCGGCCACCGAATTTCTCGGCGCCTTTGCCGCTCAAATCCTTGGCGTGCGCCGACTTGCTGAGCCTAAAAACAATCATGCCAAAACGCCGTATTCGATGCGTCCGAGTTCGTCCTTGAGCAAGTTGATCCCAAAAGACGAATCGAATAAATCCTTGGGCTTGACGTTGCCGAGCGCGACATTGTCGGTCGTGAGCCAGTTGTTGAATTTTTCGCCGTTGCCAAAAACGTCGGTGCCTTTTTTATAGAGCAGGGCGATTTCCAAAATTTTTTCGGACTGCAATGGGTCGAAGGTTTTTTTCTCGCGTTTGTAGCGTTGCATGGTGCGTTCCGATAGGTGTAAAAAAGTCGACCATTCGTTGATGCTGAACGGGCCTTTGCTCGCAAAATTGAAAAAAGCGTTGAACTTGACGCCTTGTCTGACGGCTTCGATCAGCGACAATACTTCTTTGTCGTCTACGGCGTAGGCGGCGGCAGGTTCGAGAAGGTTTAACGTGGCCATGGCTTGAAGTTTTGGTAAAGGTAGTGAAAATTGTCGTAAAAAAAATGACAAATGACGTTTTATTTTCGACCGACAAAAAATCCGGACTTCTCTCAAAATCCGGATCATTGTCATTTTAAACTATTCTTTTCCCGTTCGTCGTTCGACTTTCGTCATTCGACAGATCAAATATCGTCAAACTCGACATCGGTAAAACTGCTTACCGGTTCTTCGGTTTTCTCGGCTTGGTATTCGCGTTTGAAATCTTTTTGGTGCCGTTCAGAAATCACTTCTTCGCCTTTGTGGTTGAGCACATAAGAAGTCATGTCTTCAAGGATTTCTGAGAACGCCGCAAAATCTTCCTTATACAGGTAAATTTTGTGCTTTTTGAAATGGAACGATCCGTCTTCTTCGGTAAATTTTTTGCTTTCGGTGATCGTGATGTAGTAATCGTCGGCTTTGGTGGCGCGTACGTCAAAGAAGTAGGTCCTTCTTCCGGCTCTTAAAACTTTAGAAAAAATTTCCTCTTTTTCCAGCATTTCGTTTTCTCTCATAATCCTTTTAAGGTTAACTTTTGGTTTAAAAACCTTTCAAAAATGAAAAAAAAACCTTAATAAAACAACAGTTACAACAATTCTTTTTCCGAAAGTTGTTTAAGGTACAAATCCTTGTAATACCCGTCCTGATTTACAAGCTGATTGTGAGAACCTTGCTGTAGGATGCGCCCTTGGTCGAGTATGATGATCTGGTCGGCATTCTTGGCCGACGACACGCGATGGCTCACGATGATGGTGGTTTTGTCCTTACAAAAATCGAGCAAGTTGTTCAGGATCGCCTCTTCGGTTTCGGTGTCTACGGCCGACAAACAATCGTCGAGCAATAGGATTTCGGGGTCTTTGATGATGGCGCGCGCAATCGACACACGTTGCTTTTGCCCGCCCGAAAGCGTGATGCCGCGTTCGCCCAAAACCGTTTCGTATTGCATCGCAAAGTTGACGATGTTCTCGTGCACGACCGCTTTTTTGGCCGCTTCGATGACCTCGTCGTCGGTGGCGTCTTCCTTGCCGAACTTGATGTTGTTCTTGATCGAATCCGAAAACAGGAACGCATCTTGCGGCACCATGCCGATGCTGTTGCGCAAATCGTACAGGTTCACTTGGGAAATCTCCGTTCCGTCGATTTTTACCGCTCCTTCCTTCACGTCATACAAACGCCCGATCAGCGACAACACCGTCGATTTGCCCGAGCCAGTCTTGCCCAGGATCGCGAGCGTTTGTCCTTTTTGGATCGTAAACGATACATTCCGGAGCGCTGTAATATTCGTGTCGTCATAGGTAAAACTGACATTCTCGAACGCGATCTGGCCCTGGATGTCCTTGTGCGAAGGATTGTGGTTGACGATCTCGGGCTCGATTTTCAGGAATTCGTTGATGCGTTTTTGCGACGCTTCGGCTTCCTGCACCATCGACGAAACCCAGCCCAAAGAAGCCACCGGCCACGTAAGCATGTTTACATACAGGATGAATTCGGCGATGACACCAATGCTTTCGATGCGCCCGTCTATGTACATCACGCCGCCCACATAAATCACCACCAGGTTGCTTACCCCGATGAGTGCGATCATCAGCGGCCCGAACAACGCCTGCACTTTGGCCAGGCTCATGCTTTTGGTCTTGCTTTCGTGCGACAAATCGACCATGTTTTGCTGGTGTTGGTCCTCGAGCGAATAGGCCTTGATCACGCGGATGCCCGAAAAGATTTCCTGCGTAAAACTCGATACCTTCGACAAATACTGTTGGAATACGGTGCTGCGTTTGTTGATTTCGGTCGAAAGTTTGAAAATCGCATACGACAGGATCGGCAGCGGCAACAACGTGTACAGCGTGAGTTGCGGCGATACGTCGAGCATGTAGCCGATGACGATAAAAAACCGGATGAATGTTTGCAACGAATACATCACGGCCGGGCCCACATACATGCGCACCTTGCCCACGTCTTCGCTGATGCGGTTCATCAAATCGCCCGTGCGGTTTTGTTTGTAGAAATTTTGCGTGAGCACTTCGTAATGACGGAACACTTCGTTCTTGAGGTCGAATTCGATGTGGCGCGACATCACGATCAGCGTTTGGCGCGTGATGAACAGGAAAAATCCCGATACGACGGTGGTCCCGATGATGAGCAATGTGTTGTGGATCAGGTCGGTCTTGACCATCGCCGCATCGGCGTTTTGCGCATGCCTGACGTAGTTTTCGATCGATGCGATGGAACTGCTGATCAACTTGGGCGTAAAAAGCGAAAAGATTTGTGAGATAACGGTGATGACAATACCGAGCAGGAAATGGTATTTGTATTTGATGAAATATTTATTCAAATATTGTAGTTCTTTCATCTTATTGGGAAAATCGATGCTTAAAATGTATCGGTTGGTTTTAAATGCTTAAAAAAGATTAATTTATCGTTTTTTCAGTTTATCTGCGATTTATTAACAAAAACGTAATTAATCATAAATAAAGTGAGATATTTTGATTTAAGTCTTAAATTTGCATAGCCTTTTTGATAAATCGGCAAGCTAAAATTTCAAACTATGACTACAGAAATCACCACCGCAAAAGAACTGCACAAGATTGACCCTGTTTTTGGCCAACTGTCTTTCGACAACCACGAGCAGATCGTTTTTTGCAACGACAAAGATACTGGATTAAAAGCAATAATCGGAATCCATAACACAGTTTTAGGACCGGCTTTGGGCGGTACGCGTATGTGGAAATACAACAACGAATGGGAAGCGCTCAACGACGTGTTGCGCCTTTCACGCGGGATGACCTACAAGTCTGCGATTTCTGGGCTCAACCTGGGTGGCGGCAAGGCGGTCATCATTGGCGATTCCAAAGTCGATAAAACCCCAGAGATGATCACCAAGTTCGGTCAGTTCGTAGGCTCGCTCAGCGGCAAATACATCACGGCCGAAGACGTCGGGACCACCACCGAAGACATGGACCGCATCCACAAAGTGACCAACTCGGTGACCGGCATTTCTGAATCGCTTGGCGGATCGGGTAACCCATCGCCTGTAACAGCTTATGGCGTGTACATGGGGATGAAGGCGGCAGCCCAATACAAATTCGGGACGGCCAACCTTGCGGGCAAAAAGATCATGGTGCAAGGCATCGGGCACGTGGGTGAAACGCTTGTCAAGTATTTGACCGAAGAAGGCGCGCTGGTCCAGGTAGCCGATTTGAGCCGTAGCCGTATGGAAGAGGTCGCTAAAAAATACGGCACTGTCGTGTTCGAAGGCAACGATTTGTACAGTGCCGATGTAGACATTTATGCACCGTGTGCGCTCGGGGCCACCGTCAACGACGAAACCATCCACAAGATCAAAGCCCAGGTGATTGCCGGGGCGGCCAACAACCAGCTCGCCAACGAGCAGGTGCACGGCGCGATCCTGCAGGAAAAAGGGATCGTTTATGCGCCCGACTTTTTGATCAACGCGGGTGGCATCATCAACGTGTACGGCGAAATCGTCAAGTACGGCAAAGACGAGGCGATGCGCCGCACCGAGAACATCTTCAACACCACGCTCGAGATCTTTGCGTTGGCCGAACAACGCGGCATCACCACGCAGCAGGCGGCCATGGCCATTGCCGAAAAGCGTATCGAAGACCGAAAAAAAGAAATGGCGAACTAACCGCCGTTTGCAAATAATATTTATTTTTGCGGAGCGAAAAGGAGGGTCTTTTCGCTCCGTTAATTTTTAAAGTTCTTACGCGTGTTAAACAGAAGACATATCCGGGTAAAAGTGATGCAATCGATCTATGCGATGCACCAAAAACATGCAGACAGTCTCGAAAAGGAAGAAAAGTTCCTGCTCATGAGCATCGAGAACATCCAGGATTTGTACCTGACCATGCTGTCGGCCATGATCGAGATCCGCCAAAAGGAAATCGAATTCCTCGAAAAGTCGGCGCAAAAATTTACCGCAACACCCGAAGAGAAAAATCCGAACAAAAAATTCGTCGACAACGCCGTACTCGAACTGCTGAGCCAAAGCGAATCGATAGGCACCGCGCTCGAAAACCGCAAGATCAACAACTGGCAGCTCAACGACGACTACATCTTGTTGTTGCTGGCAGCGGTCAAACAGAGCGACTTTTACGAAAAATACATGGCTACGCGTACCAGTGATTTTGAACAGGACAAGGAGTTCGCGGTCGCGTTGTTCGAAATGATCGCGAGTAACGAAAAACTGTACGATTACCTCGAAGATTACAAACTTACGTGGGTAGACGACATTCCGCTCGTGAACACGCAAATCATCAAACAGCTGCGCGCCATCAAATCGGGCAAGGACCAGTTTACCGTGCCCAAGTTGTACAAGGATACGGAAGACCGCGATTTTGTGTCGGAACTGTTCCGCAAAACCGTACTCAACGAATCGGAATTGTCTAAGGAATACATCGACAAGACGCCGAATTGGGACACCGAGCGCATCGCCGAGATCGATACAATCATCCTCAAGATGGCCATTTGCGAGTTCCTCAGATTTCCGTCGATTCCCGTCAAGGTGACCATCAACGAATACCTCGAGATCGCTAAGGAATACTCGACGCCCAAGAGCAGCATCTTCATCAACGGCATCCTCGACAACCTTGTCAAGGATTTCCAGACCAAGAATAAATTAAACAAAACCGGAAGAGGTTTACTATAACATGAAAAAAATCATCCTATCAGCGCTGGTGGTCGCCATGACCATCTCGTGCAAAAAGACCGAGGAATTGTCGGTACAAGACCCGGCCAGCGGCGTGGTGGCTCCGGCCATGCCAATCACAAACGAACCCGCACCCGACACGGTCATGATGAGCGCGCCGCCCATGCCCGAAGCCGCCGCGCGTGTAGCGCCTGCCGATGGCAAAGCGCCCGTGATGACGTTCGAAAAAACCGAGCACGATTTCGGGACCATCACCGAAGGCGACAAACCAAGTTATTCGTTTACGTTCAAGAACACCGGGGCATCCGACCTGGTCATTTCGAACGCAGTTGGGTCGTGCGGTTGTACCGTTCCAGACTATCCCAAGCAACCCGTCAAGCCGGGCGAATCGGGCAAGATCAAGGTGTCGTTCAACTCGTCGGGCAAGAACGGCCGCCAGCAAAAAACGGTGACCATCACCACGAATACCGCCGCGGGCAAGGAATTGCTCACCATCAGAACCAACATTAATCCTAAAGCCTAAGTACAAAAATTCAATACCATGGAACAAATCCAACAGTTTTTACCGTTTATCTTGATGTTTGTCGTGATTTATTTCTTTATGATCCGACCACAGCAAAACCGCATGAAAAAAGAAAAAGAATTCGAAAGCCAGCTCAAGGTAGGCGACAAGATTGTCACCAAAAGTGGCATTCACGGTAAGATTGCGGAACTCGCAGAGACCACCGTCATCATCGAAACCATGAGCGGCAAACTCAAGCTCGAACGCTCGGCCATTTCGCTCGAAATGTCGTCGGCGCTCAACAAAAAAGCATAAGTTTTTGCAAAAAAAGTAAAGTCCGTCCTTGTGGCGGATTTTTTTTGGGCGCCACGGGCGGGCTGTCCGCTTTTATCTTTTTGCGCTGGCGCACAAAAAGGATAACCGCTACCATCCCTGGCGCGGTACTGTTGTCGTGGGGGTATCCGGACTTTGAATCAGTTTTTTCGGTATTTGTCATTCAGCCCGACGCCATCGGCAATCATCGGCAAAATCTTTTCTATGCGCGACAATTTGGTCTTTTCCTGCTTGGCGTCGTTGATGTGCTCGACAAATTCGTATTGTTTGCCCGGCGTGAATTTCAGGAACGCCTCTGTCAATTTTTTTTCGGCCAAAGCAAATTGTAAAATCTCGGGGATTTCAAAGTTTTTCGACTTGGATTCGGCCTTGATCGCTTTTCCGGCGCGTTCGTTGGCGATGGCTTCTTTCAAATAGGCAAGGATCAGCTTCTCGTCGAGTTCGGCAACAGACGTAAACCGCCACTGACGCAGGGCTTTGGTCACGCCTTCGTTGGCATTGACGAGTACTTTTTTGGGGTCGGCCAAAAACACGCCGTTGTAAAACCAGATCGTGAAGTAGTTCTTGAATCCGCCAATCCCGATCACGTTCTTGCCGTCGATCGTGTAGACGGGCGCACCCCATTTGACGGTTTCGACCAGTTCGGTTTGGGCGATGATGTCTTTGAGTTGTTCAAGTTCGGTGGTCCAGCGTTCGTTGTTCAAAGTCTAAAGTTTAAGGTTTAAAGTTGACGGTTGGGTCAATTTTTTGTTGGATGTAGGTTGCACCCTCCCAGGCCCAATTTACCAAATCCAACCCAAACCCCACTACAGAAATTCCACAAATCTACCACCTCTATTTCTTCACACTCCCTTTCGAAAAACCAGTCGCCGTCAATTCCGCAATCCGCACGATCACGTCTACGGCTTTTTGGATGCTCTCTACCGGTACATATTCATACTTGCCGTGAAAGTTGTGTCCGCCCGCAAAAATATTCGGGCAAGGCAACCCCATGTACGACAATCTGCAACCGTCGGTACCGCCGCGAATCGGCTTGATCAAAGGCTTGATGCCCAAATCCTTCATCGCTTTTTCGGCCAAATCGACAATGTGCATCACCGGCACCACCTTTTCGCGCATGTTGTAATATTGGTCCTTGACCTCGGCCGTGGCGATATCTTCGCCAAACTGCTTGGCGAATTTCTTGTTGATATTCTTGACGATGTCGTGCACGAGCTTTTTGCGCGCCTCGAACTTTTTCATGTCGTGGTCGCGGATGATGAGCTCCACCTTCGATTCCTCGATGCTGCCCGACAAACCCACCACGTGAAAAAATCCTTCATAACCCTTTGTTTCCTGCGGCGTTTCGCCTGCGGGCAACGCATTGATGAAGTCGTTGGCGATCAGCATCGAATTGATCATTTTGCCCTTGGCGTAACCCGGATGCACGCTCTTTCCTTTGAACGTGATCTTGGCGCCCGCCGCGTTAAAGTTTTCATATTCGAGTTCGCCCACCTGGCTGCCGTCCATCGTATAGGCCCAGTCGGCGCCGAATTTCTTGACGTCGAACAAATCGGCGCCGCGTCCGATTTCTTCATCGGGCGTAAAACCCACGCGGATCTTGCCGTGTTTGATATGTGGGTTTTGGATCAAATACTCCATCGCCGAGACAATTTCGGTAAGCCCGGCTTTGTCGTCGGCACCGAGCAACGTCGTTCCGTCGGTCACAATCAACGTTTGGCCTTTGTACAACAGCAAATCCTTGAAATAAGAAGGCGACAGCACAATGTTCCGTTTTTTGTTGAGCACAATATCGCCGCCGTCGTAGTTCTTGACCACACGCGGCTTGACGTTGGCCCCCGAAAAATCAGGCGACGTATCGTAATGCGACACAAAACCTATCGTGGGTACTTTTTCCTTGACGTTCGACGGCAAAGTCCCCATCACATAACCGTTTTTGTCGATCGTGACTTCGGTCATGCCGATGGTCTTGAGTTCGTCGGCAAGTTTATTAGCGAGCACGAGTTGTTTTTTGGTACTGGGCGTGGTGTTGGAATTGGCATCCGATTCGGTATCGATGGTCACATAAGAGATAAAACGGTCGATGAGGTGTTGCATGATTTGAAATTTTGGAAGACAAATATAACCTGAATTTACCGCAAAGACGCAAAGTTTTTCGCAAAGTTAGGAAGCTTTTTTGCCTTTGGGGAAAGGTTTTTTGGCATTACAATAGAAGTTTTTGAAGCTATTTATTGCTGTCCGTTCCAAACGCAGTTCACCGAACTCCAATTAAAAATATTAACTAGGCGAGGTAATCTTTGCATCGGCTTGCTGGCGTCGCCGAGGCAAAGGATTTTTACTGCCATCAGGGCTAGAGTGTCGGTTTTCTATGACACGTTTGTTAAATTACAATCTTTGATTTCTTTGGGAAAACCTTTGATTTCTTTGTGGTTAAAACTTACTTTTGCACCAACAACAACACACCATGTACAAACTGCTCATCCGACCGATTTTCTTTTGGTTTGATCCTGAAGAAATCCACCATTTTACGTTTTCACTTATCAGGACGTTGTCCAAAATCCCGGGATTCCCGTCGATGTTCCGCGCGCTGTATGCGGTAAACGACAAACGGCTCGAACGCGAAGTCTTTGGATTGAAGTTCAAGAATCCGGTAGGGCTTGCCGCGGGTTTCGACAAAGATGCAAAATTGTACCAGGAATTATCGGATTTTGGTTTCGGATTCATCGAGATCGGTACGCTCACGCCCAAACCCCAAGAGGGAAATCCAAAGAAACGGTTGTTCCGCTTGCGCGAAGATTCGGCCATCATCAACCGTATGGGGTTCAACAACGGCGGGGTACACGCGGCGGTCGAGCGTTTGAAGAAGAACAAAAATGTGCTCATCGGTGGCAATATCGGTAAAAACAAAGTCACGCCCAATGAAGACGCGGTTTCCGATTATGAGATTTGCTTTGATGCGTTGTTCGACCATGTCGATTATTTTGTGGTCAATGTGAGTTCGCCCAATACGCCGAATTTACGCGAGCTGCAGGACAAAGAACCATTAACAGCTTTGCTGCGCGCGCTGCAAATTCGAAATGCCAAAAAACAAAATCCCAAACCGATCCTGCTTAAAATTGCGCCCGATTTGACCGATTCGCAATTGCTCGACATCATCGATATTGTTGCCGATACCAAAATCGCAGGTGTCATCGCGACCAACACCACCATTTCGCGCGACGGTTTGCAATCGGCCAACAAAACAGAAACAGGCGGATTATCGGGTAAGCCACTCACCAAACGCTCGACCGAGGTCATCCGATTTTTGTCCGAAAAGAGCAATAAGGCGTTTCCGATCATCGGCGTCGGCGGCATCCACACGGCCGAGGACGCGATCGAGAAACTCGAAGCAGGCGCGAGCCTCGTACAACTTTACACGGGCTTCATATACGAAGGGCCGCAGTTGGTGTCTGACATCAACAAAAAGATCCTGCAAACGATTTCGTAAAACGAGCGTATTTCTTATATTTGGCGTTCTATGGAGCCAGTCAAAATCATCGAATGTCCGCGCGACGCCATGCAGGGCATCAAGCCGTTCATCCCCACCCAACGCAAGATTACCTATATCCAATCGCTGTTGCGCGTGGGTTTTGATACGATCGATTTTGGGAGCTTCGTTTCGCCCAAAGCCATCCCGCAAATGCAGGACACGGCCGAGGTTTTGGCCGGATTGGATTTGTCGCAAACCACGAGTAAGTTGCTGGCCATCATCGCCAATACGCAAGGCGCGGTATCGGCATCACAATTCGACGAAATCCGATACCTGGGATTTCCGTTTTCGATTTCAGAGAACTTCCAGATGCGCAACACGCACAAGACCATCGCCGAATCGTTGGTGACGCTGCAGGAGATACTTGACATTGCCGATCGGTCGAACAAGGAGGTTGTGGCCTATCTGTCGATGGGATTCGGCAACCCGTACGGCGACCCGTGGAATGTGGAGATTGTGGGCCAGTGGACCGAAAAATTGGCCCAAATGGGCGTCAAGATTTTGTCGCTTTCCGACACCATCGGCTCGTCGACCCCCGATGTGATCACCTACCTTTTTTCGAACCTGATCCCGAAATACCCGCACATCGAGTTCGGCGCGCACCTACACACCACGCCCGACAAATGGCATGAGAAAATCGACGCCGCTTTCAAGGCCGGCTGCCGTCGTTTTGATGGCGCCATCCAAGGATTCGGCGGATGCCCGATGGCCAAGGACGATTTGACGGGCAACATGCCCACCGAGCGATTGTTGTCCTATTGCACCGTGCAAAAAGCGCCTACGGGAACCAGCCCAATGAGTTTTGAAAGCGCTTACAACGAGGCATCGAAATTATTTGGGGAGTTTCATTGATTTTCTTTTACGGATTGACGCGGTTGCGCCGGTTCGTGGCGGAAAAGCCGAAAGTGTACAGTTTTTCTGTAACGGTGGTTTGGAATAAATAAGTATTTTCGCTTCGTAGGGAAGGGGGTAGTGAAGGTCTTCCCTAAAAAAATCCGACGACAGTTGTTTACAGAAAATCTGTAGTTTTTGTTAAAGTTTTCGGGCCATCATTTTCTAAGCTAGTTCGCAAAGAAGGTAGTTATACCGCGCCCAGGTTTCTCCATACCACAGCATCTGTTAACTTTCACGATCAGAAAGGGCTATATAGAATCTATTTTTTTCTTTGTTGCCCATAGTATTCCCTTTAATACATCAGCGAAGGGTTTCCACTTCGCAAGATTTCTTCATGCCTTGCGTTGTCCATAGTCGGTGCCTTAAAGCGCTGCCTTAAAGCGCTGCCCTGCAAGCAACAGCCCTGCCGCTCTAGTAATCTTAAAATATCCATAATCAGCTTTGCGATGAATTTTTATATAATTTTTCTTTGGTCACTGCTTTTTGTGGCAAAAAAGTAGACTGCACCCAAAAGTTTAGACAAGTTAATAATTACATTGATAATGATGAACCCGATATTGTGTCGGGCTCATTCCATTTAAATTCAGTTTAATCCTGTCATTGTTATAATAATTGATGTACTCTTTTATCGCATGCCTTAAATGGTCTATTGACCTGAACTTATTGATGTAATAGAGTTCACATTTAAGTATCCCGAAGAAGTTTTCGATTACGGCATTATCCAGGCAGTTTCCTTTTCGGGACATGCTTTGTGTGATGCCATTTTGCTT
>NZ_FMVF01000005.1:0-65924 GCF_900101895.1 Flavobacterium caeni
CCCATTTTTTGACCTCCCGATGGATCGACGATCTGTTCCTTTCGAGCCTATCGGCGATGTATGAAATCGATCTTTTTTCGGCAAGTAAAGTTTGTATGATGACTCTTTCTTCGAGTTTGAGGCGTGTTCTTTTTTTGTCCATAAGGCAGCAAATCTAAGGATTAGACTTGTTGCATTAAGTTATTGAATTGTCCCATTGCCGAGAGCATCGTCGCATACATCACCGGAAATCCCGCAAATAAAGCACCGCCGCCAATAACCAACCATACCTGATTGGCATCCCAAACTGGGGCAATGGCGTTTATGGCAATTCGGCGGCTTAAATCTTTTTGAAAGAACAAATGCCACGCTCCTGCACCAAAGTCAAAACCTTCAAGAATCGCATAGCCCGAAAACAAAAGCCCGATTACCAAATACCACAACGTCGGATAATCAATTCCTAAAAAATATTCCATAATTATATTTATTGTAAGAATTGAAAATTAACGGATTCTTTGCTCTCATCATACGGTCCGTGTTTGATTTTTTTATTGACCATATAAAGAAACAAGGCCAATAAAAGTGAATAGACGACGGTGAACATAATTAACGAAAACACTATTTGATGTGAAGATACTTCCTGTGAGAAAGCATCGCCTGTGCGTAAATGCCCGTAAACAACCCAGGGTTGCCTGCCCATTTCAGCTGCATACCATCCCACTTGATTGGCTATTTGAGGCAGGATCACAGAAAATGAGAATATCCATAAAAGCCACTTAGTTTCAAATAATCGGTTTCTCCACCATAGGAAACTTGCATAAAGTGTTAAACCAATTAATAGCATTCCAATAACAATCATAATGTGGTAAAATTGGAAAACAGCATTGATTTGGCTTGGCCTGTCTGCTTCGGGAAAACTATTCAAACCTGTAATTGGCGCTTTAAAATCCTGATGGACTAAAAAAGACAAACCTCCCGGAATTTTTAATCCGGTAACTTCTTGTTTTTCTTTATCCACCCAACCAAAAAGATATAGATCGGCAGGAGCTGACTTTTCAAAATGACCTTCCATTGCTGCCAGTTTTGCAGGCTGGTTTACCGCAACACCATCGGCAGAACTGTGTCCGGACACTAATTGTGATAGCGAAAAAACGGTAGCTACAACCAAAGCAATCTTGAACGCTTTTTTAGAGATCTCGGTATAACGTCCTTTTCGTAAATAGTAGGCGTGAACACTCAAAACCAAAAAAGCCCCTGCCAAAAAGGAACCCTGCCAAGTATGCACCAATCGATCCATACTGGACGGATTGAACACCATTGCCCAGAAATCGGTAACTTCGGCACGAGCGTTTAGTCCTTCCCCAACGATATGGTAACCCGCAGGAGTTTGTTGCCAGGAATTGGCCACTACGATCCAAACCGCAGAAAACAGGGAACCTAAGAACACACCAATTGTTGAAACTAAGTGGACCCAAGGTTTTACGCGATGCCATCCAAAAAGGAGCACACCTAAAAAAGCGCTTTCCAAACCGAAAGCAAACAAACCTTCGGCAGCTAGTGCACTGCCAAAAATATCGCCCACATATCTTGAGTATACTGCCCAATTGGTGCCGAATTCGAATTCCATAATGATGCCCGTTGCCACTCCGATGCCAAAGGTCAGCGCAAATATCTTGATCCAGAACCGGGTCAGGATCTCGTATTCTTTTTTTCGGGTTTTTAGATACATGCTTTCCATGATAACCATAATCAATCCGATGCCAATGCTTAATGGCGGATAGATATAATGGAAAGCGATGGTAAATGCAAACTGGATCCGGGCAAGAATTTCTACATCCATACTCATTTGCTTTAGGAATGCGTTTGGTGGTATTGGTCATCATCCTTGTAAAAGTACGTTAGCCATACTACCCTTGAAAATCGTATCAGCCAAGGCTGCATGAGTACCAAAAGTAAGACATTGAACGGAAACCACCACAAGAGTTCCTTGTTTTTGAAACCATAACCGGTCACGAGCACATAGGTTGTAAATGTAATGATCGAAATACCAACGGTGAGTATGTAGCTGACATAGCCTGTGCCGTGATAAAAGCCTGGTTCCAGTTCTGTCCGTTGGCCGCAAACGGAACATTTGTCAACCATTTTGTTGCCGCTTGTAATGTTGTACCATTGGTTTAGGAACAAATTTCCTTTGTGGCATCTTGGGCATTTGGAGGTAAGCAATTGTTTGAGACGTAAAAGCATAATCTTTTTTTTTGAGCAAAGATATTTCTGATCTGCTTGTTGGTATGTGATATAAGTTACTTAACGAATTTAATCCAAAAAAAATCCCCTTCGGAACTATCCGAAAGGGACCAACAACTAAAAATCAGGGTATTCAATCAGGCAGTTCCTTTTAGGATTTTATTCCAATACAGCCAAGGAAGTATTTTAGTTTTCAGTATCCACATGGTCCAACGCGGTTTTGCCTGGTCAAAAGGAAACGTCATTTTTGGTTTGTTCGTGTAATCGAATTCAGCCAACATTAATTTTCCATATTCGGTAGGGATAGGGCAGGCACTGTAGCCGTCATATTGAGCGCTCAATGGTTTTTTATCCATGACAGCCAATAAGTTTGCAACGACAACGGGGGCTTGTTTGCGGATGGCCGCTCCGGTTTTACTACAAGGGGCATTGGTGCAATCGCCCAATGCAAAAACATTGGGAAATCTTGAATGCTGCATGGTGTTTTTGTCGATTTCAACATAGCCAAGGGCATTAGCCTGATCACGCAACGGACTGTTTTTGATGAAATCGGGAGCTGACTGAGGCGGAACAGCATGGCATAAATCAAAATTCATAGTTACCCGGCTGACCGAATCTGCATCGTTGCCTTCTGCAATACTATAACATCCGGCAGCGGATTTTGAAAGACTTTGCTTTACAAATTCAGTGTTTTTTGTCTCGAATTCGATGGTTTTGGCGTTTCCATCAATCGCAATGGTATTGGCACTGTAATGCACTTTAATATTTCCTTTTAGCAGTACTTTCTCCAACGTTACTTTATATTCCGGAACACCAAAAATAACGGTTGCTCCGGAAACATAGTGAATGTCACATTTCTCAAGAATTCCTTTTTTACGCCAATAATCAACAGCCAGGTACATTATTTTGTGTGGCGCACCACCACATTTTATCGGTGTAGATGGATTGGTGAATACAGCCGTACCGCCTTTAAAGTTTTTAATCATCTCCCAGGTGTAAGGAGCCGATTTAAAATCGTAATTGCTGCTTACATTATTTTTTCCTAATGCTTCTTTCAGCCCTTTAATTTTGTTCCAATCGAGTTGAATTCCAGGGCATACAATCATATAATCGTAGGTGATTTCAGTACCGGAAACGCACTTCACTTTGTTGGACGATGGTTCAAATTCGGCAACGGCCTCTTTTATCCAAATGGTGTTTTTGGGAATAAAATCCTTTTCGTTGCGGACGGTTTTGTTGATGTCAAAAATTCCGGCCCCGACGAGTGTCCATGCCGGTTGATAGTAATGCTTTTCGGCCGGATCGACTATCGCAATTTTTAAAGTACTTCTTTTATGAAGTAATTGCGAGGCTACAGATAAGCCTGCATTTCCTCCGCCAATAATAAGTATTTGATGATGATTTGTCATTTTTATTACGTTTTAAAGCTTAATGAGTTCAATAGTAGTACTTAATGATTTGTAGTGTTGTGACTTTTATCACATAACAATCTTATTTGGGAAAAAATAATTCTTTGGTTATGATATAGATTCCCATTACAAGCACGAACCATCCAAAGGCCGGTTTTAATTTAGCGCCATCGATTTTTTTTGAGAGCAATGTGCCTATGAAAATACCGACAGTTGCAAAAATGGCTATTGTAAGCAAGAATGCATAGTTTATGGCTATGCCGTTTACCACGTCGCCCAAAAATCCGAATAGGGAGTTGAATGCTATAATCAGTAATGAAGTGCCGACAGCCTGTTTCATACTCATTCCGTTGAAAAACAGCAAGGCAGGTATGATAAGAAATCCGCCACCTGCACCCAAAAATCCGGTAACAATGCCTACCAAAGCACCGATAAGCATTGTCTTGACCGTACTGGTTTGAGTCTTTATTGGATGATCAGTACCTTTGCTGATCATCGAGTAAGAGGCGGCAACCATCAATACTGCAAACAAGGCCATGATTAATGCTCCTTTTGTAAACGTAAAGCCGCCAGAGCTGAAAATGGTTTCGGGAAGTAATGGTAAAATGGACTTACGCACAAAAATCAGCGTTGCCAATGACGGTACAGCAAAAAGGAGCGCAGGTTTCAGCATAATGTTGCCCATGCGGTAATGCCTGACTGCTCCGATAGCGGCAGTAAACCCTACTATAAAAAGTGAATAAGTGGTGGCTAATTTTGGATTGATGTTAAACAGGTAAACCAATATTGGAATGGTCAGTATGCTTCCTCCGCCGCCAATCAGCCCTAAGGTGATACCAATAAGTATGGATGCTAAATAGCCTATGTATTCCATAATTGTAAATTTTTTGCTGCAAATATTAGCAGTATAAAATTTACAATTTGTAACATTTATCACATAGGTGTTTTATTTCAGGAGTTCGATGTGGTTTCGGTGTAATTTTAGTGCGCCACGCTGTTCCAGTTTTTTGAGCAGGCGGGAAATTACTTCTCTTGAGGTATTTAATTCTGTAGCAATTTCCTGGTGTGATAGTTTTAAGTCCATACAACCACAAGCTTCCTGATGCCGCTTTAAATAAAATTCAAGCCGCTCGTCCATGGCACGAAAGGCAATGCTGTTCACCACTTCGAGAACTTCCTCAAAACGGCTGCGGTACGTATCAATCACAAATTCGTACCAAGAGCGGTGTTGCATCATCCATTTATCCATCAAAGGCAACGGAACCATAACCAATTCGGCATCTTCCACCACTTTGGCCATAATCTGGCTGGTCTCGCTTTTGGTGGCACATATCATTGAAATGGCGCAGGCCTGCCCGGGTTGCAGGTAGTACATGAAAAATTCCCCACCGTCATCATCTTCCCGATAAATTTTTATACTACCGCTTAAGACTAAAACCGTATTCTTGATATACTGACCTGTGCGCATAATAACGTCACCAGCGACAAAAGCCCGATCAATGGCATTTGCATCGATCTCTTCAACAAGGGCATTTGAAAATGAGGGAAATAGTTTTTTTAGGTCTCGATTCATTGTTAAGGTGTGTTTTGGTGGACAAATTTAAAATACAAAATTAGACAATTATCAGGCAAAATGGAATCAATTGAATATTATGTATCTTAACATTTGGATATTAAAATTTGGGTTCCTAAATCTACATGTTTTCACTAACCTTTGTCAAGAACTTTAGTATGTTTTTATGTAGTTTACTTGAATTTAAAAGATGATGATTACTATTTATATTTTGCCTTATAATCTTTGATGGCCCTACTTACGATTTCCTGAGCCAATCTGTTGTTTTGGAAATCTTAGAATGTATGAGCATTAACCGTTTGCTTTTCGTAATGTGAGCTTATTGGAAAATTTTGCACGAAGATTTTGCATATCCTCGCTAACCTTCTTATCAAGTACTCTCGCATAATGTTGAGTAGTTTGGATATTTTTATGCCCAAGCATTTTACTAACACTTTCTATAGGAACGCCATTAGTCAAAGTCACGGAAGTTGC
This sequence comes from Flavobacterium caeni, assembly GCF_900101895.1. Taxonomy (GTDB): domain Bacteria; phylum Bacteroidota; class Bacteroidia; order Flavobacteriales; family Flavobacteriaceae; genus Flavobacterium; species Flavobacterium caeni. Next base: position 5,680 of record NZ_FMVF01000005.1, read on the forward strand.
GAATGTATGTCTGGCCATATGGAATGTGATTTCTTTTGATATTTCGCATAAGTCACCAATCTCCTTTAAATAGCCGTTCATCTTTTGATTGCTGAGAACCGGTAAAACCCTATCTTCATTCAGACATTTAGGATGTGAAGCATATTTTTTAATTAATTCTTCGGGAATAGGAAGCAAAGGTATTTTAGATTTGGTATCTGTTTTTTGCCTGTTTTTAAATATCCATTTTTGGCCATCGATGCCAATCCCGATATGGTCGTTCCGTAATCCTTTCACGTCAACGTAAGCCAAGCCTGTAAAACAGCAAAAGATAAAAATGTCGCGTACTAATTCTAGTCTAGGAGTGCGGAACTTTTTTGAGTAAATGCTTTGGATTTCTTCTTCTGTTAGAAATTCTGTTTCAACTTCTTTCATCTTGCCGTTATACTTAACAAATGGGTCTTTTTCAAGCCAATCATTGCTGATACAGATTTTTATTATTTTCCTGAAATTGCGGACGTATTTAACTGCAGTATTATTACTGCAGTTTTTTTCGCATCTTAAATAAAATTCGAAATCGGTGATCAGTGCAAAGTCAATTTTATCGATAGCGATATCCTTAATATTAAATTTCCAAATTAGAAACTCTTCAACATGTTTCAATGATATTTTAAAGCGCTCTAACGTTCCAGGTGCATAGCCATTTCCTAAAAGACTTTCAATTCGGTTATTGTGGTCTCTGTAAATTGGTAAAAGCATTCGTTGAGAATCGGTTTCATCGAATAGGCGCTTCCGGAAGTTTTCGATATTTAAAGCCTCTCTTTTATGGGTAAGAGTCATTTGAATATCTATTACCTGTGATTTTACAGAATCGAGATAGTTATTAATTGAACGGGCTTCTTCTGAACTGCCTTTCATTTTCGACAGTTCATCAGACCATTTTGATTTTTCAATAAACTTTTTGGAACTGAATTCGAGACGTTCACCATTGACAGTTAGCCGGATATAAATTGGAAGAAGTCCGGCAACATTGGCTTTGGTTTTTTTTGCATAGAAATGCAAAGTGATTTTTGTTTTCATGGCGGTAACCTTTTTAATTACTAATCAATTTATTGTTCTGAGTAATTGCAAACAAGATGTACAAATTTTAGACAGGTGAGTGAACGGGTTCAACGGCACCAGTGTTTGCAAGGCTTAAGCGATTTTAGCGAGACCCTAATTTTCTGATCTGGTCGGGTCTCGATTTTATCTCCTAAGAAATAAGATTGAATGAATAATTTGAAGTATGCCTAAAAGCAAAAAGCCGATAAATCCTAAGATTTATCGGCTTTTGAAACCATTTGTTTTTAAACTTGTGGGCGATGAGGGGTTCGAACCCCCGACCCCCTCGGTGTAAACGAGGTGCTCTGAACCAGCTGAGCTAATCGCCCTTGTTGCTTATTGCGAGTGCAAATATAAGGCAGTTTTTGGTTTCTGCAAACAAATATCGTTTTTTTTACAAAATTTCTGCAACTACAAAAGTGCTGCCACCCACGTAAACAAAGTCGTTGGGCGCGGCTTGTTGCAATGCGTTTTCGTAAGCCACACGAACAGAGTCAAATACCGAACCTCGCAACCCGAACGTTGCGCCATGTTCGGCCAAAACCTGCGCATCGAGCCCACGCGGCAAATTTGGTTTGCAAAAGTAGTAGTGCGCATTTTTTGGAAACAGCGGGAGTATCTCGGCCAAATCCTTGTCGTTGACCACGCCCAAAACAACATGCAGCCGATCGTAGTCGACAGATGCTATTTGCGCGATCGTCAAGGCAAGCCCGTCTTTGTTGTGTGCGGTATCGGCAATGACGGTCGGCTTGTTTTGGAGTTGTTGCCACCGGCCCAAAAGTCCTGTATTCTTTACGACGTTCAACAATCCGTCCTTGAATTGTTCCTCTGAAATTGTCCAGCCGAGTTCGCGCAATACGCGTACGGTTTGTGCGACGGTCTTTTTGTTGTGGAACTGGTAGTTTCCGAGTAAATCCGACGGATGGTCTTCGGTCACCAAATCCGATGCAAAAAACAAAGACGAATGACATTCGGCGGCTTTTTGCGCAAACACCGGTTTGGTTTGCGGCAGGTATTCGCCCACCACGACCGGAACACCCGGCTTGATGATGCCGGCCTTTTCGACGGCGATCGATTCGAGCGTGTTGCCCAGGAACGCCATGTGGTCGAGACCGATGTTGGTAATCACCGAAACCAGCGGCGTGATCACATTGGTCGAATCCAATCGGCCACCCATACCTACCTCGACAATGGCGATATCTACTTTTTGTTGGACGAAATAGTCAAACGCAAGCCCCACGGTCATTTCAAAAAAACTCAGCGCATGGGCTTCAAAAAACGATTTGTGTTGGTCGATGAACCGCACCACCGAATCTTCGCCGATTTCTGTACCGTTGATTTTGATCCGCTCCCTGAAATCCTTCAAATGCGGCGAGGTGTACAACCCAACTTTGTAGCCGGCCTCTTGCAGTACCGACGCCAGCATGTGCGAAGTCGATCCCTTGCCGTTGGTGCCCGCCACATGGATGCATTGGAGGTTGCGTTCGGGATGGCCCAAATGGTCACACAACAATAATGTATTGGTCAAATCTTTCCGGTAGGCAGACGCACCCTGTTGCTGGTACATCGGTAGTTGCACAAACATCCAGTCGAGCGTTTCGCGATAGGTCATGGGAATCAGTTGCCGGTCAACTTAAAGTTGTAAGTGATTTTACCCACCTGCTTCTCGGGCGCATCGTCGCTCGGGTTGATCTTGGTGTTGAGTGCGGCGATCTTGGCCTGGTCGAGCAAACATTTGGCCGCGTTGGTCGTACCGCGCACACCGGCTTGGGCGTTGATGACTTTTCCGGTGCGGTCTACGGTGATCTGTACCACGACGGTGCCTTCTTCATTGCAGGTGTATTGTGGATTTGGCGTCGATAAGAATTTGCGCCCTGCCAATTGGTAGTTGCCCGTACCGTTACCGCGTCCGCCGCCGTTTCCGTTGCCATAGCCGCTGCCTGTTCCGAGCCCTTGTCCAGAGCCATTCCCGCCGCCGCTTCCGGTACCCGATCCGCCGCCGCCGTCATAGCCGCGTGCATTCGGGTCGCCGTAGGCCTTGCCCTTGTTGCCGGCCACTTTGTCGGTGCCGTCGCCGCCCTTGTCCGAGCCGTTGAGCAAATTGGCCAGCGCGTCCGAGGTCGATTTCGACGGTTTCGGGACGGCTTTCTCTACAGGCTTGGTTTCTTCTTCTTTCTTGGGTTTTTCGGTAGGTTTCTTGACATTGGCGATGACCGGCGCATCGTCGGCTTCGCTGACCACGATTTCCTGTTCGGCGGCCTGCACCACCTTGGGTTGCTTGGGTGCCGATTTGACGGGTTCCAAAGACGGGTAGTTGTCGCCCATGCCCAAATCGGAGTCGCCAAAATTGACGGCCACATCGCCGCCCCCGCCGCCGCCTTCAAGCATGTCGAGCGTCACGGTATTGGCGTACTTAAAAAAGTACAACAGCAAAAACAGGATCAGGAAAATGGCCGTGGTGGCCGTAAGCGATTGTTTTCGATTTTCGATTCGGGTGAAAGTCATGGTTTTCAATGTTTAAACCTATTTCCTACAACGAAAATAAGCAAAATAAATTGTTTACACCAATTGTTGGAGCGCAATCTCGAACGCGGTCGCGCTGATGTTGGTTTTCGACGGATTTTTCGCATGTGCTTTTTCGATCGCGCGTCGGATGGTTTCCGAAGTGTCGGCAAAAATCGCCTCGTCGGTCATCTGGACGCGTTTTTCCATGAAATAGGCAAATACGCGCGCCATGCCACAGTTCGAAATAAAGTCGGGAACCAGGCTCACTTTGCGGTCGATGTGTTCCATGATCGGTCCAAAGAAGATCTCCTTGTCGGCAAATGGGACGTTCGCGCCGCACGAAATGACTTCGAGTCCCGAGGCGATCATCGCATCGGCCTGGTTTTGCGTAACAAGTCTTGACGCGGCGCATGGTGTAAAGATCTCGGCGCCCAAGGTCCAGATTTTTTCGTTGATTTCTTCGAACGACATCATGTTGTGCGCCACGAGCTGGTTGCCGTTTTTGTTGAGGAACAACGAACGGATTTGCTCGAACGTGAATCCGCGTTCGCTGATGAGGCCTCCGCTTCGGTCGATGATGCCGACGATTTTCACGCCCATTTCGGCCAAATAGAACGCGGCCGCCGATCCGACGTTGCCGAATCCCTGTACGATTGCTTTTTTGCCCTTGACCGATCCGCCGTAAATGTCGTAGTAATGACGCACCGCTTCGGCCACGCCATAGCCCGTAATCATGTCGGCCACGGTATATTTGCGCGAAACATCGGGCGAGAAGAATGGGTTTTCGATCACTTTTACTACGCCCTGGCGCAACTGTCCGATGCGGTTGATCTTGTCGGCGTCGGTCGGGCGGAAGTGTCCGTTGAACACACCTTCCTGCGGATGCCAAACGCCACACTCCTCGGTCATCGGGATGACTTCGTGGATTTCGTCGACATTCAAATCGCCGCCGGTTCCGTAGTAACTTTTCAAAAGTGGCGATACGGCTTTGTACCAACGTTTCAAGACGCCTTCCTTGCGCGGGTCGTTCGGGTCGAAATTGATGCCTGATTTTGCGCCGCCGATGGCCGGTCCTGAAACCGAAAATTTGACTTCCATCGTCTTGGCCAAACTCAACACTTCGTTCATGTCGAGCCCTTTGCGCATGCGTGTTCCGCCGCCCGCCGCACCACCGCGCAGCGAGTTGATCACCGTCCAGCCTTCGGCTTCGGTTTCGGCGTCCTTCCAATGGAAGACGATTTCGGGTTCTTTATTTTCGAATTGTTGGAGTAGTGCTTTCATTATAGTTGTGGATTAATGCTACAAAGATAAGGTTTGGATGTGGTATGGTGAACGATTGTTAGTTAAAAATAACGCCCGAACTATGGTCGTGTGCGGCGCCCGTGACACTGGCCAGTACATTGGTTTCATTGCGCAGTTTGAGCACGCCGAGCAATCCAAAAATGAGCGCTTCCTTGAACTCAAGGATTTTCTTTTCGGGCACCACGATTTGCATCTGCGGCAAATGCGATTGGATTTTTTGAACCAGAAAATCGTTGTATGCGCCGCCGCCCGTAACCAACAACTTTCCAGATTTTTTGGGTAACGCCTGCGCGATTTGATAGGCGATGTGTTCGGTAAACGTGCGCATTTTGTCTTCGGTGGCCAAGGGATGTCTTTCCATGAGCGGCAAGATCGTTTGTTTGACGTATTCGAAGCCAAGCGATTTGGGAAACGGTTTTTGGTAGAAATCGAGCACATTCAGCGCCAGCAACAAATCGGCGTCGGACGTACCCGATCGCGCGATCTTACCCTGGTTGTCGTAGGGCAGCCCGAGTTGGTTGGCGTAAAAGTTCAAGACCGTATTCACGGCCGAAATATCGAACGCAATCCGTCGGCCATTGTCTTCAAACGACACGTTCGAAAACCCGCCCAGGTTCAGGCAATAGTCGAAATCGGCAAACAAGATACGGTCGCCAATAGGCACCAGCGGCGCCCCTTGTCCGCCCAAACGCACATCCTGCACCCGAAAATCACACACGACTTTTTGGTGGGTCAACGTCGCGATTTCGGGCAAATTCCCAATCTGCAACGTGAAGCCATTGTGTGGTTGGTGCAAAATCGTATGGCCATGCGAACACACGGCGTTAAGGTTTTCGATGCGGTGTTTCGAGATGAATCCGGCGATGACATCTGCCAGTAATTGGGTATAGTCGGCGTTGAGTTTTTGCAACGCTTTTTCGTCAAAATCGACGGCCGATTGCAGTCGCGAAACCCAGTCATCGGGATAAGCAACCGTTTCACATTCAACGATTTCGAAAGTCCATTTGCCATCCGAAACGCTAAAATGCAAATGCGCCAAATCGACGCCGTCGAGCGACGTGCCCGACATCACTCCGATAACGTTATAGTTTTCTTGCGCCATCGGCCAAAATTACGCATCAAAATTCAGAACTTCGCAATTAAAAAATTATATTTGCCCACATTTCAAACAAAAATAGACATGGATTTTAACCTTACCGAAGAGCATTTGATGATACAACAGGCCGCACGCGATTTTGCGCAGGCCGAATTGTTGCCGGGCGTGATCGAACGCGACGAACATTCGAAATTTCCGACCGAGCAGATCAAGATGATGGCCGAATTGGGCTTTTTGGGGATGATGGTAGATCCAAAATACGGCGGATCGGGACTCGACAGTATTTCCTATGTGTTGGCGATGACCGAAATCGCCAAGGTCGACGCATCGGCAGCCGTCGTCATGTCGGTCAACAACTCGCTCGTTTGCGCGGGGCTCGAAAAATACTGTACCGAAGAACAAAAACAAAAATACCTTGTGCCGCTGGCCAAGGGCGAAGTAATCGGTGCGTTCTGTTTGTCGGAACCCGAAGCAGGATCGGACGCGACGTCGCAAAAGACCACCGCCATCGACAAAGGCGACCACTATCTTTTGAACGGTACCAAGAACTGGATCACCAATGGCGCGACCGCATCGACCTATATCGTCATCGCACAAACCGACATCGAGAAAGGCCACAAAGGCATCAACGCTTTTATTGTCGAGAAAGGCTGGCCGGGCTTTGACATCGGGCCGAAGGAAAAGAAGATGGGCATCCGCGGAAGCGACACCCATTCGCTTATGTTTACCGATGTGAAAGTACCCAAGGAAAACCGCATCGGGGCCGAAGGTTTTGGATTCAATTTCGCGATGGGCGTCTTGAACGGTGGCCGTATCGGGATCGCTTCGCAAGCGCTCGGGATCGCAACAGGGGCCTATGAACTGGCGCTCAAATATTCAAAGGAACGAAAAGCGTTTGGCAAGGAAATCTCGAAGCACCAGGCCATCGCGTTCAAACTCGCCGATATGGCTACGCAAATCACGGCCGCCAAGATGTTGTGCATGAAGGCCGCTTTCGAAAAAGACATGGGCCAGGACATCTCGCAATCGGGGGCCATGGCCAAGCTGTATGCGTCGCAGGTGGCGATGGACACGACCATCGAAGCCGTGCAAATCCACGGTGGTAATGGCTATGTGGCCGAGTACCACGTCGAACGCATGATGCGCGATGCGAAGATCACGCAGATCTATGAAGGTACTTCAGAGATCCAGAAGATTGTGATTTCGAGGAGCATCCTTAGTGAGTAAAATTCCAAAATCCAAATCCCAAATTCCAACCCGAGGTTTCGGGACCAAAATCCAAATCCCGGTTGTTCGCAGTCGGGATTTTTTTTGGGCGCGCCCCAAGGGTCAGGCTGTCCGTTTCAATCTTTTGTTTTCCGCTGCGCTACAAACAAAAGGATTTTCACTGCCATCCTTCGCGCGGTCTTACGAGGAACGTTCGTCCAAAATTGAACGAATCATTTCGCTTGGAATGTCCGTAGAACGTCCCCCGCGGAGAAATTCGCTCTCACGACAGCAAACTTCCCAGCGCGTTGGACGAACGCACAAAGCGAAGAATGAACTTTCAATTCACTGCAAATTTTCTTCGCGAGGATTTTTGGCGCCGCGGGCAAGCCAAAAATAAAATAGACACTTCCATGAGCGCCAGCGGCCATCAAAAAAAAGCGTAAAAAACAAGGAGGGTTCGAGTGGCAAAACTGCGTAGAGCTGAGTGGTTTGCGATCAGCAAAACCACGAACGGTTAGCGGTTCGGAACGAAAACCGAGGTAGTTTTTGAGCCTGGGATTTGTGCGCCTTGATTTTTTGTTTCTTTTGCATCAAGGCAAAAGAAAAAGAAAAAAGGAATATCTTTAAACCATGCGACAACCCAAAGCCACCAAAGGCAAAGTCATCATCGGCTATCTCTTACTCTTCGTCATCGCTGCGGTTTCGGTCTGGTTTGTCTATTCCGAAATCTTACGGATCGCGATTCCCGAAAAAGACATCACGGCCGAAAACCAAAAAATCATCCGCATCTCTGCCGCGATTGCCGATTTGTATGCGTCCGAAACCGTCGGGCGCAACTCGATCCTGACCGGATCGGCCAAGGATTTCAAACAATACAACCAAATGCTCGACAGCGTCGATGCGCAAATCGAGGCCATCAAAACGCAAAGCGATCCGGCGCAGCTCGGCAAACTCGATACAATCCAAACGTTGCTGGCGCGCAAACGCCAAAGCATCAACGAAATCAGGCAATTCCGCAAACAATACGACGAGCAGAACACGTTCGACCGCGCCGTCGGGCAAATCACCAAGGTCAAGGATTCGCTCAACCGACGCGTGCAACCCATTGCGTTCAAGAACAACACGCAAATGCGGCAGTTCCTGACCTCGGTGCTCACCAAACGCCAGATGGATTCGTTGAGCAAGCTGCCCGTATCGAACGAACAACTCACGTCGGCCATCGAGAAAATGCTCACGCAGGTCATCATCCGCGACAACAAAATGAAGTACCAACTGTTCCGCAAGGAGCAGAAATTGCAGGACGAGAACCGCATCATTTCCGACCGGTTGCGTATGGTGCTTTCGTCTTTGGAAAAGGAAATTTTGCAAAAGTCGTATGCGAAAATCAACGATTCGAAAGCCGCGATCAACAACACCATCAAGGTGATCGCGTGGATCGGTGCTGTTACTTTTTTGTTGCTGATTGTTTTTGCCGCCATTATTTTGCGCGATTTGACGCGTGCTCAGCAATACCGACAACAACTCGAGGAACTCAACGACGAAAAAGAAGATTTGCTCCGAAGCAAAACGATGTTGCTCGCAACGGTCACGCACGATTTGCAGACGCCGCTGGGCAGCGTGATCGGTTTTGCCGATTTGCTCAAGAAAACCGACATCAACCCCAAGCAGTTGCAGTACCTGGACAGCATCAAACATTCGTCGCACTACATCCTGAAGCTCGTCAACGACCTGCTCGATTTTTCGAAGCTCGAGAACAACAAGATAGCGATCGAGAAAGTGGCGTTCAATTTCAAGGATCTGATCGAAAACATCTGCCAGCCGCTCGAGCAAAACGCGCTGACCAAAAACATCGAGTTGCGATGCGATGCAGACGATGAGCTCAACGCCAACTTTATTTCCGACCCGTACCGACTCAAACAAATCTTGACCAATTTGGTCTCGAATGCCATCAAGTTCACGCAGCAGGGATCGGTCGAAGTCGTGGGCAAACTTGAGCGCGGGCGCGTAGTCGTATCGGTCATCGATACCGGCATCGGCATCGCCAAGGGAGAACAGCAAGCCGTGTTCAAGGAGTTTACGCAGGCCCATGCGGGGATCGAACAAAAGTTTGGCGGCACGGGACTCGGGCTTACCATCGCCAAACGCATGCTCGAACTGCTCGACGGCGACATTGCGCTCGAGAGCGAAGAAGGGCAGGGGTCGATTTTTACGATTTCGGTGCCCGCGATCCGTTCCGATTTCAAGGTATCGCACACGCCGATGGCCCCGGCCGATACCGACTTCCTCGACGGCAAAAAAATCCTGATTGTCGACGACGATCCTACGCAACTCTCGCTGATGCGCGAAATATTTGCCCATTATCCGGCGCACATCCACACCGTAAGCGATGCGTCGAAAGTAAGAGCGATGCTCGAATCGGAACCGTTCGATTTGGTGTTGTCGGACATCCAGATGCCGCAACTCGACGGATTCGAACTCGTGCGCATCATCCGCAACAACAACAATCCAAACGTGGCGGCCATCCCGGTCATCGCGCTCTCGGGCAAACGCGATTTGAATCCCGAAGATTTTTTGGCGCACGGTTTTACGACATTCCATCCGAAACCCTTGCAACTCGAGGAATTGCTATTGCAGATCAAGGCGATTTTCCGCAACGAACGGCCCTCGGTATCGGTACGCACCAAACAACCGACAGGCCACGAGAAGTTGTTCAGCCTGGACAGTTTGAACCAATTTACGCAAAACGATCCGCACGCGCTACGGCTCATCGTGACGAATTTCATCGAAAGCGCAAAGGAAAACACTACACTTTTACAGGCCGCGGCGCACGAGAACGATACCACGAGAATGGCCGAACTCGCGCACAAGATGATCCCGATGCTGCGTCAAATGGAGGTCCATTCGATCGCCGATTTGTTGCTGCCGCTCGAAGAAAAGACGCCAAATTGGGAACACAACCAACAGGTGGACTACGTGCGGGATATCACGCATCGTATCGAAGATTTATCGGTAAAATTAAAACTGGCCGTCCAGTAACTACAAATCGATGTTGTACAGCTTGAGTTTGTTGTACAGCGTCTTGCGGTCGATGTCGAGCAACTTGGCCGCCTTGCTTTTGTTGTAGTTGGCCTTCTCCAACGCGCGTTTGATCGCGTCTTCTTCGTTGCCTTTACCGTAGAGAAATTCGTTGGTGGGTGCGGGCGTCTGGAGCATGTCGGGTGGCAACGCATCGGATGCCACGACGTTCGACTTGGTAAGCAGCACCGAACGTTTGACGGTATTTTTCATCTCGCGCAAATTGCCGGGCCAGTCGTAGGTGAGGAACAAATCGGTGACTTCCTTGCTAAAACCCGAAATGTTTTTTTCGAGGTCTTCGTTGGCCTGGGCCAAAAAGTGGTTGGCGAAAATCATGATGTCGTGCTTGCGCTCCGAAAGCCTTGGCACGGCAATCGAGAATTCGTTGAGCCGGTGGTACAGGTCTTCGCGAAAATCGCCCCGTTTGACCGCTTCGGACAAATCTTCGTTCGTGGCGGCGATCACACGGATGTCGACCTTGATTTCGTGGTTCGACCCAACGGGTTTGACCTTGCGTTCCTGCAACGCGCGCAGCAATTGGATTTGCACCTCATACGACAGGTTGCCCACTTCGTCCAGAAAAATGGTCCCGCCGTTGGCCGCCTCGAAATGCCCGGTCTTGTCGCCGATGGCCCCCGTAAACGATCCTTTCAAATGCCCAAAGAATTCGCTCGAGGCCAGCTCTTTCGGGATTGCGCCGCAGTCGACCGCCACAAACGGTTTGTCTTTGCGCTTGCTTTGCTTGTGGATCGAATGCGCGATGTATTCCTTGCCCGTACCGCTGTCGCCGATGATCAGCACCGACATGTTGGTGGGCGCGACCAAAGAAATGTACTCGTGCAGTTGATCGGAATGGCTGCTGATGCCCTTGACGAATGCGTCGCCCGAAACCATGGCGGTTTTTTTGGTGGCCGATGGGGTCGAAGCGTCGGATGGTTTTTCGGATTTTTTGCGCAGCGATTGTTCGATGGTGTGCAGGATTTCGTCGGGGTTGATGGGTTTGCCCACATAATCGAACGCGCCGATCTTCATTGCGTGCACGGCCGTTTTGATGTCGGTGTAGCCTGTCATCAGGATTACCTGCGTCTGGAAATGGGTTTGCTTGATTTGTTTGAGGATTTCGATGCCGTCGCTGTCGGGCAAACGGATGTCGGTAAGCACCACATCGAAGGTTTCGGTCTTGATCAATTCCTCGGCTTCGGCTGCATTGAACGCATTGGTCACGGCATAACCCTTTTTCTGCAAAAAGGTCTTGAGCATGATGCAGAACGATGTGTCGTCGTCGATTACGAGGATTTTTGAACTCATTTTTGTACGATTGGCCAGACACAAAATTAACTTTTTCGGCCGATGAAAGTGTTAATATAAAACAAAAAAGGAGGCTATTGCCTCCTCTTTCTGAAGAATGAATCTCCATTACCCAATTTAACTTAACTATGCTTCTTTGATAATTTTACCGGTTTTGGCTATGTACACGGTCTTGTTCTTTTTGTCCTTGCTCAAGACGAGTTTGTAGTCGCCGTCTTCAGCGCGGAACGCTTCCTGGATCGAATGGCCTTTGTACTTGGTGAGCACCGTTTTCAAGGCGTCGTTGTTGACAGAAACCGGGTCGATCTCTTTGTATTCTTTTTGGTCTTTGGCGACCGTTTTTTCTGTGGTCTTGGCTTTGGCCGTCGTCACTTCCTGCGCGTTGGCTGCAATCGTAAATCCGAGGACGAGGGCTGGTACTAAAAATAGCTTTCTCATAACATAAAGATTTTGTGCGTTGATGTAAGGGTAATTGAAAGAATGGTGCCAAAATCATTTGGGCGTTGTTGCTGGTACTGGAATCGTAGCGTCAGCGCGGGATTCCCGATTTTTTCAAGACTTTGAAGACGATGGATTGCGCTGTGGAATTGTGTGGAAATCAACCCCGATTTGGGGAATGACTACCCAAACGGCAAGCAAATTACGCGGCGTCGGCGTTCGTCAGTTTGTTTTTTTATGGTTATTTTTACCAACCAAACCCTGTGCATGAAAAACATCATCATTACCGGTACGAGCCGCGGCATCGGACTTGAATTGGCGGTTCAACTCGCCGACGCGGGCCACCAGATCCTCGCGCTTTCTCGTCAAACACCTTCGCGTTTGTTGCAACACGCCAACGTCACGTGTTTGTCGGTCGATTTGTCGGCCCCCGATTTTTCATTGGTTGAACAATTCCTGAAGTCGTGGCAACACGTCGATGCGATTGTCCACAACGCGGGCGCGCTCGTGCTCAAGCCTTTTGCGCAAACCACGGCCGAGGATTTCCAACGCATTTACCGGGTGAACGTTTTTGCCGTGGCCGCACTCACGCAGGCTTGTTTGCCGTATTTGAAAAACGGCAGCCATGTGGTGGCGATTTCGTCCATAGGCGGGGTACAAGGCAGCATGAAGTTCGCGGGGCTTTCGGCTTATTCGTCGAGCAAGGGCGCGGTCATTACGCTCATGGAACTGTTGGCCGAAGAATACCGCGAACAAGGCATCGCCTTCAATGCATTGGCGCTCGGGTCGGTACAAACCGATATGCTGGCCGAAGCATTCCCGGGGTACCAGGCGCCCATCCAACCCGCCGACATGGCGCGTTTCATTGCCGATTTTGCGCTCAACGGACAGCGTTTCTTTAACGGTAAGCTGCTCCCGGTTTCGTCGACCACGCCTTAAAATCTTATCGTTTGAACGAAACACTCGCCAAATATTTGCCCGAACACGCCGTCAAGCCGGTCTTTGAATTGATCGTCGCCAACGAGGTGCACCTCAAGGTGGTCAACCAGCGCGTCACGCGACATGGCGACTACCGCAAGGCGCACAGCGGCAAGCACGAGATCACGGTGAACGGCAGTTTGAACAAGTATCGTTTTTTGATGACGCTTGTGCACGAAATTGCGCACCTGGTGGCTTTTGAGAAATTCGGGCGCGACATCAAGCCGCACGGCAACGAGTGGAAGTATACGTTCCAACGGCTTATGGTGCCGTTCATCAGGCCCGAGATTTTTCCGCCGCAGTTGTTGCCGCTCTTGGCGCGGCATTTCAAGAACCCGTCGGCCAGCAGCGATACCGACGCCACGTTGTCGCTCGCGCTCAAACAGTACGACCAACCAACCGATAAAAATTATATCTTTGAAATCCCCTACGGCGCCGTGTTCAGGATACACAACGGGCGGCTGTTCCAGAAAGGCGCGTTGCGCACCAAACGGTACGAATGCGTCGAGATCAGCTCCGGGAAAATGTACCTGTTCAACCCCAATGCCGAAGTGGAATTGGTACCAAATTTTACGACACGATGAATAAGAATTATTACGCCATTCTGATGGCAGGCGGTGTCGGCTCTAGGTTTTGGCCCGTGAGTACGACCGAATTCCCGAAGCAGTTCCACGACATGTTGGGCGCGGGACAAACGCTTATCCAAAAAACGTTCAGCCGGCTTTCGCAATTGATCCCGGCCGAAAATATCCTGATCCTGACCAACGAAAAATACAACCAGATCGTGCTGGATCAGCTGCCGATGGTCAAGCCGCAAAACGTACTGCTCGAACCGGCCATGCGCAATACCGCGCCGTGCATTTTGTATGCATCGCTCAAGATCCAAAAGGAGAACCCCGATGCGGTGATGGTGGTTGCGCCAAGCGACCATTGGATCGAAGACGAAGCCGCGTTTACCGAAAACCTGCAGGCGTGTTTTGATTTTTGTTCGAAAGAGAACGCGCTGATGACGCTGGGCATCCAGCCGACATTCCCGAATACGGGTTTTGGCTACATCGAGTTCGACAAGGCCGATGTCAACCGCATCAAAAAGGTCAATCAATTCCGCGAAAAGCCCGATTATGAAACGGCCAAGTCGTTTTTGGAGAGCGGTAATTTCTTGTGGAACGGCGGGATTTTCATTTGGAGCGCGCGCGCCATCACCGGTGCTTTCGAGCAATTCCAGCCGCAGATGAACGCGATGTTCCAGGAAGGGCTTCCGGTTTACAACACACCCGATGAGGTGCGGTTCATCAACGACAACTATGCGTTGGCCGAAAATATCTCTATCGACTATGCCGTCATGGAAAAGGCCGATAACGTATACGTGCTGCCCGCGACCTTCGATTGGAACGACCTCGGGACCTGGGGTTCGCTACACGAAAAACTCGACAAGGACGAAAAAAACAACGCCGTGGTCAACGCCAAGGTGATCCTCGAGAACGCGCACAACAACATCATCCGCAGCGATGCCAAGAAGCTGATCATCGTAGATGGTCTCGACGATTTTATCATTGTAGACAAAGAAGATGTGTTGCTCATTTATCCAAAAAGCAAGGAGCAGGACATCAAGCGTATTACGGCGCTCGCGCAGGGTAAATAACTTAATGTATTTTTATTCAAGGAATTAAGCAGGACTCGGTCCTGCTTTTTTGTTTCTAGGTAGGGTAAAAAATAACTGGATTGTTTTTAAGGTATATTTTCTTACATCGAATTTAGAGGTATCCATGAAATTATTTTTGCACAGGACATTCTTAGTCGTTTTTTTCTGTTTGATTTGTAGCAACATGGCCCAAGCCCAACTCGCCAACTTTACCCTCTCGCTCACCAAAACCGACGAGACCTGTACCGGCAACGGGACCATCAATTTTACCGTCACCAATACGACACCGGGCGCCAATATGGTGTTCGCGGTATATTTGCTGCCCAACACGACAACGCCCGTCACGACCACACAGGCGCTTTTGGTCGACGGATTGGCCGCCGGAAATTACCGGGTGATCGCCACGCAAACACTTGACGGGCAAACCAATGCGCAACAGCAAGACATCGTCATCCATCCGTTGGTTGTCCCGCTGACCTATTATTTGTCGGGTAACAGCGTGTGCAATGTAGGCACGATTACGGTAGGCGTCAACCAAGGGACGGCCGTGGGTTACGAGATTATTTCGGGGCCCGTAATTGTACCCGAACAAACCTCGCATGTGTTTACGAATTTATTGCCCGGCGAATACGTCGTACGCGTACACGATGCGTGCGGCGATGCGGTCGTGCAAACCTTTACGCTCGTCAATCCACCGCATACCTTTGCGCTCGACCAACTCAAGCCCGCGCAATGCCAGCTGGTGGACTGCAATACGATCACGTTGGCGCATACGCTCACGGCCGTATTGGGCACCATCAGCTATCCGGTGACCATCCAGTATACGGTGCACCCACCTTCGGGACCTGCCATTGTGCTTTCGCAAACCGTGCCTGCCGGGAATTTTCAGGAGCAGGAATTTACGATGGCGTTGCCGTTTTACCACAACCAATCGTATACCATCGATGCCGTCATCACCGACCATTGCGGCTATGTAACCACCAGCATAGGCAATCCGGTCAACGAGCGGTTGACGGCGTCGATGAATTCGAACCCAACGATTTGTCCGCGCAATTTTAGCATAGAAGCTTGCCAGTTCGTGCCGCCGGTGACATTGAATTTCGTGTCGGCGCCGCCCGGTTTTAACCCAAGTCTTTTTAGTGCCGCATACCCCGGGCCTTATGCGACGGTACCCATCGTATACCAGTCGAACGACGTCAACGAGCTTCCGCAGGGGAGCTATACCGTCGCGCTCACCGATGCTTGCAGCCGTAGTGCACAGGCTTCTTTCACCGTGACCGAACCGGTAGAACCTGGTTATTCGATGCTCCCACAAACGTGTGGCTTTGGGCAGATTTCGATGCCTGGGCAAAACGGGACGCCCGTCGCGCAAGTGGTCATCACTGCCGCGCCTGCCGCGTTTACCCAAACGCTTCCCTACAATGCATCGGCCCATGTCAACAACGGCAGTTTCATGATGGAGCAGTTGCCTTCGGGCAGCTATACGTTCTCGGTCACGAGCATTTGTGGGCAAACCTATCAGTACAACATCACCATTCCGCCGTCGGGTTCGCAGCCGGTATTGATTTCCTACTTGCGCGGGTGTGCCGACGGTCAGACCTCGGTGCGGATCGGGGTGCAAAACAGCCGCGTCACGCAAGTCATCTTCAATGCCGCGCCGACGGATTTCCCGTACGCGTTGCCTTATGACGCATCGGCCCTCATTTTTGCCGAAGACGGTCGGTTTTACATGAACGGACTGCCGCAAGGAACCTACAATTTGTTTGTCAAGGACGAATGTGGCCAGCGCACGATAACGATCCAAATGCCCGGCTATGCAACGGTCAACAATACGGTAGACGTCGATGCCAATTGCGGTTCGTTCAATGTTTATGTGAATTATGCGTCGAACGAACCTAATGCGCCGCACAGCTATTGGTTGCAAAAATACGATCCGGCGACGGGGCTTTGGATGCATCCGATCACAGGTGTTGCAACGACTGCCGATGCCGAGCCCGAGCCGCAAACGGCGCTGTTGCTGATCAATCAGGTGATGACGCTCAATATCGCTTCGATCGGGACGTTTCGCGTGGTCAAACTGCACAAGACCTACGGCAACGGTCAGGACGACCTTGTGCCCTGCGTGATCCCGATCAAGGAATTCGTGTTTACGGGCGGGCCACAAATATTGGATGCGAACCTGTTGCCGTGCGCGACCAATCCGGGGCAGGTGGCCATCGTTGCGCAAGGGATCGCGCCGCTTTCGTATTACATCACCACCAAGGACGGGCAGCCTTTTTATGTAGACAATGGCACGTCGAATGTATTTACGGGACTTACGCCGGGGATTTACAATTTCCAGGTGCGCGATGTGTGTCAGAACATCGTCAACCGATTGTTTGATTTTGGATCGATCCCGCCGCCTTCGATTGTACAAAGTATTTTGTGCGACGGGCAAAACGGGCAGCTCGCTGTGCACGGCTTTGACTTCCTGAATTTTCAATGGTGGAACGCGGCCAACCCAGGCGTGATTTTGAGCACGACGAGCAGTTTGTCGTTTGCACCGTTTTCGGCTGCGTTGCACGCCGGGACCTATGTGGTGCGCATCTATTCGACGCAATCGGGTTTTTGTACCGACCAAACCGTTTCCTACACCATACCACCCGCGGGAACCGCCCCGTTTGCGGGCAACGATACCACAAGCGATTTGTGCGGGATTGCTACAACGGTCGATTTGTTCGAACACCTGGACGGCGCTTTCCATCCCGGCGGGATTTGGGAAGAGCTTACTGGCAGCGGCATGATGGTAGGGCACAGTTGGTTGCCGATGAACATTCCTTACGGAACGTATCGTTTCAGGTATACCGTGACGGGACTTTGCGGGGCGAGCGATTCGGCCGAAGTGACGTTTCACTTTAATCCCGTTCCCGATACGCCGGTTGCGGGGGCGAATGTGCCGGTTTGCGCGGCCCACACAATCGCGCTGACGGCCAGTACCGTTTTGGGCGCGACCTATCAATGGACAGGCCCGAACGGCTTTACATCGGTCGAGCAAAACCCGACGATAGCCAACGCGAGCGCCGCGAATGCAGGAGTTTATTCGGTGGTGGCGCGCCTGGGCAATTGCGAATCGGAGGCTGCTACGGTGACGGTAGATGTGAATCCGTCGCCGCAGTTTACGGTGGTGGCGGCTTGCGTGGGCAACGCGTTTCAAGCATCTGTGGTTCCAGTTCCGGGATCGTTTGACGTTGGCGCGGCCACGTATGAATGGACGGGTCCCGAAAGTTTTACGGCCAGCGAGAACCCCATTGTGATTACGGGTGCGGCCCAAGGAACCTATACAGTCACGGTCACTGTGGATGGATGCCCAACCATGCAAGATGTTGTGGTCGAAAATACGCAATGCGCGATTCCCGCAGGTGTTTCGCCCAACCACGACGGCAACAACGACACGTTCGACTTGACGGGTTTTGGGGTGCTCCAATTCAAGATTTACAGCCGATATGGGCGTATGGTGTTCGAGCAGGAAGATTATTCCAACCAATGGTACGGCCAGGACTTTAACGGCAATAGGTTGCCCGACGCGACGTATTATTATTACATCAGGTTAAAGACGGGTGAGGAGCGTACGGGTTGGGTGTATGTGATTCGGTAAATTATTTTTTATTATTTATTGTTATTTTTTATTTGTTGGTCGAAAGGAGTGGTTTGTTTTTCACAACTGGCAAAATACTGAAAGGGTGTCTGGATGCGAGGAAATGAGGGAGAAGATTTTTTGAAAAGGATAGATTTTTACTTCGTACAGTTCGCCCTTCGGGCTCGGGTCTGTAATAGAAATTGGTGCGATTTGGTTAGCTTGCGCTAGGGTGGGTCAGCGAAGGTGGTATGCGATAGATTTCCGAATCGAGAACTCCGTCGATCTACTGAGTCTGCGTGAGCGATGGCAGCGGCATCCTTTTTCGACGCAACGCAGTGGAGTCGAAAAAGATATAGCGCACAGCGCGACGGCGGCGACAAAATAGGTCATGATACCGAAAGCTCCAACCGCCGGCACGCCAATAAAAAATAAAAATAAATAATAAACTATCCTTTAAGCATCGCCTCGCGCACCCGCTTGAACAAATTCGACGAGTAAACGAAGTCGATGACCGCCTGGTTTTCGGCCTTGAAGATGGTTTCCTTGGTGCCTTTCCACTCGAGGATGCCGTTTTTGAGAAAGATGATGTTTTCGCCGATTTCCATGACCGAGTTCATGTCGTGGGTGTTGATGACGGTGGTGATGTTGTATTCTTCGGTGATTTCCTTGATGAGGTTGTCGATGAGGATCGAGGTGTTGGGGTCGAGTCCCGAGTTGGGTTCGTCGCAAAACAAATACTGCGGATTGTTGACGATGGCACGTGCGATGGCCACGCGTTTTTGCATCCCGCCCGAGATTTCCGAAGGCATTTTGTTGTGGGCATCGATCAGGTTGACGCGTTTGAGGACAAAGTTGACGCGGTCTTCCATTTCGCTACGGCTTTTGTGCGTGAACATGCGCAACGGGAACATTACGTTTTGCTCGACGGTCATCGAGTCAAACAATGCCGAGCCCTGGAATACCATGCCGATTTCTGTACGGAGTTCGCGTTTTTCGTCTTCGGTCATTTCCCAGTAACGACGACGGTCGTATTCGACCACGCCTTGGTCTGGTTTGTGGATGCCGAGCAAGGTTTTCAAAAGCACCGTTTTGCCCGATCCCGATTGCCCGATGATGAGGTTGGTTTTGCCCGTTTCGAATACGGTCGAAATGCCTTTGAGGACCTCGACGCCGTTGAACGATTTTTTTACGTCTTTTACTTCTATCATGAGGCGAGCAATAATTGGGTGAGGATGTAGTTCATCAAAATAATCGTGACCGAAGTCCAGACGAATGAAACGGTCGATGCCTTACCGACTTCGAGTGCGCCGCCCTTCATGTAGTAACCGTGGAAGCTAGGAATGGTGGCAAGGATTAGCGCGAATACAAACGTTTTGATGAATGCATAGGCGATGTGAAACGGGATGAATTCCTGTTGTATGCCGCCGATGAATTCGTCGCTAGAGCCAAATCCGCCGTAGACGGCCGCGATCCAGCCGCCCAAAATACCGAGGAACATCGAAATGCCGATGACGAAAGGGTAGAGCAGCAGCGCGATCAACTTTGGGAACACAAGGTAGTTCAGGGAATTGACGCCCATGACTTCGAGCGCGTCGATTTGTTCGGTGACGCGCATGGTGCCGATACTCGAGGTGATGAACGAGCCCATTTTTCCGGCCATGACGATCGAGATGAACGTGGGCGCGAATTCAAGGATAACCGATTGGCGCGTGGCGAATCCGATCAAATATTTTGGGATGAGGGGGTTGGTCAGGTTGAGCGCCGTCTGGATGGCAACTACACCGCCCACAAAAAACGAAATGAACGCCACGATGCCGAGCGAGTCGATGATGAGGTCGTCGATTTCTTTGAGGATCAACCCTTTCATCACAGACCATTTGGTGGGTTTTTTGAAAATCTCTCTCCACATGAGAAAGTACCGTCCGATCTGCGTGAGGTAGCGAATGAGCATCATATTTTTAAAATATAGGCTAAAATAGGGATAAGTTATGAGTTGGGCGTGATGGATTGGGAGATTTTGGGATTTTTTTAGCTGCGCTCAGTTCGGCCTTTGGCCTCGGGTGGGCGTGCCGGCGGTCACGGGCTCAAAGTTGCAAAACTGGTTTTGTTGAAATCGGGTTGATTGATGAAACCACCCTCGCTGACCCACCCTGGCGCAAGCTAACCAAATCACCCCAATGTCCATTACAGACCCGAGCCCGAAGGGCGAACTGTACGAAGTAAAAATCTACCGTTTTCTAAAATCAAAACAACTTCTCCCGCATCTTCCCCCACCGATACCTCCTCACAAACTTTCCCTGTTTCTCATCCACCAACATTTCCTTGCTTTCACTTTTCGCCTTCCAAAACCCCCTCATATAATCCAAAAACAACAACGGCTTCCCTTTCATCCACGCCAACTTCGCCGATGCAATCGCCGTAATCCAAAACCCATAACCCAAGCTGTAAAACGCTTCGCCTTGCTTGAACCGCGCCGCCTTGTTGTAGTTGGCGCCCGTCGGCTTGAGGTGTTTGACTTTCAATTCCGGAACCGTCACCACCTTCCAACCGTAAAATTTCGCGAGCAACTCATCCACCGTATCCCAACCCATCGCAGGCTTGAGCCCGCCGATCTGCTCAAAACACGCCTTGCGGTAGGCCTTGAACGCGCCGCGGATGTGGTCTTTATCGGTCAGGTTTTCGAGCTTCCAATCGCCGTCTTTTTCGATGTAGGCAAAGCCGCCCGCCATTCCGACGGTTGCATCGGATTGAAAAGTTTGCAAAATCGTTTCGAAATAATGTGGCGGTAAAATCAAATCGGCGTCGAGCTTGACAATAATGTCGTAGTTGCCGTCCAACGTTTCAAAACCTTTCTGGAATGCGCGAATCACTTTACTGCCCGGCAAATGCACCGCATCCGAGGTGGTTTTGACAAGTGAAATCCAGTTGTAACGTGTGGTAAAATCTGATATAATTTGTGCAGTGTCGTCGGTAGAATGGTCATCGACCACGACCACTTTCTTGGGTAAAACCGTTTGCGCCGCCAATGAATCGAGTGTCAGCTTGATAAAAGCCGATTCGTTGTGTGCCGGAATGACGATATAATATTTCATAAACTCCAAGCACCAAATTCCAAGCACCAACTTCCAACCGAGACGTTTGGAATTTGAAATTTGGAATTTGGAATTTTTATTTTCTTACGGCGTACACAATATAATACCGATTGGTGAAATACCTTAACAACGGCCGCCACCCGATTTTCTTGACCGGGTTGGTCCACTTTTCGCGTGCGACGATCCTCCATCCGGTTTTTTCCAAAAGCCAATCGAGCTGCCAATCCTCGAATTCGTGGTAATGGCGGTCCCACATGTCGGTTTTGCTACGGTAAGCGGGCGAGAACCACAAACGCATCGGGATTGAAATCAATAATTTGTCGGCTTTGATCGATTGCAATACGGTGTACGGATTGAGCAGGTGTTCGAAGATTTCGAAAGCGGTCACTACTTTTGCATCCGACTTCTGGATGGCCGATTGGTCATTGTCCAAGTCTTCGCCCGTGGTGTTTTCGACTTTAAAACCTTCGCGTTTCATGATGTCCGAAAACGGATTCTCTACGCCCAGATCGAGGATGGTTTCTGATTTTGAAACGTGCTTTTCGAGGAATTCGAGCGTGTGTTTGAAACGTTTGTTCGGAAAGGTTTTTTCGTACATGATTTGAGGATGAGCCGCAAAGATAGCAAAGATTTATTACGGAACGGATGCCCTAGCCCCGATAGAAGCGGTTATCCTTTTGTTTGTTTTTTACAAGCAAAAGATAAAAGCGGATAGCGGGAAATAGCTTCCAAAAATCAAAAATCAATAACGATACACAATCGCATTAATGTTCATCCCCGCACCCACCGATGCAAGTAAAATGGCGTCGCCTTTTTTGATTTCGTGGTTTTCCAATTCGCCTTTGACGAGCAAATCGAACAATGTCGGGACGGTCGCCACGCTTGAGTTGCCGAGCATGTGGATGCTCATGGGCATGATGTCTAGCGGCGGCGTTTGACCGTAAAGTTTGTAAAAGCGTTGGATGATGGCCTCGTCCATTTTTTCGTTGGCCTGGTGGATGAGCACTTTTTTGATCTCGTCGATACCGATGCCGCTCGCGTCGAGACAATCCTTCATTGCGCGCGGCACATTGCTCAGCGCAAATTCGTAGATTTTACGGCCTTGCATTTTGATGTAACGTACATCGGGGTCAAGGGTATTGTTGAACGAGTTGCCAAAAAACAGGTAGTTCGCTTCTTCGTAGGCATAGGTTGCGCTCGCATGGGCGAGGATTCCCGTATCGGCTTCGTCCGAATATTCGATGATCGAAGCCCCTGCGCCATCCGAATAAATCATCGAGTCACGGTCGTGGCGATCGACCACACGCGACAACGTCTCGGCACCGATGACCAAGCAACATTTGGCCATGCCCGCCTTGATGAACGCCTGCGCCTGGATCACGCCTTCGACCCATCCGGGGCAGCCGAACAAAATGTCGTAGGCTACACATTTCGGATTTTTGATCTGCAAACGGTGTTTGACGCGTGTGGCCAAACTCGGCAAAATATCCGACTGGATCGCGCCTTGACGTACGTCGCCGAAATTGTGCGCAAAAATGATGTAATCGATTTTTTCGGGATCGATGCCCGCGTTTTCGATGGCCCGCACCGACGCCAGGTAGGCGATATCGGACGTCAGCAGGTTGTCATCCACATAACGGCGTTCTTCGATGCCGGTGATGTTCTTGAACTTGGCGGCGATTTCTTCGTTGGGGATGGCGAACGGCGTACCGTCGTCGTTAAGGAAAACGTGTTTGGCGAAGTCGAGGTTGGACACGCGCACTTCGGGAATGTAGCTTCCTATTCCAGTGATCTTGACAGACATTTTGCAGGTTTAAGTTGTGCTAAGGTAAAGATTAATAGCGCAGACGGGACGATTTTATTATGCAAGCATAGTATTTTTGTCGATATGTATTAAAAACCGATTCAAAAAAACCGATACCATAATTTTTCAGCCTGTTTTTTGCATTTTAAGCTGCATCACAGTCGCCACCGAAAGTGCCCTTGTTTTTAGGTTTTCGGCGTTTTCCCCTACAAAAAGTTCGTCGACGGTTTGGTGCAGATGTCCCAGCCATGTGTTGAAGTGTTGCGGTTCAAGCGGTGTCATGGCGTGCAGGTCGAGGTGGATTTGCAGCACGTTCTTTTGGTATTGCCCCGAATGTAGCACGACCACTTCCCAAAAATCGACAATCTTGGGCAAATGCGTCACGAGGTCTATTTTGGCCACGTCGGTAAAAATATAGCTGATCGACGCGTCGGCCAGCAGCTTGTCGTAAAATTGCGCCATCAACTTTTCGAGATCGGCGCGGGTTTGAATGTCTGTCATAAAAAAATGTCCCGCTTATCGCGGGACATCGGTGTTAATTTTCCATATAAGCTTCTATCGGCGCACAGCTGCACACAAGGTTGCGGTCGCCATAGGCATCGTCTGCACGGCGTACGCTTGGCCAGAATTTGTTCTCGGATATGTAATCGAGCGGGAAGGCCGCTTGTTCGCGTGTGTACGGGAAGTTCCAAACATCGGCGGTCACCATCGCGAGCGTGTGCGGTGAATTTTTGAGGACGTTGTTTTTATCTTCAAGCGTAGCCGCTTCGATTTCTTTGCGGATCGAAATCATCGCATCACAAAAACGGTCGAGTTCTTCGAGGTTTTCGCTTTCGGTAGGTTCGATCATGAGTGTTCCTGCTACCGGGAACGAAACCGTCGGCGCGTGGAAACCATAGTCCATCAAGCGCTTGGCGATGTCGGTCACTTCGATGCCTTTTTGCTTGAACGGACGACATTCGAGGATCATCTCGTGCGCCGCGCGTCCCATTTCGCCCGTGTACAACGTATCGTAATGGCCGGCGAGTCTTTCCTTGATGTAGTTCGCGTTCAAGATCGCTGCTTTTGTTGCGTTGGTGAGTCCTTCGGCACCCAGCATCGTAATGTAGCCGTAAGAAATCAAACACACGAGTGCCGAGCCCCAGGGTGCTGCAGAAATCGCTGTGATTGCGTTGTCGCCGCCGGTCGGGATGATCGGGTTGCTCGGCAGGAACGGCACCAGGTGCGATGCGACGCAAATCGGGCCAACGCCAGGTCCGCCGCCGCCGTGCGGAATCGCGAAGGTTTTGTGCAGGTTCAGGTGACAAACGTCGGCACCGATGGTCGCTGGATTGGTGAGTCCAACTTGTGCGTTCATGTTCGCGCCGTCCATGTAGACTTGGCCGCCGTTGTCGTGGATGATTTTCGTGACTTCGATGATCGACGCTTCGTACACGCCGTGTGTCGACGGATACGTGACCATCAGACAAGACAGGTTGTCTTTGTGCGCGATCGCTTTTTGACGCAAATCTTCGACGTCGATGTTGCCGTTTTCGAGTGTCTTCGTGACGATGATGTCCATGCCCGCCATGGCCGCAGATGCCGGGTTCGTGCCATGCGCCGATGCCGGAATAAGTGCGATGTTCCTGTGGTGGTCGCCGCGCGATTGGTGGTAGGCGCGAATGGCCATGAGCCCGGCGTATTCGCCTTGCGCGCCCGAGTTTGGTTGCAAAGATGTACCTGCAAAACCGGTCACGACATTGAGTTGTTGCTCCAATTTCTGCAACATTTCCTGATAGCCTTGCGCCTGGTCCAGCGGCGCAAACGGGTGGATGTTGTTCCAGTTCGGCATGCTGAGTGGCAACATTTCGGCTGCCGCGTTGAGTTTCATCGTACACGAACCAAGCGAAATCATCGAATGGTTCAGCGCCAAATCTTTGCGCTCGAGCATTTTGATGTAACGCATCAGCGCCGATTCTGAATGGTATTTGTTGAAGACGTCTTCCTGTAAAAAGGTAGACGTTCTTGCTAAACTTTGTGGGAATTGGTTGCCTTCTACCAGCGAATCGATATTCGTCGCTTGTTTTCCGGTCGCTTCGGCAAAGATCGAAACGATTTTGTTCAAATCGGCAATCGACACGGTTTCGTTGAGTGCGATCGATACGGTTTCGGCATCCGGATAATAGAAGTTGACTTCATTCTTTTCGGCAATCGCTTTGACTTTCGCCGCATCGGCCTTCACCGTAATCGTATCGAAATAAGCGGTGTTGATTTGGTACAATCCGAGTTTTTCAAGTGCTCCGGCCAATGTCGCGGCAGAATTGTGGACTTTACTAGCGATGTATTGCAAACCTTTTGGCCCGTGATACACGGCATACATTCCGGCCATTACCGCGAGTAAAACCTGCGCGGTACAAATGTTCGACGTCGCCTTGTCGCGTTTGATGTGCTGCTCGCGCGTCTGCAACGCCATACGCAATGCGCGGTTGCCGTTGGTGTCGATGGTCACGCCGATGATACGGCCCGGCATCGAACGTTTGTATTCGTCCTTGGTCGCGAAATACGCAGCGTGCGGTCCGCCGTAACCGAGCGGAATCCCGAAACGTTGCGTCGTTCCGAAGACGACATCGGCGCCCATTTCACCCGGCGAAGTCAGTTTAACGAGGCTCAAGATATCGGCACCGACGGCTGTCTTGATTTCGTTTGCTTTTGCTTTGGCGATAAATCCGGCGTAATCGTAAACTTTTCCGTATTTGCCCGGATATTGCAACATCGCGCCGAAGAATTCGGTCGAGAAGCCAAAGTTTTCGTGGTTGCCCACAACGAGTTCCACGCCAATCGGTGTCGCACGGGTTTCGAGAACCGACAAAGTCTGTGGCAGGATTTCCTCGGAAACGAAGAATTTATTGACGTTGTTTTTCTTTTGGTCGCGTGAACGGACATCGAACAACAGCGCCATCGCTTCGGCTGCGGCCGTGCTTTCGTCGAGCAAAGACGCGTTGGCGATTTCCATGCCGGTGAGTTCGATGACCATTGTCTGGAAATTCAGGATCGCTTCCAATCGGCCTTGCGCAATCTCGGCCTGGTAGGGCGTGTAGGCCGTGTACCAACCCGGATTTTCGAGTACATTGCGTTGGATGACCGCAGGCACGATCGCTTGGTGGTAACCCAAACCAATGTACGATTGGAATACTTTATTTTTGGCGCCCAGCTTGGTGATGTGGTTCAAATACTCGTATTCGGTCATCGCCGGATCCAAATCGAGCGGTGCGGTCAAACGGATGTCATCGGGCAGGGTTTCATAAATCAACTGATCGATCGTTTCTGTTCCAATGGTTTTGAGCATGTGCGCCAAATCCTCCTCGCGCGGACCGATGTGTCTTAAAGCAAAAGCGTCTGTTTTCATCAAAAAAAGTTGTGTTTTTTAAGTGGCGTAAAATTAGAGATTAATCTCAAATGCAAAGGTCTTTTTAACAGCATTTTTTGTGATTTTTTCAACCGATTCGCGTCCTTATTAACAGATTGATTAAATTTACACAATGACACTACCCAAGCGGCTTTTCGATTTTTACCTGCGGAGCAGTTTGCACGTGGCGCTGGCGGTTTATGCGCTGATCCGCATCACCGAATTGATTTTTTATTTGCCGCCGAATCCTTACGTGTCGTGGTTTGGTTTTTTCGGGACGGTTGTTGGGTACAATTTCGTCAAATACGACGCCATCGCAAGATCGGGAAAGCCAAAGATGGGCTTGCAGATGAAGGCGTTCATCGGCGTTAGTTTTGTCGCTTTTTGGGGTGCTGTTTATTGCTTTTTTCACCTTGGCTTACTTACGCAAATTGTTTCTGGACTTTGTTTGTTAGTGACGGCATTTTACACCTTGCCGTTTTTTCCGAACAAAACCAACGCGCGCAGTTGGTCGGGGCTCAAGATTTACATCGTCGCGTTGTGCTGGGTGGGCGTGACCGTGGCGCTTCCGGTATGCGATGCGGGTATTGTTTTGACCTCAGATTTTGTGCTGGTTTGCATCAAGCGGTTTATTCTGGTCGTCGTATTGTTGTTCATTTTCGAAATCATTGATTTGGCGTGGGACGATCCGCACCTCAAGACCGTGCCTCAGCAAATAGGGATCACCAACACCAAACGGCTCGGCGTTTTTTTGCTGATAGTTTTTCTGCTGCTTGAATTGTTCCAAATGAACGATAGCCTGCCGCGGTTTGTAATCAGCACGGTCATTATCGTGTTGACGAGCACTTTTTTGTTTTTAGCACATCCCAAGCGCCCGCCGTATTACACATCGTTTTGGGTCGAATCGGTTCCCGTCATTTGGTGTATTTTACTGTTGCTGTTGGATTAGGCGTTACCGGCGCTCGATTTTTTTAACGCGTATTGTGTTTTGCCTCGGACCAAAAAAGAATGTCGCTGCGCTCTGAACTATTAGGGGCTAACGCAGGCTCTGTAAATAGTGTTGTTTCGGGCATAACGCCAGAAATTCAAAACGTTGATACAAAAGCCAACATTTTTGCACCTGTCCGCATCTGGTTTTGGATCCCTTCGATATAAGGGGTCGAACAAAACCCTCTCATATCTTGCGCTGTCTTTAATGAAGTACATTCCAAAACGCCGTACGTTGATTTCGTTATCGAAAAAGTTTCATTCAAATTATTTGACTGAACGGACCTTTTGGAATTGTACCGTCAACCGCCCGTCATAAAAGTTATAGGCCTTTTTTAAGGAAACATACCGCACGCCACATGATCATATTTGATCGATAGGGGCAGTGATTTTGTCTTGGCCGATTTTTCAAAGCATAGTAAAAAGAGGTCAATGGATTGCTGTTTCCGAACCGAGATCAACTAGTTGTTTTCTGGATAAATATTGGTGAAAACCCTACGGCGGCCAAAACTTCCGGGTGTAAATTTGGAAAATCTAAACAAAGTCTGCATATTTGAAAAATCTAAACAAATAATCAAATTTAACTAAAAACCCTAGCAATGAAACTAAAACTCACATCACTTTTATTATTACTTCTGACATTTTCAATGCACGCACAAACGGTGAAGATAAGCGCATCGGAGCCCGACGCAACGATTATCGTAAACGGACAAAAAGTCGGGCACGGTAATTATAAACTGGGCCTTGACAAAAAGGAATGTTATAAAATCAAGGTCGAAAAACCCGGGTTTTTAAGATATGAGTCAACGGTTTGTGGCCGAAAAGCGGGTCCGGAAGCGCCAAAAAGCCTCTATTTTGAGATGAAAGCAGACGATGCCGAGGAAGCATCCATCAAAACCGACCAGGCAAACGTTGACTTTGAAATAGAAGTAAACAGTGATTTGGAAGTTACCGAAGCGTGGAAACTCACGACGCAAATCGTGACCGATTATTTTGACGCAATCGAAGTCAGCGACAAAGAGACATCCTACTTGCGCACGGCATGGAGCGTGCAATCGTTCCAGCAAAATACCATTCGGACACGTTTGATCATCAAGTTGTCAAAATCGAATCCGCTTACATTTAAAGTCAAATTGAACAGCGAGTTTTCCGGCACAAACGGCACGAGTGTCAAAGCTGATGAGCAGTTCCGCGATTGGGACAGGATTTTGCGCAAATACAAAAATGTCATTTCAGATTTTTCGACACGCTTGGCTAAGAAGTAAGCGATATGAAAAAGATATATTTTCTTTTCGCCGTGCTTTCCGCGTTCGTATTGCGCGCGCAAGATTCGGGAAAATTCCGCACCGACATCGAACTCGGATATGCCATCCAATCGGGAGCAAACGGTTATTTGTTTTCGATCGAGCCCAAATTCAATATCGCAGAAGACATGAATGTGGGGCTACGTATCACATCGACTTATTTTAACACAAGCGTATTCGATCCGGCTTATTTGGAACAATCCGATGTCAATTCGGGTTCGATTGCTGTTGGTGGTACTTTCGACTATTATTTCGACGACCTTACAGGTGGTTCATTCACGCCATACGCTGGGGCAGGATTGCAGTATTCAGTACTGAGTAACGATTATACCAACGATGCCGAAGGTAAGTTTGGCGGTTTGGTGCGTGCAGGATTCGAGTGGGGGAAATTGCGCGTCGGGGCAGAATACAATGTGATTCCAAATTCAAACTATAGCGATTTTTATGGCACCGGTACTGCCTATAACGCAACGAACAGCTACATCGGTATTACGGTGGGCGTTTTTATAGGTGGAGGAAGATGGTAAAAATGTTTGGGCCGGTGCTATCCCGCCGCCGGCCCAAATTTTTTTGTTTTAATCCGCTTCGATTGGCTTGCCAACGATCGCTTCGATAGCGTGAACGGCTGGCTAATGGATAAGGTTCAGCATTACAATAAACCCGCACGCTTGAGCAACGCGTCCACCTTCGGCTCCTTTCCGCGGAACCGTTTGTACAACACCATCGGATGTTCGGTGCCGCCTTTCGACAAAATATTTTCCTTGAATTTTGTGGCCACTTCGGTGTTGAAGATGCCATTTTCCTGAAAGTATTCGAACGCGTCGGCATCCAAAACCTCGGCCCATTTGTAGCTGTAATAGCCCGATGAATATCCGCCTTGAAAGATGTGCGAAAAAGAAGTGCTCATCGCATTTTCGGCTACATCGGGATACAATTTGGTCGAAGCGAACTGGGCTTCCTCGAACGCCTTCAAATCTACAATCGCGGTCGGATCCTGTCCGTGCCAACCCATGTCCAAAAGGCCAAAACTCAGTTGACGCAACGTGGCCATTCCTTGTTGGAAACTAGCGCTTTCCTTGATTTTGGTGATGTATTCTTGTGGTATGACCTCGCCCGTTTGATAGTGCTTGGCGAACAACGCAAGCGCCTCTGGCTCGTAACACCAATTCTCGAAAATCTGGCTTGGCAATTCAACAAAATCCCAGTACACGCTGGTTCCCGACAGGTTAGGGTAGGTGGTGTTGGCGAGCATCCCGTGCAGCGCGTGACCAAATTCGTGGAACAAAGTAGTCACTTCGTTGAACGTCAAAAGCGACGGCTTGGTCTCGGTAGGCTTGGTAAAATTGCACACGATCGACACATGCGGACGCTCGTTGCTCGCGCCAACGATGTACTGCGATTTGAACGACGTCATCCACGCGCCGTTGCGTTTGCCCTTGCGCGGGAAAAAGTCGGCATAGAAAATCGCGACGAGTTGGCCCGTGACGTCCTTGACCTCATAGGTCATTACATCTTCATGGTATTTGTCGATGTCGTTGATCTGGTTGAACGTGAGCCCAAACAGTTTGTGGGACACGGTAAACGCCCCTTCCAACACATTTTCGAGTTTGAAATATGGCTTGAGTTTCTCGTCGTCCAGGTTGAAACGTTGCTGCTTGAGCTTTTCCGAATAGTAGGCGCCGTCCCATTTTTCAAGTCGGTCGATGCCGTCGGTGTCTTTCGCGAACTGCTCGAGCTCGGCAAATTCACGCTCGGCGGCCGGCTTGGCTTTCTCGAGTAAATCCTGCAAAAACGATTTGACTTTCGCCGGGCTTTCGGCCATACGCTCTTCCAAAACAAAGTGCGCATGCGTGTCGTAGCCGAGCAACTGCGCGCGCTCGTGGCGTAATTTTGCAATTTTCAATACAATTTCGCGGTTGTCGCGCGTGTTGCCGCGAAACGCTTTCGCGCCGTTGGCGATCGCCATCTTTTTGCGCAGTTCGCGATCGTCTGCATAAGTCACAAATGGGATGTAACTTGGGTAATCCAAAGTGAAAACCCAGCCGTCCTTGTCACGTGATTTGGCTTCTTCTTTGGCCGCTTCGACAATGCCTTCGGGTAAGCCAGACAGTTGTTGGTCGTCGGCAATATGGAGTTCGAAATCGTGGGTTTCCTCCAACACGTTTTCGCCGAATTCGAGGCTCAGTTTCGAAAGCTCCTTGTCTATTTCGCGCAGTTTTTCCTTTTTGTCGTCGGGCAGGTTCGCGCCGTTTCGTGCAAAGCCTTTGTATTTTTTGTCGAGCAACATCGATTGTTCGGGCGTCAGGCGCAAATTCGATTTTTGGTCGTAAACCGATTTGACGCGCGCAAATAATTCAGGGTTCAAGCGAATGTCGTTCGAGAATTCACTGAGCATCGGCGATACTTCCTGCGCTATTTTCTGGATCTCGTCGTTGGTTTCTGCCGAATGCAGGTTAAAGAATATATTCGACACGCGGTCGAGCGTATCACCTGCAAACGACAGCGCTTCGATCGTGTTTTCGAACGTCGGCGGTGCGGGATTGTTGGCGATTTGCGTAATCTCGGCCTTGGCGCGCGCGATAGATTCTGTAAACGCGGGCAGGAAATCTTGGGTTTTGATTTGCGCGAACGGCGCGGTATCGTGTTTGGTGGCGAATTTGGAAAGTAGTGGATTCATTTTAATTTGAAAATGAGGTAATTTGAAAATTTGAAAATGTCAATCAAACCGACGAAGCCTAGTCTCGAGGTAGCTATATCCTCTGGGGTTTGCAAAACCTAAAAGCAAAGCAGACAGCAGGGTTGGAGCTCCAAATTTAGAGAAATTTGGGCGAATTGCCGGAGTGAATAGCTCCTAATAAATTGCAAAAATAATTGAAGATAAAAACAAAGGTTCGCAATCGGAGCGGCAAGGTTGGGCTTTCGAATTAAGAGCGCCTTTCTGAAAAACTTTAACAAAATTTCCAGATTTTCTGTATCGAAGTGTAAATTTTTTTCCGTTGGGAATAACCTTCATTGCCCCCTTCCCTACGAAGCGAAATTACCTTTTTTTAAAATACCTCCGTTACAGAAAAACTGTAAATATGGGCAACGCCAACCAAAAAGTTATTTCTTCAACTTCTCTGCAGCGTCAACCACCGCATTCTTCAACCCTTCCTTATACGAAACAATCTTATCCAAAACGGCCTTATCATGGCTGCCCAAAATTTGCGCCGCCAAAATCCCCGCATTTTTCGCGCCGTTCAAGGCTACGGTCGCCACAGGAACACCGCCCGGCATC
Organism: Flavobacterium caeni; assembly: GCF_900101895.1. GTDB lineage: Bacteria > Bacteroidota > Bacteroidia > Flavobacteriales > Flavobacteriaceae > Flavobacterium > Flavobacterium caeni. The sequence goes on from NZ_FMVF01000005.1 coordinate 37,778, forward strand.
TGAAGTATCGACAACACGCTGTCCCAACCATCAATCGAATTGCTCGACTTCACGGGCACGCCAATCACCGGCAACGGCGACATCGACGCCACCATACCCGGCAAATGCGCTGCGCCACCCGCTCCGGCAATGATCACCGAAATCCCACGCCGGTGCGCATTCTGGCTAAAATCAAACAGTTTTTCGGGCGTGCGGTGCGCCGACACAATATCCACTTCGGTCGCGATCCCAAACTGTTGCAGGATGTCGATCGCGTCTTGCATGACGGGCATGTCTGAGATGCTTCCCATGATGATGGCTACTTTCATTGGCTTGGTTTAATCGTTTAATTGTTTAATCGTTTGATCGTTTGGGCGTTCCGGCGGTTGGTATTTCTCGCTTTGATTGGCGTTTATTGGCCGCCGTCGCGCTGTCCGCTCTATCTTTTTCTCCGCTGCGCTTCGAAAAAGGATGCCGCTTCCATCGCTAACGCGGGCCCGCAATCACGCGGATCGTATTTTTTACTTCTTCGGCAATCTTCCGCGCTTGGGCCATATCCTGGTTCACGATCGTCACATGCCCCATTTTCCTAAACGGACGCGTCTCGCGTTTGCCATAAATGTGCGGCGTCACGCCATCGATGGCCATGATTTGTTCGATGTTTTCATACACCACATCGCCCGAAAAACCTTCGGCGCCCACCAGATTGACCATGATCCCGGCCACCTTGCTGTCGGTGTTGCCGAGCGGTAAATTCAAAATCGCACGCAAATGGTTTTCGAACTGCGACGTATAACTGGCCTCGATTGTATGGTGTCCCGAATTGTGCGGACGCGGTGCGACTTCATTGACCAATATTTCATCGTTTTCGGTCTGGAACATCTCGACGGCCAATAATCCAACGTGGTTGAACTTCTCCGAAACAGCCAACGCAATAGCACGTGCTTTTTCGGCGACTTTTTCGTCAATCCTCGCGGGGCAAATCACATATTCCACCTGATTCGCCTCGGGATGGAATTCCATTTCCACGACAGGATATGTCTTGATCTCGCCCGAAACATTGCGCGCCACAATCACCGACAATTCGTTCTTGAACGGGATCATCGATTCGGCAATACATTCGCCGTCGGGTAATCCGTCCAAGTCGGTCCAAGAACGCACCACTTTTACACCGTTGCCATCGTAACCGAACTCGGCGCTTTTCCAAACAAACGGGAACGGACTGGTGCTTTTTTTCAAATCGGCCATGCTCTCAAACCGCTGGTACGGCGCGGTGGGGATGTTGTTTTGCGCGTAAAAATCCTTTTGGCGGCCTTTGTGCTGTATTTGGCGTAGCGTTTTGGGCGAAGGATAAACCTTCAATCCCTCGGCTTCCAATTTTTCGAGCGCTTCAACATTGACGAGTTCGATCTCGAACGTCAGCACATCGACTTGTTTCCCAAAATGGTATACGGTGTCAAAATCGGTCAGGCTGCCTTGTACGAAATGGTTGCATGCAATGCGGCACGGCGCTTCGGGGCTCGGGTCGAGCACATAGGTTTGGATGTCGAATTTGCGCGTGTCATACAGCATCATCTTGCCAAGCTGTCCGCCGCCCAGGATGCCGAGTTTAAAATCCGAAGAAAAATAAGCCATAGTTGTTGTGTTGTGGCAAAGATAACCTTTTGGCGGCAAAATCGCCAGTTGTTTTGCTCCAAAAATAGCAGCTTTTGGGTGTCGCAATCCATCCCTTAATTTGACGGTATTGCACAAGGCCATGGTCTGCGAATTATGTAATTTTATCTACGGGTTTCAAAATAATAGTGGGCGCAAATAGTCCGAAATTCAATCCACAAAAAACACAACATCATGAAAACGATTCAAAAAACAAAGCAAATCAATGCCCCCAAGGAAAAAGTATGGAATGTACTGCTCGAAGACGCCCACAACCGCATCTGGATGACCGAATTCATGGAAGGCGCCCACGCACAAACCGATTGGATACAAGGCCACAAAGTGCGCTTCCTCGACAACGACAACAACGGAATCGTGGGTACCATCAAAAGCAAGCAACCCTATGACAAGATCGAAATGGTGTACGAGGGCGAAGTGCGCAACGGCGTCGACGATTTTGAAAGCGAAATGGGCCAGGCGATGAACGGGTCGCGCGAAAATTACTATCTTTCAGAAAACAATGGCGTCACCACGTTAAAGGTCGAGGTCGACATGGGCGAGGATTGGTACGATACCATGTCTGAGGCCTGGGACCGCGCACTGGTCAAGATCGACGATTTGTCGCTTTCGGTATAAAACCAAATTAAACCAAAATAATTACGGGAATCACCGCCAATTTGTTCCTGATCTACGCCTATCGCGATCGGTATGCTGGCGTGTTTGCGGTAAAATAACGGGTTGTTTTTGGCTAAAATAGCTGGTAATGAGCGCAAGGCCTCGCCAGAAAAATTAAATTTGCAAAGCCGTTTGTTTTACAAAAAATAGTAGTAGTTTTGTCGTCCCTGAATGCCCTAGTGGCGAAATTGGTAGACGCACTGTGTTCAGGTCGCAGCGCCTTATGGGTGTGCTGGTTCGAATCCAGTCTAGGGCACAAAAATAAAAGCCGCTCCACGAGCGGCTTTTTTTATTCCGAAATGATCTTGGTTGTCGTAATCGTAACCGTGTCGTCGGTTTCGGGGTCGTCATCGGCTGGCGTAACCACACCCGATTGCGTGTGCACCAAAACATTATTTCTGTAAATGTTCAGCGTGCATGTTTGGTCGGTTTCGGTATCGTTGATACATTTGGTCTGCAAATAAGCCGTTTCGGGCATTTGCGAAAAAAGCGCTACCAACGTCTTGTTCCAAGTGGTGTGTGAACCGTCCGGTCCCGGCGTGCCGTAAAACAAGTCGCCATCGCCCATTTTATAGCTGATTTGCGTAATCATGTCGGTCGATGCGGTCACTTCATACTTGACCTCTACGCCCACCGGTGGGCCAGGGACGATGATTTTGTCTTTGTCGTCGTTGTCGCTGCAGGCCTCCAGCAAAAAAACCGCGCCGAGCACCCATAATGTTGTTTTCAAAATTTTCATAGGATTCAATTTTTGCCAAATATCGGTAAAATTTGGCTTCAAAAATTACTTCTTCGCGATTTTGCGCAGCACTTCCTTGCAGGCCGCTTGGTAGGCCGCGGAATGTTCCGAGTAACCCATTTCGAGCACCACTTTCAGTTCGGGATATACCCAATTTTGCCAACGTCCCGTGTGCACCAACGCGCGCATGGCATACGCTTTGGCGGCGACTTTGGCATCGCTTATCAACCAATCGAAACACGCTTCGGTGATTTTTTTGAGCTGGTTTTCAGATAAAAAATCCATCGTTTTGGTATGATGCGCCGCGGCAAACAGGCAAATCTTTGACATCGACCGGACGGCGCCATCCCGCTTGAGTTGGGGCAATACATCGCAAAATTGGTCAAGAAAGGGCGTGAGCCAACCGATATGGCGTTCCATGACGAGTTCGAGAATCCAGCACGCCTTGTGGTGGTGTTGGTCGGATGGGTCTAACGCCACGGCGATCAAATCGTCGAGTAGGTGGGGATTGTCGAACACCAAACCCGACAACTGGTCGCGAATCGGACGGTGGGCGGTGCTTCGTGCAATGCGTTGGTAGAAATGCATATCCATAGTTAGGTCGAACAAATGCAATATACAAATCCCGCGCGAATCGGTTATCGCTCGGCCGAAATTTGCCAAATCGTATTGCTTCCGTCGTCAGAAACCAACAACGATCCGTCGTGCAAGACCATGACGCAAACCGGTCGCCCGTACACTTCGGCGCGGTCGGCGTTGGCTACGAAACCGGTCAAAAAATCCTGCGGTGCACCCGACGGCTTGCCGTCCTTGAACGGTACAAAAAGCACTTTGTAACCCGAAATGTTGGCGCGGTTCCAAGAGCCGTGCTGCCCTACAAAAGCGCCGCTCCGATAGCCCGACGGGAAAGCGTCTTTTGTGTAAAAAGCCACGCTGAGCGATGCGGTGTGCGAACCTACCGGCACGTCGGGAACGATGGATTGCTCGACCAAATCTGGCCGTTGCCCCTCGAGCCTTGGATCGACAATTTGGCCAAAGTAGGCGTAAGGCCAGCCGTAAAATCCGCCGCGTTGGACGCTTGTGATGTAGTCGGGTACCAGGTCGTCGCCCAGTCCGTCGCGCTCGTTGACGGCAGTCCACAGCTCGCCGTTTACAGGATTCCAGTCTACCCCGACGGGATTGCGCAGCCCGCTCGCATACAATTTTTCGCCCGAACCGTCGGGGTTGATCTCGAGTATGCAGGCACGGCGCACCTCGTGCTGCATGCCGTTCTCGCCCACGTTGCTGCCCGAGCCCACGGTCACATAAATCTTGGAACCGTCTTTGGCGGCGAGCAAATTACGCGTCCAATGGTTGTTGTAGCCGCCCGCGGGCAAATCGAGTATTTTTTGGCCTTTGGCCGTGAGCTTGAGTTCGTTTTGGTACGGATATCGGTACAATCCGTTGGTGTTGGCTACATAAAAATGATTGTCGAGCACCAAGATCCCAAAAGGGCGGTTGAGGTTTTTGAGAAAGGTTTCGCGCGTTTCGTAATGGCCGTCCTTGTCTTTGTCGCGGAACACGACGATTTGATCGGCAAACGAATCCGAGACAAAAATGTCGAGATTGGGCGCTTGGTAAATCCACCGGCAGCGCTCGAAGTCCTCGGCGAATTTGGTTACTTTGAATCCTTTAGGAGCAATCGGTTTGTGCCCGTTCCAGTCTACCATGCTGCTGCGTTTGGTGGTCGAGGCCGTGGCATAAGGCGCGGGCAAAGTAAAATCGCCGATGGCCGTCTTGACGGTTTGCGCCGTCTTGCCGGGCCTTTCGCTTGTTGATTTTTTGGCCTGGCCGTTGCAGGCGTTGGCAACAAGGGCCAGCAAAAGTATTGTTCTGATCGTGTAATTCATCGCGTTGTTGTTGTCGCTTAAAATTAGCGAATTAGAAAAAGCGCAGCGAATCGACGCGCCAATAATAAGACACATTTAACACAAACAAAAAATCGAATTAACTGGCGGCAAGGTATCGGCAACCGAACGATAATACCTATATTTGCACCTTATTCCAAAAGCGAAACCGTGATACAACTCCACGATAAACAGTTTGTTCCGTTCATCTCGGCGCAAGAAATCGATTTTGCGATTGCCGAAATGGCGCACCACGTCGAGGCCGACTTTGCCGACGAAACCCCGATTTTTGTAGGGATCCTCAACGGCGCATTCATGGTCGTTTCCGATTTCATGAAACACTACAGCCATCCGTGCGAAGTGAGTTTCATCAAAATGGCGTCTTATGAAGGCACTGAATCGTCGGGTGCGGTCAAGCAACTCATCGGTTTGAACCAGGATTTGGCGGGCCGCAGCGTGGTCATCATCGAAGACATCATCGACACGGGCAACACCATCGAAGAACTCAAGGCGCTGTTCAAACAACAAAACGTCAAGCATTTCAAGATCGCGACGCTGTTCTTCAAACCCGAGGCCTACAAAAAAGACATCAAGATCGATTACGTCGGCATCCGCATCCCCAACAAATTTATCGTCGGCTATGGGCTCGACTACAATGGGCTCGGACGCAATTTGCCCGAGGTCTATCAACTCCACGAATAGAGAATAATCAATAACAATAAACAATAAAAAACGTGATCAACATCGTTTTGTTCGGCAAGCCCGGCGCGGGAAAAGGTACCCAGGCAGAATTCCTCAAAGAAAAATACAACCTTGTGCATTTGTCCACCGGCGATATTTTTCGTCACAACATCAAGAACGGCACCGAGCTCGGCAAGACGGCCAAGGCCATCATCGACCGCGGCGATTTGGTGCCCGACGAAATCACGACCAACATGCTCAAGGATGCCGTAGACCAAAACCCAAACGCGAACGGATTCTTGTTCGACGGTTACCCGCGCACCATTGCGCAGGCCGAAGCGTTGGATCAAATTTTGGCCGATAAAAATTCTTCGAACACCGCGACCATTGCGCTCGAAGCCGACGACGAAATCCTTGTGCAACGTTTGCTCGAACGCGGCAAAACCAGCGGACGCGCCGACGACCAGGACGAAGAAAAAATCCGCAACCGCTACCAGGAATACAACGAGAAGACCGCGCCGCTGATCGACTATTACACCGCGCAGGGCAAGTTCCACGCGGTGAACGGTATCGGTTCGATTGCCGAAATTACCGAGCGTTTGAGCAACGTCATCGATAATTTATAGGAGCTTTTTCCGGCTGTACGCTGCAAACGAAGTTCACTGAACACAATGTAAAATATTAGCTTAGTGAAGTAATCTTTTTTGCGGTTTTATTTCGACTGAAAGGACAAATCTCATGGCAAAAAAGGATATCCGCTTCCATCCGGGCTAGGGCCCGTCCTAAACCAGAACAATGGAAATACTCATCATATTATTCCTGATCATCCTCAACGGCGTCTTTTCGATGTCCGAAATCGCTTTGATTTCGGCGCGCAAGAACCGTTTGGAGAATGCCGCCAAAAAAGGCAGCGCATCGGCCAGGACCGCGCTCGATTTGGCCAATTCGCCCAACAAATTTTTGTCGACGGTGCAAATCGGCATTACGCTGATCGGGATTTTGACGGGTATCTTTTCGGGCGACAAAATCACGACCGACGTCCAGACTTTCGTCGAAGGTTTTGCGGCGCTCAAACCTTATGCCGAGTCGATTGCCGTGGGCGTGGTGGTCGTGATCCTGACCTTTTTCTCGCTCGTTTTGGGCGAGCTTTTGCCCAAACGCATCGGGCTCAACTATCCCGAGAAAATCGCCAAGTCGGTCGCCATTCCCATGAAATGGGTGTCTATCGTGACCGCGCCGTTCATTTGGCTGCTTACCGTTTCGACCGAATTTTTGCTCAAGGTGTTCATGATCAAACCATCGGCCGAAGGAAAAGTCACCGAAGAAGAGATCAAGGCCATCATCAAGGAAGGCACCGAGGGCGGCGAAATCCAAGAGATCGAACAGGACATCGTAGAGCGCGTGTTCCACATCGGCGACCGCAAGGTCAACTCGCTCATGACGCACCGCAAGTCGGTGGTGTTCCTGCCGCTGGGCGCCGACAAACAAACCGTACGCGATTTGATGCTCAAGGAACTCCATTCGATTTATCCCGTATACAAAGACAACCACGACGATATTGTGGGCGTCGTGAACCTCAAGAACATCTTTGCGCATTTCGAGGAACAGAATTTCTCGCTCGCGCAAATCATGACCGATCCGCCGTTCATCATCGAACACACCACGGCCTACAAGGCGCTCGAGAATTTTAAGACCAGCGGTATCCATTATGCGTTTGTTTCGGACGAATACGGCGTGTTTCATGGCATCATTACGCTCAACGATATTTTGGAGGCGCTCGTGGGCGATGCGGCCGAATTTTACAAAGACGACTTCAAGCTTGTCGCCCGCGAAGACGGCACCTGGCTGGTGGACGGGCACTATTCGCTGCACGATTTCCTGACGTTTTTTGAACTCGACGAACTCATGAACGATTACGAGGTGAACACCGTGAGCGGGCTCATCATGACCGAACTCTCGCACATCCCCAAGGAAGGCGAAAAACTACGTTGGCAAAATTTCGAGCTCGAGGTCGTAGACATGGACGGCGTCAAGATCGACAAGGTCATCGTGCGGTCGCTTAAAGAATAGGGAATTGAGAGTCAAGAGTCAAGAGCCAGGATTCAGCGTCAAGAATAATTAATAATAATAAAGAATAAAGAATAATCAATGACAGAGGGCAATTTCGTCGACTACGTCAAAATATACGTCTCCTCCGGAAAAGGAGGAAAAGGCTCAACGCACCTGCACCGCGAGAAATTCATCGAAAAAGGCGGGCCCGATGGCGGCGACGGCGGCCGTGGCGGACACGTATACCTGGTAGGCAACAAAGGGCTCTGGACGTTGTTCCATCTTAAATTCGCCAAACACGTCAAGGCCGGACACGGTGGCGACGGCGGTTCGTCGCGTTCAACGGGTGCCGATGGCGAAGACCAATTCATCGAAGTACCGCTCGGAACAGTCGTACGCGACAAGGATTCCAACGAAATTTTATTTGAAATCACCGAAGATGGCGAAAAGAGAATCATAGCGCAGGGCGGCAAAGGCGGGCTCGGCAACTGGCATTTCCGCAGTGCGACAAACCAAACGCCGCGCTATTCGCAACCGGGGATGCCGTCCGAGGAGAAAGACATCGTGCTTGAGCTCAAAGTTTTGGCCGATGTGGGCTTGGTGGGTTTCCCGAACGCGGGCAAATCGACTTTACTTTCGGTATTGACGTCTGCAAAGCCCAAAATCGCCGATTATCCGTTTACGACGCTCAAACCCAACTTGGGGATCGTCGCCTACCGCGATTTCCAGTCGTTTGTGATTGCCGATATTCCAGGGATTATCGAGGGCGCGGCCGAAGGTAAAGGACTTGGGCATTACTTTTTGCGCCACATCGAACGCAATTCGGTGCTGTTGTTCCTGATTCCGGCCGATGCCGATGACATCAAAAAAGAATACGAAATCCTCATCGATGAATTGCGTCGTTACAATCCGGAGATTTTGGACAAGGAGCGCATGATTGTCATCTCCAAATCGGACATGCTCGACGACGAACTCAAATCGGAAATGAAAAAACAACTCGACAAGGAATTCAAAGGGTTGCCGTATTTGTTCATTTCGTCGGTCGCACAACAGGGCCTGACCGAGCTCAAGGACAAACTTTGGGCGATGCTCAATACGGCCTAACGATCGGTCGGTTTTTCTGCTACGTCGAGCATATCGCGTAAATTTTTCCCGCCTTTGATGCCAAAGTCGAGTGTGCGTACCGGAAACGGAATGCTGATGTCGTTTTCGTCATAGGCTTTCTTGATGCGCATGATGGCTTGACTTCCGACCTCTTTATAGGTTGCTTGTTCTGCGGTGTCGATCCATATCCGGATGCTGAAATTGATCGCGCTGTCGCCAAACGATTCGTAGAACAACGAAACTTCCTCGTGGGTAGAAATACCCGGAATGTCTTTTACGGCGTCGAGGGTGACGCGTTTTACCTTTTCGAGGTCTTCGCCATACGACACGCCCACCTCCAGATCAAAACGCCTTTTGTGCAGGTAGGAGTAGTTTTCGATGGGGTTCTGGAACACATCTTTGTTGGGAATCACGACCGTTTGGCCTTGGAAGGTTTCGACCACCGTGTCGCGCATGTTGATTTCCTTGATTTTGCCCATGTAGCTGCTCACCTTGACGATGTCGCCTACCTTGAGCGGACGGCGTACCGACATGAATACACCCGAGATGAAATTGGCCGCGATGTCCTGGAACGCGAACGCAAGTCCCAGGCCAAGAATACCCGCGCCTGCCAAGATCGAAGTCACGGCCTTGTCGAGCTTGAGGATCGACAGCACCGAAAAACAGGTAATCCCTATACAAACAAAATAAGTGGTCGAGGAAATCAAGTTGACGAGCGATGCGCTGTCGGTGGCCCTGCCCGCCAATCGTTTCGCGAACCGACGGACCGCTTGGGCCAGGAACAGTCCGAGCGCCATGACAATCGCCGCCAACACCAGGTTGGGCAACAGTCTAATCAGCCCGGTAATCCAGTGGCCGATTTTCTCTGAAATGATCTCGGAAAAAGAAGCGATGTCGATGTCCACGGCAGTTGGCGTTTGAAGATGTTACGGCAAGATACCAAAAAATTCAATCGTAGACAAACCGCGACAGCGATAGAAGCGGCATCCTTTTGCGTCGTTCCGTTCCGAAGGATCGGGACGACGCAAAAGATACAGCGGATAGCGCGGCCGTTCGCCCAAAACGTTAAAATCCGCTACATCGATTTCGCCTACTCCTAAAAATCAACTATATTCGCGCAGCAAAATAGAACGCCTAAAATTAAATTTGATGTAACAAATAAATTTTTCGCCGACTACTAGCGGGTATTAACTAATTTCAAACTTTGATTTATGAAGAAAATTATTGTTTCCCTGATTGCCGGGATCATGCTGTTGCCCATGAGTGCAAAGGCCGATGAGGGAATGTGGTTCCTGATGTTCATCGAACGCCTCAACCACCGCGACATGCAAAAGATGGGGCTGCAACTCACCGCCCAGGAGATTTACAGCATCAACAACCATTCTTTGAAAGATGCAATCGTTCAGTTTAATGGCGGCTGTACGGCCGAGATCATCTCGAAAGACGGTTTGATCCTGACCAACCACCACTGCGGTTACGATGCGATTGCCGAGCTGTCGTCGGAAAAAGACAACTACCTCAAAAATGGTTTTTGGGCCAAAGACCGCAAGGCCGAAATGAAGCCCAAGTCGCTGTTCGTGCGTTTCTTTGTGCGTATGGACGACGTGACCAAGCGCATCCTGTCTAAGGTAAACGACAAAATGACCGAAGCCGAAAGAGGCAAGGCGATCCAGCAAGAAATGGCGTTGATCGAAAAGGAGAACAACGAGGGCGGCAAGTATGTCGTATCGGTTCGTCCGTTCTTTCAAGGAAACGAATACTACTACTTTGTGTACCAGGATTTCAAGGATGTTCGTTTGGTAGGTACGCCGCCAGAAAGCATCGGTAAATTTGGTGGCGACACCGACAACTGGGAGTGGCCGCGCCACACCGGCGATTTCTCGATGTTCCGCGTGTATGCCGACAAAGACGGCAACCCGGCCGAGTATTCAGAAAACAACGTGCCGTTGCACCCGAAACACCACTTGCCGGTGAACATGAAGGGTGTCAAAGAAAACGACTACGCGATGATCTTGGGCTACCCGGGTCGCACCAACCGTTGGATGCCTGCGGGCGGCATCGACCAGAACGTCAACTATGCGTATCCTGCATGGGTTGAAGGCGCCAAAACCGGAATGGACAACATGAAGCGCCACATGGAGAAAGACGAAAAAGTCAACCTCATGTATGCGTCCAAATATGCGCAAACCGCCAACTACTGGAAAAACCGTCAGGGTATGATCGACGCGCTTACCAAGCACGGTACGGCCAAGACCAAGGCGGGGCAGGAGGCCAAATTCAACACTTGGGCAAACAAAGCCGAGAACAAGGAGAAGTACGGCAACGTGGTGTCTACGATCAACAATTTCTACAGCAAAACCAACATCAAGTCGCGCCACGACAACTATGCAACGCAAATGATCCGTACGGCGTCTTATGCCCTGCAACCGCAAACGTTGGGCAATGCCTTGATGGGGTACTACAAAGAAAACGACGCCAAACGCGCCGAGATGTTGCCTAAGATCCAGGAGCAAATCGAAGCGGTATACGGCGAGTTTTATGCGCCGGCCGAAAGAGACATCTTTGCCGCGCAATTGGGGCTGTATGCGTCCAAAGCGGCCGAGTACGGTTTGGCGCCGATGGTGGCCGAACTTAAAGCCAAAAACGGTGGCAACTTCCTGCCGTGGGTAGCCGACGCGACGTCGAAAAGTATTTTTGCATCGAAGGAATCGCTCGAGGCGTTCATGAAAAATCCGAAGCCAGAGGCCATTGCCATCGATCCGTTGTACTTGATTTCGAACGACATCATCACGCACTTCCGCAAAAAATCAGACGAGCAGGCGCAGCTGGAGAACGATTTCGGCAAGGCGTTCCGCAACCTGGTCGAAGGTTTGCGCGAGTCGAAACTCAACGCGATCCAATACCCGGACGCCAACTCGACGCTGCGTTTGACTTACGGTAAAGTACGTTCGTTGCCGGCAGACAAGCGCAACGATGCCAAGATCAACAACTACACCACCATGGAAGGCATGGTCAAGAAGTACAAAAAAGGCGATGCCGAGTTCGATTTGCCGACGCGAATCCTCGACATGAACAAAAGCAAAGACTTCGGGCCTTATGTCGATAAAGACGGCTCGATGCACGTCAACTTCCTGACCGACAATGATATTACAGGTGGTAACTCGGGGTCACCGGTGCTCAACGGCAAAGGCGAACTCATCGGTTTGGCGTTCGACGGCAACATCGAGGCGATGGCCGGAGACGTGATCTTCGACAAAAACCTGCAAAGAACCATCAACGTAGACATCCGTTACGTACTTTGGGTAATCGACAGATTCTCGGGCGCAAAACACATCGTAGACGAGATGACCCTCGTGAAATAATTTTTTCAAAAGAGATGAAAACCGACTTGGGCAACCAGGTCGGTTTTTTTTTACATGGTTTTTTCCATCCTGAAGTTGATCAATTCTACGCCGCGCAGCAGGTTGTGTTGTTGCGCGAGCACCTTGAACCCCGATTTTTCAAAAAAAGGTTTGGCGGTAATACTGACTTCCGACCAAATTTTTCGCGTACCGGCACGCTGCGCCTGCGACTCGATTTGACTCAGGATACGGTAGGCGATGCCTTGGCGTTGGTGGTCTTTGTGGACGTAAAACAAGTCGATGTATTGGTCGTCGAGCAATGTCCCGTAGCCGATAATTTTGTTGTTCTTTTCGGCCAATACGACCATTTGTTCGCGCAAGATCTTTTCCCAACGCGCCGTGTTGGCAACCGAAGACGTCCAAACGCCGATTTGCTCGGGCGTGTAGTCGGCGTTACAAACCGATTGGATCGTATCGACGTACAGCTTTTGCATTTCGGGCAAATCGTTTGGCGTGGCCATTCTCATTCTCATGTTCGCGAAATAGGTTTTGCGATGATACAAAAAAATCCGCTTCAAACGAAACGGATTCTTATTCAGGATTGATTGGTTATCGGTTCATCAGTTTTTGCGTCGCTACCGTGCCGTTGGTCAACTTGACCTTGGCGAAATAGATGCCTTGGGCAAAAACAAAGTCGTCCACGAACGTCTTGGATTGGGTATCCGGCAAATAGGATTTGACCAATTTGCCGTTCACTTCGAACACGTCGATGCTTTCGATGGCTTCGGTGGCCGAAACGTTCAGCTGGCGCTCGGCGATGAAAGCCGAAAGCCCGCTTGCGCTGAAACTGGTGTTGCCCAACGCCGACTCATGGTAACGCAAAACCAAACGGTCTTCGAAATGGCCCGCCGCCGTGGTAAACGAATATGGACTTTGTTTCAAGTCGTGGATTACGTTGAGCAATTTGTCTTCGAGGTAAATGTTTCGCTGTTCGAAATCGCCGTCGTAGTGGTCGATGCGGATCGTGTATTCGGCAGGCTGCAACGAGTTGTAACCCAACGGCACCTGATCGTATTCGTCCAGCGGCAAGGCCTTGGCCTGGATCACGAACACCTCGTCGTCGATAAGCGAATAGAATGAATTCGAGGCCAGGTGTTCAAATTTGTGGCCATCGTAGCCGCGCTCCCAGCTGTCTGTCGCACCTTCGGCATAGGCCACCAGGATCTGGCTAAAGCTGCCCGGATTCATCATGTTGAGCCATAGGCGGTGTTTTTCGAAATCGGCTTCTTCGGTGTTTTCACGGATGCTTTCTACGGCATCGTTGTCGGGTCTGAAGAACTGCGAATTGGTGTAGGCCGCCGATCGCATGCTGTTGTTGAACATCGCATTGCCCGCCACGTTCAAACTCCGCACAAAGAATGACTGCCCCGCAGCGATATAGCCGTTCGGGACGGTGCCGCCCGTGGACGCCGCTGTGCCTACACCGCCCACTTTGTTCCACGACGCATAGTCCGACCCTGTGTAGTTGTACAAGAAGTCGTTGTAAAACGGATCGGGATAAAGTGTGCTCGGTGCCGAATTGTGCGTCCAAAAGTAAATCGTGCCGTCAATCCTTGCGGCGTTGTTCGGTAGATTCAAGAACGTCGCGGCGCTGATTGATGACGGATACGGGTTGGCAAGCAGGTTGTACTGGTCGTTGAACGTTGGTCCGCCCATGGTGCCGAATAAGACCGGCGAATTAATGTTCCCGTTGTTTGGCGTTCCCGTAAACGTGGCCGTATAGGCAACCTTGGTAGACGGATTGGTCGAATACGTCTGTGGCGCACGTACGATGTATCCTTTTCTCGGATCCATCACGGTCGCCGAACTTTCTTGGTTCCAAGTTCCATAACTGGCGCCGACAAAAGGAGTCCAGCTGTAATATTTGTCGGCCAGCGTAGCCGGTGAAAGCATGCCGAGTGTGTAATTGGAGCCCAATGTGACAGGCGATCCCCAGTAGGTGTAGTCGTAGCGGTACATCGGTTGCGAAATACGCGTATAGTTGATCGTGCCGAAATTGTTCACGTTGTTCACTTGGATCAATCCGCCTGTATTCATGATGTTGAATGTACCTCCGGCGTTTACATTCACCACGTCGGTTACGGTCAAGGTGTTGTTGGTTGGGTCGATGCGCAGCACCCCGCCGTTTTGCACGGTGATGTTGTGGCAATAGGCCGCATAGGCGCTGCCCGAAATTACGCAGTTGTTTGGTGCCGTAGGAACAGCTACGCATTGCAGGTTGGTTGGTACACCGCTTGGTGTCCAGTTGGCGGCATTATTCCATGCTGTACTTACCGAACCGTTCCAGGTTTTGTTGGCGTTGACGGTTACCGTGGTTTGGTCGCTCACCACAACTTGTCTGCCGCTACAAAGATTATAGGTGACCTCTGCCGTATAAATGGTGGTCGATCCCGGACAAACGCTCAAGGTATTCCCGGTTCCTACGATAGGGCCAGAAGTTCCCGCGCCTTCATACCAGTTGATCGACGCGGTAGTCGCGCCCGATGGCGTGAAGCGCCAGGCTTCGTTGGTGACTGTCCAGTCGGGATCCAGGGAATTCCTGCCCGGCGGAACCACCGCGGCCGTACCCGCGGCGTTCTGTACGCCTACTACAGCGTTGCCGCTATTCCACGAGCCGCATACCGGTTTTTGTTCGATAAAGACATCGATGACATTGGTGTTCTCATACAAGACCATCATGCCAGTGTAAAGCATCGAATTACAAGTCGAGGAATACATCGGGATATCGTGCCAAGCTGCTACGAGCGCACGACAGCCGGTGTTGAGCGTAATCAATTCCCAGCCGACTTCGCCGCCTACCCTTGGGTCAATATCGTGGTACACGCCAAAAATAGCATTTCGGAACAAGTTGGTGCTCGGCAAATTGTTGGCAAAGCTCCACGCCGAGGTTCCTCCCGGGGTATTGTTGGTCAAATCGAACGTGATTGCGCCGTTCGAACTGATCAGACACTGGCTGTAGTTGTTGCCGTAGAAACAGAAGTTGAAAGGTAGGTTCACAATAGGCGACCACACATCGTCGTCGTTGACGCTCACCGGGTTTTTCAAACAATTGAATTGGTACGGAGGCGCATAAGGAATCGACGCCACCGTATAGTTGGTAGGCGCGTTGACCTGCAAATAGTTGGCTTCAAGGGTAACGCAGCTGCCGCTGGTACAATTGGTGGGTGGTACATCGGCACCGTTGAGCCCAAGTCCTCCCGAAACCACATTGTGACAGCCCAGTGTCGTGGTGCCTGTACTGTTTCCAATGCCGCAAGTCGGGATCAGGAAACTCTGTGGCCCCATCCAGGCACCTTGGCCCAATGCGCCGCCGCAGTTCGAACGGATCCAGTAGTAGTAACGTACCCCTGCCGTGAGCGGCGTGATCGTCACGCTCGTTCCAGTGGCAACACTGCCGGTTGGCGTGGTCGACGCCAGCGGATTCGTGGCGCTTGTCGAAATATAATAATGGTAGCCATTGGCAGGGGCGGGCGATGCAGCTACCCAGCTCAACGTAACACTGTTGGCCGTCAGAATGTTGGCAGACAAACTTGTAGGGTTGCCCGAACACGGCAAAGGCGGGGCTACAACCAACGTATAGTCTTCGGTTTCGCCACTCGTGATCGACCCGCAAGCCGCCGGAGTGGTGGACAAATAATTTGCACGGATACGCATGCGGTAGCCGCCGGGAGCAGTAGCCACCGGAATCGGGAAACTGCCTGCTGCCGAAACGACATAGGCATTGGTTGCAAACACTTGTTCGCCTGCCCCAAAAACCGCATCGTTGTTCCAGTCTACCCAGATAGTAAAGCCGTAAGTGTTGAAAATGCCGTCGTAAAATCCGGCAGAGAAATTGACGTTGACGCCCGCATTCTGGCTGACCACCATCGACGTAAAGTTGCCGTAACCCGTCGGTGAGAATCCTGAAGTGTTGTTGGTGATGTTCAAGATACCGCCCGTGGTCGAAAAACGATCGATATAAAAGCCGCTACCGGTTGATGTAGACGCGCAATAACTGCCAATCGTCGTGATACTGCCCGACACGTTGTTGCTCGAGCATCCGTTGCTCGCCAAGATGCGGTAGTAATAAGTTGTTGTAGGGCTAAGGCCGGTGATGACGCGATTGACACCCGGAGCGACCACACTAAAAGGCGATCCCGCGACATCTGCCGTATAGCCCGGGTCGGTGGTAACTTGGATGATGTAAGTAACCGCCGCCGCACTGCCTCCTGTAGGCGCGGTCCAGTTCAGCGTAAAATTGCTTGTCCCGATTGCCGAAGTGGTTACCGTGTTCGGTATGTTCGGGCACGTAATGCTATTTCCTGCCAGAGCGCCCGTGGTGTTATAGGTTGGGCCGCCAAGACACATTGAGTTGGTGAACGCATAGACAAAGAAATAATACCGCGTATTTCCGGTGAGCCCCGTAGTCGTAAATGCAGTAGACGCTCCCGATTGTACAAAAGTCAATCCAGCACCCAATGTGCCAATGTTCGCCGCAGAGTAGGTGACGCCATTAACAGGTTGCGAAGGAGGTGTCGCCGTATTCGAGCGCACGACCAGATAACCATTCGCGCTACCAGAGAAACTGCCCGAAATTGTTGTGGTGGTATTCGTACCCCAAGTCAAAGCCGTAGCTTGCGCGGGTGGAAAACATGGTGGGGTGGCGTAGGTGATGCGTACTTGACCACCAGCGCCGGCACCGCCGTTGACATTGCCGCTCGCCGTTGTTCTGTGGCCTCCTGATCCGCCGCCGCCAATGGTTGCTCCTGCAGATCCTGCGCTCGAAAACAAACCGTTGGCGCCATTTCCGCCACCTACTGCGGCACCGGCACCGCCAGTTTTTCCTGTGGCATTACCGCCAGGGCCCGTTGTACTGGCACCGCCGCCGCCGCCGCCGCCGCCGCCCACGGCCGCGTTGGTAGATCCGATTCCATTAGCGCCATTTCCACCAGAATACGCCGCTCCTGTGCCGCTGAATGTTCCTGCGGCACCACCTGCACCACCTAAAGCAGATTGCGGTCCGACGGGGAGATTTGCGAAAGCGCCTGCCAGTCCGCCGTTGGCTGAAGACAGAACTGTCCCTGTACAGTTAATAGCGGTGGTGAAGCAACTGAGTCCGCCTGGCTGTGCAGCGACGGGTGTCGATGGTCCTTGGATTCCACCCGCACCGCCTGCACCGACGACATAATGGTATGTGGTGCCTGCCGTTACCGCGAAGGTTGCCGTCGTATAGCCGCCGCCGCCGCCGCCGCCGGCACCGTTGCCCGCAAGGCCTCGAGAATAGCCGCCGCCGCCCCCGCCGCCCCAGGTTTCTACGGTAACCGAAGTCACCCCAGGTGGGCAAACCCATGTACCGGGACCGGGTGTGTTATGGGTCAATACGATTTGGGAAAATGCCGTTTGCGCCAAGCAAATAAGGAAAACCAAAGGCAGGCAATTGCGCACTAGGGAGTAGCATTTGTTCATAACTTAGCTTTTTTTGATAAAAATTGTGGTATGCTCAAAATTAGATTAAAAACACCAATTAAAGCGTCGAAAAATAGGAATATTTACCAAACAATCAATAAATTGTGGATAAAATGCGCAATTAAAACGATAAAGCCTCTTTTTACTTACTAAAAAGAGGCTTTACGAAGCTTGCAAGCGACTGATGGTTAACGGTTGTTCATCAATTTGGCCGTTACGATACTACCGTTTTCGAGCTTGATTTTAGCCAAGTAAACACCTTGGGCTTGGATGAATTCAGATTCAAACAAACGGCTCGTATTTTTTGGCTCGAACGTGCGGATCAATTTGCCCGTAAGGTCAAATACTTCTATTTTCTTGATCGCTTCCGAGGCCTGCACGGTGAGCGTTTGGTTTGCGATGAACGCCACGCATCCGATTACTTGGTCCGGTCTATCTACGCCGAGCAGTCCATCGGTATAGCGCAGTACGAAACGATCGTTGAATCGACCCACTTCAGAAGCAAACGTATACGGGTTGGCCTTAAGGTCGTGGATGATGTTGAGCAATTTGTCTTCGAGATAGATGTTTTGTCCGTCGAAGGCATCATCAAAATGATCGATACCGATGGTATAGTTGTTCGCCGCCGTCGCGTTGTAACCCAAAGGCACTTGATCGCTCGAATCGAAAGGCAGCGGACGTCCCTGTATGGTGACCATTTGCTCGTCTTCGAGCACCGAATAGAACGACACGAAATTGCCGCCAAACGCGCTGCCTTCAAATCCGCGGTCGTAGCCCAGCGTCGCACCTTCGGCATAGCCTACCAGCGTTTGGCTGAATCCGCCCTGTTCGTTGGCCAGGTTAAGCCATACCCGTTGTTTTTCGGTTTGCGACATCCTAAAGAAGTCGCTGTTGTTGTCCTTGTCGCGCATGGTATTGGTAAACACGGCATTTCCGTTGGCCAATCCTTTGACAAAGAATCCTTGTCCGGCGGCGATGTAGCCGTTTGGCGCAGGGCCTCCGTAGCCCGTTGGCGTTGTTCCCGTGCCGCCCATCAAGGTATAGGTGGCATAGTCACCAGCGGTATAGTTGTAAACATAGTTGCCATAGAACGGATTCGGGTAGGCTGCGCTTGGAGGCGAATGGTGTGTCCAGAAATAGATGGTTCCGTCAATCAGCGGCACATTGGTCGGATGACTCAGGAACGCATCGGCGTCTACACCCGATGGATACGGGTTGCCGATAAGGTTGAGCTTGTCGTTGAACAATCCCGGGGCCATGGTGCCTATGGCGATCGGTACGTTGATGTTACCGTTGTTCGGCACGCCGATGAAATTGGCCGTATAAGCTTGCGTCAACGCAGGATTGGTCGAGTAGGTCTGCGGCGCGCGAACAATATACCCGCGGTTCGGATTCATCACGGTTGACGAACTGGTCATCACCCAATTGCCGTTGCCACCGCCGTTGGTAGGATTCCAATAGAAATACTTGTCGGCAAGTGTTGCCGGAGACAACATCGCGAGCGTATAGTTGGAAGCCAATGTCACAGGCGATCCCCAGTAGGTATAATCGTAACGGTACATCGGTTGGGTAATACGTTGCATGTGGATGTTGCCGATGTTGGCCACATTGTTGATTTGCACCAAGCTGGCGTTGTTCAATACCGACAAGCCGCCCGTAGGGTTCACCTGGACCACATCGGTCACCGTAATACTGTTGCCCGGATTCACCGTGAGGTTTCCGCCTGCAAGAACTGTTGTCGAGAATGCATAGGCGTCAAAGCCAGAACCATCGATGATTGGGTCGGTGATTGTATTGGGCACCACTACGCAAGATGTCGATGTAGGCACGCCATTTGGTGTCCAGTTACCGGCCACATTCCAATCGCTGCTGACCGATCCGTTCCACGTTTTGGCGTTGCTTGTGATCGTCACGCAGTTGCTGATGGCCGAACAAGGTGTGCTGTTGAGCGTAGAAGTTGCGATGACACGATAGTACGTGGTTTGCGCCACTACTGGTGGGTCATAGGTGGCACCGGTAGCACCAATAATGTTGGTCCATCCCGAGGCGCATCCTACAGTGCTCGATTGCCATTGGTAAGACGGTGTCCCGACAAACGTTGCCGGCGTTGTTACCGTAAAGGCCACAGGGTCTTGGCTACAAACCGATTGATCTCCCGCAATGGTCGGGGCAGTCACATCGTTGACAAACACCGTGACAAAGTTTGATCCCGCCGAACAGGCCGTGCTGTTTACCGTCGCGATCGCCAGTCGTCTAAAATACGTCACCACATTGATTGGTCCTGGCGCATCATAGGTATCTCCAGTTTCTCCTGCAATATCTGTCCAAGGGCCGGTTCCCGATACAGTGCTAATCTGCCATTGGTAGGTAAGTCCTGTACCGGTTCCTGCTGCCGTACTTGTGAAGGCGGCAGGATCTCCGCCCATACAAACGGTTCGGTTGGTCGCGATGGTACCCGCGGTTACACTGTTCGGTGTAACGGTGATACAATTGCTGATGGCAGTACAAGAAACCCCGTTCAGCGTCGAAGTCGTAATCCTGCGGTAGTACGTGGTGACTACGAGTCCGGCAGGAGCGTCATAGGTGGCCGAAGTCGCCCCCGAAATGTTTGTAAAAGTGCTGCCGCATCCTACGGTGTTTCGTTGCCATTGGTAAGTCAACGTACCCGAACCGGTAGCCGGAACAATTTCGGTAAATGCCGATGGATTGTTGCCGCAAAGCGTTTCGTCGCTGCCTACGGTACCCGGTGTCACATCGTTTACATAAACCACCACGCAATTGCTGTAGGCCACACATGGTGAACCGTTCAGCGTAGAGGTAGTCATTCTGCGGTAATAAGTTGTGGCCAACAAGCCGGCAGGCGGGTCATATTGGAATCCCGTAGCGCCGCCAATGTTGGTGAATGTATCGCCACATCCGGTGGTGTTGCTTTGCCATTGGTACGTAATGGTGCCGTTGCCTGAACCTGGTGCGGAGCTCGTTAGCATAGGTGGATTTCCGCCGCTACATATGGTGTGTCCGCCCACAACCGCGCCCGGAGCCACGTTGTTGACCGATACCTGGATCGGCGTGGTGTTGGCTACCGAACAAGGGATGCCCGCCACCGAATTCGAAACCACACGGATAAACCATGTTGTTTGGGTGATGGGACCCGGCGCGTCATAGGTTACACCAGTTGCACCGCCAATGTCTGTCCAAGGGCCCGTTGCGCTGGTCGTACTGAATTGCCATTGGTAAGAAAGCGCGCTTCCGGCGGCAGGAGTCGTTTCGGTAAAGGCTACTGGATCGCCACCGTTGCAAATCGTCTGGTTGGCCGAAACTACCCCAGGGGTCAGTTGCGGCGCCACCGTGATGACAATCTGGGCTTGCATCGATCCCGGACATTGTGTTGGGCCGTTGACCGACGTCGCGGTGATAAAATACGTGACATTTTGGTTCACGGCCGAGTTGTTGGTCAACACGTCTGGAATTGTATAGGAACCATTTACGGCTATGGTTGGTGAGTTGGCGCCGTTAATCGGCATTGAACTGATCACATTGGCGTTGACGCTTCGGGTCCATGAGTAAATGATCTGGGTTGTCGGCGAAAGATTCGACGTTAGGTTGATGGCTGCACTGGTCCCGCTACAAATCAGCGGGCTTGGCGCGGTAGCCGTTACCGTTGGATTCGGACGTATCGTGACCGTCGTGGTTTGTGGCGTCAAAGAACAGATAAATGCGTTCGTGTCGGCGTCGTAAATGTTTGGCGTAATCGAGATCGTTGTCGTGACATTCGCGTTGGTGTTGTTGACCACCGTAAGCGGCAGTGTTCCTTCCGACAAATAGGCGCCAAACAGCCACCATGGTTGGCTGGTGTCTTGTGGCAGCGGTCCTCCCGAACTAGGTGTGATATAGGCAGGGTTGCCGATCCATGAGTACCTGATATAAGCCCCGCCGCCATGCGCCGAGTAGATCCGCGGATTGAAATTCGCGCCAGAGCAAACGGTGCCGCCGCCAAAATCGATCGAGAAACTAAAGTTCGAATTGTTAGCAACCACTACCGAAACAGCATTACTGGTCACCGTTTGACCGCAACTGGTCACCAAAACCTGGTACCATGTATTCGGCGTAGCGCCATTGGTTGTTGGCGGTTGATAGGTTGCCCCGGTTGCCCCGCCGATGTTGGTCCAAGGGCCGGTATCGCTGGTGGTGCTGCTTTGCCATTGGTAAGTATACGCACCTGAGCCACCTGTCACAGGCGTGGTGATAAAGAAAGTCGTAGGCCTGGATCCCTGACAAACCACTTGCGAATCTTCGATGCCTGGCGTACTCATTGTCGGATAAACCGTGAGCGTGGCCGTGATGGTTCTCGAACAGCCGTTCGGAGCGGTCGCTAAGACCGTGAAAGTTGCAGTTTGGTTCACACTGGTAATGTTGGATACAGTGCCGCTGATGTCACCGGTACCGCTCATCGGGATACCTGTCACATCTACGTTGGTACGCGTCCAGCTGTAGGTGGTTCCCGCCAGGCCATTGCTCGTGCTGAAAACGATGTTGGCCGTAGCGCCCGTACAAACACCTTGGGTGGCCGGTGTGGCTACCGCCAACGGAGCCGGACGTACGATCACATCGACCGTTACAGGTGCCGACTGACAAAACGCACGGATCGCATAAATGGTGAATGTTGTGGTTTGGTCTACGCCTGTCGGGTTGGTAAGCGTGCCCGAAATGGTCGATGCCGTTCCGCTGCCCGCGATACCCGGCGTGTTGGCGGCATTCGTGCGTGTCCAAGAATAAGTTGTTCCCGGAATCGCGTTCGGATTGCTCAAAACAATGGCCGAAATAGGCAGGCCCGCACAAACCGTTTGCGATGCCGGGGTTGCCGCTACATCGGGTTGCGGATTTACAATCACGGTTACGGTGGTTGTGCTGGTACCACAACCTGCCGCTGTTGCCGAAATCGTAAACGTGGTAGACTGTTGTACCAACGTGTTGTTGGTGAACGTACCGCTGATGTTCGTGCCCGATCCGCTGGCCGCGATGCCCGTAAGGTTGACGGTATTGTCGCGCGTCCAGCTATAGGTCACAGGTCCTGTGACATTATTCGGGTTGCTAAAGTTGATCGTTGTAATGTTGACGCCCGGACAAACAGTTTGGCTCGCAGGTGTTGCCGCTACCGTTGGGTTCGGATTCACCACCACGTCTACCGTTACCGGATCTGAAATACAGCCGTCCTCAGATGTCGCAATGATGCTGAACGTCGTGGTTTGTGCGGTATTGGTGGTATTGGTCAACGTGCCCGTGATTGGAGTTCCGCTGCCCGCTGCCGCCAAACCTGTAAGGTTGCCGGTGTTGGTTCGCGTCCAATTGTAGGTGATGGTTCCCGCCACGTTGTTCGGATTGCTCAAGCCGATAGGTGCAAACGCACTGCCCGAGCAAACGGTTTGTGTTGGCGTATCTGCGGCTACGGTAGGTTTTGGATTGACCGTGACCGAAAACGAAAACACGCTTCCTGTACAGCTTCCCGAGGTAGCAGTGACGTTATAGTTGGCCGTTTGCGGGGTGTTGGTCGGGTTGGTGAGCAAGATGTTGATGGCCGGTTGGTTGTTGCCACCCGATCCGCCTGTAAGCCCTCCTGTCACCGATGGCGTGCTCCAGGTGTAGGTGGTTCCCGCAGGGATGAGGTTGCCGCCTCCGTTGGCAGGCGTGACCACAAGATTTTCCTCGCTGCAAACGCTATCGGTGATGTTGTTGATGAATGGTGTCGGATTGACCGTCACCGTGACCGTAAATGATGCGCCCACACATGCGCCGCTGGTGCCCGATGTCGGGGTAACGGTATACGTAGCGGTTTGCGCTGTAGTGGTTGGGTTGGTCAAGGTTTGGCTGATGCCCAGTTGTCCGCTCTCGGCGCTTCCGCCTGTCATCCCGCCCGTTACTACCGGTGCAGGCCAAGAGTAGGTCGTGCCCGCTGGAACCACGGTGGCCACTGTAGGAACACCGGTTGATGGAACCACCGCAAAAGCCACTTCGCTACAAGTCGCGACCGAATAATTGAAAATAAACGGTTTTTCATTGACGGTCAGCGCCGCATTGATCGAAACCGCTGGTGTCGCACAACCGTTGATGACAACGCAATGGTAGTTGGCATCCGAATCAGATGGTACCGTTGGGTTGATGTTCAAGGTAGGGGTGTTTGCCCCGCTGATGCTTCCACCGTTGGCTACTGGGGAAGCGCCTTTGTACCATTGGTACACCAAGCTGCCGCCTGTTGCCGACACGCTGAAACTTACGGCATCGCCCGAGCATACCGTTTGCGTGGCCGTAGGCTCTGCCGTGATGGCTGGGCCTTCGTTAACGACCAATACACTGTTGTTCGACGTTACCGATGTACAAGGTGCCAAACCGCCGACAATACAGTGGTATAGGGCAGAGGCGTCGCCAGTCGTCAGGTTGGCGATGGACAGGGTTGGCGATGTGGCGCCCGAAATATTGCCGCCGTCAACCAATTGTGTTCCACCGTTGTACCATTGGTACGTCAAACCTGCGCCCGTTGCCGATACGCTAAAATTTGCGGTATTGCCCGTGCAAAGCGACTGGTTGGCCACTGGTTGTGCGGTTATCACGACGCGCTCTGTCACAGTGAGTGTCGCGGTGTTTGAAGTTGCGCTAGGAGAGCAGTTTCCGCTCACGACACAATAATAATCGGTTGCGGCATCGCCCAAGGCGACAGGGTTGATCGTAAGTGTGCTGGATGTGGCGCCAGAAATCGCCCCTCCGTTGTTTAATTGTGTCGCGCCTCGGAACCATTGGTAAGTAATCCCCGAGCCCGAAGCCGTGACGCTGAACGACACGCTGCTGTTCGAACAAACCGATTGCGATGTCGGATGTCCTGTTACGCTCGGCAACTCATGCACAGACACTGCTGCGGTCGTGCTCGAACAAGACGTAGTGGCATCGGTAAAAGTAAAGGTCGATGTACCCAAGACCAACCCCGTTACGACGCCCGTGTTCATGTCTATCGAGGCCGCAGCAGGATTGTTGCTGACCCAGGTTCCGCCAGAGGAAGGAAGCATTTGTATGGTGCTGCCGATGCACACCGACGAAGGCCCTGAAACCGAAGTCGGTGCGGTGACGGTTACTGTGGCCGTCGTGGCGTTGGTACAACCATTCCCGGTGACGGTATAGGTGATGATAGCATTTCCGGGGCTTACACCCAACACCATTCCGCTGATGCTGTTGACCGTCGCAATGGATGGGCTTCCGCTGGTCCATACGCCGCCAGCCGTCGCATTCGAAAGCGGTGTGGTGGCCGCAGGGCAAACGGTTAATGTTCCTGTGATTGGTGATACGGTGGGAACAGGATTCACGGTAAAATTCGACGCGCTCGTACCAGTTCCGGACGGTGTGGTCACGCTGATAGGCCCCGATGTGGCGCCTGCCGGCAACGTAGCCGTAATTTGTGTCGCGCTGTTGATGGTATAGGTCGCATTGGTGCCGTTAAAGCTAACGGCCGTCGCCCCAAGGAAATTGGTTCCTGTGATGACCACCGATGTTGCGGTGGCTCCCGCGCAACCGTTGTTGGGTGTAAAACCCGTCACGGTAGGTACGCTGGTATAGTAAACAGTGATTTGCATGAAATCGACCGAAGCAGTCCTGTTCGAGCCCTCGGCCTCTACCCGCAATTCCGCGCCAAAATTGCCCGCGTTGATTTCGGCGGGTGTCCAGGTCGTGCCCCACAAATCGGCGGCGCCCCCGTAGTTCTGCCCCGTCATGGTGCCGGGCCAGTCGGCGCCATTGGCATAGTTGTTTCCAACGGCGACTCCGTTCTTCATCAGCCTGACAGAAACATCATCGATGCTGTTGCCGCCGCCCGTCGAACTGCTTTGACGCATGATACGCAATACAATTCCATTAATGGTGGCTCCGGCCGGAATGGTAAAACCGTATTGCGTGCCGCGCAGGTATTCCGAGAGACTGTTGCTGTTAAGCCCGCACGTCGAATAGTTGAAATCATCGGCTTCGATCCTATTTGCAAAGCTCCAACCCGTTCCGGCGCCGCCCGATGTGAATCCGTTTGACGTATCATTAGGGCCGGCAATTTGCGCCTGTGCTTGGGGTGCAAAAATCAGAAAAAGGAACAGCGTCAAACCGCTCCAAATTGTGCCGAATTTCGACATCGAAAAAGTGTCGTTCAGCTTGGTTTTTTTAACAAAAGAAAACCCGTTCGAAAGTGTAAAATAAAAGTGTTTCATAGCGTAAACCTTTTCATGAATCCAGCTACAAAATTACCCCCTATGCCAACCGCGCGGTAATTTTTCAGACAACGAACACCAAAAATCGACCAACGACCTTTTTTTGAAAAAAAAACAATCGGAAATCGACAAATCCTTTATTTATAAGGGTTTGCGAGCGATTTTTCGGACGGTTTTCGTCGGTTTTTATTGCGTTTCAACGGACTTTTTTCAGTACTTTTCCAATTTCGTCGTCATAGGCTGACGCTTTTTTTCGTTACTTTGGACTTCTCAATTGCCGACATGAAATTTGTTTTCCCGATTTTGTTTTTTTGGTCGACTTTTTCGTTCTCGCAAACCGATTTCGAAACAGGTGAAAAATTGTTCGCCGATAAGAAATATTCGGCCGCCAAATCCTATTTCGAAAACGACCTCAAACAACATCCCCAAAACGAAAAGTCGCGTGAATATTTGGGCGATATTTCGAGCCATTTGGGACAATGGGAACAAGCGGTGTTGGTTTATGAACAACTCAAGAACCGCAAACCATCGTCTGCAGGCTACCAATACAAATACGGCGGCGCGCTGGCGATGTTGGCCAAAACGTCGAATAAACTGTATGCGTTGACGCTTATAGCCGACATTGAGCATGCATTCCAAAAGACCATCGGCAACGATCCGCGTCACCTAGAGGCGCGATGGGCATTGGTCGAATTGTACCTTCAGTTGCCGGGCATTGCTGGGGGCAGCGAGAAAAAAGCCAGACGGTATGCCAACGAGCTCTCGACCCTGTCGCCCGTAGACGGTTATCTGGCCAAGGGCCGTATTGCCGAATATTTCGAAAGATATGCCACCGCCGAGCAATATTACCGCAAGGCCATCGAAGTGGGCAACTCCAAAACCTGTAGCCAAAAGCTCGCCGACCTGTACCAAAATAAAATGAATCAGCCCGAAAAAGCCAAGGCGGTATGGGCACAATACCATAAAACCAAGGGCTAGAACAAGCCGGATTATCCTTCAAATAACCAAATTTTCAAATCCACAAATCCACAATAAATGCGTACCCATTTTATCGCCATAGGCGGCGCCGCCATGCACAACCTCGCGTTGGCCTTACACCACAAAGGATACCATGTAACAGGAAGCGACGACGCGATTTTCGAACCCTCGAAGTCGCGACTTGAAAGACAAGGATTGTTGCCGTCCGAAATGGGTTGGTTTCCCGAAAAAATAACACCCGATATCGAAGCCATCATCCTCGGCATGCACGCCAAGGCCGACAATCCGGAATTGTTGAAAGCGCAGGAATTGGGGCTGAAAATTTATTCCTACCCTGAGTTTTTGTACGAACAATCCAAACACAAAACCCGTGTGGTCATTGGCGGGTCGCATGGCAAAACCACGATTACGTCGATGATTTTGCACGTGATGCACTACCATGGCATAAATGTCGATTACATGGTGGGCGCGCAACTCGAAGGATTCGATACGATGGTGCACCTGACCGAAGACAACGACTTTATTGTGCTCGAAGGCGACGAGTACCTTTCTTCGCCTACAGACCGTCGACCGAAGTTTCATTTGTACCAGCCCAATATCGCGCTCATTTCGGGCATCGCCTGGGACCACATCAACGTGTTTCCGACCTATGAGAATTATGTCGAACAATTCGAAACGTTCATCAAACTCATCACCAACGGCGGTATGCTCGTGTACAACGAAAACGACCCTGAGGTCAAACGCGTGGCCGAAGCCGCGACCAACCCGATCCGCAAGATCCCTTACCAAACGCCGCCTTATTCCGTCGTCAACGGTACCACCATGCTCGAAACCCCCGAAGGCCCGATGCCCATCGAGGTGTTCGGCGCGCACAATTTGAACAACCTGGCCGGCGCCAAATGGATTTGCCAGGCGATGGGCGTAGACGAAGCCGATTTTTACGAAGCCATCGCGAGTTTCAAAGGCGCATCCAAACGACTCGAGAAGATTGCCGAGAATGCAAACAATGTAGCCTACAAAGATTTCGCGCATTCGCCGAGCAAAGTGGCCGCGACCACCAAGGCCGTCAAGGAACAATACCCCGATCGCACACTCATCGCCTGTCTCGAGCTGCATACCTATTCGAGCCTAAACCCTGAATTTCTTAAAGAATACGAAGGCGCACTGGCCGCCGCCGACGTGGCCGTGGTGTTCTATTCGCCCGATGCGGTCAAAATCAAAAAGCTCGACGAGATCACCGCCGAGCAAATCGCGCAGGCGTTCAACCGCCAGGACCTGATCATTTACACCAACCCCGATGCGTTCAAGGAGTATTTGTTCCAC
>NZ_FMVF01000005.1:66462-293480 GCF_900101895.1 Flavobacterium caeni
GTTACACTTTGCGGACTTTGCGCAAACTTTGCGGCCTTTGTGGTTAACTTCCAAAACGGTAATGACCTGTCATCGGATACTTGAACAAACAATCCTCGAGTACTTGCCCGGCCCCGATGTTGTGCACCACCAACGGCGTGCCGCGGGCCGATTTTTTGTGTGTCACAATACCTATGTGGGGCAGTTTGCCGTCCACCATCCAGGTAACCAGATCACCCGGTTTGTAATCGGCGGGATTGGCCGTGGTCGCTAGTTTTTTTCCGAACCGTGTGAAGAACACCTGCAAATTGGGCACCCGGCGGTGATCGATGTTGCGGTCGGGGCGGCGCAATCCCCAAATCTTCGGGTACAGGCCAAAATGCGCGGTCATATCCAAATGCACTTCTTTTTGCACGTCGATCCCCATTTTTCGATAGGCACGGACGACCACATCGGTACACACGCCTTTGTTGGCGGGCACATCGCCGTTTGGGTAGGGGATGGCAAAGTACGAACCGTCGTAGGTAACCTTTGTTTTGGTCAGCCCAATGGCGGCTTCCGATAGTCTGTCGTAAAAACCGTCTGGGGCAAAAAACGACAGAAAAACTGTAATGGCGATCGGCAGGATTTTCATAATTTGGCCTGGGTTGTTTAGATAACGCAACGCCCGTCCTGCAAATTATACGCCTTTAAGATTATGTCCGAACACACGCCTTTCCCGATCCGCCAATGGTGCGAAGATGACCGTCCGCGCGAGAAATTATTGCTCAAGGGCAAATCGATCCTGACCGACGCCGAACTGCTCGCCATTTTGATCGGGTCGGGCAGCCGCAACGAATCGGCGGTGGGATTGGGCCAGCGCATCCTGCTTTCGGTGGGCAACAATCTGGCGGCATTGGGTAAGCTATCGGTTGCGCAACTGATGCAATTCAGGGGAATTGGCGAGGTCAAGGCGCTCACGATTGTCGCGGCGGTTGAACTTGCGCGACGTCGCAGGATGTCTGAATCGGCCGCGCTCACACAAATCCAATCGAGCCAAAGTGTTTTTGAACTCATGCAACCCGTTATCGGCGATTTGCCGCACGAGGAATTCTGGATCATCTACCTGAACAACGCCAACCGCGTCATCGGCAAGAGCCAGCTCAGCAAGGGCGGTATCACAGGCACGCTCGTAGATGTGCGGCTGGTGTACAAGACCGCGCTCGAGTTGGGCGCCACGGGCATCATTTTGAGCCACAACCATCCGTCGGGTGCGCTCAAACCAAGCGAATCGGACCGGCAAATCACGCGCAAGCTCAAACTCGCTGGCGAGCATCTCGACATCAAGGTGCTCGACCATGTGATTGTCACCGAATCGGGTTGGCTCAGTTTTGCCGACGAAGGGTTGCTCTAGCAAAATTTTGTGATTTTGGTAACGTGCAAAAGCGTATTTTTGGGGCATGGAAACCATCACCGACGTATTTTTTGACCTCGACCACACGCTTTGGGATTTTGAAAGAAATTCGGCGTTGGCCTTTGCGGCGATTTTCGAAAAACACGCGATACAGGTGCCGCTCGATGAATTCCTGACGCACTATGTGCCCATCAACCTTAAGTATTGGAATTGGTACCGCGACGAAAAGGTCACGCGCGAGCAATTGCGCTACGGGCGTTTCAAGGATGCTTTCGATTTGGCGGGTTATGCCATAGACCGCGACACCATCGACTTGCTTTCGGACGATTACATTGCGCATTTGCCGATCTACAACCACCTGTTCGACGGGACCATCGCGCTGCTCGATTATCTGAAACCCAAATACCGTTTGCACATCATCACCAACGGGTTCTCGGAAGTGCAAAGGCGCAAGATCGACAATGCGAACATTGGGCATTATTTTACGACCATCACCGATTCTGAAATGGCGGGCGTCAAAAAACCCAACCCGATTATTTTCGAGTATGCACTGACGGCGGCCCAAGCCGATCGAAAGACAAGCATCATGATTGGCGATTGTATCGATGCCGACGTGCGCGGGGCGCTCGGTTGCGGGATCGACGCCATTTTGTTCACCGATGCCCAAACGCAAACCGATCCTTACATCAAACAAATCTCCCATTTATCGGACCTCAAGAACTATTTATGAAAAAGTTAGCCTGTATTGTTTTGCTGGTGTTTTCCGGCCTGTCTTTCGCGCAAAATGTCAGCGATTACCAGTATGTGCTGGTGCCCACCAAGTTTGCGTTTTCGAAAGAAGTGAACCCATTTGGCATCAGTACGCTGACCAAGGGCCTGCTTGAAAAGTACAAATTCAAGGCTTTTCTGGATACCGATGCCATTCCCGACGAAATTCTTCGGTTCAACTGCAACAAGCTTTACGCCGACGTGATCGAAGACAACACCATTACCACCACCAAGCTTTCGATTGTATTGAAAGATTGCAAAGGTACGGTGGTGTACCAGACGGCACAAGGCAAGAGCCGCACCAAAGAATGGCGCGTGGGCTACAACGAGGCGTTGCGCGATGCGGGCAGATCGTTTGATGTGCTGCATTACCATTACAACGGCAAAAATGGTGGCGTAAGCGAAAACGCCGCAACGGCTTTGGTCGTTGAACCCGCGGCGCCGGTTGCGCCGGTCAATCAAGGCGAAGGGCAGTTGCTTTTTGCCCAGCCCATCGCCAACGGTTTTCAACTGATCGACAGCACGCCCAAGATTGTCATGAAAATCCTCAAGACGGGTGCCTCGACGGTTTACCTGGCCGAAAAAGAAGCTTTAGAAGGCGTTGTACGCCAGCAAAACGGCCAATGGCTGTTCGAATACTACCAGGCCGGAAAACTCGTCGCCGAGCCCATTCAAATCAAATTTTAATAACCGTATTTGTCTTTCCAGCGGTTTCTGAGGAATTCGCGCGTACTGTTTTCCCGTGCATTGTTGCCCGGGACGTAAAGCGGGGTGTTGCGGATTGCGTCGGGTAGGAACTCCTGCTCGGCGAAATTGTTGTCGTAGCTGTGCGCATATTTGTAATCGTCGCCATAGCCCAATTCCTGCATGAGTTTGGTGGGCGCGTTGCGCAAATGCAGCGGCACGGGCAAATCGCCGGTTTGTTTGACCAGTTGTTGCGCCTTGCCGATGGCTTCATAACTCGCATTGCTTTTGGGCGACGTGGCCAGGTACACCGCACATTGGCTCAAAATGATGCGGCTTTCGGGGTTTCCGATGACCGATACCGCCTGGAACGTGTTGTTGGCGATCACCAGTGCGGTAGGGTTGGCGTTGCCGATGTCTTCGCTGGCCAATATCAGCATGCGGCGGGCGATGAATTTGACGTCCTCGCCACCTTCGATCATGCGCGCAAGCCAGTATACCGCACCATTGGGGTCGCTGCCACGCATCGATTTGATGAACGCCGAGACGATGTCGTAATGCTGTTCGCCCGTTTTGTCATACAACACCGTGTTTTGTTGTACGATCGAGAACACTTTTTCGTTGGTGATCACCACCGGGCTTTCTGGAGACGCATTGATGACGAGCTCGAAAATGTTGAGCAATTTTCTGCCGTCGCCGCCCGATAGACGCAACAACGCTTCGGTTTCCTTGAGTTTGATTTTTTTGGTGCGCAGGATTTCGTCGGTTTTCATCGCGCGCTCGAGCAACGCTTCGAGATCCTGTTTGGAAAAGGCATTGAGGATGTACACCTGACAACGCGACAGTAGCGCGGGAATCACCTCGAAACTTGGGTTCTCGGTGGTTGCGCCGATGAGTGTGACCCAGCCTTTTTCGACGGCGGCCAGCAACGAGTCCTGTTGCGATTTGCTGAAACGGTGGATCTCGTCGATGAACAAGATCGGGTTCCTGGCCGTAAACAAGCCACCCGTTTGTTTGGCCTTGTCGATGACTTCGCGGATGTCCTTGACGCCTGAATTGATCGCGCTCAAGATGTAAAATGGTCGTTTGGACTGTTGCGCGATGATTTGTGCGAGCGTGGTCTTGCCCGTTCCCGG
Source organism: Flavobacterium caeni (assembly GCF_900101895.1). Lineage (GTDB taxonomy): Bacteria > Bacteroidota > Bacteroidia > Flavobacteriales > Flavobacteriaceae > Flavobacterium > Flavobacterium caeni. The sequence continues at coordinate 70,423 of NZ_FMVF01000005.1, forward strand.
CGGCCCCCAAAAAATCAACGACGGGACGATGCCGTTGCTAATTTGCTGCGTGAGCGAGCCACTGGGGCCCACCAAATGCAGCTGGCTGATGTAGTCTTCGAGTTGTTGCGGGCGTATGCGTTCTGCGAGCGGTGCTTCCATAGATGGTAAAAATACGACTTTTGATTTTTGTCAAAATTGGATTTCACGTAAATTTATAAACTGACAAAATAGCACGTTTTGTCCCGTGGCTTCCTGTTTGATAGGCCTGCGCAAAACCAACACTCATGAACGACGATCAATTCAAGTTTTCGGCCTCGGTGATTTTGCTGCCGTTTGCGTTTGTACTGACGCTGTGGCTGGCATTCTATATAGACATCAAGTTCAACCTCGATGCCGCCGACTGGGGCATTTACCCGCGAACACTCGAAGGTTTACGCGGCGTGGTGTTGAGCCCGTTCATTCACGGCAATCTCGAACATTTGTACAACAACACGATTCCGCTGTTGGTGCTTATGGCCGCGTTGCGGTATTTTTACCGCGAGCAATCGTGGGCGGTCATCGGCTATGGGATCTTGATTTCGGGGTTGATTACGTGGATCATCGGGCGATCGTCGTTTCACATTGGCGCGAGCGGGTTGATCTATGTGCTCACGGCATTTATTTTCTTTAAAGGCATCCGTACCAAGCATTACCGGCTTGTAGCGTTGTCGCTTGCCGTGGTCATGGTGTATGGCAGTACGATTTGGTATGTGTTCCCAGGCATCGAGAAGGAAATTTCATGGGAAGGTCACCTGGCCGGCCTTGTTACCGGTTTTGCGTTTGCGATGCTGTTTAAGACGCCTGATTACCATCGTCCGATCAAGTACGATTGGGAACGACCCGATTTTAATCCGGCGGGTGATAAGTTTCTCGAACGGTTTGACGAGAACGGAAATTTTGTGAATTTACCGCCGCCTGAACCGGAACCAGAATCAGATGAGTTTGCCGCGTCTCCTGCGGTGAAAATTACATACTTTTTTGTCCCGAAAGAGGAGCGGGACGAGAAGCCCTAGCCCCGATAGGAGTGGAAATCCTTTTGCTTGCCAAAACGCAGTGACGGCAATCAAAAGATTGAAACGAATAGCGGGAAAAAGCTCCTAAAAAATCAACTGCGCTGACGTACGGCTTCGTACAAAAATGCGCCGCAAGCCACCGAAACATTGAGCGAGCCGATGGTGCCGAACATGGGCAATTTGGCTTTTTCGTCTACGATTTTGAGCACCGATGGGTTGATGCCGCGGTCTTCGCTGCCCATGATGATGGCGACGGGCTCGTTGAAGTTGATGTCGTAAATATTGACGTCGGTTTTTTCGGTGGCGGCCATGGTTTTGATGCCCGAGCCCTGCAGGTAAAAAATGGCGTCCTTGATGTGTTCGACCTTGCAGATGGGCACGTTGAATACCGCGCCGGCCGAGGTTTTGACCGTATCGCCGTTGACGGGGGCCGACCCCGATTTTTGCACGATGATGCCATTGACGCCCGTACATTCTGCGGTGCGGATGATGGCCCCGAAGTTGCGCGCATCCGACAATTGGTCGAGGATGAGCAGCAGCGGCATTTGTCCCGATTCGGTAATTGAATTGACGAGCGATTCGAGGTCGTGGAACGCGATAGGAGAGATGGTGGCCACCGCGCCTTGGTGGTTGTGCGACGTGAGCCGGTTGAGTTTTTCGACGGGCACGTAGGAAAAGTTGACATTGGCTTTTTTGATGGCTTTCATGAGCTCTTTCATCAAGTCGCCCGCGGCTTCTTTCTGGACGAATACCTTGTCGATGACCGCGCCCGATTGGATGGCTTCGATGATGGCGCGCAGGCCGAATATTTGATTGTCTTTTTCCATGGCGCAAAGATATAAAAAAACCACCAGTGGATGCTGGTGGTTTTGTGATATGGAATTTGGTCAAATTAGTCGACGTCCCAAAACAATCTCGTAGCGAGTTTGTCTCCCCCAATGGCCGAACCTGCGGCATTGTAGTTCGTGGCGTTTAGTGTTTGTTCCAATACTGGGTAAGTGATACGTTTTGGAACTTGTCCTTCTGCCGCTGCAACCGCGCTTGCCGGAGCTACCAATTGTGGGTAGTCCAATCTTCTGTATGAAGTCCAAGCTTCGAAACCACGGTTGTAAAGCCCTAACCAGGCCTGCATTCCGATTTTCTCTTGCCAGGTTGCTCCTGCAGTGGCATAGGCCACACTAGGTTGTAACAGATAGGCGTCGGCGTCGGCTTGCGAACCACCCCAGTATAGGATGGATGCATTGACGGCATTGTTATAGTGACTTGCTGCGGTACCTCCTACAGACCATCCGCGCTCTACAGCTTCGGCCAAAAGGAACTCGACTTCGATGTAGTTCATGAGGATTCCTTCGAGCGTAGGGTCTAGCAATACGGTATGCTCGGCGTCGCCGTCGGCAGGGTCACCTGCAGATGAGTACTCAAAAAAGTCTCCACCTTCGGCATATGGGCCACCAATGTAAGCACCGCCGACAGAAGTATAGTAGAGGCCTCTGCGCGGGTCATTAACGCCGTTCATGTAGTCAACCAAAGTGTTTGCTGCGATAAAGTCGTAACGACCGCTCGTGACCAAGTCCTCATACAAAGGGTTGGTGTTTGGTTGAACAGACAAATATTGCACTGTTGCACTGTCTCCGGTTGATTCAAACACGCCAGAAGCCACTGCTTCTTCGGCGGCTGTTTGTGCAGTTGAAGCCAAACCAGGTGCGTCGGCAACAGTAATCGCCATACGCAATTTCAGTGAGTTGGCAAATTTGAGCCATTGCGCCATGTCGCCTCCGTAGATGACGTCTGCAGAAAAACTGTCTCCATCAGGATCGATGTTAGCAATTGCTACATCCAAACGCTCAAACAAATCTGCATAGATGGTTTCGGCATCATCATAAGCTGGTGTCGGATGACCTTCTGCATCAAGTGCTTCTGAGTATGGAACATTGCCGAAAATATCGACCAACACACTATAGGTATAGATGTTCAAAGTTTCGATAATTGCCAAGCGATTGTTCTTGGCCGCTTGTTCTGCTGGGGTTACAGGCTCTTCCAACATTACTGTTTTTTGAGCTTCCTGCAAGTCGCGCAAAACGTCACGGTAAAGTGTACGCCAAGTGTTATCGCCAATGTTACGTTGCAAAACGTCGTAACGCGATTCGTCCAAATAAGTCGTTTCTGTCCAATGTTGAGAAAACAATCGGAACACGTTGGTGTTCACATTGGTGCTGGTCATGTAGTCGAAGAGGTTCTTTTCGGCGTTGGCAAGCAAAGATTCCGCTGGAACCGACGCCGGATTCTTCGGGTCTACGTTCAAATTGGTGAGGTCGTCGTTACACGATACCGTGAACGCCATCACCCCTAATATCAAAAATATTCTTTTCATCGTCTTTTTTTTTTAGAATTTAGCTTTGAGGTTAAGCGCAAACGTTCTTACGGTAGGCAATACCCCAGATTGGAAACCTTGAAGGTTACCTGAACTTAAACCAGCTTCAGGATCGGCATCAGGCAAGTTTTTGTGGATGATCCACAAGTTGGTGCCGGAAAGGCCGATATACAAGTCTTGGAAAGTGTTGTTGAGCACTTTTTTAGAGAATGTATAACCCAAGGTCATTTCGCGAAGCTTCACAAACGAAGCGTCGTATACGTAGTCAGATGAAGCCGAGCCCAAGTATCCAAGATAGCCGTCGGTTCCTGTACTTTGATCCAAACGCACATTGTTTGGTGTGCCGTCAGGGAAAACACCAGGGAGGATTACACCACCGGTATCACCGTCAACCGGTGTACGGATAGCCTGTCCGCCATTTACAACAGTGTTGTTGTAAAGACCTGTTCCTTGTCCGTACCATTGGTCAAGCGAGAATACCTTTCCGCCTTTTTGTACGTCGATCAAGAAGCTCAAAGATACATTTTTGTAGGTAAAACGGTTGTTCAAGCCACCGGTCCACTGCGGAAGGAAAGTTCCGAGGTTTTTGTCGTTGGTTGAAGAAATCACCCACTTGCCTGTTTCAGGGTCAACCATGCGTTGGCCGTTGACATAAATGTAGTCAGATCCTTGTATTACACCATAAGGCTGTCCAACTTGTGCATTGATTGATACACCACCTTGGAAATTACCCAACTGGTAGTTGTCGATTCCTTCGTCGAGTTCTTTTACTTCGTTGACGTTTACTGCCCAGTTGGCGGTCATATCCCATGTGAAATTCTCTGTTTTTACCGGAACCAGGTTCAACGACGCTTCGATACCGCGGTTCTCTACCAAACCAACGTTGGTCCACTTTCTGGTGTATCCTGTCGCTTCCGAAATTGGCAAGTCGACGATTTGATCGCGTGTTTCGGTTTTGTACACCGATACATCGAGGCCTACGCGCTTTTGGAACATCTGCAATTCGAGACCAGCTTCGATACTTTCGGTTCTCTCCGGTTTCAAATCTGGATTTTGTTTTGTCGAAGGCACTGAATACATGTTAGAATAGAAGGCAGGAACGGTAGGGAATGTATCTACCAAGCTATAGCTAGGTGCATCGTTACCTACTTGTGCGTAACCTACACGAACTTTACCAAGTTGTAACCAGTTGGCGTCAACCAGTCCAGAGAACACAAAACTTCCCGACAATGAATAGTATCCGTAGTCGTTAAATCCATCCGGCAAAGTAGAGGACACGTCATGACGATAAGTACCGTCTAAATACAAGAAGTCGTCATATCCGAGGGATGCGCTGGCATAATAACCATCTACTTCACGTGTGTATTGTCCTTCAGGAACAATGGCGTTCGCATTGAGTGAGTTGTTGATGGTGTAGTGGTTAGGCACGTAAATTCCGCCAAGGGTCGAAGCGCGCAATGAAGACATTTCTTCTCTGCGGATGTTGACGCCCAAAACACCTTTAAGGTTTAATTTTTCGGTCAAATCGAAATGATAGTCAAAGAACATATCATAGTTAGATTCTGTTCTGTTGCGCATGAATTTCATGTATCCTGAAGATTCGTTGGTGTTTTGCGTTCCGAAAGTGTCGCCCGCATAAGATCCTTGTGCACGACGCTCTTCTTGTACTTCAGCATAAGTGTCCACCGACAAACGGCCGGTCACATCCAACCATTTTGCAATTTCATATGTAACGGCAGCATTACCTACAAAGCGGGTACGCTGGTCGTTCTGGTAGTTTTCATAACGCTCGAAATAAGGGTTGTTCCAGTATGCCGGTGAGAGGTTAGGTTGACCGCCAGCCAAGGATACACCACCCAAAGAGGCATTCCAAGTGTAATTCTTGCCAGTGGCGTTGTAAATGTTGCGCAAGTCATAAACATCTACGTTGGTAGCCCACCACTGTCTAAAACCTGCAACCAAGTTTCCGTTGTAGCCTGTTCCGTTACGACCCTGTGTTCTGGTGTCGATAAAGTTAGCCATGAACGACGCTTTGAGTTTGTCTGTCAGGTTATAAGATGCATTGGCCAACACCGAGTTTTTCTTTTGCTCGCTGTTCGGCATGATCCCTGTAGACCCCAAATTGGTGAATGACATGTTAAACGCGCCTTTGTCGTTACCGCCATTAAGGCTAACCGTATTGCTACGGGTAAAGGCTGTTTGAAAGAATTTAGAAGGATCGTTTTGGGCAGCTACCCAAGGCGTTGCTTTTTGGTAGTTCGGGTGCTCTGGCACGAATGAATCCCATTGGTATACCAGGTTTCCGGTAAAGGCCGGACCAAAAGAGGCATCGTCGCCGGTTCTTACCGCAGTATCTGCTTCACCGTCACCGTTTACGTCACGTGAAGTTCTGAATAATTCCCCAAAATAACCTTGTCCGTAAACTTTTTGATAGTCGACAAAGGTTTTCTTGTCTATATTTCCAACGCTAATGCTTGTGTCAAGCGTTACGCCCAATCCAGAGCCTTGCTTGCCTTTCTTTGTTGTGATCATGATTGCGCCATTCGCGGCACGAGAACCGTACAAAGCAGTCGCAGCCGCACCTTTCAAAACGTTGATTGATTCGATATCGGCAGGGTTGATATCCGCTGCCGCGTTACCATAGTCATAGCCGAATCGACCTGTCGTTTGATTGACATTGTTGTTGTTGGTGTTGTCGAGCGGAACGCCGTCGATAACAAACAACGCCTGGTTGTTGTTGTTCAGGGATTTGTAACCGCGGATAATGACGTTGGTAGAACCACCTAAGTTGCCGTTGGTTTTAACCTGAAGCCCCGATACTTTACCGGAAAGGTTGTTGATAAAGTTTGTGTTTGGAACACGGTTCACTTCATCACCGTCGACCTTTTGGGTGCCGTATCCGAGCGATTTTTTGTCTCGGGTGATACCCAACGCTGTTACCACAACGCCTTCAAGTTGTACGGAATCGTCGGCCAAACTTACGGTCATGTTGAGGGAAGCCGGACGCTCAACCGTTTTCATGCCAAGGAAACTGAACACGAGCGCCTGCCCCTGGGTTGCCTTGATTTGGAATTTCCCGTCAATGTCGGTCTGGACCCCTGTAGTGGTGCCTTTGACGAGAACGTTTACACCGGGAAGCGGAAGGCCAGCCTGATCCTGTACCGTTCCGTTCACCGTGATCTCTTGCGCAAAAGTGATTTGCGTAATTAGCGCAAAAAATAGCGCTAATAATCCATTGAACTTTAGTTTCATTTTTAATTATTTTGAATTAGTTAGCCCAAATTTCCAAATAAATTGTTAACTATCCTAATGGTGTAGCGACTTTTTTTGCAAAATTTTTCAAGAAAAAACGCTTAAAAACTGGTTTTGAAACTGATATGCACAATAGAGTTTGAGAGTTTGATTGCCTGGTCGTTCGTACTGCCGTTGGCATAGACGATGTTGAACAGTCCTGTTTTGGTCAAAAGTCCGAAGCCAAACCCAAGCCCCAGAAGGCTTCCGCCGTTGTCTGAAGAGTCGTCGCGAAAGTACCCGTAATCGATGATCGTGTGTGCATAAATTCCCGGTGTCAATACATAGCGGTATTCGGTTAACAATGAGGTAAATAGATTGCCTTGCAGGCTGTTCTCGTTAAAGCCGCGGATCGAGTTGATCCCGCCAAACCGGTGCAGTTCGTTGACGATGTATTTGTCGCTGTCGAGCAGGAAGTTTTGGGTCTTGAGATGAAACAGGTTTTTCTCGTTCAAATAGAAGTTGTGCTTGAGTTCGAGCTGGGCGAAAAACTGTCCGTTTTTTTCGAATTTCGATTCGCGCGAACCCAAGCCTGCTTTTGCATAAAGCCGTGTTTTTTCGGGGAACAGAAAGTCGTCGGGCTTGAAGTCCATGAACTCGAAATGCGTCGTAAAAAAAGTACTCGTAAAATCGCTCAAACTCGATAGGTTTACATTTTGGATGTCGCTCGATTCGGTCGACTGATAGCCCAAATATAACCTCGTGTTGTAATTGAAAAAATATCCCAAGTCTAACGCTGTGCGCGTGTTCTGGAATGTGCTGTCCTGTTTGAAGATATTGAGGTTTCCTTTGAGCGCAAACGGCGATTTGAAAATATAAGGCAGTTCGATTGCGGCATTGAACGTCTTTTGGTCGTTGCCGTCGCTTTTCCAGTAAATGGTGAACGTTTCGCCGGTGTTGAGGATGTTGTTCAAAATCAAATCGACGTAGCCGTTGAAACGGACCTTGTTGTCGTCGCCGTTCGAAAATCCGATAAAGCCGTCAAACGTGTTGGCTTTGTTTTTTTCGAGGTAGACGTAGATTTTGGTCGAATCGGTCTCGAACAATATTTCGGGGTGCTTGATTTGTTTGACGAAACGGAATTTGTCGAAATCGGTGCGCAGTTGCTGCAACGTCTCCTGGTTGAACGTTCGGTTGCGGTACATCCGTTTGATTTGCCGCTTGTGGCCCTCGGGGAATTTGGTGTAGCCGTTGATGACAATATCATTTACCTGCCGCGGCGCGTTGAGTGTCAGCTTAAGATTGGCATGCAGGCTGCCCTGACGGTCGGACAAATCGGTCAATTGCAATTTGGCCATCGCGTAGCCTTTTTTCTCCAATCGCGACAATGTGGCGTTGAGGAAATTTTCGACTTCGGTATACGGCATCGCGAGTGTGTCGTTGGTTTCGCTCGGGAAGGCGATGGTTCGCAATTCGGGAACCGTTCCGATATATAGGTGTAGTGTTTTGGTAACCGAGCCGAGCGCAAACCGGAACAAAAAGGTCGAGTCGGTGGGTTTTTCGTTGCCAAGGATTTCGTGGGTGACAAATCCGGCGCGTGCGAGTTTTTGCGAAACGGTTCGCACTTCGTCGGTGATCGATTTGGCGTTGGTGTGTTGTGGGTTGTATCCGATGGAGTCGATCGTCTTGGTTTCGGCGTCGGAGGCCCCGTTGATTTTGAGGCGCAGGGTTTGGGCCGAAAGCGGGCTTCCGAGCAACAGCAACAAAACCAATCCGAACCAATTTTTCAACCGTAGATTTTTTGATAAAAGTAACGCAAAAATAAGCCGTTTCATATCTGCCTGAAAAAGGTTCGGTTGATAATTGTACGGTGCCTTCAAAAAGCATCCCCAAAATCGCAAGGCCACGACGTTGCAATCGGCTGACAACCACAAATATTTAATTGTTATGAAAATTAATGTTTTAAGATTTGTTTCGTTCAAAATTATCACTACATTTGCAACCCCGTAAAAAGCGGGATTTTTATAACGTAATATATTTTTAGTATTCATTATGCCAACAATTCAACAATTAGTAAGAACTGGAAGAACCCAGATAACTAAGAAGAGTAAATCGGTTGCTTTGGATTCATGTCCGCAAAGACGTGGCGTTTGTACGCGTGTTTACACCACCACCCCTAAAAAACCAAACTCGGCGATGCGTAAAGTAGCGCGTGTACGTTTGACCAACGGGAACGAGGTGAACGCTTACATCCCAGGTGAAGGACACAACCTCCAAGAGCACTCGATAGTATTAGTTAGGGGCGGAAGGGTAAAAGATTTGCCAGGCGTTCGTTACCACATTGTACGCGGAGCACTCGATACTTCAGGTGTCGCAGGCCGTACGCAACGTCGTTCGAAGTATGGTGCAAAACGCCCTAAAGAAGCGAAAAAGTAATTTTAACAGTCATAAAGTCGTAAAGTCGAAAGTCATAAAGGCGAAGACAAATTACGGTTCGGATGCCTTTAAGACTTTAAGACCTTAAGACTTTAAGACCAAAACTTTAAGAAAAGACATGAGAAAAAGACAGGCAAAGAAAAGACCTCTTTTACCAGATCCAAGGTTTAACGACCAATTGGTAACGCGTTTTGTGAACAACTTGATGTGGGACGGTAAGAAATCAACCGCTTTCAAAGTATTCTATGATGCGATCGATATCGTAGAGTCTAAAAAGCAAGACGCCGAAAAATCGGCGCTCGAAATCTGGAAAGATGCATTGACCAACGTCATGCCGCACGTAGAAGTACGTTCGCGTCGTGTAGGGGGTGCTACCTTCCAAATCCCGATGCAAATTCGTCCAGACCGTAAAATCTCTATGGCGATGAAATGGATGATCCTTTACGCGCGTCGTAGAAATGAGAAATCCATGGCTGCCAAATTGGCGTCTGAAGTCCTGGCTGCTGCCAAGGAAGAAGGTGCTGCGGTGAAAAAGCGTATGGATACGCACAAAATGGCCGAAGCAAACAAAGCATTCTCTCACTTTAGATTCTAATCAGCAATGGCAAGAGATTTAAAATACACCAGAAATATTGGAATTGCTGCTCACATTGATGCCGGTAAAACGACAACAACCGAGCGTATCCTTTTTTATACCGGAAAGTCACACAAAATCGGTGAGGTGCACGATGGTGCTGCAACGATGGACTGGATGGCGCAAGAGCAAGAGCGTGGAATCACGATTACTTCTGCTGCGACAACCTGTGAGTGGAGCTTCCCAACGAATCAAGGTAAACCTACCGCCGATTCAAAACCATACCACTTCAACATCATCGACACCCCGGGACACGTTGACTTTACCGTAGAGGTAAACCGTTCATTGCGTGTACTCGACGGATTGGTATTCTTGTTTTCTGCAGTTGACGGCGTTGAGCCACAATCGGAAACCAACTGGCGTTTGGCGGATCAATACCGCGTACCCCGTATGGGCTTCGTGAACAAGATGGACCGTCAAGGTTCGAACTTCTTGGGCGTATGCCAGCAAGTTCGCGACATGTTGAAATCAAACGCCGTGGCGATCACGTTGCCAATCGGTGACGAAATCGACTTTAAAGGTGTCGTTGACCTCGTGAAAAACCAGGCAATCGTATGGCACGATGAAACGCAAGGCGCTACCTTCGACATCGTTGACATCCCTGCCGACATGGTAGACGAAGTAAAACAATACAGAGACATCCTCATCGAGGCGGTTGCCGATTACGATGACAGCTTGCTCGACAAATACATGGAAGATCCGGATTCAATCACTGAAGAAGAGATCAACAATGCATTGCGTGCCGCTACGATCGACATGGCCATCATCCCGATGATCGCCGGTTCTTCGTTCAAGAACAAAGGTGTTCAGTTCATGCTCGACGCTGTTTGTAAATATTTGCCGTCTCCACTCGACAAAGAAGGTATCGAAGGTATCGACCCGGATGATGCTGATTTGCTCGAAGAAGACCAAACCAAAATCTTGCGTCGTCCAGACGTAAAAGAGCCTTTCGCGGCTTTGGCATTTAAGATTGCTACCGACCCGTTCGTAGGTCGTTTGGCGTTCTTCCGTGCCTATTCAGGTCGTTTGGATGCAGGTTCTTACATCTTGAACACCCGTTCAGGTAACAAAGAGCGTATCTCCCGTATCTACCAGATGCACGCCAACAAACAAAACCCAATCGAGTACATCGAGGCAGGTGACATTGGTGCAGCTGTAGGTTTCAAAGACATCAAAACAGGTGATACTTTGTGCGACGAGAAACACCCAATCATCCTCGAATCGATGAAATTCCCTGATCCGGTAATCGGTATCGCGATCGAGCCTAAAACCAAGGCCGACGTAGACAAAATGGGTATGGCTTTGGCGAAATTGGCCGAAGAGGATCCAACGTTTACCGTTCGTACCGACGAAGCTTCGGGACAAACCATCATCTCGGGTATGGGCGAGTTGCACCTTGACATCTTGATCGACCGTATGAAGCGCGAGTTCAAGGTAGAGGTGAACCAAGGCGAGCCGCAGGTAGAATACAAAGAAGCATTCACAAGATCTGCACAGCACCGCGAAGTGTACAAGAAACAATCGGGTGGTCGTGGTAAGTTTGGTGACATCGTGTTCCGTTTGGAGCCGGCTGACGAAGTCGATGGCAAAGTGCCGATGGGCTTGCAGTTCGTCAACGAAGTAAAAGGTGGTAATGTTCCTAAGGAATTTATCCCTGCCGTTGAGAAAGGTTTCCGCGAATCGATGAAAACGGGTCCTTTGGCCGGTTATGCGGTAGACAGCTTGAAAGTGACGTTGCTCGACGGATCGTACCACGCGGTCGACTCTGACGCCTTGTCATTTGAATTGGCGGCCAAGATGGGTTACAAAGAAGTAGCGAAAGCTGCGGGTGCCATCATCCTTGAGCCGATCATGAAAATCGAGGTGATTACGCCAGAAGAAAACATGGGTGACATTGTAGGTGACTTGAACCGTCGTCGCGGACAAGTGAACGACATGGGCGACAGAAATGGTGCTAAAACCATCAAAGCCAATGTGCCGTTGTCTGAGATGTTCGGCTACGTGACTACGTTGCGTACGTTGTCTTCGGGTCGTGCGACTTCTACCATGGAGTTCTCACACTACGAGGAAACGCCTTCGAACATTTCGGAAGCCGTTATCAAAAAGGCAAAAGGAGTAACCGCTTAATATTTTAAAAGATGAGTCAAAAAATCAGAATAAAATTGAAATCTTACGATCACATGCTCGTAGACAAGTCGTCTGAGAAGATCGTAAAAACAGTAAAGAGCACTGGAGCGGTTGTAACTGGCCCGATTCCGTTGCCTACACACAAAAAATTGTTTACCGTTTTGCGCTCGCCGCACGTAAACAAGAAAGCACGTGAGCAGTTCGAAGTGATGTCTTACAAAAGATTGATCGACATCTACTCTTCGTCTTCAAAAACCATCGACGCGTTGATGAAACTCGAATTGCCTAGCGGCGTCGAGGTCGAAATCAAAGTATAAGTATCCATAAGATTTGGTATAAAGTATCGGGATTTTGCGTCTCGATGCTTTATACTTATGTCTAAAAGGAACAATAAAGAATTTTTTTTAATAATCAATAAATTAGTAATTATGTCTGGGTTAATCGGAAGAAAAATCGGCATGACTTCAATCTTTGACGAGAACGGGAAAAACATCCCTTGTACCGTAATCGAAGCAGGTCCATGTGTCGTTACCCAAGTCAGAACCACAGCGGTCGACGGGTATGAAGCGTTGCAACTTGGTTTCGATGACAAATCTGAAAAACATTCCACAAAAGCGGCTACTGGCCACTTTAAGAAAGCGGGAACTGTTGCCAAGAAAAAAGTCGTCGAATTCCAGGATTTCGCAACAGAACAAAAATTGGGTGACATCCTTGATGTAACCGTTTTTGCAGAAGGTGAATTTGTGGACGTTCAAGGCGTCTCAAAAGGTAAAGGTTTCCAAGGTGTCGTCAAGCGTCATGGCTTTGGTGGTGTAGGTCAGTCTACACACGGTCAGCACAACCGTTTGAGAGCACCGGGATCTGTGGGTGCATCGTCTTATCCGTCACGCGTATTCAAAGGAATGCGTATGGCCGGCAGAATGGGCGGTGAAAATGTTAAAGTTCAAAACTTGAGAGTATTGAAGGTAATCGCCGACAAAAACCTGTTGTTGGTTAAAGGTGCGGTTCCAGGACACAACAACTCTTATGTAATCATTCAGAAGTAATGGAAGTAAAAGTTTTAAATATCAGCGGAAAAGAAACTGGAAGAAAAGTACAGCTTTCTGACGACGTTTTTGGGATCGAGCCAAACAACCACGCGGTTTACCTCGACGTGAAACAATACTTGGCCAACCAAAGACAAGGAACGCACAAAGCCAAAGAGCGTGCTGAAGTAACCGGATCTACACGTAAGATCAAAAAACAAAAAGGTACCGGTACGGCACGTGCGGGATCTGTGAAGAACCCTTTGTTCAAAGGTGGTGGTACCGTTTTCGGACCGCGCCCGAGAAGCTACTCGTTCAAATTGAACAAGAACTTGAAGCGTTTGGCCCGTAAATCGGCTTTCTCGATCAAGGCAAAAGAGTCGAGTTTGATTGTTTTGGAAGACTTCAACTTCGAAACGCCAAACACCAAGAATTTCATCAATGTGTTGAAAGCATTGGGGTTAGAAAACAAAAAATCTTTGTTCGTGTTGGGTGATACAAATAAAAATGTATATTTGTCCTCGCGCAATTTGAAAGCTTCTAATGTAGTAACTAGCTCAGAATTAAGCACTTATGCAATTTTAAATGCAAATAATTTGGTGCTTCTGGAAGGTTCTGTAGAAGGAATTGTAGAAAATTTAAGCAAATAATTACGACATGAGTATCATTATTAAGCCCATCGTAACTGAAAAAGTAACCAAGGAAAGCGAGCTTTCTAACCGTTACGGTTTCGTCGTGGACAAAAAGGCGAACAAGGTCGAGATCAAGAAAGCGGTAGAAGCTGCTTACGGGGTCAACGTCTTGGCGGTCAACACCATGAACGTTCGTCCAGACAGAAGCACGAAATACACCAAGAGTGGACTCATCAGCGGGAAGACCAACGCTTACAAAAAAGCGATCGTCCAAGTGCAAGAAGGAGAAACCATCGATTTTTATAACAATATCTAAAATAAGGCAGCATTATGTCAGTTAGAAAATTAAAACCTATTACCCCAGGCCAGCGATTTAGAGTCGTGAATAGCTTTGACACTATTACGACTGACAAGCCGGAGCGTTCATTGATCGCATCGAAAAAAGGTTCAGGCGGTAGAAATAGTCAAGGAAAGATGACCATGCGTTACACAGGCGGTGGTCACAAACAAAGGTACCGTATCATCGATTTCAAAAGAACCAAGCACGGTATTCCTGCTACGGTTAAAACCATCGAGTACGATCCGAACAGAACGGCGTTCATCGCTTTGTTGGCTTATGCCGATGGTGAGAAAACGTACATCATTGCCCAAAATGGTTTGCAAGTTGGTCAGAAATTGGTTTCTGGCGAAGACGCGCAGCCTGAAATCGGAAACACTTTGCCACTGAGCAAAATTCCATTGGGTACTGTTATTTCTTGTATCGAATTGCGTCCGGGTCAAGGTGCGGTTATCGCGCGTTCGGCCGGTACTTTCGCACAGCTTATGGCGCGTGACGGAAAGTATGCTACGATCAAAATGCCTTCTGGCGAAACCCGTTTGATATTGCTGACTTGTTCGGCTACGATTGGTGCGGTTTCTAACTCAGACCACCAACTCATCGTTTCAGGTAAGGCTGGACGTTCACGTTGGTTGGGCAGACGTCCAAGAACGAGACCGGTAGCGATGAACCCTGTCGATCACCCGATGGGTGGTGGTGAAGGACGTTCGTCTGGAGGTCACCCACGTTCAAGAAAAGGTTTGCCGGCTAAAGGTTACAGAACCCGCGCCAAGCAAAACCCGAGCAACAAGTACATTGTAGAACGCAGAAAGAAATAATAAGACATGGCACGTTCATTAAAAAAAGGACCTTACGTTCATTATAAATTAGAGAAGAAAGTTCTCGACAACATCGAAGGTGGCAACAAAGGTGTCGTGAAGACCTGGTCTCGCGCTTCTATGATTACCCCTGATTTCGTCGGGCAGACTATCGCAGTTCACAATGGCCGCCAGTTCGTTCCGGTATATGTTACCGAGAACATGGTAGGACATAAATTAGGAGAATTTTCGCCAACAAGATCATTCCGTGGTCACGCTGGAGCTAAAAACAAAGGTAAAAAGTAAGAAAATGGGAGTTCGTAAAAGAGAAAGAGCCGAAGGCATCAAAGAAGCTAACAAGCAGATCGCTTTCGCAAAGTTGAATAACTGCCCTACTTCGCCTAGAAAAATGCGCTTGGTAGCAGACTTGGTAAGAGGTCAGAAGGTAGAAAAGGCGTTGAATATTTTGAGATTCAGCACCAAAGAAGCGTCACGCAAACTCGAGAAACTGTTGTTGTCTGCCATCAATAACTGGGAGCAGAAAAACGCAGAAGGCAATGTTGCCGAGGCTGGTTTGATCGTGAAGGAAATCCGTGTAGACGGAGGAATGATGTTGAAGAGACTTCGTCCTGCGCCGCAAGGAAGAGCACACAGAATTAGAAAACGTTCCAACCACGTAACCATCGTATTGGGACAATTAGATAACACACAAAGCAACTAAGAGAAATGGGACAAAAGACAAATCCAATCGGAAACAGACTTGGGATCATCAGAGGATGGGACTCTAACTGGTTTGGAGGTAATGACTACGGCGACAAAATTGCCGAGGATTACAAGATCAGAAAGTACATCCACGCCCGTTTGTCTAAAGCTAGTGTATCAAAAGTAATCATCGAGAGAACTTTGAAGCTTGTAACCGTTACTATCACCACCGCTCGTCCGGGTATCATCATCGGGAAAGGCGGCCAGGAGGTAGACAAGTTGAAAGAGGAACTCAAGAAGGTTACCGACAAGGAAGTTCAAATCAACATCTTTGAAATCAAAAGACCTGAACTCGATGCTTTTTTAGTTGCATCTAGCATCGCCCGTCAGATCGAAAGCCGTATCTCTTACAGAAGAGCCATCAAGATGGCGATTGCTGCCTCTATGCGTATGAACGCAGAAGGTATCAAAGTCTTGATCTCTGGTCGTTTGAATGGTGCCGAGATGGCGCGTTCGGAAGGTTTCAAAGAAGGTCGTATTCCTTTGTCAACTTTCAGAGCCGATATCGATTACGCTTTGGCTGAAGCGCATACTACTTACGGTCGTATGGGTATCAAAGTATGGATCATGAAAGGTGAAGTTTACGGAAAGAGAGATCTTTCTCCGTTGGTAGGCATGGACAAAAAACAAGCCGGCCAAGGTGGTAAAAGCGACGCGCCACGCGGCGAGCGCAAAGGTGGTTTTAACAAAGACCGCAAACCGGGCGGAGACCGTAAAAGAAAGTAATTTTTTAAAAAGTAAAGAAAATGTTACAGCCTAAAAGAACAAAATACCGCAAGGTACAGAAAGGTAGAATGAAAGGGAACGCCATGCGTGGCCACGAACTTTCAAACGGCATGTTCGGAATCAAATCGGTACACGAAACAGGAATGTTCCTTACTTCACGTCAAATCGAGGCTGCGCGTATCGCTGCAACCCGTTACATGAAACGTGAGGGTCAACTTTGGATCAAGATTTTCCCAGACAAGCCTATCACCAAGAAGCCACTTGAGGTACGTATGGGTAAAGGTAAAGGTGCCGTCGAATATTGGGCAGCTGTCGTAAAACCTGGAAAAATCATGTTTGAAGTGGGTGGGGTGCCATTGGCCGTTGCAAAAGAGGCGTTGCGTCTTGCTGCACAAAAACTCCCGGTGAAAACTAAATTTGTCATCGCTAGAGATTTCGAAGCATAATATCAAGCAATTATGAAACAAAAAGAAATTAAAGATCTTTCCGTAGCAGAATTGCAGGAAAAATTGAGCCAGACCAAGAAAACGTACAGCGACCTGAAAATGGCCCATGCGATTTCACCGATCGAGAACCCAATGCAAATCAGAAGCGTTCGTAGAACCGTAGCACGTTTGTCTGCGGAGCTTACCAAAAGAGCGTTACAATAATCGTATTTCTGCATCATGGAAGAAAAAAGAAATTTAAGAAAAGAAAGAATTGGTGTTGTGACGTCAAACAAGATGGACAAGTCTATCGTGGTGGCGCAAACTACAAAAGTGAAACACCCATTATACGGTAAGTTCGTGTTGAAAACCAAGAAGTTTCACGCACACGACGAGAAAAATGACTGCAACATTGGTGACACCGTGCGTATCTCTGAGACACGTCCGTTGTCTAAAACCAAATGCTGGAGATTAGTTGAAATCATTGAAAGAGCTAAGTAATTATGGTACAACAGGAATCAAGATTAAAAGTAGCAGACAACACTGGAGCGAAGGAAGTCCTTACAATCCGTGTATTGGGTGGAACGAAACGTCGTTACGCCTCTGTCGGAGATAAAATTGTAGTATCCATTAAAGACGCTACGCCAAACGGAAACGTTAAGAAAGGCGCGGTTTCTACTGCAGTGGTTGTACGTACCAAAAAAGAGGTGAGAAGAGCCGACGGTTCTTACATTCGTTTCGACGACAATGCTTGCGTTTTGTTGAACGCGGCAGGCGAGATGAGAGGAACCCGTGTTTTTGGTCCGGTAGCAAGAGAATTGCGCGAGAAGCAATTCATGAAAATTGTATCATTGGCACCAGAGGTGCTTTAATTAGTTAAGACGATGATAAAGCTGAAAATAAAATCAGGCGACACCGTAAAAGTCATTGCCGGCGACCACAAAGGTTCTGAAGGTAAGGTCTTGCGCGTGTACAAAGAGAAAAACAAAGCCGTTGTCGAAGGGATCAACATGGTGTCTAAACACACCAAGCCTAGCGCTAAGAATCCTCAAGGCGGTATCGTTAAGAAAGAAGCTCCTATCCACATTTCCAACATTGCATTGGTTGATCCAAAAACCAAAACTGCAACCCGTGTTGGTTTCAAGACCGAAGGAGATAAGAAAGTAAGATTTGCAAAGAAATCTAATCAAGTATTATAGTCATGGCATACACACCTAGATTGAAACAAGAGTACAAAGACCGCGTTGTGTCTGCTCTTAAAGAAGAATTCGGATACAAAAACGTAATGCAGGTTCCTAAATTGGAGAAAATCGTTTTGAGCCGTGGTGTTGGATCTGCCGTATCTGACAAAAAACTGATCGACTACGCCGTAGACGAACTCACCAAAATCACCGGACAAAAGGCCGTTGCTACCATCTCTAAGAAAGACGTTGCGTCGTTCAAACTGAGAAAAGGCATGCCAATCGGTGCCAAAGTGACTTTGCGTGGCGAGAAAATGTATGAGTTCCTCGACCGTTTGATCACTGCCGCTTTGCCGCGTGTACGTGACTTTGGCGGTATCAAGGCTACTGGTTTCGACGGACGTGGAAACTACAACCTTGGGGTAACCGAGCAGATCATCTTCCCGGAGATCGACATCGACAAGGTGAACAAGATTTCGGGTATGGACATCACTTTCGTGACTTCTGCGCCAACCGATAAAGAAGCGCAATCGTTGCTTAGAGAATTAGGTTTACCATTTAAAAAGAACTAAGACATGGCTAAAGAATCAATGAAAGCCCGTGAGGTGAAAAGAGAAAAAACGGTAGCAAAATACGCAGCCAAAAGAAAAGCTTTGCTCGAAGCAGGCGATTACGTAGGGTTGCAAAAGTTGCCGAAAAACGCTTCACCTGTCAGAATGCACAACCGTTGCAAGCTCACGGGAAGACCAAGAGGTTATATGCGTCAGTTCGGAATTTCACGTGTTACTTTCCGTGAAATGGCCAACAGTGGGTTGATCCCAGGCGTGAAAAAAGCCAGCTGGTAAAAAACATATTTTGTTATTTCGATAGATAGTTGTAAGTTTGCCGGATTTTTGCCGCGAACTGGCAACTATCTATTGATTCATTTTGTAAGTTTTAATGGTTTCAGGTTCTACCGGAAGGTCCGGGACGAATACCAAAACCGCAATTTTAATTATATGTACACAGATCCAATTGCGGATTATTTGACAAGGGTAAGAAACGCCGTGGCTGCAAACCACAAAGTTGTCGAGATCCCTGCATCTAATCTAAAGAAAGAGATTACCAAGATCTTATTTGATCAAGGATACATCTTGAGTTACAAGTTCGAGGATACGGCCCCGCAAGGCACGATCAAGATCGCTCTGAAGTATGACAAAGAGACGAAAGAGCCTGTAATCAAGGATATCCAAAGAATCAGTAAACCAGGTTTGCGTAAATACGCAGGTGCCGACAAATTGCCACGTATCCTCAACGGATTGGGCATTGCCATCGTTTCCACTTCCAAAGGACTTATGACCGGAAAACAAGCGAAACAACTCAACGTAGGTGGTGAGGTAATCTGCTACGTATACTAATATTTAAAGACGAAAGAGATGTCAAGAATAGGTAAAAATCCAGTTGCAATCCCGGCAGGCGTTACAGTAAATGTAGCCGACGGCGTGATTACAGTAAAAGGAAAATTAGGCGAACTTTCGCAGGAATACAGCGATGTAACTGTGACTGTAGAAGAAGGCAACGTAACGGTTGAACGTTCTTCAGACCAAAAAGATCAAAGAGCAAAGCACGGATTGTACAGAGCATTGATCAACAACATGATCACCGGTGTTTCTACCGGATTCACGAAAGAACTCGAATTGGTAGGTGTAGGTTACAGAGCATCAAACGCGGGCCAGAAATTGGACCTAGCTTTGGGTTTCTCACACAACATCATCCTTGAGGTCGCTCCAGAGGTTAAACTCGAGACGATTTCTGAAAAAGGTAAAAACCCAATCGTAAAACTGACTTCACACGACAAGCAATTGTTGGGTGCTGTTGCCGCCAAAATCCGCGGATTCCGTCGTCCTGAACCTTACAAAGGAAAAGGTGTGAAATTCGTAGGTGAAGTATTGAGAAGAAAAGCAGGTAAATCAGCTTAAAAGTTAAGGATATGTCATTGAATAAAACAGAGAGAAGACAGAGAATCAAATTCAGAATCAGAAAGATCGTCAGCGGAACTGCCGCTACACCAAGACTTTCTGTATTCAGAAGTAACAAAGAGATCTACGCTCAACTCATCGACGACGTAAACGGTGTGACTTTGGCTGCCGCTTCTTCTAGAGAAAAAGGTGTAGATACGAAAGGTACCGCTACAGAAGTAGCTGCCACAGTTGGAAAACTCATCGGCGAGAAAGCTTTGAAAGCAGGTATCGATACCGTATCGTTCGACAGAGGTGGTTACTTGTACCACGGACGTGTTAAATCATTAGCCGAAGGCGCAAGAGCCGCAGGTCTTAAATTCTAATCGTATGTCTAAAAATAGAAATATTGAAGCAGTAAAACCAAGCGGATTGGAATTGAAAGACCGTCTGGTGAGTGTAAATCGTGTAACCAAAGTAACCAAGGGTGGTAGAGCGTTCGGCTTTTCTGCGATTGTGGTTGTTGGTGACGAGAATGGCGTGGTAGGACACGGTCTCGGAAAGTCAAAAGACGTTTCTGAGGCGATTGCCAAAGCGGTAGAAGATGCCAAGAAAAACTTGGTGCGTATTCCGCTTGCAGGTCAATCGGTGCCACACGAGCAAAAAGGTAAATTTGGCGGCGCGCGCGTTTTCTTGATGCCAGCGTCTCACGGTACTGGAGTAATTGCCGGTGGTGCTGTTCGTTCGGTACTCGAGTCGGTAGGTATCCACGACGTATTGTCAAAATCACAAGGATCATCTAACCCGCACAACGTGGTGAAAGCCACTTTCGATGCGTTGTTGCAAATGAGAAGCGCACACACGGTTGCCAAGCAACGCGGCGTGTCGCTCGAGAAAGTTTTTAAAGGATAATCACAGGAAAACATGGCAAAATTAGTAGTAAAACAAGTTAGAAGCAAAATCAACTGCCCGCTTACACAAAAGCGTGGGCTTGAGGCTTTGGGTCTTCGCAAGATAGGCCAAACTGTGGAGCATGAGTCAAATCCTGCTATCCTCGGGATGATCAATAAAGTTAAACACTTAGTTTCCGTAGAGGAAGTTAAATAATACGTACGATAGTTATGAACTTAAGTAACTTACAACCTGCAGAAGGTTCTACGCACAACCAAAACAAAAGAGTAGGCCGTGGTGAAGGTTCCGGCAAAGGCGGTACTTCCGCACGTGGCCACAAAGGAGCCAAATCGCGTTCTGGTTACTCTAAAAAGATTGGTTTTGAAGGTGGTCAGATGCCGCTTCAAAGACGTGTACCTAAGTTTGGTTTCAAGAACATCAACCGTGTCGAGTACCAAGGGATCAACCTTGATACGCTTCAGGCTTTGGTAGACAACAAAATCGTTACCGATACCGTAGATTTCGCTACCATCGTCGGCAACCGTTTGGCTACCAAGAACGAGGTCGTTAAAATCCTCGGACGTGGTGAATTGAAAGCAAAACTCAAAGTAAGCGCTCACAAATTTACAGCTACCGCCAAAGCGGCCATCGAGGCAGCAGGCGGCGAAGCGGTAGAATTATAATCCAACCCTGTATATGAAGAAATTTTTTGAATCATTAGCTAATGTGTGGAAAATAGAAGAACTGAAAAACAGGATTCTATTCACCTTAGGTCTTTTACTGGTATATCGTTTTGGTGCGCACGTAACCCTTCCGGGTGTCGATGCGACGCAGCTGACCAACCTGGCCGGCCAAACCGATAGCGGTATTGGTTCAATCCTCGACATGTTTACAGGTGGTGCTTTCTCGAAAGCTTCGGTTTTTGCATTGGGTATCATGCCTTACATCTCTGCGTCGATCGTGGTGCAGTTGATGGGTATCGCGATCCCTTACTTGCAGAAATTGCAGAAAGACGGCGAGAGCGGACGCAAGAAGCTCAACCAAATCACACGTTGGTTGACCATTGCCATCACGCTGGTGCAAGGCCCAGGTTACATTTACAACCTGAACAGAACCTTGCCGGCTAATGCATTCTTGTTGGATGTGAACTCGTTCGCATTCTTATTTTCTTCGGTTTTGATCTTGACCACGGGTACCATTTTCGCCATGTGGTTGGGTGAGAAGATTACAGACAAAGGAATCGGAAACGGTATCTCCCTGTTGATCATGGTTGGTATCTTGGCGCGTTTGCCGCAGGCATTCATCCAGGAATTCACCTCGACCATCACCAACAACAACGGAGGTCCGATGTTATTGGTTATCGAGATCATCGTTTGGTTACTCGTCATCATCGCTTGTGTCCTTCTCGTAATGGCTGTGAGAAAGATTCCGGTACAGTACGCGCGTCGTACGACCACCGGCGACTACGAGCAAGACATGGCCGGCGGCAACAGACAATGGATTCCACTCAAGCTCAACGCTTCGGGTGTAATGCCAATCATCTTTGCACAGGCCATCATGTTCATCCCGGCCGCATTGGCAGGGTTGTCACAGTCTGAAACCTCGCAAACCATTGCGGGTACGTTCAGCGACATGTTTGGTTTCTGGTACAATTTCGTGTTTGCGTTGTTGATCATTATCTTCACGTATTTCTACACGGCCATTACCGTACCGACCAACAAGATGGCAGACGATCTCAAACGCAGCGGCGGATTCATCCCAGGCGTACGTCCGGGTGTGGAAACGTCCGATTTTCTCGATCACATCATGTCTTTGATCACGTTCCCAGGTTCACTTTTCCTTGCTTTGATTGCCGTGTTCCCGGCCATCGTCGTGAGTTTTGGTGTACAGCAATCTTGGGCGATGTTCTTTGGCGGTACGTCTTTGATCATCATGGTAGGTGTCGCGATCGATACCATCCAGCAGATCAACTCGTACCTCTTGAACAAGCACTACGACGGACTCATGAAAAGCGGTAAAAACAGAAAAGCAGTAGCTTAATTTTATGGCAAAGCAGTCGGCAATAGAACAAGACGGATCGATCATTGAGGCATTGTCCAACGCAATGTTTCGCGTAGAATTAGAAAACGGACACATCGTCATCGCTCACATTTCAGGAAAGATGCGCATGCACTACATCAAGTTGCTCCCGGGCGACAAGGTGAAACTGGAAATGAGCCCTTACGACTTGTCCAAAGCAAGAATCACATACAGATACTAAAAAGCTGTAAGCTGTAAGCCCTAAGCCATAAGCCATCAGAGCTTCGCCTAAAGCCTAAAGCCTAAAGCCTAAAGCAAATTAAGATGAAAGTAAGAGCATCAGTTAAGAAAAGAAGTGCCGAGTGCATCATCGTGCGCAGAAAAGGCAGATTGTACGTAATCAACAAAAAGAATCCTAGATTCAAACAAAGACAAGGATAATTATGGCAAGAATAGCAGGGGTTGATATCCCAAAAAACAAAAGAGGCGTTATCGCTTTGACCTATATCTTCGGAATCGGTAGAAGCCGTGCGAGCGAAATCCTGGCAAAAGCAGGCGTTAGCGAAGACATCAAAGTTCAAGACTGGAACGACGACCAGATCGGAGCCATCCGTGATGCGGTATCGTACTACAAGATCGAAGGTGAATTGCGTTCTGAAACATCGTTGAACATCAAGCGTTTGATGGACATCGGCTGCTACCGTGGTATCCGTCACAGATCTGGATTGCCATTGCGTGGTCAAAGAACCAAAAACAACTCAAGAACCAGAAAAGGTAAGCGTAAAACTGTTGCTAACAAGAAAAAAGCAACCAAATAATAAGTAGTAATGGCTAAAGCAACAACAAAAAAGCGTAAAGTAGTCGTTGAATCGACTGGCGAAGCGCACATCAGCGCTACTTTCAACAACATCATCATCTCGTTGACCAACAAGAAAGGTGAAGTTATCTCTTGGTCTTCTGCCGGTAAAATGGGTTTCCGCGGTTCTAAAAAGAACACCCCGTACGCTGCGCAGATGGCTGCCGAAGATTGCTCAAAAGTAGCATTGGAAGCCGGTTTGAAGAAAGTGAAAGTGTATGTCAAAGGACCGGGTAACGGACGTGAGTCTGCGATCCGTTCGGTACACAACTCAGGCATCGAAGTAACCGAGATCATCGACGTTACGCCAATGCCGCACAACGGCTGTCGTCCTCCAAAAAGACGTCGCGTCTAGTGAAGTCTTAAGGTCGTAAAGTCTTAAAGTCTTAAAGTCTTAAAGTCTTAAAGTCATAAAGGCGAAAGGCACGATCAGGCGACCGGACTTGTTGCTGTTGGTTAATAATCAATAGCAATAAATAATAAATAATAAACAATAAGTATAACCGGAGCAGGTTAGAGGTTATCGAAGGATTTGACCTGAATTCATAACCGCTGTTCCAAAATTTTTTAAAATGGCAAGATATACTGGTCCACAAACAAAGATCGCCCGTAAATTCGGCGAGGCGATTTTCGGAGACGACAAAGCCTTCGAAAAAAGAAACTATCCCCCAGGACAACACGGGATGGCCAAAAAAAGAGGTAAGAAATCAGAGTACGCTGTACAGTTGATGGAAAAGCAAAAAGCGAAGTACACTTACGGAATCTTGGAAAAGCAATTCCGTGGACTCTTCGAAAAAGCGGCTGCATCACGTGGCGTTACCGGTGAGGTACTTATCCAATTGTGCGAGGCACGTTTGGACAACGTTGTGTTCCGTATGGGCATCGCCCCATCACGTCGCGCGGCGCGTCAAATCGTTTCGCACCGTCACATCACCGTCAACGGTGAAGTGGTAAACATTCCTTCGTACCACCTAAAACCAGGCGATAAAGTTGCCGTTCGTGAGAAATCGAAATCAGTGGAGGCCATCGAGCGTTCATTGGCGAATTCTTCACATGTATACGAGTGGATCACTTGGAACAACGACCAAAAAGAAGGTACTTTCGTGTCGGTTCCAGCGCGTTTGCAGATCCCAGAAAACATCAAAGAACAACTCATCGTCGAATTGTACAACAAATAATCAGACTTAGTCGAACTATGGCAATATTTAATTTTCAGAAACCCGATAAGGTTATCATGATCGATTCGACCGATTTCGAAGGCAAATTTGAATTTCGTCCTTTGGAACCGGGCTACGGATTGACCGTAGGTAACGCACTTAGAAGAGTTTTGCTTTCCGCTCTGGAAGGCTACGCAATTACATCCGTCAAGATTGAAGGAGTAGACCACGAGTTTTCTACCATCTCAGGTGTAGTTGAGGACGTTACTGAAATCATCCTGAACCTCAAACAGGTTCGTTTCAAACGCCAGATCGAAGACGTCGACAATGAATCAGTAACGATTTCAGTTACAGGCAAAGATCAGGTTACTGCCGGTGATTTCCAGAAATTCATCTCTGGATTCCAGGTGTTGAACCCGGAATTGGTGATCTGCAACCTCGACAGCAAAGTCAAATTGAACATGGAACTCACGATCGAAAAAGGCCGTGGTTATGTTCCTGCCGAGGAAAACAAAAAGCAGAACGCCGCCATCGGTACCATTTTTACCGATTCGATCTTTACCCCGGTGAAGAACGTGAAATATGCGATCGAGAACTTCCGTGTCGAGCAAAAGACCGACTACGAGAAATTGGTTTTGGAGATCAAGACCGATGGTTCGATTGCACCAAAAGACGCGCTTACCGAAGCTGCCAAAGTATTGATCCACCACTTTATGTTGTTCTCTGACGAAAGAATCACGCTCGAGGCCGATGAAATCGCCCAGACGGAATCTTACGACGAGGAGTCGCTGCACATGCGTCAGTTGCTCAAGACCAAGTTGGTAGACATGGATTTGTCTGTCCGCGCCTTGAACTGCTTGAAGGCTGCAGAAGTCGATACTTTGGGCGACCTGGTATCGTTCAACAAAAACGATTTGATGAAGTTCCGCAACTTCGGGAAAAAGTCGCTTACCGAACTCGACGAGCTCGTGGCGAACAAAAACCTGACCTTCGGGATGGATCTGTCAAAATACAAATTAGATAAAGAATAATCCGCTTCCTATTTTGCTCTCCAAGGCGGATTGAGCAAGAGGAAGTCTTAAAAACAATGTCATGAGACACGGAAAAAAGAACAACCACCTGAGCAGACAAGCCGGGCACCGCAAATTAATGTTGGCCAACATGGCCTGCTCACTCATCGAGCACAAACGCATCAACACTACCGTTGCCAAGGCCAAGGCTTTGAAACAGTATGTTGAGCCGCTGATCACCAAATCGAAAGAAGACACGACACACAACCGTCGTATTGTGTTCTCTTACCTGCGTAACAAATACGCCGTAACCGATTTGTTCCGCGACGTGGCCGCCAAAGTAGGCGACCGTCCGGGTGGGTATACACGTATCATCAAAGTGGGTAACCGTTTGGGTGACAACGCCGATATGGCGATGATCGAACTCGTCGATTTCAACGAACTCTACAACGGAGGCAAGAAAGAGGAGAAAAAAGGCAGAAGCCGTCGTTCTAAAGCCAAAGGCGCTACCACAGCTCCAGCAGCCAAAGTTGCAGCACCAGCTGTAGAAGAGGCACCGGCCGAAGAACCGACTGCAGAAGCGGTAGTAGAAGAAACTCCGGTTGTTGAAGCTCCTGTAGCTGAAGCACCTGCTGTTGAAGAGGCTCCGGAAGCTCCGGCTGCTGATGAGGCAGAAGAGAAGAAAGAGGAGTAATCTTTTTTTATTCGATATTAAGAAGGGCAAACTTACGTTTGCCCTTTTTTTTTGTGCCTGCCGGCGGGCCTTCTTTTGTCTGCTGACAAAAGAAGCAAAAACAGCTAGTGCCAGGTTGCTCGGCGACCTGCCAGTTTTCGCTGGCTAAAACAAATGAACTCGCCTGCGGCTCAAACAGCATTTAATTTTGCGCCATCTTCGAACGGGGCCAACGCGCCTCCTGGCTCCTTCGCTAAAACAGTCCACAGGACTGTTTTTTAACGCTCGGCCCTCCGCCTGCGCAACCAATGGCGCGACTAAGCGGAATGGGCTTTATACTTTTTGCTCGCTGGCGCAGCGCAAAAATTGCCCTCGCTTAGAACGGTTGTGGTGGAGATTGGGTCGATCATCACGCTGGCGCAGCGCAAAAATGATCGTCGCTCAGCACGTTTACCTTGGCGATTGGTTTTGTCGTCACGAAGGGCTCGCTTAGAACTTTGGTCTTGCGATTGCGTTTGTTATCCCGACGAACTGGGAAAACCAGAAGACAAATCTAAAATTTTCACAACCCTTTTGAATTCAGTACAATAAACCTTCCCAAAAAGAGTTATAAGACGCTAATAAACGTTAATTAAAATGACGTTGTGCGGTGAATGTTATCTTTGTCGTACGTTTGAATCGTAGGTTACTTGACTAGACTTGACTATGCACCTCGAGTTTTATTAATTTAACCTGATGAGTATGAAGATGCTATTTTTGGCGGCCGGTATCGGGCTGCTGGCATGCAGTTGCGATGCCGATGAACAAGCGATGCAAAACCCCGAAACCAACGCCGCGACCGTGGCCGATTTTCAACTGACCAACCCCAACGAGATCATCAAGGAAGGGACCTACCTGAATTTGGTGAACACCTCGCAAAACGCCAAGTCGTTTCTTTGGGATTTTGGCGATGGCACGACCTCGACCGAGGCGTCGCCGCAACACAAGCACGACAGGTGTGGGACCTATACCGTGAAGTTGACCGTGACCGATGCAAGCGGGGAGACGTTTACTACCGAAAAGGCCGTGGATGTGTTTTGCACGGTGCCGCGGCATCGGGCGAATCCGATGGTGTACGCGCGAGATTGATTTTCGCGGCGTTTGTTGAAAGGACAGGTTTGCTTGTCCTTTTTTTTGTACGTTGGTCAAAATCCCATGCCGTTAGTTGTCGAGTGCCAGTTTGATTTTATAGCGCGACATCTTCCCACCGATATCCTGCTCCAATTTAAGCACTTCGTAGGTCGTTTTGCTGATCCAGTATTTTTCTATGTTTCCGGGCGTTTCATGCGTTAACAGCCAACAGGCCACATCATGCCCGCCGTATCCTTCTAAATTGTCTTCGCCGGCCACCGTATAAAAAATATATTCTGGCTGTTTGTAGCCCGCTTCATAAAAAGGGATGGCATAAGTGGTATGCAAGGCAAACGGCAACGTCGAAAAGACTTCCAGGTCCAGATGCCAGTTCAGGTGGTAGTGGTGTACCGCAGCCAAGAAACCGTTGGTGGTTTGCGTGCCCTTCTCAGACCGGTCTTTGGTCGCATCTGCGCCGTCTACCGTAATGCACCTGGCTTGGTAATCGAATACCGACGTCGTCTTTTTGCCGTTTTTGTTCCACCAGCTTTCATGGGAAAGCGGCTTGAACGTTTGCGCGTCGCAAATGGAAGTCGCCGTATGCACGATGGTATCTTTGTATTCCCACGATTGCCAGACCTCGATGACGTCTTTGTCCCGTTCTTTTTTTCGTTTGACATCGATGCTCCAAAACTGCGTCATCGACCGCGGGACCTCTTTGCCCGTCTTCATGTACACCAGATAGGTGCTTCTTCCTTCCTTCAGCTGGTGGGTCTTGATGTTGGCCGCGCTGATATAGACCGTATCGTTTTGTTGCGCGAGCGCATTGCCCAAACACAGGGGACTTAAAAATAGGAATAAGAGTTTCACTGGCATATTTGCTGGTTTTATTATTGCGTCTGGACGTTGTAATCAACTGCGGTAACGCTCCTTGAGTTTTCGCATCAATACCCTAACGCCCTGTTGGGTATCGTCGTTAAAGGAATTCGCGAAGATGATGTAAGCCTTGTTGCCGATGCGGTCGATATGTGCGATCGTGAAGTAGGTGAAGGCGCCCGTCCCTGAATGTACCGACAGCACATTTCCGTTTTCATGGATATTGAACCAGCCCATTGCATAATTGTCGACGCCTTCGTGGATGAACCGGTACGTGGCCGCCTTGAGGTAATTGTCCTGGCCAGCCAAACCTTGCAGATTCAATTGGATGAATTTGACGTAGTTTTTGAGCGTCATGTTCAAATCACCGGCGGGTTCGGTAAAATCCAAACTGTATCCGGCGGTCGAGGGGATGGGAATCAATTGGCCATTCTCATACGAATGGCCCCAGGTATCCTTGCGCTTTTGGTTCTCTGGCCACGAAAATTTGACATCCAGTCGGAGGTCTTTGTTGAATACCTTCTCGACCAACTGCTCCCAGCTCTTGCCGGTGGCCTTTTCCAGCATCAAAGTGGCCAACGTATAGCCTGCGTTTGAATAAACGAACGGTTGGTGCGAATCGGCTGTTGCGGGCGCCAACCCCAGTACGAATTGCCCGAATTGTCTCCTTCGTTCCTGCTTGGTCCCTTTAAAGCCGGGGATCGGAGGGTCGTTTTCCCCTTGGAACGGCTGTATGCCTGCGCGGTGCGAGAGCAGTTGTTGCAATGTGATGTGGCGGTACTCGGGTTTGGATGCCTTTTCCCATTCCGGGAACAGTGAAAAGAAACGCGTGTTCCAGTTTAACTTGCCCTTTTCGACATATTTGGCGATGATGAACGCGGTCATCGCCTTGGTGTTCGAACCGATGTGGAACCGATCGTCCAACGTGGCCCCATCGGGCAGGGCCGCCGAATGGTTGCCGGTTGCTGCGATTTCGAGTGTCGATTCGGCACCGACCACCGCATACGACAATTCTGGAATGTGGTAAGCGCTGCGGATGCTGTCGGCAAAACGTACATTTTTCTGCCCGAAGCAGCATTGCGCCGCCAGCGTGAGGACAAATAGTGAAATCTTTCTCATGGGTTCATTTGTGGATTGGTTTCCCTTATCGGCCGAATGATTTAGTTGACTACCGCGATCAACATTCCGTCATACTCCTTGGTGCCTACCGTCTGTAAGATGGTTGCCGTGACCTGGTCGCAATTTTTAAGGAAGTCGTTCAGTCGTTGCACACCTCTTACTTTTTCGTCGGTTGAATCTTCGTCCAACACCTTACCGTTGCGGATGACGTTGTCGCAAATAATGATGCTTCCTTTTCGGGACATTTTTAAAGCCATTTGAAAATACTCCAAATAGGGTGGTTTGTCGGCATCGATGAAAAAAAGGTCGAAAGGCGGTTCGTTGTCCTGGATCATCGTTGCAAGGATTTCCAATGCATTGCCCACTTTGAGCTCGACGATCGTTTCGAGGTGGGCGTGTTCAATATTTTGCCGTGCCACTTCGGCATGGGTCTGGTCAAACTCGATGGTGACCAATTTCCCGTTTTTTGGCAAGCCTTGCGCGAGCCAAATGGTGCTGTAGGCCCTGAACGTACCCAGTTCGAGCACGCGTTGGGCATTGCAGGCCTTCAGGAACACCTGCAGCATTTTGCCCTGCACCGCAGAGATGCTTTGGTTAAAAAGGTTCGCCCCGTCGATGGTGGCCGTAGCGTGCAGCAAAGCGGGATTTTCTTTGGCCGTCAAACCGGCGATGTAATGGTCTACTTTTTCAAAGAGGGTTCGTTCCATAAGTGTTGTTTCCATGCGAACGGATCGCTGATTATTGTTGATCGTTGATCAAAGTTGGTTGCCCAACCTTTGCAATTCCGATTTTTGCGAAGCGACAACTCCACTAATTTAGACATTCTGCCGGTTCATTCGTCCCGAAGCGGTTTGTATTTGTTTTTCGCCAGTAACGTCTTTAGGGGCTCGACATGGTGTTTGGCCCTTTCCGCGTCGCTGGCCAAAGTGGTGTCGATGGGCGCGAGCAGCATTTCCTGCGTGTGGTCGTCAAAAATGAATTGCGTCCCGAATTTTTGGTAGCCCTTGGTAAACAACAGGTACCGGTCATAATTCAACGCCACAATCCTTGCAAGGTTTTCTTTTTGGATCGTCAACGTGTCCCGGTCTTTTTCGAGCATTGCAAGTGCGGTTGACGAAAGTTTGTAGGCCAACAGGAAATTTTCGGCGCTGGTGCTCGTCAGTTCCCCGTCGCAAAATTTGGCGGCCGTATGCTGCAAGATCCAAGCGGCCCTCATTTTATCTTTTGCCGTTATTACTTTGTTCTCGGCAAGCAATTGAAAAACCTGCTCCCGGTGTATTTGGTCGTGTTTTTCCAAATTTACTGTGTCGGTTTCGGCATCCAGTGCCCTTATCGAGAGGTCTTTCAAATAGAGTCTTTCCAATAATTCGTTGGACGTTATCCGGGCGGCGGGCGCTTTCCGCCCGACCGAGCAAGCAGCCGCAAAAAGGGAAAGCGCCAATGAATAGAAAATGAACCGCATTGCTGTTCGTTTTTTGATGATGATGAATTGTCTTTTTTGGCGGTTTTTTTAGGTCGATCAAAATACCACCACGGGTGCCGCGCGGCTAAAACTTCCCGAAGCATCTGCCGTTGCGGTAACCGGCGCGCCTATGGCTACGCCGCCCCGTTTGATCACAAGCGTTACCTGTTGCCCGGCCGTGCCGCCGTTGCCGCTGATGACAATGTTGGCTGCCGTTACGCCGGCATTGAACGTTATCTCTTTGTGCCAAGGGAGCGACGTCAGTTCTTCGTTGGTGGTACCACCGCCTGCGTTGGTGTAAGAAGCAAAAAGGCTACCCGAGAAAGTACCGCTCAAATCGTAGGTCAGCGTGCGCGACAGGGCCACATCTTGGTGGTCATCGTCTTTGTCACAGGAGCACAAGGCGTAGGCGGTAAACAGTAGAAGCGCTATTTTTTTCATAAGTTGATGGTTGAGATTTACAGTGTCTTTTGCAAGTTATTGGAATCAAATCGGCGGTGTTTTTGACCATTCTTAGCAACAGGTAGGCGAATCAAGCCTTTGTCTGATCAGGCAGCCGAAAAGCAAACCGGTCGCTGCGGTGACGGCCAGTTTGATGGTGATCAGGTACAGCAAAGGGACCGCCAGGTCGATGTTCGAAATGATCCCTTCTTCGATCGTATTGTAAGCGCCGTGTGCGATGGCGGCCGGGATGAAACTGTTGCTTTTTAAAGTCAACCAGCCGTAGAACAGCGAAACCGAAATCAGCATCAACGGCGAAATGACAAGACTTCCGAGGACAGGGTTTTCGGGATAATTGTAACCCGCCAATTGTATCGGGAGGTGCCACATGGCCCATAGAAACCCAAGGATCACGATCCCGCAGAGGGGCCCGAACCGTTCGGTCAGTACACCCTGGAGCAATCCACGCCAGGCGACTTCCTCGCCCACGGCGACGAGGCCCGTTAGCAGCGAATAGGCCGCTGCGGTGACCAAGACGTTTGCCGCGAACCATACCCACGTCTGTTGTCCCAACCCCAGCAGGAACGGACCGCCCGAAACCGCGACGCCATTTGCCGAAAACCCAAACCACCCCGACTGCCCCCAGTGCAAACCCGTTGCGATGAACAAGACCGCAAAGGCGGTAAACGTCGGTACCAGGATCGCAAGCAAGGCGGTGCAGCAAAAACGCTTGTTCGGTTTACACCTTATTTTTTGTAGCAACGAACGGTCGAAAACCATAAATCCGATGGTCACCAGCAGCGGCGACACCATGGTGGCCATGAGCCCTGATTTTGCGCCAAGGCTGTCGAAATCATCGGTGAAAACGATGGTCAGGACCTGGCATGTCCAACCGGCCAGGAACACGGCGCCGCAATAGGTAAATAATTGTCTGTTGGTCATGAAACATATGATTTGGATGGTCGGGTGGTTTGATGCCTAAACGCCGCCCGGCACTCACTGATTTTGCGCAGCGCTTGCAGGTTCGTTCAAAGGATTTCCCATCGGTACCATTTCCCGCCAAAAATTGCCGATAAACGCAGAAACGGATTTTGATTGGCGCGCCCGCCACGTGAATTTTTTTTAGAGGCCAAAGACGGGCCGAGTCCTATCCGCAGCCACGGTGCAGGCCCGGGGGCTACGAACGACATCGAAACCGTCGTGTCGTGTAGGATTTGGTAGTCGAACCCGAACCCAATCCCCGCCGGGGAATTGCCGACGCCAGCGGTTCCAACCACAAACTGGGTTTCGGCAACCGAATCTTGAACGGGGTGTTTTTGTGGCTTCTGTTGGGCTTGTGCGGCAAACCAGACGATACATGCCGGTACGAGCAACAATATTTTTGTCTTCATAAATAGCAATTGTCTTGCAATATTATGAAGTCGGTTGCCCCCGATTGGTTCACTTAAGTTAAGAAAACACCGTTACTTTTGGATCAGTCGTTTGCGCAGCCTGCTCAGCGATTGCGGCGTGAGTCCCAGGTAACTCGCCAATTGATGTTGGGGTACGCGTTGCAGCAGCGCGGGACGGTTTTCGACCAGCGACAGGTAGCGCTCCTCTGGCGTCGAATTCTTGAATTCGTCGAATTCCGTCTTGGTTTTGGCGGCCAATTGTTCAGACATGACGCGGCACAGGCTTTCGAAACGCGGGAATCTTGCAAAGGCTTCGGCGTTGTTTTTTTCGTTGCCTATCAAAAGCACCGTGTCTTCCTCGCAAGAGATCGTGTAGGCCGAAGGCGAGCCGTCTATGATGCAAACGGGGGTCAGGCTCTCGAGTTCGGTATAGAACTCGGTGGTTCTTTGTACGCCGTCTTTGAGGTAATAACGCCTCAGGCAACCCTTCAATACAAAATAGAAATCCTTTGATTTTTTGCCTTCCTCGAGCAAGATGGTCCCTTTCTTAAACGACTGGATCAGGCTTAAGTCCCTGATGATTTGTTTTTCGTCGTCCGAAAGGTCTATGTGGTGGGCAAGGTAGTCGAATAGGATTTTTTCCATGGGTTTGCTGGCGTGGGAATTGGGTTCAAAGGTATTAAAATTTAGTGTTGTTGCCGCGGGCTTACTTTTGTTGCCAGACAAAAGTAGCAAAAATGCCCAGCGCAAGACCTTTCGGCGGCCTGCTAGCTTTCAATGGCTAAATTAAAAGAACTCGCTTCGCCCAAACAGCTTTTAATTTTGCGCCATCTTCGAACGGGGCCAACGCGCCTCCTGGCTCCTTCGCTAAAACAGTCCACCGGACTGTTTCTTGACGCTCGGCCCTGCTCGCTGGCGCAGCGCAAAAACGGTCCTCGCTTAGAACGTTTATGGTGGCGGTTGTGTCCATCATCACGTAGCAGCCGCGGCCGCGAATTGATTGTTTTTTCTACAAAATAAAAACGGACAACTTTAAGTTGTCCGTTTCGTTTTCCGCGGGTGGTTTAGTTCGGCGGTTGGGAAATGATGGCCGTTTTGCGGGCGTCGATGGCGGCGATGAAGCCGTCGACTTCTGCGATTTCGCCATTGGTGCGTTCGATGTCCATTTCCTTGCCGAGCAACGCCACGGTGCCCGAGGTCTCTCTGCGGTTCTCGAGCGTGAACTTCCGGAACTCGAGACGGGTCTTGCGGTCCTTGGTGTCTTCCCTGACCTGGCCTTCGGGCAATGTCGCCAGGACGGTTTCGACGGCCGCGAGTTCGGCGATCACGCCTTGCAGTTCGGCGTCGATCGCAATCGAGGATTCGGCAAATTTTTCCCTCAATCGTTCGTCAGAAAGCCGTTTGAAATCCAAATCGGCTTTTTCTTTGGCGGCCAGCGCGAGCAATACGTCGCAGTCGGCTACCAGGGTCAGGTTTTGTACAGAGTACGTCATGATGATAATGAATTTGGTTAACGTTCCTTACTTTAAGGATTCCCGTCGAAAGTAGCGCGGTAGCCCGAGGCGTGCAAAAAAGCGACCGGAAACGACCGAAAACGACCCGTTATGACCCGGTTCGACCACGCCGAATTTAGCGCCATCGCCCGGACGGTTTTCATCGCCAAAAAAAAAAAAAAAACGCCCCGAAGGACGCTTTTCTATTTGATGTACACCCGAACCAATTCGGGCCTTATGCGCATGTACTCGCAAAACTCGTGTATCGTGATCGGGATGTCGGCGGGTTTGCCCATCTTGTCCCTGATCTTGTGCATCAGGCGGTAGCACGCTTTCTCGCTTTTGCCCGTCAGCAACTGCAGGTCTTTGTTGTAAAGGATGATTCGCTCCATAAGGATGTGATTTTGATAAATTGGTGAAACGGCGCTGCGTCAATCGGTGTCTTCGAGCTGGAACAACGATTCGACGGGCACCTTGAAGTGCCGTGCGATCTTGAGCGCGAGCACCGTACTGGGCGCATACTTGTTCTTTTCCATCGCGTTGATGGTTTGCCGCGTGACCTGTACGGCCTGCGCGAGGTCTTCCTGGGTCATGTCGTGCATGGCACGGTATACCTTAAGCGTGTTCTTCATCGGTGGCCCATTTACGGTTTTGGTACAACGCATACTCGAACCGCGCGATAAACAGCACCAGCACGGTAAACATGTTCAGCGGCAACACCATCAAAAAGGCCGTGCCGTAAACGGTCAGGAACGCCAACAGCAGCAAGCCATAATTGACCAGAACGGCCCAAAGCAAGCTCGACAGCCGCAGTTGCGCCACATATTCGTCTTCCTCTTTTTCGCGCGAGAAGGCGACCAACAACCCGCCGATGATGGTCAGGCTGCCCGCCAGCGTATAGGTGATTTCGGCCTTGACGAGCGTAAAATACCGCGAGGGTGACAACAGCCCGTCGGAAACCACCGACGGCAACGTCAGCCGCCATCCCAACAAATGGTCGTGTACCGTGAGCGCCAACAAACCGACGATGAGCGCCGGTACAAACAACAGCCAACCGATCCTCTTGTAACGGTACGGCAATAACAGTGGTGTTTTCATATCTCAAAATTTTAGATTCGTCCAAATGTATAGTTTATTTTACATTTAGACAAGAATATTGGATATTTTGTTTAGAATATTTTCCGTAGGCACCGCAAGCCCATGTGTTATGTGCCATTTTCGAGACGGTATCGCGTCAATCGAAAAATTTATTATCTTTGGAATATGACAACTGTTCAAATTAAAAAAGAAATCAATAAAGTGTTGGATCAAGTTCCAGAAAAACTTCTTGTAGATATTTTAGATTTAATAAAGGAAGTTCAATCTGATAAATCTTCAAACCCAAACACTTTGACATCAAATTTCAAGAAAATTCTTTCTGAAGATAGCGACGTACTTCATAAACTTGCTCAATGATTTCTTTAAAAGAAGTTGAAATTATCCACAACATCTTAATCGATAAATTTGGCGGAAGTAAAGGAATCCGAGATTTAGGATTATTGGAATCGGCGTTGGCTAGACCTTTCGCAACTTTTGACAATAATGATTTATATCCAAATCCAGTCGATAAAGCGGCTGCAATTTTGGAAAGCATAGCCATTAATCATCCGTTTATTGACGGAAACAAGCGAACCGCTTACACATTAATGCGGTTAATTTTATTGGAATATCAATTCGATATAATGGCAAGTCAAGACGAAAAATATGATCTAGTCATTTTAGTGAGCACTGGAGATTATAGATTTGATGAAATCAAAAATTGGATTGAATTAAATCTTGAAAAATAAAACGGCTCATAACCGCCGTTTCAAGCCATTGCGGAGATTTTCGTCGTCGGAAATCTTATTTCACGAAAAGATTATCTTCGGCAAACTCAATCCGCTTTGAACCGCAACCGCGTGAAGCGGCCTAACGTTATACATCACCACGCAAGCGCGCCATGTCCTTTATTTTTTGTTCCAGAAGCTTTTTTTCATAAACCAGGAGTTCGCGTTTGATCTCGAAGTCGATGCCCATCTTTACGTAGTCATCGTTTGCCGATGCCTTGCGCGCCGGAACCGCCAGCGGCCTGTCGTTGTTTTTGCGTTGCGCGTTGCGCGCCTTGACAAAGTCTACCACACGCCCCGCATGCAGGGAAGCGTTATGTTTCTTTTCGAGCGCCTTGGTCTTTTTCTCGAGCAACAATTGTTGGTATTGGTTTTCGCGCAGCAGGGCTTCGAGGTGGTGACGCTCGGTGTCGTGCGCGTTACTTTGCTTTTGTACAGTTTGCGGTGCGTTGGCGTGCAGCAGCAGTTCGGACAGGAGCTGGGCGGCGTGGTGGGGGAGGTTGCGGTGGCCGCATTCGTACATGGAGTATTGGCCACGGGTTACGTTGAGCAGCATGGCCATGTCCTGTTGTGAAAGGCCGAGCAGGGTGCGGAGGGAGTTTTGTTTTTTCATAATGATGGGTGTTGCAATTTTGCGATGAGCAAATATTTTGCCACGGGTGTTTTGTTGCAAGTATTTTGTTGCGGAATTTTTGCAACGGTGGATTTGCAACTGTTCTTTTTAAATGGATATTGACGTTTTTTCGGGTAAAAAAGACATATATGGAGATTTTTAGACTCGCGTCGTCAACCACTTTACTGGGAATCAATAAAATTATGAAGAATAAATTTCTAAGAGGTACCTACCGCGCAATGTTTTATTATTAATATATTAGCAGTCGGTGGGAGCGCAAAGTATTTGTGGATTAGCAGCACACTTAGCAATTATTTTAAAATTATAATAAACTCTCTAATTGAAGCATATTGAATTGTTTGCCGGGTGTGGCGGAATGAGTTTGGGGCTTGGAAGATCAGGTTTCGAAATATTTTTTGCGAATGAATTGTCACCAATGGCTGGTGAAACATTCGCCTATAATATCTTAAACGAGGATATCGAAAAATGTGTAGCGGAAGGGAAGACGCCCACAAGTACGTTGTGGATTAAGAGTAATTTTAAGAATTTAAAAGAACGTCTTAATGAGAATCCACTCTCGACGCGCGAAGGGAAATTTTCGGATCTCAATTTTAAAGTTGATTTAAATAAGAAGCTTTTAATCGGAAATATTGACGACCTCCTAGAATTTTTTATACAACAACCTAAATTGATAGAGAGTCTGAAAAAAAAGGATATAGATCTGATGTCGGGAGGACCTCCATGCCAAAGTTTCAGTTTGGCGGGTAAACGAGAAAAAAATAATGAAAAAAATCAACTTCCGTTGTCTTTTTCAAGATTCGCAGGACTAATTAAGCCAAAAGCTATATTGTTGGAAAATGTCAAGGGAATCACATCCCCATTTATGGAAGATGGAGAAAAGTTTTTTGCTTGGCTGGAAGTCTCTAAGGCCTTTGCGTTAGAAGGGTTTGTTCCAATATGTATGATGCTAAACTCGAAATATTTTGGAGTCGCTCAAAATAGACCGAGATTTATCCTAATTGCATATAGGGAAGATGTTTTCAGGGAAATTTACAAAAGGAATAAGGATAATAAAGTATTGAGCCTGTCTCAGGAATTTTATGAAAAAACGGCATTAAACCGAAACTCTCCAGAAAATATTGGAATTAAAGAGTTTAAATATTATGATATCGAGACAAGCCCGGATTTATTTGATGGGATAATATTGCCGAAGCTAACGCATAGTGAGCGTCAATTCGTACACGCTGGTGAAGCTATCAATGATATTAGAAAAACTCGTCTAGCATATACGATTAATCATACGCCAGGGAAATATGCTTGTTCAATAAATGATTTGTTTTATAAGGAAATGCCATTTAAATCGACGATAAAGAATCATGAGCCAAGAAAACACGATTTTACAGTCGAGGCTAGATTTAGATTTTATCAAGTAATTGAACAGTTCCAGAATGGATTAAAAAAAGGAGCCGTCGACTTATTTACAGGGAAAAATGTTTCCAAAGAGTTGCAGAAAGAACTAATCGAGGAATTTACTCACTATTCGCTTCTTTTCAAAGATAAGAAAGGAAGAAAAGTCTTAATGTTTCCTGATAAGATATCCGAGGTCGAGGAATTAATAAAGTCGATTCCAACAAAGAAACATTCTCAACGGTCTTTACGAGAATTTGAACCAGCTCCAGCGCAACTTACTATTCCGGATGATCTATGTCATTACGATTCAGAGGAATTGAGAACCTTAACGGTCCGAGAGATGGCGAGATTCCAATCATTTCCAGATTGGTATGAATTTAAATCCAAAGTCACGACTGGAGGCAGTATGAGAAAGTTTCAGGTTCCACAATATACTCAGGTTGGTAATGCAGTTCCGCCTTTATTGGCGTATCGTATTGGAGAAACAATAAGAAACACTTTACTTTCGATAAAAGATGGCAAGAGTAACAAGAACTAAAGGAGGTGAGAAAAATACCAAGTCGGGTCAAAAGTGGACCAGAGACGAACTTGGAAAAGTTTTACAATTATACTTGAATGATAGGCAGTTAAAAGTGCATGAATCAAATATTACGATTCAAAATTTGGCTGAAGAATTAGGGCGAACAACGCGAAGCGTTGAAGCCCAACTGCTAATGTTTCGTAATTTAGATAAATTTGGATTTTATGGTTACGGTAACATGAATAAGATATGCCGAGAACTATGGTCCGAATATATTGATAGCTCAATAAAATAAGTATGGAACAATTTAATTTAAGCCCCAGCCCGGCTCTATTGGATCTTTTGGGTAAAATCCCCTTTAAAGGATGGCAATGTGTGGCTGAGCTAGTAGACAATTCAATTGACGCAATAATTAGTAATGAAAGTCTTTTACAGGAATACCAGAAACAAATATCGGTGCATATTCCAACCAAGAAAGGTATTTCTGAAAATCAACCACTTGTTATTGAAGATTGGGGAATTGGTATGAACTCAACTCAACTTGAAAATGCTGTAAGAGCTGGTTTTTCAAGTAAGAAAACGTCTGCTAATTTAGGATTGTTTGGAATGGGGTTTAATGTCGCCACTTCGCGATTAGCAAACGTAGTGCAAATATGGACTTCAACTGTTGAAATGGACAAAGAGATTGGGGTTTGTATTGACTTGAGGGAGATGAAAAAGGAGGGATCATTTTACCGGCCAAAAATGGAAAGAGTAAAATCCAACAAGTCATCTGGGACAAGGATAGAGATTTTTGATTTCAAGGATCAGGCAGTAGGTCTTCTTCAATCAAAAACAATTATTAAAGAACTTCAACGAGCATATTCTGAAAAAATTTTTGATGAGTATCGGTTAAGAATTTTGATAAATAACGAGGAAATTAAGCCTTTTAAATTTTGCGTTTGGGACAAAACTCGAACGGTTAAGCATAAATATGAGGAGGTTCCTGCATATATAGGCATTGATAAACATTGGAGTGATCAGATGTTTTGCGAGGAGTGCTTAACGTGGATTGGGGATATTCCTGTCGACACATCGCTGAACATAGCTTGTCCGAAATGTAGTTCAAATGGTTCAATAATCAGAAAAAATATATCTATATCAGGATGGGTTGGGATACAAAGGTTTTCTGATGTAGATCATTATGGAATCGACATTTCAAGAAATGGAAGAATTCTAAGCAAATTAGACAAAACATTTTTTGTTTGGGAAGAAGGCAAAGAAGATAGTCCCGACAAATTTGATCCGGAATATCCTCGCGATACAACGTACGCGGGAGGAAGAATCGTAGGTCAATTAGAAGCAAATTTTGTAGTGCCCAAATATACAAAAGATGATTTCGAAAGGGACGATATCAATTGGAAGAGAGTAATTAACTTCATTCGAGGAGAGATGCCATTGCAGCCAGAGCTAGGGGCTCAAAGAGGTTACAAGTTCCCAAACCATTCTCCAATCGGCAGGTTGTTTAGCGCATATAGAAAAGTTAATCAGCCAGGAGCCAAGACACTCTGTTTTGGAAAAGAAAATGGAAACGTGGATCATATTACTCCGAAGAACTGGGCCCAAAAATTTTATGGTGGAGACCCGGAATTCCAAACGGACAAAAAATGGTGGGAGGCTGTAGTTAGGGCAGACATGAAAGATGGCCCACCTGATTTCGATCCTCTA
Source organism: Flavobacterium caeni (assembly GCF_900101895.1). Taxonomy (GTDB): domain Bacteria; phylum Bacteroidota; class Bacteroidia; order Flavobacteriales; family Flavobacteriaceae; genus Flavobacterium; species Flavobacterium caeni. Next base: position 110,691 of record NZ_FMVF01000005.1, read on the forward strand.
AATCCGTTACCTAAACCGCTGCCGTCACCAAAATTGCCAGATCGGGCAAATGAACCTGAAATAGTAGAAAAATTTCCAGGGAAGAAAATTTTTAGAAAAACTCTGTCGTTTGATCTTGAGAATACACTTGGCGAAAAACCATTTGTTCTAACACTTATGGATTACTATCCTACCGAAAACCTTGAATTGCCGATAATTTTTGACTCTAAAGGGTCTATGGGGAAGTTTGATGTATACATAAATAATAAGCATCACATGTTCTTGGATTTTGCAGATGGCTACGAAGATTTGATTTTTATGGAGATGGCGGCTAAGTATTCTCAATTGAAGAATAGCGATAATTGGCCAGTAACTAGAATTTATTATGAGTTAAAGTTAAAATACGCACCCAGTACAATGTTGAGTGTGCCCAATCTTGTGTCAAACGCTAATAAGCTTATGCGCAAAGTGCAAAACAAACTGATCAGAGGGGAAGGATATCAATTACCTAAAATTCCGAGTCTGTCTCAAGCTGAAGAAATCTCGATTAAAAAAAAGTATATTGATCTAGAAAAAGAGGCATTGATCGATTACAATGATTTGCTTTCTACCACAGGTTTTTTGAAGTACATAGATTTAAACTACCTTTTCAAATTTATTGACGAATTTCCAGAGTTGGTTTATGATGGTAAAGTGTTCGACCTTCCATATTCGGATTTAGATTCGGAAACCAAAGTACATCAGAAAGCAAAATATTCCAGTTATCTAAGTGACGTGCGATGGTTCATGATCGAACTAGCGAACGAGGGTGATGAGGCAGTAAAAAAAATGAAACAGGAAATTATTCGTAACCGTTATAGCATCGAGCTCTTAGATGAGAGAATTACAGTCTAACTCAAAAGGATTTCTTTCTACTGAGCGTTTGTCAAGAGGGCCGTGGCAGGCGTTTGAAAGGGGTATAGCAAGGTTGCTTGTACATAGTGGCTGGGAGATTTCAGAGATTGTAGGCGGATCAGGAGATCACGGCGCCGATATAATCGGGGCTGTAAGGGGGGCGGACGGAGCCTTAAATGAGTTTGTTTACCAAGCGAAATTTTCAGAAACGAACAAGCCTTTGTCTGTAGACATTATCGGCGATGTAAAACGAGCAATGGAATATTATGGAATAGATAATGGGATAGCAGCTTCAAATCGTTCGCTAGGAGAGTCTCAAAATTTGCGATTGAAACAATTACAAGCAAACGGATATAACATACAAACCTTTCTTTCCAAAAGCGTTTTTGATTCCTATGTACGATTAGCGGATTGGCCAATTGAAAAAAGGGCATTGAAAAAGTACCAATATGAAGCTTTGTCGGAATTACAGGAAGCATATATGAGAGGCGACAAACGAGGTCTAATATGTTTAGCAACAGGACTTGGTAAGACGTTTGTTGCGGCGACTTTTTTAAGGTGGTTGTTTGAATGTAATCCAGACTTGAACGTGTTGATTTTAGCTAATACGAAAGCCTTGGTCGAACAATTTGACCGGGCAATTTGGTCAAATATTCCGAAATGGGTTTCTACACACTTGTTATACGATTCTGAAAAGCCAGCATTTCTCGAGGGCGTAACACTATCTACGTTTCAAAGTTTTATGGATTTTCATAAACGTAATGAAGATTTTCGCTATGACATCGTGATAGTAGATGAAGCCCATCACGCGCCAGCAGATACTTACTCCGAAATTGTTAAAAAGCTAGATCCAAGGTTTTTATTAGGGTTAACGGCAACCCCATTCAGGAAAGACGACAGGGATGTTACTTATTTGTTCGGAAAACCATTAGTATATTATTCAGTTTATAAAGCTTTGCAAAAAGGCTTTTTAGCGAAAGTCGAATATCATCTACATAACGACAATATCGACGAAGATTGGATCACCCAAAATAGTAGAAAAGGCCACACTCTCAAGCAGCTAAATAAAAAGATTTTTCTCCCTGAGAGAGATGATGTCATTTGCGAAACTATATATGACGTTTGGACTAAGAATAGTTTAGAAAAGGGGATTGTTTTTTGCAATAGTAGTGAGCACGCGGAAAGAATCGAAAAGCTTCTCAGTGTAAATTTTCAGTTGCCGGTAAGATCATTAACAACCAGAGTTAAGGATTCGCGTGAACGCACTAAGAGACTTCGAGAATTTAGAAACGGAACTTGTAAGATTATTACTTGCTATGATATGCTCAACGAGGGTGTTGATGTTCCAGACGTAGATTTTATTGTATTTCTAAGAGTGACCCACAGCCGAGTGTACTTTCTGCAACAGTTAGGGAGAGGATTGCGATACAAAGAAGGCAAAACTCTAATTGTACACGACTTTGTCGCAGATATTAGGAGGGTCAAACGTGTGCAGTCATTTCAAAATGAATTCGCCGCTACAAGAAAAAACGAAATAGAGAACCTTTATTTTGAATCTGATTTTGAACTTAATTTTAAGTTAGAACAAACCAATAATTTCTTAGATTTAGTTACGCGCGATATTTCTGAAGAAGCCGAGGACGATGAGGAATTTTTTCTTTCGGTTTAAGCCGTTTTACAATTGGATTTTTTACCCCAGATGAAGTAGGCGTCGATAATTCGCGCAAATCCTACCCATGACTCCGAATCATCAACAACTCTTATTCTGATAGCCAAACTCTGTTGCAAAATTTCTGTTGCAAAAAATCTGCAACAAAATTTTTGCAACACCTTTCCAAACTTTCAAATCTTTACCCCCAAACCTTTGCGCGCTTTGCGTTAAATCCCTAAATTTGCACCCCAACTACCACCCACAACGCACTACAAATGAAACACAACACCCGCCAACCCGCCATCTTGCTTTTAGCAGACGGCACCATCTTCCACGGCAAATCCATCGGCATCTCCGGCACCACCGTAGGCGAAGTCTGCTTCAACACCGGCATGACCGGCTACCAGGAGATTTTTACCGACCCGAGTTATTTTGGCCAGATCATGGTGGCCACCAACGCGCACATCGGGAATTATGGGGTCAATGAACAGGACATCGAGGCCGATAAGATCATGATTTCGGGATTGGTCTGCAAGAACTTCAGCTTTAATTATTCGCGCGACAACGCCAGCGGCAGCTTGTTTGATTATTTCGAGAAGCACAACCTGGTGTGCATTTCAGACGTCGATACGCGCGCGCTGGTGAGCTACATCCGCGATCATGGGGCGCAAAATGCGGTGATTTCGACCGATGGCAAATCGGTAGAAGAGTTGAAGCAAATTTTGGCCGATGCCCCCGATATGAAAGGACTCGAGCTCGCGTCAAAGGTGTCTACCAAGGCGCCGTATTACGTGGGCGAACCGACGGCCACCTACAAAATCGCGGCGCTCGATTTGGGCATCAAGAAAAATATTTTGCGCAACCTGGCCAAACGCGACTGCTACATCAAGGTGTTCCCGTACGACACCAATTACGAAACCATGAAAGCCTTTAACCCCGACGGGTATTTCCTGTCGAACGGCCCCGGCGATCCCGAGCCTTTGGTTTTGGCGCAAGAGGTGGCCAAGGAAATTTTGAAAAACAACGATCCGGTATTCGGCATCTGCTTGGGCCACCAGATTTTGGCGCTGGCCAACGGCATCCCGACCTATAAGATGTTCAACGGGCACCGCGGCATCAACCACCCGGTAGCCAATGTGCTCACGGGCAAGGGCGAGATCACGTCGCAAAACCACGGGTTTGCCGTAGACAAAGAAAAACTCGAGGCGCACCCCGATTTCGAGATCACGCACCTGCACATCAACGACCAGACCGTGGCGGGCATGCGCATGAAAAACAAGAACTGCTTCTCGGTACAGTACCATCCCGAGGCGAGCCCCGGCCCGCACGACGCGTCGTACCTGTTCGACCAGTTCATCGAGAACATAGAAAAAGCCACCGTGTAGGTGGCTTTTTTTTGAGGCTTCCCCACGGGTTCCGGGACAATCTATTCACTTATTCTCAACGGTTTTGATACGCTCGGACAAAGCCTCCACTATTTTCTTGAGCTCGTCGAGTTCGGTTTGCAGTGTTTTATTTTGTGCGTCGAGCTGTTTGACGGCATTGACCGATGCCACGAGTATGTCGTTGATGTTCAGGTTCAGGTAACCGTCGTCGTCGGTGCCCACGCAATTCGGGAAAATACGTTGTACATCCTGCGCAAGAAACCCGCCGAATTCGGTGTCGAGCACCTGCTGGTCGAATGTGCGCGCGCCCGCATTTTTGTAGCGGTAGCGTACCGGGCGCAGTTGTTTGATTTCTTCGAGCCCCGCCGTAAAATCGCCCGTGACATTTTTTAAACGCGCATCCGACACGATGGTCCAGGTGCTCGTGCCCGGTTTGCGGCCCTGGTCTACCGTGAGCTCGAATTGCCCAAGCGGGGTAGCCGTGCCAAGACCCGTCCTTCCGTTTTTAAGCACCACCAAGGCGTCGCGGCGTTCGGCGGCATCCACTACCGAATTGTTGTTGGTGTCTGCCGCATTGCCCACCACAAAAATACGGTCGGTGCCATTGGCCAACCTGAATTGTGTCGCGCCGTTGACCGAGGGGGTATAGACGGTTGCCCCGATGCCCACGACAGTTTCGCCAAAACTATAGGCGGTGTGGTTGTGCCCCATGGCCGTAGAGGCGTTGCCGCTGGCCGTGGTGTCGTTACCCATCGCGGTCGAGGCCGAATTGTTGGCCGTAGAATTGATCCCTGTGGCGATAGCATAAATACCGGCCGCAGTCGTGGCGAAACCAGTGGCGGTCGAATAGTTGCCGCTGGCGGTGGTATTGACGCCCATGGCTGTCGAACCAGACCCGCTTGCCAACGTGCCGCTACCAAAAGCGCTCGATGTGTTTCCGCTGGCCACCGATTGGAATCCCATGGCGGTGGCATACGATGCCGTGGCTTCGGTATAATAGCCTCCGGCAAACGTGGTGTATCCACTGGCCAATGTATTGATCCCTAAAGCCATCGAATAGTTGCCCACATTGGCATCGTCCCAATTGGCGGTCAACGCGCGACCTGCCCTGAAAGCGGCCTTGCGTGGGTTGAAGAACATTTTTGTTCCGGCGCCCGCCAAGTCGATGGTTGCCCCGCTGCCGAACGTGCCCGTCACTTGCAGGCCATCGTTGCCAGAGACGAGCACCGCGCCTGTATCGGCGGTAATGTTTCTCCCTGCACCCGCGCCGCCAAAATCATACGCCTGGTCGAGCGTGCCCGAGGTGTTGCCTTGCAGGTATTCCTTGGTGACGATGGCCTTGCCGTCGGCGGCATCGATCATGGCGTTGGTGGTCGACGGCAGGCGTGTAAGACCCGTTTTGAGCATGATGAGTGCATCGGAACGTTCGAAGAGTTCCACCTGATTGTTGTTGTTGACATCGACTGCGTTGCCGATGGTGAACAGCCGATCGTTGTTATTGGCCACCCCAAAGGACAAGTCACCGCCCGCCGAGGCGACATAGTTGGTGGCTCCTATGCCCAGTACTGTTTCGCCGTAGGAGTGTGCGGTGCTGCCGGCACCAAAGACAGACGAAGTGAAACCGTTTGCATTATTTCGCCATCCCGCCGCTACCGTATAGTAGGCGTTGGCGTTGTTTTCTCCGCCCACGGCAAAAGCGCCCTGGGAAGTGGCGTCGCACGCATAGCCAAGCGAAATGGCGGCGGGGCCCAAGGCTATGTTGTCATAGCCCGCCGAAAAGGAATAGAAGCCTACGTTTGCGTCGTCCCACTGCGCCCCGGTGACACGCCCGGCCCTGAAGGCGCAACGCCTTGGGTTCCAAACCATCCTTACGCCGGCTCCCGAAGGAACGAGCGCGCCGGTATTGAACGTCCCGGTCGAAACCAAGCCGTCGGTGCCGTTGATGGTCACCGCACCCGTATCGGCTGTAATGGTTCTCCCGGCACCCGCGCCGCCAAAATCATACGCCTGGTCGAGCGTGCCCGAGGTGTTGCCTTGCAGGTATTCTTTGGTCACGATGGCCTTGCCGTCGGCGGCATCGATTAGGGCGTTGGTCATAGAGGGTAGGCGGGTGAGGCCATTTTTGAGCATGATCAATCCATCCGAACGTTCGGCGAAGTCGATCGAACCGTTGTTGTTGAGGTCAAGCGCATTGCCCACCACAAACAACCGGTCGGTGGCATTGGCCGCGCGGAATTGACTGGCGCCGTTAACCGAAGTCGCATAGGTGGTAGCGCCAAGACCGAAAGTCGTTTCCCCATAGCTGGGTGCTGCGTTGTTTATACCAAAAACGGTAGTGAAATTTCCGGTTGCCACAGTGTTAACCCCAAATGCGGTCGAGGCGGCCCCTAAGGCCGTCGATCCAGACCCAAACGCAGTTGAAGTTTGGCCGCTTGCGCGGGTATTGTTCCCGAAAGCGGTAGAGTAGTTCCCTATGTTGACATCGTCCCACGCGGTTCCAAATACTATTCCGGCCCGAAAAGCCGCGCGTCTCGGGTTCCATACCATTCTGATTCCGTCGCCTGTTGGCGCTTGCGCCCCCGAGTTGAACGTTCCTGTCGAAACCAAGCCGTCGGTGCCGTCGATGGTCACCGCGCCCGTATCGGCGGTAATCGTACGTCCTGCACCCGCACCGCCAAAGTCATACGCCTGGTCGAGCGTACCCGAGGTGTTGCCTTGCAGGTATTCTTTGGTCACGATGGCCTTGCCGTCGGCGGCATCGATCATGGCGTTGGTGGTAGAGGGTAATCGTGTGAGGCCGTTTTTGAGGATGATGAGTGCGTCGGAGCGTTCGGTGAGGTTGATAACATCGTCATCGTTGGCATCTATGGCGTTACCTACCGCAAGGAGACGGTCGGTGGCATTGGCCGCCCGGAACTGGCTGGCACCGTTCGTAGAAGGGGTATAGTCGGTTGCGCCTATGCCCAGGATCGTTTCGCCATAGCTGGGCGCGGTGTTCGCTACCCCGGAAGCGAAGGAATTGTTTCCGGACGCGGTACTAAAGACGCCAAAAGCCGTCGATCTGTCGGCGCTTGCCACCGTAGAGAATCCAAAGGCGGTTGCCGTATTGGCGCTGGCTACGGTATGGCTTCCAAAAGCCATAGCTGCGATGCCACTTGCCGTGGTGGTGTTGCCCAGCGCGGTAGCCATAACGCCCGATGCCCTTGTCGCAAGGCCTGCGGCCAATGAGTAGTCGCCTGTGTTGGCCTCGTCCCAACTGGTCGAGCTACTGTGGCCCGCCCTGAATGCTCCTTTGCGCGGATTCCAAATCATACGCGGCCCGCTTAGGACGGGTATGGTTGCGCCGCTTCCAAACGTTCCCGTTGCGATAAACCCATCGTTGCCGTTGATGGTTACCGCACCCGCATCGGCGGTAATGGTGCGTCCTACACCTGCGCCGCCAAAATCATACGCCTGGTCGAGCGTGCCGCCGTCGGCGCCTTTGAGTGGTTGCCAACTCGTGGTGGGGTTGTTCCAAAAATAAAAGCCGGGTGGGTTGGGGCCTGCGGCCGTCGTCAGGTATACGAGCATGCCTTGTTGTGCGGCGGTCGGGTTTGCGGCGGGAAAGGCGTCGATCTTGGGAATCAGGATACCGTCGGTGCTGGACGGCGTGGCCTGGTTGCTCGAACGGATGTCGAGTTGGGCGTCTGGCGTGGTGGTGCCCACACCTACCTGTGCGTGGATCGAAAACGGTGCGATCCACAGCATACCGAGGAGGTATATTTTTTTCATAAAGATGTGATTTTTAGGCAGATTCCGGGTAGGTCTAAATTATCTTTAATCGGCTGGAAGTCAAAAGATAAAATGCGCGAATGTACAATCGGTAGGAAATGACGGGTAACCGGTAGCCGTTGCCTTGTAATCGGTCGAAAAAAAGCTTGCGGGTGTTCTCTTTTGTACGTTCAAAGCCGTTTTGCGATGCGCGATGTGCCGGAATTTGTCTTACTTTAGCAAGATAACGCCGTTTTTATGTTAAAGGTAGTCTTGATCGATGACGAACCCAATGCGCTGGTGAGCCTGCGTTGGGAGCTCGAACGCAGTTGCGACGATGTGGTGGTGTTGGCCGCGTTCGAACGCGCCACCGAGGCACGTGATTTTTTGCGCGACAACCCTGTCGATTGTATTTTTCTCGATATCGAGATGCCCGATTTGAACGGGTTCAAGTTACTCGAGGCGTTTCCGGAAAGGCCATTTTCGGTCATCGTCACCACGGCGTTCAACCAATATGCGATCAAGGCCATCAAGGAAATGGCGCTCGACTACCTGCTCAAACCCATCGACGAGGCCGAGCTCAAGACGGCCATCGAAAAGGCACGGCAAACCAAGAACGACAAAATCGCGCGCGAATCAAAAGGGAAGCCGGTGCCGGTTTCGCCTGAATTTGGTGCTACAAAAAAAATCGGGATTCCGTACGAGGGCAAGATATTGTTCCTGAATCCAGCGCAAATTACTTATTGCGAAGGCGACGGCAATTATTGTTACCTGTTTTTCGACAGTGGCGAGAAGTTGTTTGTCACCCAGCAACTCAAGGCCATCGATGCCAAACTTGTGGGGTTCAATTTCTTTAGGATCCACAATTCCTACCTGGTCAACATGGGCAAGATTGCCGAATACCGCAGGCAACAGGATGTGGTGGTGCTCGTAGACGGTACCGAGCTGCCCGTTTCGCGACTCAAGAAAGCACAATTCTTAAATCAATTTTAGATGAACCAGGCCGTCGTAGCAGGTATCGTATGGAATTTTGTCTTCTCGGGCCTCCTGATTTATTTCCTGGTGAGCATGCTTATTTTTGCACAAAGCCGCCGCAGGACTTTTTTGTATTACGGGTTGTACAATTTTTTTCTGTTCCTGTACATGCTCAGGCTCAATCCTTATATTTCGAGCGAACTGGCACGGGACCTTAGGGAGCATTGGTTCGGGTCTTTTTTTTGGTATGTCCAGGTGGTGTACAATTCGTTCATGTTTTTTTTCTACCTCGAGTTTTTGTCGTTCAAGAACCACTTCCCCAAAGCATACAGGGCGATCGTCACGTATTTGCGCGCGATGCTTGTATTGTCTACCGTTTTGTGGGTCGGCGCGATGGTGGCGGGCGAGGTCAATCTTTTTGTAAGGTTCTTTAACTTCGTCTTTATCCCAACCATCACCTTCTTTGCCGTTTATGCGTTGTATTATGTGGCCAGGATTCCGGGCAAATTCAGGTATTTTGTCATCGCGGGCCTGGCCAGTTACCAGTTGCTCGCCTATGTGGCGTTGTACAAGTCGATGTACCCGACACACCACACCGATTACCCGATCCTGTATTTTTATGTGGGCATCATCATCGAGTCGATCATTTTTATGCTGGGGTTGGGGTATCAGATTCGCGAGTTGTATGTGGAAAAGATCAACAGCCAAGAGCGGTTGATGGCCGAACAGGCCGAAAAGCACGAACTCGAACGACATTACCAGCAAGAGTTGGAAGCCTCGCTCAAGACGCACATCGCGGCGCTTAAGAAAGAGTTGAAAGGGAATGAAGAGCAGCGTGTCCGGGCGTTGTCTGTGGCGTTTGAATCGGAGCTTTCGGGGCTTAAGCTCGATGCGCTTCGGTCGCAGATGAACCCGCATTTCATTTTCAATGCGATCAATTCGATCAAGGCCTACCTGATCGAGAACGACAAGGAAAAAGCGGTTTTTTACCTGAGCAAGTTTGCGCTGCTGATTCGAAAAATCCTCGAGACTTCGAGAACCAACAGCATCGCATTGGCCGAGGAGCTCGAAATCATAAAGGTCTACCTGAGCATCGAAAGCATCCGGTACCGCCACGAAATCAAGACCGACCTGCCCGAACTGGATGCGGTGTCGGCGCAAATCCAACTGCCGGGACTCATCTTGCAGCCTTTCATCGAAAACGCGCTTTGGCATGGGCTGATGCTCAAGGAAGGTGAGAAGACGCTTTCGGTTAGCGTCTACCAGGAAGACGGCGTATACAAACTATCGGTCACCGACAACGGCATAGGCAGGGAAAGGGCGGCCGAGAAAGCCGCGCAAAAACCGTATCAGAGCGAGTCGTTCGGGGTCAAGTTGGCGGCCGAGCGGCTCAACCATTTCAACGCGAAGAACGGCACGGCCTACTCGTTTGCGTTCGAGGATTTGTACGACGATGCGGCCGCGGCCGCGGGGACACGCGTGGTGTTTTGCTTCGACCGATCCTTGACATCTACACAGTCGCCTTGAAAACGTTATCGTTGATAACATTCTATTTTGGTATGCCCGTAATGGTTATATTTGTAAATATTTCGAAAAAATTGCCATCGAGAAATAACAAATAAACAACAACAATAAAAAATAATAATAAACAATAAACAATAAATCATGAGCATCATCATCAAAATCCACGCAAGGCAAATCTTTGATTCACGCGGAAATCCTACCGTAGAGGTAGATGTGGTTACCGAAAATGGCGTCCTCGGGCGCGCTGCCGTTCCTTCTGGGGCGTCTACGGGCGAACACGAAGCGGTGGAATTGCGCGACGGCGGGAAAACCTACATGGGCAAAGGCGTCTTGAAGGCGGTCAAGAATGTCAACACGCACATTGCCGAGGAACTGATCGGCATGTCGGTGTTCGAACAGAATTTGATCGACCAGAAAATGATCGAGCTCGACGGTACGCACAACAAAGGCAACATGGGCGCCAACGCCATTTTGGGCGTTTCATTGGCCGTGGCCAAGGCGGCCGCCAACGAACTCGGGCTTCCGTTGTACCGTTATGTGGGCGGGGTTTCGGGCAATACGTTGCCGGTACCCATGATGAACATCATCAACGGCGGGTCGCACTCCGATGCGCCTATCGCATTCCAGGAATTCATGATCATGCCGGTCAAGGCCAAGACTTTTACGCAGGCGTTGCAAATGGGTACCGAGATTTTCCACAACCTCAAGAAAGTATTGCACGACCGTCATTTGTCTACGGCCGTGGGCGACGAAGGCGGATTTGCGCCCAACCTCGCGGGCGGTACCGAAGATGCGCTCGATACGATCAAGAAAGCGGTCGAGATGGCGGGTTACAAATTCGGCGACGAGATCATGATCGCGCTCGATTGCGCCGCGTCTGAATTCTACAAAGACGGCAAATACGATTACAGCAAATTCGAAGGGCCGAACGGCAAGATCCGTACGTCGGCCGAGCAAGCCGAATACCTGGCCGATCTGGCCGCCAAATACCCGATCATCTCGATCGAAGACGGCATGTATGAAGACGACTGGGAAGGCTGGAAATACCTGACCGATTTGATCGGCAACAAGGTGCAGCTCGTGGGCGACGATTTGTATGTGACCAATGTCGAGCGTTTGGCCAAGGGTATCGAGAAAGGCATCGCCAATTCGATCTTGATCAAGGTGAACCAAATTGGTACGCTGAGCGAAACGATCGCCGCGGTCAACATGGCGCACAATGCGGGATATACCTCGGTCATGTCGCACCGTTCGGGCGAAACCGAGGACAACACCATCGCCGATTTGGCGGTCGCCTTAAACTGCGGACAAATCAAAACCGGTTCGGCGTCGCGTTCAGACCGTATGGCCAAGTACAACCAATTGCTCCGCATCGAGGAGGAGTTGGGTACAACGGCGTATTTTCCGGGATTGAAGGCGTTTAAGGTTAAAAAGTAATTCCTTTTGATTTTAGATAGAACCCGACTTGCGTCGGGTTTTTTTATACCCCAAAATCCAACGTCATTTATAATAAAATTAACGAATTCGTTGCCATATTCTTTTTTTTATTGATTCTAAATTCCCTAGATTTGTTAAATTATTATTCCAAGATTAATCTACCCAATAATTATGTCAAAAACAGCAATATTAGAATTGGATGGCAAGAAGTATGAGTTTCCGGTAATTGTCGGGAGCGAGAACGAAGTAGGCATCGACATCAGCAAACTCCGCGACATGTCGTTGGCCATCACAATGGATCCAGGTTACAAGAATTCGGGCGTTTGCAAGAGCGACATCACATTCCTCGATGGCGAAGAGGGCATCCTGCGTTACCGCGGTTATGCGATCGAAGACCTTGCCGACAAAGCCGATTTCCTTGAAGTTTCGTATTTGGTGATTTTCGGCGAATTGCCCACCAAGAAACAACTGGAGCAGTTTGAAAATGACATTAGAAAGTATACGCTCGTCAATGAAGAGATGAAAAACATCATCGACGGGTTCCCGAAAACGGCACATCCTATGGGCGTGTTGGCGTCGCTCACAAGCGCACTTACGGCGTTCAATCCCAAAGTCGTCAACGTCGATAACGAAAAGGAAATGTACGAGGCCATCTGCAAAACGATGGGTAAATTCCTCGTGATCGCGACCTGGACCTACCGCAAGATGATGGGCTATCCGCTCAACTACTACGACAACACCAAGGGTTATGTAGAAAACTTCATGCAGTTGATGTTTGCGTTGCCTACGGGGCCATACAAAATCAACCCGACCGTCATCAACGCGCTCGATAAATTGTTCATCCTGCACGCCGACCACGAGCAAAACTGTTCGACGTCTACCGTAAGAATGGTAGGTTCGTCGCATGCGGGGCTGTTCGCATCGATCTCGTCGGGTGTTTCGGCGCTTTGGGGACCATTGCACGGCGGTGCAAACCAGGCCGTACTCGAAATGCTCGAGGAAATCCAAAAGAACGGTGGCGACGCCGACAAATACCTCGCAAAAGCCAAAGACAAAGACGACCCGTTCCGCCTCATGGGCTTTGGGCACCGCGTGTACAAGAACTTCGATCCGCGCGCCAAAATCATCAAAAAAGCCGCCGACGAAGTGTTGAACACCTTGGGCGTAGACGATCCGGTGTTGGCCATCGCCAAAAGACTCGAGGAATCGGCATTGGTGGACGATTATTTCGTGTCGCGCAAGTTGTATCCGAACGTCGATTTCTATTCGGGCATCATTTACCGTGCGTTGGGCATCCCGACCGAAATGTTTACGGTGATGTTCGCCATCGGCCGTTTGCCGGGTTGGATCGCGCAATGGAAAGAGATGCGTGTCAACAAAGAACCGATCGGCCGTCCGCGCCAGATTTACACCGGCCACCCGTTGCGTCCGTTTGTGGATATGGACAAGCGATAAAAATCAAATTGCTTATAATGAAAGCCTTGCATTTGCAGGGCTTTTTGTTTTTTTTACGATTTGGTACGCGGCTTTGTAAAACGTTAGGTTTTATTCTATAACTTTAATGCACCACACCACCCCAAATTTCCTTTGGGCCACTATTGTTTTTTCGCCAGATTATTTGAGGACATTTTGCGCATAGGCGTGATTGGTCCTTGAGGTTTTGTTTTAATCTAGTAACCTTTAAATAATCTAATATGAGAACAATGCCATTGATTGCATTATTTGCAATCTGTTCCGCTTCTGTAAGCGGACAACAAACCCACACTTATTATGGCGTCGCCGCCGGCGCCAACATCGGAACGCCGCTGGACGGCAACAACAGTTCCGGCTTTGGCTACGGGGCGCTCAACAACAACACTACAGTGGCCAATACCGCATTTGGCGCGTTTTCACTTTTTAATACCGGTACGCATGGTGGTGGTTCAGGCAGTTATAATGCTGCATTTGGAACTTATGCACTTTACAACAACACAACGGGACGATATAATTGTGCTTTCGGTGATCAGGCATTGCTCGGGAATTTGACCGGATATTCAAATGTAGTGGTTGGCAGAAGAGCGATGGAGTCCAACAAGTATGGTAACGGCAATATTATCATGGGTTATGGAACATTAGTTGGGATCGACGGGCCAGAAGGTAGTTGTGATGGAAATGTTGCCATAGGCGATGGGCTGGGCCAATGGATTTCCCAAGCATCTGGCAATGTGTTGATTGGCAATAAGGTGGCCACGGGACTTTCAGGGCCACTCAATAACCGATTGATGATTGATAACTGGGGGACCAATAATCCGTTGTTGTATGGAGAATTTGATAATGACCTTTTTCGAATCAACGGAAACACACAAATCAATGCTGTATCTGCAAATACTTCGGGCTTGCGATTCATGGATCTTAACGCCAATACGCCCAATATTCAGAACAATACGAACGGAAAGTTTCTCACGGTAAATGCCAACGGCGACGTAATTCTTGAAAAAATTGTTACAGGCGGCGTGGGTGGCCCAGATACCAGCATCTATCTTAACGATGGCGCGATTACGAATACGGTAAATCACATCCGCAATGTAGACATGAAAGACAACAACATTTGGTTCAACACACGGAGCAGCGAGCGAAATGGTAGGATATATATAGGTTCAGATGCAATTTTTCCTACCGAAACTGGAAATTATAGGCTATACGTAGAAGGTGGTGTTTTGACGGAGAGGGTCAAAGTAGCCCTGCGTAATGGAAATCCAAACAACTGGGCAGATTATGTTTTTGGGGACAATTATACACTCATGCCACTGGACGAGGTCGACGCGTTTATCCGAAAGCACAAACACTTGCCAAACATCCCATCGGCAACGGACCTGGCAAATAACGGGCTTGACCTAGGGGAAATGCAAGCCAAACAGATGGAAAAAATCGAAGAATTGACGCTGCACTTGATCAATCAAAACAAGACCATCGAAATCCAATCGCGTCAATTGCAATCACAGCAAACAGAACTTGCCGCGCTTAAGGAGCAGATGGAACAACTGATAAAGCAATCGGCAAAACAGTAAGCGATGAAAAATTTAGCCTTATTATTTGCACTTTTTGCGGGTCAGGCTTTCGCACAAAACCTGCAATTTTCCAATTGGGCGTTGGCCAACCAAGGGGGGCTTGATTTTAACAACGGCATGGTAGTTCCACAGCTTTCAGCGTTAAATTCAAATACAAGTCTGTCGACAGCCTCCGTTTCCGACCGCGATGGTAATTTGCTGTTTTATACTGACGGCAATGCTATTTACCAGCGAAACCATATCGTGATGCCAAACGGCAATTTCTTTAGGGGTCAGGGAGGCGACTTCTCGCAGAATATCGTAATCGTTCCCAATCCTGCCGACGCCAACCAGTATTTTGTAGTAGCCATCTCGGTAGGCCAAAACATCTTCGCACAGCAAAACGGATTACGCTATGCACTGGTCGATATGTCTCTTGGCGCACTAGGCGATGTAGTGCCCGGGACCATGAACCTATCGTTTCGCGACTTGAACGGTATCGCGATAGACGAGAATCATCCTTTCAATTTCGGGAAAATCACCACCGCTGCGCACGGCAATGGACTCGATTACTGGATTGTTGTGGAGCATGGAGGCCGACTCCTTTCCTATTTGGTAGATGATCAAGGCATACATTTGCCGATACTTGCGGGAATTTCACCGTTGCCGGCACTTAACCACATTTGGCCTTCGGGCGGTATTGACGTGACGAGTGTCAACGGGCCGATGAAAATGTCGATGAATAGTGACAGGATGCTCATCGGCTATTCGGAGACGCAAAACGGCGTGTTCAATGGACGATTATTTATCGGGTTTTTTGACAATCAGACTGGACTGATCAATAACCTCGGTGAAATAGTGGGGCCGCAAAATGCGCAGATTTTTCAGATGGCCGGTGCCGAATTTTCGGAAAGTGGAAATATTGTGCATCGGTTTTACGATGGGATGACCGTGTCGGGCGGCGTAGTGTTTGACCCCGACCGTCGCGAATGGAATATTACCAAGGAAACTATTCTCGACAATGCAGACGGAAGGATTCCGCAGCGAGGCATCGACGGCAGGATTTACTACCAGATGTTTGATCCTTTCCTGAGCGTGATCGACCAGCCCGAATGGCCCAACTACAACTTTTTGCCGAATTCCACCGATGTTGGTGCGGTCAGTGGCGACGCGGCGAATTTACCGACTTGGGTGTACCAGCAGAATTGCGTACGGACGCTGACATCTGAAGTAAATTATGTTGATTCAGTCGAGCGCGAACGCCTGCAATGGATCCGGAGTCGTGATTTTTTTGACGGGCCCGATGTGATTGGCATTTATCACGCTGGCGATTTTATCGAGCTATTGCCTGATTTTGAGACAAACCACGATGCCGGTTTCGTTGCTTACATAGAAGGGTGCAGCGATAGTTTTGTTTATCGGCCTGCCGTTTCTGGGAATCACTCGGCGGGGCAACCAGCCAAAGATGTAATAACAGCACCATCGCTAAAATTGTATCCCAATCCTGTCAAGGCAATGCTGACAATCGAATGCCATGATAGAATACTTTCGCTGCAAATACTGTCGATAGACGGCAAGACGGTCTTCGTCAAGAATGAATTGTCTCGTCTTGAAGAGATGGACGTTACCGCTTTCAAGCAAGGGGTCTACATTGTGAGAATCGAAACCCAGAGCGGCCAAATCCTCCAAACCAAATTCATCAAAAACTAACCCAAGCCCCGCCAATGCGGGGCTTTTTCATTTCATCAAAAATGTTCACATAACTAATTGTAAACGTGTTACATAAAACAAAATTTTCACTACATTTAGAAAGTTTTTTAAAAAACACGCTATGACCAAAAAATACCTCCTCCTGACCGCCTTGATCACGTGGGCCGGTAACGCGCAAGAGCTCAAACTCGTTTCAAGTCATCCTGCGCAATTGGGAATCAAGAATACCACAGCGCCGTATGTTTCTGCACAAACCACCATCAACGGTGCGGCCTACGAAGATTTTTCGGGCATCGATGCCGTACTCATGCTCGACAAAGATGCGCCTGCGTTGCCGATGGTTTCCGAATCGCTGATCATTCCCAATACGGGCAACGTCACGATCGACATTGCATACGATTCGTATGCGGAGTTCGACAACATTCATGTCGCGCCGTCCAAAGGGAGCTTGAAAAGAAATGTCAACCCCGCCAGCATCCCGTTGCATTTTGGTGCGGCCTACAACACCGATGCCTTTTTTCCAGGTGCATTGGCCAAGGCCGGGACACCTTATGTTTTCAGGGACACACGTGGCGTCACCGTGACATTTTATCCGTACCAATACAATCCGGTCACGCACCAATTGCGCGTCTACAAAAACATCACCGTCACGGTTTCGACCGATGCGGCGCAACAAGGCACCAACGAAAAGTTGTCAAGCGGCAGCACGAAGACCGCAGTATTCGCTTCGGTTTATCGTAACCATTACCTCAATGCGCCCGAGTACCAGCCCATTGCCGACGAAGGTGAAATCCTGGTCATCACGCCCTCCGATTACATGACGGCCTTGCAACCATACATTGACTGGAAGATCGAAAAAGGCATCAATGTCAATATGGCCTATGTGACCGAAGCGGGCGAAACGTCGGCCGAGATCCAGAACTACATCAAGAACGCCTACCTGGCCAATTCAAACCTGGCCTATGTGCAACTCGTGGGCGATTTCGAGGATTTGCCGTCGCATACCTACGGAAGCCCTGGCTCGGAAGAATTGTGGAGCGACAGCTACTACGGCCAAATGGACGGCGCCGATATGTACCCCGAACTGCTGGTCGGGCGTTTTTCGGGATCACCAGAGGAAGTGCAAACACAGGTGTCGCGCACGATCGAATACGAAACCAATCCGCTTGCGGGCGACTGGATGACGCGGGCGCTCGGGATCGGGTCGAACGAGGGCGACGGTTATGGCGACGATGGCGAGCCCGATTGGCTGCATTTGCGCCACATCGGCCAAAAACTGATCGAGTACGGCTATGCCGAGGTGCATGAATTTTACGACGGTTCGCACGGCGAAGGCGACGGCAACGGCAGCCCCGATGCGCAGGACATTACCGCGGCGGTCAACGCGGGCGTAGGGTTGTTCAACTATACGGGGCACGGCTGGAACGAAGGTATGTCTACCGGAAACTACACCAATGCCCAAGCCAACCTGCTCACCAACAACGGCAAGTATCCGTTTGTGGTGTCGGTGGCGTGCAACAACGGTACCTATGTGGGCGGCACGTCGTTGTGCGAAGCATTTTTGAACAAAACCAACAACAATACGCCGGCGGGTGCCATCGCCAGTTGCGGTTCGTCGATATTGATGGCGTGGGCCGAGCCGATGCAAACCCAGGACGAAATGGCCGAGCTCATCACGCGCAGCAACCTCGAGAACGTCAAGACATCGCTGGGTGGCTTGTTTTACAACGGACAGGCGAGCATGCTCGAGGCCTACAACCAAAGCAATACTTCAGAAGAAGTGATGCAAACATGGGTGTTTTTTGGCGACGCGTCTACCATTTTCCGCGACAAAGTCACCACCGACATCACGGCCACACACGCGCCGACCATTTCGCTCGCGGGCGGTATGCTCGACATTGCGTCCGATACCGAGGGCGCCCTGGTTTCGATCGTGCAGGACAACGAAATCCTCACGACGGGGCTGATCGCCGATGGCCATTTCGACGCGACCATCCCCGCACTTTTTTCAGACAGCGCGCTCAAAGTGACCTTGACCAAGGCGAACAAGAAGCCGTACCGCGGCATCGTCAACACGACGGCGCTCGCAGTCGCTGCGTTTGAAAGCCAATTTGCGATTTACCCGAATCCGGCATCGCACCAATTGCATATCCTGAACAAAGGACAGGTAAATGGCGCGGCCCAAATGCGTATTGTCGATGTAAACGGCAGGCTGTTGTGGACGGCCAACGAAACCTTGGGTGTTCATTACAGTATTCCGGTTTCCCAGCTTTCGCAGGGAATCTACGTCTTGACGATCGAAGTCGACGGCCAACAAAAAGCGCACAAGTTCATCATCGAATAAACCATCAAGCAACGATAGATCAATCAAAAGGCTTTCCGAGTAGGAAGGCTTTTTTGATGTGACTTAACCCAAACCTAACGGCGATAACGTTTTCGGATTCGGTTGTCTTTTGCTATATTTGCCGACGGTCGGTAAGCCGGCCCTAATATTTTTTTTATGCTATCCCTTAATGTTAAGAATGAAACCTCGCGCCTGCGTGCGGTGGTGCTCGGAACAGCCTTGAGCAATGGCCCGACACCCGAGGCAAGCGTGGCCTATGATCCCAAATCCTTAGAGCACATCCTCGCGGGTACCTATCCGAAAGAAGCCGACATGGTGGCCGAAATGGAAGCCTTCAACAAAGTCTTCGAAAAATACGACGTAAAGGTCTACCGTCCCGAACTCGTGGCCAACGAAAACCAGATTTTTACGCGCGACATCGCGTTTGTCATAGACGACATCATCATCGAGGCGGGCATCCTGCCCGAACGCGACAAGGAATTTCCAGCCATCGAGTATGTGATCGATCAGATCGACCCGGCCAAAGTCAAGCGCATCGTAGACAAAGAAAAGATACACATAGAAGGCGGCGACGTCATCCTGTACAACGACTATATTTTTATCGGCACCTACCGCGGCGCCGATTACGCCCAGGTCAAGACCGCGCGTACCAACCAGGCGGGCATCGACTACATCAAAGATTTGTTCCCGCACAAAAAGATCCTCACGTTCGACCTGGTCAAGTCGTGGGCCGATGCGCGCGACAACGCGTTGCACCTCGACTGCTGTTTCCAGCCCGTAGGCACAAACAAGGCCATCATTTACAAGGGCGGTTTCCGCAACGAGGCCGAGTACCAACAGCTTGTCGATATTTTTGGGATGGACAACCTGTTCCACATCACGCGCGACGAGATGTACCACATGTTCTCGAACGTGTTTTCGATCGCGCCCGACGTGGTGGTGTCTGAAAAGAATTTCACACGCCTGAACCAATGGCTGCGCGAGCACGATTTTACAGTAGAAGAGATTCCGTATGCCGAGATTGCGAAGCAGGAGGGATTGTTGCGGTGTTCGACTTTGCCGCTCGTTCGGGATTAATTATTTTTTATTTTTATTATTTATTGGATCGTCGGTAAATAGAAAATAAGCAATAAAAAATAAATAATGGCAATGCGCGGACAATTCTCTATCTAATGATTGAAATCGCCGTTTGTGAGATGTGCGTTAGGGATTGCAGCGCAAAGCCCGACCCGTAAGGGAACGCCAATAAAAAATGACAATAAAGAATAAAAAATAAAAAAGTGAAACAAACCACCAACGCTATATTGATGATCCGGCCCGTTGCGTTCCGTATGAACGAACAAACGGCCGTCAACAACTACTACCAGAAAGTACTCGATGGGCTTTCGCCCGAAACAGTCAACGCGCGTGCGCAGGAAGAATTCGATGCCTTTGTGCAAAAGCTGCGCATGGTGGGTGTCGATGTGACGGTTGTCGATGACTTGAAAGAACTCGATGCACCCGATTCGATTTTCCCGAACAACTGGGTGTCGTTCCACGAAAACGCCGATGTGGCGCTGTATCCGATGTTTGCCGAAAACAGGCGCAAGGAACGCCGCGAGGAAATCCTCGATGTTTTGGAAGACAAAGGTTTCCAGATCGAGAACATCATCGACTATACCGAGGCCGAGCAAGACGGCTTTTTCCTTGAAGGAACGGGGAGTTTATTGCTCGACCGCGCCAACGGCAAGGCCTATTGCGCCTTATCGCCACGCGCCGACGAGGAATTGTTCATCGAATTCTGCGAAGATTTCGACTTGGCGCCCGTGATTTTCGAGGCGTTCCAAACCGTCGACGGCGAGCGCAAGCTGATTTACCACACCAATGTGATGATGTGTCTGGGTGAAACGTTTGCCGTGATTTGCGCCGATTCGATCGACGACAAGGTCGAGCGCAAAAACGTGCTCGACAACCTCAAGCAAGACAACAAGGAAATCATCCTGATTACCGAAGACCAGGTCAATAATTTTGCGGGCAACATGCTCGAAGTGCGCGGCTCGGACGACCGTCGTTATTTGGTGATGAGCACCGCGGCACACCAAAGTTTGACCAAGGATCAAATTTCGAAACTTGAAAAACACGCGACCATCCTAAGCTCGAGCCTCGACACGATCGAAGCCTGCGGCGGCGGAAGCGCGCGATGCATGATGGCCGAGATTTTCCTGCCGAGGAATTGATCGGTTATCGGCAAAATAAATTGGGTTCGGCATGCCAGTACCATTTGCGATAGTACCTTACGAAGACCGTTTCAAGAAGGAGTTGGTCGATGTGTGGGAGCGTTCGGTTCGCGCGACGCATGATTTTTTGGATCCGACAGACATTGTGTATTTTAAAGGAATTGTTGAGCATATTGATTTCAATTCGTTTCCTGTTTTTTGTGTGGTCGATCAAAACCGCGTAGTCGGATTTGTCGGGGTGGCCGACACAAAAATCGAGATGTTGTTCCTTGACCCCGATCATATCGGGAAAGGCTTGGGCAAACGGCTCGTGGAATTCGCGTTGGTCGAATGGCAGGCCAACAAAGTCGACGTCAACGAGCAGAACCTAAAAGCCGTAAAATTCTACGAGAAATGTGGCTTCGTCGTATGTGGACGAACCGAAAAAGACAGCGCCGGAAAAGACTATCCCATCTTGCAGATGAAGATTTGAGCAACAGACCAATAAAAAATCCCGGACACCATCGGCATCCGGGATTTTTCGTATGAAACAAGCTAATTATCCTTTGATGTAGCTGTCGATGATTTTGTCGGTTTCGGTCTTTGGCGCATCGGCCTTGACGTCGAACAATTTCATGAACAATGAGGTGCCCTCTATTTTGTTGTACAGGTTGAGGTCTTTGTTTCTTGCGAAAACGGTCGCCCATTTGTCGCGTACGTTTTTCCACATGCCTTTGTGCGTAGCCCAGTATTTGTGCGCGGCCACACATTTCGAGTCGGCTACTTTGGTGTAAACGTCGTGGCCTTTTTCCTGTGCGATGACCGTATCGGCGCCCGCATCGTCGCGTTGGATCTTGATGTTGTCCTGGTCGTGGATCCAGCCTTCTTTTACGATTTCATGTACGTTGGTGCGTTTCAAGACGTTGTAATCGTTTCTGATCGTGTGCTCGCGGCGCGGCAACGGGGCATCGGTGGTGTTTTCCCAAAAATGACGTCCGTCTACGTGAACCCATGTAGCGGTACCTTCGTAGCGCGGGCTGTCGTCTACCTGGAACACGCGTTGTGTCCATTGGCCTTTGACCTGCGCAGGTGTCAGCGTTTGGTATTTCCAGCTTGTGTCCTTAAAGAAGTTGTAAAAACGGGTGTTTTCGTATTCCCAGTCTTGTCTCCAGTGTTTGACGATCATGGTGTCGCTGACGATCAACAAATGTTGCATGACGATTTTGTTCGGGGTGTCCTCTACGAGTTCCACCCATTCCAATCCGCGGTCGTACTTGGTTTTAGACGGCACGTATTTTTCGTCCTTGCTGGTCTGGAACGTTTCGGCAAAATTGAATTTTACCTCATAACAACCACACATGGCCTTGATGGCTTTGATGTCTTCTTTCTTTTTGTCTTGAGCAATGGCTGTGGCAGTCAGCAACATGACGACGGCCGCAAAAATACTTTTTTTCATTAGGGGATTGGATGTTAAAATTCTTCGGCAAAAATACAATATTTATTTAGAACAATTAAAAATAAAGGATATATTTGCAAAAATTTTTATCTACAATTTGTAATTAGTCTAAATAAGGAATGCATTCAAGTTTACGTCACTTTTTTAACCGATTCGCTCCAACTGCGCCAGTGTGTGCGGGCGTTCGCCCCTCAACCAAACATTACTCCTTATTTATTTTACTGACGATATCGGGCGCACATGCCCAAAACGATACGATCCGCAAAGCCAAGCCGCTCGACGAGGTGGTCATCACCGGGCAGTACAGCAAACAGTCGGTCGACAAATCGGTTTACCAGGTCAAGGTGATTTCGCGTGCCGACATCGACCGTCAGGCGGGCAACAACCTGGCCGATTTGCTCAACCAGCAGCTCAACATCAACATCATCCCGAGCGCATCTTCAGGGAAATCGAGCGTGCGTTTGTTTGGGCTTGATGCGCAGTATTTCAAGATTTTGATCGACAACATTCCGGTCATCAACGACGAAGGGCTCGGCAACAACACCGATTTGACCCAAATCAACCTCGACGACGTCCAGCAAATCGAAATCGTCGAAGGATCGATGGGTGTCGAGTATGGGGCCAACGCCATTTCGGGCATCATCAACATCATTACCAAGAAAAGCGGCAAATCCAAGTGGGAAATCACGCCATTCATCCAAGAGGAAACCGTGGGCGACGAATACAGCCTGATGAAGCGCGGGCGCCACATCCAATCGCTCAAGATCGGCCACAACATCAACAGCCGTTTGTATGCCAATGCGATGGTCACCACCAATTATTTCAAGGGCTTCCTCGATGACCGCCAGGGCAAGGACCATTTGTACAACGACGGGCAACGCGGCTACCGCTGGCTGCCGAAAGACCAGGTGAATGCCAAGGCGTTTTTGGGGTACAACCTTGACAACCACGCCTTTTTCTACAAGTTCGAATTCTTTGACGAGAGCACCGATTTTTACTCGCAGAATGTACAGGAGAATCCGCAACCGCAAACCGGGACGATCCATCCGGTGACGTTCGACGACAACACGTTTATCTCGACGCGTTATTTTCACCATTTCAACGCGACGGGCAAGTTTTCTTTCATGGATTACGACATCTCGACCTCGTTCCAGCAACAGGAGCGCAATGTAGAGACGTTCAAGTACCGCATCGGCGAGCGCCAAAAATACGACGTCGAAAAAACCGAGTATGAATCGCGCGAAGGTTTTCATTCACGCGGTAATTTCAGCAACTTCCTCAAGAACGAAACGATTGATTTTCAGGTGGGGTACGAGATCAGCGAAATCACGGGTCATTTGTCTTACCTGACCGGGGTGCTGTTCGACGGCAGTCTTGAAAAAAGACTAGGATCTTATGACGCGTTCGCTTCGACCGAGATCAATTTCACCAAACGGTTTTCGTTGCGTCCGGGTGCGCGTGTGATGTTCTCGTCGCAGTTCGATACGCAGGCCGCGCTCTCGCTCAGTTCGCGTTACGATTTGGGCAAAGGCTATCAGTTGCGTGCCGTGGTGGGTACTGCGCCAAGAATCCCGAACTACGAGGAATTGTATACTTATTTTGTCGATGTCAACCACGACAGCCAGGGCAACCCCAACCTCAAGCCAGAGCAAGGGACTTCGGTTTCGTTGTTCCTCAACAAGACGTTCGCTTCGCAATCGGGGGCTTTGTTCCGTACCAGTTTGAACGGATTTTTCCTCGACGTACGTGACCGCATCGAGCAAATCACCTATACCAACGACGAGGGTAAACTCGCTTTTACTTTCGACAACATCGACTTGTTCCGCACCTATGGCGGTACGCTCACCACCGGTTTCCAATACCGCAATTGGTCAGGTAACGCGGGCGTGACGGTTTCGGGTACTTCTAAGGTGCTCGACATCTTGAGCGCGAGCGAACAAGCCGACGATTATCTGGTCGCGATGCAATACAACGCCAACCTGTCGCATACGCTGGCCAAGACCGGGACGATTTTTTCGGCCTATCTCAAATACACCGGGCCGCAGTACCAGTTCATCCAGGTGCCGTCTACGGGCGAGATCGTCAAGGGTCGTCAAAACGAATTCACGTGGCTCGACGCGTCGATCATGCAACCGTTTTTGAACCGTACGCTCGAGCTTACCATTGGCGCGCGCAACCTGCTCGATATCACGCAGGTCAACACCAGTACCGATGGCGGCGGGACACATACGGCAGCCTCGAGCAGCGTCATGCTGGGTTATGGCCGTTCTTATTTCATGAAATTACGTTACCGACTCAACTTTTAATATGAAAGCAAAGATATACTCCGTTTTATTGCTGTTGGCCGTTTTGTTGCCGGGCTGTGAACCCGAAGACAATGTAGAGGCATTGCCTTTCGTGGCCGGATTCGAACGCGAATCCTACAAATATTCCGACGATGCCCCCCAAGAAATTACACTCGTTTTTTCTAAACCGGCCGAAGCGGCGGGTACCATCCAACTCAAGGTAACGCCCGACCAGAGCGTCTACGGCGTCGATTTTTCGACCACGCCCGAGGCTGTCGATAACTTGATCGCACTCGATTTTACTGTGGGCCAGAGCCGTGTGTCGTTTACCTACCACAACCTGATGTTGCCGTATGACGATGCCGATTTGGTCAAGAAAGTACAGTTTGAAGTCGTGCGTGTAGACTACGCCGGATTCTCGAACATCCAAGGTTATACACTTACGCAGATGACGTTTAGCGCGTCGCTGGGCGCGATCCTCGTGTCGGAAGTGGGTGGGCCCAACCAAGGCAACCAGGTGTTTGTCGATTTGAGCGAAGAAATGACCACCGAAAGCCGTCGTGATATTTGGGATTTGGGCTTTTATGGCGGCGATCATTTTCGCGTGACCATCAATGGTTCGATCTACATGGCGGCGCGCAATTTGAACGTGACCGACATCGACGCGGTAACGCCGGCCAGCGTATCGGGTTTCCAGAGCCAGGTGGCCGTGGGTACGTTCGATCCCGAAAATGAAAATTACATCGATGCGCCGAATGGGAACATCCTCGAGACCGCCATCGACGAAATATCGGCCAACGACGAAGACAACAAAGTATACCTGGTGAACCTGGGTTACAAGGTGGGGAACACTATTCCTCCGGCGGGTAGCGTGGCCATTACGGGCGATGCGCGAGGCTGGAAAAAAATCCGTATCCTGCGCGAAGGCGAGGGCTATCGTTTGCAGTATGCCAATTTGAACAGCACAACGCACCAGGAGATCTCGATCCCAAAAGACGCGGCCTACAATTTTACGTTTTTTAGTTTCGACACCAACCAACCGGTGCTCGTTGAACCCGAAAAAGCCAAGTGGGATTTGTGTTTTACGGTATTCACCAATGTGATTGCGGGCGCTGGCTCTTACGGCTATTCCGATTTTGTGCTCAACAACCTCAGGGCAGGCGTCAAGGTGTACCGCGTAAACGTGTCGGAGCCGACGGTTACTTTTGCGAATTTCACCAAGGCCAATGTAAACGATGCGTTGCTCCAGGACGACCAGCGCGTGATTGGTGCCGATTGGCGCGATGTGTTTTCGGGCACGGCCTATGCCGATCGTTTTTATGTGCTCAAGGACATCGACGGCAATTACTACAAGATCCGCATGCTGGGCTTTTTGAGCGAAGGCGGCGAGCGCGGCTATCCAAAATTTGAATATAAATTATTACCATAATCATTTAATACTTACCACCATGAAAAGAGGATTACTTTTGTTAACGGCCATTTTGACCGGATTTACGGCGCAGGCGCAGGTCGTCAATGCATCGATCTCTATGGGTTCTGGTTATGCCAACCAGGTATACTACAAATTGCCGACCCAAGCCAACAACGAATACCCGCACGCTTCTTGGGATGTGGCTTTCTTGCGTACCAGCGCATTTGCTTTCGGCACGCGTATCAACGACGCTAGAAACATCGAAGTGTATGATGCTTCTTCGAACATTGCCGATTGGGCTACCATCGATGTGACACAAATCGCAAACTGGACACGTCTGTACAACAGCGAAACGCAGTGGGATTTGGGTGCATTCGACCAAGGTTCGGCTACTTACGGCTGGGGCGAATACAACCCGGGCAACCACCACGTTACCGGCGCTGTGGTTTTTGTGTTGAAATATGCCAACGGTACCTTCCGCAAGTTCAAGATCGACGACTTCTTTGGTGGTTATACGTTTACTTACGCCACATGGGACGGATCGGCTTGGGGCGCAGACCAGCAAGTGGTATTGCCTAACGCGACCAACCCGACCAACCGTTTCAACTACTACTCGCTCGAGAATGCTACGGCTGTAGTTGCCGAGCCTGCCACTACCGACTGGGACATCACTTTCACCAAATACAAAACCGACTATTTTGGTGACGGGTCTTTCTGGCAAGACGTGACCGGTGTTTTCCACGCGCCGAACGTACAGGTGGCCGAGAACATCGAACCTGCTGGTATGCCAGATCCACTGCTCGGCGGCGGGCTGACTTATGTTGAAGACATCAACCAAATCGGTTACGACTGGAAGACTTTTAACCAAGCCACTTTTACGTATTCAATCGCTACAGACAAGGCGTTCTATGTGAAATTGCCGAACAATACAGTATACCGCTTGGCTTTCAATTCGTTTGCAGGAAGCAGCACCGGTAATATCACGTTTAACCATCAAGACGTGACCAGCTTGTTGGCTACCGAGACTTTCGGCAATAACAATGCATTTGGTGTGTATCCGAATCCAACAGTAGACAAGAAAATCAACATTGTATACGACTTGGCGACTGCCGGTGCACAAAATACAGTAAGTGTTTACAGCATCACAGGCGCGAAAGTATTCGAGCAAACCCTCGAATCGGCTACCGGTTTCTTTAACCAATCGATCGATTTGGGTCAATTGAACAACGGTGTTTATGTCCTGAAATTCCAATCGGGCGACTACACTGCGACGCGTAAGATCGTCTTGCAATAAACCGAAATAATTGGGTTTACCCAGTTAATGTTTCGTTTATTTTTGTTTTGAGCGAAAGCCCCTCGGCCCGTTTGGGAAGAGGGGCTTTTTTGATTTGAACAGGTTGTGGAAATCTTGTGGTAAAAAATGCGAATATTGTTAGGCTGTTACATTCGCAAATCGTATATTTATCATCCCAAATATACCTAAAAATGACGCCGCATTCTTTCATAGAGTTGAAATGCGAATTCGAGATTCCGTTTCACGACGAACTCAATCATTTTATGCAACGGTTGGCCAATTCCGATACGGAGTACCATTCCGCGGCATTTCATCTGCCCCATAAAGAGGCCATCACGCAGGCCATGCGCAACAAGTTGGTCTATGTCAAGTTGAATGTCGAAAAGCCGACGCAAACCATTCGACCTCGGTTGCTCGCGGCCATTCGCAAATCGTTCAACAAAGAGCTGGTGGGTACCATCCGTCAGGGAGACGATGACATCACGTTTATCCTGTTGTGAATTGATTACATCAAATTGCCTTTGATGATGCTGACGATGGCGCTCACAATATACTGAACGCCAATGGCGATGACGATGAACCCAACAATGCGCGAGATGGCCACGATGCCCGACCCGCCCAATATCTTGGCGAGGTAGTGCGAGCTGCGCAGAATGACAAAAATCACCAACGCGACGGTCAGGATGGCCGCACAAGACCAGATGATTTCTTGTGTTGTGTGGTGTTCCTGGTAAAAGGCAATCAACAGTGAAATGGAGCCCGGGCCCGCCAGCATGGGCATCGCCAAGGGCGTGAGCGCGATGTCGTTGCGGTTTTGGATTTCGGTTTCGACCGATTTGTTGATGCCGCGCGTCTTTTTGAATTTACCAGACAGCAAAGAGAACCCCGATCCCACGATGATCATCCCGCCCGCGATGCGCAACGCGTCGATGCTGATGCCAAAAAATGCGAGTACATACTGCCCTACAAAAAACGAAATCAGCAAAATGATCGCCACATTGATGGCCGTCCAGAGCGAAATGCGCGAGCGTTCCTTTTTGGAGTCGTCCTGCGTAAGGCCTACAAATATCGGTACGGTGCCAATGGGGTTCAGGACAGAAAACAATGCGGCAAACAAGTAGATGAAAAGTTCCATGGTTTTTGTGCAAAATTAGGTTTGGGGTTCGAACCGCAAGTCAACTTAACGTCATGCGCAGATTATGTTTTCGCGAACATTTTTTACGACGAAATTAAGAAACTTTCAGCCTAAAGGTAGTAATTTTAGGGGAACATCTGCGATATGAAAAAGAAAACCCTCGTCCTGGGCGCATCGGCCAATCCGGCGCGTTATTCGTACATGGCCATCAACAGGCTCACCACTTACGGCCATCCGGTAGAAGCCGTCGGGCATAAGGAAACCGAAGTTTTTGGCGTCAAGATCCACAAAGAAGCCGTTCCGTTCCAGGACATCGATACGGTGACACTTTACCTGAATCCGCAAAACCAAAAGGCGTATTACGACTACATCCTGTCGCTCAAACCCAACCGCGTCGTCTTTAATCCGGGTACCGAAAACCCAGAATTGTATCAGCTCTTGCGCGCGAACAACATCGGGATGGAAGTGGCCTGTACGTTGGTGATGCTGGCCGTCGGTAATTATTGATTATTTTTTATTGTTATTATTTATTGCGTCCCGTGCTACAAAAGCTACCAAAGAAGGAATAAAAAATAACAATAAGTAATAACAATAAAAAATTGAAATAACTAGAATCGCGTTTCCCGGTCGGCGGGTTTGCTGATGAGCCACAATCCAAAGAACGTGAGCGCACCGTTCACGATGATCAGCTCCTCGGCAAATTGATAGTCGCCAAACCATGTGCTGGAATACGAACTGATCGCAAAAGTAAGGGCAGGAGCCAAGATGCACACCAATGGCACCCAGCGTTCCTTGACCGTCTTGGTCTTGACAAACAATCCAAACCCGTAGAGCCCGAGCAGCGGCCCATAGGTATACGCGGCAATCTTAAAGATCATGGCCACGACCGAATCGGAGTTGAGCAGGTAAATGATCAGGATCACGACAAACATCAGCGCCGAAAATCCAATGTGCACGGCATGTCGCGTACGGACCGAATTTTTTCCTTGGTTTTCGGCCTTGTCCATCCCGAGGAAGTCTACGCAGAACGAAGTCGTGAGTGCGGTAAGCGCCGAATCGGTGGTGGCAAAAGTCGCGGCCGTGAGCCCGAGCAAGAACACGATGGCTGGAATCAAACTCAGGTGGTTGAACGCGATTTCGGGAAACAGCAAATCGGTTCGGGGCTTGCCGTCTACCATCGGGATTGCGATGCCGTGGTTTTCGGCGTACAGGTAAAGCAACGCGCCCACGCTCAGGAAAAACAGGTTGATCACCACAAAAATGCCCGTAAACGTAAACATGTTTTTTTGCGCCTCGCCGATGTTTTTGCAACTCAGGTTTTTTTGCATCAGGTCCTGATCGAGCCCCACCATGGCTATTGTGACGAAAATCCCGCCCAGGATTTGTTTGATCCAATAGTTGCCCTTGAGCCAATCTTCGTAAAAGAAAATCTTCGAATAGTTACTTTCCTTGACGGCTTCGAACGCCTGCGGAAGGCTGTAATCGAGGCTGTTGCAGATAAAGAAAATCGTGAAAACAACCGACGATACCAGGAACAACGTCTGCAACGTATCGGTGATAATGATGGTCTTGAGCCCGCCGCGGTAAGTGTAGGCAAAAATAAGCGCAAGCGACCCGAACACCGTCGCCCAAAACGGCACCCCAAATTCGTCGAATACATAGCGTTGCAACACCAACACGACCAGGTACAAACGCGCCGCCGACCCGATGGTACGGCTGATCAGGAAAATAGTAGCCGCTGTTTTGTAGGACACGTGTCCGAGCCGTTGTTCGATGTAGCCGTAAATCGAGGTAAGGTTCATGCGGTAATACAGCGGCAGCAAACCCTTGGCGATCAAAATAAAACCGATGGCGTTCCCGAGTACAAACTGGAAGTATTTGAACTGCACCTCGGGCGAACCCACCTGTCCCGGCACCGAAATAAACGTCACGCCCGACAAGGCCGTCCCGATCATCCCAAAGGCCACCAAATACCATTTGGCATTTTTGTTGGCCTTGAAAAAAGCGTCGTTGTCTGAATTCTTCTTGCTCGTGACATGCGAGATCACGAACAAGATGCTGAAGTAGATGACGATAAGCGTGAGTATGGCGGTCGCGGTCATGGCGTTAATTTTGACCGACAAAATAGCAAAAAATGTTGGTTTGTTGGTTTTCGAGTAAGGTAGTTAGTAACAATGTTATGAGTGGAGGAATTTTTGAGGTTGGATGGGAGCAACGGGGTAGACGGCCTTAAGACTTTACGACTTTATGACTTTAAGACTTTACGACTCTTTTACCTACCTTTGCACCATGGAATTCTCGTCGAAACTACTCGAAAAAGCCGTGCACGAAATGGCCCAATTGCCCGGTATTGGAAAGCGGACGGCGCTCAGGCTGGTATTGCACCTGTTGCGGCAACCTGCGCAACAAACGTCTTTCCTGGCCGAAGCGCTTGTGGGTATGCGCGAAAACATCAGGTTTTGTAAAAGTTGCCATAACATTTCAGACACCGAAGTTTGCGAGATTTGCGCAAATGGTTCGCGCGACCAAGGTGTTGTTTGTGTCGTCGAGGACGTTCGCGACGTGATGGCCATCGAAAATACGCGGCAGTTTCGCGGCATATACCACGTTTTGGGGGGTAAGATTTCGCCAATCGACGGTATAGGGCCCAGCCAGCTGACCATTGCGCCGCTTGTAGATAAAGTCAAATCGGGGAGCGTCCGCGAGCTAATTTTTGCGCTGAGCTCAACCATGGAGGGCGATACGACGAATTTTTTCATCTACAAGCAAATCAAAGAAAGCGGCATCACGGTGTCGACCATCGCACGCGGCATTGCCGTAGGCGACGAGCTCGAATATGCCGACGAAGTTACGCTTGGGCGCTCGATTCTGCAAAGGATTCCGTTCGAGAACGCGCTCAAAAACAATTAAATCAATTTAACGGCGTTCTTTTTTGTATTTATAAATGAAAAACTATCTTTGTTTGCTAAATTTTGTGCCGCGCATGAACAAAACTATACTGATTTTATTGGCCGTCGTCGCGCTTTTCTCTGCTTCTTGCGTACCGACCAAAGACCTCGTATACCTGCAAAAGAAAGACAAGAACGACACCATCCAAAATATCAACCCTGTGGTGGCCAAGCCTTACCGTTTGCAACCCAACGACATCCTTACGATTACCATCAAGGCCATCGATCCCGAATTGGTCGCTATTTTCAAAACCAAAGAGGCGACACAATCGGGACAAAACGAGGCCCTGCTATACTTTGATGGTTATGTGATAGACGACCATGGCAATATCCGGATGCCGATCCTGAACGAAATCAGTGTTATTGGGATGACAGTAGATGAGGTACGACAAAAAATAGAAGCCAAATTGTTGGAGGAATATTTCAACAAAGAGGCCAATATTTTTGTGACGGTCAAACTTTCGGGTTTACGGTATACCATCAACGGAGAAGTGTCGGCGCCCGGTTCGAAGATTCTTTACCGCGATTCGGCAACCATACTTGAAGCCATCGCCAATGCTGGAGATATCACTGTAACAGGCGACAGGCACCATGTTACGGTGATCAGGCAGTTTCCGCATGGTACCGAGATGCATGACATCGATTTGACCGATGTAAAGGCGATGCAATCCCCGTACTACTACCTGCGTTCTAACGACTACATTTATGTCAAGCCGCTACCGCAAAAATCATGGGGAACAGGGCGAACAGGAATCGAATCTTTAGGGACCATCCTTTCTGTACTTACTTTAATCACCACGACGCTTTTGCTTTTAAACCGATAGTATGATCGATACCAAAGACTTTTCACTTTTCGAGGGCGGAAGCAGTAATTTTGACTTCAAAGGCTTTTTGATTAAAATAATCGGGTACTGGAAATGGTTCCTGGTCAGTTTTGCTGTGGCGTTCACCATTGCCTATCAAGTGAACATCCGAAAGCAAAAGATTTACGAATTGTACACGACCGTGGCCGTCAAGGAAGAGAACAATCCATTTTTTACCTCTACGACCAGTTTGGTATTCAACTGGGGCGGAACCTCAGACCAGGTGCAAAGTATTTCGACTTCGCTCCGTTCTCGATCGCACAATGAAACCGTGGTTTCCAAATTGGAGTTTTATGTAGATTACCTGCAAAAAGCGCGCTACAACTACAAGGACGTTTATGGGGAAGTTCCGTTCAAATTGATACTTGACAAACAAAAAGGGCAAGTAGAGGGAACTTTGGTAGATATTAAGTTTCTAAGCGAAACCGAATACCAAGTTAGCATCAATTTTGAGAGCGAAAAAGTAAGCGTTGTGCATTATGCCGACGATACGAAAAGCAAAGTTTCGGTGGCGCCGGGTGTTTTTTCACAAAAGTTCAAGGTCGGGCAACCCGTATCGCTGCCGTTTTTGAATTGGACATTGTTGATCAACGAAAACCCAGGGACGTACAAAAATGCCGAATATTTTGTCAGGTTCAATGATTTTGACACCACGGTAGCCCATTACCAAGGCATTAAAGTAGAAATTGATGCCAAGGCGGCATCCATTTTGAATTTGTCGATGCAAGGACCAAACAAGAAGCGCTTGTCCCACTTCCTGAATTCGACGGTCGACATGTTGATCAAGAAAGAGCTCGATCGCAAGAACCAATTTGCCACCAATACCATCGACTTTATCGATTCGACGTTGGTGTCGATGGCAGACCAACTCAAGGAAACAGGGAACGAACTCAAGAACTTCAACCGAAACAATAACATTGTCGAAATCGAACAAGGAGGTACGGCGATTACGGGAGAACTGCTCAAGCACGATACCCAAAGGGATTTGATCTTACGTAAAATCGCCTACTACAACTCGCTTAAGTCTTATTTGCGAAACAGCGTCGACTATTCGCGATTACCCGCGCCAACTGTAGCCGGGATCGAAGATCCAAACATCGTCTCGAACGTGTCCAAGCTCATCTCGCTTTCGATGCAACGATCGGAATTGGCTTATTCGGTCAAGAGCGAGAAGATTTTTAGGGAGTTCGACAGCCAAATGGAAGCGGTCAAGAAAGTGTTGCTAGAGAACATCGCATCGGCCGGCACATCGCTTCAGTACGACCTCTCTTTGGTGAACAACAAGATTGCCGAGATCGAAGGACAGATCCGCAAGTTGCCCGAAGACAAACAGGAATACCTCAAAATCTTACGCAAGCACGACCTTAGCGACAACATTTACAACACCTTCCTGCAAAAACGTTCCGAGGCCGAAATTGTCAAAGCGGCCAACCTGTCGGACATCCACTTTATCGATCCCGCCAAGGATATTGGGGCAGGTTTGATAGGGCCCAACACGAGTATCAATTATATCCTGGCTTTCTTTTTGGGGTTGATCGTTCCGCTGTTGTGTATTTTTGCAATTTTCTTTGTCGAGAATGCCATTTTGAGTACCGACGAGATTACAAAACTCACCAAGATTCCATTGATTGGCGTGATCGGGATAAAACCAACGCGAAGCAACCTGGCGGTTTTCGAACGGCCCAAGTCGGCATTGTCGGAGTCTTTCCGGGCCATTCGATCCTCGTTGCAGTTTCTGTACAAGAAGCAGGCAATAGATGGTTCCAGGACGCTGATGCTCACCTCTTCGATTTCGGGCGAAGGCAAGACGTTTTGCTCGCTCAACATCGCTACGGTCTTTGCCTTGAGCGAGAAAAAGACAGTGATTGTCGGGCTCGATTTGCGCAAACCGAAGATTTTTGACGATTTCGATATTTCGAACGACATCGGCGTGGTCAACTACCTGATTGGCCAAAAGACCATCGACGAAATTATCCAGCCTACCAAAGTTCCACATCTCGATGTGATTACCTCGGGACCTATTCCGCCTAACCCATCGGAGTTGATCATCTCCGACGCCATGCGCGAGATGATGCGCGAACTTAAGACACGTTACGATTACATCATCTTGGATACCCCTCCTGCGGGAATGGTTTCGGATGCCATCGAATTGGCCGAGTATGCCGATGTAACGCTTTACGTCATGCGCCAAAATTACACCAAGAAAAGCATGGTACATTTGCTCAACAACCACCAGAAACGCGGCGAACTGAACAACATCAGCATTGTATTCAATGGCTATGAAAGCAAGGCCAGGTATGGAACGGGTTATGGCTATGGTTACGGTTATGGCTATGGTTATGGTTACGGGGGCGCAGGTTCATACGGGGGCGGTTACCATGAAGAGGAGCGTCCTAAAACATTTTGGCAAAAATTAATGGCAAAGCTCAAACGAAAATAATGCGGATACCGTCTAAAATATTGATTACAGGTGGTGCGGGATTCATCGGGTCGAATCTTTGCGAGTACTTTCTCGACCAAGGGCACGAAGTGGTTTGTCTCGACAATTTTGCAACGGGTCACCGCCACAATTTGACCGAATGCATTAAAGACCCAAAGTTTACGCTGATTGAAGGTGATATCCGAAATTTAGCCGATTGCCAGCACGCCGTCGAAGGCGCAGATTATGTACTGCACCAGGCAGCGTTAGGCTCGGTGCCGCGGTCGATCAACGACCCGATAACGAGCAACGACGTCAACGTTTCTGGATTTTTGAACATGCTCATCGCAAGCCGCGATGCAAAAGTCAAGCGTTTTGTGTATGCAGCCAGTTCGTCTACTTATGGCGATTCGGAAAGTCTGCCGAAAGTAGAGGATGTGATAGGCAAGCCCTTGTCGCCCTATGCCATCACCAAGTATGTCAACGAGCTTTACGCCGATATTTTCAGCAAAACCTATGGCCTGGAAACCATCGGGCTCAGGTATTTTAACGTCTTCGGACGCAAGCAGGACCCGAACGGTGCCTATGCCGCGGTGATTCCGAAATTCGTAATGCAGCTCATGAAGCACGAAAGTCCCGTCATCAATGGCGATGGCAATTATTCGCGCGATTTTACCTACATCGACAACGTCATCCAAATGAACGCACTGGCGTTGGCCACACGCAATCCCGATGCAGTCAATACGGTATACAATACGGCTTTTGGCGACCGTAACACGCTCAACAACCTCGTGGCGTACCTCAAGGAATATTTGTCGGAATTCGATGCCGCAATTGCCGAGGTGCCCATCGTTCACGGACCCAACCGCGCAGGCGATATCCCACATTCGTTGGCCAGCATCGAAAAAGCAAAAACATTGCTGGGTTACGACCCACAATTTTCAATAAAACAAGGATTAAAAGAAGCAGTAAAATGGTATTGGAACAACCTCAGGTAGCCCAAAAAAACGATAAGACCACGAACATGAAAGTGACCAAAATATGTTGTATTGGCGCAGGTTACGTTGGAGGCCCTACGATGGCCGTCATCGCACAGAAATGCCCCGACATTGAAGTAACCGTAGTCGATTTGAACGCCGAACGCATTGCGGCCTGGAACGACAAGGACATCAACAACATCCCGATCTATGAACCCGGCTTGGGCGAGATCGTGGGTGAAGCGCGCGGACGCAATTTGTTTTTTTCTACCGAAGTCGAAAAGGCCATACATGAAGCCCAGTTGATCTTCATTTCGGTCAACACGCCAACCAAGACCTATGGCTCGGGGAAAGGCATGGCGGCCGATCTCAAATACATCGAACTTTGCGCGCGTCAAATCGCGCGTATCGCCAAAGACGATAAAATCGTCGTAGAGAAATCGACCTTGCCCGTACGTACAGCCGAGGCCATCAAGAGCATCTTGAACCATACCGGAAACGGCGTGCAGTTCCAAATTTTGTCGAACCCTGAATTTTTGGCCGAAGGAACCGCCGTACAAGACCTGTTGCATCCGGACCGTGTATTGATTGGTGGAGAAACCTGCGAAGAAGGGCAAAAGGCCATCCAAACCCTTGTCGATATTTATGCCCATTGGGTGCCACGCGAAAAAATCCTGACCACCAACGTCTGGTCGTCGGAATTGTCTAAACTGACGGCGAACGCCTTTTTGGCGCAACGCGTTTCGTCGATCAACGCCATCTCGGAATTGTGCGAGAAAACGGGTGCCAACGTCAACGAAGTGGCACGCGCCATTGGTATGGACAGCCGTATCGGGCCTAAGTTTTTGAAAGCTTCGGTAGGCTTCGGAGGGTCGTGTTTCCAGAAAGACATCCTGAACCTCGTGTACATCTGCAAGTCTTTCGGACTGGTGGAAGTGGCCGATTATTGGGAGCAGGTCATCATCATGAACGACCACCAGAAAAGAAGGTTCGGCAACAACATCGTCTCGACTTTGTACAATACGGTAGCCGACAAGAAAATCGCATTCCTGGGTTGGGCGTTCAAAAAAGACACCAACGACACGCGCGAATCGGCAGCGATTTATATTGCCGACGATTTGGTGAACGAGCAGGCCAACATTGCAGTTTATGATCCAAAGGTGGATGCCGATCAGGTGTATGCCGATTTGGATTATCTGAAAACCAGAAACGTCGAGAAGAACCGCAAAAAAGTAACGGTTTTCGAAGATCCATACGAGACATGCCACCATGCCCATGCGATCGCGATCATGACCGAATGGGATGAATTTGCGGCCTACGACTGGCAGCGCATCTACGACAACATGCAAAAACCTGCCTTCGTTTTTGACGGACGCAATTTGCTCGACGAAGCCAAGTTGCGCGAAATAGGATTCATTTACCAATCGATCGGGTCATAACCCAAACAAAAATTTATGGACACCAAAATTGCCATCATCGGACTCGGGTATGTAGGCTTGCCGCTGGCGCGACTTTTTGCGACGCAGTATCCGGTTACGGGATTTGACATCAACCAAAAAAGGATAGCCGAATTGCAATCGGGCACCGATACGACGCTCGAAGTGAGCGACCAAGACCTTCAGGCCGTACTCAAATCGTCGGCCGATGGAACGAAAGGATTGTATTGCAGCCACAACCTTGACGACATTAAAGATTGCAATTTTTATATCGTCACGGTTCCGACACCCGTCGACAAAAACAACCGCCCCGATTTGACACCTTTATACAAGTCGAGCGAAACGGTAGGCAAGGTGCTCAAGAAAGGCGACATTGTCGTGTATGAGTCGACCGTTTATCCGGGCGTGACCGAAGACGAATGTGTGCCGGTGCTCGAAAAAGTTTCAGGTTTAAAGTTCAATGTTGATTTCTTTGTCGGATATTCTCCTGAACGCATTAATCCTGGCGACAAAGAGCATACCGTAGAGAAAATCCTCAAGATCACCGCGGGTTCTACACCCGAGATCGGGCAAAAAGTAGATGCGCTGTACAAGTCGGTGATTATTGCCGGAACACACCTCGCACCATCGATCAAGGTAGCCGAAGCGGCCAAGGTCATCGAGAATTCGCAACGCGACATCAACATTGCGTTTGTCAATGAATTGGCAAAAATATTCAACATTTTGGGCATCGATACGCATGCCGTACTCGAAGCCGCGGGCACCAAATGGAACTTCCTTAAGTTCAAGCCCGGACTGGTGGGCGGCCACTGTATTGGCGTCGATCCGTATTACTTGGCGCAAAAAGCGCAAGAGGCGGGTTACCATCCCGAGATTATTCTCGCGGGCCGACGGCTCAACGACTCGATGGGCGAATACGTCGCATCGCAGGTTGTTAAACTCATGATCAAGAAAAGCATCAAGGTCAACGGTTCGAAGATTTTGTTGCTCGGATTCACGTTCAAGGAAAATTGCCCCGACGTGCGCAACACCAAGATCGTAGACGTGGTTCGCGCGCTGCGGGATTATGAAACCGACGTGACCGTTTATGACCCGTGGGCCAATCCGGCCGAGGTCATGCACGAGTATGGTCTTGTCACGACCAATGTAATACCCGCCGAAACTTTCGACACCATCGTTTTGGGGGTCGCGCACAACGAATTTTTGTCGCTCGACATCGAAAAACTGCGAAAGGAAAAATCGATTTTGTACGACGTAAAAGGCGTACTCGCCAATGTAGACGGCAATTTATAACGCCAAAAATCTAGAACATGAAAAAAATACTGATCACGGGAGGCGCAGGATTCATCGGATCGCATGTCGTGCGACGCTTTGTGACCGAATACCCGAACTACCAGATTTTTAATCTCGATGTACTTACCTATGCGGGCAATCTCGAAAACATTGCCGACATCGACCAATCACCCAATTATACGTTTGTCAAGGGCGACATCGTAGATGCTGCGTTCATCGATGATTTGTTCGACAAGCACCAGTTTGACGGCGTCATCCATTTGGCCGCCGAATCGCATGTAGACCGTTCGATCACCGATCCGTTGGCGTTTGTCAAGACCAATGTAATCGGGACGATGAACTTATTGAACGCCGCGCGCCGCATCTGGAAAGACAATTTCGAAGGCAAACGTTTTTACCACATCTCTACCGATGAGGTATACGGCACCTTGGGCGAAACCGGATTGTTTACCGAAGAAACGCCTTATGATCCGAATTCGCCTTACTCGGCTTCGAAAGCCAGCTCCGATCACTTTGTACGCGCTTACGGTGAAACCTATCATTTGCCGTATGTGATCACGAATTGTTCGAACAACTACGGGCCGAATCATTTCCCCGAGAAATTGATCCCGCTGTTCATCAACAACATCATCAACCGCAAACCGCTTCCGGTATACGGCGACGGCAAATACACGCGCGATTGGCTTTTTGTCGAAGACCACGCGCGCGCGATCGACTTGGTATTCCACAAGGGCGCGTGTTGCGAAACGTACAACATCGGTGGGTTCAACGAATGGCAAAACATCGATTTGGTCAGGTTGCTTTGCGATTTGATGGACGAAAAACTCGGTCGCGAAAAAGGCTCGTCGCGCGAACTCATCACGCACGTCAAGGACCGTCCGGGACACGATTTGCGCTATGCGATCGACGCGGGCAAAATCAACAAGGAACTCGGATGGGCACCATCGGTTACTTTCGAGCAAGGACTTGAGAGAACCATCGACTGGTACCTGGCCAATGAAGAATGGCTCCGCAGCGTGACCTCGGGCGACTATCAAAAATATTACGAAAAGCAATACCATTGATGGGCGGCTACCTGTACATACTGGGAACGTTGGTTTTTACCGTTTACGGGCAAATCATCCTCAAGTGGCGGCTCGGCAACCTGCAAATCGTATTGCCCGAATCGAACCTCGATAAGGTTTGGTACTTGGTCAAGTTGCTTTTTGATCCGTTTATTTTTTCGGGATTCGCTTCGGCATTTGTCGCTTCGTTGTTTTGGATGGCGGCCATGACCAAGTTCGAGATCACGCAGGCCTATCCGTTCATGAGCTTGGCCCCGGCGCTGGTTTTTGTCATTGGGATTTATTTTCTGGGCGAAACTTTTACCATCGGGAAGCTGGCCGGATTGGCCCTTATCATTGCCGGAACCATAGTAACCGTTAAATTCTAAAGTATGATCAAGCAAGCCTTTCGAAAATTGTGGGACACCAAAGTCGATGCCATCGGGTTGTCGGTTTTTCGCATGTGTTATGCCGCGGTGCTGTTCTGTGAGGTGTTGCAGCTGTTCAAGTTCAGGAATTTGATATACGATGCGGAGCCGTTTAATTACGTAGGCGACTTTGACGTACGGTATTTGTTCGGTTTTTGGTTTGTCATTATCGCGATGTTGTTCCTGGGCTTGTTTACCCGGGTGACCACTATTGTCAATTACCTTTTTGCCGTGGTGGTGTTCAGCTCGGCGATCAATTTTGAGTACCACGTGTTCTACGCCTATGTCGGGATCAACTTTTTGATGATGTTCATGCCGGTTTCGCGCGTGTTCTCGCTCGACAGCCTGATCGAAAAAGTCAAGTACACCAACATCGGGAGACCTTACAAAGTAGACCGAAAGGTTTTGGAAATCAACTATCTCGCGCCGGTTTTTTTGGGGATTGCACTCGTGTATTTCGATTCGGTTTTCCGCAAGGTAGACAGCCCCATGTGGATGGACGGGCTGGGTATGTGGCTGCCGTCGAGTTTGCCGCATGTCGTATGGACCGATACCAGCCTGGTGCTCAACCAGGAATGGCTCGTGAAATTTCTGGGCTATCTCGTGGTCTTTTTTGAGACCATCTTTATTTTCCTGTTTTGGTTCAAGCGCTTCAGGGTGCCGTTTTTGCTTTTGGGGATCTTTTTCCATTTGGGAATATTGATCGCTTATCCGATTCCGTGGTTTGCGCTGACGGCGGTGGTGTTGTATTTTCTGATGGTTCCCAACGAATTTTGGCTTTGGATTTCCAACAAGTTCAAAAGCAAAAAACAATCGTTCGATTTTTACTACGACGCCGAATGTCCGTTGTGCAACAAAGTGGTGGTCATCATCAAGCATTTTGACGTGCTTAACAAAGTGCGTTGTATCACGGTGCAAGGTTATGCCGCCAACGAGCCTGCACTCAAAGGCATCGACGAAGAGACGCTGCTGATCAACATCCACGGCGTCGATCAAAAAGGTAAAGTATCGGTAGGGTATGATGCGTACATCGAACTGACCAAGCACCTCGGATACACGTATCCGATCGCTTTGTTGTTGGCTGTTCCCGGCATTTCGCACCTTGGCAAACGCGTGTACCGTTATGTGGCGGGCAACCGACTCACCGAGCGATGCACGAGCGAAAATTGCCTGATGCCCGAATTTGCGCAGCCTGTGTCTGAAACCGACGACTTTTTGGTCAAAGGCTGGAACCAGCTCAACCTGACCAAGCAATTCTGGAAATGGCTGTTGGTTTTTGCGTTGGCGGTACAGTTGCTGTTTATCAGTGTGTGCCCGATAATCGACCGGCAGATCAACCAAACCGTTGTGGGCAAGGCATTGAACCAGGCCAATGGGATTGTTCACGCACCGGTCAAGAAGTACCTTGGCCTGACGCCGCATCCGGTTTTTATGTACAATATTCACTTTGACGGATACAACCATATTTTTAAGATCGTGTGCAAGACCAACCAAAAGCGTGTTCCTTTGCTCGACGACAACGGCATGGTCACCCACAGCTACGCCAACGGGTCGATGTGGGTAAACCATACTTTCCGTACCGCCGCGCCGGTGATATCGGCCGAGAAATACGAAAAGGCGGTCAGCCGTTACCTGCGTTATTTTGCGCATGAGAATGGGTTGCACCAATCGAATTACACCATCTACGTCAAGGAAATTGAAACCACCGATCATTGGGAGCACGATTTTTTACACCGTCAAATGGAAAAGCCATGGAAACCCGCAGGTACTTGCGCCATGACCCCAACCGATGTCCAATTTACCTGGACGCCTGAAATGAAGGCGGTGTTCGAGGCCGAAAAACAAAGAAAATGAAAGTCGCGGTCAGCGGAATAGGCGGTTTCCTGGGCAGGCATTTGGCCACGTTCTTGGGCAGCCGTTTTGAAGTGTTCGGGATCAGTTCATCGGGCGTGAAGGTCGATTTTCCGGTGGTCGATTTCAATCGGCTTGATCAAATTGCGCCCGATGTCATCGTCCACTGCCACGCCGCCGTTTCCTCGGGCACGACTGTTCTCGACAAGGAAACGCTGTACGACGGCAACATTGTGGCCACTGAGCGTATCCTCGACCAGTTCCCGAACGCCAAACATCTTTACATTTCGACGGCATCGGTTTATGGCCCGGCCTGTGAAACAATTACCGAGCATACGCAGCCGAATCCGCAAACCGACTACGCCCAATCGAAACGCGATGCCGAAAACTTGGTGCTACAACAAAGGCAATCGGCGGTCATCCGGCTGTCATCGTTGTACGGTATCGGGATGAAACCCAACACGCTTATCCCGAATTATGTGACGCAAGCCCTTGAAAAACAAACGATCACGGTTTGGGGGACGGGCGCGCGCAAGCAAAATTATTTCCACATCGACGATGCCGTTTCGCTCATCCAGACGATAATCGAGAAAGGGCAGTGGCACCAACCCATTTTCTTGGGCGTGTCGAACTGGGAATTCACCAACCTCGAAATCGCGCAAATCGTGGCATCGGCTACAAATGCCCAAATCGTTCACCAAAACGACGATACGTCGATTTCGGTAAAATATGACAATAGCTTTACACAAAATACCTTAAATTGGCATCCCGAAACCAACATTGAATCGGGCATCAAATCGTACATCGAATGGAGAAAAAAACAGTACTAGTTACCGGTACGGGCGGCAATGTGGGACAGGGCGTTTTGCGCAACATACGGTCGCTGGGACGCGACATTCGCATCGTAGGGACCGATGTTTCGGGTTTTACCGCCGGCAACCATTTGTGCGATGCGACCTATGCGGTGCCGTATTCGTACGACGCGGCTTTCATTCCGGCCATGGCCAAGATCGTGCGTGATGAAAAAGTCGATTTGGTGATTCCCACCACCGATTACGAAATCTACTATCTGTCGCGATTCAAAGACCAGATAGACGCCGTAGTGGTGGCCAGCGATGCCGACACCGCGCAAAAATACCTCGACAAATACCTGACCTACCAATACCATGAGTCGCTCGGCATTCCGTTCGCGAAATCATGGCTGCCCAAGGATTACGACCATTCGCAAACCGATATCATCCTCAAGCCGCGCGAGGGTAGGGGCTCACGGGGTATTTTGATCAATCCGGCCAACCCGACACAATTTGGCGACGATTGCATGATCCAACCGCTGCACAAAGGACGCGAAATCACCACTGCTTTTTATGTCAAAAAAGACGGCAGCCTGCACGGCCTGCTCACGATGGAACGCGAACTGAGCAACGGCGCGACGTCTAAATCAAAAGTGGTGCGCGAATTCGACGCGGCGCTCGAGCCGATTTTGTCGAAGATGATCGCCGCCGGCGGACTGCGCGGGAGTTTGAACCTGCAGAGTATAGTCGATGCAAACGGCACCATTATTCCGTTTGAGGTCAATTGCCGCATATCGGGTACCAATTCGATACGACATAATCTGGGCTTCCAGGATGTAAAATACACGTTGCAGGAATATTTGTTCGACGAACAACCCGACGCCGTGCACACCATAGACGGCATAGCCATCCGATTGCTTTACGACGTGATTTATCCGAACGCCACAAACGAAC
The DNA here is from genome assembly GCF_900101895.1 of Flavobacterium caeni. Classification (GTDB taxonomy): domain Bacteria; phylum Bacteroidota; class Bacteroidia; order Flavobacteriales; family Flavobacteriaceae; genus Flavobacterium; species Flavobacterium caeni. The sequence goes on from NZ_FMVF01000005.1 coordinate 154,145, forward strand.
AAACACTGACCAATAACCAACAAGGACATATCGTTTACTGATGAAATACGTTTTATTCGATGTTGCGGGCACGTTGCTGTACAAACCTTCGCTGTATGTAAAGATGGAGGAGGTGTTGCGGCAGTATGGTTTTTTGGTCGATCCGCAAACGCTCAAGAAAAACCACAAGTTGCTGTCGGAGGCGATTTTTTTCCCAGACCGCACCAATGCCGATTTTTACCGTCATTTTAACCGCGAGCTGTTGTATTCGTTGGGGATTTTGCCCACCGATGAAATGCTCGACGCGATTTTCGCCAGCTGTTCGTATTTGCCGTGGGAGAAATTCGGCGACACGACGTTTCTGGAGCAAATCGAGGTTCCGGTGGGGATTATTTCTAATTTCAATTCGACGCTCAAGGAGAAACTGAAATCGTTTTTTGATGTCGAGTTTTCAGATGTTTTTGTGTCGGAAGAACTGGGCGTGGCCAAGCCGTCGCTCGATTTTTACGGCAAGGCTTTGCAACAAATCGGTATTCCGGCGAGCGAAATCATTTATGTTGGCGATTCGATCAAACTCGATCTTGAACCCGCACTGCAGCTTGGTATGAAGACATTGCTGATCGACCGCGACGGGCATTTCCCGCTACAACAAAATCGTATCGATTCCTTAACCGATCTAAACAAGTGGCTATGAGGAAAAAAATATCTTTGGCCGTACCGGTCTACTACGAACAAGAGGTCATCCTGCAATTTTTGAAGGAAACCAAGGCCGTACTCGATACGTTGCCCGTAGACTATGAATACGTTTTTGTAGACGACGGCAGCAAGGACCAAACCGTCGCCATCCTTAAAGAGCAAGCCAAAACCAACCCGCGCATCAAAATGGTGGTGCTGTCCTACAACCACGGGAAGGCTTTTGCCGCGACGGCTGCCTTTACCTATGCGACCGGCGATTATATTTTGTACATGGATCCCGATTTGCAGGATCCGCCGCATGAGATCCCACGATTTTTTGAAACCATCGAACAAGGTTTCGATTTGGTGTGGGGCATCCGCAAGGAAAAAAAAGACAAGTTCCTCAACCGCCTTTATTCGAAGGTTTTTTGGGGAACGCTCAACAAATACACCGGGCTCGAAATCCCGAAAGGCATTGCCGTCATGCGTATGTTTACCAGGGAATTTGCGCAGAATTTGTTGCAATACAAAGAGACCAATAGGTTCGTAGAAGGCCTTTTCATGAAGGTAGGCATGCATTACACCACGCTCGAGATCGACCAGCGCGAGCGGTTTGCCGGCGTATCCAAGTTCAATTTCCGGCGGAAAATGCAACTTGCGTTCGATGCGATTTTCGATTTTTCGGAATTGCCGCTCAAATTTGCAGTCCGTCTCGGATTTTTGTTCGTGATTTTAGGAATTCTCGCGTTGGCCGGGCTTGCCATCGCCAAGTGGTTTTTCATCGATTTCCAGGCCGGTTGGCCATCGTTGGTGTCGGTCATCGTGGTAGGCATCGGGTTGCAGTTGTTCTTTTTGGGTATTGTGTCGTTGTACATCGGAAGGATTTACAAAGAGGCCAAGAACCGACCGTTGTTTTCGGTCAAGGAATTCGTCAACATCAACCAGCATGAAAACGTATGAAGACGCTTGCCATCATCGGTTCGGGACATTTGGGCCAGCAAATCGCGCACTACGCGACGGCCGACGGGCACTACCAAGCGGTCGTTTTTTTTGACGATGTCACTACCGAACCATCCGTAGCGGGGTTTCCCGTTTTGGGAACATCCGACGACATCGCGTCGGCATTTGCGGCGGGGCAGTTCGACGAAATCCTGATCGGCATTGGCTACAAACACTTGAAAGTACGCGCGCAATTGTTCGAAAAATTCAACGGGAAAGTTCCGTTCGGCAAAATCGTCCATTCGACGGTTTGGACAGATCCGACTGCTACCGTGGCCGATGGCTGCGTGATTTATCCGGGTTGTGTGATCGATGCGCATGCGGTTATTTCCGAGAATACCATACTCAATGTGGCTTGCACGGTGGCCCACGACACCGTTATCGGCCCACACTGCTTTTTGTCGCCACGCGTGGCCGTAGCGGGTTTTGTGCGTACGGGCGAGCAGTGCATTTTGGGCATCAATTCGACGGTAATCGACAACATTTCGATTGTTTCGCATACGCAAATCGGCGGCGGCTGTGTCGTGATCAAAAACATCGACCAAGCAGGGCTTTACGTGGGCAATCCTCAAAAATTCGTGCGCTGATGGACAGGACCTTCCATTTCGCGGCGATTGCTTTGGCGATTCCGATGCATTGTTTATTTTACCGTTTTACATAGAAAGCAAAATACGTCCTCAAGACCAAAATTCAGATTACTACGATGATTCCATTCAACAAACCCCATTTGACAGGCAAGGAGACGCACTATATGTACGATGCCGTGAGCACCGGCAAGATTTCGGGCAACGGCAAGTATACCAAGATGTGCCAGGATTTTTTCGAGAAAAGATACGGTTTCAAAAAGTGCCTGCTCACCACTTCGTGTACCGATGCGCTCGAGATGGCCGCGCTGCTGATTAACATCGAACCTGGCGACGAAGTCATCATGCCGTCGTATACGTTCGTGAGTACGTCGAATGCGTTTGTGTTGCGCGGGGCCACGATTATTTTTGCCGATTCGGCACCCGACAATCCCAACCTCGACGCGAGCAAGATCGAAGCTTTGATCACACCCAAGACCAAGGCGATCGTTCCGGTGCATTACGCTGGAACGGCATGCGATATGGACCAGATCATGGCTTTGGCCGACAAATACAACCTGTTTGTGGTAGAAGATGCCGCGCAGGCCATCGACAGTTTTTATACAGGTAAAGACGGCGTCAAACGTGCGCTGGGATCGATTGGGCACCTTGCGGCCTTTTCGTTCCATGAAACCAAGAACATCATCTCGGGCGAAGGCGGGATGCTGGCCATCAACGACCTGCAATTTGCCAACCGCGCCGAGATCATTTGGGAAAAAGGCACCAACCGTTCGTCGTTTTTTCGCGGCGAGGTAGACAAATACGGCTGGGTCGATATGGGCAGTTCGTTTCTTCCGTCAGAAATCATCAGCGCATTTTTGTGGGCCCAACTCGAGGAACTCGATACCATCCAGGCCAAGCGCAAACACATTTGGGAGCAATACTACACCCAACTCGAAAGCTGGGCACGCGCCCATGCCGTACAGCTGCCGCATGTGCCCAATTATGCGACCAACAACGCACACATGTTTTACCTGGTTTGTAAAGACCTGGACCAGCGCACGGCGTTGATCGAAAAATTAAAAGCCAATGAGATTTGGTGCGTGTTCCATTACCTGAGCCTGCACAAGAGCCCGTTTTATGCAGACAAGCACTACGGCGCGGCGCTGGATTATTCCGATCATTACAGCGATTGTTTGATTCGTCTGCCGCTGTTTTACGATCTTGAAGACGAGCAAATCCAAAAGATAACCCATTGCATGACCACATGAGGATAACCACCAATGTGCTGCTGGTATGGGGATGCGTCCTTTTGCTGTTGTTGGCCGCGGGCGTGATGCTGTCGCCGGTGAGCGGTGATGCGCCTTTCTACTTGTCGATGGCGCGCGATATGGGTCATGGCTTGGTGCCTTACAAGGACATCGTGTTGTCCTACACCCCGCTGGCCATGTATGCGAACGCGCTTGTCTTTAAAGCCCTGGGCCAGCCGCCCTACTTTTTCCTGGTGCTTTTTCAGTATTTGGTGACTGCACTTTCGGTGCTGGTGTTGTACCGTTTGGTGCTGCAAATGGGGCTCGACAAACGAAAATCCATCATGCTTTGTCTGTTTTTTTCGATATGTGTCCTGAGTTCAGACGGCAGTTACATCAACCTTGAAGTATACGGCATCCTTTTCATGTTGCTCGCCTACAAACAATTGGTCGATGGGAAGTATTGGTTTTCCGGCTTTTTGCTCGCGCTGACGTTTTTTTGTAAACAATACGGGCTGCTCAATTTTGTACCGTTTGCGTTGCTGATTTTTTACCAAGACGACCGCATTAGGAAGCTCGCCCGGTTTGCCTTTGGCGGATTGGTTCCCGTGGTGCTGTTTGTTGCGTACTATTGCGGCGTCGAGCAGGTTCCGTTCGCCGATTTGGTCTCGCAACTTACCGGGCAAGGTTATGGCGAGCGCAACATCGCCCAAACCAAAACCCTGTTCGGATTCTTGAATGCGGGAAAAGTATTTTTCCTGATGTGCGTGCCGCTCGTATTGCTCAAGCCCGATTTTCGCGACAAAAAGCAGTTGGCCCTGGTCGTAGGCGCGGTCGTTGCGCTGTTGCCCGTAGTCGTCCAGCATTTCCAGCACTACTTCCTCAATGCTTTTCCGTACGTCATCTTGCTCATTGCGATGAATTGGAAGACCAAAGAGGTTAATATTTGGGCGCTGCACGTGCCGTTGGTTGTCGCCACCGGATTTCTCGCGTTGCGGCTGGCCACCTATACCGAAAAGGGATTCGCCCAACAAGACATCGCCGACGACCTGGCGCGCTATTATCCCGAAGGCAGTACCGTTTACCTCAAAGGGACCACGAACTACCTGTACGTGCTCAATGATTACCGCAATCCGGCCTTGAAAGAAGCGGGCTACGGGTATGCCTTCAAGACGAGCCCCGCATTTCTCGAAAGACACATCGTGCTTAGTTTCGAGAAGATCAAAGACGCCGAGGCCGTCCAGATCGTGACCGTCGGCGGTACAAAAATCTACGAATACTAGTTTCTTTAGAAAAAACAAACGATGAGCCAACTCAAGAAAGGCGCTTTTTTATCCTACATCACCATCATCCTGACCAACGGGATCGGGTTGTTGCTTACGCCTTACATGATCCGTCAATTGGGCGATTCGGAGTATGGTTTGTATACGCTCATCGGATCGCTCGTGGGCTACATCAGCGTTCTCGATTTGGGGCTCGGCAACACCATTGTGCGTTTTGTCGCGAAATACCGCGCCGAACAGGACCGCCCATCCGAAGAGAACTTTTTGGCGACCACCATGCTCATCTATGGCGGCATAGCGGCGGCCATCGTGGCGGCGGGCGTGGCGTTGTATCTTAACCTCGAATCGATGTTCCCGAACCTCACGGCGCTAGAAATGCACAAGGCCAAGCTGATGTTCGGTATCCTGATCTTCAACCTTTCGATCACGTTGCCGGGCGGTGCTTTTACGGCCATTAGTTCGGCCTATGAACATTTCGTTTTTCCGCGTGCGCTCAACATCGCCAAGTATGTGGTGCGTTCGCTTATGGTGGTCGCGTTGCTGTATTGGGGCGGCGATGCGGTGTCTATTGTCGTGCTCGATACCGTCATGAACCTGCTTGTGATTGGACTCAACGGCTATTATGTCCTGGGCAAACTCAAGGCGCGGTTCCGTTTGCATCAGTTTCAGTCGCCTTTGGTCAGGGAAATTTTTTCGTATTCGGTTTGGATATTCATCTTTGCGATGGTGGGTCAATTCCAGTGGCGGGGCGGCCAAATCGTACTTGGTTTTCTCGGGATCTCGACCACGCTGATCGGCGTCTACGGCGTCGGGATCATGCTCGGGACCTATTATGGCGCTTTCTCTACGGCCATCTCTGGCGTATTCTTACCGCGTGCCACCAAGATGACGGTGCTCGAAGCATCGTCCGAAGAACTGACCTCGATGATGATCCGCATCGGACGTTTCTCGTTGCTCACTTTGTTGATGATCCTGGGCGGATTTCTTTTGTACGGCCAGCAATTCGTTCTTCTTTGGGTAGGCCCAACCTACAAACTGGCATGGCCGATTGCGCTCATCATCATGTGCTCGTATACCTTGCCGCTCGTGCAATCTTTCGCCAATTCGATGCTCGAGGCCCGGCGTAAGTTCTCGTTCAAGGCCCTGACCTACATTTCGTTGATCTTGATCGGAACCATCGCAGGTGCCTTTTTTGTAAAAGACTTTGGATTGTTGGGGTTGTGTATCGGTTCTACAGGCGGATGGATTTTGAGCCAAATCATCATGAATTTCTACTACCAACGCGTGATGCACCTCGATATTTTTAGGTTTTTTAAGGCGTTGCAGCATCGGTTGTTCCCGACTTTTGTCGTAATTTTGGCGCTCGGTTACCTCGTCGATTGGATTCCGGGACATGGCTGGACCAACCTGATCGTCAAGATGGTTGCTTTTTCGGGTATTTACCTGGTGATGATGTATAAATTTGGGATGAATGCCGATGAAGTCAAGTTAGTCAACGAATCCGTTCCATCGTTTTTGCGTAAAGAGTGATATGATTACCCTCAAAGAGACCCGTTTTTCAAACCAAGGCCAGACGATTGTATACGATTACAACATCGACGCCTCGTTCCAGAAATACTTCAAAAAGGCCGCGCCATTTTTTGTGACGTACGACCGCGATGTAAGCGCCGTTCCGGTAGCCATTGCGGTGATTCCTTTTTTGGCGAACATCATGCCCATTGCGTGGTTTGTGGGTTTTGACGTATACGTAGACGAACTCGACGCCACATTTTATGATTCGCTTCAAAATCTTAAGGCCGAGTTCTCAAAACACTTTCCTGCGATCAAACCGGCCAATGTACACGCCAAACGTTTGGTAACGCACGAAATCACGCAAGACGAGCGCGCGATTTTGTTCAGCGGCGGACTCGATTCGTTCGAATCGGTGACGCGGAATCTCGACTTCAATCCCTATTTGGTTTCGGTGTTGGGTGCCGACATCGATATTTCGGATACCAAGCGCTGGGCCGATTTCCAAAGGTTTAACCGCGAAGAAAAAATCATCAACGACGACCGTTTGTGCTATGTGACGTCGAACCTTCAAAAATTCTATTCCTACGAAGTCGATTTGCTTGTCGATGTGGGTTGGTGGGGCAAAATCCAACACGGGATGGCGCTCATCAGCCTGATCGCACCGTTGAGCTATCTCAACGGAATCCGCACCATTTTGATCGCGTCGTCCAACACGGGCGAAGTCAGTTTTGGCTGGGGCTCGACCTCCGAAACCGATGAGCAGATGAAATGGGCCAATACCCAGGTCATCCACGATGGCTTTGAGTTCCGACGTACGCAAAAGATCGAGAACATCGTCGATTTTGCCAAGCGAACAGGGCATTATGTCAAGTTGCGCGTGTGCTATGCCGAATTTCGCGAAGGATACAATTGTAGCGTTTGCCCAAAATGCCAGCGCACCATGCTTGGGTTTATCCTGTGCGGCGAAAATCCGAACGATTATGGGTTCAAGGTTCCGGCAAATTTTTACGACCTGATCCTGAAAAATTTTAAAGGAAATGTCATCATGACCACGGGAGTGGCGTATGAATGGCGGTGTTTGCAGGAAAAGGCCCGGGCATCCGACCATCCTTTTGTCATCAACGACCAATTGAGCGACCAAAATAATATTGGTACCTTTGCGGCGTTGCCCATTGCCGATTTGATCAACAAAAACATAGACAAGCAGGTCGCGACCAAGAAAGTGAAATACGTCATCATCAGCAAATTTCCCAAGTTGTTCCAGGCCTACCTAAAAATCAGGAGAAAATTGTAAATACCGCAAAACAATGCTATACGGATTACTGACATACGACGAAAACAAAAAGTTTTTCAATGTGGGCGACAACATCCAGAGTTTGGCCGCCAAGCAATACCTGCCCCAGGTAGACCAGTTGCTCAACCGCGAGAAATTGGCCGATTACCAAGGCGATAAGATCAAACTCATCATGAACGGATGGTTTACACACAACATCCACAATTGGGTACCCGCCGACGACATCGCGCCTTTGTTCGTATCGTTCCACATGAACAATACGGCGGCGCCTTACATGCTTTCGGAGAAAGGGATCGCCTATCTCAAAAAGCACGAGCCCATCGGGTGTCGTGACCAGTTTTCGGCCGATACACTCAAGGCCAAAGGCATCGATGCGTATTTTACAGGCTGTTTGACGCTGACGCTCGACACCTACAAAGTCGACGATTCAGAAAGAGGCGACGACATTTACATTGTCGATCCGTTGTACAGCTACCCGACATGGGAAAAAGTGACCTACCATACCAAGCGCTTTTTGCGCTCGATCCAAAACGGCAGCGTGTTTGAACTCGGCAAGAAGAAAAAACACGTTGCGAATTTCATCGATGCCGATTTGTTGCAATCGGCCATCCATGTCAACCAGGAACCGCCGGCCGGCAAATACACCGACGCTCAGAAATTTGCGATGGCCGAAGATTTGTTGCGCAAATACGCCAAGGCCAAACTCGTGATCACTTCGCGCATCCACTGCGCCTTGCCCTGCCTTGCGATGGGGACGCCGGTGATTTTTGTCAACGGGTTCGACAGTTTTGTCGATTCGTGCCGATTCGACGGCATCCTCGAATTGTTCAACCGCATCGATGTCAACACCAAGACGGGAGAATGGACTTCGAACTTTGGACTCGAAGGCAAGGTCAACAAAAATACGGTCGTCAAAAACCTCGAAAAACACCACGCGCTGGCCGAGCCGCTCAAGGCCAAATGCCGCGAGTTCATCGGCGCGTTGCAAAACCAACCCGCGCATGGCTAAAAAAATACTCGTTTGTTTCGGGACACGCCCCGAGGCCATCAAAATGTGCTCGCTCGTACACACGTTGCGCCAAACCGATTTTGACGTCAAGGTATGCGTGACCGCGCAACACCGTCAGATGCTCGATCAGGTGCTCGATTTTTTTGAAATCACGCCCGATTTTGACCTCGATTTGATGACGGCCAACCAGTCGCTCAATGCGCTCAGCGGACGCATCTTTACCAAAATGGATGAGGTGCTTGCCAGCGAACAACCCGATCTGGTGCTCGTTCACGGCGACACCACCACGTCGAGTATTTGCGCGTGGGCGGCATTTCACCGCGGGATCAAAACAGGCCATGTCGAGGCTGGGCTGCGCACCTACAACAAATATGCGCCGTTCCCCGAAGAACTGAACCGTCAGGTTACGGGCCGTATTGCCGATTTTCACTTTGCACCGACGCCGGTTTCGAAGCAAAATTTGCTGAACGAACACATCCAACCCGAAGCCATAGCCGTTACGGGCAACACCGTGATCGACTCGCTGTTGTGGACGGTCGACAAACTCGAAAATCGTTTTTCGAACCCCAAGATTGCCGAGCTCGAAACGCAAATCGATTTCTCTAAAAAAGTCATCCTCGTCACAGGACACCGCCGCGAGAATTTTGGCGACGGCTTTTTGAACATCTGCAAGGCGCTCGCGCACATCGCCGAACAAGCCGATGTACAAATCGTGTATCCGGTGCATTTGAACCCGAATGTGCAACAACCCGTACAGGCGTTGCTGTCGAGCCATGCAAACATCCATTTGATAGAGCCGCTCGATTACCCGACATTTGTTTGGATGATGAAACAATCGTACCTGATCATCACCGATTCGGGGGGCGTGCAGGAAGAAGCGCCGTCGCTCGGCAAGCCCGTGCTCGTGATGCGCGAAACCACCGAACGGCCCGAAGCGCTCGAAGCCGGAACCGTCAAGCTCGTCGGGACCGATGCCGATAAAATCGCGCGCGAAGCTTTTGTGCTGCTCGAAGACCATGCCTTGTACGAAAAAATGTCGCGGGCGCACAATCCGTATGGCGACGGCAAGGCCAGCCAGCGTATCGTCGAATTCCTCAAAGCCGAATTATGATCCCTAAAATTATACATTATTGCTGGTTTGGCGGGAATCCGTTGCCGCCGTTGGCCGTCAAATGCCTTGAATCGTGGAAGAAACATTTGCCCGATTACCAGATCATCGAGTGGAATGAAAGTAATTTTCCGCTCGACGAATTCATTTTTGCCAAGCAAGCGCTCGAAAACCGCAAGTTTGCGTTCATTTCAGACGTGTGCCGTTTGTATGCGCTCGACCAGATGGGCGGGATTTACATGGATACCGATGTAGAGGCGTTGCGCAGCTATGACGACTTTTTGCACCACGCGGCCTTTTCGGGTTTCGAGAATCCCGAGAATGTGCCCACGGGCATGATGGCCAGCGAAAAGGGCGGGAAATGGGTCAAGGAGTTGCTGGCCTACTACGACCAGAAACCGTTCGTCAAACCCGACGGAACGCTCGAAACCACCTCGAATACCTACATCATCACCCAAATGATGAAGGCCAAAGGTTTTGTGATGAACAACAAATTCCAGCAAATCGAGGGTTATGTGGCGTTTTATCCGAACGATTATTTTTGTCCGAAAAGCTACGTCACGGGCAACGTTGATTTGACCGAGAACAGCTATTGCATCCACCATTTCGCCAAATCGTGGATCCCGTTCCATAAAAAATGGCGCAACATCTTCAAGATGAAGGCGATGAATGTCTTTGGGTACAAGAACATCCAGTTTTTTATCGACCTCGTCAAACGCCGATGAAAATCCTTTACGTCATCGACCAGATGCACCTGCACGGCGGGGCCGAGAAGATCACGGCGCAAAAGCTCAACTATTGGGCCGATGTGTACGGATACGAAACGCGGTTGGTGACCTCGGAGCAAAATGGCAAGCCGGTTTGTTACCCGCTATCGGGCAAGGTGTCGCACGTTGATTTGAACGTGGGTTATGCGCCGGGCAGTTATTTTTCACCCAAAAATATATTGAAATTCCCGAAGCATTATGCGGCTTTGAAACGCGAAATCCAATCGTTCAAGCCCGATGCTGTTTTTTTGGTGACGCTGGGCTGGATACGGTTTGCGCTGCCTTACATCGCCAAGGGCTATCCGATTTATTACGAATACCACACCTCGCATTACGGGTTCCAACTGGGGTATGAACAAGGTTCGGCCTGGGTCAAGATCAAGAAAAAGTTGCAACGGTTTTTGATCGATTTTGTAGAAAAACAATACACGGCCGTGGTCTTTTTGAGCCAAAAGGAACACGATTATTTCGAGCTCAAAAACGGTGTCGTGATTCCTAATTTTTTCGACCCTGAGCAGCAGCCCGTCGACCGTCCGAAGAAAAAACAGGTCATTTCGCTGGGGCGGATGAGCCACCAAAAAGGTTACGATTTGCTCATCGAGGCTTGGGAAACCGTCCATGCATTACATCCCGATTGGACACTCGAAATTTTTGGGGAAGGCGAACAGCGCGCCGCACTCGAAAAGTTGGTGGCCGACAAAAACCTCGCGCATACCGTGCATTTGAACCACGCCACAGACCGCGTGAGCGAAAAATTATCCGAATCGGAAATCTATGCGTTGCCTTCGCGCGTCGACAATTTCCCGATGGTGCTGCTCGAAGCGTTGTTGCACGGCGTACCCGTCGTGGCGTTCGATTGTCCGAACGGGCCGCGCGCAATTTTGACCGAAAATGAGGACGGATTGTTCGCGTTGCCGCAAAATCCCGCAGACTTGGCCGAAAAAATACTATTTTTAATGCGCAATCCCGAACAGCGACGCGGTATGGCCGCGAAAGCAAAAACCAATGTGGCGCGTTTCAAGCCAGAAACCGTCATGGCACTTTGGGATGCGCTCGTCCGCGGCAAATTTTAAAATGCCACCGCAAAAAGACAGCAAAACCCGCAACCCGTTTGCTTTTTTGTTTTTGGTTGCCAACCGCACACAATTTCGCTACATTTGCCTTCTAATGCCTTTCAACCCTAAAAAAATCATTGCATGATCAACATACCGGTTGCATTATACGACAACGTATTTTACAATATCCTGCTGGTTTTTGTAGTGGTCTTTTTTCTGCAATCGAGAAACGTTGCGCTTGAAAACGGGCAGAACCTGCGGGTTAAAAGCACTTTCGGAAAGGTATTGCTGGCGTTCTCGATTATTTTCATCGGTTTGCGCCCCATTACGTTCAGCCACTTTGGCGACATGGGGATGTACAACATTTACTTCGTCAATTATTTAGAAGGGGCGCCACTGGTGCTCGAAGGCAAGGACATCGGTTTTGAGATTTTCATGAAACTGTGCTCCTATGTGATGATGCCACAGTTTTTCTTCCTGACGATCGCCTTTTTGTACATTTTTCCTTTTTATACCGTCTCGAAAAAATTGTTCGCCGATTATTGGTTTTACGGTTTTTTCATGCTGTTGATTTCGCTCTCGTTTTGGGGCGCGGCCACCAACGGACTGCGCAATGCCGTGGCGACCTCGATTTTCCTTTTCGTGTTTGTCACCGAAAACAAGTACGCCAAATTCGGCATCATGTTGCTGGCTATCTTGTTCCATAAATCGATGTTGATCCCTACAGGCGCTTACCTTGCGGCCATGTATTACCAGGACACGAAAACTTATTTCAAGGCGTGGTTCGCGGCGATTCCGTTGTCGCTGGCGCTCGGCGGTTTCTGGGAAACGCTGTTTTTGAATTTGGGTTTTGCCGAAGACGAAAAACTCAAGAATTACCTGATCGAAAACGAAGACCTTGTCGACCGTTTCAGCAGCAGCGGGTTCCGTTGGGACTTTTTGTTGTACAGCGGCGTGGGCGTATATGCGGGCTGGTATTTTATCTACAAACGCAAATTTGAGGACGCGGTTTACTTGCAATTGGTCAATACCTACCTGATCACCAATGCGTTTTGGATTCTGGTCATCCGCGCAAATTTCTCGAACCGTTTCGCGTTCCTGTCGTGGTTCATGCTCGGCCTTGTCATCATTTATCCGATGCTCAAGAACAAGTTTTTTACCAAACAGCACCTTATCATAGGCAACATCATCCTGTGTTATTTTGCCTTTACCTATTTGCTCAACATCGTATTAGCCAAATACTAATGAAGCCCATTACCGTTTTTACGCCCACCTACAACCGCGCTTATTGCCTGCACCAGCTTTACGAAAGTTTGGTCAAACAAAACCCGCGTGATTTTATCTGGATGATCATCGACGACGGCTCATCCGACAACACCCAGGCGTTGGTCGAAGGCTGGAAGGCCGAGAACCAAATCGAAATCGATTACGTCTACCAACAAAATCAAGGTATGCATGGCGCGCACAACACCGCATATGCACGCATCGGGACCGAATTCAACACCTGTATCGACTCCGACGACTACATGCCCGATGGCGCGATTGCGGCAATCATCGAACATACGCGGGACCTCGATCCAAAATTTGCCGGAATCGTCGGGCTCGACATCGACAAGTCGGGCAAGGTCATGGGCGAAAAAATGCCCGATGGCCTGGCCGAATCGACCCTGACCGATTTGTACCTGATCCACAAAGCACACGGCGACAAGAAATTGGTGTACCGTACAGAAGTGGTACGGAAATATCCGCCGTATCCGTTGTTCCCCGGCGAAAATTTTGTGCCGCTCGGGACATTGTATGCGATGATCGACCGCGATTATGTGCTCAAACCCGTCAATGAGCCGCTTGTGGTTGTCGAATATTTGGCCGACGGTTCTTCGCGCAACATCCTGCGGCAATACAAAAAAAATCCGCGGGGGTTTGCCTATGCCCGCCTGCTAAAAATCCAATCCAACCGCGGGTTGAAGGAAAAGTTCATCAGCGCTGTGCATTTGGTTTCCTCGGCTATTTTTACCAAAGATGCGTCACTTTTGGCGCAGGCCAAGAAACCGTTGCTCGTTGCTGCGGCGCTTCCCTTTGGTTTGCTGCTCAACTTTTACATCCGATACAAAACCGCCGCCCGATGAAAATCGCACACCTTTGCCTGAGCCTCGGGAAAGGGGGCGCCGAAAAATTGCTCGTCGACAGCCTGCCCATGTACGGTGCCGGGCACGACATTACCATCATTCAATTGTCGTCGGTATTAGAGGAGCCGACCTATATTGCAACGGTCGAAGCGGCAGGGATCAAAGTCGTCACTTTGGGAACAGGTGGTTTCAAAAAACTATCGTACTTTTTTCAGATCGCAAAATTGCTGCGCTCGGGCGGTTTCGATGTGTTTCATGTGCATTTGTTTCCGTGTCTGTACTATGTTTCTGTAGCGGCGCGGTTCGTTAAAAAATGCCCGATTCTTGTTGTTACCGAACACAGCAATTCGAACGGACGCAGCAACAAGGCCTGGCTCAATCCGATCGAAAAATGGGTGTATCAAAAATACGACGCAATTGTCGCGGTTTCGCCAAACGTCGAGGCGATGCTCAAAAAGCGCTTCCCTGGGCTAGCGGCTAAAATCCACCAGATCAAGAACGGCGTCGATCTCGATCGGTTCCATGTGGCGCAGCAGGGCGAAGCAGCTATTTTTGCCGCCGAATTCCAACGGCCGTCTGCTGTCAAACTGTTCATGACTTCGCGGTTCGCGCCGCCCAAAGACCAACAAACCGTGATCATGGCGCTAAGGGAATTGCCCGAAAACTTCGCGTTGTTTTTTGCCGGCGATGGCCCCGAAATGGAGCAATCACTTCGATTGGCCCAACAACTGGGTTTGGAAAACAGGGTTCATTTTTTGGGGTTCCGAAACGACATCCCGCAGCTGATGCGTACTTCCGATATTAATGTATTGTCGTCGCTTTACGAAGGCCTTTCGGGCGTGACGCTCGAGGCCATGGCCAGCGGCAGGCCGTTCCTGGGAACCGATGTGCAAGGCATCAACGACGTGGTCCCGGACAACCGCTTTTTGTTTGAAAAACAAAACCCAACAGCACTGGCCCGTAAAATCCTTGCGATTTCAAACGATCCCGTACTGCAATCGGCACTCATTCAAAAAGGACTCGAACACGTTCGGCAGTTTGGTATGCGGCAGATGGTGGCCGCCTACCTCAATTTATACCGCGAATTGAAAACCCGATAAATCGGAATTGTTTACATTTGCGCTTCAAAATCAATCCATGGAAAGTCTGACCAACTATCACCTCAATCCAGATACGATCGGTATCTACAAAGCCTGCTTTGATACGAACGGTAGCCCCAAACGCGCCGAAAACATCGAATGGCAATTTTTCAAGAATACCGAAAAGACGGGTTATGTCGACATTGCATTCGACACCGAAAAGCAAAAGGCCGCGGCGATTTACGCGGTTTCGTGCGTGAAATTTAAGATTGGTGGAGAGGTATCCGTAGGCACGCAATCGCTCGATACGATCACCGATGTCGATTACCGCGGCAAAGGGCTGTTCATCAACCTCGCGAAAAGCGTCTACAAAAATGCCGCAAACAACGGTGTAGCGCTCGTATATGGATTTCCGAACGGCAATTCGATCCACGGATTCGCCAAGAAGCTCGACTGGCAGGTACTTGATCCCGTACCGTTTTTGATGAAGCCGTTGCGTTCGAAGTATTTTTCAGACCGGATCAAGTTCTTGAAATGGTTGCCGAACGTCAATTTGTCGTGGTCGGGTTATACGAAAGACAAGAATTTCAGCATTGCCGAGCAAAATCATTTTCCCGAAGCCGCCGATGCACTCTGGACAAAGTTTTCCAAGAATATTCCCGTGGCCGTACAACGGGACGCCGCCTATTTGAACTGGCGTTATGTGCAAAAGCCAAATGAACACTACAAAATTGCACATTGTCATGACGCGCAAGGCCACTACTGCGGGCTTGTGGTGTATACCGTCAAGCAAAAGCACGCGGGTTCGGTGGCTTATATCATGGAGTTGATTTACGATACCGATAGGCCCAAAGTGGGCAAGCAACTGCTCGACTACGCCATCGCCGACATCAAAAAGCACAAAGCCGATTGCATCCTGAGCTGGTGTTTTGCACATTCCCCTAATTTTGGGGCCTACAAAAGCGCGGCCTTTTTTGATTTGCCCGAGAAGCTGCGTCCGATTGAACTGCATTTCGGGGTGTGTACGTTCGATGAGAAATGTGCGCCGCTCACCAACCAGCGCAGCAACTGGTACCTCAGTTATTCCGATTCCGATACCGTTTAGATGCCGGGCAAGTTTGTCATATCGCTCGATTTTGAACTGCATTGGGGTGCGGCCGAAAAATGGGACCTGCACACCATGCGCGGTTACTTCGATGCGACGCGGCAAAGTATTCCGGTCGTGTTGCAAATGTTCGAGAAGTACGGCATCCACGCGACCTGGGCCACCGTCGGTTTTTTGTTCGCAAAGAACAAACAACAGTTGCTCGAATTTTGTCCGAAAGACAGGCCGACGTACAAAAATCCGAGTTTGTCCTACTACAATTTGATCGACAACGGCCAAGTAGGCGAGGACGAATCCGACGATCCGTACCATTACGCGCCATCGCTGATCCAAAAAATCCTCGACACGCCGCACCAGGAACTCGGAACGCATACTTTTGCGCACTACTATTGCAATGAATCGGGCCAAACCGAAGCGCAATTTGCACAGGATTTACAGGCCGCGCAAACAATCGCCAAGGCCAATTTTAATGTCGAATTGCAATCGCTGGTGTATCCGAGAAACCAATTCAACGCACACTATCTCGAAGTGGCCAAAACCTACGGGATCCGTACCGTGCGCACCAACCCCGATGTTTGGTTTTGGAATACGGCCTCGAAAATTGCACCGATTGCGCGTGCGTTCGATACACTTTTGCCCATCAGCGGAACGCTTACTTTCGATACCCAGTCGATGAAAGACGACGGTATACTGTTGCAGCCCGCGAGCCGATTCCTTCGGCCTTATACCCAAAAGGAAAAGATTGTACAGGGCATGAAAATGAACCGCATCAAAAGTGAAATGCGGCATGCGGCCCAAAACGCACGCGGGTACCATTTGTGGTGGCATCCGCATAATTTTGGGTATTCGACCGATGAAAATCTTCGTTATTTGGAAGAAATCCTTCAATATTTCCAGCAATTGCAAACGGAATTCGGTTTCGGGTCGGCTTCCATGATCGAAATGTGCCGATGAAGAAACTTGTACGCATCACGACCGTCCCGATTTCGCTCGAGAAACTGCTCGAAAACCAGCTGCGTTTCATGACCGGTTACTACGATGTGACCATCATTTCGTCGGATGCGCCACATTTGAAGCGCGTCGCAGAATCGCAAGGAACCCGATACCTCCATGTCGAGATGACGCGAAAGATCACGCCGCTCAAAGACTTAAAATCTGTTTGGGAATTGTACCGTTTTTTTCGCAAAGAAAAGCCCGAAATCGTCCATACGCATACGCCCAAAGCCGGCATCGTCGGTATGTTGGCCGCCAAACTCGCGGGTGTTCCGCATCGTTTGCACACCGTGGCGGGATTGCCGTTGCTCGAAGCCACAGGCGCCAAACGCAAGGTGCTGGATTCGGTCGAAAAGCTGACCTATGCATGCGCCACAGGGGTTTATCCCAATTCGAGCGGGTTGCGTGACATCATCGTCCAAAACGGTTATTGCGCGGCTTCGAAACTGAAAGTCATCGGCAACGGCAGCTCGAACGGCATCAACACCGCGCATTTCAGTCCGGCGCATTTTTCGGAACAACAAAACGAAGAACTCCGGATGGAACTCGGGTTTACCGACCATCATTTTGTGTTCATTTTCGTCGGCCGACTCGTAAAGGACAAAGGCATCAATGAACTCGTCGCGGCGTTTGACCAATTGCACCAGCAGCAGCCCCACGTGCGGCTTTTGCTCGTGGGCGATTACGAATCGGAACTCGATCCATTGCGCGCCGAAACGCTCGAAAAAATCAACCGGCACGACGGTATCGTACACACGGGTTTCATGAAAGACGTACGGCCGTACCTCGCCATTTCGCGGGCGCTGGCGTTCCCGACCTACCGCGAAGGTTTCCCGAATGTGGTACTGCAAGCCGGGGCCATGGGACTGCCGTCGATCGTGACCAATATCAACGGCTGCAACGAAATCATCGAAGAAGGCGTCAACGGAACCATCATTCCCGTCAAGGACCAAACCGCTATATTTAACGCAATGACAATGTTGGCATCGGATAAAAAGTCATACATTTCGATGCAGAAAAACGCACGGGAAATGATTGTCGCGCGTTACGAGCAACAGGTCGTTTGGGAGGCCATTTTGAACGAATACCGAAAATTGAAATAATGTACAGGCTTTTTTTTAAACGGATGATCGATTTTGTGGGCGCGCTGGTAGGATTGCTGGTGTTCTTACCCGTTTTGCTGGTCGTGGCGGTGTTTTTGTATTTTGCCAACGACGGGAAGCCGTTCTTTTTTCAGCTTCGTCCGGGCAAAAATGGAAAGATTTTCAAGATTGTCAAGTTCAAGACGATGAACGACAAAAAAGACACCGACGGCAACTTGCTGCCCGACGAGTTGCGGCTCACCAAGGCCGGCGCGTTTGTGCGCAAAACCTCACTCGACGAGATTCCGCAACTGCTCAACGTACTCAAAGGCGACATGAGCCTGATTGGTCCGAGGCCTTTGCTGACGGGCTATTTGCACCTGTACAACGATTTCCAGGCGCGCCGCCATGAAGTGCGTCCAGGCATTACGGGATGGGCGCAGGTCAATGGCCGCAATGCGATTTCGTGGGACAAGAAATTCGCCTACGATGTTTGGTATGTAGACAACATCGGGTTTTTACTCGATTGCAAGATCATTTTCAAAACGATTCAAAAAGTCATCAAATCCGAGGGTATCAACCCCGAGAATGCACAGATGACCGAACCTTTTAACGGATACAACTAATGAACATCTTGATTACATCTGCGGGACGCCGCGTGTCGCTCGTACGGTTTTTCAAACAGGAATTGCGCCAGGTGTTTCCCGACGGCAAAGTCATCGCCTCTGATGCGCACCCCGAATTGTCGTCGGCGTGCATGGTGGCCGATGATTTTTTTCGGGTGCCGCGCGTTTCGGAACCTGGTTATATACAGGATTTGCTTCGGTTGGCGCGCGAATACGACATCAAATTGATCGTGCCGACCATCGATACCGAACTGCTCATTTTGTCGGAGAGCATCGATTTGTTTCGTATGAATGGCATCGAAGTGGTGATTTCAGATTTCGAGATCGTCAAGATTTTTCGCGACAAACGCAAGACCCACGATTTTTTTGCAGGGTATGGCATCCAGACCGCGCGCGAGTTTGACAAGCAAGATTATACCCTGCCGTTGTACCTCAAACCCATCGACGGCAGCCGAAGCGTCGACAATTTCATCATCAAGGAAGCGTCGCAGCTCACCGATTACCATTTTTCGAACGACAAATTGATGTTCCTCGAATACCTCGACCACAAACAGCATGTCGAGTATACGATCGATTTGTATTACGACCGCAACAGCGAACTCAAGTGCTTTATCCCGCGCAAACGCATCGAGGTGCGCGACGGCGAGGTGAACAAGGCTGTGACCAAAAAAACCAAATTCATCCACGAGATTTGGAAGAAAATGTCCTACATCGCAGGGTTTCGCGGGTGCATCACGTTCCAGGTTTTTGTCAACAAGGAAAGCGACCACATTTACGGCATAGAGATCAACCCGCGTTTTGGCGGCGGCTATCCGCTGAGTTACCTCGCGGGCGGCAATTTCCCCAAATGGATCATCCAGGAATATTTGCTTGGCGAAAGACACATCCCGGTTTTTGAAGGCTGGGAAGAAAATCTGATGATGCTGCGCTACGACGACGAAGTGCTCGTTCACAATTATTCGCATTGATGGAAAAGAAAACGATCGTATTCGACCTCGACGATACTTTGGTCAAGGAAATCGATTACCTCAAGTCGGCGTTTGCCGAAATAGCCGCGCACCTTGATCCCGAAAATGATGGGTTGTTTGGCGAAATGTTTGGCTGGTACCAAGACAAACAAGACGTTTTCGGGAACCTCGAAAAGCGTTATGCGCACGCGGTCAAAGCCGAGCTAAAAGATTTGTACCGGAACCATTTCCCTAAGTTCGATCCGTTGTCGGCCAGCCGCGATTTGCTCATCAAGCTCAAGAACGACGGGCACTATCTGGGACTTGTGACCGATGGGTTTTCGGTGACGCAACGCAACAAGATCCGCGCGCTCGACATCGAGCATTTGTTCGATTTGATCGTGATTTCGGAAGAATTCGGCTCGGCCAAACCCGACCGGCGTAACTTCGAAATTTTTGCGCAATTTGAAACGGCGGAATACTTTTACATCAGCGACAACATCGCCAAAGATTTTGTCGCACCCAATGCGTTGGGCTGGACCACCGTATGCCTGCTCGACGACGGCCAGAACATCCACAAGCAAGATTTCGAGAAAGAAGTGTTATATTTACCTGCGACGAAGATTCACGCGCTAACCGAACTCATTGACATTCTAAACCAAAAATAAGATGGGATTACTAAGGAAAGTGGTACTTAAGATCGTTAAGGCGACGGCGTTCGATACCACCATCAAGCACCATTACACCGGTAGGAAGTTCTCGCTCAACACGTACAATCACAAAGGTTATTGGTACCATGGCGCCAACCGTGAGGCCAATACGATCAAGATTTTCCAGTCTTGGGTCAAGCCGGGCGATTACGTGCTCGAAGTGGGCGGGCACATTGGTTATTTCTCGACTTTGTATGCCGATTTGGTGGGTAAACAAGGAAAGGTCGACGTATTCGAGCCCAGCGAGAAAAATGCCAAATACCTCGAAAGAAACATCAGGCTTTTGGGCGATCTGGGCAGCATTGTTTCGGTGGTCAAAAAAGGCGCGGGCGATGTCAACCAGCAGCTTACGTTTTACATCGACCCGATCTCGGGCCAAAACAACTCGTTTGTTCCTGAGTTCGAAGGTTTTATGACCAGTCGAGAGCAATCGGCCGAAACAGATGCACAGACGATTTCCGAAACCGTCGATGTGGTCACGCTCGACAGTTATCTGGACGGAGCGATGCGCTTTCCCAATTTTGTCAAGATCGATGTCGAAGGGTTTGAGTGGAACGTCGTACAAGGGTTCAAACAAACAATCGAAAAGACCAAACCTTCGCTCATGATAGAGATCCAGGCCGATGCCGACAAGATTTTCGATTTTTTCTACACACAAGGCTACGCCATCTACAACGACAGGCTCGAGGAAATTGGTATATTTGCCGACTACAAAGCCAAAAAAACCCCAAATATTTTCTTCAAACCCAAAGCATGATCATGAGCAACAGTAAAATCTGGCTTTCCTCGCCACACATGGGCGGCAATGAACAACAATTTGTACAAGAGGCGTTTGACACCAATTGGGTCGCGCCATTGGGGCCAAACGTGGCGGGTTTTGAAGAAGACCTCGAGCAATTCCTTGGCGAAAGCGTGCACATTGCGGCACTAAGTTCGGGTACGGCGGCCATCCATTTGGGGCTGATCCTGTTGGGCGTGACGGCTGGCGATGAGGTGATTTGCCAGAGTTTTACGTTTTCGGCTTCGGCCAACCCGATTTTGTACCAAGGCGCGACGCCTGTTTTTGTCGATAGCGAGCCCGACACGTGGAACATTTGCCCTAAAGCCTTGGAAGAAGCCATTACAAGCCGCATCGCCAAAGGCAAAAAACCCAAGGTAATCATTGGCGTGCATTTGTACGGCATGCCGTTTAAGGTAGATGAAATCACGGCGGTTGCTGAAAAATACGGTATTCCTTTGCTCGAAGACAGTGCCGAGGCCCTTGGCAGTACTTATCAAGGCAAGCCTTGTGGCACCTTTGGTGCGCTGGCCGCGCTGTCGTTCAACGGCAACAAAATCATCACCACCTCGGGCGGCGGGGCGTTGGTGGCCCACACCAAGCAAGAAAAGGAAAAGGCCGTGTTCTTGGCCACGCAAGCCAGGGACAATGCACCGCATTACCAACATTCGTCCATCGGCTATAATTACCGACTCAGCAACATTTGTGCGGGCATCGGACGTGGGCAAATGGAGGTCTTGGACAACCACATTGCGTTGCGGCGCGGCATGCACGATTTTTACGTCGATTTGTTCAAGGATGTCGAAGGGGTGACTGTTTTTAATGAGCCCACGGCCGATTACCATTCGAACCATTGGCTCAGCGCCATTACCGTCGACCCTTTGCAAACAGGCGGCAAAACACGCGAGCATTTGCGTTTGGCGCTCGAAGCCGGCAACATCGAAAGCCGTCCGTTGTGGAAGCCGATGCATTTGCAGCCGATATTCGAAAAATATCCTTACTATGGTGGCAATGTCAGCGCGCAGTTGTTCGAAGATGGGCTTTGCTTGCCCTCGGGTTCGAACCTGACCGATGCCGAACGCCAACGTATTGCGACCGTAATTGAAACCTTCTTTGAAAAATAACGCGCAAAAAATGTTATAAAAATCTTAAAAATTACTTAGATTTGATAACAGTTGCGAGCCGGGAAAAAAATGATAAACTATATTTTTGACTTCATCACGAAAAAGTTGTTTAAGGAAAGATTCCACAACCTGGGCTATTTGCCGCGGTGGATTATTTTCCTGATCGACGTTTTTATCGTATTCGTAGCCGTATTGATTTCGAAACTGATCGTCTACAGTTTGAGCGTTAAGTTTTCGGGGCCTTTGAGTCTGGAGGCGCGCGTCTCGATCATTGTGGCGGTGAACGCGGTTTGTTTTTTCATATACCGCACCTATGCCGGTATCATCAGGCATTCGACCTTTATCGATGGGGTCAAGTTGCTCGTTTCGACCACTACGGCCTACTTGGTAATGCTCGTGCTCAACTATTCGTCGATTTTTGTTTTCGAACACCAGGTGTTCCTGACCACGGGGCTGTTCCTGAGTTACGTGGTTTCTTTCCTGTTGTTGTTTTTGTTCCGCATCATGGTCAAGTTTTTCTTTGAGCAGTACATGCATTTCGAAGACAAGAAAAAGCTCGTCAACGCCGTCATTTTTGGTGCCGATGCCAATGCGATTTCGGTGGCCAATGCGCTTCGCACCGAAACTCCCGGACGTTTTCGCGTGGTAGGGTTTGTCGACAAGTTCAACCCGACACGTACCGGCAAAAGCATCCTGAACCTGCCCATCCTGAACTACAGCAAAAAGATACAGGTGATTTTGCGTTCTATGAAAGCCGACGCGCTCATCATTGCCGAGAAAAGCCTCACCAAAGAAGAAACGGTTTCGCTTGTAGAGGAATGTCTCGAATACAACTACAAGGTTTTTACCGTGCCGCTCATCAGCGATTGGGAAGACCAGCAACAGATTTCGACCAAACTCAAGAATTTTGACATCGAAGATTTGCTCGGGCGCAAACCGATTGTGCTCGATACGTTTTCGATTTCGTCGCAACTCAAAGACAAAACCATTTTGATTACGGGGGCTGCGGGTTCGATTGGCAGCGAGATCGTGAGACAGGTCATCCGTTTCCAGCCGTTGCATATTTTGCTGTTGGACCAGGCCGAAACGCCTTTGCACATGCTGGGGCTGGAAATCAACGACATCGACAACATACAAGTAACTTCGATCCTGGCCGACATACGCGACAAGGCCGCCATCGAACGGGTGTTTGATCAATACAAGCCCGACGTTGTGTACCACGCGGCCGCCTACAAACATGTGCCGCTCATGGAAGAGAATCCGTCGCAAGCGATTTCGACCAATGTGGTGGGTACCAAGAACCTGGCCGATTTGGCGGTCAAATACCATGTGGAGCGCTTTGTGATGGTCTCGACCGACAAGGCCGTGAACCCGAGCAGCGTGATGGGCGCCAGCAAGCGTATTGCCGAAAAGTACATCCAGGCGTTGCACGAGAAGCGCGCCAAACAAAAAAAGCACGTCACCAAATTCATCACTACGCGTTTCGGGAATGTGCTGGGGTCTAACGGCTCGATTGTTCCGCTGTTTACCAAGCAAATCGAAGAAGGCGGTCCGATAACGATCACCCACCCCGAAATCATCCGCTATTTCATGACGATTCCCGAGGCCTGTCAGCTGGTGCTCGAAGCGGGCGCCATGGGCAAAGGCGGCGAGATTTTTATCTTTGACATGGGCGAGCCCGTCAAGATCATCGACTTGGCCAAAAAAATGATCCGACTGGCAGGATTCACGCCCGACAAGGAAATCGAGATCAAGATCATCGGGCTCAGACCGGGCGAAAAACTGTTCGAAGAATTGCTCAACGACACGTCCAAGACATTGCCGACGTACAACGAACAAATCATGATTGCCGAAGACGTGTGCGATGACTTTGAGTCGGCCAACCTTACATTGATGGACCTGATCTCGTCGTTCTCGGCGATAAGCAACGAGGAAATTGTCGCCAAGATGAAAAAAATAGTTCCCGAGTTCAAGAGCATGAATTCGATTTTCCAAACGCTTGACAAGTGATTGCTTGGCCCGAAACCTAAAAACACTATCTTTGCAACCTAAAATCCGAGTATGAGATCCGTCGTGAACAAAAGCCTGCTGTTATTGCTTTTTTCTATGTTGCTTTTTTCCTGTGCGTCGAGAAAGAGAATCGTGTACATGCAGGATATCGAAAAGGCGAAAAGTTATGATGAAGCGGCCCAATTTGAGCCCACGTTGCAGCCCGACGACCTTCTCAGTATTGTGGTGAGCACCGAAAGCGAAGAAATCGCGGCCCCGTTTAACTTGCCCGACATCCAAAGTAGTGATTCGGACTACCGCGGGCTAAAGACGTACCTGCTCGACAACTCCGGATACATCGATTTTCCGATCATCGGCAAGATCAAGTTGGGCGGACTCACACGTACCGAGGCCAACATCAAACTCGTAGCCGCCATTTCAGAATACGTCAAAAACCCTATCGTGAATTTGCGTATCGTCAATTACAAGGTGTCGGTGCTTGGCGAAGTGGCGCGGTCCGGGTCTTACAATGTAGTAGGCGAACGGATCAGTTTGCTCGAGGCGTTAAGCATGGCGGGCGATCTTACCATTTATGGACGCCGTGACAATTTGCTCATCGTCAGGGAAAAGGAAGGCAAGAAAACATACAATAGGGTAGACATCACCAACCCCGATTTTCTTAACTCGCCATTTTACTACCTTTCCCAAAACGACGTGGTGTATGTAGAACCAAATAAAACCAGGGTGAACGCGTCGGTCATTGGCCCCGACGTGTACGTTTGGTTCTCTTCTTTGTCGCTGCTGGTCACGATCATCGTTGTCTTGACCCGATAATCTAAAAAATACTGAATGGAACCTACTTCCCCTTTAAGCAAAGAATCTGTATCGGACGAAAGCCTCAACCTGCGCGAACAAATAGACAAATACCTCGTGCAATGGAAGTGGTTTTTGGTGAGCGTGTTGGTTTGTTTGGTGCTGGCGGGAATCTATTTGCGCTACACCATTCCTTTGTATAGGGCCTCTACGATTGTGCTGGTCAAAGATGAACGAAAGGGCGGTGTGCAATCGGAATTGTCGGCGTTCGAAGACATGGGACTCGTCAAAGGCGTCAAAAGCAATGTCGACAACGAACTCGAAGTCATTAAGTCGTATACCGTTATCGAGAACGCGATCAAGCGGCTCAACCTCAATGTCACTTATTTTACCGAAGGACGCGTCAAGGCCGTAGAAGTATACAAAGACAAGCCGGTGGTTTGCGAATTCTTCCCTACCAGCGAACTGTATTACAAAAAACGGGCTTCCTATGTGCTCAAATCGGTTTCGCCCGACCAGTTCGAGTTGTTTGACGCGACCGAAAAAAGCCTTGGGAAGTATGGTTACGACAAAGTAGTTCAGCTCAAATATTGCAAGATGATCGTGCGCAAGGCGTTTGCAAAAAAACAGGCCGACCAATCGTTTGAGATCAACATCCGTTTTAACAAGCTTAAGGATGTGGCCTACAGGTACAAGGGCGCGTTGCAGATAGCGGCCATGGGTAAAAATACCAGCGTGGTGGAACTCGCGCTCGTCGATCCGGTCAAGGAAAAAGCCATCGATTTGCTCAACACCATCGTCCAGATTTACAACGAAGACGCCATCGCCGACAAGAATTTCATTTCGCAAAATACCGAGAAATTCATCGAAGAGCGACTCAAGCTGATCTCTGACGAATTGGGCGATGTAGAAAAGCAAGGGGCCAGTTACAAACAATCCAACCGGGTGACCGATATTGTTTCTGAAGGTGAATTGTATCTGCAAAACTCGGCCTTTTTCGAAAAGGCGCTCGTCGAGGTAGAAACCCAAATCAGGATTGTGTTGTCTTTGATCGACTACATGCAGAACATCAACAAAGGCGATCTGGTACCGGTGAACATCATGCCTACCGAGGGCAACACGGGCAGTCTCATCAACGAACACAATACCTTGGTGCTCGAAAGGAGCCGTTTGATCAAAACCGGAACGCTCAAAAACCCATCGGTGGTTAACCTCGACAAACGCATCGAGGAGATGAAGGAAAACATCAAGACCAGTTTGAATACCGCGTTGTCGACGCTCAACATCAAGAAATCCGATTTACAACGCCAGAACAACCTCAATACGGGCAAGATTTCGCAAATTCCACGTCAGGAAAGGGAATTCAGGATCATCGGAAGACAGCAGCAAATCAAGGAAGCGCTGTATTTGTATTTGATGCAAAAACGCGAAGAAATTGCGATTTCGCTGGCCGTTACGCCAGCCAACACCAAGGTAATCGATGTGGCCATGGCGGCCGAATCGCCGGTTTCGCCCAACAGGAACATCATATTTTTGGCGGCGCTTGCGCTTGGGTTGCTGATCCCGATTCTGGTGATTTACATACGCGATATGCTCGATACCAAAATCAAGTCGCGACACGATGTAGACAGCAAGGTAACGATTCCGTTTTTGGGCGATATCCCAAGTTCAGTGACCAGCGACGAAATCATCAACACCAACAGCCGTTCGAGTTCGGCCGAGGCGATCAGGATTGTGCGCACCAACCTCGAGTTCATGCTGGGCGGCGTGACCGAAGGACGTGCCAAGACGGTCTTTGTCACCTCTACGCTACCCAAGGAAGGAAAAACGTTTTTTGCGGTGAACCTCGCGACAACCATCGCGCTTTCGGATAAAAAGGTGTTGCTTATCGGGCTCGATGTGAGAAATCCGAAGATCGACAAATACATCAAGCTTCCGCCCAAAGGACTCACCAACTACCTCTCGCAAAAAGAGAAGAGTATCCACGATTACATCATCAAGGAGCCAAACTACGAGAACTTGTATGTTTTGCCTTCGGGTGTGGTTCCGCCCAATCCGGTGGAATTGCTGATGAACAAGAAAGTAGATGTGCTTTTTGATCAGCTCAAGGGCGAATTTGACTACATCATTGTCGATACGGCGCCGGTAAGCGTAGTCACCGACACGCTTTTGATCGCCAAAAACGCCGATGCCTTTATCTATGTGATGCGTGCCAATTATTTGGACAAGCGTCTTTTGAAGGTGGCCGAAACGCTTTACCGCGAAAACAAATTGCCGAATATGGCCATCGTACTCAACGACACGATTTGGAAGAAGAGTTCGGCTTATGGCTATGGTTACGGCTATGGCTACGGTTACGGCTATGGCGTAGAGGAGGAAAAAGAGCACTGGCTGCGCAAATTCGTCAAAAAGAAATAAGCAGAGGTACTACCACCAAAAAAGTTTGTTGTGCTCCAGCGCTTCGGCCAATGGTTTTGGGTCGGAGAGCGTTACCCTTTTTGAAAAACCTGCGACATGGTTTTTGTGGTGCACGTCGGATCCAGCAAAGTCGATCATGCCCCTGCTGAGCAATTTTTTGGCGACGTCGGCCACCTCCGGGCCATAATAACCCACGGTAGACAGCAAGTTAATCTGGAACACACAGCCTGCGTTTTTCAGTTTTTCGTATTCCGAAAAGTTGGCGTGGTAAAACAAGTAACGCTCCGGATGGGCCAAAATAGGTTTGTAGCCCGCTACTTGTAAATCAAACAGGATGTTGTAAAGCTGGATGGGCGGATTGAGATACGACATCTCGACCAGCACATAGTTGTCCTTGACGGTCAACAATGGATGCTCCCTGAAATGTTGTACAAAACTACCATCCATCAGGTATTCTGCCGCCGCACGAATCGGAATATCGATGCCGTTTCGCAACAACGATTGCTGTGTTTGTGCAAGGTTGTCTAGAATTTTCTGCTCTGAGTTTTCCCATACATTCTTCATAATGTGAGGTGTGACGATAAAACGTTCGACTCCCATTTCGCGCAGCGCGGCAATAAGATGCCGTGTGTCGTCGATTGTTTTCGCGCCATCATCTATGCCCGGCAACAAATGCGAATGAAAGTCCAGATGCCCATGGGGAATCAGGTCTTTGAGGTAGGGTTTTTTGTTGAAAAAATGTAGCAAGACATTAGATTAGTCACTGCAAAAGTACACATTATGCGGTGTCGATGCAATTGGTTTGGCCTTTCTGCGTAGAATAAAGGAACAATACCAGCATATCTTTTTTTTACACATGGGTTAATTGCTATATTTGTCCTTGAGCTTTCAAAACTATTATGATAAATGTTACCCAAACGTTTCTGCCGCCGCTGGCAGAATATGAAGCACAGGTGGCTCGCGCCTGGAAAAACCAATGGTTGACCAATCGCGGTGAATTGGTACTCGAACTAGAGGACAAGCTCAAATCGTATCTTGGCGTCAACCAAATGGTCATCACCAACAACGGCACGATTCCATTGCAGATTGCCGTTAAACTGTTTGGGCGCGGGGGCGAAGTCATCACCACGCCGTTTTCGTATGTGGCCACCACGGCAGCTATTGTGTGGGAGCATTGTACCCCGGTTTTTGTAGACATCGATCCCAACTACCTGACCATCGACGAAACCAAGCTCGAAGCGGCCATCACAAATAAAACCACGGCCATCCTGGCGACCCATGTTTTCGGAAACCCTTGCGCGGTTGAGGCCATTGAACACGTTGCCAAGAAACATGGATTGATGGTGATCTACGACGCCGCGCATTGTTTTGGCGTAAAATACAAAGGCCAATCCATTTTTAATTTTGGCGATATCAGCACGTGTAGTTTTCATGCCACCAAGTTGTTTCATACAGCCGAAGGAGGTGCGTTCTTTTGCAAAGATCCGAACGTCGCCCATCAAATGTTTTACAGCCACAACTTTGGCCACAACGGACCACTCGATTTTCACGGGCTCGGCATCAACGGAAAAATTTCTGAACTGCAAGCGGCCATGGGACTTAGCGTGTTGCCTTATATGTCCGAAGTTTTATCCGCGCGAAAAGCGGTGGTTGCATTCTATGAGCAAAACCTCGATTTCGGGAAAGTACGGACCATCAAGATTCGCGAAAATACCGATTGGAACTATAGTTATTACCCGATCATTTTTGAAAGCGAAACTGCGCTGCGGGCCGTCCAACAAAGGCTCAATGAAAAAGGGATTTTTCCGCGCAGGTATTTTTATCCGTCGCTCAACACCGTGGCCTATGCCAAAGGAACAGAAATGCCGATTTCGGAACAGGTTGCCGCTTGTGTGTTGTGTTTGCCGCTGTATGTAGGGCTGGAAAACCAGACACTACAACAAATTTGTAACCTCATTAATTCTTGACATGGGCATAGAAGTAGGACAACAAGTCAAGGTGAGTCGTATATTCGATGCGGCAACCGTTCGCGCGTATGCAGAGCTGACCGGCGATTTCAATCCGGTTCATTTTGATGCCGGCTATGCGGCGGATACGATTTTCGGCAAACCCATCGTGCACGGCCCGCTTGTGCTCACACTCATCACAACTTTGTTCGCCAACGAATTACCAGGGCCGGGCAGTGTGTATCTGAGCCACGACGTAAAATACCAACTTCCTGTTTTTTACGACGACGAAATCACGGCCATACTCACTGTAACGGCCATCAACGAAAAGCAGCATGTATTCATCGAGACCTTGGCCATCAACCAAAATGGGCAAACCGTAATCAGCGGGATGGCGAGGCTAAAAAAATATTGATATGGGTTATTTGAGCAGGGAAATCCTAGAGAAAATGGGCTTCGCCGAATTGGGCGCCAACGTGCAGATTTCAGACAAGGCTTCGGTCTATAATCCCGGTAAGATCAAGTTAGGGTCGCACGTGCGCATTGACGATTTTTGTATCATCTCGGCGGGAGAGGGCGGGATTGAGTTTGGCAATTACGTACACATCGCGTGTTATGTTTCCCTGATAGGGGCCGAATTGATTCGCGTGGGCGACTACGTCGGAATCAGTTCGAAAAGCGCCGTGTATTCCAGTAGCGATGATTACTCGGGGAATTTTCTGGTTGGCCCGACGATTCCCGACCAATTCAAGAACGTAGACAACCGTCCGGTTATTTTCGAAACCTATTCATTGATTGGGGCCGGAACCGTTGTTCTTCCTGGGGTTACCGTGGCCGAGGGAACAGCAGTAGGCGCATTGTCGTTGGTGACCAAAAACCTAGATGCTTGGGGTATTTATATTGGCTCACCGATCAAGTTCATCAAGCCGCGCAGCAAGGCCATGATGGATTTTGTTCCCGATTTACTGGCGCAGGAAAATCGCCGTTGATCAAATTTTATTAAACCAAAACCCAGTTAATTGCTATATTTGCTGGCGTGAAAGAGCAGCCAACTGGAAAATCCTCAGAGATGGATAACGAACAGCGCGATCAGTGGGACCTTGTCATCAAAGGACACCGATCGCTTTTTGAGATAAACCTTCGTGACCTTTGGCGTTACCGCGATTTACTATTGATGTTTGTCAAGCGCGATTTTGTCAGCTTTTACAAACAGACCATCTTAGGGCCGTTGTGGTTTTTTATCCAGCCCATTTTTACGACGCTCGTCTTTACATTCGTTTTTGGGAATTTGGCGCAAATGGGCACCGACGGACTACCGCACATTCTTTTTTACTTGTCGGGCATCACTGCTTGGAATTATTTTGCCGAGTGTCTTACCAAAACCAGCACCGTTTTTAAAGACAATACCAATATTTTCGGCAAAGTGTATTTCCCGAGGTTGATCATGCCGTTGAGCATCGTAGTGAGCAATTTGGTGCGGTTCGGTGTGCAGTTCTTGCTTTTGGTGGCGATGATGGTTTATTTTGGAATCAACGGCGCTAATTTTGAAGTCACTTCGGCCGTATTGTTCCTCCCCGTGATTTTGCTGACGATGGCATTGCTCGGCCTTGGAATAGGGTTGATCATCACCGCGATGACCACCAAATACAAAGACCTTACTTTTCTGGTTACCTTTGGGGTACAACTGCTCATGTATGGGACAACCGTGATTTATCCGCTGAGCGAGGCCAAGACTAAATTCAAGGATTATGCTTGGCTCATCGAACTCAATCCAATGACGGGCATTATCGAGGCTTTCCGGTTTTGTTTGCTCGGCAGGGGCGAATTTACCCTTTCAAGCTTCGGCTATTCGGTGCTGGTGACCGTGGTGATCCTCGCACTTGGAACCGTAATTTTCAATAAAACCGAAAAGAACTTCGTAGATACGATATAGATGAGTAAATCTGTCATCAAAGTAGAGCATCTCTCCAAAGCCTATCAAATAGGACAAATAGGAACAGGGACCCTTTCACGCGATCTGGAACGCCTTTGGGTGACCAAGGTGCGGGGCAAAGAAGATCCGTTTCTACGTATAGGCGAGGTCAACGACCGTAGCGTAAAAGGCGAAAGTGATATCGTATGGTCGTTACGCGATGTGAACTTTGAAATCGAACAGGGCGATGCCGTTGGCATCATAGGGAAGAATGGCGCGGGTAAAAGTACTTTGCTCAAATTGCTCTCTCGTGTGACGGCGCCCACCTCTGGCCAAATCAAAATCAAAGGCAGGATTGCGAGTCTTTTGGAAGTGGGGACTGGTTTCCATCCAGAGCTTTCAGGACGTGAAAATATCTATCTCAATGGCGCCATCCTTGGCATGCGAAAAAAGGAAATCACGCGAAAGCTGGACGAAATTATTGCGTTTTCGGGCGTAGAACGTTACATCGATACCCCCGTCAAGCGGTATTCAAGCGGTATGTATGTGCGTTTGGCTTTTGCTGTCGCGGCGCACCTCGAAAGCGAGGTTCTGATTTTTGATGAAGTGCTGGCCGTAGGCGACGCCGAATTCCAAAGAAAATGTCTTGGCAAGATGGGCGACATCAGCAAAGGCGAAGGCCGGACAGTATTGTTTGTGAGCCACAACATGGCGGCAGTAAAGAGCCTGTGCAACAAAGGCATAGTGCTCGAAAACGGATCGGTAAAATTCAACGGAGGTGCCGAACAAGCCGTTGCCTATTATTTGGGCGGAGGAGGCGCTCAAACGATGAACAAGGTCGTTTTTGATAAAAAATTCCAGACACCTGTTTTTTCTTTACACGAAATGAGTGTGCGAAATTTAGAAAAGACCGTCAATGAACCGATAGCCGAAGACCTGCCGATAGAACTTTCTACTGAGATAACGTTTCACGAATCCGACGCCGACAGGTACCATTTGACGTTTCATTTGTACAACGAGTTGGGCGAACCATTGTTTTCATTTCACCACACCGAGGAATCGGCCAAGATACAGTCCGGGCGAAACCAAATCGTTTGTCGTTTTCCGGCTCATTTTTTCCAATCCGGAAATTTCAACCTCGCGCTTTTTGTTGTTCGTGACAAACGAAAGTCTATTTTTTCGGAACGCGACATTCTGACCTTTACCGTTGTCGACGGGCAGCGGGAGATGGGTGTCTTTATGGGACGAGAGCCGGGCTATATCAAACCTCGTTTCGAATGGCAGATCAACGGGAAATAAGTAGCGGCCAAGCCCTGTCAATAGATTTCAGGATTGTGCACATTTTCGATGACGACAAATTCATCGACATCGCCATCGCCCGCTTCGAATCGGTATACCCTGGAGGCTCGGACTATTATGTGCTGCAATCGCAACCCGGGCCGTTTAAACATGTGCGTTCTACGTTTGCAAAACCGCTCCTGTTCGATCCAACTTCAACACATTCCGATTTTTTGGAAGTATTGCATGATAGTCAGATAAAAGCTGTTTTTTTTCATGCGCTCAATACCCAAAAGCAACACCTGGTGCTTTCGACGCCTGATCATATGGTGAAGGTTTGGTTTTCGTGGGGTTTCGACCTTTACAATAATTGGTTTTTGTTCAACAGGAAATTGTATGGCAAATCTACGAAACGGTATTTGCTGAAAGGACGGGAATGGTCTGCGCGAATACAAAGACTGATGGTCAACGAGTGGACATTTGCTCTTTACAAAGCCATCGATTTGCCAAAAAAATGGGTTCCCCGGAAAATCGAAGCATTGCTGCAACATTATTTTTTTGGACGTTTTTATCAAGCAACGCAAGCCGTCGATGTATTTGTTCCGGTCGTTCCGAACGAATACCAGTTGTTTCAGCAAATAGGTGCGCCGGCCCGGTATGCGCCATTCACCTACGGCACGCTTGAATATTTCCTGCAAAACAAAATCGAAGACCATGTACTATCGGCGCAAAACATTTTGGTAGGCAATTCTGCCGACCCAAGCAACAACCATGTCGAAGTTTTTGAACAATTGGCGCGCATGGATCTTTCCGGGAGAAAGGTTTTTGTGCCCTTGAGTTACGGTGGGTCGGCCAATTATCGGGCATTTGTCATAGAGAAGGGCGTTGAATTACTCGGAGACCACTTCATTCCGCTGAGCGATTTTCTTAAAATGGAACAGTACAATGCGATTTTGGACAGCTGCAATGTGGCCATTTTCAACCATGTACGACAACAAGCGGTGGGTAATATCATAGTTATGGGGGCATGGGGCGCAAAAATTTTTATCAACCCCAAAAGTACAGTGTACGAATTTTTTCAGGAACTTGGTCTTACTGTTTTTTCGACAGAAAGGTTGTCGGCTACAGGGCTTGACAGTATCGAAGAGGAAACCTGGCGTAGTAACCGTCGTATTCTTTTTGAAGTGTATGGTGAGGCTGCCGTTGATCGAAAAACGACTCGATTGCTCGAAATTGTCACCGAGGAAGTCATTAAAAAACAACAATGAAAGAACCTTTAGTGTCCATCATCATTCCCACTTTCAACAGGGCTGGCTTGTTGGGCGAAACGCTCGATTCCATTATCGCCCAAACCTATACCCATTGGGAGTGTATCGTGGTCGACGATACTTCAACCGACGATACGGCGCAGGTCATGCGGCGCTACGTTGCGCAAGATGTCCGGATACACTATTACGATCGTCCAGAAAGCAAACCCAAAGGCGCCAATGCTTGCCGCAATTTTGGTTTTGAGAAAAGTACTGGTGCGTTTGTGATTTGGTTCGACAGCGACGACTTGATGTTACCCGGTAAAATAGAAAAACAATTGAACGTCTTGCTGCAAAATGAAGCAATGGCATTTTCTGTCGCCCGATTCAAGAATATGCAGGCCGATGGCATGACCGAAGAGCCCGCATTTGATGCCAACCTGCGACACGATTTGAACCAATGCAACTATGTTTCAGGCCGCGTTTTTTGGGGAACGATTGATTTTTTGGGTAAACGCGGGTTATTTGACAATCGGTTTTTTAATGAGTCGCTGCGGTCTGGGCAGGAATTCCATTTTTTCTCGGCCGTATTGACGGGAAATCCCCAAGGCCTATTCTTAAACGAATCGCTATCGTTGCGCCGCATCCATGAGGCATCGATCCAACAAGGGCAAAAAGCCGATCCTTTACGCAGGTTGCAAAACAAGTTTGCGGTTTATTGGTCAACACTCAACGACCACCGCGCTTTGCTTGAAACCGAAGCACGTATTTTCTTGATGCGTCAATCGGCCATTTATTACCACAAATTATTGTTCGAGGGTGTCACTTTTGTGCCGTTATCGGTTTTTTTGAACGGCCTGCGTCCCGATTTGGGTAAATTCAAAACAGTTGTGATATATTTGTTGATGCAAGCCACGCGCACCACCCGAAAAGGAGATCTTTTGGGTTCTGCGGTAATCAAGAAAATCATTGGCTGACAAATAGTTGACATGCGGATAGGATTCAACCCACATAAAGATGTCGGAATCAAACCGTCGGCCTACCAGCATCAGGTGGTAATTCCGGTGTATATTCCAAACCAGGAAGGTTATTTCAAAGACAGCTTTGTGATTTTTCAAAGATGCATACGTTCCTTGCTGGCTACGGTTCACGATCAAACTTTTGTCACGATCGTCAACAACGGTAGCGACAAGTTTGTACGCGAGTATCTCGATGCGCTTTTGGCCGAAGGACGCATCCACGAAGTCATCCATACCGAAAACATAGGAAAAGCCAATGCCATCATCAAGGGGCTTTCGGGCAACGGTATCCCATTGCTGACCATTTCAGATGCCGACGTTTTGTTTTGTTCGGGATGGCAAAAGGCCACCTACGACATTTTCCAGTCGTTTCCCAAGGCGGGCGTCGTGGGGGTGGTGCCGCAATTCAAGGTGCTCAATTACCGCTGTGAAAACTTGATTGCAGCGCATTTTTTTGACAGCCGATTGCGTTTTGTTCGCGTAAAGGATCCCGCCTCGATCCAACATTTTCATCAGAGCATCGGGTGGAAGCCCATCGATGCCGAATTGCTCGAAAGAAGCCTCGCCATACAGGCCGCCGATGGTACCGATGCGCTTGTGGGAACCGGTCATTTCATGGCAACGTACCGCAAAGCTATTTTTGATGAAATACAAACCTATCAGCGGTATCTTCTTGGCGGAAACACAGAAGGCTATCTGGACGGTTTGGCGGTCAAGAAAGATCTTTGGCGGCTGACCACCACCGAGAATTACGCCTTTCACATGGGCAATATAGACGAGCCTTGGATGGAAGAAATCCGTTGGGCCCAAAAACCGCAGGTGCCTTCTTTGCAACTTGCGCCGGTTCGAAACGCAAATGTCGTATGGCTTTTCTTTGTCAATAAGATATTCAAACGACTGTTGGCGAATACCTATTTTAAACGCAAGGTTTTTTACCGTTTCAAAAAATTGCCCGCGCATCTGGCGACAAAGTACTAGGGTTATTGGTTTTCTGACTGATTTCGCTTACTTTTGATTTTCAAAAAAAACCACCAGTCAATGTCGGGATTCCGAAGGTTTACCAAGAAAGTCTTATACTACTTCCTGAATGCTGTCGAACAACGCAATGGGGCTAGTGTCAGCGGTTTTTCTCGGGGGCTTCAAAACGTTCGGTTCGGCGGTGAGAACAAACTGGCGGACCGATGCAACTTTTCGGGAAAAATCGAGATAGGGTACCGCACCACCCTTGGGTATAACAATTTTCTTTCGGGCGACATCACTATAGGCAAGTATTGTCAGATTGGCGGCGATGTTGCGATACATACCACCAACCACCCGATCAGTCATTTGTCTACCTATATTAACCGCAGCCTTTTTGACGGTGAGTTGCTCGAACTGAAAGAGGTCAAGAAAGTCAATATCGGGCACGACGTTTGGATAGGACACAATGTAATAATTACGGGCAATGTGACCGTCGGAAACGGCGCCATTCTGGCCGCAGGGTCGGTTGTTACCAAAGATGTGCCACCGTATTCGATTGTAGGTGGCGTACCGGCGAAAATTATCCGCAAGCGTTTTTCCGATGCCATCATCGACGAAATCGAAGCGCTGCAATGGTGGGATCTTTCCGACGGCGAATTACAAAAAATCAAACCACTTTTTTTTAAGGATTATAAAACCGCCTCGACCATCTATGGATAAGGCCATTGCCATAATCCCTGCGCGCGGCGGCTCAAAAAGACTTCCGGGCAAGAACGTCAAACCCCTCGATGGTTCACCGCTGATCGCACATTCAATTCAATACGCAAAAGCCAACCCGTCGTTGATTTCAGAAATCTACGTATCTACCGACTACCGACAAATAGCCGAAACAGCCATAAGGCACGGGGCCAAAGTAATTCCGCGCCCGGAGGCGCTGTCGGGCGATCACGAACCCACCGTTACCGTACTCGGGCATGTGCTCGACACCATCCAAACCCAAGCAACGGATGTGGCGCTGCTACAGCCGAGCAATCCGTTGCGTCCAAAAAAACTGTTCGAGGAGGCCTTCGTTTGTTGCCATGAGTGTGGCAAAGACAGCCTGTTCACGGTGGGCCGAAACCACGATAAATTAGGTGAAATAGAAGGCGACATGGTCGTGCAGTTCAATTACGAGCCGGGGCAGCGCAGCCAGGATTTGGCCCCATTGTATTTTGAAGACGGATTGTCGTATATTAGCCGTTCGCGGCGAATTCTCGACGGGATGATCATGGGTAGCGATGCAATTCCGTTTGTAGTCGAACATCCGTTTGGTCGTGTCGATATAGACACCGCCGACGACTTCGCGTATGCAGCGTTCCTTTTAAAGATATTTACAGAATAATATGAGTGCTTTTAATTCTATTGCAGGTCGAAAAGTAGAGCTTGAAGATACACCTTTTGTCATTGCCGAAATAGGCCAGGCCCACGAAGGAAGCTTGGGAACAGCCCACGCCTACATTGACGCGCTCGCTTCGACGGGCGTAAACGCGGTCAAATTTCAAATGCACATTGCCGACGCCGAGAGCAGCATTCATGAGCCGTTTCGTGTCAAGTTTTCGCTTGAAGATCAGACCCGAATGGACTATTGGCGCCGAATGGGTTTTACCCTAGATCAATGGAAAGGCCTCAAAGAACACTGCGATGCGGTAGGTCTGGAGTTCCTTTGTTCTCCATTCAGTAACTTGAGCGTAGATTGGCTTGAGGAAATTGGGGTCGGGCGATACAAGATAGGATCGGGAGAGGTCAATAATTTTCTTATTCTCGAAAGAATTGCCCGAACCCAAAAGCCGGTCTTGCTGTCTTCAGGAATGAGCAGTTATGCCGAACTCGACGCCACCGTTTCATTCCTACGCGAGCGAAATGTAAGGTTTTCCATTCTGCAATGTACTACTGCTTATCCTACAATGCCGGAACAATACGGGTTGAACATGATTGGCGCATTGTGCGAACGATATGGTGTGCCGGTTGGCTATTCGGATCATTCGGCAAAAATAGAGACTTGTATAGCGGCAACGGCACTGGGGGCATCGGTACTCGAATTTCACGTGGCGTTCGACCGACGCCAGTTTGGCCCCGATTCCATGTCATCTTTAACGCTGACCGAGACAAGTCAATTGGTCGATGCCGTGCGTAGGATAGGAAAGGCGATGCAGCATCCTATTGACAAGACGAACAATGACGCGTTTACCGAGCTCAAGCAAATATTTGAGAAATCTTTGGCCATCAATAAAGATTTGGCTCTGGGCCATATCCTGACGTTTGAGGATCTCGAAGCGAAAAAGCCCAAGGGGTACGGCATCGCGGCATCAAAATTCAAAGAAGTTATTGGCAAAACGCTTAAATTTGACAAAAAAAAGTGGGATTTTCTTAATCCCGAAGATTTGATATGACCGAATCTAGAAATATCTGCGTGGTAATTACCGCTAGGCCATCCTACAGCAGGGTAAAAACGGTTTTGGAGGCGATTCGTGACCATAGCCAATTACAGTTGCAGCTTGTTGTGGCTGCATCTGCGTTGTTGGACCGATACGGTTCTGCCGTAAATTACATCGAGAAAGATGGGTTCGACATCGCGGCAAAGGTCTTCAATGTACTCGAGGGCGAAAATCTCACTGCCGCTGCCAAAACTACCGGTATTGGTATTTTGGAGTTGTCGACCGTGTTTGACAACCTTAAGCCAGATATAGTGGTCACCGTGGCAGATCGGTTCGAAACCATGGCAACGGCCATTTCGGCGGCCTATATGAACATTCCGTTGGCGCACATTCAAGGCGGAGAAGTGACTGGGAATATCGACGAAAAAGTACGGCATTCAATCACCAAATTGGCCGACTACCATTTTGTGGCCTCCGAAAATGCGCGTTCGCGTGTCATTGCGTTGGGCGAAGAACCCGATTCGGTTTTCAATACAGGCTGTCCGTCGATTGACTTGGCCAAAAGAGTGACCAACGGGAATGCGATCGAGTTCGATCCTTACGAAAAATACGGAGGGGTTGGTGCCAAGCCCGACTTGTCACAAGGGTACTTGGTTGTTATGCAGCATCCGGTAACTACCGAGTACAGGCATTCGCGATTGCACATCGAGGAAACCCTTGAGGCGATTAAAATGCTCGACATGCCGACACTTTGGTTTTGGCCCAACGTCGATGCGGGCGCAGACGGTACTTCGGCTGGTATACGAGCGTTTCGCGAAAAGCATCTCATGCCGAATGTTCACTTTTTCAAGAACATGGAAAGCGACGATTTTTTGATATTGCTTGATCACGCCATCGGATTGATTGGGAATTCGAGCGTGGGAATACGTGAATGTGCTTTTATGGGAGTTCCCGTCATTAACATAGGATCCCGACAAAACAAACGTGATCGAGGCCATAATGTTATTGATGTTGATTACAGCCGAGAAGCTATCGTCAAAGCAGTACAAACGGTTTTTAGCCAAGGTAAATCACCTGTGTCTGATGTGTATGGCGGAGGCAATGCAGGAAGCGATATCGCCGATTTGCTCAAAAAGCTTCCCTTGAAATTTCACAAAACGATTACTTATTGATGAAGATATTAGGCATCATTCCGGCACGCGGCGGCTCTAAAGGTATTCCGGACAAGAACATAAAGATGCTCGGAGGCAAACCCTTGTTGCACTATACCGCCGAAGTGGCATTGCAATCTTCCATGCTTGATCGTTTAATCCTGTCTTCGGATAGTCTTGATATCATTGCCGTTGCTAAACAGATGGGGCTTGACGCGCCGTTCATCAGACCGGCAGAATTGGCTACCGATACAGCGCCCACATTAGGAGTGGTGCAACACGCGCTTGATTTTTATGCGCTTCAAGGCGAAAGGTTTGATGCAATTTGCCTGTTGCAGGCGACAAGTCCTTTCAGAACCACAGCTTTTCTCGACGAGGCCATTGCGAAGTTTTGTGCAACGGGTGCCGATTCGTTGGTTTCGGTTCGCGAAGTCCCTCATGAATTTAATCCGCACTGGGTTTTCGAAGTAGGAGACAACCAAAATTTGCGGTTGGCGACAGGCGAAAGCCAGATCATTACAAGAAGGCAGGAGTTGCCCAAGGCCTATTATCGGGACGGCAGCATATACTTGACAAAGTCCGATGTGATACGAGCGGGCTCCCTTTTTGGCAACAAGATTGGCTACATCGAGTCGAAGACTTTCCATGTCAACATCGATACACAGGCCGACTGGGACAAGGCCCAACAATGGCTGGACAACGGAGATTTTATGTCATGAAAAAGAAAGTTTTTGCCCTTTTACCCGACGGTGTCGGTGTCAGAAATTATTTATATTCTGAGGTTTTTAAGACCAATGAGTTTGAGCTTACCTTGATGCATACTTTCGATTCAAAGACGCTCGAGGTCATTGGTGAGGAGGTTAAGTTTCAATCGGCGATCAAGCTTCCAAACTACAAAGAGTCTGTTGCCGAGAAATTTCTTCGTGAGCTGATTTGTCTTTCACGCTTGCACCATAATGCGCGACATTTAGACAATCCGACCATATTGTCGACCTGGAGAAAGAATCACAGCAAACCAGCCCTGAAAGTGTTTTATCGCGCCGTCGAATTCGGGGCCCGTTGGATAAAGCGCTATGACGCTATACTAAATTTGGAGAGGCGGTACCAGAAAGCTTTGCGAAAAAACGTTTTTTACCGTCAAACACGTGATATACTCGAACGATCAAGGCCCGCGATGCTTTTGTGCTTACACCAGCGCGGACTTCAAATGCCCACTGTTTTCGCTGCCGCGCGCGATCTTGGTATTCCCACGGCTACCGTTATTTTTTCGTGGGACAATTTGCCCAAGGCCCGCATGGCGTTATGGGCCGACAAGTATTTCGTTTGGTCGGAACACATGAAACGCGAAATGGCTTTGTTTTATCCCGAAATTCCACAGGAAAAGGTTTTCGTTACCGGAACCCCCCAATTTGAGTTTTATGCCGATCCGAGCCGACTAATCGACAAGAAAAAGTTTTTCGAAAAGTACGCACTCGATCCAAACAAAAAAATCATCTGTTTTTCGGGCGACGATGTGTTGACTTCGCCAGACGATCCGAAATACCTGCAAGATATCGCCCAAGCCATCGTCGATCATGGGTTGGCTTCGCAATGGCAGATTTTGCTCCGCCGGTGCCCAGTTGATTTTTCGGGCCGGTTTGACAAGGTGGTGTCTGCCTATGATGGGTTGATAAAAGTAGCGGAGCCCCTCTGGTATTCTGCTCAGGGCGGATGGACCAGCACTTTTGCCAAAATGGAGGATGTGGATTTGCTGGTCAGTACAGCATATTATTCAGATGTTGTCGTGAATGTTGGGTCGACCATGGCTTTTGATTTTGCGATGTTCAAAAAACCTGCGGTGTTCATCAATTACGACCAAGCGGATAAACATAATCCAAACTGGTCTGTCGAAACCATTTATCGGTTTCAGCACTTTAGAAGCATGCCCGATAAGACGGCAGTTTTTTGGCTTAATGGGGCCAATGAAATTGTCGATACGATGGCACTTGCGCTGACATCGGGCGAAAATAAGAGTATGGAAGCATGGAAGGCAAAAGTTATCGGTGATTTCGAAGTAGCGTCAAAGAATATTAAAGCATTGTTGAACGATACTATCTTTGGGCTGTCATGATGCACATTTGTTTTGTAACCGACGAGTATCCGAAAGAAGGTTTCCCGCACGGCGGCATCGGCAGTTTCGTCAAAACGATCGCTAAGGAACTTGTCCAAAGAGGGGTTCGCGTGAGCGTTGTTGGCATCAATTATACACAAAACCGTGAATATGAGTCCGCCGACGATATTCATGTCTTCCGATTGCCCAGACGACACCTTAAAGGCTTTGCTTGGTGGGCCAATGCCCGAACCATCAACAAAACTATTGCAGAAATTCATCGTCAAAACCCTATTACGGTTGTCGAGACGGCCGAACTTGGACTGGCATTTCTTAATAAAATCAAAGGAGTCAAATACGTCATTCGCACACACGGGGGACATCATTTTTTCAGCGAAGCAGAAAACCGGGGCATTGATCCTTGGAAAGGTTTTCAAGAGAAGCGTTCGTTCGCTAAGGCCGATGCATTCATTACCGTTTCGGAATATGTAAAAACACATACCGCCAAGTATCTGAGTTATAAAGGTAAGCCGGTAGAAACAATCAATTATCCAGTGAATATAGATTTGTTTCGTCCGATTTCGAAAGCAGCCGTGGATAAAAGTATTGTTTTTGCGGGAACGGTATGTGAGAAAAAGGGGGTGCGGCAACTCGTCCAAGCTTTTGAACATGTTAAGGAGGCGTTTCCGGCGGCGACGTTGCATATTTATGGAAGGGACTGGTTTTTCCCCGACGGAAGTTCGTATGTTAAAATGCTTCAAGACCGTGAATTGCCTGCACTGGGACCTGCCGCTGCTAGTATTTTTTTTCACGGTCCGATAAGCCATTTACACCTTCCGGAAAAGTATGCCGAGGCCCATGTATGCGCATTTCCCTCGCATATGGAAACCCAAGGACTGGTGGTACCCGAGGCGATGCTGATGAAAAAAGCCGTTGTTTTTTCGGCGCTGGGCCCGGGTCCCGAAACCATTGTCGATGGTCAAACCGGGTTGCTTTGCAATCCACACAGTCCTGAAGACATCGCTCAGAAAATTCAGTGGGTTTTCGACAATCCAGACGAAGTGGATGCCATGGCTGAGCGTGCGCGCACTTCGGCCTTGACCAAATACAGTCCAGATCGTATTGTTGGACTCAATCTGGCGTTTTACAAATCGCTCTAAAGTAGCTGCGGCTATTGGCGCGGTTGAAGATTTATGGATATCTTTACGCCCTTAAAAAGAAAAGTTTGAAGTTCGCCATCATCACCCATGTCGTTCACCAATTAAAGGACGGGAATTTCTTTGCTTACGGCCCCTACGTACGCGAGATGGATTTGTGGAACCAGTATGCAAGCCAAGTGCTGATTGCTGCGCCCCTATCGGTTCAACGGGAGAACCCGATCAACTTGTCTTATGCACACCGGAATGTTGACTTTACAAAAGTTCCGTTATTCGACTTGTTGACGGTCAAGGGTTGTGCGAGAAGTTTGTTTTTGTTGCCGTTGATTTTCTGGAAAGTGTTCCGCGTGATGCAAAAAGCCGATCACATCCACCTGCGTTGTCCAGGGAATGTAG
This sequence comes from Flavobacterium caeni, assembly GCF_900101895.1. Taxonomy (GTDB): domain Bacteria; phylum Bacteroidota; class Bacteroidia; order Flavobacteriales; family Flavobacteriaceae; genus Flavobacterium; species Flavobacterium caeni. The sequence goes on from NZ_FMVF01000005.1 coordinate 196,998, forward strand.
GTTTAGTGGGTTGTGTCGTTCAAATGCTTTTCCCGGGAAAAACCAAGACCGCAAAATATGCGGGCAATTGGGATCCGAAGTCGAAACAGCCTTGGAGCTACAGGTTGCAGTGCTGGCTTTTGTCGAACACCTTCCTAACACGCAACATGCAGGTTTTGGTATACGGCGATTGGCCCAACAGTACCGCCAATATCAAGCCTTTTTTTACAGCCAGTTACCGCGAAGCAGACAAGGTTTCGACACCGCCACGTCGTTTTGAAAACGGCGTACGCTTTGTGTTCGTTGGGACGTTGAGTCCAGGCAAACGCCCGCTGTATGCCATTTCTTTGGTCGAAAATTTAAAAAGGATGGGGCACAATGTAACCTTGGATGTATATGGTGAGGGCGTCGAAAGAGATACCTTGGCGCAATATATTGCAAAAAACAACCTCGAATCTTTCGTAAAGCTACAGGGGAACCAGTCGGCGATAGCAGTTAAAGACGCGTACCAGTCTGCTCACTTTTTATTGTTGCCTTCCCGTAGCGAAGGATGGCCAAAGGTGGTGGCCGAAGCGATGTTTTGGGGCTGTCTTCCGATTTCTACGCCGGTTTCCTGCGTGCCGTTTATGCTCGACGGCGGAAACCGAGGATTGATTTTGGACATGACCTTGGAGCACGATGCGTTGGCCGTTGAATCGTTGTTGCAAAACCAGGGCTCCTATGACGCTAAAGTAGCGGCTGCCATGACATGGTCGCGCGAATACACGCTGGATAAATTTGAAGAAAGCATTCAAAAATTGCTCGAGGGATGAGGATTGTGCAGCTCATAGATTCCTTATCGGCGGGCGGTGCCGAACGCATGGCGGTAAACTATGCCAATGCGCTTGCGTCGGAAATTGCGTTTTCCGGTCTTGTCGCAACGCGCCGCGAAGGCGTGCTTAAAACCGACATTGCACCCGATGTGAACTACTTTTTTCTGGGCAAACGCCGTAGCATCGATTTCAAATCAATGCGACGTTTCCGATCGTATTGCCGCCAACATCAGGTGGGATTGATCCATGCCCATGGGAGTTCTTTTTTTACCGCAATCCTGCTCAAAATGATGCTGCCAAGGGTTGGTGTTGTTTGGCATGATCACAACGGCGACAGGGACAATCAGTCCAAATGGCAAAATAAAATTTTGTGGCTGTGTTCGCATTTTTTCGATGGAATAATTGTGGTAAACCAACGGTTGCTCGAATGGAGCCGCATAAATTTACCAGTGCGAAAGATCGTTTATTTACCCAATTTTACCGTGACCGACACGACGCCGGGAACCACCTTGCTACATGGAACGACCGGTAAGAGGATTGTGTATTTGGCCAATTTAAGGCATCCCAAGAACCACGAAATGCTTTTGGAGGTGGCCTTACAGATAAAGCAAACGCATCCCACATGGTCTTTTCACTTGGTAGGTGCAGATAAAAACGATGGATACGCCAAACAGTTAAAAGCATACATACAAGCGCATGATTTGCAGGAAACCGTCTATCTTTATGGCCTCAGGACCGATACGGGCCATATCATCGGTCAGGCAGAAATAGCGGTAATCGCGTCGTCTTATGAAGGTTTGCCCGTTTCGTTGCTCGAATATGGGTTGTATGCCAAGGCGGTAGTGGTCACCAGTGTCGGCGAAATACCGAACGTCGTTCACGATCAAAAAAACGGGCTAATGGTTCCATCCGGCAATACGACTGCGTTTCTTGATGGTTTGGTGCGATTGATCGATAACCCAATTTTGAGACAAACTTATGGTGCCGCGCTGAAACATACCATCGATGCAGAATACGCCGAGGAAGTGGTGCTGTCGCAATACCTTCAATGGATGAAGCAAATATGTTAGCAGAAAAAGACATAAAATATTTATACTGGATCGCGGCGCATGTTGTTTTGGGCGGATTGATCTATTTGTTGCCTATTGTCGCAAAAATATACGGGGTACTGATTTTCCTTTTTGGCATCATTTACGTTTTTAAGACGCGAAACAAAAACCATGAAGCTTTGTTTGTCAGCGCCTATGCCGTTGGTAGCGAAGTATTGCTGCGGATGACAGATGGGAATCCCGTGTACGAGTTTTCAAAATACGCCGTCATCCTGTTTCTTTTAATGGCGATGTATTTCAAAGGGTTTTCCCGAAACGCCGTCGCCTACTGGGTTTTTTTGGTGTTGCTGGTCCCTGGGGTATTGATTTCTACCCAGGTCATCGATTTCGACGAGAGTTTGCGAAAATCAATTTCTTTTAACATCTCCGGCCCGGTTTGTTTGGGTATTTCTGCATTGTACATGTATAACCGCAAGATTTCTTTCGAAGCCATCAACGATTTGTTGGCGCTAATGGCAATGCCCATCATAACTACTGCCGTCTACTTGATTTTTTATACACCGAACATCAGGGATGTTGTTACCGGAACATCCTCTAATTTTGAGACTTCTGGTGGATTTGGTCCCAATCAGGTATCTACTATGCTAGGAATGGGCATATTCATCCTTTTTGTACGCCTTGTACTTTTTTCGAAATCGAAGTTGGTTTTGGCGGTCAATTTGGTGGTATTCCTGGGGGTCACTTACCGCGGATTGGTTACGTTTTCGCGTGGCGGCATTATGACTGCCATAATTATGATTTTGGTGTTTTTGGTTGTCGTCTACATTAAACTCAACAACCGAGGGAGGATTAAATTGAACATTTTGATCGTAATTTTTCTAATGATTCTTGGTGGGTTGTGGAGTTATTCCAGTGTCGAGACCGGAGGGATGATCGAAAAGCGGTATGCCAATCAAGATGCTTCGGGTAGGGTAAAGGAAAGTCAATTGTCGGGAAGGGAAGATATCATGAAATCTGACTTGGTTATGTTTGCTCAGAATCCCTTTTTCGGTGTAGGTGTGGCAAAAAGCGCTCGAATTCGTGGCGACATGTTTGGCATGGGGAAGTTATCGCACAACGAACTAACGCGCATGCTTGCCGAGCATGGCGCCATGGGGATTATGTCGATGTTGATCCTGATTGTGACACCGTTGGTTTTGTACATAGATAACCGGTCGAATCTTTTTGTGTTTTGTTTTTTGGTGTTTTGGGCGCTCACCATAAGCCATGCAGCGATGCGACTGGCTGCGCCTGCTTTTATCTATGCGTTATCCATTTTGAAAGTTTACCGAGATGAAGAGAATCCTTTACATAGGCAACAAACTGACTAACCATGGATACACGGCGACGAACATCGAGACCCTCGGGCCGCTGTTGGCCAACGAAGGAATTGCTGTACGGTACGCGTCTTCGGTAAAAAGCAAACCTTTGCGGCTGCTCGATATGATCGTCAAGACGCTGCGCCATGGGTTTTGGTCACACTACATTTTGATCGATACCTACAGCACCAGTAATTTTTGGTATGCTTTTGCGGTCAGTCAGCTGGCGAGAATGATGCGCCGCAAGTATATCCCCATTCTCCATGGCGGAGAATTGCCACGCCGCTTAGAGAGAAATCCAAAGTTGTGTCGGGCTATCTTTGGGCATGCGCACATAAACGTCGCGCCTTCGCGGTATCTCGAAACGGCTTTTTCGGCAGCAGGATTCAACGTCGTACACATCCCGAACACCATCGAAACCAAGAACTATACGTTTCAAAAACGCAGGCAAGTTGCGCCCAGTTTATTTTGGGTCCGATCGTTTTCACCCATCTATAACCCCGAAATGGCACTCGCTGTTTTTGCTAAATTGCGCACCACTTATCCCGAGGCTGCATTGTGTATGGTAGGCCCGGACAAAGAAGGTCATTTAGAAAAGGTCAAGCGATCTGCTAAAAATCAAGGGCTTCCGGTGCAGTTTACCGGCCGGCTTTCGAAGTCCGAATGGACCAAATTATCGGCGTCTTTCGATGTCTTCATCAACACCACCCACTTCGACAACATGCCGGTCAGTGTCATAGAAGCAATGGCGCTCGGGATGCCCATTGTTTCGACCAATGTGGGCGGCATACCGTTTTTGCTGGAACACGAACAAACGGCGCTTTTGGTGGGCGATGCCGATACAGATGCGATGGTTAATGCCATCAAACGCCTGCTATCGGAACCGGATTTGGTTGCGCGGCTCACACAAAACGCTGCCGTCGTTGCTTCGGGATTCGATTTCGAGCAGGTTAAACACCAGTGGGCAGAAGTGTTAATTTAATTTAAGAATTCTACTATAATTTGCTAAATTGCGGACTCTTTTCCAGTGCAAATGATGCAACACAAGAAAATACACTTCGAGATATCGGAACGCAAAATCCTTTTGCGGATCTTCGATATTTTTTGGGTGCTGCTGTCGTTGTACATTGTGGGCAATTATTTTAATTTCAGTTATTTTCAATTTTCTACCAGTAACTTTTACTGGACCATCGTACTTGGGTTTTACATCACCTTGATCGGCACCGTTTTTGAAATGTACAACCTACAGGTCGCCAGTCACCAGTTTCAAATTGTAAAAAGTACAATACTCACAGCATCTACTACGGTGTTGGTTTACCTTTTGACGCCAATCTACACACCGGTGTTGCCTTCGAATCGTTTGCAGATTTTTTACTTTTTTGTGGCTGTACTTTCATCGTTGCTCATTTGGCGATTGATCTACGTACATTTTCTGGCCTCAGGTCGCTTCATCAAAAAAGTGATCCTCATTTGCGATGGCGAACAGGTTGCCGAACTGGTCAGCGCGCTCGAAAATGCCGATCCGCATTACAAAGTTATGGGGTTCGTGCAGTCCGATAGTGCGTCGCAAAGTCCGATGTCGACCGCGCACTCGATTACTGCGGTCCCTGCCAACACGTTAGAGCAATTTGTAATAGACCATGCGGTGTCGGAAGTGGTAGTGGCCTCGCAAAAGTCCGATGCCATTTCGGCACGCATCTACAACCAACTCATCCACTTGCTCGAGAACGGATACATCATCCGCGAATACACGCAGGTATACGAGAGCATCACGCAACGCATTCCCGTGCAGTATGTCGCGCAGGATTTTTACAGGTATTTTCCTTTCAGCCGAAGCAACCAAAACCACTTGTATTTGCTCGTAGTCCGGTTGATTGAGATCGTGTTGTCGTTGTGCGGGTTCCTGCTCACGGTCGCGCTGTTGCCGCTCATCCTTTTGGGTAACCTGTTGGGCAACCGCGGCAAGCTTTTTTACACGCAAGATAGGGTGGGTAAGAACGGCGAGGTGTTCAAGATACTGAAGTTCCGGACGATGGTCAAGAACGCCGAAAAAGACGGCGCCGTGTTTACAACCACCAACGATGCGCGCATCACCACCTTCGGCAAATTCCTGCGCAAGACCCGTGTAGACGAATTCCCGCAATTCATCAACATCCTCAAGGGCGACATGGGCGTCATCGGGCCGCGTCCCGAACGGCCGGTGTTCGTCAGCGAAATCGCCGAAAAGATGCCTTTTTATGAAACACGCCACGTGATCAAGCCCGGGCTAACCGGTTGGGCGCAAGTTAATTATTCTTATGGCGAAACCATCGAGGACAGCCTGATCAAGTTGCAATACGATTTGTATTATATCAAGCACCGCAGTATTTTCCTCGACATCAACATCGTGCTCAAGACCTTCAGCACCATTCTGTTTTACCGCGGACAGTAATCAGTACCGCACTTTTCTGTTTTTCAAGACTACCACCAGCAGTAGTACGAACAGCGTAGCGATGGCGGCACGCGCGATGTAATCGCCGTAACGCACATAAAATGTCAGGTTTTTGTTGAGGTGCACACGGCCGCGCAATGCCGTTTTTTCGTTGTATTGCGTGCGGCTTACAATGTCGCCTTTTTGGTCGATGAAAGCCGAAATACCAGTATTGGCGCTGCGTGCGATGTCGCGTCGTGTTTCGATCGCGCGCAAGGTTGCAAACGTCAAGTGCTGTTTGTGGCCCTGGGTTTCGTTCCACCATGCATCGTTGGTGATGATGGCCAGAAAATCGGCGCCGTTGTTCACAAACCCCGTGACGTATTCGCCATACACCGATTCATAACAAATGATGGGCGCTACTTTGGTCCCGTCGTCCGATAGGAAAGGCGTGCGGTCCGGTTGGGTGGTCTTGGTCGAAATCGTACCGCCCAGGTCGAGCATAAAGTTACCCAACAGCGGTTCGAGCACAGTTTTGTAGGGCAGATTCTCGATGCCCACGACCAACTTGGACTTGTAGTATTTCTGAAAATCGGGCTTGTGGTTGACGAACAGGGCCGCGTTGTAAAAATCGACCCAAACGCCTGGTCTGTATAGGTTTGACGACGGCTGTACGTTGGCAGAGTCCAATACAAAACGATAGGTATCGATGCCCCACAACAACTCGGCTTTTGGGTGTTTGGCAAGGTAGTTTTTCATCATCTGAAAACCCGGCGAATAGTAAAAATGATCAAACGGCGCGCTTTCGGCCAGGACGGTTTCGGGTGCGATGATGAACTCGGTTTCGGGGCTGACGACGGCATCGGCCTGCGCCAGCAACCCCCTGGTGGTTTCAAGGTTCGGTGTGTCGTACTTTTCGGTGTATGGGTCTACGTTGGGTTGCAGCACCACGACTTCTTTGGTAAGCCCCTGGATCTCGTAGGTATGGTAAATCCACAGCGATACCACGATCGGGATCGACACAAAAGCCACAAACCTGGGGAATACGTTTTGGAAGACGTTGCGCGCCGAGTGGTCGGCTGTCGCCATCGCGGTATGGAACACAAACGCGTTGACGAGCAACACCCAAAGCGACCCGCCAAAACTGCCCGTGTATTCGTACCATTGTATCCACTGCGGATAATCGGCAAAAACATGCCCGAGATTGAGCCACGGCCAGGAAAAGTCCCAGCCAAGGTGAAAACGTTCGAACGAAATCCACAACGCCACAAAAAAGGCAAGCGCCCAAAAACGCGGCATCCGTTTGGCGACCACATGATAGGCCACAAACAAAACGCTCATCAACAAAGAATTGACGAGCACCGCAAACAACATCCCGACCGCCGAGGCATAAAACAGCCACCAGGTCGTGATCAGGTTCCAAAGCAAAAAGGTCAAATAGGCGTTGGCCCAAATCTTTAGTTTTACTTTGCGGGCGGTTTGGCGCAGTTTAAATTCGGCGAACAGCAGCGGAACGAACGCCACAAAAATCAACAACGGAAAGCCATATGTGGGCCAGCTCATCGCGAGCAACAATCCCGAAAGCGCAGACAGCGCGAGTGGTTTCTTCAAAAAATCCATCACCTGAAAATGCCCAAGTCGACCTTGAGCGAGAAGATGTTCGAGTAAAGCGCGGCACTTTGGTTGCCCAAATCGGTCAGCGCATAATCGATCTGGATGCCTTTGTATTTAAAGCCAAGACCAATGTTGGGCTGGAAACTGAGTTTGCCCGATCCGTCGATTTGCGTAATTTGCTGGAAGTTGCCCACGCCCGCGCGCAAAAACACGAGGTCGGTATAGCCACCTTCAAACCCTATGGCGGGCGCGATCGAAACAAAACTTGTCGAAATCAAATCGTTGGTTTCGGCAAATTCCATGTTGAGGTTTACCGCGGCAAGCAACGTGTAATCGTAGTGGAATTCAAATTTCTTGGCGATCCCGAGCTGCGCCTTGGGCATCGTGATTTCGGTGCTTTCGGGCAGTTCCTGGTTTTCGCCCGGCACGGCGTCCTTGATTTTTTGGTATTCCTCTTCGTTGATGTTCCAGATGTTGTAGGTGGTGGTGATGTCGCGCAGCATCAAACCATATTTCCAGTCGTTGCGTTCGAACTGGATGCCGGCGTCGATCCCGAATCCCCACGAATTCGCAAAATCGCCGATGATACGTCGGATGACTTTGGCATTGATACCGTATTGCCAGCCCGGCACCTTCAACCGGCGCGCATACGATACGACAAAACCGTAATCGGCCGTCGAGAATTTCGAGATGCGGTTGTAGTCGATGTTGCCCTGGTCGTCGATGAGTTCGGTGGTGTTCAAGATATCATCGACACCAAAACGCATGGCCGAGATACCCCACGCGCTACGGTCGTCTATGGGTGTCGCGAAAGCCGCATAATCATAAGCCGCAATATTCGCAAAGTAGCTCGCGTGCATGAGCGCGACCTGCTTGTCTTCGAGTTGCACCAATCCCGCCGGATTCCAATACCCCGAATTGACATCCATCGTGCTTGCCGTCACGGCGTTGGCCATCCCGAGCGCCGCGGCGTCGACCCCGATGTTCATGAACTCGTTGGAGTACTTCCTGACCGTTTGCGCATGGCCCAATGCCACCGTCAAAACCAAGAAAAGAAACGCAATTTTTTTACTCAAAATAGGCGTGTTACGGGGTTTGCAATAAATCCTGCCAAAAATATAAATTTTTCTGCGCTTGCGGCACGTTTGGTCAAAAGAAAAGGGGCGCTGTAAAAAGTCTACTAAAAAACGCACATCTGTTGGAGTTATTGTGCTAAATTTGTTTTTCAACATTTACAAATGAACATCAAGAAACACGTCCCCAACGCCATCACGCTCGGAAACCTTTTTTGCGGTTGTATTGCCGTCACTTATGCGATGGTCGAAAATTTTACGCTGGCGTTCTTGTTTGTTTGTGCGGGCATTTTTCTCGATTTCTTTGATGGTTTTTTCGCCAGGATGTTCAAGGTGTCGAGCCCGCTCGGGTTGCAGCTCGACTCGTTGGCCGATATGGTCACCAGCGGTCTCACGCCCGGATTGGTCATGTACCAGCTCATGAAAGGCGGATCGGGTTGGAACCTCGACTGGATTCCGTTGTTGGGTTTTGTAATCACGTTGGGTTCATGTTATCGTTTGGCCAATTTCAACATCGATACGCGTCAGACCGATTCGTTCATCGGGTTGCCCACGCCTGCCAATGCGTTGTTCATCATGAGTTTGCCGTTGGTGTTGGCCGACACCGAATCGATTTTTGTCATCGAAGCACTTACCGATCACGGTATTTTGCTGGCCATTGCGTTGTTCAGCGCCTACATCCTTAACGCCGATATTCCGTTGTTTTCGCTCAAGGTCAAAGATTTCAGTTTAAAGAAAAACGCCTTGCAAGTGGTGTTCCTTGCCCTATCGCTTTTGCTTTTGCTCGCCTTGGGTTTTGCTGGTGTTCCGTTGGTGATCATGTTGTACATCCTGCTTTCGGTACTGCACAATAAATTCGGGAAGAAATAGTTTTCTGGAGCATGAGAAAGCGTCCGGTAAAACGAAATGCAGGCATGCGCAAACCCACCAGGCGAAAGAAGTCTGCGTTTTGGGGCGGCGCCAGGTTGCAGATTTTGATTGGCAGCGTCATTCTTTTGTTCATCGCAGGCGCGATTTACCATTACCGCGATGGGCTCGCGTACTATCTCGGGTTCAAATCGCACAAGATCCACAAACAAAAAACGCCCGAAGAAAAGCGCATCAGCGATGTACGCAATTACCAGCTTATGACCAAGTACGAAGAAAAGGTCATCGGGTTCGACGTGTCGCAGTACCAGGGCCAGATCGATTGGAGCAAGGTGCAATATGTAGAAAATACATTTTTACTGCAATTTGTGTTCATCCGTGCGACGGCGGGCAAGGACGCCAAAGACACCTGTTTCAAAGACAATTGGGCCGCGGCGCGCAAAAAGGGAATATTGCGTGGGGCGTATCACTATTACCGCCCGAACGAAAATTCGATCGAGCAGGCCGAGAATTTCATCAGGACCGTCAAACTGCAAACCGGCGATTTGCCGCCCGTGCTCGATATCGAGAAATTGCCCGAGCACCAATCTGTCGACAGCCTCAAAAAAGGGCTCAGGCGTTGGCTGGACAAGGTAGACAAACATTACAAGGTGCGGCCCATTATTTATACAGGCGAAAAATACTACGACGCGTTCTTAAAAGAAGAATTCAAGGACTACACGTTTTGGATCGCCAACTACAACTTTTTTGTCGAGGACATCAAGGACGACTGGCTGTTCTGGCAGTTTACCGAAAGTGCTTCGGTGGAAGGGATTTTGGGCAACGTAGACGTCAATATTTACAATGGCACGCCCAAACAGCTTCACTATCTGACGATCAATTAGCGCTTAATTTACAGATTTTCTGTAACGATTGAATGGATTTTTAGTGTAGCTTCGTGACATGGGAAGGGGGCATTGGAAGTATATCCCAACGAATAATTTTTGACACTTTTCTATAGAAAATCTGTACTTTTTGTTAAAGTTTTAATCCTAACTAGGGAATTCGGTTGCGGATGTTAAACGATGTCGGTCGGGGTATGGCAGCAATTTTATTTTGCTACGCGAAGGAGGTGTTTCGACGCGTGCCATCGCAACGTACCGCGACATATTTTTCCGAACAGTTTCTATGTAGATTCCAAAAAAGCGCACAGAAAACCGGTAAAGCGACCAGAGCTATCGGCCGCGTCCGATCAGGTACACCACCATCGCAAAAAACGCCATCATCCCCACAAAAAACAACACCGATTTACGGTTCGCAAAATTTACCGTCCAACCCATCCACGGCGTGCGTTTGGGCGGCAACATGCGCTTGTCTTCGCGGTTAAAATAGAACATGCCCCAAATCCAGTTGTCGGGGTTTTCGCGCCATTGTTTTTCCTGCGGGGTTTCCATCAGAATTCGAGTTTCTTTTTGCGCAATTCGAAGTTTTGGCCAAGGTACACACGACGTACCATTTCGTCCTCGACAAGCTCTTCTGGAACACCCGCCTTGAGGATGCCGCCTTCGAACATCAGATAGGTTTTGTCGGTGATGGCCAAGGTTTCCTGTACGTTGTGGTCGGTGATCAAAATGCCGATGTTCTTGTTCTTGAGCTGGGCAACGATGCGCTGGATGTCCTCGACCGCTACGGGGTCTACGCCCGCAAACGGTTCGTCGAGCAGGATGAATTTAGGATCGGTGGCCAATGCGCGTGCGATTTCGGTACGACGGCGTTCGCCGCCCGAAAGCAAATCGCCGCGGTTGGTACGGATGTGCTGCAAACCAAACTCGTCGATCAACGATTCCATCTTGGCTTCCTGTTCCTCCTTGGTGAGCTTGGTAAGTTGCAGGACGCTCAAAATGTTGTCTTCGATGCTGAGTTTGCGGAACACCGACGCTTCCTGCGCCAGGTATCCGATGCCGTACTGCGCGCGTTTGTACATCGGGAAGTCGGTGATTTCCATATCGTCGAGCCAAATGTTGCCCGTGTTGGGTTTGACCAGTCCTACGATCATGTAAAAAGACGTCGTTTTCCCGGCACCGTTTGGCCCCAAAAGCCCCACGATTTCGCCTTGGTTGACCTCTACCGAAATGCCTTTGACGACCGTACGTTTTTTATAGGTTTTGACCAGATTGTCTGCTCTTAGGATCATAATTTGAAAATTTGGAAATTTGGAAATTTGGGAATGAAATGATTCCGTTAATTTTCAAATTCGGTACAAATTAATAACTTTTTGGTGTCTGTTTGGTATAACTTAACGATTAATTTCCACGCCCAGTTTGGCATTTTCAAATCACCAATTGATTTTTGTTCGACATAGTTTAAAGATCATTTGCAAAATCCAGTTTGGCATTTTCAAATTTCCAAATTTTCAAATTGCCTCATTTTCTAAGGCTTCCCAAAACTCATACGCCCTTCTCAAATGCGGGATCACGATCGTACCACCCACCAAGGTGGCAATGCCCATGGCTTCCATCATTTCTTCTTTCGAGATGCCTTCCTTGTGCGAGGTTTCGAGGTGGTATTTGATGCAATCGTCGCAACGCAATACGACCGAGGCCACAAGCCCTAAAAGTTCCTTGGTCTTGACGTCGAGCGCGCCCGCGGCATAGGCGTTGGTGTCTAGGTTAAAAATGCGTTTGATGACCAAGTTGTTATCGGCCAGCAGTTTTTCGTTCATCTTGGAACGGTAGTCGTTGAATTCTTGTACGAGATCAGCCATTTTTCTGTAAACTTTGTTCTTCTTTCAATCTTTTTCGGTACACCATTTTCGACAATGCAATCGATAATTCGTAGATCGCGAGCATCGGCAAGGTCACGATGATCTGGCTTACCACATCGGGCGGCGTGACAATCGCGGCCACGACCAGAATGATCACCACGGCCCATTTCCAGTATTTGCGCAAAAACATGGGCGTCACCAAGCCCAGGCGCGTAAGGAAATAGATGACGATCGGCATCTCAAAAAACAACCCGCTGGCCAGTACCGACGTCTTGACCAATCCAATATAAGAGTCGATGTTGAATTCGTTCTTGACCACGCTCGATACCTGAAATCCGGCGAAAAAGTTGACCGACATCGGAATGACGATAAAATAGCCGAACAACACGCCCAAAAAGAACAAAATCGACGCAACACCTATAAAAAGTTGCGCGTTCTTACGTTCTTTTGGGTACAAAGCCGGCGCGATGAACTTCCACAATTCCCACAAAATATAAGGGAACGCGGCGATGAATCCGCCTGCAATACAAATCCAGATAAAAATGTTCACCTGGCCTTCCATGGCCGTGTTCTGGATCACAAAATCGAGTTTTTCGACACAAATGCTGTCCTTAAAACCCACGTACTGCGAGAGTTCACAAAAACTGCGGTAGGTGATAAAGTTGGCGTCGGTAGGGCCAAAGATTACCTTGTCGAAGATAAAATCGCTTACAAAAAAGACGCCCACCGCGGCAATGAGCACCGCAATGGTCGAACGTACGAGCAACCAGCGCAATTCCTCAAGATGGTCAAGGAACGACATTTCGTTGATGTTCTTTTTTTCCTTCGCCATTACACAATACCTTCTTTAAGGATGTCGTGCAAATGGACGACGCCTTGGTACACCCCGTCGTCGGCGACGATCAGTTGCGTGATCGAAAAGTCCTCGAGCAGGTTGAGCGCATCGGCCACCATATCGGTAGAATGGATCATCTTTGGATTTTGGGTCATGATGTCGCGTGCGGTCACGCCGGCCAACGAATCGCGCTCGCTGAGCATACGCCTGATGTCGCCATCGGTGATGATACCGATGATTTTGCCGTTTTCGACCACGGCCGTCACACCCAAACGTTTTTCGGAGATCTCGACAATGACCTGCTTGATCGAAGCCTCGGGCGATACCTCTGGTTTGTGCGTACGGTCGAGCATGTCGCCCACGCGCAGCAGCAGTTTTTTGCCGAGCGAACCACCCGGATGGTACATCGCAAAATCCTCGGGCTTAAAGTCGCGCATCTCCATCAAACAAACCGCCAGCGCATCGCCCATGACAAGTTGCGCGGTGGTACTGTTGGTGGGTGCGAGGTTGTTCGGGCAACATTCAGCGTCTACGGTGGTGTTCAAAATATAATCCGATCCCTTGGCCAAAAACGAGGTCACGTTGCCCGTCATGCCAATCAATACGTTTCCGTGGCGTTTGAGAAACGGGACCAGGATCTTGATCTCTGGGCTGTTGCCGCTTTTGGAGATACAAATGATGACATCGCCGTCCTGCACCATGCCCAGATCGCCGTGGATGGCTTCGGACGCGTGTAAAAATGCCGATGGTGTTCCCGTTGAATTCATCGTCGCGACGATTTTTTGCGCGATGATGGCGCTCTTGCCGATACCCGTCACGACCAATTTTCCTTTGGCGTGGTAGATGGTTTCTACGATGGTGGCAAAATCGGCATCGACAAAATCGACGAGTTTTGAGATGGACGCGCTTTCCGAAAGAATCGCTTTTTTGGCGGCGGCGAGGATATTTTCTTTTGAGGTCAAAACAGCGTGTTATAAAATTTGTATGTCAAAAAGAAAGTAGTATCTTTAGGTGTCGCAAATTTAGGCAAAATACCATTACTCCAATTACGATTAACAAAAGAATACCACTTCATCCCGAATGAGCACAAGCGAAATTGACATACACAAAGAACTTAAAAAGTATTTTGGTTTCAACCAGTTCAAAGGCCTTCAGGAGCAGGTCATTAAAAGCATCCTTTCCCAGCAAAACACGTTCGTGATCATGCCCACCGGCGGCGGCAAGTCGTTGTGTTACCAATTGCCCGCGCTGGTGCAGCAGGGTACGGCCATCGTCGTATCGCCGTTGATTGCGTTGATGAAAAACCAGGTCGATGCGATCCGCAGCCTCTCTTCGGAGAACGGCATCGCACACGTGCTCAACTCGTCGCTCACCAAGGCCGAGATCACGCAGGTCAAAAACGACATTTCGTCGGGCATCACCAAGTTGCTCTACGTAGCCCCCGAATCCTTGACCAAGGAAGAATACGTCATCTTTTTACAGAACGTCCCGATTTCGTTTGTCGCGATCGACGAGGCGCACTGTATCTCGGAATGGGGCCACGATTTTCGTCCCGAATACCGCAACCTGCGCCACATCATCAAGCAATTGGGCAACGTACCCGTCATCGGGCTCACGGCCACGGCCACGCCCAAGGTCCAGGAAGACATCCTCAAGAACCTCGATATGGCAGGTGCCAACGTATTCAAGGCATCGTTCAACCGTCCGAATCTGTACTACGAGGTACGCACCAAGACCAAGTCGGTCGAAGCCGATATCATACGCTTCATCAAACAAAACAAAGGCAAATCGGGCATCATCTATTGCCTGAGCCGCAAAAAAGTCGAATCGATTGCCGAGGTGTTACAAGTAAACGGCATCAGCGCAGTCCCGTACCACGCGGGGCTCGACGCCAAGACGCGCGCCAAACACCAGGACATGTTTTTGATGGAAGACGTAGATGTAGTGGTGGCCACCATCGCCTTTGGCATGGGCATCGACAAACCCGATGTGCGTTTTGTAATCCACCACGACATTCCCAAATCGCTCGAAAGCTATTACCAGGAAACCGGTCGTGCGGGTCGCGACGGCGGCGAAGGCTATTGTTTGGCCTATTACTCCTATAAAGATGTAGAGAAACTCGAGAAGTTCATGTCGGGCAAACCCGTGGCCGAACAGGAAATTGGCTTTGCGTTGTTGCAGGAGGTGGTCGCGTATGCCGAAACGTCTATGTCGCGTCGTAAGTTCCTGCTCCACTATTTTGGCGAGGAGTTCGATACCGAAAATGGCGAAGGCGCCGATATGGACGACAACGTGCGCAATCCAAAACCCAAACGCGAAGCCACCGACGAAGTGGTCAAGCTGCTCAAGGTGGTACGCGATACCAAGCACTTGTACAAGGCCAAGGAAATCATCTTTACGCTTATCGGTCGTGTCAATGCCGTGATCAAGGCGCACAAGACCGATACACACGAGTATTTTGGCGCGGGCGCCGATGTAGAGGAACGCCACTGGCAGGCGCTGATCCGTCAGGTGCTTGTAGAAGGGCTTTTGAGCAAGGAGATCGAAACCTACGGCATCCTAAAAGTAACCGACAAAGGACTCGATTTCATCATGCATCCCAAACCGTTTATGATGAGCGAAGACCATGAATATGGCGAGTCCGACGACGACAGCATTGTCACTGCGGGCAAATCCTCAGGTACCGCCGACGAGGCGCTCATGGCCATGCTGCGCGATTTGCGCAAAAAGGTCGCCAAAAAACTGGGCGTACCGCCGTTTGTAGTGTTCCAGGATCCGTCGCTCGAAGACATGGCGCTCAAGTATCCGTCGAGCATGGAAGAACTGACCAACATACACGGGGTGGGCGAGGGCAAGGCCAAGAAGTACGGCAAGGATTTTGTCGAGCTCATCAGCCGCTATGTCGAGGAAAACGACATCATCCGCCCGGACGATTTGGTCGTCAAATCTACGGGAGCCAATTCTGCCAACAAACTCTACATCATCCAGAGCATCGACCGCAAACTCGCGCTTACCGATATCGCGTCGGCCAAAGGACTTACGATGGACGCGCTGATTAAGGAGATGGAACAGATTGTCTATTCGGGCACCAAACTCAACATCAAATATTGGGTAGACGATTTGCTCGACGACGAACAACAAGAGGAAATCCACGACTATTTCATGGAATCGGAATCAGACCGTATCGAAGACGCACTCAAGGAATTCGACGGCGATTATGACATCGATGAATTGCGGTTTATGCGGATTAAGTTTATTTCTGAAGTCGCAAACTAAAAAGAAAAAGTAAATTCCAAGCACCAAATTCCAAATTCCAAACGTTCTTAGGAGGTTTGGGATTTGGAATTTGGATTTTGGAATTTCAAGTATAGAGTTCTGCGCGGTGTGGCTTTAAAGCGTCCCTTACTTGTACCATCTCTGCATCGGTGACCACCATAAACGCAACCGCGTGCATCTCGTTCACGGCTTTGAATCCCGTAATCTCGAGTGGTAGTTTTTCCATCGCGATGTACTCGCGCAGATGGATTTCATGGTGTTCGGCGGTTTTGGCCGCAGCCGGTCCGCGAAAATCCCAGATCATTTTGATTTGTCTCATGGTGCAAAGGTAGTTTTTTTTGGGCGTGCCGGCGCGGAACATATTTTTGCACCGATCGAAATTCGTAGTGCGCCGTCAGGCTTTTCGCTGCACCCGAGCGATAGCGAACAGACCGAACACCAATTAAAATATTAAATTGGTGAGGCAATCTTTTTTAATTTCCTTCACCGCGTTCCGTTAATCAAAAAAGGATTTCCGCTGCAATCCCTCACGCGAAGACAATGCGCTAACATTTTCAAATTCATTTTCCGCGTTTTAATTTCAAATTTCA
Source organism: Flavobacterium caeni (assembly GCF_900101895.1). GTDB lineage: Bacteria > Bacteroidota > Bacteroidia > Flavobacteriales > Flavobacteriaceae > Flavobacterium > Flavobacterium caeni. The sequence goes on from NZ_FMVF01000005.1 coordinate 213,604, forward strand.
CGCAACCACCGGAAAATAATTTCCAAATTTCCAAATTTTCAAATTTCCAAATTATCTTTGCCCCATGCCCAAAGAACTGCTCATCCAGGTTTCGCCCGAGACGGCCGCACACGATTCATTGATCCGCGAACACGTCGCCAAACTCATTCGTGTGTCGCCCAATGAAATCCAGCACGCGGTCATTCTCAAACGCTCGATCGACGCGCGTCAAAAAGCCATCAAGATCAACCTGAAACTCGAGATTTTCTTCAAAGGCGAACCCATCGCCGAACAAAAAATCGAGCTCCCCGATTATCCGAATGTCTCCAATAAGCAAGCAGTCATTGTCGTGGGCGCGGGTCCGGCTGGCTTGTTCGCGGCCTTGCAACTCATCGAACTCGGGCTCAAACCCATCGTCATCGAACGTGGCAAGGACGTACGCGGCAGACGTCGCGACCTCAAGGCCATCAACCGCGACCATACCGTAGACGAAGATTCGAACTATTGTTTTGGCGAAGGCGGCGCGGGTACTTATTCCGACGGCAAACTCTACACGCGTTCCAAAAAACGCGGCGACGTTGACCGGATTCTGCGGCTGCTCGTGGGGTTCGGTGCCTCGACCGAAATCCTGATCGAGGCGCATCCGCACATCGGGACCAACAAATTGCCCAAGATCATCGAAGACATCCGCGAGAAAATCATCGAACGTGGCGGGCAAGTACTGTTTGGTACCAAACTGACCGATATTGTTGTCAAGAATAATGAAGTGCAAGGCATCGTCACGCAAAATGGCGATACCATCGAAGCGTCCAAAATGATACTTGCAACGGGCCACTCGGCACGCGACATCTTTGAACTGCTCGACCGCAAAAACATCCTGATCGAAGCCAAACCGTTTGCACTGGGCGTGCGCGCCGAACATCCGCAGCAACTCATCGACCAAATCCAATACAGTTGCGATTTTCGCGGCGAGTTCCTGCCGCCCGCGCCGTATTCGATCGTCAAACAGGTCGAAGGACGCGGCATGTATTCGTTTTGCATGTGTCCTGGCGGCGTGATTGCACCGTGCGCGACAAGTCCAGGCGAAGTCGTGACCAACGGCTGGTCGCCTTCGAAACGCGATCAGGTGACCGCCAATTCAGGGATTGTAGTCGAATTGAAGTTGGAAGATTTTAAACCTTATGCCAAATTCGGCGCCTTGGCTGGAATGGAATTTCAAAAAGCCATCGAACAAAAAGCGTGGCATTTGGCGGGCGAGACGCAAAGGGTTCCTGCCCAACGTATGGTTGATTTTGCGCAAAGCAAGGTGTCGGCCGATATTCCTAAAACCTCTTATGTGCCAGGCACGACATCGGTAGAACTAGGGCAAGTTTTTCCGGGCTTTTTGACGCAAATCATGCGGCAGGGTTTTTCCGAGTTCGGCAAATCGATGCGCGGGTATTTCACCAACGAGGCAATTTTGCATGCGCCTGAATCACGTACTTCTTCACCCGTACGTATTCCGCGCGATAACGAGACGCTCGAGCATTTGCAAATCAAAGGGCTGTATCCGTGCGGCGAGGGTGCGGGTTATGCGGGTGGGATCATTTCGGCGGCGATCGATGGCGAGAAGTGTGCGCTCAAGATTGCGGAGGCTTTGAAATAGATTTTTTTGTTGCCTATTCAGATATACAGTTTTTCTGTAAAAGACTTTTATCTTAAAATCGTATCTTGGCGCTAGGGTAGGGGGCAAAGTAGGTTTATCCCTAAAAAATAAAACCGTGGCTTGGTTACAGAAAATCTGTAAAAAATGTTAAAGTTTTAGCGGATTTGTCGGTCTCGACGAATACCTTTATGAATCGGAAATTCCTACCTTCGGCACGCTCGCGTGAGGGATGGAAGCAAGCTACCGCGTAGCGCGGACAGCCCGACGGCGCCCGAAAAATTTTAATGTCACCCACAGTCCCATGCGCCGGCACGCCCAAAAAAAGCCACAAACGAATCTGCGGCTAAAGATTATTTTTTCTTCAATTTGTCCTTGAAAACCTTTTCAAACTTTTCCATCTTGGGCTGGATCACCGCGCGGCAGTAGGGCTGGTTTTTGTTGTTCGCGTAGTAGTTTTGGTGGTAGTTTTCGGCTTTGTAGAATTTGCCCAGCGGCTCGATCTTGGTCACGATCGGTTGGTTGTAGACCTTGGCCTTTTTTAGCGCGGCGATGATTTGCTGCGCGGCCTTTTTTTCGAGGTCGTTTTTGTAAAAGATGGCCGAACGGTATTGCGTACCCACATCGGCGCCCTGCCGGTTGAGCGTGGTGGGGTCGTGTACGGTAAAGAAAACCTTGAAGATTTCGTCGAGGTTGGTCACCGACGGGTCATACGTAATTTGCACGACTTCGGCATAGTTTGTCGTCCCGGTCGAGACTTCGTCGTACGTGGGATTCGGCTTGGTTCCGCCCGCGTAGCCCGACACCGCCGATTGCACGCCGTTGAGGTTTTCATAAATCGCCTCGACGCACCAATAGCAGCCGCCCGCCAACGTAATGGTTTCGAGATTTTTCTTTTGCTGGCCGAGCATCCCGATCGGCAACAGCATCAACAGCCAAAATTGCTTCATCATTTTTTGGGTTCAAAGTCGAGCGCGACCGAATTCATACAATAACGTTTGCCCGTGGGCGGCGGCCCGTCGTCAAAAATATGGCCGAGATGTCCGTCGCAACGCGCGCACAACACTTCGATACGGTCCATGCCCAGCGAAAGGTCGGACTTTTCGTAGGTGCTGTTCTTGTTATCCTGCTTAAAGAAACTGGGCCAGCCACAATGGCTCGAGAACTTGGCCGTCGATTCGAACAGCTTGTTGCCGCAGGCCGCGCAGTAGTACGTACCCTTGGTATCGGTGTCCCAATATTTGCCGGTAAAGGCGCGCTCGGTGCCGGCCAAACGCGATACTTCGTACAGTTCGGGCGAGAGTACTTTTTTCCATTCGGCGTCGGAAACCTTGAGTTTTTTGGTGTCGGTACGCGAATAGTAAGGGTTCGATTTTTGGACCGGTACGGCTTTCGGCTCTTGCGCGCGTCCGCAGGCCGTCAGTACGATACACATCAAGAGAAGGGGAAGTCGGTTCATGGTTGCTCGCAAAATTCGGTTGAAATTACAAAGCAAATCGCCGCCGGGTTGCCAAAGCGCGCACAATTAACAAAAGTTTGTCAGTACTTGAGGTCGAGCGTGCGCAAATCCTGGATGAATTCTGCCGTGAATTTTTCGGCGCCGAACTTGTTCATGTGCAGCGCATTGTAAAAGTAATTCCGGTCGTAAGAGATCGGGTCGGTCGAATAGTCGAAAAACGGGATGCTGTATTTTTGAGCGAACTTCCGGTATACATCAATCATTTGTTTGCGGTTGGCGATGAATTGCTGCCCTTCGATGTACTCCGGACTGTACACAAAAACAAGCTGGATGCCGCTGGCTTTGCAAAATTGGATGTACCGTTCGAACAGCGCCACGGTTTGCGGTTCCATCTCGACCGTAAAATGGTTCATGCGTTTTTTGGCTTCCTCTAGTTCGTTGGTCCAGGGAATTAGTTGGCCTTGGTACCCGCGGATGCGCGTCGGTTCGTTCTTGCCGCCCAACGCAATCTTGAACGCTTCGAGCATCGCCTTGCCTTTTCCGTAGTAACGGATCAGCGGGATGTGGAAGTCGTAGTTTTCGTAGCCGATGAAATTCTGGGTGACCTTTTGCAGTGAATCGTTGCCCAGCATGTACGGCAGGAATTGCTCCGAATAAAACAAGTCCTTGCGGCGTGCAAGCGTAAAGACATCGATCGATTGGATGACCACTTTGGGTTTGACCGGTTGCTGCATCGCGAGTTGGAAACGAAAGTCCTGCATCCAAAAGTTGTGGCCGTCCATACCCAAGTTGTAAGCGCTGGTGTGCAGGCTGTCGCCGATCATTTTCGCATCGAGGTGTACCCACGCGCGCGACGATCCCATGACCAGTATCTCAGAATTGACTTTTTTGTCGTACAGGTCGCTCCACACCGTCATCTCGCCCTTGGTAAACCCTGTGGATTTGCGCAGATTTGATGAAATAAAAACGTCCAATCCGTAGGCCAATAGCCCTATCGGCAGCAAAAACAACACGAATTTGATCAGAAACCTTTTCATCTTAAAACTGGAAATAAATGAATTCCTGGCTCGAGCCCGCATACATGAAAATCACGGCCATGATCAGGTAGTAAAACCCGAGTCGCAGCGGCTTGGGCCATTTTACGCCGATTTTTTCGAGCGCATAATGGTCTTCGCGTCCCATCCATTCGATAAAAATAAAGGCCAAAAGCAGCCAAACGACTTCGTTGCGGATGCCGAACGGCTTGGTAAAGGTCGATGCCGACAGTATTTCGCCCACATATTCAAAGGCGTGGTGCATGTCGGTCGCGCGGAAGAAAATGAACATGAACACGGTGAGTGCAAACGTGAGCAGGATCTGGCCCATTTCCTTGGGCGTGGCAAAAATACGGCCCTTGGCCACGATATCGGGATCGGGTTTTTTGGTCGAAAGTAACGACGGCAACATGAACAACGCATTCAAAAATCCCCAGAACACATAGGTCCAGGCCGCGCCGTGCCAGAATCCCGACACGAGGAAAATGATGAAGGTGTTGCGGATTTTCATCCACGTCCCGCCACGACTCCCGCCCAGTGGGATGTACAAATAATCCTTGAACCACGACGACAGTGAAATGTGCCAACGCCGCCAGTATTCGGAAACGTCGCGCGAAAAGAACGGGAATGCAAAATTGCGCAACAGGTCGATACCAAAAAGCCTTGCCGTTCCGAGCGCGATGTCGGAATAGCCCGAGAAATCGCCGTAAATCTGGAACGTAAAGAACACCACACCCAAGATGCGCGTACTGCCCGAATGTTCACCCGGACCAAAGGCCATGTTGGCATACTCTGCGCAATTGTCGGCGATGACGAGTTTCTTGAACAAACCCCACAAGATTTGACGCAAACCGTCGGCGGCATGGGCCGAGTTGAAGATGCGTTTGGTTTGGATTTGCGGCAAAAGGTGCGTCGCACGTTCGATAGGCCCGGCCACGAGCAACGGAAAGAAACTCACAAAGACGGCATAGTCGATAAAATTTTTCTCGGGTTTGATGCGGTCTTTGTAAATATCGATCACATACGACAAGCCGTGGAACGTGTAAAACGAAATCCCGACGGGCAAAATCACGTTGAGCGTCCAAAAGTTCGATTGCACGCCAAAGGCCGACAACGCATCGGCGGCCGACTGCACAAAGAAGTTGTAGTATTTGAACACGCCCAAAAACCCGAGGTTGACCGATATCGACAACCAAAACCAGAATTTCTTCATTTGCTCGCTCTTGGCTTGGTGCATCTGAAGGCCCGTGCCGTAATCGAGCAACGTCGAAAAAATCAGCAAGAACAAAAAGCGGTAATCCCAGCACGCATAAAAGTAGTAACTCGCGGCCAGCAGCAGCAAGTTCTGGAACTTCAGGTTTTTGTGCGCCACAAACCAGTAGAGCGCAAAAACAATCGGCAGGAAGATGGCAAACGCGATGGAATTGAAAAGCATGTGTCTGTGGCCGGGCGTCTTACATCTGCTTCGGCGTGCGCAAAAATAGGACTTTTTTGACGTTTGGCGAAAGACCGCGGTCAAATTAACCCGCCGTAGTGGTTTATCTCGTACAGATCGCTGTTGGCAGACGCTGTTTTTTTGTACTTTTGAAACGGCTATGAAAGAAGAAAACGTCATCCTCGTCAACGAACAAGACCAGCAAATCGGGCTTATGCCCAAACTCGAGGCGCACCAAAAGGCGGTTTTGCACCGTGCGTTTTCGGTGTTTATCCTCAACGACCGCAACGAAATCATGCTTCAGCAACGCGCGCACCACAAATACCATTCGCCGTTGTTGTGGACCAACACCTGTTGCAGCCACCAGCGCGAAGGCGAATCGAACGTAGAGGCGGGCAAACGACGGCTGTTCGAGGAAATGGGCTTTACGGCCGAACTCACCGAACTGTTCCATTTTATCTACAAGGCGCCATTCGACAACGGGCTTACCGAGCACGAGCTCGACCACGTGATGATCGGCCGGTACGACCAGGCGCCCAACATCAACCCCGACGAGGTCGAGGATTGGAAATGGATGGCCATCGAAGACATACAGCAAGACATGCAGGACCATCCCGAAAAGTACACGGTGTGGTTCCGGATCATATTTGACGAGTTTTATCATTATATAGAGGAACATACTATTTGAAAATTCCAAATTCCAAATTCCAAGTACCAAGCACCAAATTCCAAATTCCAAATTCCAATTTGAACGATGAGAGTTACTGTCAGTAGAAAGTCGCACTTTAACGCCGCGCACCGTTTGTACCGCAAGGATTGGTCGATGGAGAAAAATGATTCGGTGTTCGGCAAATGCAACAACGCGAATTTTCACGGACACAACTACGAAGTGATCGCGAGCGTGACGGGCGAAATCGACCCCGAGACCGGTTATGTGATCGACATCAAAGAACTGGCGCAATACATCTACGAAGAAGTCGAGCTGCCGTTGGACCATAAGAACTTGAACCTCGATGTACCCGAGTTTGCGAACTTGAACCCAACTGCCGAGCACATCGTCGTGGTCATTTGGAACAAACTCCGCAAGCGCGTCAAAAGCGAACACGAACTCGAAGTGGTCTTGTATGAAACACCGCGAAATTTCGTATCGTACCGCGGCCAATAAACAATCGAACCGATAACCCAAAATAAAACCATGGAATCCAACTGGAGCGAACTCAGCGAACAGGAACTGACGCAAAAACTCAAAAAGCTAAAGACCAACAAAATCATCGATGCTGCGCTGGTCGGATTCACGATCGGGATCGTGGTGTATGCTGCGACCACCAAGGGTTTTGGGTTCTTTACGTTTTTTCCGCTCATCCTGACTTATGTCATCGTCAGGAATTCGAAGAGCAACAAAGCGCTCGAGCAGGCCATCCAAAAAGAACTGGACACGCGGACCGTTAAACAACCAGCCCAAGATGAACTTTAAAGCCTATCCACTGCAATTCGACCCCATCCTCAAAGAGCGCATCTGGGGCGGAACCAAACTAAAGTCGATGTTCAACAAGCCGATTCCGTCGGCGATTACTGGCGAGAGTTGGGAGCTGTCGGACGTCAAGGGCGATGTGAGCGTGGTCTCGAATGGCTTTTACGCGGGAAAATCGCTGACCGAATTGCTCGAGGCTTATCCCGATGAGCTGCTCGGTACCCAAGTCCATGCGCGGTTCGGCAAACAATTTCCGCTGCTGTTCAAGTTCCTCGACGCGCGCGAGGATTTGTCGATCCAGGTGCATCCGAACGATGCCTTGGCCAAACAGCGGCACGATTCGTTCGGCAAAACCGAAATGTGGTACGTGATGCAGGCCGATGCCGATGCGCGTATCATTGTGGGTTTCGAAAAGAAATCATCGCCCGAAGAATACCTGAAAAGTCTGGAAGACGGGACGATCCTCGATTTGCTACACACGGTAGGCGCCCAAAAAGGCGACGTGTTTTTCCTCGAGACGGGCACGGTACATGCCATTGGCGCGGGGTTGGTGATCGCCGAGATCCAGCAAACCTCCGACATCACCTACCGCATCTACGATTTCGACCGACGCGACGCGCAGGGCAATACGCGCGAGCTGCACGTCGATTTGGCTTTGGACGCGATCAACTACGATTTGACCGATACGCAAAAACAATACAGCAAGCACCCGAACGCGTCGAACGCCATGGTCGATTGTCCTTACTTCACGACCAACTATTTGCCGCTCGACGGCCAGGCGACGGTGCAAAAGGACGGCGCCTCGTTTACGGTGTACATGTGCGTCGAGGGCGGTTTCGAGATCGAGACCAACGGTGAAAATTACCGGTACAAAACAGGCGATACGGTGTTGGTTCCCGCATCGGTCAAGACATTTACGCTTAAAGGACAGGCTTCCCTGCTCGAAATTTATATTTCATAACCCAAAGTTTATGCTTAATTTTGCAGCAACTTTTAAAAACAAAGACAATGGCAAACGTTAGAAATTTGAAGAAAGACATCAATTATGTGTTGGGCGATTTGATCGAGGCGGTGTATTTGTATGAGATGTCGACAACCGGAAAGCCAACCGATGCAAGCAATGCGGTGATCGACGACGCCATCAAGGCATTCGACAACCTGATTGCAAAAGTGAACGCGAAAAACGTCGAAAACAAAAAGGCGCATTTCAAGCAAGTACATGCCGAATTGGAACAAGTTGCCAATCAACTCGTTGAAAAGATCAACGCGCTGTAAGGGTTTCCAAGCGCTAAAAAACTGCAAATTTATTTTGGAAATCTGATTTTCGCTTCTATATTTGCAAGCATATTGAGACGCCGGTGTAGCTCAGCTGGCTAGAGCAGCTGATTTGTAATCAGCAGGTCGTGGGTTCGAGTCCCTCTATCGGCTCAATCAACCATCACATTCGTGGTGGTTTTTTTTTTTGGACAAAACTTTCCTTTGCCGACGTGCCTTTCGCATCGGTATAATTTTCTTTCGACATGATCGTTTCTTGGCATCCCGCGCCAACAGTAGGTTGCTTTGTGACAAATTCACACAAAATACCATTATGTCACAATATTTAGTGTGACATGTTTGCACAAAATGTTATTATGTCACAGTATTTGGTGTGACATTTTCACATAAAATATCATTTTGTCACAACACGGTTGGGTTATTGGCGCCGCAGTAACTCTTTTTGAAGATTTGCTTTGGGATGGATTATGTGCTTTAAATTTTTTTCTAGCAATAGAAGATGGGGTGCGCGGCTGACAAATTTTTGACGTTAGTCGGGTTCTGACGCTTGGTTGCGTTTTTCGACTGCTCGGGGGTAATGCATACAATTTATCAACATTTAACAAAATGTACAGATTTTCTGTATACAAGTATCCGAAATATTTTGTTGGGAATAACCTTCATTGCCCTCTTCCCTACGAAGCGAAAAATACCCTTTTAAAATTTCATCCCTTTACAGACCCGAGCCCGAAGGGCGAACTGTACGAAGTAAAAATCTACCATTAACAAATTTACGAATCAACACAAACAAAAACGCCACAAGTTGATCCTTGTGGCGTTATAATAAATTGAACGGTCTCGCTTAATTGCCGAAACTCACGTCATCGACCCCGACGATGGTCGAAAAGATCTGGTCGGTCACATCGGTCGCGATAAAAATAACGTGCGCGTTCGCGCCCACGCTCGGGAAACTCATCGTCTTGTTGAGCCATCCCGTAGCGCCGTAATATTCGTCGCCCGCATCGGCCATACCCGGGAATCCGGTACATTGCGTATTGCCGTCGAGCCCGATCAAATTGACGCTGTTCACCATTTCGGTATACGCGCCGTCGTCGCCATACACGATCACGACAAACGAATCGTCGTACACGCTGCCCACATACTCCTGGAATTCGGCCGACAGGAAGTTGTAGTTGAAAGTAATCGACGATACCGGTTCGGCGATAGGCCCCACGATCATCACGCTCGAAGCGCCACCAATCGCGTCATCGGCCGAAATCAAATGGTCGCCCGTAGAAATCGCGCCAAAGTTACTGCCCTCGAACGGTGCCATACAGCCCTGCGGCGAGGTCATGATGTTACCGTCGCCGATGAAGTTCACGCCATCGGCACCGTTTTCGAAACCGCCGTTGGTGTCAAAGCTGGCCGGTTGCAAAGCCGATGTCGTATAATTGTAGCTGACTTGTTGGTCGAATCCGTTGCCACCGTCGTCTTTCAGGTCGGTGGTCAGGATGATGTCGATGGCCGCATTGGGCTTGAACGCGTGTTTGGGGGTAAACGTAAAGATCGCAAAACCGTTAGAGGCTTCGTTGACCGAGATTGTCCCGCCCTTGGCCACGTTGTTTTCCTTGACGATGAACGATTCGGTCGTGATCGAACTCAACAGGATCTTGTCGTCGAGAAAGAACACGATCGGCATGTTCGACGGATACACACGTCCCGATACCGACGGGATGGCCTGCGCGATTTGCAAAGATGCGGCATCGGCCTCGTCCGAAACGGTCGTGACGCCGCCATTTCCGTTGTTGATGATTTTGTAGGTGGCCGCTTCGGGTGCGGCAGGGGTCGGCATGGTTTCTTCGTCGCTGCTACAGCCCGCGAACACCAGCGCGAAAGACGCCAGGAGTAATAGTTGGTTTTTCATAAAAGGGTTGTTTTGAGTGTTTTATGTGTAACAAACCTAAATAAAAATACCCTACCAAAACAACTATTTTTTTACAAGCCAGGTAGTTACGGCTGTTTTTGCTCTGCCGATTGGCGCTCCTTGTAAAATTCGATCAACTTTTTACCATAGAACGATTTCGCGACCTTGGGCGTCATCGATTTTTGGATCGTGTCGAGGTACTTGAGGTGGATGTTCGGGATCTCGGCCAAAGCCAAATACGGCGCCACCTCGAGGTCTTTGTTGTTGATCGCAAAATTCGTCGTGTACAGGTAAAGACGTTTCAGGTTGGCATCCTGCATACGTTCCAAACTGTCGATGAGTTTAGCGTTGTTGTTAAAGCGGTAGGCGTTGAGTTTTTGTTCCATCAGTTCGAGGTTCTGGTCGGTGAAACGCGATTTTACCTTTTTGAATTCCTCAAACTTTTCGTTGTTTTTCGAACCCGTGATCTTTGCCCCAGACAGGAACCTGTCGAGTTCGGTCTCGATCCTGATGTTGCCCGGCTCGACAAAAAACGGCAGGTTGTTGTCGAGCGAGTTGGTCACGCCGCGGTCGAGGAACAGGTAAAACATTTGTGGCGAGTCGATGTCAAAGTCGCTCGAAAATTCCGAATTGCCGTCGATCTTGATCGTGTCGATGGCCACGAGCGACGTGTCGACGATCTTTTGGATGTACAACGTGCCTTTCATCAGGCCTTTGACATGGCCGGTGATGTGCAGGTTTTTATCGGATTCTTTCTTTTGACAGCCGACGAGCAAAAGCACGGCCATGAGCGACAACAGCGAAAATTTCATGTGTATGATTTGACGGCAAAAGTAGTGAATCGGGCAAAACGAACAAAGAGCCAAGACCGTTTCCTCGAAAAAACAGTTTTGGCTCTTGAAGTAAAGCGTTTAAAAATTTATCCTTTCAGCCAGGCCAGTCGCAATTTTTCCTTGCTTTTGTCCGAGGCTTCCCACGTGGTCGCGTCTTCATACGGCAGTTTGATTTTGCCCGTGAGCGTCTTGGTTTCGCCGTCGCGGTTGATCTTGACTGTGATTGCATCGTCCTCTTTCCAGGTCTGGCTGCCCATGATCATGTCGTAAATGTTGTCGAGGTTGTAGGCCGTCCCGTTGATTTCCTGTAAAACATCGCCGCCTTTCATGCCCAACGACGTATAGAATTCGGGCAACTCGATTTGCGGCAACACCACGATTTCGCGCGTACTCGGATTCACGGTGATGTACGGCATCTGGCCCTTGAGGAACGGGTTCCCGGGCACCTTGGTCGCTTTTTGCGTCACGCCCACCTTGGCAAAAAACTGGTCGTAGGGTATGGGCGTTTCGCCGGCCACGTACGTTTGCAGGAATTCGCCGACTTCGGGATAGGTCAGTTCGACAATCTTGCCGAACAAGGCGCTGTCGTCGAACGGATTGTTCGGGCCAAAGGCCACCGATAACTTTTGCATCAGGTCTAAAATCCCGCGCTGTCCGCCCGATTTTTCGCGGATGATGATATCGACGCACATCCCAATGAGCGCGCCTTTCTCGTACACGTTCAAATATTGGTCTTTGTACGGCTTGTTGAGCACGTTGGCGCTCATTTTTGTAAACGACATCGTGTCGTTCATCATCGAGGCATTGGCGATCTTGCCCGCCATGCGCGTGTAGAATTCGTCTTCGGTGATGAGCCCCTGGCTGATCTGGAACAGGTTGGCGAAGTATTCGGTCACGCCTTCGTACATCCAAAGGTGTTCAGACATTTTGGGCGCATTGTAATCAAAAAAGTGGATTTCCTTCGAGTGGATGCTCAGCGGCGTCACGATGTGAAAGAACTCGTGCGACACCACATCCTTGAGCTGTTCGGCCAGTTGGTCGGCGGGCATCATCTCGGGCATGACCACCGTGGTGGCCGTCGGATGCTCCAAAGCCCCGAATCCGCGTGCGTCCTGGCCTTGCACATCGGTCAGGTACAACAACACGCTGTATTTTTTGGTCGAATTGAAACTGCCGAGGAATTTCTTTTGCGCCTCGACCATGCGCTTCAAATCGGGCGTGATGCTTTCGGCGGTAAACACACCCGTAGGCGAATATACGGCCACCATGATTTCCATGTCGTTTACCTTGAACGTCGTGTAGTCGGGTTTGGCATACATGATCGGGTTTTCGACCAGTTCGGCATAACGCGAAACGGCAAAAACATCCTTGGTGTCGGACGCATCGGTATCGTTCATCGAGGTTGCGCCCCACAACGTTGCGGGATGTGTCACGGTCAACTGATACGGCACCGCGAGCAGGTTGTCGAAATACCCCACAAACCCGTGCATGTTGAGCAAAAAGTTTTGGCCTTCGAGAATGTTGGTCCCTGCAGGCGAAAACACATCGTGCGTGTCCTCGATGTCGTAGGTGTCGTTGACCCAGTAGGTGATCTTGGCGAGTTTTTTGGCCTCGCGGATGGTCCAGGAATTGTCGTCCATCTTGGCCACCACCAGCGCGTTGCCTTTGGCGTCGTAGGCCTTGAGGTTGTCTACGAATTTACCATAATCGTCCTCGGCGTAGGTTCCGGGAACAATCTTCGGGATTTTATAGGATACCTCTGCGGCATTAATCTTGGGCGGATGTACGGTCACCATCACTTTGTCGTCCTTGACCGTATTGAGGTCGATGGCTACTTTGACATCGGCCGATTGCGCCGCGGCCAGTTGCGAGAAAAAGGCCATAACGGCCGTCAGGATCAGTTGTTTCATCTGGTGTTTAGGATTTTTGAATCTGTGTGCGAATGTATAAAATAGTTACAGTACGCGCCTGGTTTTTAGTATCGGATTAACAATAAAAAAACCCCCGAAGGAGTTGTCAATCCATTTTATTCTTGATGTAGTATTTGCCGTCGAGCTCGTCGTCAAAGTCATCGAACTTGACCGGTTTGGGTTTGGGTTTGCTTGCCTGCGCCTTTTTCTTCCAGAGTTCGAAGCGGTCGGCGGTCAATTTGCGTTTCATGATTTCGAGCACTTCCTGCTCAGACAATCCAAATTCCTTTTTGATAATTTCGAACGGATTGCGTTCTTCCAATGCCAAGGTAACGAGCCGCTGTTGTTGATCGTGGGTCAGCTCGATTCTTTTGTTCTTTCTCATTAGGTGAAAATCAATTCAGATAATTTTTAGACAAATGTTGCATTTCCAAGCCAATATTAGTAAAAAAAATAATCACTTTTCAAGCGCCCTGAAAATTTTTAAGACGATTCGGGCGGCGTGGCTTTTCGCTTTTTCTGGAACGGGATCCCAAGCAGGTTTCGCAAGCTGTTGTGCTCTTGCGGCGCCATGTGCGTATCTACGCCATACACGATGTCTTGTTTGCGCAGGACCTTGAACGTGCCGAACAGCCGGTCCCAGATCGAGAAGATGTTGCCGTAGTTGCTGTCGGTGTACGGCAGTTTGTAATGGTGGTGTATCTTGTGCATGTCGGGCGACACGATCACCCAGCTCAACAAGCGGTCGACCGCAGGCGGCAAGGCGATGTTGGCATGGTTGAACTGCGAGAACACCACCGAAAGCGATTGGTACAGGAACACCATCCACATCGGAGCGCCCACCACGAGCACGCCCAGCGTCGTAAAAACAAAACGTATCACGCTCTCGCCCGGGTGGTGCCGGTTGGCCGATGTCGTGTCGATCCAGGTATCGGTGTGGTGTATCAAATGAAAACGCCACAAAGGCGCAACCTTGTGCTGTACCCAGTGCGCGAGATAGGCCCCGATGAGATCAAGCAGCAAAAGACCCAGGATTGCATACAACCAGACGTTCATTTCTGGAAGCCAGTGCAGGATACCAAAACGATGGGCCACGGCGTAATCGGCGGCCATCAACAAGACAAAGGCGAGCACAAAGTTCACGACAATCGTCGTCAGCGTGAAAAAAATGTTGATCCCCGCGTGGTGCCATTTGCGGTAGTCGAACGAAACCATCGGCCTGACACTTTCGAGCAACCAGAAAAAGGCGATACCGCCGGCCAGGATAGCCGCGCGGTGCGAAGACGGGATCGTCGAGAAGTAGGCGATGATCGAATCCATGGAAAAGGTTTGAACCAAATGTACTTTTTTTCCTATTTACTTGATGGTGCGAAATGTTAAATTGATGCGCGGCCCGACGGGTTTGGCCGTTTTGGGGATTTGGTGTTTCCAGTGGTGTTGCGTTGCGCCCCGCATCAAAAGCAGGCTTCCGTGTTCGAGCAGGATTTTTTGGGTGGGGTAATCGCCCGAATTGTGACGCAGGTGAAAAGAACGCGCCGCGCCCAAACTCAGCGATGCGATAACGGGATCGCGCCCGAGTTCTTTTTCGTTGTCGGCGTGCCAGCCGTTGCTGTCGCGTCCGTCGCGATAACAATTGAGCAGTACGGTCGTGAAATGCACGCCACAAACCGCCTCGACTTGTTCCTTTAAGTGTGCGAGCAACGGTGTCCACCGGTTGGGTTGCATCACGATGCCCGAATAGCCGTACGGCTTGCCCTCGTTGCCGTACAGTGCCGTCAGTCGGGGTTGGGCATGCTGACGCCCGAACACCGTAATGTCGTCCTGCCGCCAAGGCGTATCGGCATGCAATCGGTTGAAGCAATCGTTGGCCACATCGGCCGAAAGCCAATTCGGGTGGTATTGGACATCGGCATCTGGAAGATCAAAAACAACAGGGGAAAATTCAAAAAGCGACATAAGCAAAAATAAAAAAACGGCGGGAACTTTCCGCCGTTTTGCTTTTGGTCACCTGTTGTGGTTAGTCGTCTGTTTCAAAATCGGTCTTGCGCAACAATCCCTTGTAAACCAAACCGCCCACGGCAGCACCGGCAATAGGGGCCACGATGAACAGCCAAACCTGCTCGAGCGCCCAACCTTGTACGAACACCGCCTGGCTGATGCTGCGCGCCGGATTGACCGATGTATTGGTCACCGGAATACTGATCAGGTGGATCAATGTCAGCGCAAGGCCAATGGCGATTCCTGCGAACGCCCCGCTGGCACGGTCTTTTTCGGTCGCGCCAAAAATGATGATGATGAACATGAACGTCATTACGAATTCGGTCACGAAACACGACATCATATCGTACTTGCCCGGCGAATGGTCGCCGTAGCCGTTGGCGGCAAAATCACCTATGGCGCTGCCGTTGCCCGTCGCAATCGCATACAGCACGCCGGCGCCAAAGATACCGCCCAGGATTTGTGCGGCCACATAAGGGAACACGGTCGAGGTTTCGACACGTCCTCCGGCCCAAAGCCCGATGGTGACCGCGGGGTTAAGGTGCGCGCCAGAAATGCGTCCGAGCGAATACGCAATGGTGAGTACCGTTAAACCGAAAGCAAGCGATACGCCCACAAGACCGATACCGATAAAAGGGTCTGACGTGAAATTGGCAGCCAAGACGGCGCTTCCGCAACCGCCCAAAACAAGCCAGAACGTTCCGAGGAATTCTGCTGCAAATGTTTTCATGAGGTTTGTTTTTTGGTTAACGACGCAACGGTAGATCCGAGGGTCTTTATCAAAAATAACAAATTATGCGTTCGGATTTAAAAAGCAAACGATTGAAAATGAATAAGTAATCAACAGTTAGTTTCCAAACATCACCGTAAAAGTACTGCCCATCCCTGGTTCGCTCACCACCGAAATCTTCCCTTTCATGCTCTCGATTTGCGTCTTGGTCATGAAAAGCCCCACGCCCTTGGCCTCGGGATGTTTGTGAAAAATCTGGTGCATACCAAAGAGTTTGCTGCCGTGTCTGGCCAGGTCGATGCCGAGCCCGTTGTCGGACACGTGCAGGTAAGTGTGTCCGTTTTTTTGCTCCGTCCAGACCTTGACGATGGGTTTGCGCTCGGGGCTGCGGTACTTGAGCGCGTTGCCGATCAAATTGTGCAGGATGCTGTCGAGGTAGATTTTCGAGTACGTGATTTGCGGCGCTTGCGAAAAATCGGCCGTGATGGTGGCTTCCCAGCGGTGGATTTCGCCCTGCAGGGAATCGACAGTTCGATCGAAAAGCGGGGCAAACGCGAGCATTTCCTTTTCTACCGATTTGCGTTTGATGTGCAGCACTTCCATGAGTTGGTTGAGCGATTCGTTGAGGTTTTGCGCTACCTTTTTGAGCATGTCGAACAACATCTTGTAGTCGTCGACGGTGCTGTTTTCGTCGGCCGAGGCCACCAACGCGGTAATGTTCGAGGCGGGCGAACGCAAATTGTGCGAGGTGATGCTCGCAAAATCGTTGAGCTGTTGGTTCTGGAACGTGAGCTCGTCCATCAGGTTTTCCTGGATGATTTTGTCGCGCAGCAATGCTTTGGTCGTACGGCGCAACAGTACATAGGCCGCAAAAAGGCTCAAAAATGTGATCCCGGCAAACAGGATGAAGTTGAGGTTGCGTGCCCTTACGTTGGCCTCGGTATGCGCCAAATTGGCTGATAAGGACCGCAATTCCTGTTGCTGGTAGGCAAGGACACGGTCGCGTATCGAATCCATAATTTCTTTTCCTTTGCCCTTCTTGACCAGCTCTGCCGCCGCGGACATGCCTTGCTCGTTCCGCGCCTTGATGGTCAGCGCGCTGATTTGTTTCTTGTGCTGGATCAGTCGTTGCAGTGTGTCGATGTGGTGCACGGCCACCGTATCGCCCTCGGTCATGTTCTTGAGTGAATCGATCCACATCGAAACATTTTGGTTCCCGTCTTCATAAACCGAAAGATAGTCGCGTTCGCCCGTAATCGTAAAACCGCGCGTTCCGGTCTCAATATCGATCGTACTGGAGAGTATTTTTTCGAGCAAGTCGTTGATGTTACTCGTCCGGTTCACCGACAATCGGTTTTGTTTGACCAATTGGGCGCGGTTCCAGGTCGAATAGACCAAAATAGAAAAAACGACCAGTATGGTCAAAAAGGTCGCGTCGAGCGCGTTCTTGAGCGTGAGGTTTTTCATGGTTGTGGTATTTGGGACGGCAACCCAGGCGGGCGCGTAGGCGCAAAATTAGGCATTGAAGCGGTTGTGGCATTACAAAACAAACGGAAACCTTTACAACCGTTCAACCAAAAAGAAGCTATTTTTTGAACCGCACATTCATCATCACGATGGCCACAATGATGAGCGCGATGCCAAGCCATTGCAAACCGATCACTTTTTCGTCGAGTACAAAATAGGCCATCATGACCGATACGGGCAACTCGAGCGCCGAGACGATGCTGCCCAACCCGATGCCCGTCAGCGGAAATCCTGCATTCATCAAAAGCGGCGGGATCACCGTGCCGAACAGCGCCAGCAGTATGCCCCATTTGTAAAAAATGTCGTAGTTGAACGGTGTGTGCTGTGTGGCCAGAGCAAAAATCAAGACCATCACCGCGCCGCCGAGCAACATGTACAAACTGCGCTGCGCCGATGAAACACCCACCGCGACACGATTGGCCGTGAACATGGTCGTGGTGAACGATGCCGCCGCAAGTAGCCCGAGCACCAAGCCGCGCCAATCGAGCTGCGCCGTGCTGTCGATCAGGTTGGTGGCCAGTGCCGTTCCCAGCAACACGACCGCGACGGCCATTAGTTTGATGTTGGACGGCCGCTTTTTTTCGAGTAGCATTTCGAGCAGCACGCCCATCCATACGGTTTGCATGAGCAGGACAATACCAATCGAAACCGGGATGTATTTGACCGCGAGGTAGTAAAAAATGCTCGTCAGTCCGGTAGATGTCCCGGCCACCATGAGCTGGATGATTTCGCGCGGCGAGGCATTGACCACGGCATCGCCTTTTTTGATTTTGCCGATGGCGTTCAAAAGCAATATCGCCAGGATACCAAGGATGAATTGCGACGCGATGACCTCGGCAGGGGTAAAGGGCAACCCCGAAACACCCGTGTCATGGTAGGCCAGTTTGACGAACGTGGCGAGCATGCCGTAACTGGTGGCGCCAAATCCGACGAGAAATACGCCTTTGAGAATTTGATTGTTTGTCATGGGAACGATAAAAAGCGGGCAAAGATACGCGAATAATACCGACTAAAAAATTCGACGATTTAAGGGTTTGCGCAATAAAATGGAAATCGTATAAATATTGTCGGGAATTATGTAAACCGAAATTTTGGACAATGTTAAATATTTGTACCAGAGACAAAAACGCAACACAACCAGCTTTTTTTACTTTATCAACAAAAACGATTTGAGACAACGTCGGTGTTCCGAATCACCCGCGAAAAGATCAAATCAAAGAAAAAGGGAATGACAATCTTGTTATTCCCTTTTTTGCGTGTCCAGTTTTTTGCAAAAATCGTTGATCAGGTGCGACAACTTGAACGGCTCTTGAAGCATTGGTAAATGGCCACTATCGATTTTCGAGATGTCTTTGGTCTTGAGGTTTTTGGCCATTTGGCGTTGCGTTTCGGCGGGCATTTCGCGGTCGTCGGTGGTCAGGATGTACATTCGGGGAATCTTCGGGATTTTGCCTTCGCAATCCTCGAGGTACAATTCGCGCGACTCAAATGTAAAGCGTGAAACAATCTTGGCGGTTTGTTCGTCGTCCAATCCTTTGCAGAGCCCGTTTTTGATGGTAGCGGCGGGTGGTTTGGTGCCGAAAATCCGCATCACCAACGGTAGAAGCAACCGTTTCATCGGAGGCAGACACGAGACAAAAGAACCGCCTTTTGCCGGGATGGCCGCCGCGATGCCGATAAACCCGATGACGCGTCCTGGGTAGCGCGCCGCAATGTTGAGCGCGATGCATCCGCCAATCGAATGGCCTACGATTACGATCTGGTCTACCGTCCAGTTGTCTATTTGCTGCACGACCTCTTCCACATAATCCTTGTAATGCAATCCGGTGTTGGCAGGGCCATTGCCGCGGTTCTGGAAATTGATGCGCAGCACCTGCCAGTCCAGCTTCATGTCTTGCCAGATGAACGCGCCCAGTCCCGCGCCGTGGATCAGTACGATTCCTTTTCCTTTGACGAGTTGCATAGGCTATTGGGTAATTCCTTTGATGGGTAACGGGAATAAAAAATGCTCCAACACATGGTCGTGCGCGTTCGAGACGTATTCCTTGAACGACTGCATGCTACGGCGCATCGCCTGTGCATATGCCGAACCGAGCACACCCAAAATGGTTTCGATTTCGGTCAGCTGGTATTTGATGGCTTCTTCGCGCTGTTTTTTGTCGCGCGGCAGCAAGGCGTCCAACCGGTCGAGTTGTTGGGCAAAGTTTTCGCGTACGTCCTGGTAATAACGGGCCAGCAACGGTTCCTTGTTGTCGTAGTCCTTGATGTGCGCCAAATCGATGGCTTTTTGTTTTTCCTGGTCGTCCAATTGGCCGTCGGCGTTGGCGGCCAGTAGGGAAATGAAGGCCGGGAATTGTTGTAGTTTTTCCCGTTGTTCGTGTGTCAGGTTGGCGTATAGTTCCATGGCATTTGTTTTTGGTTCGGTAAAGTTCGCAAATTTGTCGGGCGTAACGTTACAGTTTTTACGGAAAGAGTTGCGGGTTTCGTTTTACTTGCGCGGGATGCTGTCGAATTCGATCTCAAACCGCTCACCGACACGATCAAACCGCGTGTTCTTGTAGATTCCGGTTAGCGTCGAGAGCAATGCCCGCGCATGGTCGGGCGGAAACATCGCGCGCAGGTATTTGCGTTTGCTGTTGTAATAAACAATCAGCGTCTTCATGGGCGCATCGCAACAATCGGGGCCTTTGAATTGTACGGTATCAAGGCCTATCGCACGCAGGTCTTCGAGCAATCTGACATAACTTGTGTCGGCGATTCTGCCCTTAAAATAACCTACGCGAACCAAATCCTGGTGGTTGCCGCGCTTGCCATACAGCGAATCGCCTTTGAGCAAAACCGACCGGTCGTTGCGGATTTCCAGATGATAGCTCGGACAAACGCCAAAACAAGGCCCCGAATGGAACGCGATTTTCTCGAACGCGAACGATTCTTTGGCCGATCGGCAAGCACCGAGCGTGAGCGCGAGTAAGCAAAGGGCGATACAGTTTTTCATCGGATGATATCGGTGTCTATCGGCACATAACCCAATTGCCGTGTGAGCGAAAGGATTTGTCCTTTGTGGTGGAATTCATGGGTTATCGCATGGGTGAACAATTCGATCGGCGTCGACAGGAATTTTTTCTCGCCCAACGAGGCGGGTAGGGTTGCCGTCGGGTCGTCCTTAAACCGTTCGCAAAATTCGACCACGAACACATCGACTTGATCAAAGACAGACACGGCCTGCGCAATATCGGTCAGCGAATCCTTGTCGGTAAAGTCGGGCCTTCCCTGCAAGGCGTGCGTCCCGATCCACCATTGGTAGGTGTTGGCGTTGTGCACGAGCAAGTCGCGTACACTGCCCCGGCCAAACGCAGGGTGCGCTGCCAGGAAATCGGCATCGGTCAGCGTGGCGCAGTAATCGAGCAACACCTTGCGCGACGACCGTACAAGATCGTATTGTTTCTGGAAATCCATGGTATTTTTTCACGAGCAATTTAACTAAAAATACCCATCAAAAAAATTTTGTTGCGATCAAAGCCCTTTGGCGATTTTACCCGTGCCGTTTGTTGCGCCGTTGGTACCCGATTTGTCCGATGCCGTTCCTTTGATTTTGTTGGTCGCGCAGCCAAGCGCCAGCAAAATGCAAAACATGGCCAGAACCGTCCTGAAGAAATTCGTACTTTTCATAACAATCAATTTTAGACAAGGTATGGCAAAGATTTACGTCGGCCTTACAAGTTTGCCGTGAATTCTTACATCTTTTATGCGGTGGTTTGAGGTTGACATTGTGTAAGAAATTCTTATAATTCTGTAAGCCGTTGCCGCGATGGGCATCGTAAATTTGACCTAAATAACATCATCTTCAAGCAACACGAAGACGATAAATAGAAGTTAGATTCTATTATTTTGAAAGCCCGTATCATTTCATGGTACGGGTTTTTAATTTTAGGATTGGAAGGTAAAATTTGCTTTTTTTTCGATTGATTTAGGTGTGATTTTATTTTTGGATCGTGTGTTTTTTTGTGAGCGACGGCGCAAAATAATGATTAAAGTTTTAAGTTGATTAGAATATATTTGCGTACTGGATTTCAATTGTTTAATGGATTTATTTTAAACAGATTGTTCTGATTTTAAATTAATGACATAATTTGTCATATCGCTTGTTTTGGACAGTGGATAGCTAGATTCTGCAGACGGCTGCCTTGTCACGTAGATTGCATGTGTATAGACAAAATTTATCGGCAAAATTCATCCGATTTTTTACTTTTGGGGCATGCAAAAAACGGGTTTTTCCAAATACAAAGAAATCGTTTACTACGGGTTGGCGCTCGCGGCACTTTTGTTGGTTTTGCGCTTTCTCGAAATCAGGTACCTGGTGTTCGCGCACGGATTCGAGATTTACACCGCCATCTCGGCCGTACTTTTTATGGCGCTCGGGATTTGGCTGGCCATCAAGTTGTTTAAGCCCAAAACGATTGTGGTCGAGAAGGAAAAACCGCTCGAATTTAATTTTGATGCATCGGCTTGCGAAGCGATGGGCATCAGTAAAAGAGAGCTCGAGGTGTTGCAACTCATGGCCCAAGGCCTCAGCAACGGAGAAATCGCCGAACGGCTGTTTGTGTCGTTGCCTACCGTCAAGACCCATGGCGCACGGTTGTTCGAAAAGTTAGACGTCAAGCGCCGTACGCAGGCTGTCGAAAAGGGCAAACGGCTGCGGCTGATCCCGTAATGCCAAAGTATGAAAGCAAACAAAACAAGTCAAATCATACCAAAGTATGACCGTTTTCGCGGGGCAAAGATTCAACTTTGTGGCTTAAACCAATAAAAATACATTTCCATGAAAAAAGTTATTCTCAACAACGGATTAATCGCAGGAATCATCGTCAGCCTTTGGATGGCCACCAGTATGTTGGCCGTGGGCTGCGACAACATGATGGCCTTGGGCCCTAGGGGCATGATCATCGGCTACACCGGCATGCTGGTGGCGTTCTCGTTCATTTTTGTGGCGGTCAAGAATTACCGCGACAAGATCAATGGTGGCGTGGTGGCGTTTGGGCGCGCCTTTGGCATCGGTTTGCTGATCAGCCTGATCGCTTCGACGTTTTACGTGGTCACCTGGCTTGTGGTGTACTATAATTTCATGCCCGATTTTATGGACAAGTACGCGGCCGCGGCCATCGAACAGGCCAAAAGCACCGGCGCATCGGCTGCAGAACTGAAAGCGCAGGCCACCGAGATGGAATGGGCCAAACAAATGTACAGCCAGCCCGTCAACGTGGTTTGGATGACCTATCTCGAGGTGTTTCCCATCGGATTGCTCGTCTCGCTTATCACGGCCGCGATACTCAAACGCAACCGCGCCACGATCCAGGAAGCTTAGGCTTCCTTTTTTCTTAAATTTAACGTACGGGCTGCTTTCGGTTTGCGGAAAATTTCGTTAATTAGAGCCAACGAAGGAATGCTCAAACCATGACCGATTACACGCAGGAATACCTCGAAACGTTACTTGCTGCCAGCCATGATCCCATCCTGGTCCTCGATGGGGGTTACGTCATCCGCAAAGCCAACATGCATTTCGTGACATTGTTCGGCGATACAGGCGAGTCGGTCGAAGGACGTTCGCTGTTCGAAATTGCCGACCGTTCGTGGGCCATACCCGAGCTCAAGGATTTGCTTTCGCGCGTATTGTCCGAAAACTTTGGTGTCGAGAATTATGCGCTCGAACTTGCCGTCGCAGACCGAAGGTATTCGTTGTTGCTCAACGCGAGGCAATTTGCAGATCGCATAGACGGTTCGACGCTCTTGTTTTTGGCCATAGAGGATGTCACCGATACCAGGCAACACGAGGCCCGTATCCGGCAGGCCGAGGAGCTTCGCCAGCAAAGCGAGGATTTGTTCAAGGTGGTGTCCGATACGGCGCCCGTCATGATTTGGATGTCCGGGACCGACAACCGCTGTTATTTCTTCAACAAAAATTGGCTCGATTTTACTGGAAGGACGTTGGCGCAGGAAGTCGACCAGGGTTGGACCGAAGGCGTGCATCCCGACGATTTCGAGCGTTGTCAGCGTATCTCCAAGACCAGTTTCGAGGCGCGCAAAGAGTTTTACATGGAATACCGGTTGCGCCGAAAAGATGGCAAATACCGCTGGATTTCAGACAAAGGCGTGCCGCGGTACGACATAGACGATCAGTTCACGGGCTATGTGGGCAGTTGCATGGACATCCACGACCAAAAGGATTTCACCGATGCACTCGAGTCGATGGTCAGGATCCGTACGCAGGAGCTCGAACGGTCGCAATCGTTTCTCAATTCGGTACTCAATTCGACTTATTACGGCATCGCCAGTTACGAACCCATCTACAACGAACGCAACAAGATCAACGATTTCCGCATTTTGTATTCGAACCCCGAGGTACCTGCCAATTTTGGGCTTACCGTGGCCGATGTGGTGGGCAAGACCTGTTTTGAGGTCTATCCCGGTATTTTCAGCAACGGCGTGTTCGACAAACTCGTGCGTTGCATGGAAACGGGCAAATCCGATACCTACGAGATTGGAGTCGATTTGAACGGCAAGACACTGTGGCTTAGTGCGGCCATCGAAAAAGTCAACAATACGCTCACGGTGACTTCCAAGAACATCACCAAGGAGAAAGAGGCGGCGTTGTACCTGGAGCAGATCAACGAAGAGCTCAACGGCAAGAACAAGGAGCTGGCGTCGCTGACGTACATTGCTTCGCACGATTTGCAGGAGCCGTTGCGCAAGATACAGATGTTTACGAGCCGCATCCTCGAAACCGACGAGGCCAAGCTGAGCGAGCAATCGCAGCAGTATTTCAAGAGCATCACCTCGACGGCGCTCCGCATGCAAAACCTGATCGACGCCGTACTGAGTTATTCGCGGATGGAGTCGGAAAAATACAAATTCGAACGCACCAACCTCAATACGCTGCTTTCCGAAGTACTTTTGCAAATGGAGGAACAAATCGAGGAAAAAGGCGCCACGATCCACCGCGACGAATTGCCCACGCTCAAGGTCGTCCCGATCCATTTCCAGCAATTGTTCGGCAACTTGCTCAACAATGCCATCAAGTACAGCAAAGCCGATGTCAAGCCCGTCATCAGCATAAGCGCGACCAAGGAAACCGTCAACCGTCAACTGTATTGGAAAATCAGCATGGCCGATAACGGCATCGGGTTCGATCCGCAATACAAGGAAAAGATATTCGAAGCTTTCCAGCGCCTGCACGGCAAGATGGAGTATGTGGGCACGGGCATCGGGCTTGCGATTTGTCAAAAGATCGCGCACAAGCACAACGGTTTCATCACCGCCGACGGCCAGCCCGATATTGGCGCGACGTTCCATCTTTACATACCCGCCAAGGAGTGACTTGTTGGCCCGTTGCTTACGGTTCTTCGTATTGTACGATCCAGTGGTTGCCGTATTTGTCGATCAAATCGCCCGTCCAGCCCCATTGCGAAGCGCCCAGCGGATGCGTCTGTTGGCCACCCGAAGCCAGTTTGCCGTAGGTGCGGCTTGCTTGTTCGGCTGAGTCGCATTGCAGCAGCATGGCCACGGCATTGCCCTTGATGCGTCCGTTTTCGTCGGCCATGTCCGAACCCACCAAAGTCCAATCGCCGCGTACGAGCGTCGCCTGTACGATGAGCGACTTGAAACTACACGGCACCCGCGCGCCCAAGGGCGAATCGCCGACGGTTTCCAGAACCAAATCCCCACCCAGACAATCGCGGTAAAACGACATGGCTTCGCGGCAGTTGCCGTTGAACGTCAGGTAGGAATGGATGGTCATTTTTATTTTTTTGAATGGGCGAATTTATTGCCGCACGATCAGTGGGCAGGAATGGCGGCCGGATCCATCCAAAAGTAGCTCCAAATGTGACCGTCGAGGTCTTCGAATTCGCGGCCATACATAAAGCCGTGGTCTTGTGTCGGCGCCGATTCTTTGCCGCCGGCTGCGATGCCGCGTTCGAAAATCGCGTCGACTTCGGCTTTGTTTTCGCATGAAAACGCGTTCATGACCTCGATGCTCTTTTTGGCATCGGTGAGTTCCTTGTGGGTAAAGTCCTTGAAACGCGGTTCGGTGAGCAGCATGGCGTAGATGTGTTCCGAGATGATCATGCACGTTCCGTTCTCGTCGGTAAATCCTTGGTTAAAGGTGTAGCCGACCTTGGTAAAGAATTCAATCGATTTTTGTAAATCCTTGACCGCGAAGTTGATAAATACCTTGGTTTCCATCTTGTTATTATTTATTTTTTATTATTATTTTTTATTGTGATAAGACAAAGATATTTTGATAGCAGGAATTTGGCGATGTGTAAAAACGACTAATGCATGGGTTGATTGCGACAAACGGATTGGCTATATTTGTTAGTAGGCAATACCAATAAAAAATAATAATAGACAATAAAAATATGAAGCATATCTCAATTTTAGTCCCTTTCGGACACGCCAGTTTGCCCAACATAGACGGCACGCACCAATTGCTCAACGACGTCAACGGTTGCGCCGCGCGCATGGGATTGCCCAAGGTGTTCGACATCCAACTCGTGGGTATTTCGCCCGAGATCATCCAGCGCAACGGTCGCTTTACGATACAAACCGACTGTTTGATCGACCAGGTCAAAAAAACCGACCTGATCATCATCCCGGCCATCCACGGCGATCTGCAACAGGCCATAGACACCAATGCCGAATTCCTGCCCTGGATTGCCAAGCAATACCAAAACGGGGCCGAGGTCGCCAGCCTGTGTATTGGCGCGTTCCTGCTGGCCGCTACCGGATTGCTGTCGGGCAAACAATGCGCGACGCACTGGGCCGAAGCGCACAAATTTGCGCAAATGTTTCCCGACGTACACGTGGTAGACGACAAGATCATGACACACGAAGACCGCATTTACACCAGCGGCGGCGCCTATTCGTTCCTCAATCTGCTGATTTATCTGATCGAGAAAAACGCAGGGCGCGAGGTGGCCATCATGATGTCTAAGCTGTACATGATCGACATCGATCGATACAGCCAATCGCCGTTCATCATGTTCCAGGGCCAAAAAGACCACGACGACGAGGCCGTGCAAAAGGCGCAACAGTACATCGAGGACAAATTCGACGACAAGATCACGGTAGAGGAATTGGCCGACAAATTTGCCGTCGGACGCAGAACTTTGGAACGCCGGTTCAAGAAAGCCACCGGTAACACCGTCATAGAATACATGCAACGCGTCAAGATCGAGGCCGCCAAACGCAGTTTCGAGACGAGCCGCAAGAACATTTCAGAAGTGATGTTTGACGTGGGCTATACCGATACCAAGGCGTTTCGCGATGTGTTCCGCAAAATCACGGGGCTTACGCCTGTGGAATATAGGAACAAATACAACCGGGGCGTTGTTGTGGCCTAATAAATAATAAGAATAAAAAATAATCAATGAAGGCTCACCACCTTTGTAATCTTCCACTTTTCCCCGTCGTTCCTCCAAAAAATGATGAACTTCGAGTCGTGCGGCACCGCGCCGGGTTCGGCCTTGTTGTGGAATTGGTGCATCCCGATTTCAATAGCGCCCCAATCCTTGATCGGGTAGACTTCGATGCTGCCGGGTTTTAGGTGGCGTGTGACTTTGCCGCAAATATTCTTCTTTGTGGCTTCGACCACTTCTTTTTTGGATTGCATGAGTCCGCCTTTATCATGGTAGAATTCCAAATCTTCGGCATAATAGTCGCTGTAAACCGCAAGTTTGGCGTCGCAATGGTTGTAGGCATCAAAGAAAATGCTGTCGTGGCGCGCGATGGTTTGGTGCAAAGCAGGATCGTCGGGAACGTATTGCGCGCAAAGCGAAGCCGGGCAAAAAAACAATAAAAAAGACTTTTTCATAGACACAGCGTTGAATGCCCTAAAATAAAAAAACCTGCCAACTTTCGCCAGCAGGTTTTCTATTTAAAACAGATAAAATTTATTTGATCAGCTCAAAACTGCGTTTGACAAAAGCCGTCAGTTCTTCGCCCTTGAGCAAATTCTGCGACAGTTTTGCGAGGTCGAGCGCTTGTTTGACCAGGTGTTCCTGGTGCGTCTTGTCTTCGGTATTCAAAATGTTCGTCGCCAATTCAGAATTGGTGTTCACCACCAAATTGTACATGTCCGGGAAGTTGCCCATGCCAAACATCCCGCCGCCGCCGCTTTGGCTCATTTCTTTCATACGGCGCATGAATTCGGGCTGCGTGATCAAGAACGGCGCGGCATTCGAATCGAGTGCTTCGAGTTGGACGGTATAGGTGGTTTTGGGGACGATGTCTTCTACAACCGTCTTCAGGCTGGTTTGCTGTTCGTCCGACAATTTAGAAACCGCGTTCTCGTCTTTTTTGATGAGGTTGTCAACGTGGTCCGAATCGACACGAACAAAAGTCAAATCGCTGTTGTCGCTTTCCAATTTCTGGATCAGGTGCGAAACGATGGGCGAGTCGAGCAACAACACTTCATATCCTTTGGCCTTGGCGGCATCGATGTAGGCGTGTTGCGCGTCTTTGTTTCCGGCGTACAACACGACGAGCTTGCCGTCTTTGTCGGTTTGGTTGTCTTTGAGTTTTTCCTTCAATTCTTCGAGTGTGAAATACTGCCCGTCTACGGTAGGGTACAAAACGAACGCACCGGCTTTTTCATAGAATTTCGGTTCAGAAAGCATGCCGTATTCCAAAACGATTTTGATGTCGTTCCACTTGGCTTCAAAATCTTCGCGGTTTTCGGTAAACAACGATTTGAGTTTGTCGGCGACTTTGCGCGTGATGTAATTCGAGATTTTCTTGACGTTTCCATCCGCCTGAAGGTAGGAACGCGACACGTTCAATGGAATATCTGGCGAATCGATCACACCTTTGAGCATCGTCAAAAATTCAGGGACGATGCCTTCGACATTGTCGGTCACGAACACCTGGTTCTGGTACAATTGGATTTTGTCTTTCTGGATTTGCAGATCGGCGCCCAGCCTCGGGAAATACAAGATCCCCGTCAAATTAAAAGGATGGTCTACGTTCAAGTGGATGTGGAACAAAGGCTCCTCGAATTGCATCGGATACAGCTCGCGGTAAAACGACTGGTAGTCTTCGGCCGCAAGCTCCGAAGGCTGCTTGGTCCAGGCCGGGTTCGGGTTGTTGACGATGTGGTCTACGGTTTCGTACTCGGTTTTGTAATCCTCGGGCGCATCCTCGGGTTTTGGCAACGCGTTTTGCCTGGTGCCGAACTTGATTGGGATCGGCATGAATTTGTTGTATTTGTTGAGCAATTCACGGATTTTCGATTCTTCGAGGAATTCGAGCGAATCGTCGGCGATGTGCAAAATGATTTCCGTTCCGCGGTCCGTTTTATCCGACGGTTCTAACGTAAATTCCGGGCTTCCGTCGCACGTCCAATGCGCCGCCGGTTCGTCTTTGTAGGATTTGGTGATGATTTCTACCTTGTCGGCCACCATGAACGCCGAATAAAATCCGAGCCCGAAATGCCCGATGATACCCGTGTCTTTGGCCGAATCCTTGTATTTGTCAAGGAATTCCTCGGCGCCCGAAAAGGCCACTTGGTTGATGTATTTCTCGACTTCGTCTGCCGTCATCCCGATGCCTTGATCGATGATGTGGAGTTTTTTCGCGTCCTTGTCGATCTTGATTTCGATCCTTGGGCTGCCGTATTCGGTCTTGGCCTCGCCGATGCTTGTCAGGTGTTTGAGTTTGAGCGTCGCATCGGTGGCGTTCGACACGAGCTCGCGTAAAAAGATCTCGTGGTCGCTGTACAGGAATTTTTTGATCAGGGGAAAGATGTTTTCTACAGAAACATTGATTTTTCCGGTTGTCATAATATTTTGGATTTAAAATTTTCTGTCCCCGGCTGTTCAAATACGATACCAACGCGGCCAACGTGACAAAATGTCGTATGTTAATTTTAATAGTAATTTAAGGAATTTTGGAACGTGCAGAAATTTTAACAAATGTATATTTGTACCGTAACCATAACCTATCCCATCATGAGAAAAATCTTTGCAATGATTGCGCTGACCGTGGCTT
This sequence comes from Flavobacterium caeni, assembly GCF_900101895.1. GTDB lineage: Bacteria > Bacteroidota > Bacteroidia > Flavobacteriales > Flavobacteriaceae > Flavobacterium > Flavobacterium caeni. The sequence continues at coordinate 242,842 of NZ_FMVF01000005.1, forward strand.
TTGTAGGATGCAAGTCTACGTCGGCGACCAGCACCAAAGTCGACAACAAGTCGCACACGGCCATCAAAGGCAATTGGGTCATCACTTCGGTCACGTATCCGGGATCGGAATACATCAAGGTGACTTCGTTCAACCTCGCCGATTCGAAGTGTTTCGAAGGCAGCACTTGGAAGTTCGTTTCCAACAACGACACCGGAAACATGACACTCAACGCCGCCGATTGCGCGCAGTTTACGTCGCCGATCAAGTGGTTTGTCAACAAAGAAGGCCAGTTTGTGCTCAAGGTACTCAACGCGGGCGAGAAGGCCAAGAAAGTGCGTGACGGCTATGTGCTTCGCGTGGCCAACCAATCCACCGAATCCTTCCAACTCGTCGACAACATCAACGTGGGCGGCAAGCTCACCGATGTGGTGTACCAATTCCAAAAAGTCAATTAACCTCGAATTATCATGAAAAAGTTAGCGATCATGGCACTGGCAACGTTTATCGTTTCGGGTGCTACCTTAAGTTGTGAATCAGTAAAAAATACGAACAAAGCGCAAAGGGGCGCGGCCATCGGTGCGGTGGGCGGTGCGGTACTCGGCGGCGTACTCGGCAACAACCTGGGCAAGGGCGGCAATGGTGCGCTCGGTGCGGTGTTGGGTGGTGTCGTAGGCGGTGTGGCCGGTGGCGTCATCGGAAACCAAATGGACAAGCAGGCGCGCGAGATCGATCAGGCGCTTCCGGGTGCCGACGTGGTACGTGTAGGCGAGGGGATCAAGCTCACCCTGGGCGAGAATGCCGTTCGTTTCGATACCAATAGATCGACATTGACCCCAACGGCAAAAGCCAACCTGGACAAATTGGTCAAGGTGTTCAACGATTATCCCGATACCGACATTGTGATCTACGGGTACACCGACAACACGGGTACGCCAGAATACAACCTCAAATTGTCGGGCGAGCGCGCGGCTTCGGTCAGGACTTATTTGTCGGGCAAAGGATTGAAATCTACACGGTTCCAAACCACAGGATTGGGTATCGCCGATCCGATTGCGACCAACGACACACCTGAAGGACGCAGCCAAAACAGACGTGTCGAATTTGCGATCACGGCCAACGAAAAAATGGTCCAGGATGCGCAAACCCAAACCGGAAACTAATTCAAGCTATTGATAGCAAGCCGCCTGCGGGCGGCTTTTTTTATGGCGTGAACACACCCATTGCCGGTAACGCTTTGTGGTCGAAGTCCCACAGTGCCTGGTTTTCCCAGCTTGATCCGCCAGTCGTGGTGGTCTCGTTGCCATCGAATGCGACCCAGTCGGGTGCCCAATACACCCAGCCGATGCCTTTGTCGTTCGGGATGCTTTTGACGATGTTGTCGATACGGCCCATGAAATCGCGTTGGCCTTGCGGCGTGGCGGGATAGGCACCGATGATTTGGTCGGCCGAGCCAATGTAATTCGTCAGGTTGTCGTCCCATTCAAAAGTAAACGGGTAGGCCACTTCGACAATCATGATTTCTTTGTCGAATGTCGCGGCCAATTCATTGAGCTTGGTTTGCACGGTGATCAGGTTCTTGGTCTGGAATTGCGGATAGTACGACAACCCGATGACGTCAAAATCAAGCGCAAAAGGTTGCAGTTCGGTAAAGAAATACACGGCGTTCTCTACTTTGGAGTGGTGCAGGATCACTTTCGTATCATTTCCATTGACCTCGCGCACGGCATCGATGGCTTTTGAAACCAGCGCCGCATAGTTGGGCCAATTGTCGTCGAATGCATCCCAAACGCGGCCGTAGTCCCACAAGAACCCGCTGTCGGTTTCGTTGCCGATCTGGACGAATGCTGGTGCCGTTCCTTGATTTTTGAAAGCCGTCAGTACACTTTTGGTATAATCGAACACTTCTGTCTGCAATTGTTCTTGTGTAAGTCCTTGCCAAGCGGCAGGTGGCGTTTGGTGGCTTGGGTCGGCCCAGGTATCCGAATAGTGGATGTCGAGCATGAAAGCCATATTGTGCTGTTTGATTTTTTGCGCATAGGCCAATACCTGGGCCAGCGTGTTTTGCCCGTCTTCGGACGTGTGCCACAATTTGAGCCTGACCAGATTCGTCCCCGCCGATTCGACAAAATCGAGCAAGTTTACCGTGGCCCCAGCCGCATCGCGGTACACCGGATCGTAGCTTTCCAATTCAGACTGGAACGACAAATCCATCCCGCGATAATAGGTGCGTTCGGGTGTTGGAACAGTAGGCACAATGGGCTCATCGTCGCTGCCCGAGCAGGCGGCCAGCGCAAAAAACGAAATCAGAAGGGCGTAAACTTTCATAGGATTTTTACCCGCAAGGTAAGTGATTTGGCCGATTCCCAAAAGTGTTTGCCTTACAAAAAAAGCCCGACGGTCAAGTCGGGCAAAGAGGGTTAGGGTTGCGGGTCTGTAGATCGCGTCTTGGTTTCGGGTTCGCGGTGCCTTGCAGGTGTCGGTTCGAGCGTCTCGGCTGGTTTGTTTTTGGACGGATCGGCCTGGTAGCGATAGAATATTCCTTTGTCCTCTGGCTGGTTGTACAATTCAGGCCGCAAGTAGAGGCCTTTGTCATATTCGCGTTTTTCTATTTCGACGGCAATGCTTTCCGGATTCTTCTGGACGTAAAGATCGTTGCGTTCGGCAATGACCTGCCATGAAATTTTTTGGTTCGGGTTCCCGCCCGCAATCTTGAATTGGCTCTGGTCGTTTATTTCTTCCTTGATGTACGCATTGGCTTGTGCACCTATGGCTGTCAGATGGTACGAAAAGTCTTTGTTGATGGCCGCAAAATAATCGGGTAGCGTAACGGTGGCTTCGCCATTGGTGTCCAAAATCACGTTGCCGCGGTACATGTTCAACACCTCGGGCGACTCCAACGCATAATGGCGTAGGTATTTGTTTTCGGGATCGAGCGGATGGTCTATTTGAAACGCCTTGGTGCCTGTCGCGCCCAAATTACCGTTGGCATAGACCCCATACCAATTTCCGGTTCCTACCACGCCGTAACCGTAGGCCGGATTGGGCTGCGCCCTTCCAAAAACCCCTACAGCGTCTACGTTGGCTGCTGCACCAGAATAAAGCCCCTGTAACGAAGTGTTGTTTGCCGAAGCAGATCCGGCCAGGAAAATCCCGCCCCTGATGCCGAAACTTTGTCCCCATACTGAAGCGGCGTTGCCGTAAGTGGCAACAAGAGTGCCCGTCGAGGCTTGCGAAAACCATCCCACCGGGTTGACCGAGTTTGTCGGCGAGTTTTGTACGTTCAAAACCCTTGCATTAGGGCTTGCGCCAGAGGCAAATAACGAAGGTTCTACCGTAGTGGTGTGTTGCGCCTGAAAGTTACCCGCCCTGTTCGAACCGTTTTGAAAAACGATGACACCAGGTCCTGTGACGGCTGCGGCCACATTGACTTCGATGGCGCGTTTGGCCGATGCTGATACCATGTCTACCTGAATACCATCGGCGGCGGCATTGGTCGATGATGAATAAACCGTGAGTGCAGGCGCTGCGCCCGTCAGGTTATAGATGTCTACCGTCGAGTTGGTGCTGGCCGTATTCATCGTGGCAAAATAGCCCGCCGATCCCGACGTGCCATCCTTTGCCGAAACCAGCGCGTCGCCAACACTGGTATTCTGGAAATAACCTGCAGCGCCACCGCCACCGCTGTAGCCGCTAACGGCATAGTTGGTCCCTGCCGCATAGGCCGAGAATATGTCGCCAGGAAGCGCCACGGTGTTGCCCACCACAAATTCGCCGGTATTGAGCAACCGCATACGCTCGATATCGCCGGTTCTGAAAGCGACCGAGACGTCGTCGGTAGTACCCAGGAAGTTCGTTCCCGACGCGAGCCCTGCGTTTCCGGTAATACGCCACGCATCTGAGGTAGGCAGGCCTGGATTCTGCCAGGTGACGTTGCCCGCACCGTCGGTTACCATGATCTGGCCGTTCAAACCTCGCGAAGGTGGCATGATGTAATAGTTGGTTGCATTGTTTCCGATGGCTACGTTTCCTTGAAAATAGCCCGCAAAACTCCCGGGTTTGAGGGCTTGCGAACGCACCCCATAATGTGTGCCGCCCGCAGCGTCATCCATCACGGTGTGAAAGCCATACTTGTCGCCGGTTCCTGGTCCATACATGGTGCTGGCCACGCCTATCTGTATACCACTACCTGTAGAACTGACCATGCTGAACATACCCCAATTGTTTCCTGCCCCGCTCACAATATTCCGAATGCCGTAATGCTCTCCGTTGCCTGTACCGGTTACTTCGTTCCAAGTAGCCATATGTCTTCCATTGCCGGTGTTGTATATGTAGTTGGCGTTGGCAGTTTGTTCGCCGTCGCCTGTGCCTTCTAATAGATTATAGAGGCCTACGTTACTAGTGGACGTCGTCGAGTTCCTAAAGTAATTGAAAGTGCCAACGCCCGGCGCGGTGCCTGTGGTCAGCATGTCGTTGTAGGTGCCAAAACGAGGTGCGTTCGTCTGGCTGCTCATGAGTGAGTAATGGCCAAACAGTTCGCCGCTACCCGTTGCATCCATAATAGAAAGTGAACCAAATTTATTACCAAACCCACCTCCCGAAATTCGGTTGTAGGTACCATAATGGCTGCCGTCGCCTGTATTGGTCACAAAATTGAACACACCGGCTTGTTCGCCAGACCCATCTCCGGACACATCGTTGTAGACGCCATAACGGTTGCCCATGCCCTCGCTATACACGTGTTGTCTGATGCCGGCCAAGTAATCTGTTGTTGTGCCCTGGACCGTATTGACGATTCCCGCACGATCTACGCCCGCTACATTGTCGAAGTTCCCCGTATTGCGGATGACGTCATTCTGGCCGCTTGCCTCAATGTCCAATGGCGCAATAGGTGCGACCTTGCCGATGGCGGTGCGCCCGAGGTGGTAAATGTCGTCGTTGATGTTGTCGGGCGGGAGCGCCGTGGCGGTTTCGAGCCAGTCGCGGTCCGATCCGGCGGCTGCGGTTAGTCCTATCCAGTCGAGTGTTGGAAAGTCCCAATAGTAAAACCCGGGTGCGTCAGGGCCAGCGGCCGTGGTCAAGTAAACGAGCATGCCTTGTTGCTGCGCTCCGGGGTTTGTCGCGGGAAAAGCATCAACCTTTGGAATCAACAAACCATCGGTACTGGACGGTGTGGCCTGGTTGGTGGCGCGCACATCGAGTTGCGCATTCGGGGTGGCGGTGCCTACACCTACTTGTGCGTTCATGCCCAAGGCCAAAAAAAAGGCCGCAAAAAGTAATCTTGTTTTCATACACGCAATTTTTAGTAAGACAATGGGGTAGGTGTACGAAATGGGGTATGTAAATATCCAAATTATTTTGATTAGAAAAAACTTTTTGACTAACTATCAGCGGGTTATATGACTATTTTTTTTGAACGGCGAATCGTTTTTTGTTTTTATTTTTGAACCATGCTTGAATTGAGGGAAATTTCGTTCGCTTATTCCGACCGCAAGGTGATCGACGCCATCAGTCTACGGTTGCCGCAAGGTGCGCATTTGGCGGTGATCGGCGAAAGCGGATGCGGTAAAAGCACGCTGCTCAAACTCATTTATGGTTTGTACGATTTGGACCAGGGCGAAATCCATTACGACGATGAGCCCGTGCTGGGTCCTAAGTTCAATTTGATTCCGGGCATGGATTTCATGAAATACCTGGCGCAGGACTTCGATTTGATGCCGTTCATCACCGTGGCCGAAAACGTAGGCAAGTACCTGTCGAACATCTACAAAGATAAAAAACAGGCGCGCGTGCAAGAGTTACTCGAACTGGTAGAGATGACCGAGTATGCCCACGTCAAGGCCCAATTTTTGAGCGGCGGCCAACAACAACGTGTGGCCCTGGCGCGGGTGCTGGCGCTCGAACCCAAGGTGTTGCTGCTCGACGAACCGTTCAGCCAGATCGATACCTTTAGACGAAACAATTTGCGACGCAATCTGTTCAAACACCTGAAGGCCCATAACATCACCTGTATTTTTGCGACGCACGACAGTACCGATATTTTGTCGTTTGCCGACCAGGTGGCCGTGATGAAGCAAGGCCAAATCATCAGGCAAGACACACCGCACGGGCTTTACCAGAACCCGCAAACCTATGAAATCGCATCGCTGTTGGGCGAGGTGAGCGAAATCCCCGAACGATTCCTCGACGACCCCGGTTCGTCAAAAACAGTGCTGTTGTTCCCCGACCAATTGCAAACCACGGCCCAGTCTCGGTTGCAACCGACAGTGGTCAAGTCGTACTACAACGGCAGCGGCTATTTGGTGGAAGCCGTTTATGAAAAGGGCAAGGTGTTTTTTGAAAATCCACATTTTTTGGAAGCCGGCACCGTGGTATCGTTGGTACGCAAAACGACCCGATAGGCGATGGTATGTCGCAAAATAAATTACATTTGTCACCAAACAACCTGTTTATGAGAAAGTTTTCCTTTTTGATGCTGCTGGCCGTGTGTTCGTTATCGGCGCAACCCGAATGGCATGCGCTGGAGTCGGCACCCGAAAATACGAACAACCAACGCTTTGACGATGTGTTCTTTTTGACCGAAACATTGGGTTGGGCGGCCAACGGATCGGCGGCGGCCGTGTACAAAACCACCGACGGCGGCGAAAACTGGACCTTGCAGGTAGCCGAGCAAACGCCGCAACTCCCCGGGAACTACTATTTCCGGAACATCGAATTCCTCAACGAAAACATCGGATTTTTGGGCACATTGCAAAACAACAAATTCCTCAAGACCACCGATGGCGGCGCCACCTGGAGCATCATCCCGAGCCTCATGCCCACGCCGGCGGCCATTTGTGGGATCGACTGTGTGGGCGAATCGACGGTGTATGCATGCGGTTCGTATTTCAGCGAAAACGCCTACGTCCTCAAATCGACCGACAGCGGCCAAACCTGGCAGTACATCGATATGGGCGCGTATGCCGAAGGATTGGTGGAATTGCTTTTCGTCGACGAAAATTTGGGTTACGCATCGGGCAAAGGTGCAGCGGGCGGGACCATCCTGCGCACAACCGATGGCGGCGTGAGCTGGACCGAAATCTACAACACCGGGATAGCGGGCGAATACGTTTGGAAACTGCAAATCCTTGCGTCAAACCCCAATTGCATGTTTGGATCGGTAGAATCGGTCAATGCGCTTCCGGGAAAGCTGGTCCGTACGCTCGACAATGGCGTGAGCTGGGTGAGCCACGACGTACCCGATACCGACATCCAGGCCGTTGGGTTCTTGACCGAAGACCACGGGTTTATGGGCGGGCACGCCTCGCCATTTTTGGAAACCACCGATGGCGGCGCAACGTGGAGCGAGAATTTTGTCGGGAGCAATTTGAACCGCATCCAGATACTGAACGACAACCTGGCCTATGCATCGGGTGCGACGATTTACAAATTCAGCGAAACGCTCGGGAAAAGCGACTTCAAGGAAAAAGGACGCACGCCGCTCAAGGCCGCCGTGACGCCCAATCCGGTCAAGGACAAGATGACGGTGACCATAGAGTTTGTAGACAGCGACCACTTGGTCCTGGAACTGTATGACATTTCGGGACGCCGTGTCAGGGAGTTGCTGCGCGACGAAATACCGGCCGCGGGAAAAAAATCCTACACCTTCGACGCGCCTCGTGCCTCGGGTGGTTATTTTGTCAACATCCACACCGATACGGGCAGACAATCGGTCAAGTTCGTGAAATAGCATTTTGCCGTCGGATTGTAAATTCTGAAAAAAAGCCTATATTGTCGCAGGCAATTTTGCGATTTGTCTAAATTAGCAGTATCAGAATTTACAATACAACAATATGTATCATTCCAAAATTTCTGGGCTCGGTTACTACGTGCCCGAAAACATCGTCACCAACGACGATCTTTCTAAAATCATGGATACCAACGATGCGTGGATCCAGGAGCGCACCGGTATCCAGGAACGCCGTCATATCGTCAAAGGGCAGGACACCACCACCAGCATGGGGGTCAAGGCCGCCCGAATAGCGATCGAACGCTCAGGGATTTCGAAAGACGACATCGACTTCATCATCTTTGCAACGCTCAGCCCCGACTACTATTTTCCTGGTCCGGGCGTACTCGTGCAACGCGATTTGGGGCTCAAGACCGTGGGCGCGCTCGACGTGCGCAACCAATGTTCGGGGTTTGTGTATGCGCTTTCCATCGCCGACCAATACATCAGGACGGGCATGTACAAAAACATCCTGATCATCGGTTCCGAAGTACATTCGACGGGGCTCGACATGACCGACCGCGGACGTGCCGTTTCGGTGATTTTTGGCGACGGGGCAGGGGCTGCCATCGTAAGCCGCGAAGAAGATTTGTCCAAAGGCATCCTGTCTACGCACCTACATTCCGAAGGCCAGCATGCCGAGGAACTCGTGGTCAAGGCACCGGGCATGGGTGGCCGTTGGGTTTCGGACATCGTGGCCGACAACGACCCGAACGACGAAAGTTACCTGCCGTACATGAACGGCCAGTTCGTGTTCAAGAATGCGGTGGTTCGGTTTGCCGAAGTGATCCAGGAAGGCTTGCAGGCCAATAATCTTCAGGTATCCGACATCGGGATGCTGATCCCGCACCAGGCCAATTTGCGCATCTCGCAGTTCATCCAGCAATCGTTCAAACTATCGGACGATAAGGTGTACAACAACATCCAGCGTTATGGCAACACCACCGCGGCGTCGATCCCGATTGCGCTCACCGAGGCGTGGGAGCAGGGCAAGATCCAATCGGGCGATTTGGTTGTGTTGGCGGCTTTCGGCAGTGGTTTTACGTGGGGAAGCGCAATCATTCGATGGTAGCTATTAGGGGAGTGTCTATGAATCGTAACACGTTTAAAACCTTAACAAAAACTACAGATTTTCTGTACGCGTGTGTTGGTTTTATTTTTTAGGGGTAAACCTTACTCCCCCTGCCCTTACGGATGCCAATCTACCATTTTTCTCAATACCCCAGTTGCAGAAAAACTGTATTTTTCCTATTCTAATCCAAACCGGTCCAATAAAAAAACTCCGGGTTGCACACCCCGGAGGTTTCTATCGACTCAAATAAATTCAAATAAAACCATACAACGCAATGCGCTGCGGGTTTATTGTGTAAAACCTAAAACATTCCGCCGCTGTTTTGCTTGGTGTTGTCGTCGCGCTGTTTGCGTTGCAATGCACGGTTCTTGCCCGCGCCAAACATGTAGTTGAACCCTACGTAAATAGACTGGCTTTCCCATCTGAAACTGCCGATTTGCGGATACGGGTTGTCGCCGTCGAACGCAAAGCGCATGGTGTTGAAGATGTCGTTAAAGCGGATGCTCAGACTGGCTTTGTTCTTGAGCATCGCATAGCGCACACCGCCATCGATCTTGTACATTTCCTTTCCGGTAAACTGCACGCCCTCGACGCCGCCACGGTAAAATCCGAAGAGGTTGAATCGAAGCGTCTTGGTGGCCTTGAAATTGTGGTTCATACGGGCGTTGAGCGCATTGGCCGTCACGTCCTTGATCACCACGTCGAATTCATCGATCGTACCCGGACGTCTGATTGAAACCTGTCCTTTTTGGCTGATCGAAGAAAAATCCACCGACGGTTGCACATCCCACCACGAGGTAATCTTGTAATTGGCCGAGAGTTCAAAACCATAGGCGTTGTTGTTGTCGTAGTTCTGGAAACTCATGATCTGGTTGCCGTCGCGCTCGGGATCGGGATACAGCACGCGGCTGATCTCGTCGTTGATGAGCCTAAAGAACACACCGCCCGTGACCGAACCTTTCGAGAACGTACGTGTATAGTTGAGTTCGATCGAGTTGGTGAACTGCGGATCGAGCTGCGGATTCCCGATAGAAGTAAGCTTAAGCGTCGCAAATTCAGGGCTTGGCTTGGTTTGCTCCAAACTCGGACGGTCTACGCGGCGCGAATAGCTGATCTGGAAACTGTTTTTCTCGCTGGGCGTATACGTCATATAGGCCGAAGGATACACCGTCAAATAATCGTCCTTGTAAGCCGTCGCGCCGTCGAGTTTGGCGAGCACCTTGTAGCTCTCGAAACGCGCGCCCACCTGGTAGCTGAATTTGGTGAATTTTTGCCCGAATGTCGCATAAGCCGAATAAATGTCGAGGTCGTAAGTATAATCGAACCCGGCCGTGCGCAGCGATGTAAATTCGTTGTCGGTCCTGATGGTACGCGATTCGGCGCCCAATTCGAGCGTCGATTTTTCGCTGAGCGGATTCACATAGTCGACGTTGACGATCGTTTGTGCGCGGTCGTCGTAAATGAAATCCCAACGGTTGAAGGTGTCGTCCGAAAGGATGTACGGCGTGTTGTCGGTCTTGAAAAAGATGATTTTGTCGTTGCCCGTCGCGCTGTGGTTGGCCTCGACGTCGAGCGTGTGGCCTTCCTTGGCGAACAAATGCTTGAACGCGATGTTCTAGGCCGAATTGACGTTGTCGGTCAAATACTTGTCATGCGTGGCCACGTTGGTCGCTACATCGGCAAAAATATAGTACGAATCGATAAAACCGTCGCCCTTGAAAAAGTTCTGGTTCGTGTACACCGAAATCGTGTTGCGGTCGTTGAGGTAAAAATCGAGCCCCACCTTGAACAACTGGTTGGTGTTCACATTCTTCATGCGCAAACGCGTTTCGAAAACACTGTCCTTACGCGCAAAATCGCCGTCGTTGAACTGGTTCCCGAAATTCGTGCCGTAGTTGCCAAAAAAGTTGATCTTGCCGCGGCGGTAGTTCATGTCGAACGAGCCGTTGCCCTTGGGCGTACGCGCAAAGGTCGCCCCGGCGTTTACCGATGCGTTAAAGCCATCGTTCGCGTTTTTGTGCAGCACGATGTTGATGATGCCCGACATGCCTTCGGGATTGTATTTGGCGCTCGGGTTGGTGATGAGTTCGATTTTCTTGATCGACGTCGACGGGATTTGTTTGAGCAATTGCGACGCGTCGATGTTCGTAGGTTTGCCGTCCAAAAGCACCCGCACGTTTTCATTGCCGCGCAACGACAATTTGCCGTCCTGGTCTACGTTGACCGACGGGATGTTGTTCATGATTTCCGATGCCGTCGCGCCAGCCGTGGTCAAATCCTTGCCCACGTTGATGACTTTGCGGTCGATTTTTTGTTCGATGGTCGATCGTTCGGCCACCACGGCCACTTCGCCGAGTGCGGTGGCTTCTTCTTCGAGTGCGGTTTTTCCGAGCGAGATCGACTTTTGTCCGGTCGTAAAATCGGCGCGTGTCACAAAGGTCTTGTAGCCGATGAATTGGATTTCGACCACATAGTTCTTGGGCTCGAGGCTTTTGATTTCATACTGCCCGTTGTCGTCGGTGATGCCGCCCGTTACGATCTTGCCGTCTTGTTTGAGCACGATGTTGGCGTAGGAGATGGGCGTGTTTTTTTGGTCGGTCACCTTGCCCGAAAGCGACGCGTTTTTTTGTGCCTGCATCGAAAAAACCGATACAAAAAGGCACACCAGGATCAATTTGAAGTTCATGGTAGATTGATGATGTTTGTTTATTTTGTTTTTGCGGTGCAAAGTTGCATCTTTTTTTTTCTTTCCCAATAAAAAAAGCTCCCGAAAAAGGAGCTTTCTTAAAGATTTGGGGGTAAAGTGTTTGCGCCTGGGCGCGGTCCCGAATGTTCGGGATGGGGTTATCGTTTCATGGCGAAATGCGCCTTGAATTCTTTCTGGATGCCGTCTTCCTGGTAGTTTACCACAAACCAGTAGTCGGTCGATGGCAACGCCCTTCCTTGGAACGATCCGTCCCAACCTGCGCCGTGCGGGAAGATTTGTGTGATCAGTTTGCCATAGCGGTCAAAGATCGAAATCTTGGCCTGTTGGTCTTCCTCAAGGTCAACGATATTCCACGTGTCATGGTAGCCATCGCCGTTTGGCGTGAAATACTTCGGATAGTTCACCACGAGTGCCGAAGACGTCGACGTACCGCAACCGTTCTTGTCGCGTACGTTCACCACGTGCGTACCGGTCGAAACGCCCTGGAACACATTGCTGTCCTGCCATGGGCCGTGGTCGAGCTGGTATTCGTAGTCGCCGCCCACGCCGCTGGCCTCGACGGTGATGATTTGGTTGTCGCTGAAATCATCGGTGATCGTAAAGCTGATGAGCGCCGGTTCCGATGGGGTCACGGTCACAAAAGTTTCCTCGGACGGACATCCCGTAACGGTGCTTGTCGCAATAACCGAATACTCGCCCGGCAATACGGCCGTGTACGAACTTCCGGTACCCACCACGTCTCCCGCCTCGTTGAACCATTTGAACGTGTGGTTCGACGCGCTGAGTCCGCTAGGGATGGTATACGATTGCAACAATTGCTCGTTTTTGCTGTCGTAACAAATGATACCGCCCACCGGTGCCGGTTCTGGGATCGTGTTCACCACAATCGAAATCGGGCGAACGTCGAAACAGTTGGCCGTCAATGTATTGCTTACGCGGGCAAAAACCAGTGTTTGGGTTGTGGTAGTGATCGCGTTGGCTTGCGCCTGGGCATCGGCCAGCGTAGCGTAATAGGTCACAGTAAACTCGCTACCGGTTTGTGTACCCAACAAGGTGTCGGAGATCGAGGTCAAATCGAACGTCGTGATGCCGTCGTTGTTACCGTCTTCGTCACAAACCGTGGTCATCGCAATACTTACCGGATGCGCTACAGGTGTCGGGACAATCACCACTTCAAACGAACTTTCGTCGTAACAAGTAGGTGACCAAGGTGCCGCGGCATTGATGTATACCGTTTGCGTGGTCGAGATCGCCTGTCCGGCGGTCAAAGGGGTTCCGGTACGGTTTGGTCCTGTATAATAACGGCCGTTGGTCAAGTTCGGCAACGTAAAACTTTCGCAAGTCGTGATGTTGGGCAGCACGTCTACATTGAAAACGGTGACCGTAAAGCTGCGTTCGGAAAAACAGTTTGGCGTCGTGCCTGTTTCGGCATACACATACAAGGTTTGTGTCGTTGTAATGACATCGCCTTCATGCATTTGGGTGCCGGTTTTGTTCGGCCCGGTGTAGTAGTTTCCTACGGCCAAGGCTTCGAGTGTAAACGAATTGCACGCGTTCTCGTTGGCAATCGGCGCCACTACAGGCGTATGGTTGATCGTAATCGTAAAGCTGTTCTCGTCGATACAGTTGATGCGTTCGCCCGATTCGGTGAACACGTACAACGTTGTCGATTCGGTGATCACATCGCCTGCGTGCATAAGCGATCCCTCGCCACCGGCAGGTCCGCCCGGATGCTGGTAGTAGTTTCCGACGGTCAGCGCAGGAAGCGTATAGCTGTCGCACGCCACCACATTGGCAGGGCTGTCGGCCTCGATGGTAAATACGTTGATCGTGAACTGGTTTTCGGCCACACACGCCGGAACCGTATTGCCCACTGCATAGATGTAGATCGTTTGCGTTTCGTTGATGAACGTTCCCGCAGGAAGCATCGTTCCGGTTCCACCCGGGCCGGTGTAGTAGTTGCCTACGGCCAGTTCGGTGAGTTCATATTTGTTACACACGTCAATGTCCGAACGCGAGTCGATCGCAGGTTTTGGATTGACCGTCACCGTAAAGCTGTTTTCGTTGTAGCAGCTTGGTGTCGAACGCTTGAAGATGTAGATCGTCTGGGTGCTCGTGATGATGTCGCCGGCCGCCAACTCGGTGCCGCTTTGCTCTGGCCCGGTGTAGTAGGTACCGCTCGCAATCACCGGAAGCGTATAGCTGTCGCATACGGCAATGTCGTCGAGGCTGTCGATGAGCGGCTGCGCGATGCTGGCCGTAAAGTGTACATTGTCGGTACAGTTTACACCCCCCGGATTGGTTTTCGGGACATAGATGTAGACCGTCGCCGATTGCTCGAGGACTGTTCCCGCAGGGATCAAATCACCCGTTCCCGCAGGCCCGGTGTAGTATTCGCCGATAGGCAACGCAGGCAAGGTATAGCCGTTACATTGCGAGATATCGGCCGGCGTATCGATGCCGATGAACACCGTAAATTGTTTTTCGGTCTTACAGTTGTTCGGGGCGCCTGTCGTCGCATAGGCGTAAAGTGTCGTAGTCGTTGTAATTACAGTTCCCGCAGGCATTTCGGTGCCGAGTGCATCGGCTTGCGTGTAATAGGTACCGTTGATTACCGGTAGCGTATAGCTCGTACAATCGAATACATTCGGTTGTTCGCCGATTTCGATACCAGGCAGGATGGTCACGTCAAAATCGGCATCGATGATACAAAATGGCGGCATCAACGACTGGAAATACACATAAAGCGTTTGCGTAGTGGTGATTTCTGTACCCGATGGGACCAATGTTCCCGTTCCGTCAGGACCTCCCGGGGCAGTGTAATAGGCGCCGTACTCCAGGTTAGGCAGCGTATAAGAACCGCAATAGGTACCCGCGCCTGGCGACAATTGTTCTGGGTTGATGATGGTCACCTTGAAGCTGCTTCCCGCCGAACAAGAATCGGGTCCGCCCGGTTGGTTAAAGATGTAAACGATTTGGGTTTCCTCGATGACGTCGCCCGCAAACATCGCGTCGCCGCTTCCGTTAGGGCCAGAAAAGTAATTTCCGTTGGTCAAAGGGAGTAAGGTGTAAGGCTCACAGAGTACGATGTTTTCGAGTACATCCACCGGTGGCAGCGGCTCGATGTGCAACGTAAACGAAGTGGTGCTGTAACAATCGGCATCGGTTACATTCTGGACCCTGACATAAACCACAGTGCCTTCGGTAGCAATGTAGGTATTGCCCAACGGGTTGGTTCCCGCATTGGCGTGTGCCTGCGAGGTGTGGTAGGTTACTGTATTTAAGGTGTTCGATTGCGACCCCAATACCGTAGGCGTTTGCGCGGCGATATTGAAGATGCCGTTCATCAGGGTTTGAGAACGCGCACAAAGCGTCAGGTCGTTCGGTTGGTGTGCAACGGGCGCAGGAGCGGTCAGCAATTGGAACGATTTGACTACGTAGCAAGGGGAATTGGGCGTCTTGATGCGTACATAAATGGTTTGGCCGCCAGCGCTGGTGTAGTTCAACGGCAGGGCGCCCGTATTGTTGTCGGCTGCGAGTTGCGAACTATGGTAGCTCACCACCGTAGCCGCGTCGAGACCGGTCTTGACGATGGGCGTGTTGAGCGCCAAATTGTAAACATAAGTGCCGCTTCCCGAACATTTGTAAAGGTCAATCGGATTTTGCGTCGTGATTTCAGGATAAAACTGCACTACCACGCTATCGCTTACCGGTGAACAGGTTCCTATCAAATACTGATAAGTCAAGGTGTAGGTTCCCGGCTGGTCTACGACAAGCGTAGGTCCTGTTTGCCCGGCGAGGATAGTGTTGCCGCGCTTCCAAACAAACGAGTAGACGGCCGGGTCGAGCTCAGAATCGATTGTATGGGTTTTTCCGGGACAAATCGCAGTGTTGGCCGCTACGGTGATGTCTTGACCCAAAACGTCCTGGCCAATGTTAAAGCTGTCCGACGAAATGAAAATGGCCGAATCCGATTCCTGATCGGTACGGTCTGCAATGACGAGTTTGATGTGGTACGGCGTACCCGGTACCATAACCGCCGACGCGTTGAGCAACGTGGTTTGGCCGTTAAAGTTAGAAGCCGAGCCCGGAGCCGCCGATCCGCCGTTGTAGCTGCCAAAATATTGTGCATTGGCCGAAGGGCAAGACGAATTGTACAAGAAGTCGCGGATGGTCACTACCGAAATTGGCAAGTTGGTACCAGGCACCACGGCCAGGTTGGTGGTAACGCCCGTGTTCATGTTGGTCAAAAGGAACGCAAAGGCATCCGAGAATTCGCACTGGAAATTTCCGTATTCTTCAGACGCGAACAAAAAGTCGAAACTAAAGTTGGGCGAAATCGGCGTAAAATCGAATTCGAGTACCGACGCGTTCACCGAGTTCATCGGGATACCCGCCGCGGCCAGAGTCGATTCGAGATCGGCATCGCCAGGCCAGTTCATCGCACCATCATTCAGGTGGACGCTGTTGGGCCCTGGTGCGTTGTTGACATTACCGGTAGAAAGGATCACCCCCGAATCCATCGGGAAGTTGGCGTTGGTGTTTTGGAAAAACCCAATACCGTTGGACGAGCCAAAGTTGCTCCCGGTAGACCACGTAACGTTGGTGGCCGATACACACGGCGAGTTGATCAGTACATCGTTGACCAGTTGGGGAACGGAGTAGGTGTTGGTGCTCACGGTGATGGCCTGTGAGTAGCCCTGGACGCCATACGCCAGCGCGAAAAAGAGTATTAATTTTTTCATGTTCATCTTAGTAGGGTAAGACTTTGTGTTTTGACGGGTTCAAAGTTGCTAAATAATATCGTTTAAATGCAAAAAAAATCGATGAAATGCATAAAATTGCCTTTTTAACGGGATGTATTCTTACATTTTATGTTTGTAAAAATGTTGATAACTAAAATCATTGTCAGTTGAACGGCAGTCCAAATGATTAACATCAGGTTATGACGCGGCATCTTTTTAATTGTGTGGGTATTCGCTATATTTGCGCCTTAAAAATCATCCTATGTTAAGTCAAAGCCTCATCCCGCACATCCAAACCGCATTAGCCCAATTGTTCGACGTTTCGCACGACAAATTCGAGTTCCAGGCTACGCGACGTGACTTTGAGGGCGACATTACGCTGGTGATTTTTCCGTTGTTGAAGGTAATCAAGGGCAACCCGGCCGACATCGGCAACAAAATAGGGCAGTACCTGGTCGACCATGCACCCGAGGTAGCGCGTTTTAACGTGGTCGCCGGATTTTTGAACCTCGTGATCGACGACGCCTATTACCTTGGTTTTTTCGAAAAGATCAAAGACGATACCCGTTACGGATTCGTCTCGCCGCAGCCCGAGGGCAAGGCCGTCATGGTCGAATACGCATCGCCCAACACCAACAAGCCGCTGCATTTGGGCCACGTGCGCAACGTACTTTTGGGCTATTCGGTGTCCGAGATATTGAAAGCCTCGGGCACGAAGGTCTACAAGACGCAAATCATCAACGACCGTGGCATCCACATTTGTAAGTCGATGCTGGCCTGGCAACAATCTGGCCTGAACGAAACGCCCGAATCCACCGGACTCAAAGGCGACAAACTTGTAGGGAATTACTATGTAGCTTTCGATAAACAATACAAAGAGCAAATCAGCGCACTGATGGCCGGCGGTAAAACCGAGGACGAAGCCAAGAAACAGGCGCCAGTCCTACTCGAAGCCCAAGAAATGTTGCGCCAATGGGAAGCCGGCGATCCTGATGTAGTCGCGCTCTGGAAAATGATGAACGGCTGGGTCTACGACGGATTCGAACAAACCTACCAAACCATAGGCGTCGATTTCGATTCCTATTATTATGAAAGCGATACCTACCTGCTGGGCAAGGAAGTCGTGCAGTTCGGGCTCGAGAAGGGCATTTTCGAGAAAGACCCCGACGGTTCGGTGTGGATCGATTTGACCGCCGAAGGGCTCGATCGTAAAATCGTGTTGCGTTCAGACGGTACGGCCGTATACATGACCCAGGACATCGGCACGGCCATCCAACGCGTCAAGGATTTTCCCGACGTGGGCGGTATGGTGTACACGGTGGGCAACGAGCAGGACTACCATTTCAAGGTGTTGTTCCTGATTTTGCAGAAGCTCGGGTTCGAATGGTCGAAAGATTTGACGCATTTGTCCTATGGTATGGTCGATTTGCCGTCAGGCAAGATGAAAAGCCGCGAAGGCACCGTAGTAGACGCCGATGATTTGATGTTTGAGATGACGCAAACCGCGCAAAAAATATCCGAAGAACTCGGTAAACTCGACGGTTATTCAGCAGAAGAAAAAGCGCGGCTGTACCATACCATCGGGCTCGGCGCGCTCAAATACTACATCCTCAAGGTCGATCCCAAGAAACGCATTTTGTTCAATCCCGAAGAATCGGTCGATTTTGCGGGCAATACGGGACCGTTTATCCAATACACCTATGCGCGCATCCAATCGATCTTGCGCAAGGCCGATTTCGATGTTTCGACCAAAGCCGAAGTATCGGTACTGCACGAAAAAGAAAAGGAACTCCTCAAGCTCATCGCGCAGTTCCCCGACATCGTCCAGGACGCGGCGCACAACCACAGCCCGGCGCTTGTGGCCAATTATACCTATGAATTGGTCAAGGAGTACAATTCGTTCTACCAGTCGGTGTCGATTTTGGGCGAAGAACAACATGAGGCCAAGAAGTTCCGTGTGCAGTTGTCTAAAAAAGTAGCCGATACGATCAAGGCCGCTTTCGGATTACTCGGGATTTCAGTTCCCGAAAGAATGTAGTCGGATCCAACAATTCAAAAATACCACCGCACGCTCAAGTTCGGCGTACGCTGCATCGCATAGGTATTCACGCGTTCGATCTCGTTGGTCAGCGTGTTGACGCGGTAGTAGCGGTTAAGCACGTTGTCGCGATCCAACAAATTCAGCACCGCGGCATTGGCCTGGATGCGCGTTTTCCCGATTTCCCAACTGTAAGACGCCGAGAGGTTGATTTGCAGGTACGCGCCCAAGGCCCGGCCGTTGGGGTCGCCGTAGTTGATTGCCCCTTCGTCGAAGCTGGCCGGTACGGTCGTCGGACGGCCTGAGTTCCACTTGCCGCCCAACGCCACCTTGAACTTTTTTTGGTCGTAGACCGCGGCGGCCGATACGCTGTGCTCGACCTCGAAATTGCTCGGGAACATTTCGGGGTCAAAGTTGTCAAAGTGGTATTCGTTGCGGTTCAAACTGTAGCTCACCCATCCGTAGAAACGCTCCCAATTGTGGCGTACGAGCAACTCGCTCCCGCCCACGGTATAATTGCCCTTGATCGAAATCATCTCCAATTGGTTCTGGAACGCCTGTGCTTGGCTCGAGATGCCCGTCACGCGCTTGTAGAAATTGTCAAAAGAGATCATCCAGCGTGGGTTCTGGAAAGACAAGCCAATCGACAACTGCCCGCTTTTTTGCAAAGGCGTCTCGGCGTCGGCCAGCGTCCACCGCCTTTTTTCGATGCCCAAAAAGTCGCGCTGCAAGTCGATGGTTTGCGATATGGTCTGGCTTTTTTGTTCGCCGAGGATTTCGACCTTTAACGTTGGCGTCAACGTATAGCTGAACTGCAGCCGCGGTTCCACCACCACCTGGTCGAGTTGCTCGAAATAATTGATCCTGAGGCCGCCTTTCACGAGCATGCTTTTGTCGGCAGGCGCATATTCGATCTCGGCCGTACCCGCGTGCGTACGCATGAGTTCGGTGACCTCGCGCGCGAGCCTTGGCGTGTTGATGTAATCGGTATTGGTGATGGCCATTTCGTTGAATTGGTAGCCGTATCTGGCGCCCACTTCGGCGTTGACTTGTTGTTTGTGCTCGATGGCCAGCCCCATGTCGGACACTTCGTTTTGCTGTTGCAACACCTGGTTGTTCTCGACCGATTCGTTCACCGCGTCAAGGTCGTACGACGACACATAGCCATTGATGCGCGTCGAATGATCGGCGTTCCAAACCGTGCGCCATTGCAAACTTGCGCCCAGGCTTTGCTGCTCGAGCGAGCTCAGTTTAGAACTTGCGGTACCGTCTACCGTTGCGTTTTGGCGGATGTCTAGTTCGTTCTTGATGCCGATGCCGTCTACGAAAAACTCGTGCTTATCGCCAATTTTCTGGTGGTATTGCGCCGTAAAGTCATAAAAGAAGAAGTTCTCGCCCGTTCGGTAGTCGACGATTTGGTTGTTGTCGAGCCGTGTGACGATGGTGTTCTGGAACATGCGGTTGTAGTAGGATTGATAGGTGGGCGTGTTGGCCCATTCGGTGTACGAGCGACGGCCCGATACGGTGACCGCGGCTTTTTCAGACATTTTGACTTTCGCGAAACCGTCGATACTGATCAGGTTGGCGCCGATACCAAATTTGGACGGTGCTATGTTGCTTTCGCGCGAAGAAATGTCGGCCACGCCCGATACATTTTCGCCATAGGAAACGGGCGTCCCGTTTTTATAGACCGATATGGTTTGCGCCAGCATCGGATTGAACGCCGAAATGAGTCCGTAAAAATGCCCGGTCTGGAACATCCGGATCCCGTTCCACAAAAACAGGTTCTGGTCGTGTGTACCGCCGCGGATGTTGAGGTTCGAGATGCTTTCGTCTACGCTGTAGATGCCCGGGATTTGCTGCATGGTTTGCAACACATCGGGTTCGGTCAGCCCAGGCAGGATGCCGAATTTTTCGGGTTTGATTTCGAAATTGCCGTATTTTTTTTTCGAGATGCCCGAAGTCAGGAAGTTTTCGATCACCACCTCGTTGAGATCGTACGTCATCGGATTGTCGGTCGCGGCGGGCTCAACCGGCGCCGTCACGACCACATAATTACCGATGATTTCAAACCCAAAAGGCGCCTGCGATTGGATCGATTCGAGTTGTTTTTGGAGGCTCCAAGCCGCGTTGGGCGGGGTGACCTTGTATCCCGAAATGGTCTCTTCGGTGTAGTTGAATTTGATGTTGTGCTGTTGCTCTAAGGCCGTAAAAACCGATTTCAACGGTAGCTTTTCTTGGCAGAAGGCCATCGCCGAAAACAATAAGAACCATACCATCCATAAGGATTTGGCTGTCAGGTGCCTCATTTTTTGGTCAACGTTACACTATTCTTTGTTTTTTGGTATTGTACATGGTAAGCTGCGCTGATGATCTGGAGTGCCACATCGAGATTGTCGGCCGGAACCGTACCCGTAAATTTCTCTTGCGAACCAACCTGTTGCAAGTCGATAGCAATGTTGTACTGTCTTTCGAGCTCTGCCGCGACGGCTTGCAAACTTTCGGCCTGGAAGGTCAGCTGGTGCTGCATCCAAGACGGTCCACCTTGCGCCGGAATGGCCGCAACAGATTTGCCTTGTTCGAACGCCACCGAAAGTCCCGGTGTAAGCAACACCGCCCGATCATTGGTTTGCACGCGTACTTTTCCTTCGTAACACGCCACCTCGAAACGGTCGCCGCGCGCCTTGACATTGAATTGCGTACCCACCACGGTAACGGTGCCCCAATCGGTATGTACATCGAATGTCTTGCCTTTGGTGACCTTAAAATACGCTTCGCCATCGAGTTCAAGCGAGCGGTTGTTGTCCCAGTTCCAACGCTTGTATCGGATTTCCGAGCCCGCATTGAGCGTTACCTGCGAATCATCGGGCAACTGAAAAATATGCGTCGTGCCGTTGGCGGCGGTCTGCGTTTTTGGCGTGAAACGGTTCACGGTAAACAACAGCCCGAGCGCGATGACGGCAACGGCCGCAATGCGCAGCCACGGCCGCGATTTTCGGATAGGGATGACTTTTGTTTTTGGGGTATCGATCACGTTCTGATACAACACTTCGGTATCGAAATCAGGGCCTTGGAGCTCGGCGCTGTATCGACGGATGCGATCGTAGTCCCTGAATTCAGGGGTACGTTCAAAGGCTTCGCGCTCCTGCACGCTCATTTTGCCTTCGAGCCATTTCGCTAAATCGTGTTCTTTCATGTTGATTTTCTTTGCATTTGTCGTTAAAACAGTTTGCGGCCACAATACCCTACTAGATGTTGCCGATTTCTTTGCGCAGCGATACGAGCGCGCCGCTGATGCGCTTCTCTACGGCCTTGACGCTGATGCCGAGCATGTCGGCTATTTCGTTGTATTTTTTACCGTCGATGCGGTTGAGCAAAAAGGCGGTGCGTTGTCCTTCAGACAGCCGGTCGATGGCCGACTGCAGTTTTTTCTTGAATTGTTCTTCCTCTAAAACAAAGTCGGGTCGTTCGGGCGCATTGCTTTCGGCGCCGGCCCTTTGCGCATACTTGAGCACGACTTTTTGGTGTGCCAGCTGGTTGAGCGAAGCATTGTTGGCCACGGTATACAAAAACGATTTGGCTTTTTCGGGCGGTACGTTTGCGCAATTCTCCCACAATTTGACAAAGGCATCCTGTGCGACATCGTTCGCCATCTCGGCGTTGCCGAATTTGTAGTACAAATAATTGGTCAGCGTTTTCGCATGGGTCTTGAAAAAAGAAGCGAAAGTACGTTCTTCACAAATGCCGTGCGGGGCTTTTTCGTCCATCGGGTTTGAAAGGGGATTTGGCGTTGGCAAGATAAGACAAAAACGTTATTTTTACATTCAAAATTAGAAATATCAGATTTAACGTAAAAAAAAACAAAGATGCGGTAGGGTAATCCCGCCGTGGCTTGTTACAATCCAAATAAACCGATAAATGATCAGTAAACTCAAGTGGGTGCTCGTGTGTTCGGTCGTGGCCGTCTTGTTTTCATGCCAGGACGAATCGCGGTCGAGCTACGTCAGCGATCAGGCGCTGGACAAAGCCGCGCCGCTCTCGAACAAATTGCACCGCGTGGCACTGGCAATCGCGCCCAACGACAATGTGGTGGACAGCGCCAGTTGTTTTAAGGTAAAATTGCCCGTACAGGTCGCCGTCAATGGAACATCGATGCTGATCGAACAACCCGAAGACTACCGCGAAGTGGCCGATTTGCTGGCCGTGCCGGGCAACCATCCGGATCCTATCGCATTCCAATATCCGATTACGATTACCTATGACAACGGCAACCAGTTGACGGTTTCATCCGACGACCAACTCGACCAATTGCGGCAACAGTGCCCGACAGATGCGTCGATGACACCCATCAAATGCATCAATGCGGGCTATCCGTTTTCGATTTCGCTGTACGATCCGGTGTCGCAAACGCCGCAAATCATGAATATTTCGGACGGGTCGGTACTGTTGGCGTTTTTCGAGAATTTGACGTCTGAACAATTTTACCAGATCAACTATCCGATTACCTTGGTCGAGGGCGAAGGTTTTACACAACAAATCACCAACAATGCGGCGCTGCAGAGTTTTATCGATACGTTTGGCGACCAATGTTCCTCGTGTGATAACCAAGGCATTTTAATCGACAACGATTTGATCCTGTACATCCCGTTTGCCAATGAAGTAGCCGATTTGACCGGGTTTTCTACACCGGTTGTGCCCGACCAAGGCGTTGGGTTCGTTGCCGACCGCAGCGGCAATCCCAATGCGGCTTTTTCGTTTTTATCGGCAGGTACCAATACGTTGCAGATCAACGCGACGGCGCAAAACAATTGGCTTCAGTCCGATGGATTCACGATCAGTTTGTGGTTCAACAGGCAAAATCCGCAGGTGTTCGACTTTGAACGGCTTTTGGTGAACGAACAATTCGAATTGTCGCTGGGCAACCAATTCAACCAGGAAATCCGAAGCCCTTTTGTGCTGGCCACCGGTCTGTCGACACCGCTTTACGATACGGGTTGGGTGCAGGGCGGCATGCTCGGCGAGCTCAACCAATGGCACCATCTGGTTGTGGTGTACAACGGCGAAACGCTTTACCTGTACCGCGACGGCGTGTTGCAAAGTACAACCGCCATGGTCGAATTTTCGGGCAGTATGTTGGGCGGTGGCGTTTTGGGTCAAAATTTCAGGGGTTACCTCGACGACATCCGCATGTACAAGCGCGCGTTGAATCAGCAGGAAATAGACACGTTGTTCAGCATGGACGGCGATGCCAACACCTGCATGGATTAGAGTTAGTAGTTAAGTTATATACCCAAAAAAGCCGGTCTTGTGAGAGGCCGGTTTTTTTATTCGGATTGGCCAAAATCGCACTTGATACCTTACCCGATTTGTGTTATATTTGCAGCTTCACAAAACTGAATCACGATGTTTGATAATTTAAGCGACAAGCTCGACAAGGCGTTCCACATACTCAAAGGGCACGGCAAGATCACCGAGGTCAACGTGGCCGAAACCCTCAAGGAAGTGCGTCGTGCGCTTTTGGATGCCGACGTCAACTTTAAGATCGCCAAGGATTTTACCACGCGCGTCAAGGACAAGGCTATCGGCCAGAACGTATTGACTACGTTGCAACCGGGACAATTGCTCGTGAAGTTGGTCAAGGACGAACTCACCGAACTCATGGGTGGCGACGTTGCCGGAATCAACCTTTCGGGGCATCCCACCGTCATCTTGATGTCGGGTCTGCAAGGCTCGGGTAAAACGACGTTCTCGGGCAAGCTCGCCCATTATCTCAAGACCAAGAAAAATAAAAAACCATTGCTCGTGGCCTGTGACGTCTACCGTCCGGCGGCCATCGACCAGTTGCACGTCGTGGGCGGGCAAATTGGCGTAGAGGTGTATTCGGAGCGCGACAACAACAATCCGGTGAGCATCGCCGAAAACGCGATCAAGCACGCCAAATCGAACGGCTTTAACGTGGTCATCGTCGATACGGCGGGTCGTTTGGCTGTAGACGAGGAAATGATGAACGAAATCGCCAACGTACACAAGGCGATCCAACCGCAGGAAACGTTGTTCGTGGTCGATTCGATGACAGGGCAGGACGCGGTGAACACGGCCAAGGCGTTCAACGACCGACTCGATTTTGACGGTGTGATCCTGACCAAACTCGACGGCGATACGCGCGGTGGTGCGGCATTGTCGATCAAATCGGTGGTCAACAAACCGATCAAATTTGTCGGAACGGGCGAAAAGATGGAAGCCATCGACGTGTTTTATCCGTCGCGTATGGCCGAAAGAATCCTCGGCATGGGCGACGTCGTGTCGCTCGTAGAACGCGCCCAAGAGCAGTTCGACGAAGAGGAAGCGCGCAAATTGCAAAAGAAGATTGCCAAGAACGAATTCGGATTCGACGATTTCCTGACGCAAATCCAGCAGGTCAAGAAAATGGGCAACATGAAAGACCTCGTCGGCATGATCCCGGGTGCTTCGAAAGCGATGAAGGATGTCGAGATCGAAGACGACGCGTTCAAGCACATCGAGGCCATCATCCATTCGATGACCCCAAAGGAGCGCAGCAAACCGTCGATCATCGATGTCAAACGCAAAAACCGCATCGCCAAAGGATCAGGCACCAAAATCGAACAAGTCAACCAGCTCATGAAGCAATTCGACCAAATGAGCAAAATGATGAAGATGATGCAAGGTCCGGGCGGCAAAAACCTCATGAAAATGATGGGCGGCATGAAGGGAATGAGATAGTAATTTGAAAATTTGGAAATTTGAAAATTTGAAAATTGCTTTGCTGCAAGTGTCAAGATTTCGGTTCCTAATGAAGTTCGTATCAAATACTAGTCATTTTTCTAAACCGATTTTTCCATTTTCAAATTTTCAAATTTTCAAATTTTCAAATTCGCAATGCAACTACTAGACGGAAAACAAACTTCAGAAAACATCAAGAACGAAATCGCAGCCGAAGTCGCCGGGATGAAGGCGCGCGGTGAGAAAGTCCCGCATTTGGCCGCGGTCATCGTGGGGAACGACGGCGCCAGCTTGACTTATGTGGGCAGTAAGGTCAAGGCGTGTGAGCGCGTCGGGTTCGAATCGACTTTGGTCAAGATGCCGAGCACGACGTCGGAAACCGAACTCTTGAAGAAAATCAAACAGCTCAACGAAGACAATAACATTGACGGATTCATAGTCCAGTTGCCGCTCCCCAAGCAAATCGACACGCAAAAAGTGCTAATGGCCATCGACCCGAGCAAGGACGTAGACGGTTTCCATCCCGAGAATTTTGGAAAGATGGCGCTTGACATGAGTACGTTTATTCCGGCGACGCCGTTCGGGATCTTGGAATTACTCGAGCGTTACAACGTCGAAACCAAGGGTAAACATACGGTCGTTATTGGGCGTAGCCACATCGTCGGTCGCCCGATGAGTATTTTGATGGGACGCAAAGGTTTTCCGGGCAATTCGACCGTGACCCTTACGCACAGTTACACCAAAAACATCTCGCAGATCACGACCCAGGCCGATATCATCATCACCGCGTTGGGCGTACCGAATTACCTCAAAGCCGAAATGATCAAGGACGATGCCGTGGTCATAGACGTGGGCATCACGCGGGTAGAGGACAAGGACAGCGAGAAAGGTTACATCATCACGGGCGATGTCGATTTCGAAAACGTCAGCAAAAAAGCGTCCTACATTACGCCGGTTCCGGGTGGCGTGGGGCCGATGACGATTGCGATGTTGCTCAAGAACACGCTGTTGGCAAGGGAACAACGCAAAGCCTTATCATAAAAAAAGCCCCGAATCCTGGGCTTTTTTGTTTTAGTATTCACCTTTTTTGCGGTAGGTGGGATCGTCCTTCGAAATGACCTGCACGTTCCACCGTTTGCCGGTTTTGGGCTGGTCCGACAGCGTTTCGTTGGCCGGCTTTTCGGACGGTTTTTCGAAAGGTTTCTTATCGATGATTTTGGAATCTTCTTTTTTGACGAATTCTACGTTGCGCTTCTTGGCGGTTGGTTTTTCATCGCTTGCCGGTTTTTCGTCGCGCATGGTTTTGGTGTCTTCACGCTGGACGAATTCGACGTTCCAACGCGGCTTTTTCTCTGCCGATTCGCGTTTGGGCTGGTCGCGGTTGCTTCGTTTTTCGCCCTGGAATGGCTTGCGTTCGGTGCTTCTTGACTCTTGACTCTTGACTCTTGGTTCTTTCTCAACCTTCGGCAAACTCGCTTCCTCGGTCTTGCTCGACGGTTCGATGAGTTGGTTGAGTTCTACAATTTCGGCATCGGTCAAATCGCGCCAGCGGCCTTGCGGCAAATCGAGCGAAATGTTGATGATCCGGATGCGGATGAGCCGCGTCACCTCGTAACCCAAGTATTCGCACATGCGACGGATTTGTCGGTTGAGCCCTTGCGTGAGGATGATCTTGAACGTGTATTTGCTGATTTGTTCGACATGGCATTTGCGCGTGACGGTATCCAAAATCGGGACGCCATTGCCCATCCGGTCGATGAAACGCGAGGTGATGGGTTTGTCTACCGTGACCGTGTATTCCTTTTCGTGGTTGTTGCGCGCACGAAGGATTTTGTTGACGATGTCGCCGTCGTTGGTCATGAAAATCAGCCCTTCGGATGCTTTGTCGAGACGGCCGATCGGAAAAATCCTTTTGGGATAGTTGATGAAATCGACAATGTTGTCCTTGACTTCGAGGTTGGTCGTACATTCGATACCGGGCGGCTTGTTGAACGCGAGATAGACGGGTTTTTCGTTTTTTTCGCGCACGATTTTACCGTCGATGCGCACCTCGTCGTCGTTCGAGACCTTCATACCCATGATGGCCGGCGCGCCGTTGACCGTCACGCGGCCCTGTTCGATATATTCGTCGGCTTCGCGGCGCGAGCAGAATCCGGTTTCGCCTATGTATTTGTTGAGGCGTTTTTGTTCTTGTTCCATACGGCAAAGGTAATTGATTTCCGATTGGAATTTGGAATTTTAGCCCTGATTGAAACGGAAATCCTTTTGTGTAGTCCCGACACTTCGGGACGAAACAAAAGATTGCAGTGGAAAGCAGGTTCCTGGCTCCTAATCTTTCGCCAAAAAATCCCGCACCTTGCCATACAATACGTCGTCGTGCATCGAATGGCCCAAGCCTTTGGTTTCGATAAACGTGGCCTGCTTCCAGGACTGGGCAATCTTTTTCGCTTCGGCAAACGCGACCACCTCGTCGTTTACATCGTGTGCGATGATGCCGTCAAGAAGCAATTTCTCGCCAAAGATGCTGGCGGTAAAATCGCGTGTCCTGATTTGGAAATTATCGGTGAAATATTGCTCAAGCATCAGGATCATGCGGTTGTTCAGGCCCAACATTTTGCCAAAGTTGTCCACCAGAATTTGAAAATCCGACGGCGTACCCAAAAGCACCATCTTGCTCACGCCGGTGTCGGGGTAACGGTATTGGTGGTATACGCAGGCCGCGCCGCCAATCGAATGGCCTACCAGTGCATCGGGTTTGAATTTTTGGACGGCCACATCGATGAATTCGGCATAACGCGGTACGGTAAACTCCACGCCACTCGAAAGCCCATGCGCAGGCGCATCGACGGCTACAACGGTACTGCCCGATTGTCTTAAGTAGGGCAGCAGTTGCTCCCAACGCGCGGCATTGCTTTCCCAACCGTGTACGAGTAACACCACATGGGTATTGCCTTTCCAGGTGTAAAATTGCACCTGGTGACCGTCATAGGCAAAGGTTTCGGCCTGCGTTTCGCGCAACACTTCGGGAAGTTTCTCTTTGTGCAAGCGGCCCTCGCGCGGCTGGCTGAAAAATTGGTAGGCGAGCCGTTTGGCCTTTTGCGGACGCGCGTAACTCAGGATGTTCAAATACAATCCGATTGATTTGGTGAGCAGGAAAATCTTGATCTTGCGCATAAAAAAAGCCCCGCGAACGAGGCTTGTGTATTAGAATTGCGAAAACAATTGTTTCATTTTTTCTCTTTCCTCTTCGGCCAGCGAAGAATCGACCAGGATACGGCCCGAATGTTCATCGGTGATGATTTTCTTTCTGCCGGCAATCTCTACCTGCGTTTGCGGCGGAATCGTAAAGAACGAACCTGCCGACGCACCGCGTTCGATTGATACGACGGCCAAACCGTTGCGTACGCTGCTGCGGATGCGTTTGTAGGCGGTAAGCAAACGCGCTTCGATCAAGGCTTCGAACTCGGCCGATTTCTCAGAC
Source organism: Flavobacterium caeni (assembly GCF_900101895.1). Taxonomy (GTDB): domain Bacteria; phylum Bacteroidota; class Bacteroidia; order Flavobacteriales; family Flavobacteriaceae; genus Flavobacterium; species Flavobacterium caeni. The sequence goes on from NZ_FMVF01000005.1 coordinate 271,373, forward strand.
AGGAACGCTTCCTCTTTTTCGGTTTCGGCCATGATGTCGGCCAATTCAGATTTTTTGTGTTTGAGGTGGCTCGACTTGGCTTCGAGTTTTTCTTTTGAGCTGGCGATGATTTCCTTTTTGCTTTCCATCGACGCCTTCATCTCCTTGATTTGTTTTTCGGCCAATTGGATTTCGAGTTCCTGGAATTCGACTTCCTTGGTCAACGAGTTGAATTCGCGGTTGTTGCGAACGCTTTCTTGTTGTTTCTGGTATTTTTTGATGGCCGTTTGGTGGTCTTCGATTGCGTTTTTCTTGGCTTTGATCTGGTCTTCGATCACGTCCAAATCTTGCTTGAGTTTTTCGGTACGGGTAGTGAGTCCGGCCACTTCGTCTTCCAAATCCTCTACTTCGAGCGGCAATTCACCTCTTACATTCCTGATTTCATCAATTCTGGTGTCGATCAATTGCAGGTCATACAACGCTCTCAATTTCTCTTCCACGCTCAATTCTTTGGTATTCGTAGCCATATATTAAAAGTACTTAACTGGATTTGTATTTTGTTCCGATAAAATGATGGCAAAATTAGTGATTTTTTTCATAAGAAAATCAGCAATGTAATTTTTTGTATACCGCTCGCTTTCAAAATGTCCGACATCGCACAACAGTATGCGGTTTTCGGCTTGGTAAAAGTCGTGGTATTTGAGGTCGGCCGTCACCAGCGCATCGGCTCCGGCGGCCAGTGCGTGCTGGATGGCAAAGCTCCCCGATCCGCCCAAAACAGCTACTTTCTTTACGTTTTTTTCGCGTAAAGCCGAGTGTCGTATGCCGTCTGCACCGAGCTTGTCCTTGAGCTTTTGGAACAAGTCGCGTTCGCTGAGCGCCGTCTCGAATTCGCCCATCATGCCAAGGCCTATGTTTTGGTGCGCGTTCTGCAATTCGTAGATTTCATACGCTACTTCTTCGTAAAGGTGGTTCGCGAACAACGCTTTCAGGACTTTGGCTTCGCGGTGTTTTTCGAACGTGACTTCGATCTTGATTTCCTCGGACTGTACAAATTCGAACCGTTCGCCCACCTCTGGATTGCTGTTTTCGTTGCCCATATAGGTGCCGATGCCCGACGAATTGAAACTACAGTTCTCATAGTTCCCTATGTTGCCCGCGCCCGCGTCGAACAAGGCGTTGCGCAGTTTTTCGGCGTTTTCGGGTACGGTGTAGGTCACTAGTTTTTTGATGAAATTTTGTTTAGGGACCAGGATCTTGGTGTTCACAAGCCCCAACGCATCGCATAGAATTTTGTTGACGCCGTCTTTGTGGTTGTCGAGCGCCGTATGCACCGCATAAATCGCGATGTTGTTTTGGATGGCTTTGAGCACCACGCGCTCGACATAGTTTTTGCCTGTGATTTTTTTGAGCCCCGAAAAAATAATCGGATGGAAACACACCACCAGGTTGCATTTTTTGGCCACGGCCTCGTCGATCACGGCTTCTAGCGCATCGTGGCATACCAAAATACCCGTGGCCTCGTTTTCGGCATTGCCCACGAGCAGCCCAACATTGTCGAAATCCTCGGCATAGGCCAGCGGCGCCATTTCTTCGAGAATCGGGAAAAAATCTTTAATTTTCATAGTGTTAAGTGGCCCATTGGTTCAGGTATTCTTTGATGATCCATTTGTCGCCGGTTTTTTCGAGCAACAGCACCGCACCGTTGTTGTGCTCGATGTTGCGGTAAAACGTAACCTTGACCAAGGCGATATTACTTTTGGAATGGTACAACGGCTTGCTGATGATCATCAGTCGTTGGTTGTTCAGGTTGAGCCGACGCGAAACCTCATGGTATTTCTCGAGCGTCAGGCATTGGCTGATTTTTTGTTTGAGCAGCGGTTCTGTCGGATAAATCGCTTCGAGCTGTGCGAGCCAATCCAACGGCGTGGCATCGTTGATCTTGGCGCGGATCTCTTTCTTGAAGTCGGGTGGGAGCTTGGTGCCTTGCATGGCTTCGACCAATTCCTCGTTGTTGTTGGCGCGTTCGCAATACAGGTAAAGCAACTGGCTGCGGTTTTTGTACACCGGCTTTTCGGTTTTGTAGTACCGCAGCAGTATTGTTTTCAACACGGCCGCATCTTCGCGGTGTTGCGCCACACAAAACAGCGGAAACAAAAAGAGCAAAATCCCGATGCGTATTCTCAAACCAGCCAAATTATTTTCCTTCAAAGATAAAATATTATACTTTCGCAGTATGGTTTTGTTGCGAAAAATACTGTTCCCGTTGGCCATTTTGTATGGTTGGGTGACGCAATTCCGCAACTTTTTGTTCGACCGCGGGTTGCTCGCGTCTACGTCCTACGACCTGCCCGTGATTGCCGTCGGAAACCTGAGCGTGGGCGGTACGGGCAAATCTCCGATGATCGAATACCTGATCCGGTTGTTGTCGGCAAACCATCAAATTGCGACGTTGAGCCGTGGCTACAAACGCACTTCCAAAGGTTTTGTATTGGCCGACGCGCATGCAAATGCGTTCAGTTTGGGCGACGAACCGTACCAGTTCCATCAAAAATTTCCGGGTGTACATGTGGCCGTCGATGCCGATAGGCGCAACGGGATCGCAAAATTACTGCAACTAAACCCCAAGCCGGGCGTCATCTTGCTCGACGACGCCTACCAACACCGCAAGGTCAAGGCCGGATTCTATATTTTGCTGACGGCCTACGGCGATTTGTATGCCGACGATTTTATGCTGCCCACCGGAAACCTGCGCGAGAGCACAAGCGGTGCCCGTCGTGCCGATGTGGTTGTGGTCACCAAATGCCCACCCGATTTGCCTTTGGCCCAGCGCGTGAAAATCGAGCAAAGGCTGAATTTGTTGCCGCACCAGGCTTTGTTCTTTGCAGCCATCGCGTACGACGATTTTGTTTATTCCGAAAACGCACGGGTCGCGGTAAGTGAAGTCCGCGGCGAACAAAAATTGTTGCTGGCCGGAATCGCCAAGCCCAAACCTTTTTTCGATCACCTCAAGACCGACACCGACGTCGTCAAACAATTTCCCGACCACCACGATTTTTCCGAAAAAGAAATCGCCGAAATAGTCCACGACGTGCACGACCGCAAAATCATCACGACCGAAAAAGACTATGTAAGGCTCAAAGGCCGCGTCAAACCCGACCAATTGTTTTATCTACCCATCAAGACCGTGTTGCTTTCCCAAAGCGAGACGTTCGACCAAATCCTCAAGAATTATGTGGGAACACGTACAGCAAACCGTTAAGTTCATCAACGACAAAATCAATTTCAAGCCCGAATACGGCGTCATCCTTGGCTCCGGGCTAGGCAGTTTTACCGACGACATACAAATAGAGCATACTTTGCCGTACGATCAGATTCCCAATTTTCCCGTATCGACGGTCGAAGGACACAAGGGCGCGCTCGTGTTTGGTACCATCGGCGCCAAAAAAGTCGTCGCCATGCAAGGCCGTTTCCACTATTACGAAGGCTACGACATGAAACAGGTCACGTTTCCCGTGCGCGTCATGAAATACCTTGGCGTCGAAAAACTGATTGTGTCGAATGCGTCGGGCGGCGTCAACCCCAACTACAAAGTAGGGTCGATTGTGGCCATTACAGACCACATCAATCTCATGCCCGAACACCCGTTGCGCGGCAAGAACGAGCGCCAGTTCGGGCCGCGGTTCGTGAACATGAGCGAACCGTACAGCCGCCAGATGATCCACACCGCCAAAGAAATCGCCCGGGAGTTCGGGATCGATCTCAAGCAAGGCGTTTATCTTGGCCTGCAAGGCCCCACTTTTGAAACCCTGGCCGAATACCGTATGGTCAAGGCGCTCGGCGGCGACTGCGTGGGCATGTCTACCGTACCCGAAGTGATCGTGGCGCGCCACATGGAGCTCGAAACCTTTGGAATTTCGGTCATCACCGATATGGGCGATGAGGCGAGCATCGGGACCATTACGCACCAGGAAGTGCTTGAAGCCGCGAAAACTGCCGAACCTAAAGTTCGCAAGATCATTGCGGAGTTGATTAAGCGGTATTAGGAGCTGTTTCCCGCTTTGCACTGCAATCTTTTTAAAGCTTTTTGCAAAAGCTTTAAAAAGGATTTCCGTTTCAATCGGGGCTAGGGCGCGTTGCGTCGCCAGAGCTATTTTCAAAACTGGATGTTTTGGAATTCTAAGGTGTTTTCGCTGCCGCGGGCCTACTTTTAGCTCACCAAAATAATATTTGGTTTTGGTGTTCGCTGAACCTCGCAAGCTCGGTTTGTCTGGCAACAAAAGTAGCAAAAATGCCTGGCGCGCGGTCGTTCGGCGACCTGCTGGCTTTTGCCGGCTAAAACAAATGAACTCGCTTCGCTCAAACACCATTTGTTTCTTAACGCCAGCTTCAAGCCGGGCCAACGCGCCTCCTGGCTCCTTCGCTAAAACAGTCCTCTGGACTGTTTCTTTACGCTCGGCCCTCCGCCTGCCACGACCAAAGCGCGCGGCCTCACGAAGAGAATTTGTCGTAAATAGAAAGTTCTTTCTTCGCTTTAGACGTTCGTTCAACGCGCCGGGAAGATTGTCGTTCTAGAACAAATTTCCCCGCGGAGGACATTTCACGACAAGCGCGTAAGCGAAACGATCCGTTCAACTTTGAACAAACGTTCCTCGTGCGGATTTTTGGCGCAGCGGGCAAGCCAAAAATAAAATAGACACTCTCCTTGAGCGCCAGCGGCCATCAAATTATAAACATTTGAAATTAAAAGGAGGAAGCCCAGTGGGCTTCAGGTACGTAGAGCCGAGTCGCTGCGACCAGCAAGCGACGAGCGGTTAGCGGTTTGGAACGAGAACCGACGTAGTTTTTGAGTTTAGGATTTGCGGGCCTTGAATTTTTGTTTCTTTTGTTTCAAGACAAAAGAAAGCCTGCGGCAGCATAGCCCCGATGGCAGTGAAAATCCTTTTTGAACTTGCGATCAGCAAGTTCAAAAAGATTGCAACGTACAGCGGGAAAAAGCTCCTACTTCGTCAAATTCTGCGAAATGATACGGTAAAAATCGGCGGGGTCGAACGGCTTGGTGATCACATCATTCATCCCGAACGACATCAGCATGTCGCGGTTTTCGTTGAGCGAAATGGCCGTGAGTGCAATGATGCGCGTTTTTTTGTCGAAGGTACGGATGGTTTGCGTGGCGATGGTCCCGTTGATGCCGGGCAGGTGCACGTCCATCAAAACCAGGTCGTAGGCGTTGTTCTTGACGGCTTCGATCGCATCTTCGCCGTTGTCGATCACTTCGCACAACATGCCTTTGTTTTCGACCATTTTCTTGGTGATCATCTGGTTGATCTTGTTGTCTTCGATGAGCAGGACTTTTTTGCCGTCGAGGATCGATTCGTCTACATCAAAGGCCATTTTCTCCTGCGCCGCGGCATCGATGCCGATCTTGAAACTCAAATCGAACGTAAACGACGAGCCTTTGCCCACGACGCTCTCGAGTTTGATTTTGCCGCCCATGATCTCGACCAATTTCTTGACGATGGTAAGCCCGAGCCCGGTGCCGCCGTATTTGCGGTTGATCTCGATCGAACCTTGCGCGAAACTGTCGAATACGGTTTCGATTTTTTCCTCGGGGATGCCGATGCCGGTGTCGAGCACCTCGAAATGGATCGAAGTGAATTCCTCGTTGATTTCGTTGGTGGTCAATAGTACGCGCACTTCGCCGTTCTTGGTGAATTTGAGCGCGTTGTTGATCAGGTTCAGGAAAATCTGCGACAGCTTGGTCGGGTCGCCAATCAAGAAGTCGGGGATGTTCGGGTCGATCTCGATCGTAAAGGCGTTGTTGTTGATCGACGCCAATTCCTTGAGCGATTGCTGGATGTTGCCCAACAACAACTTGAGGTTGAAATTGATGTTCTCTGTTTCTATCGCGCTCGATTCGATACGGTTGATCTCGAGGATTTCGTTGATGAACGTCAGCAGATAGTTGCCCGAGAATTTGAGCGACGTCAGGTAGTTCATTTGCGATTCCTTCGGGTTTTCTTCGAGCAACAGGTGCGTGATTCCGTTGATGGCGTTGAGCGGCGTACGCAATTCGTGGCTTACCGTCGAGAGGAATTCGGCGCGTGCCTTGGACGCTTTTTCGGCTTTTTCCTTGGCAATCTGTAGTTCGGCGTTTTTCTCCTTGAGCAACAAGTTCGACTGGTTCCTGATGATATTATTCTTGTACAACGACAAACTCAACAGCGACAGGATCGAGATGAGCGCGATGGCCAAAATCGAGATCAACTTGGCGACTTTGTTGGCTTTTTGCTGCTCTTTATTTTCCTTGTCCATCTGTTCGATGGTCTTGAGTTTCTCGCTTTCCTTGAACTGCACATAGTCTTCAGATCCGAGTTTTTGCGCGTTCAAATAGGCGATGCTGTCCTTGAGTTGCAGGTGTTTTTTGAGTAGGGTATAGGCGCGGTTCACGTCGAGCAACCGTTCGTGCACCTGGCTCAACGACAGTAAAATCTTGGCTTTTTGCTCGATGTTTTTGTTGCGTCCGTTGAGTTCGTAGGCGCGGTTGAGGTAATTGAGCGCAAGGTTTTTGCGGTTGTTGTGCATTTCGATGTTGCCAATCTGGTACAACGCTTCGGCCTTGGTTTTGAAGGTGTCTTCGCTATCGGGCTTGGCGATGATCTGGCTAAAAATAGGAATCGCCGATTTGTATTCGCCCTTGGCGCTGTACACGATGCCTTTTTGAAGGTTCAGTAGTTCGATCGCGTTCGGAATCCGGATGGTTTGGTAAATGGTCTTGGCTTTGTCGAAATTGACATCGGCCTTAGAATAGTCGCCCTTTTCCATGTAGCACAATCCAAGGCGATAGTACGAAAAAGCCTGGTTGCCCGACGGTTTTAGCGTGCTGTAAAGCGACACGCTGCGGTAGTACACCTCGATGGCGTCGTCGTATTTTTTGAGTTCGAAGTAAATGGCGCCCAATGTAGCATAGGCATTGGCTTGAGCCGCCACGTCGCCCGCTTTTTTGGCGTAGTCAATCGCGCGCTGGGCAAACGTCAACGAAAACTTGTAGTTGTTTGTTTTCATGTTGAAGTTCGACAGCTCTATGTAATAATCCACGCTGTCCACTTCGTTTTTTGAGGTGGTCTGCGCGAGTGCAATCGAAGTCAGAAAAAGAAAAAAAACTAAAAACCTCCGCATTAATGTTTGCTTGCTTGTGATTCAGGGCGTTAAAAATAGAAATTATTTTTTAACCGTGAATACAATCAGGTCGATAATTCGCGATGAATGATATATAGAGGAAATGATATATAGAGGAGGATGTCTAGCAGACATCCGGTTCGCCCAGTGGGCTTGAGGTAGTTTGGATTCATCCAAACCATTGAAAAATACGGTTGAGAATACCGTTATTTTTTGCAGACAGACAATGCAATCAAATCGATAATCCTAGAAGAATACCCAATCTCATTATCATACCACCCCACTACCTTGACCATTTTACCGATCGCCGAGGTCAATTGCGCATCAAACAAACACGAATTCCGGTTGCCCAAAATATCTACCGATACGATCGGGTCTTCGGTATAGGCCAGAATCCCCTTGAGTTCTTGACTGGCGGCTTGTTTGAACGCCTGGTTGATTTCTTCGATCGATACATCGCGCTGTACATAACACGTGATGTCGGTAAGCGAGCCGTCTGGAACCGGAACACGAATCCCGCCGCCACCTATCTTACCCTCGAACTCGGGAAAAATTTTGGTGAGCGCCTTGGCCGCGCCCGTGGTTGTGGGAACAATCGACTGCGCCGCCCCACGCGCCCTGCGCAAATCCTTGTGCGGCTGGTCGTGCAAACTCTGGTCGGTGGTGTAGGAGTGCACCGTGGTGATGTAGGCCTGTTCGATACCGCACAAATCACGGATGACCTTGATCATCGGTGCCGCGTTGTTGGTCGTACAGCTCGCGTTCGAGATGATGGTTTCCGAACCGTCGAGGATGTGTTCGTTGACGCCGAGCACGATGGTTTTGATGTTGTCGACTTCGGCGGGTGCCGACAGGATGACTTTTTTGGCGCCCGACGCAATGTGCGCGTTGATCTCGTCGAACATTTTGTATTTGCCCGTCGATTCAACAACCACGTCGATGTCGAACTGTTTCCAATTGATGTTGGCGATGTTTTTTTCGTGGAAAAACGGATAATGCTTACCACCCACAACGATGCCGTTTTCGTCAAACGAACAATCCAGATCGAGTACGCCGTGGATCGAGTCGTATTTGACCAGATGCGCCATCGTGCGGTTGTCGGCGATGTCGTTGATGGCCACCACTTCGATTTGCGGATGATTCAAAAGCAACCGGAACAAGTTGCGTCCGATGCGTCCGAATCCGTTGATGGCGATGCGAATCATTTTAAATTTTGAATTTTAAATTTTAAATGAAAACAATACACCAAAAATGGAGAAACTCCCATAATTCAAAATTTAAAATTTATAATTTAAAATAATCAAAGAATGTGTTTTTGCGCATGGTAAGAACTTCTGACCAAAGCGCCGCTTTCTACGTGACGGAACCCCATTTCCTTACCGATGTCTTCGTATTTCTTGAACTGCTCGGGTGTGATGAATTCCTTGACGGGCAGGTGTTTTTTACTGGGTTGCAGGTATTGGCCGATGGTCACGACGTCTACGTTGGCATCGCGCAAATCACGCATGGTTTGGATGACTTCTTCTTCGGTTTCGCCCAGCCCGAGCATGATGCCCGATTTGGTGCGGCGGATGCCTTTTTCCTTGAGGTAACGCAACACTTCGAGGCTGCGGTCGTACTTGGCTTGGATGCGTACTTCGCGTGTCAATCTGCGGACGGTTTCCATGTTGTGCGACACGACTTCGGGGTTGGCTTCGACAATGCGGTCCAAATTGCGCTCGTTCCCTTGAAAATCAGGGATCAACGTTTCCAAAGTCGTTTCGGGATTCATGCGTCGGATGGCTTTGACGGTTTCGATCCAGATGATCGAGCCCATGTCTTTCAAGTCGTCGCGGTCTACCGAAGTGACCACGGCATGTTTGATTTTCATGATCTTGATCGAACGCGCCACTTTTTCGGGCTCGTCCCAATCGACGGTTTCAGGCCTGCCGGTTTTGACACCACAAAACCCGCACGAACGCGTACACACGTTGCCGAGGATCATGAACGTTGCCGTTCCTTCGCCCCAACATTCACCCATATTTGGGCAACTTCCCGAGGTGCAAATCGTATTGAGTTTGTATTTGTCGACCAGGCCGCGCAGCTCGGTGTATTTCTGTCCGATGGGCAGCTTTACCTTGAGCCATTTGGGCTTGGAAATCGGCAGTTGGTTGTCGAGAACGGTTTCCATAGTGCGCATTTTGCCCGACAAAGATAAGGAATGTTTTGGTTTATTTCGTTAAAGCGATGTTAGCGGGAGCGATGTATTGGCGGCGAAGAAATTCCAAAAAGTGACGGGTGCATTTTGGTGGTGTTGGGAGTCTTGTCGATGTTATTTTCGACACCGCGCTACACCGCGCAAAACTTTAACAAAATGTACAGAAAATCTACTTGCGCGGTATTTTTTAATTTCGTTGGGGATACCTTCATAGCCCCCTTCCCTAGAGCTAAAATACGTTTTTCTTTCGTCATTCGATTACAGAAAATATGTACTTTTTAACCGCCGAAAACGAAACCTAATTACGGTCTTGTTTTCTCGGCTTGAAATACACCGACACCACGCCGCTTTCAAAGACCTCCGAACCCACCAGTTTGAAACGCCTGTAACGATCGAAGTCGGGGAACAATTTCCTTCCCCCGCCCGTGGCTGTCGGGCAAATGTGCATCCGGTACAAATCGACCAAATCGGCGTCGATCAGTTCCTTGACCAACGTCAGGCTGCCCCATACGATGATGTTCTTGCCCGCGACCTGTTTCAGTTTCTTGACCGTTTCGACGGCATCCGACGAGATGACTTCGGCATCAGGGAAACTGCCCCACGGCGCCTTTTTGAGCGTTTGCGAGAACACGATTTTTTCAAGTCCGTTGAGTTTGTCGGCGATGATTTCGGTGTCGCCGGCGGTTGGCCAGTAGCCGGCGAACAATTCGTAAGTGTTTTTCCCGAGCACCATGGTGTCAATCGTTTCCAGGAAATCGAGCTGTCGCGTGTCGAACGTTTTGGCGTCGTCGGCAGGCGGGAAAAAATCGGTCGTGCCGTTGCGGTCGGTCGCATAACCGTCGAGCGAAAGCCATTCTTCTACGATCAACTGCCTCATCGTTTGACGATTTTGTCGTGCGAAACACCGTCGGCCGTGCGGGTCTTGATCAGGTAAACGCCACTGGCGGTTGGCAGGTCGATGGTATTTTCGCCCGCGTCGATCGTCCTGCTAAAAAGCAATTGTCCGCTCAGGTTGTAGATTTCGATTTGTCCGTCGCGGGCCGTTGCCACCGTGAATCGTCCCGAATTGGGATTGGGGTAAACCGCCACCGAGGTTTTTTCGAAAGCATCGGTGCCCAGTACGCAGCCAAAAGGCGTAAAGGTCACCAGGCCAAGCGAAGCGTCGTCTACCTGATGGCTGATGACGTTTTCGATGTCGGTTTCGGTTTGCGGCGTGTTCTCGATCCAACAATTGTTCATGGCCGAAATCGCATGCGGCGTATTGTTGAACAGTGCATAAACATTGCCGCCGTTGCCGTTTTCGGCAAACACGTTGCCGCCCGGGCTTTCCTCGGTGCCGTCGCCCAAGTTGATGCGCGCCTTTCCGATGACCGTAATACCCCACAAATTGCGTCTGATTTGGTTGCCGCTTGCGATAATGTTCATCGTCGGGTTGCCCGAGGCGTTGAGCGAAATTCCGCTGCCGCCCTGTGCCGGGATGTTTTGCGTATTGTTGTCTTCGATGGTGTTGTTGCGGATAAAGCCCGACGAATTCGCGCCCGCCACCGTTATGCCGTAGCGGTTGTCGGTAATCGTATTGCCGTCTATGATGACTTTGTTTTGGTTGCCCAACAGGCTCGACGCCGAAATGCCGCCCACCAGCGTCAGCAACGGGTTGCCTTTGATGATGTTGTTCACGATCCGGATCGTGTCGTTGCCGCTTGGCCCCATGTTGATTTGCGGTCGGTTGGTGTTGGCCGTGTTGTTGTTCTCGAGATAATTGTTGGACAAAGTAGGCGCCGACTCGATGTTAGCGCCCGAACCGAAAGCCGGGATCATGTTGTTGGTAAAAGTCGATCCGTTGATGAGCGGATTGCCCGTAGAAAAAGTCAGTGTGGCCGAGGTGGTCGTGCCGGCCTGGTGGTAAGACATCGCGCAATTTTGCATCTCGAAATCGCCCGTCGCTACTCGAATCCCACGGCCAAAATCGATCGTGACATTTCGTAGGAAACCCGTCGAATTTTCTTCGAAACGTATCGTCCCGAAAGGTTGGGCATCGGCGCTCGAGGTGATGACGATCGTCTCGGCATCGGCGTTGAACGTACCCGCGATGGTGATCTCGACGTTCGGATCGACGCGCAGGGTGACGTTTTCGTTGATTGTAAGCGTGTCGGATACGGCAATGGTCAAATTTTGCGACAACACATAATTACCGTCAACCAGTGCAATCACGCCTGCGGGTGCGTTGATGATCAAATCGTCGAGGCCCCAGTTGACGTTGGTATTGGGCGTCGTGTATTGGGCGTTCGCACCATAAGATAGCAGCGCGAACGCCGCGAGAAGTAGTTTTTTCATCATTGGTTTATTTTTGGTTGGACCTTAAATTTAGGCAATGACGAAATGCATCGGGGTTAACGATTCGTTAATTGGGAAATTAAGACACGGCTATTCGGTAAAGTCCAGATCGCGTCCGTGCGTTTCCGACACCGTAAGCGTCGAATAGATGCCCAACGCAAACACGATCACCCCCACGATCACCGCCGCCGCAATCACGCCGTAATCGGGTTTAAAGAAATCGAAACCAAGTAACATGACCGGGACGAGTCCGCGTACCATGTTGGGCACCGTGGTTGTGGCCGTCGCGCGGATGTTGGTCCCGAATTGTTCGGCCGCCACCGTGACAAACATCGCCCAATAGCCGGTGCCGAGCCCGAGCCATGCGCAAAAAAAGTAGTAGCTGTTTTCGGAGGTCGTGCCGCCAAAAAGCATCAGTACAATACCGACTATCGTAAACAACATCATGTAGAGGATCGCTTTTTTGCGTGACCGCAAGGCATGCGACAAGAATCCGCTGGCGAAATCACCGACCGATATCCCGACATAGGCCCACATGATGGCTTTCCCGGGCTCGATCTCGATGCCAAAGACGGGTGCGAACTGGTTGCCCATCATCGCCAGAATCCCGACGCAAAACCAAGTGGGCAGGCCAATGGCGATGCATTTGAGGTATTTGACCAACCGCGCGCCGTTGGTAAAAAACGATACAAAATTGCCCTTGGCGACTTCGGTATGTGCGATTTCTTTGTACATCCCGCTTTCGAGAACGCCCACACGCAAGAGCAACAACAGCAAGCCCAGCCCGCCGCCGATGAAATACGCATAGGTCCAGTCGCCTGCCATTTCTACGGTGAGCTGTGCGACCACCGCGCCGAGCAAGCCAAACCCTGCTACAATCGACGTGCCGATGGCGCGCAACTCCTTGGGCAAGCTTTCAGAAACGAGCGTGATACCCGCGCCGAGTTCGCCCGCGAGCCCGATGCCGGCGATAAACCGCAATGCGGCATACAACGCAACTTTATCGGCCACGTTGATTTGCGGCAAAAAACCACAAGCGATATTGGCCAGCGAATACACGAGGATCGACCCGAACAACACCGACAATCTTCCTTTCTTGTCGCCCAGAACGCCCCACAGTATACCGCCCAAAAGCAGTCCCGTCATCTGGTAATTGATGATGAGCGTCCCGGCGACATCCACATCGAGGTTCATGTCCCGAAGGCTCGGGACGCGTACGATGCCGAACAACAACAAGTCGTAAATGTCGACAAAATAGCCGAGCGCGGCCACGACAACCGGAAAACCGAGCAGGTGTTTGATTTTTTGCGAAGTGGTGAAGGTTTGCATGGATGGTGTTTGAATCAAATGTAAAAAGAAATCCCAAATTCCAAATTCCATCCCGAAGTGTCGGGACCAAATTCCAAATTCCAAATTCCAAATTCCAATCGTGTGCTAGATGTCTTGTGGGAAAATTGAAATTGAGTACTTTGGGTTTTAAACGCGATTTTCCGGCTTTATCGAAACGTTATTCGCCAGCGATTGGAATTTGGAATTTGGAATTTGTATTTTGGAATTTTAAAATTTTATCTTTGATGAAATTTTTCGAGATGGAAGTAAAAGACAGCAACGGCAATATTTTAAACGACGGCGATTCGGTGACCGTCATCAAGGACTTGAAAGTCAAAGGTTCGTCCGATGTGATCAAACGCGGCACGATGGTCAAGAACATCCGCCTTACCGACGACCCGGCCGAGATCGATTGCCGTGTCAACAAGACGGCGATGGTTTTGCGTACCGAGTTCGTGAAAAAAGCGTAGTTCAATTAATAATGAAAAACGAAAGCCGACGCGTTTCCGTGTCGGCTTTTTATAAGCAATCTATTCATTGTCATGGTGTGCGCGTCACCTTGATCGGGAGCTGGTACAACACACGTACCGGTTGGCCATTCTTGATGCCGGGTTCCCACTTGGTCCTGAGCGACTTGAGCACGCGGATGGCTTCTTTGTCGAGCCCGTAGCCTGGGTTGCGCAGCACTTTAATGTCGGTCATCGTACCGTCTTTTTCGATTACAAACGACATCAGTACATTGACCGTTTGGTCGATTTCGGGTTTTTCGAAATTGTTGCCCACGTATTCATAGAACTTTTTGATCCCGCCCGGAAATTCAGGCATTTTGTCGAGCATCGTCACGGCCATCGGGCCATTGGGTACGGCAGGTGGCGCTGGCGAGGGTTCCGTTCCTGTTCCGGGTGTGCCGGTAGACGACGGCGCGGTAGTCCCACCGTCGGGACCTTTGGGACCTTCGGGTGCCGTTGGCGGATCGTCGTTACGTTTAACGTCGTCGGCTTCGTTGGATGCCACGATTTCCGGATTGTTGGTCATTTCCTGGGTGTCGGTGGTCGTTGTTGCGGGTTCTGAATTTTTAGGAGCTGGCGGTGGTGGCGGCACAACAGGAGGTTCCATGTTGTCCCAACGGGTGATGTGGAGAGTGTCGTCGAGAACCGGCATGTCGTTCATCGTTGGTTTGTTGCCGAACGAACTCAAAAACAATCCGGCGCTAATGACCGATGCGACAAAAAATAAGCCGAGCGCAAACGCATACAAAGTGGTTTTTGCGCTGTCCTTGCGCAATTGGTAGGCGCCATAAGTCTGGTTTTTCCCTTCGAACACGAGATCGAGCCACGCCTTTTCGAAAATGCTTGAATTTGACATCATACAAAAGTTTAATTGGTTAAGTACTGTCAAATCATAGGAGGTCATTTTAACACCTAACGTTGGAATGGTGTGAAATAATGTGTAAAAAGTTGAATAATCGACAAAAGGATTGTTTAATCGTTGAAATGTTTAATCGTGTAATCGTGTAATCGTTTAATTGTGTAATCGTTTAATCGTGTAACCCACGTGAGAAAAGAAGTCCGATTAAACGATACTGCAGATCGTTTGTTTAATTGTTTAGTCGTTTAACCGATTTTCGATAGCACGTCCGATTAAACGATTAACCGATTCCCTACCGTTTGTTAATGATCTCGGCCAGCAATTTCTTCGCGCGCAACAGCTTTACCTTGACGTTGCTGAGCGGTTCGCCCAATTGGTCGGCGATTTCCTGGTAGGAGAGTTCCTGAAAGTAACGCAGTTGGATGACTTCCTGGTAATGCGGTTTGAGTTGTTTGATGCACGCCAACAAACTTGAGAGGTTTTGCTTGGCGATGAGTTCGTCCTCGGCCGATGGCGCCGTATCGGCTACGTTGTAGGCCTGCTGGTCTTCTTCGTCGGTGATGTCGATGAACAACGCCGATTTTTTCTTGCGCAACAAGTCGATGTGTACGTTCTTGGCGATCGCAATCAACCACGTATTGAACTGGAATTCGGGATTGTAGGTCGCGATTTTGTCGAACGCCTTCGAGAAGGTTTCGATGGTAATGTCCTCGGCATCGGTCTCATTTTCGGTGCGTTTGAGCATGAACCCGTAGACTTCGTTCCAATATCGGTCCAATAGAAAGGTGAACGCAACCTGGTCGCCGTTCTTCGCCTTTTCTATGTAGGACTTTATTTCCAATGCACGGGTTTTGAGAAAATGTTGGTGAAAAAGATGTTGAGTTGCGTAAAGATAAGCGTTATTTCGATAATCGGGAACCAGTACATCGTATCTTTTTCGCGCAGTCTACCGGCCGAGAGTCCGAGTGTGATCCATGCAAAAAGGTAGCGGAATCCGATCAACCCCAATACGATCATCCACTGGAATTGGAACGCAAGCAGTACGATCGGCAGCAGCAAAAACAACAACTGCGACGTATAGAATACCCCGAGTTGGAATTGGTCGAATCCTTTGTAATGCCCCGCCGTAGATACATGTCGGCGTTTTTGCGTAAACCATTCCTTAAAAGAAGTCTTGGGCATCGAGTAGGTAAAGCTGTCGGGCGAATCGCAAATCGTCGTGTTGCTACCCGTGGCGGCTTGGTTGATGAACAAATCGTCGTCGCCCGAACGGATCTTCATGTGGTCCATGAACCCGCGTACGTTAAAAAATTCCTCTTTTTTATACGCCAGGTTGCGCCCAACGCCCATGTACGGCCTTCCAATCTTGGCCCATGAAAAATATTGTACGGCCGTGAGCATCGTCTCGAAACGGATGATCTTGTTCAAAAAGCCAGGCAGGCGTTCATAGGCGCCGTAACCCAGCACGATGGTTTTGTCTTTGGTGAATTGCGAACTCATCTCCATGATCCAGTTCTTGGAATTCGGATAACAATCGGCATCGGTAAACAGCAAGTATTCTTTTTTGGCGGCCTTGATGCCCAGCGTGAGCGCGAATTTTTTGTTGCCCCAGAACGCTTCGTTGTTTTCGACCTTGACCAACCGCACGTTTGCGTATTGTTTTTCGAAACCTTCGAGCAAGTCTAAGGTACCGTCGCTCGACGCGTCGTCGATCAGTACGATTTCAAAATCGGGATAATCCTGTTCGGCGAGCATCGGGACAAATTTCGCGACATTTTCCTCCTCGTTCTTGGCGCACACAATCACCGAAATCGGAATGCGCTTCGGGTTGCTCTTTTGCGATTTCCGGTAGCCGAACTTCCCGAAAATGACCACATAATACACAAACTGTATGGCAACGACGGCGATAAAAGCGTAGAAAATAATGGTCAACATATAGGCGATGAGGTTTTAAGCGCGCAAAGGTATGAATTTAGGCAGAAAGAGAAAAGAAGGTTTTGGTGAAAGAATCAAGAATCAGGAGTCAGGACTCAGGAGTCAAGAGTCAAGAGTCAAGAATCAAGAGTCAAGAGTCAGGACGGAATCTTGGTCTGCGTTCGTTTTGAAGCGCGGCGGTCTACTTTTCAAACGGGCAGCGTTTCATGTCCTGCGCCACGGCCACCGCATCGGGGCTTCCTGTTTTTTCGAGTTCGGTGATGATGGTCTTGAAGTTCTTGGCGTCGCGGTTTTGCGACAGTTTCCGGATGGCCTGGATGTCGTCGATCTTGATTTCAAACCCCACCACGCCGCGCACCTGCGCCATGGTTTTCTTAGAAAATCCGGCTACCGAAACCGGATGCTCCGAAGCCGTTTCGTATTTGTCGACCAAACGCGTCAAATGCGCGAGCAGTTCATCGCCGTCTATCGTGCGGATCGTTCCATACACATGTACGGCCGAATAGTTCCACGTAGGGACTTCCTCGAAATCATACCAAGACGACGAAACGTAGGCGTGCGCCCCCGAAAAAATCGCCAGCACCTGGTCGTTTTCGGCAAACCCTTTCCATTGCGGGTTGGCTTTGGCCAGGTGTCCGCGCAACACCTCGTGGCCGTTGGCGTCGGTTTCGAGCTCAAGCGGCAAGTGGGTTGCCCAAAGCTTGCCCGCCGTCTGGTTGACCAAAATCGCAAAACTGTTGTTCTTGACAAAGTTTTCGACGTCGGCGCGGTCGGTGTTTTGGTATTGGTTTGGGATGTACATTTATTAATTATTTTTTATTGATATTATTTATTGGTTTGGCGCGAATGGAAAATCGCCGTAAAAATTGATGACAGGTCGTTGTATTGGACGGTAATAAAAAATAAATAATAAACAATAATCAAATTACATTCACCTCGGCCTCGATCGCAATCCCGAATTTTTCCAAAATCGTGCGTTGGATGTCTTTCGACACGGCCAGTATTTCCTGACCCGTCGCATTGCCGTAGTTTACCAGTACAAGCGCCTGGTTCTTGTGTACGCCCGCGTCGCCGAACCGTTTGCCCTTGAATCCCGCTTGTTCGATCAGCCAGCCTGCAGGGACCTTGACCTCGGTGTCCGATACGGGATACGACTTGATGTCGGGGAATTGCGCCTGTACCTTTTCGAATGCTTTTTTCGAAATGATCGGATTCTTGAAAAAGCTGCCCGAATTGCCCAATTCTTTCGGGTCGGGCAACTTGCTTTGACGGATCGCGATCACGGCATTGCTCACGTCGCGAAGCCCCGGCGCGTCGATGTTGTTCTTGGCCAACTCCGATTGGATGTCGCCGTAAGCCGTATTGATCTTGTGGTTGCGCTTGGTGAGTTTGAACCGCACCGCCGTGATGATGTAGCGGTTTTTGAGTTCCTGTTTGAACACGCTTTCGCGGTAACCGAAACGACATTCCGCCAGGTCAAACGTGCGCAGGTTGCCCGTGGCAATCTCGATCGCATCGCAAGAGGTGAACGTGTCCTTGATTTCGGTACCGTACGCGCCAATGTTCTGGATGGGGGTGGTGCCTACATTGCCCGGAATCAGCGACATGTTTTCGAGCCCGCCAAAATTCTGGTCGATGGTCCAGAGCACGAATCCGTGCCAGTTTTCGCCTGCTTTGGCCTCGACGGTCGCGAAATCGTCGTCTTCTTCGACTACTTTTTTGCCCTTCAAATCGACGTGAATCACCAGCGCATCCACGTCCTGTGTGAGCAGCATGTTGCTTCCGCCGCCCAGAATGAACTTCGGCTGGTCGGCATGCCGTTGCAGCACTTCGCGCAGCTCGTCGGTCGAATGTACGGCCACAAACCTTTTGGCCTTGGCGTCTATGCCAAACGTGTTGTATTTTTTTAGCGAAACGTCGTGTAAGATTTCCATCTGGATTCGAATTGGAATTTGGAATTTGGAATTTGGAATTTGGAATTTGGAATTTGGAATTTGGAATTTGGAATTGAAACAGTTAATCCTCTGCCTCAACCGCGCGGTTGAAAAATGCATTCATCGGCTTGAGCAACATCAATTTTTCTACCATGTTGGCCACGAAATGCTTGTCGGTGAGTTCGGCATCGCTAATTTTTGTCGAAGCTTCGAAACTTTTGAGTTTGAGCAGTTCGATGGCGGGATGGTCTTTGTCGTAATCTTTGGGCGTGGTCTTGAGGGTATAGGTGCGGTCGAGGTCGCCAAATACCGATTGGAATTTTTTATCGGCCAACATTTCTTCGAGTTCGTCGTGAAAGAAAGCGATTTCCTTTCGGATTTTCTTGAGGGCAGGTGCCTCGGGTTGATAGAACCCGCCCGCAATGAAACTCATGCCCGGTTCGACATGGATGTAATACCCCGACTGGTTCCAGTTTTTGTTGCCCGGCGAAAACCAGAACGCCATGTTGGTCTTGTAGGGCGATTTGTCCTTCGAAAAACGGATGTCGCGGTTGATGCGGAACACCACGTCCTTGACCTGCATCGATGCCAGGCTGGGGTCTTTTTCGACCATCGCATCGAGCAATTGCTGCGCCAGCTGGTGGTAGTTTTTCTTGTATGCTTCGTAGCGTTTTTTGTTGGCCAAAAACCACTCGCGGTTGTTGTTTTTCTTGACGTCCTTGAGGAATTCGAGGTTTTCTTTTGGGATCATGGCAAATGTTTTTGGAGTTCTGCTTCGCTCAGGTAGCCGCTGTGTTGCCAAACCACCTTGCCGTTTTCGTACAGTTGCACCAGCGGCAGCGTGTCGACTTTCATGTCGCGGACAAGCGTTTTGTGCTCGTCGGCGTTGAGCCTTGCGACGGTGAGTTTTCCTTTGTATTTTTCGCCGAGTTGGTCCATGTAAGGTGCCATTTTTTTGCAGGGTTCGCACCATGGCGCATAGAAATTGACGAACACTTTCTGGTCCGACTGGATCAGTTCGGCAAACTCCTGGCTGCACATCCCGACGATTTTATCGTTTGCGTCAGACAATCCCGCCGCATCCCACTTGAGGATGCCGCCTTCAAGATTGTACACTTCGGTAAAACCCATCGCAAGAAGTTTGTGGCCCGCTGCCGTCGATCGGCCGCCCACTTTGCAATACACATAAACGGGTTTGGTTTTGTCGAACACCGCTACTTTTTGCTCAAAATTGTCGCCGTTCCAATCGATGTTGGGTGCATCGGCAATGTGCCCGCCCGCATATTCCCCGGGCGTTCGCACATCGATCAGCTGTATTTTCGGGTCTTTCTTGAGTTGTTCGGACAACGCCAGTGCCGAGATGTTTTCGACATTTTTGGCGGGTTGGCCGCTACAGTTCCAAAACAACAAAGCGGCCGAAAAAAAGGCGAGGATTTGTTTTTTCATGACATTTCAATCGGATGGCTAAAGTACGAAATCCCGCTTACAACTCGAAAATTTTATAGCTCTGGTGTGTCGATTTGACGATGGCTTCGGTGCGCTCGGGGTGCGTGTCCGAGATGAACAACTGCCCGAAATCGTCGTTGTTCACCATTTGTACGATTTGACCCACACGCGCTTCGTCGAGTTTGTCGAAGATGTCGTCGAACAGCAGTATGGGTTTGACCCCGCACTTTTTCTTGACGAAGTCGAATTGCGCCAGTTTGAGCGCGATGAGAAACGATTTTTGTTGGCCCTGCGACCCGAATTTCTTGATTGGATAATGGTCGATTTCGAACGACAAATCGTCTTTGTGGATGCCCGTCGAGGTGTATTGCAACACGCGGTCTTTTTGTATGTTTTCTTGCAGCAACGCGAGCAAATTGCTGTCGTGCAGGCTGCTTTCGTAAACCAGTTGCACCGTTTCGGCCGATCCCGTGATGGCTTGGTGGTGTTTGTTGAAAATCGGGATGAAGTCGGCGATGAACGCTTTTCGTTTTTCGAAAATCTGGTGCCCCAGCGCGTCGAGTTGTTCGTTGTAAATCGAGAGCGTGTCGTTTTCGAACGTATGGTTGAGCGCGAAATACTTGAGCAAGGCGTTGCGTTGGCCCAGCACTTTTTGGTATTGGATGAGTTGTTGCAAATAGGCCGCGTCGAGTTGCGAAATCACACTGTCGATGAATTTGCGTCGGGTTTCGCTGCCTTCGATGATGAGGTCGGTATCGGCCGGGGAAATCATTACCAAAGGGATAAACCCAACATGGTCTGAAAACTTGTCGTAGATCTTGCCGTTGCGTTTGAGGATTTTCTTTTGCCCCTTTTTGAGGCTGCACACGATTTGCTCGGGCCGGTCGTTTTTGTCGAATTCGCCGTCGATCACAAAAAAATCTTCGCCGTGTTTGATGTTTTGCACCGCCAACGGATTAAAGTAACTTTTGCCGTAGGCCAAATGGTAAATCGCATCCAATACATTGGTCTTGCCGATGCCGTTCTTGCCGACAAAGCAGTTGATTTTGCTGTCGAATGCAAAGTCGGCCTCGGTGAAGTTTTTGTAGTTGAAAAGTGAGATTTGTTTGAGGTGCATACGCGCGGTTGAAAGCGGTGCAAATTAGTGAAAAATGTTGGTTCGTGGATTTGTGGATTTGGTTATTTGTAGCAAGGACTTTATCGTGAGTAGGGTTCGCGTTAGGGATGGCAGTGGAAATCCTTTTGTATGGAACGCAGTGTAATGCAAAAGATTGAAACGGACAGCCCGGCCGCAGGCAACGCCCAAAATCAACCCGAAATTCAAAACTTGCAGTCCGATTAAACAATTAAACAAACCAACGATTAAACAATCGATATAAAATTCGTTTTTTTTCTTGCCGTTCGAATAAAAATTTTATTTTTGCGGCTCATAAATTTCATATTAATGGCAACTTACAATAAAAGAGGCTACAAAGCGCCAAAAGAGAAGGAAGAAAAAGTAGACAATACCTTTATAGAAGACCAAATCAATGTAGAAGAGAAGGACAGTACCACAGCGGGTGTCTTTAATTCTCTTGACAATACCGCCAACAAAACCGAAGAGTGGTTCGAGAAAAACCAAAAAATGATTTTTGGCGTACTCGGCGGATTGGCGTTGATCGTGGTGGGTTACCTCTTGTACCAGAAATTCGTTGCCGGCCCTAAGCAGGACGAAGCGGCCAACGAAATGTTCACCGCACAGCAAAATTTCCAGAAAGCGATCGATGGCGACGTCAAAGCCGATTCGTTGTTTACCTTGGCCTTGAACGGTTCTGAAGGCAAATACGGCTTTACACAAATCGCCGATAAATTCTCGGGTACCGATGCCGGAAACCTCGCGCACTACTACGCCGGTATTTGTCAGTTGAACTTGAAGAAATACCCAGAGGCGATTTCGTCTTTGGAAAGTTTCAAGGCAAGCGACATGGTGTTGTCTGTGCTCACGCAAGGCGCCATTGGCGATGCCTATGCGCAGCAAAACAAACACAAGGAAGCGCTTGAGTACTACGTCAAGGCTTCTGAAATGAACAAAAACGAATTCACGACGCCGCGTTTCTTGCTCAAGGCAGGACAAACAGCGCTCGTGTCGGGCAACAAGGCCGATGCGCTCAAGTATTTCAACCAAATCAAAGAGCAGTACGAAACGTCGCCAGAAGCGATGAACGTAGACGCGTTGATTGGGTTGGCGCAGTAATTATTTAAAATTATAAGTTTTATTGGAGCGGTATCTTTGGGTGTCGCTCCAATTTTTTTGGTTTTTTGGGAAGTGTATATTTTTTCTGTAGTGCCGGTATCGAAAAATTTTGTATTTTCTGACCAATTGGGCAGGGGGAATTGGGCTTGCCCCTAAGAAATAAATCCGACATTT
>NZ_FMVF01000038.1 GCF_900101895.1 Flavobacterium caeni
AAATTGTTATTCCTAAATCAGCGGTTCGTAGCTTATGGGGAAAAACAAGGTTCTTATAACGTTAGGCCGCTTCACGACGTTGCCGATCAAAGCGGAATGAGTTCTCTCTGCCGAAGATAAACAATGTTCGTGAAAACCGAACATTCAACTCACCCAAATCCCGGCAATGTCGATGAAACGGCGGTTAGGCGCTTGCATCGTCGAGGTTGATTTTAATTATATCTTCACTTTCAACTCTTCGAATAACTAAAGTTGCGACCTCGAGTTGCTGTTTGTTGTTGCTTCCAAACGTCCAGTTTTCAATTTTTTTCTCGCCGAACAAGTAATAACCTTTCGATTCAAGTTCTTTAAGTAGTTTAGAAAGGGACAATGAAATTTGAACTTTTTGATAAGGTTCTGATAAACTTATTATATCAAGATAATCAAGAAAATCTTGAGCGACGCCACCTATAAATTCAGCTTCTTCTTCCGACTCAATTTCATCATGATCAGTTCTGCAGCCAGTTGCGGAAAGAATATCTAATAGTTCTTTACCGGAAGTAATTCTAACTAGAAATTTAGGTTTTGAGTTTTTTTGGATACTCAAATTCAAAGTATTTTTCACCCAATTTTCATGATTTTGTTTCATGTATCTCAATACTTCCTCTGTGTACGTATCAATCAAAGTGTCAATTTCTTTATGGTGATTTCTACATAATAGTATTAAGTTGTCTAAAGTGTCAAAATTTTCTAACAATTTATGTCTAGGCCCTTTCTCTTCGCTACTTATTATATGACATTCCTCGCCAATATTAAATTCGTCCTGAGTTTCCTTTTTATTAAATAACTCTGTTTTACAGAAAGCACATCGATTCCCAGATTTTGCCCAAAGATTTTTTCTGTTTTTAGTGGAAATAGCCATTCTTCGATTTATTGATGGATTTTCTGGATGCTTGCGCCTAACGTTTCGCCGGTAAGCGAAGTTGCCGACCAAAACGAACTGAGTTCCCTCTGCCGAAGATAATGTTTCTTCGTGAAACCGCAATTTCCGGCTACCGAAAACCCGGCAATTTTGCTTACCGGCTGTTAGCAGATGGCCCGCTATTTTGTTCTTTTAATTTTAGAAGGATTTTGCCTTGTATCGAAAACGTCCGCAATTTTTATATGTTTCGCCTTTTCGTCTACTGAGTAAATTAATTTGTAATTCCCGCAAACAAGATATCGATATTCATCTTCTCTATCTAAAAGCAAATCTTCACGTTGACTGATTTCTGGGTTTGAAATCAATTTATTGGGTTCTTCGATAATTTCTTTGAGCAGATTTTTAGCAACACGAACACTTACAAATTCAAAGTAATATTCAAATATTTTATCCAATTCAATTTCAGCTTGATCAGACCAAATGATTTTAAAATGTTTCATTTGTATTTAGCCAAAAGTTGAGTGCTTGTTTTGAATTTTCCAGTTTTAAAATCGTTTTCCGACTTATCAATTCTAGAATTCAATTCTGCAATCGACATTGGTTTAATCGATTGTTCTTTTTTCGATTTCTTTTTCAACAAATTTTCAAACTGAGAAATGACTTCCTCGCTTTGGAGTTTTAAAAACTCTTGCACAAATTCTATTTTTCTAGTTTGCAAATCCATAATAAGTTATTTGAAGTCAAATTTACAAAATATCTAATCTTGAGAATGTTAATTTTTCAACGATTTTCTTGGGCTTTCTGCTAACGTTCTCCGCATTTGCGCGGTCGCGTCAAAGCGAACTGAGTTCTCTCTGCCGAAGATAAAACTTTCTACGTAAAACCACAACCTCCGGCTACCGAAAACCAGCGATCGCGTAAATGCGGTGTTGCACGATGACGCCTGGCAAAGTAAATTGATCCAGCTTATTTTTATAGTTACAAGAAGATTTAAATTTTCAAAGAATTATCTTAGAATTTGCGGTTAGAAAATCTACAAAGTAACCACAACGAAACTCCACAAGATTCTCGACAACGAATTTCGCCAAAGATTTGTTGGGAAATTTTCTAGTCGAAGACGAATTTTCTTAAGAAGATTTCAGCGCAACGAGACTCATATGAAAACCCGACAAAGCTTGGCGACAAAGTTTTCGGCGCTACAATTATATTTTAAGATTCAACACAAAGCAAATCATATGAAAATTCAAGACAAAGATTGGATAGGGAAGTGGGTTCTGCGCAATCATCTCCGGGATTCCTCGGCGTTTTCGTGCAACGTTCCCTGTATTTGCGCTGGAGCGGAAATAGGAGCAGAGTTCTCTCTGCTAAGATAAAACTTTCTTGGTTTGGACGAACGTCTAACTTGCTCAAAACCAGCTCTAGCGTAAATACAGTGTTGTGTGCAGTTTCTTTTTATTCATAATATTCAATTGTAGTTTCTGCTGGAACAGTTCCGTTAGTAGTAATTTCATATGCACTTATAGGATAATTTTCAGTGTTATATGAATATGTTATATCAAGAGTAGTACCAGTTATGTTAGTTGAAGTAATGTTATTATTTCCATTTGAATATAAAAACCAAAACGGATTATCAAAATAGCTTAACATTGGACTTTCTGCTTGTGCTAGAGCTAACATTCCAAAGAGATATTGGTCAAATCCTTTTATATTTTTGAATATATGATTTTTGGTATCATATTCAAAATTTTTATTACCTAAATATATTACATTTCCGCCTACTAATTGAATGTTATAAATTTGACCGTCATAATATCCGCCTATAGCATTAACAGTTATTTGATTATTAGAAATATAAGAAATTAATATCGAGTGATTTTGATTAGAATCTTGGTTATAAGCATAAATCACTTTTGAAACTCTCTTTTGTGCATCATATTCAAATGTATATTCTTTAATTTGATTTAATCTTATATACTTACAGTATGTTATTAAATCATTAGTATAGGTAAATCGTTGAATAGAATGGCCACTATCTGACGAACCAGGATTATATGGGGAATAATTTGAATATGTTACATTCCAATCGATGCGAACAATTTTACTATCTTCATATGTGTATTCAACCTTGGAATTACCGTCTGCATAAAAATTAATGTTAGTAGTACCATTTGTTTGAGAATATAGATACCTATTATTCCAAATTGTATTAATCTTCTTTACCAGAATAATTTCCTCGTTCCCATCTTCACCACTATAATTATGTTCTTCATCGCTGTTGCTACATGAATATACTAATCCGATGAGAATTAGAAAAATAAATGATTTTTTTGTTTTCATAATTAGTTAGTTTTTTTGCCGAATCTTTCAAAAGTGCAGTTTTCGACTACGCTGTTTGTGTTAAAAATATTTAGTTCGTACTTTATTATTTAATCTTCCGTTCTTTTATCACGTCGCTTTTGTCAAATTGCACACAACGTGTCGCCTGTAACCGTCAGTCGCGGATCCAAGCGAACCGAGTTCTCTCCGCCGAAGATAAACTTTCTTCGTGAAAACAAAATGTTCTGTAACCGAAATCTCCGCGATTGCGGTTACAGGCTGTTACTAGCAGTTATAATTTCAAATTCTTTTTTAATAGATTAAAGCCATTCCAATCTCCAGATTCGTTGTATGAGAACTTGTCATTTTCAGTAATAATTTCATTGATAACCCTTAAGGTGCTGAAAGTTTCACGTTTTGGAAGGTGTCGCATTTCAATTTCAAATTTAACCAACGATTGAATTTCTTTTTTATTCAGTTTTTTCTTTTTGTCTTTATATTGAAGAAATAATTTATTTTTTGCTTTTGTAATTTCAATTGAATCTTTTCCATTTTCAAAACAACCTGCATAAAACATCTTGATTTTAATTGTTTCCCCATTCTTTTGCTTGGTAAAGAATAAATTATCTGTTTTTGGATTTTGAAGATGATCTACAAAAAGTATCACGGTTTGCCCTCCAATTAAATTATCTTTTTCATTTAAAGCAACATTTTTCTCTATCTGTTCATCGAAAATATTTCTATATAAGAATTTGTAATGGCCGCTAGTAACATTTTCAAATAGCGCAAAAGAATCGGGATAAGGAATAATTTTGTATGGAAAACCATCCTTGTAAATTTTTAAAGTATCGACATAATGACCAAAGCTATGTTCCAATTGACTATTTTCAATGCGAACAGAAAGGTTAATCTGCGAAAACGCAAATAAAGGAAAAAGTAATAGTTTCAATGTTACAACGAATTTTCTCATAATTGCTAGTAACGTTTCGCCGGTAAGCGAAGTTGCCGACCAAAGCGAAGCAGAGTTCTCTCTGCCGAAGATAATATTTCTTCGTGAAACCACAACTTCCGGCTACCGAAAACCCGGCAATTTTGCTTACCGGCTGTTAGCGGTTCGTTGTTTTATTTCGCTGCTTTTATCCATTCATTTACAATTGTTGTCAATTCAGCTTTTCCATTTTCGATGTCTTGCATACTTTTGAATGTTATGATAGCTCTGTCATTCTCTTTCCAGACTAACATTTTACTTTTATTTGCAATTAATTTATCTTTTGGTTGTTCTTGCTTTTTTGCACCTCTATGAAAGATTAACTGTACTTGTTTAGTCGGTGGCTGAACTCTCATTGTAATTCGGTCTTCGCTGTCAAAGCAGTAGTTTGGCCCATTCCACTTTATATTTTCAGTCAAGTTTTTATCTGCTGATAAAATGCAATTTCTTAGTTGCTCAATTTCCTTTCTAAAAGGGTGCTTTAGCTCGTCCAATAAGGCGGTTACTTCGCTGTTTAGATTAATTTTTTGTTTGACCATTGTTTTGTTTTTTTAAGAATAATTGTCCGCCAAGCCAAGCACTTGGTAACGAAATTAGAATAATTGCAATGTTGTAAAAAGGAATTGCCTTGTCCCACATTGCAAATGAGCCCAAAAGACTTAAAACTGTCCCAATAACCCCAATGATAATAACGTGTTTCATTGGGTTGTTAGGTGCTAATCTTGCCGCTAAGTAGCAACCAATTACATTGAAAATAAATCGGTAAACTATGACTAAAAAAATCACAAATAGTGGTGTTTGTTTGAAATTTTCCATAGACATAATTCCCATTTCGCCCATCAAAAAGTCTGCTCCAACAGAAAGAACTGCCCCTAATACAAATCCTGCTAATACTGCTCCTATACTTTTAAAAATTGTCTTATTCATTTTTATATTTTTTAAGTTTCGGCAAAAATACTTCGGTCAAATGTTTTGAAATAGAACAAAACCGACACCATACCAAATTAACTTGTGCCATAGTTTAAATACTCACTTGGATTTATTTGAGTAAACTCTTTAAAAGCTCGGATGTAATGGCTTTGGTCGGCATAGCCGTGATTAAATGCTATATCAGATAAGTTGTTATAGTTTCCCAAATTCAAGTCTGTAAATGCTGAATTGAATTGGCAAATGCGTCTGTATGTATTTGGTGAAAGACCAATGTTTTTCTCAAACATTCTTTGAAAGGTTCTCTCAGAAATATTTAATTCTCGTTGAACATCAATAAGTGCTTCTTTAGAATAATGCTTTGCTATTTTTTCAGAAGCATATTTAATAGTATCTGAAATGCTTTTAGATGCTCCCGCAAGTCCAAAAATATAATTGTCCAATGATGAAATCATTTCCTCAATGTTTTTACAATTCAATAATTTGTCTTGAAGAGAAATAGTTTTTTGTGGAGAAAGTAAATTAAGGTCAATTGGTTTGTCGGTTAACTCAAAAGCTGGAACTCCAAAGAGTGAGATTAAGGAGTGAGGTTTTAAAAAGTAGGCAATTAATGTAAAGTCTGTATTTAGTGTCAGACTGTCGGGGGAAATTGTTTGCCCAAAAAGAGTGAGATAGTTACTGTTGCAATTTCCAAGTTTACCTTTTGTCGATTTAAAAAGCAAAGTCGGAACGCCATTAGCATATAAAGGAAGAACAAAAGGTGTCAACAAAACATCGTTTTCAATTACCAATATTCTGTCAACATAGTCGGCAATTTTATTATTTGGTATAATGTTTTGAACTCTCATTTCCTGTCAATATTCTGTTGTCTGGTGGGTCGTCCTACAATGACCGCTAACGTTTCGCGCATTTGCGTGGTCGCGTCAGAGCGAACTGAGTTCTGTCTGCCGAAGATAAACAAAGTTCGTGAAACTAAAACGTTCCGGCTA
>NZ_FMVF01000018.1 GCF_900101895.1 Flavobacterium caeni
AAGTCATAAACGTCATAAAGGCAACCGGCCTTGCGACTTTAAGACCTTAAGGCTTTACGACTTAAAACCTAAGGTGGTTATTGCGGCGGGGCTCACCTCTTCCCATCCCGAACAGAGAAGTTAAGCCCGCCTGCGCAGATGGTACTGCAATCCTGTGGGAGAGTATGTCGCTGCCTTTCTTAAGAAGAATCCTCATCATTTACTTGATGGGGATTTTTTGTTTTGTGCGGGCTGAAGCCCGTGTACCTGAAGCCCACCGGGCTTCCTCCTCTATATCTCATATCCATCCCGAACAGAGAAGTTAAGCCCGCCTGCGCAGATGGTACTGCAATCCTGTGGGAGAGTATGTCGCCGCCTTTCTTAGTGGAGCCCCGACCTGAAAAGGTCGGGGTTCTTTTTTTATGGGTGCGGCGCAGTTCGGCCGTTGGCCTCGGGCCGCCGCCTTTCTTTTGAAAACCCTGTCAGAAATGATGGGGTTTTTTGTTTTACCGCAGAGAAGCGCAAAGGATACGCAAAGAAACGCAGAGGTCGAACAATTGGAGCGGTATGACTCCAACGTTCGTGGGAGTCCAGATGGCTATCGGGGGTCGCCGCCTTTGGCTCCGCCCGGTTCGCCCTGCGGGCTCGGGTCTTTCGAAACCCTTCATCGAAAGATGAAGGATTTTTTGTTTTTACCACAGAGCAATGCAAAGGATACGCAAAGAAACGCAAAGGTTATTGTGATCTCGTGATTCGCCATCAGATTGCGTGAGGGATGGAAGCGGAAATCCTTTGCGAAGTATGAGCGAAGATTGCAGCGAACAGCCCGACGGCGCGCCGACGAATCTCTACAATAGAAAATCGCCAACGCGCCGTCACGCCCTAACTCAATACCACTCAATACGTTCCGCTTCCTACAAGGCCAATGACCACTGGACTTTCATAATAACCACATTCACTCACCACCGTACACGAGTAGGTAAAACTATTGCTGCTGGTCTTGGTGATGTAGCCTTCTGCCGAGCTGTATACTTCGCCTTGTCCGTCCATGTACAAGACAAACAGATTGCAGGTTTGTAAATTGTCGCAGGCTTCATTGATGGCGTAGGTGCCGCTCGAGGCAGTTGGCATGTTGTAAACCAATATGTACGCGCCGTTTGCCGATACCGGGCTTACGACGTCCAATCCGTTGCTGCATTGCGTGGCAGGAATAGACGTCCAGGTGCCCGATATTTGTACGGTAGACATCCAATCGTCGCAATTCCATTCTGAAAAATGCGATACGTTACCAATGTATTTGTTGCCCGATTTCGTGGCGGTTCCTTCCTCTATCCAAATGCCGCTGACTTTGTCGAACGACCACAGTTTGACGGTTTGCGGCGCATTCGAAACGTCTGCCGCAGCTAACGGAAGCGAGAAATCAGCGGTAGATCCGTTGCTCAAATTGAGCGGGTTGCCGCTCGGATCCTCCAATTCGATAGCATAAAAACCATAGGATTTTAGACTCCCGGTTTGGTTGGATGCATTGACGCCCGCGAAGTCGCCGCCCTGCATCAATTGATTGAAATTGGGCTGGCTCGGATTCAACATCCGCAAGTATCCTTTAACGGCTCCATCATAGGCGCTACCGTCCGCATTCATAATCGAATTGGCGCCAATCGTGACGTTACCCCCCGAGTTGCTAATAACGGCGCCGGTCGAAGTGTCGAAATTGGTGACGGTGCCTTTGCCCAATAAAGTAACTTGCAGTATCACCGTGGTCACGTCTTTGGTTTGAAAACCACGGTAGGCGTCGAACTTGCCTTCGCTGCTAATCGTGGCGAAATTTCGGCTTCCGTCGCCGCTGCCGCTCGCAAGCGTGAATTCTCCGAGGCTGTTCGTGGTGGTTTCTGAATTGTCGATTTTGACCGCGGCATTGGCTACGGGGTCGTTGTTCTCATCTACCACTTTGCCGCTCACGGTGATGGTGGGCAAGCCGCTGTAATCATCGTTGTTGTTTTCATCTTTGCTGCACGAGAACAGCTGTACGGCCAAAAGGAATAGAAGAAGGAATTTTGTTTTCATAAAATTGGATTTGTTGGTTTAACATTTTTGTTGGCGTAGGTACGTGATCAATACAACTGCATTGTCGTGCAAGCCGACGTCAAAGTCAATGCAGAAGAATTCCACGTATGGTTTCCTGCGGTGGCATACCAAGTGTTTCCGGTTCCGCTGATGGTTACCGTGACACATCCGCCAGCGCCACACGATGGCGCGCCGGAGTAGGTATTCGTGATTGTGCCGCGGAAGCTTCCGTTGACGTAAATATCGATTTGCCCGTACTGACTCGTCGCGGTCCAAAAAACAATTTGCGAGTCGCCACCGCCACCGCCGCCGTTTTCATTGGAACGATAGATTTGTCCGGCAGGATTGGCATTGAAAGCCGCACTACACGTGGCATAGCAAAGATTTGTCGCGGTATTGTAGAACGGAAAGGCAACCGGCGCGCATACGTTGGTGTATACTGGATAATAGCCCGATGCGCAACTGCCCGTCCCCGTCCATTGCGTGTAATCGCACGAACCGCCGCCGCCGCCGTTTTCGTTATGCCGAAAAATTTGGCCTTGAGGGTTGGCGTTGTAGGCCGCTTCGCAGGACGTATAGCAAAGCGTGGTGGCCGTATTGTAAAAAGGATAGCCAACCGGAGCGCACACGTTGGTATATACAGGATGATAACCTGACGCGCAACTTCCGGTACCCGTCCATTGGGTGTAATTGCACGAACCGCCGCCGCCGCCATTTTCGTTGTACCGAAAAATTTGACCTTCGGGATTGGCGTTGTAGGCCGCCTCGCAGGAGGTGTAGCAAAGCGTGGTGGCCGTGTTGTAAAACGGATAATTTTCTGGCGCGCAGGTGTTGTTGTAAACCGGATAGTAGCCGGAGTTGCAGCTTCCGGTGCCCGACCACTGCGTGTAATTGCAAGGCAGATCGGGAACAAAATTATAGTCGTCGTAGCTTTCAGGTTCGGCTTCGCACGAACAAATAATGGCCGACAATGATAGGAAAAGAACGAAGCGCAATAATGTTTGTATTGGTTTCATAAGGAATCACTTTTAAATAGACAGGACACGAATGATCGGCCTGTTCAAAACTAGGAAATGGCTCAGGCGGTTGCGATAGCCTTTTCCCTAATCGACAAAAGTGTTTTCCCTAAACTTTTCTTTCGGGTGTTGTATAAGAAATGGGGTGCTGTTGCGACGGTGCGATGCAGTCGTTCCAAAAATTAAATTCCCGTCACCGCCGTTGCTTTCGCAAAACCTACCGTCTCGCGATATACCTGCGGCGAAACATCGACGATGGTCTTGAAAGACCGGCCGAAATAATGTTCGTCGTCATATCCGAGTTCCTAGGCGATTTCCTTGACGGCTTTGTTGGTTAAATACAATTCGCGCATGGCCTCGACGACGATGCGCGCCGAAATCAAGTCGGTCAGCGTTTTGTTGAAATGCGTTTTGGTCAGTTTGGCCAGCGCGTTGGCTGAAATGTTGAGCCGGTCGACATTATGGCTCGGCGAATGCCAGGCCTTGAAATGGTTCTCGATGGCATCCTTGAGATTTTGCAGGATGATGGGTTCTTTGGCGTTCGGAATTGGCCATCGTGCGCATCATGTTCGGAACCGAACCGAGTATGCCCCGTACGGCGCTGAGCAATTCTTTGGTTTTTCCAGCGGCAGTTTCTTGACTGATGGGTTGTAAACGTGTCGTCGTTACCGTTTTTAGTTATGTCTTATTGACAATAAAGTTGCGACGAATACAAGCGTTAAAAAATGGAGGATTTGGCTTTATGGAGGGCAATTTTCCCGCTACCGCAAAGTGGCTTGCAAATCCTGTACTGTAGTGGCATGATAGCCCGTCTTCGCCTTTTCGAAAATCTGGTTGGCCCAAACCTTACCCTCGGGTGTCTTGACCATTTCCTTGTACAACGTATGCAGCGAACCCGTACGGCTGGTAGCCATCATGAATTGTTCGATGGCAGGATAAGCTACTTTGTATTGGTGTTTGATGGCTTGTACAAACCATTGCCGCTTGATGACAAAATTGCCGCCTTGCGTAAAATTAAACTCGCTGTCAATGGCGGCCATTTCTGCTGTCGTCAAATCTTCGGGCAAGTAGTCGATGAAATGTTGCTTCTCGTTAGTCGATTTGATTTTGCCCGATAGTCCTTTGGTGCCCGTTTGACGCCACGATTTTTGGATCGCATCGATGCGGTCGAAATCTTCGGATGTGGGTTTGGTGATGTTCGACGGCACATCGGGTTTGTAAATCCATTCTTCGGCCTTGATCTGGTCGGCCAGATTTTTATCGCCTCGGATAAGTTTGTCGTTAAAATAAGTCAAAAATTCATCCGTCGAAATCGATTTGAACGCATACGTATTGAAGTACTCGGTAATGAACGCGTCAAACTTCGTCCGTCCTACGGCTTTCTCGACCGCTTGCAGGAACGCATATCCTTTTTCATACGGAATGTCGGTCAGCGAAATGTCGGCGTTTTGCCCATCGACATTGACTTTAAGCGCAGTCGAGGGGTTGTTCGGGCCGTAGTCGGTTAGGTTGTCGTACAATACTTTCCGGCTCAACACATCCTGCATATCGGCTTCTTTTTTACCAAAGATCGCCTCGCCAATACGGTGTTCCACATAGGTCGTAAAGCCTTCGTTGAGCCAAATGTCGTTCCAACTGGCGTTGGTCACTAGGTTGCCGCTCCAGCTGTGGCCGAGTTCGTGCGCAAGCAAACTCGTGAGCGATCGGTCACCCGCGATCACGCCTGGTGTAAGGAAAGTCAGGTTCGGATTTTCCATGCCGCCGTACGGAAAGCTCGGCGGCAAAACCAACACATCGTAACGACCCCATCGGTAGGGGCCGAACAGTTTTTCGGCCGCATGCACCATGTTCTCGAGTTCGCCGAATTCCCATGCCGCTTTTTTCAGTACCGACGGTTCGGCATACACGCCTGTGCGCGCGTCGATCGATTGGAACGCGATATCGCCCACAGCAAGCGCCATCAGGTAGGAAGGGATCGGTTTGTCCTGTTTGAAATGGTACACGCCCGTGTCATTTTTTTGCTCAGGATTTACCGCGCTCATGACAGCCATCAGAGCCTTCGGAACGGTAACCTTGGCGTCGTAAGTAAAACGAATCGCTGGAGAATCCTGACAAGGTACCCAGGTACGTGTCCAAATGCTCTGCCCTTGCGAGAACAGGAACGGATGTTTCTTGTCGGCCGTTTGTTCGGGGCGCAACCATTGTAATGCGACGGCTTCTTTGCTCGTTTCGTAGTAAATGTTGACCTTGGTGGTGGTCGGTTCAATGTCGATTCGAAGCGGTTGGCCGTGGAATTCGACCGCTGGGCCCAAGGTGAATTGGGTTGGCTTTTCGTCGTCGCCCAGCGTCACTTTCGAGATGGCCAGAGTGTTGGCATCAAAAATGATCCGAGATGCCTTGGTTTTGTTGTCGATGGTCCACGACGCTTTGCCCGAAATCTTTTGCGTGTCAAAATTTACATTGATGTCCAGGTCGAGGTGTTTGACCACCGCGCTGTCGGGCTGGGCAAAAGTGTGCGTGTCTTTTGACGTCGATTTTTTGACGACCGTTTCAATCGTCGTTTCTTTCTTTTGACAGGCCGCGACAAATACGACCAACGCCAATACAAACCAGTTTTTCATCGTTCGGAATTTGTCCCTAAGATAAAAAGAAAATCCCGCTCGGTGATTACCGGCGGGATTGTTTTATGGGATACGTCAAAAATTAAGCGAGCATTGTCACCGGATTTTCGAGGTATTGTCGGAGTGTTTGCAGGAACTGAGCGCCAGTAGCCCCGTCGACAGTTCTGTGGTCGCACGCCAGCGTCACTTTCATGGTGTTGCCCACTACAATCTGTCCGTTTCTGACAACCGGTTTTTCGATGATCGCGCCTACAGACAAAATCGCTGAGTTTGGCTGGTTGATGATCGATGTAAACTCAGTAATACCGAACATACCGAGGTTTGATACGGTAAACGTCGAGCCTTCCATTTCGTTCGGCTGCAGCTTTTTGCTTCTTGCTTTTCCGGCGAAATCTTTAACGGCCGAACCAATCTGGGTGAGTCCCATCTGGTCGGCGAACTTGAGCACCGGCACGAGCAGTCCGTCTTCTACGGCAACGGCCACGCCAATGTGCACGTGGTGGTTGATCACCGTCACATCGTCTTTCCATTGCGAATTGACTTGCGGGTGTTTTTTGAGCGCCATTGCGCATGCCTTGATGACCATGTCGTTGAACGACACTTTGGTATCCGGGATGGTGTTGATGACCGCGCGTGATTTCATCGCATCGTCCATCGCGACCTCGATCGTGAGATAGTAATGCGGCGCGGTGAATTTGGACTCGGCCAATCTACGTGCGATGGTTTTGCGCATCTGAGAATTTTTGTGTTCCTCGGCCAATTCTTCACCGGCAGGTACAAACGGACGAACCGGAGCGGTGGCTTCTTTTGGAGCAGCGGCTTGCGGTGCGGCAACAGACGCGGCAGGTTGTGCAGCGGCGGCAGGAGTGAAGTTCTCAATATCGGCTTTGACGATACGTCCGTTTTCGCCCGAGCCTTTGACTTGTGCGATATTGATACCTTTCTCTTCGGCAATCTTTTTGGCCAATGGCGAAATAAAGATGCGTTTGCCGTCAGAAACCACATTGACGGTTTCTTCTTCTTTCGACGCGTCGGCTGGTTTGGCTTCTGTTGTTTCCGCTTTTGGTGCCGCAACTTTTGGCGCGTCTGCAGTAACACCCGAAACATCGGTGCCTTCCGGGCCAATGATCGCCAATAGCGAATCTACCGGTGCGGTTTCGCCTTCGTTGACGCCAATTTTCAACAACGTCCCCGAGTTGAACGATTCAAATTCCATCGTCGCCTTATCGGTTTCGATCTCGGCCAAAATATCACCCTCCGAAACTTTGTCGCCTACTTTTTTGAGCCATTTGGCTACGGTGCCGTCGGTCATCGTGTCGCTGAGTCGCGGCATCGTGACAACAACCACACCTTGCGGCAAAGCGGCGCTCGCGGCAGGAGCGTCGGCCTTTGGGGTTTCGTCTTTTTTATCTTCAGATTTTGGGGCGTCTTCTTTGGGCGCTTCGGCTTTTGGTTGTGCCGCAGCACCGCCGCTGATCAACGCCGAAATGTCCTCACCTTCTTGGCCGATGATGGCCAGCAACGAATCGACGGCCGCGGTTTGGCCCGCTTCGATGCCGATGTGCAAAAGCGTACCCGCATTGAACGATTCGAATTCCATCGTCGCCTTATCGGTTTCGATCTCGGCCAGGATGTCGCCTTCGCTTACTTTATCGCCTACTTTTTTGAGCCAGGTGGCGACGGTGCCTTCGGTCATGGTGTCGCTCAGGCGTGGCATGGTTACTACTGTTGCCATAATCGATTAAAGTCTGTGTGGGATGAATGGATAGTTTTCTTGTTCGTAAACGACGTCGTACAACTGTTGCGCTTCTGGGAATGGTGATTCTTCGGCGAATTTCTCGCATTCGTCCACCAAGTTCTTGACGCGTTCGTCGATGGCTTCGATTTCGGCATCGGTGGCGTATTTGTTTTCCTTGATGATGTCGAGTACTTGGGTGATCGGGTCGATTTTTTTGTATTCTTCGACTTCCTCTTTCGTACGGTACAATTGCGCATCGGACATTGAGTGTCCGCGGTAACGGTAGGTTTTCATTTCGAGGAACGTAGGTCCGTCGCCGCGACGCGCACGCTGGATGGCTTCGTCCATGGCTTCGGCCACCTTTACAGGGTTCATGCCGTCTACCGGTCCGCAAGGCATTTCATAGCCGAGACCCAGTTTCCAGATGTCGGTGTGGTTGGCCGTTCTTTCAACCGAAGTTCCCATTGCATAACCGTTGTTCTCGACGATGAAAACCACGGGCAATTTCCACAACATCGCCATGTTGAACGCTTCGTGGAGCGAGCCTTGACGTGCTGCGCCGTCGCCAAAATAGGTCAGGGTCACGCCGCCCGTGTCGAAGTATTTGTCGGCAAAGGCGATACCCGCACCTACCGGGATTTGCGCCCCTACGATGCCGTGTCCGCCGTAAAATCCGTGCTCTTTAGAGAAAATGTGCATCGAACCGCCCATTCCTTTGGACGTTCCGGTCACTTTTCCGAGCAATTCGGCCATGACGGCTTTTGGATCCACACCCATCCCGATCGGTTGGACGTGGTTTCTATAAGCGGTGATCATTTTGTCTTTTGATAAATCCATCGCGTGCAAAGCACCGGCGAGGACGGCCTCCTGGCCATTGTAGAGGTGAAGAAATCCCCTTACTTTTTGTTGGATGTAGAGCGCGGCTAGCTTGTCTTCAAATTTTCTCCAAAACAGCATGTCTTCATACCATTTCAAATAAACTTCTCTTGTTACTTCTTTCATTGGTGTTTGTTTTTCAGCTAATATTTTGATACCACGCAAAACGGTTTCCTCACACGTCATTTTGCGACAAGCAAAAGTAGCGATTCTTGGGCGGAAATAAAACTGTAAAATTTTAAAATTTTGTTACGACGCGATAATACTCCGACGCGGTTGATTGAATTGAAATCGATTGGAAAACTTTAACAAAATATACAGATTTTCTGTAGCTGCCGTATCGGATAATTTTGTTGGGGTATACTTCCAATGCCCCCTTCCCTGGCACCAAGATACGACTATTGCCAATACCATCCTTACAGAAAAACTGTACTTTTCTATTTCCGGCGGTATCCTTACAAAAAGTTCTTGTCGAAGGTCAGCGGCAACAAATTCTTGAGCGAATTCGATTTGTAAATGCTGCCCGTTTCGCCCATGAAATAAATCTCGATCGGCAAATCCTGACGGAACTCATACTCGGCAATCGACTGACGACAAGCGCCGCACGGCGGAATAGGGGCGGTCGTCTGGTTGGTGTCCGAGGCGGCAGAAATAGCCATCTTGACGATCTTGGCTTCGGGATAATTGGCGCCCGCATGGAAAATGGCCGTACGTTCGGCGCAAAGCCCCGACGGGTACGCCGCATTTTCCTGGTTCGATCCCAAAACGACCTGGCCGTTGTCGAGCAACAGCGCCGCCCCTACGCGAAACTTCGAGTAGGGCGCATAGGCCTGTTTGCGTATGGCGACCGCCTTGGCCATTAAATCCTGAATGTCCGACGGAAGCTCGGCGGTACTTTCGTAGACCGAAAATTTGGTTTGGAGGGTAATCTCGTTCATAGGTTACAAGGGAAAAAAAATCCAAATCTCACAGGGAAATTTGGATTCTTTATTTAAGTTGATCAACTGCTAGTAATCGTCATATTTGTCTCCGAAGGCAAAACTCAGCGAGAAACGCAACGTATTCTCGAGCGGGTTTTTGACTTTCGATGCCGAGAACAGGTACGACACGTCTACCTTGACAATGTTGTATTTGAACCCTGCGCCCAACGAGAAGAAACGTCTGGCTCCTTTTTCGGCGCTTTCGTTGAAGTAGCCCAATCGGAAGGCAAACGATTCCTGGTACATGTATTCGGCGCCCAAAGCCCACGTAAATTCCTTGAGTTCTTCGCTGAACCCGTCCGGTGCATCTCCGAAAGATTCGAAAATACCCGAAGTCCAGCTGATGCTTTGGTAGTCCTGGATGTTTTTGTTTCTGGCTGCGGCCCTTTCGGTATCGCTGATTTCGCCGTCACCGTCCAAATCGACATAGTTGATTTCCTGCGGTGTCGGGACGAGCAGTTTGTTGACTTCGGCGTTGAGGGTCACCTTGTTGTAGTCATCAAGGATAAAGTCGAACGCACCACCCAATTTCATGTTGGCCGGCAAAAAGTTCGAGTTGTTGTCGTTGTCGTCGCTGGCGTAACTGATCTTCGGACCCAAATTCTGGAAGTTGAAACCGAGTTTGTATTTACCGTTGAATTCGTTGAATGCGATTTCTTCCGACTGAAA
Organism: Flavobacterium caeni; assembly: GCF_900101895.1. Lineage (GTDB taxonomy): Bacteria > Bacteroidota > Bacteroidia > Flavobacteriales > Flavobacteriaceae > Flavobacterium > Flavobacterium caeni. The sequence goes on from NZ_FMVF01000018.1 coordinate 9,944, forward strand.
GTAACCCGCCACGTCTACCGCAAAAGAGCTGGCCGGTTTGGCGTCGTTGTTTTCATCGGGGATGCGCAGGTTCGATCGGATGTAACGTCCGGCCACAGCCATCGCAAAATAGTCGCTCAATTTCAAAGAGTAAGACACGTCGAGCGCCAATTCATTCGGCTTGACAATGCGCGGCACTTCGTCATAGGTTTCGCGCAATTCGATTTCGCCCAAACCAAAATAACGCAAACTGGCGGCAAACGCCATACGTTCGTTGAAACGGTTGTAAAAGTTGAGCTGTGCCAACGAAATGTCGTTGACAATGTCGGTCAAATAGGGGGTATAGCTGATCGCGCCGCCAAACTTGTCGCTGGCGAACGCATATTTGGCCGGGTTGTATTGTTGGGAAAACGCATCCGGTGCCGTGGCCACCCCTTGGTCGCCCATACTGGCAGAACGCGCGTCGGCAGAAATGAGCAAGAACGGAACGCCCGTGGTGATCACGCGGTTACCATCTTCCTGTGCCTTGGAGAGCTGAACGGCGCATAAGCAAAGAACTAAAACTGCAATTTTTTTCATTCTGAAATTTTAAATAATTGGACAAATATAGTGTTTTCTTAAAGGATAACAAGTTTCTCGTATTTATGTGTCTTGGTGTTGGTGACCATCGATTTGACCGTGAGTTTGTACACGTAAACGCCTTTCCCCACCTTGTCGCCAAAATCATCTTTGCCGTCCCAGGTGATTTCGCGCGACAGGAATCCGTCGGTGGTGACCGTTTGGTTGCGCGTCCAGACGACTTTTCCGGTGATGGTGAGCACCTGTACCTGTACTTCGAGCGGCTCGAACGGTTTGTTGTGCGTAAACCAGAACTGGGTATAGTTGACAAACGGATTCGGGTAATTGAGCACGTTGCTGATCGTAATCGAATCGTCGCCCACGACAATAAACGTAATCTCGGCCGTCACGAGGTTGTTGTACACATCCCAAGCCATGAACTTGATCGTGTGCAATCCGAGCGCGAGGTTGCGGAACGGATAGTTGACTTTGCCCTTCTTGTAGTTGTCGAGCTCGGTCTCGTAATAGTCGTTGAGTTTGTACGGATTGCTCTCGTCGCCGTCCAGGATCGCCACGATGTCGTGCCCGATGCCGCTGGCGGTGTTGATGCCGTTTTCGTCTTCCAGAAACGCAAGGAACAACGGATTTTGGTTGGTGATGCCGCCCGACACGAAATTGGTGTCGTTCATGTACAGCCGCACCGTAGGCCCAATGTTGTCGGCAGGCGCATTTTCGTTGATACCGCCCACTTTGATGGTGGTGTCGTACCCGGTTTTGTCGAGCAAGACTTGTCCGCGTTTGCCGTAAAAACTCGCGCGTCCCGGCGCCACGTTGATGGTGATGTCGCGCGGCACCACAAACCCGAATTCAAAAGCACCGTTGGTTACGCTGGCGTTGCCGCGAAAAATGGTCTCGCCCAAGGTCACGAACGGCATAACGGGCGCCGTTCCGCTGTCGGTCAAGGCGTCGGCGTTGTCGTTGCGCAAGGTGGTGCGGGTAATTTGCTTGTCGAAAATCTGTACGGCCAACTCGCCGTTGTAGGTAGGCATCGGATTCCCCGCTTCGTCCACGACTTCGCCCTCGAGCTTGACATACGACAACGCTTTGAGGTCGTCTATCGCGCCAGTGATCGGCACATCGTTTACTTCGGTCAAACGGATGTTGGGTTTAGGAATGGCCAGCATCAGTGCCGGGTCGCCCAAATAAAAAACAATGCTGGTTTGTTGGTTGCTGGCGTTCTTGGCTTGTCGCAGCGCTTCGGCAATCGAAACATACTCATTTGAACCGTAAGAGAAAAGATACTGCGCCAGGATGTCGTTAAAGGTTTGGCCTGTACCCTGCAAGATGGCGCGTACGGTGGTGATCATCGAAATCGCCCCGCCGCGCGGATTGAGGTAGGTATATTCGCCCGCCGTTGGCCTGAACGGGTTGTCAAAACGCGAAAATTCGCAAGTGATTGTCACAAACAACGGATACTTGAAGCGGTTGTTCATGCTTTGGCCATCGTTCTTTTCGAAGATGCGTTCCTGCGCGAGTCCATCCTCGCCGCCGTGTCCGAGGTAATTGAACACGAGCGCGCCCCTTTCGAACGCGTTGAAAATATCCTGCCGCGCTTTGGGATAACGGAACCCGCCCGACGAGGTGATTTGCTGGTACGAATCGGTCAGGATTTTGGTGGCGTTGATGAACGGCTTCTCCTGTGTAATGCGGTCGGCCAGTTTGTTCTGGCGGAACTGGAGCTGGTTGTCGCCTGTATCTGGGCTTGGGTCGTCGGCAATGCATACATAATTGTTGCGCCAGTTGCCGTACGAGCGCAGGTCGTAGTAGTCGATCACCTTATTGACCATTTCGTCGGCCTGTTGGTTCGAGCTCACAATCATACGTCCGACGGCAATATCGGCTTCGCCCTGGTTGGCATCTACATAGCCTTCGCTGTCGTCCATGAGCCCGAAGAAATCATCCGAACAAAAGGCTTCGCGGTCGCTAGTATAGCTGTACAGCGCGTGGTAGATGGGCACCCAGTTCGAGAAAATCGACACGCGGTTCTTGAAATCGAACGAAGCGTCGCCAAACAAATTGAGGTATTTGACTTTACTTCCGTTGGGCGCGTTGTGGTAGACGTATTTGACAAAATTCCGTATCGCGCCAATGTCTTGCTTGCCCGAAGAAAACTCCTGGTAGATGCTTTCGAGCGATACAACCTTTACGTTCAATCCCGAATAGTTGCGGTGAAAGTTGGCAAGCCGCTCGGCCTGCGGGGTAAAGATGGCCGGCGAGACAATCAGGTAGTCGACGTCCTGCATTTGTCCCTGTGCGTTTTTGAAGATGTTGCCCTTTAGGTTTTGATTGAACACGCGCGATTGCGTATCCAAAAGCGGCAAATACAAATCGTTGAAGTCGATCGCGACGTATTTGCGCAACTCACCGAAATCGGCTTTGAACGAAAAGTTTTGCTGACCCGTGTTTTCGGCCTTGGTGGCGTTGTAAATATCGGTGATGTCCCACACCTGGCCGATGTTGCCCGCGCTCGACAGCTGGTATTCGCCTATGCCGATGCTCGACGCCGATTGGTTGTATTGAAAGCGGAATTGTTTTCCATAGCCACGAAGGAATCGCTTGGAATTGATGACGATGTAATCCAGGTAGCCCTTCGAATTGGGTACGCCGTTGTTGTTATAGGTAAGTTTGACCGTCAGGTTTTCGGCAGCTGTAATGGCGGTGTTCAGCGTGCCGAACGTGGCATGCATGGCATCGGTGGTCGCGTTGAGCGGAATGTTGCCCGCCGACTGGCTGTTTACCGCAACCGCAAAATTGGTCACCGCCAGCGACACGCCTCCGGTATAAACGCTAAGGTTGGTGGGTTCGGTCGTGACGATGTTCGGGATGGAGAACGTAAATTGTTGTTCGTTGTTGATGTCGAATTCCTCGCCAAACCAGCGTCTGCCGAGCCTGACAAGATTGACAAGGTCTTTTTCGTGGAATGCGCGGTCGTCGAACATCGTGACGGGGGTTCCGGTTCCCGAAGGCTGGAGCATCGGCTGGATGCGTTTGCCGTCGGCGCCTTGCACGTTGATGTAATAATAGGACTTGTCCGAATAAAGGTTGTTGTGTGTTTGGCTTTCCTCGTTCCAGTTGTCGACGCCTTCGGCATAAAACAGCACATAGTCGTTGTCGTGGAAAAAGCCATCGGATTCGCCCGAAACCTGGATCGCATTTTCGGTCAAATCTTCGGGATAGGGGATGCTGTTGGCCAGCGGAACCATGCGGCCGCCATTGCCGTATATTTTTATCTTGCGCGGATCGATGATGTTGGGGTTGATGCCCAATTGCTGCAAGAACACCTTATTAATTAAGTAAACACCCGATTGCACCACATAAAAACGGTACCATTCGCCCGAAGCCAATACCGAATTGCTGATGATGTTCGGTGTATTGGGCGTCAGGACACGCGCCGTACTCGCGTTGAATGAATAAGTGAACGACTTGACTTTTTTGTAACCGGTGCCGTCCTTTATAATAGGAGTAAGCGAGAGCACCGCCGAAAATTTGTCGCGCGACTGCCGGTTGTTGATTTTGGCGACAATCTTATTGGGGATGGCCGCAACCGATAGTTCCCCCAATTGTGCGGCGGTAATCGATTCGAAGACCACGTCGGTAATTTGGAGCGAATTCTCGTCTATCGCTGCGGTCAACGGGATGCGTAGCCAATATTGGATTTCCTTTTTGGATCCGTTGTAATCGAAATTCTCGGGATTGAATTGCGGGATGTTGATTTTGCGCTCGCCATACACGGCATCGGTCTTGTCCGACCACGTAAGCGTGACCGAGCCCCGGTTTTGGGCCAATGCCACGGCGCCGCACCACGCCAAAAAGAATGTTAAAATTTTTTTCATCAGATATAACTAACGCCTTTGCCCGCGAATTATTACGGGGGAGTAAAAATAATTAATTCGCGTCATACCGAATAATATTTGTTTTAATTTCGCGTTGTTGCTCAAGGAATCATTGTAAACAAAGGGCTATTTTAATTTTATTTGTAAAAAGTAGTTGCAATGTAAAGGTTAATTGTTATATTGCGCCACGAAATTTATTACCTACTAAACGTATGAAAGTAAACAAGATTATGGCTGGCAAACTCTTACTATCACTGGTGATAGCGTTTGGATTGACTGCGACAAGTTGCAGCAAAGGATCCAGCTCTAAGAACTCATCGCGTGCGACGGGTTGGAAAATCAACGACAAAAAAGGTGGTTTTCAGTACGCTTCCAACTTCAAGAAGCAGGCTACAGGTCCTGGCTTGGTGATGGTAGAAGGCGGTACATTTACTATGGGTAAAGTTCAAGACGACGTGATGCACGATTGGAACAACTCGCCAAACCAACAGCACGTACAGTCCTTCTATATGGATGAAACAGAGGTGACCAACCTCATGTACATGGAATACCTTGACTGGCTCAAGCGCGTATTCCCGCCAGATCAGGAGAATTATAAAAATATTTACGAAGGCGCTTCGCCCGATACGCTCGTTTGGAGAAACCGTTTGGGTTACAACGAAACGATGACCAACAACTACTTGCGTCACCCGGCCTATGCGAACTATCCGGTAGTAGGTGTCAACTGGATCCAAGCCGTCGAATTCTCTAAATGGAGAACCGACCGTGTCAACGAAAACACACTCGAGCAACAAGGTTACTTGAAGAAAGATGCCAAAGTTGCGGCCACTGCCGACAAGACATTCAGCACCGAAACCTATTTGGCTGCGCCAACCAAAACCATGGGCGGCGATGAAGAAATCGTACTCAAAGGACGCAGAAACTCGAAAGCCAAGCCAGGAAAAGCAGATAAAGATGGTAACGTACAAGAGCCTAAGAACGTTTACGCACAGCGTACATCGGGCTTGATCTTGCCTGAGTACCGTTTGCCAACCGAAGCAGAGTGGGAGTATGCCGCTGCTGCCGATGTAGGACAACGCGAGTACAACATCTACAAAGGACAAAAGAAATATCCGTGGTCTGGTAGCTACACCCGTTCGGGCAAGCGTCAGGTTCGCGGCGACCAATTGGCCAACTTCAAACAAGGAAAAGGTGACTATGGTGGAATCGCAGGCTGGTCTGATGACGGTGCCGACATCACCAACAAAGTCAAGTCTTACCCGCCAAACGACTTTGGTTTGTATGATATGGCTGGTAATGTAGCCGAATGGGTTGCCGACGTTTACCGTCCAATCGTAGACGACGAAGCGAGTGACTTCAACTACTACCGTGGTAACATCTACACCAAGAACAAAATTGGCGAAGATGGCAAGGTCGAAATCGTAACCGCCGAAACACAAGTGTTCGATACGTTGGCCAACGGTAAGATCGTTGCCAGAAACTATCCGGGCGAAATCGCTCAGGTTCCGGTCGACGAGAAAGAAACCTATTTGCGTCAGAACTTCGACAAATCCGACAACAGAAACTACCGCGATGGTGACAAACAGTCTACGCGTTACTTCAAGTTCGGATCGTCTGAAGAAGGCGACGAAACCGGCAAGCAAAAAGACACGCAACGTATGTACGACTCACCGGTACACAACGTAACGACCGACAGTTTGGGCAATATGATTCGCAAGTACGACAAGTCGGCCAAGCGTACCACGCTCATCAACGACAACGTCCGCGTATACAAAGGAGGTTCTTGGAGAGACCGTGCCTACTGGCTCGATCCGGCCCAAAGAAGATACTTCCCGCAGGATATGGCCACCGATTACATCGGCTTCCGTTGCGCGATGTCTAGGGTTGGTCCTAAAGCCGACAAAAAGAAAAGACCAAGAAATTAATTTTCAAGATATTCCATAAAAGCCCTTTCGAGGGCTTTTATTTTTTAAGCCTATGACCACTTTGTTTCTCCATAATTTGTTTTTGCAATGTTCGGGCGTATCGACCGACACGCGTAAGATTGCGCCGCATTGCCTGTTCGTGGCGCTCAAAGGCGAACGCTTCGATGCCAATACGTTTGCGCAGGAAGCGCTCGAAAAAGGCGCCTCGTATGTCATTATCGACAATCCGCAGTACCACATCGACGACCGCACCGTGTTGGTGCCCGACAGCCTGGTCGCATTGCAGGAGTTGGCCCAATTCCACCGTGACTACTTGGGGTTGCCTATCGTGGCGCTTACGGGTAGCAACGGCAAGACCACGACCAAGGAACTCATCAACGTGGTGTTGTCGCAAAAGTTCAAGACCAAGGCTACCATCGGCAATCTGAACAACCACATCGGCGTACCGCTCACGTTGCTTTCGTTCGATGAGACCACCGAGATAGGGATCGTCGAAATGGGTGCCAACCACCAGAAGGAAATTGAATTCTTGTGCGGGATCGCGAAGCCCGATTACGGCTACATCACCAATTTTGGGAAGGCGCATCTTGAAGGATTTGGTGGCGTGCAAGGCGTCATCAAAGGCAAGAGCGAAATGTATGATTACCTGGCGTCCAATGATAAGACCGCTTTTGTCAATCTTGACGATACGATCCAGGTCGAGAAGACGCTAGCCATGAACAAGTACACGTTTGGCGTCGGAAAATCAGCTGCGCACGTGAACATCACTTCGGTCAAGGCCAATCCGTTTGTCGAAGTGCTGGTCGATGGCCTGCAGATCCAATCGCATTTGATTGGCCTCTACAACGCCAACAACATCAACGCCGCCATAGCGATAGGCCGTTATTTCAATATTGACGACGCCGCGATCCAAGCCGCAATCGAAAGCTACATTCCCGAGAACAATCGTTCGCAGCTTTTGACCAAAGGCACAAACGAAATCATCCTCGATGCCTACAACGCCAACCCAAGCAGCATGGCCGTGGCCATCGAGAACTTCGTTCAACTCGACAAACCGAATAAAATCATGATTTTAGGCGATATGTTCGAGCTGGGCACCGAAAGCCTTGCCGAGCACCAATCGATCGTCGATTTACTGGCGCAAAAGGCCACGGGTAAGATTTATTTGGTAGGAAAGGATTTTCACGCGAGCAAAGTCGCAAAAGAAGGTTTTTCTTTTTTTGAAGATTTTGAACAGTTGGCCCAAGCCGTCAAGAACCATACGCCAAAAGATGCATTGATACTGATCAAAGGGTCGCGCGGCATGGCGCTCGAACGACTATTAGAAGAACTTTGAAAGTAAGGAAATAAAAAAAGCAGGATGAAAATCCTGCTTTTTTGTGGGCGATGAGGGATTCGAACCATAGTTGCAATCCCGTTTATATCAACACATACTGAAGTCTAAATTTTAAGGGTCTCGAATTTGTGTCTTTGACAACAAATAACTTCAAATCTTATGCTATAAATTTACGCACTTCGATCTACAAATGCAAATAATATCTGCGCTATTGTACCATTTTTTGGACTGGTTATTGAACTAGTTCGGTTTGTGTTTAAAGGTTCAGAAGACATATTCTGCTTCCTCTTTCCCTACAACATACAACGCAAAACTTCTTCTACAGGAAGTCCTGAATATTTCGCAAATTCTTCGACCGAAATATATTGATGATCTTCTTTCTTCAGATGCTTCTTTATCTTGATTAAATACCTCCTTGCCTGGGTGTATTCTTTTCCCATTATGCGTTGAACGTCTTTCGGGTACATGCACACTCTACCGCTGCTAGTTCCCATTTTGCACAATTGATACTTTATCTATGCCTTTGGTAGGGCTTTGCCCTACCTCAACTATACTTACAAATCTAGATAATTTCCTGAAATGGCAATGTGCAATTATTGGTACTTATAGTCAATTATGTGCCACTATGGACAATGACGCATTGTAATGCCCCGCCATTGCTATAAACTTTGATTAAATCATTCAAAAAATTAGTTGCAACGATTCTGAAAATGATGGAGTAACGAACAGAATTATTAATCAAAGTTTTACGATTATGGCAAGACAGAAAGGCATAATTAAATTGAAAGGTACTATCGGCGATATTACCTTTTACAAGACTTCGCAAGACGGGCACCTTGCCCGCGAGAAAGGAGGAATTGAAAAAAGCAGGATTGAAAGTGACCCCGCGTTCCAGAGAACGCGTGAGAATGGTGCTGAGTTTGGCCGTGCCGGAAAGGCGGGCAAAATGCTCAGGACTGCGCTTAGAGGTTTATTGATCAACTCTGCGGACGGAAAAATGGTTGGACGGCTTACGCAGCAAATGGTCAAGGTTATTCAAGCGGATGCTGTTAATGAGCGTGGATTGAGAAACGTGATTGACGGTGAGGCGGAATTGCTTTTGGGCTTTGAGTTCAACATTCGTGGCAAGCTCGGCACAACGTTGTATGCCCCTTTTGTGGGTGCGATTGACAGGGTTTCTGGTGAAATCACTTTGGAAATTGCGCCGTTCATTCCGATCAATATGATTGCAGCGCCATCAGGAACTACGCATTACAAGATTATCTCAGGCGGTGCCGAGATTGATTTTGAAAATGAAACGTTTGTGGTACAAACGTCTGAAACGGCAATTTTGCCGTGGAATGCGGTCGCGACAGTTGCGGTGCAACATACTAACCAAGTCACAGCCGCAAGCACCAAGCCTTTGTTTTTAGCTTTGGGAATTGAATTCTACCAAGAAGTAAACGCGCAAATGTATGCGTTGAAAAATGGTGCGTTCAACCCATTGGCATTGGTCAACGTAAGCGGATTGTAATGGTCCTGGCTTTAAAAAGAACCTATTTCCCTAATGGAACAAACGGACAGATCGAATGCAATGGAAAAATCATCTGCAACACGATTGAACTTCCGTGGAAAAACAACGAATCGAAAGTTTCGTGCATTCCGGAAGGGAAATATCTTCTTGAGAAGCGGTACAGCAAAAAGTTTAAATGGCATATTGAAATTACACAGGTTAAGAATCGCGGTGCTATTCTTTTTCATCCTGCAAACAATGCCTTAAAAGAACTCAATGGCTGCATCGCTCCGGTTACAAAAATCTCGGGAGCTGGCTTAGGCCTGATGTCCCGAAAGGCTTTTTCCAAACTGAAAACATTGGTTTATCAGGAGATGGACAAAGGCAAAAAAGTTTTAATCATCATCAAATCTTAATTTTTATTATCATGAAAACAATTAAATTTTTACACTACGCGAAGTACCCTGTACTTTTATTTATTGCATTTTTTGGAATCCTGATTGGCGGCTCTCAAAATGCACCTAGACCTTACACATCAGCAGAAATTGGAGGGAACGGTCCCGGCAGCACTGCACCTCGAAATTTTGTGTCGCATAACCAATCTAAAATTGGCGGTGGTCAAACTGCGCCTAGATCGCCTTTAATGTCCGGCAATGATATTGGCGGCACTCAAAGTCCACCAAGATCTTATACTGTTGCAAATATCGGCGGAATCGGCGGTGGACAAACTGCGCCGCGTCAGACCGAAAGACGGTCTGAAGAAATCGGCGGATCGCAAACTGCACCGCGTGGCTACCATAAAAGTTCCGATCCGATTGGCGGTAATTCTGCGCCGAGAAGTTTTGCGTACCATTGTATGGAAATTGGCGGCGGCGGAAATGAAACCCGTAAGATCTTTGTCAACGCAATTCCGCACGGAGAAGATATTGAAAATGATGTGCTTAACGCACGTCAATTTTCGTACTTTCCAATCGCAAATTCTGCTGTACAATACTCAGTTTATGATTTTTCGGATGCTAACTTCGATTTCGAAATCGGTGGAAATTCTACTCAGGGAAATGAAACCAGACGACTTGTTATAAATGAAATTGGAGGCGGCCAAACTGCTCCGAGGGAATTAATGGAAATTGGCGGTACTCAGACCGCACCGCGACAATTCGAAATTGGTGGTCAGACAACTCCGGGAAGTGAAAACAGACAATTTGTTTCAGTCGAAATTGGAGGTGGCCAAACCGCGCCACGACAGTTCGAAATCGGTGGGCAAACTGTGCCATCATCGCGTCCGCTGATGTTGGCATCTGTTGACGATATTGGCGGTAATTATGTGCCGAGAGCAGCGAGTGTAATTAACGGATTTCCTGACATTGGCGGTGCGCAAGGCGCACCTCGCCAATAGCACCTCAAATTAAAAGCGAAACGTCATGAATGTTTTTCAGAGGGCAGCAGCACCAACTCCAAGTTTCTTTAAAAAGCTGCGATTAATCGGCTTGATCTTGACTACTGCAAGCGGCGTGCTGATCGGCGGCGATATGACTGCGGGAGTTGTTCTTGAAATCGTCAAACACGTAGCCAGTGCGGGGGCTGTCCTGATGGCAGTCAGTCTGGTTACTGTTGACGAAGAAGCTTTAGGTTTGAAACTGCATAAAAAATCCGGTGGATAATTCAGTTTCCTTAAAAATAGGAACCGCTTCGGGAACTTTGTTGAGCATGATGCCCAACATCCTTTCCGAAGATATTGCCAAAACCGTATTGTTGGCAATCATTGGGGCGGCTTCAAGCTTTGTCGTTACCTTACTGCTTAAATGGTTGACGAAATCTAAAAAGAAATAAGTGTCGGCAAAGTCAAAATGAAAAGCCTGGTCTGTAAAGATCAGGCTTTTGTGTTTTTAGGATGCTTTTTTCATTCTTGCCCCAATTTGGTGCATATTTCTTTTTACAAGGTCGATAATGTCTTTATTGTACTTGGAAGCCTTATTGCCCCTGCCGCGTGATTGCAGTATCTCAAAATTTTCTAATGAAACCTGTACGGTTTCGATGTGAATCCCTTTTACCTTCGCGGACAGAATTAAAGAATTGTCTTTCTTGTAATATTCGTTCGTAAAAACACAATGTTTGTGAATACAGCCCTCTTCGAGAAATTCCTTTACAGTTTCAATCACTTTGACAGAAATGTGTTCGTTGGAAAATACCAAGCCAAAGAATTGCTTTTTGGTTTTGAAATATCTCTTTTGATTTTTAGCGATTTGCTTTTTCTTTTCTTCAAATGTGCTTTTAATAATTTCGTCCTGTTTTTTGACCATCCATTTATTATGTGCCACTTCCAAATCTAGGGGGGCAAACATATTTCGGATTTCTCAAATCCTTGCCAAAATGGTCAAGCAAATCAACATAATCAACCCACAGTTTTGCATCGTTTATCTGATAAGAATTGCGGTTGCAGATTCTCAGCGATTTCCAATATCTATCTGTTTGTTTAATGGCTGTATTGCGAATGTGGTAATATAACATATCAAATTGCTGACTTTTTAGTAATGTCTCGGCAATATTGTCTTTAAGGATTTCCCGAAACAATAACTGTGGCGCAATTCCGTGAAAATTTCCATCGAAACCATTTCGCTTCAGTTTTGGAAAAATTTGCATCACAGGATGAATAAAACTTGGTTTCAAATTAAACCGATTACTGTTCTCACATTGTTTGAGCGTTAATGTACTGCCGACAATCCATTGGTCGAAATATTGTGACATGCCCATAACATTCTTTGACAGGGTTCGGGTTCGACCGTTTTCATCAATAAAAATCTGCATGACTTCGTGGGCAAAATAGCCGCATTTTTGATTCTTTTTCATCCATTTTGTAATGCAGACCATCCGAACAATTTGAAATTCTCCGGCGGTTGTAAGCACTTGGTAGTAGTCGGTTTCACGTAGTCCGTTATTGTAACTGTCTGTGAAAATCAACTTTTTTCGGCATTGTTTACAGGTGGTAGTCTTAATTTCATTATTATCCAGACACTTCCATCTATTACCACATTCAAGGCAGAAAATTGTATTTCGCGATTGCACGGCAAGTCTATCGAAACAGTCGGCATATGCCTGTCTGTGATATTTCATGGTGATTGTCGGTAGACTTTTACTAAGTTCTACGATTTTCAATTCAATTTTTGTTTTTGGTGTCATGGCTAAAAAAGTGAAATTTGGTTTGTGTCTGCTTTCGTCGTAGCTGTTTTGGCTGTGGTATATGTCGGTTTCGGTGGTGCAGCGAGTGAATGGTTGACGACGATTCTCGCTGACAGTTTTTCACCGATTTCAATGCTATCTTCATCATAGTAATGAATTGCCATATTGTAGATTTCATCGTCTGCAAAGCCTTGCCTGCCTGATTTATTTACCTCGTTTAGGATGTATGTGGCGCAATCATCGAGGTTTTTATTTGGCTTCAATAATGTGTTTGCAAACAATTCGTCTTTGCTTGCGACTTCTTGCAGATGATTTGTAATGGCTTCTTTGAATGGGTCATTTGTAGTTTCCATAATTTCAATTTTTGGCGTTTATATCTTGGTTTTTAAAGGCATTGATTCAGTGTTACTTCTTCAATTACAATTTTAGAATCGTTGGTTTGCAATCGATTGTATTTTGCACAATCCTGTGCTTTCGCGCGGCTGTCAAACACTCCGAAAAAAACTCGTGAGGATTTTGTTTTCCAATTGTCTGTTTGGTATAGAATAAAAAGTGTCATGATATTAGGCTTTAAGGTTATTTTTTGCTGATGTAGCGATAAAGAATTGCACGTTTCATATCATTTATAAGTGCCAAATTTTTATGGAACTGTGCTTCCTTTTGTTCGAGCAATCGCAACGCCTTTACGCTTTTTAAATGCTCGTCGTGTTCCTGTAGCATCGACCGGGTTTTATTGTCAAATTCTTTCTTAAAATCGCAGATGCGCAGAAATGGAATGACCGAACCGACGAGGTACAAATGCCAGAATTTCGCTTTCCAAAGGCTATATGAAAGCCAGTAATAGGATTCTTTTTCTTCCGCAGTCGGGAAAATGAGGACGAAACAGTTTGGGCAAGGCTCGTGCATTGGTTTACCGCTGTTGAGACCTTTGTTCAAAATGAAAATGTAGTTGCCTAAATACATTTGGTTTGGTTTGTGGGATTTAATCATTAGGTTTTGCATGGCTTTAATTTTTTCGTGGCGAAACAGCACACATTTTTAAAAGAAAAAAGAGAAAAAGAAAGCCATCCAATCCTGCGAAGGATTTTCAAAAAAGCAAGTTTTTTCAAAAAAATACTACCCCTTGAGGGTGGAGATTTTTTTGAAAACCCGTAGGGCTTGAACTTGCTTTTTTGAAAACCGTAGCTGACCTTTTCTTTCTTTTTATCTTATTTGTTTTAAAAAATTGCTTGGAACAACTTTTCTACTGTAATGAAGAAGAACAGAGCAATCAGCAGCTGTTTGTCACTATGCTTTATGCAGTTTAGATTGGGAAAATTGGTTGATCGAGATTTTGAATATTGAGCGTGTAACGGAATGTTCCTGTCTTGACGAAACCGGGGTAATTAACGCTTAAAAAAAGGTTTTTAGCAAGGATCTCAAGTAAAGGGTGCCGGTTTGTGATGCCCACCAACGGATGTCCCAATATTGTTTTTTGTCGCAGCCTGGTTTTTTTCAGGCTGTGGCTAAAACAATATTACCGTGAAGTCTCTAAGCATCACAAAGCGGCACTCTTTACTCTCGTTAGCAAGGCAATGGGTGCTGGATATTTAATTGGATGGAAAGACAATCGATATAATGGATAATCGATTGGGAAACGTTACAGCACTTATTGCCTTTTAGAACATTCCTAAAACCTTTTTTTAAAACCGCTGTGGGGTGGCGGGGTTTACTCGCGGGATTTTTATTGATTTTTATCTGTGCTCGTGAATGCTGTCGCATTTGCGGATTGACCAAGATGCTCAGATAGAAACGCCGAGCGAAAGAAGAATTTACCGAGTTATAGACGGATACTTTTACGGGGAATTTGGGCGACGCGAAGGGTGGTTTTTGGGCTAATCTAATTTTCTCGTTAGACAATTACTCCAGCCCAAAAGTTGCCCTGGAGCGGCGACCTGCGTTCCGGTTAGGAGGATGTGCGTGGCTGTTTTGCATAATGTTATTATAGGCGCTGACAAAGCATCATTAGAAAGACATTCACCAATAGCGCCTATAATGCAACATTATGTAAAAAAGCTTGGGGGAAAAAATTACCGGCGCAAGTCACGCAGTGTACGTGTTATTGCACCAATAACTGTGACGGTAATTTTTGCGAGCGTTGGGATGGAGTGCAACAAACCTAATTTTCAGTCCTTTGCCAATATAAATTCAGTCATTCCCGAAACATATAGCTCGGCAGTTTTTCTTAAAATATTGTGGTGAAACGCATTGCTTTATACCTGATCCTTTATGTAAAGGATAGTTTCTATTAGTTGAGTATGCTTTATTTCGTGGTGCATTTTCAGTTTTTGCAGTCGCTAAATCTTGACAAAATACACTTTTATTAAAAACCTATCGAAAGATTTACAAAAAAACTCCTTCCCGGTCTTGGGAAATTATTCCAATCGGAATAGGTTGAATAATAAGTATCCAGTATGTTTTCGACACCGCATTTTGTATGTACTTTACTTTTATTGAGGTTGAATTTATAGCCCAAGTTCATATTGATAATCGCATAATCAGGTGTTTCATCTTCTCCGTAAATTGAACTGAAATGGGTTTGCTTTGCATTGCCTTGAAAAATTATCTCTGCAGAAAGTTTTTCTTTTGTATAAAGCAATGATGTTGCATACCGTAGCGGACTTATAAATGGCAAGTTTACATTTTCATGATCTTTCCCTTGGCTGTAAACGCATTGTATATTCCATTTTAATAGTTTTGAAAATTGATATTCAGACGTAAAACTGACATTAATAATGGTAGCATATTCTAGTGATGTGTATATTTTCACGCCTGTTGCGCCTATGGTCATTGGAACCAGACTCAAATCAGGCTTCCCGACAATATAATCTGCAATATGAAAGTAAGAAGCTGCAATTTTTAGATTCACTTTTTCTCTCTTGAACCCTAAATAAGCATTTCCTTCGATTGATTTTTCATTTTTCAAATCAGGATTGCCGATGTTATCGTAATTTTCAAAACTGTTGAACAAATAAAAGCCATAGGCTTCAGTAACCGATGGTGCTCTTTCGCCATAAGCGGCGCCAAATCCGTAGGAAACACTGTGCTTTGCATAATTGTAATTGGAAGAAATGCTTTTTAAGAAACGATTTTTTTGCGCCTTCATATTGGTATAGAAAATCTGCAAACTGTTCAATCCAAATTCGCTTTCAATTTTGTTAGTATGACTGCCCAAAGCAGCCGTAAACTTAAGGAATGAATGGCAATTCAAACTGTATTGATCTTCTATAAACGCACCATTGTAAAAAGTACTTACGTCTGGCCACGTCAGCATAAACATGAGTTTTTCATTAGGGTCTTCCGGATACATTGTCATCTCTGCCAATGATTTATTGTAGAATGAATTTAGGTTGACCAAAAAATGGTGGTTGCCTTTAATGGCTGTAATTTTTGAATAATAACCGTAGGTTTTACTCCAACCCGGCATATCCATGTGCACGGGAACAAATGGTCGTTTGGTGTCATCCATTTTGTGCATGATGGTGTTGAAATATGCTTTGGTTTCCCAATGGGTAATTATAGATTTTAGCGGAGCATATTCATACTTTAAGGAAGCAATAATCGCTTCTGCTATCGAAACATCCATCGGTAAAGCCGGATAGCCTACATCGGTGGCTTTGTCGTAAATTAATGAACCCTCAACGAGTTTATTTTTTCCTAATTTAAAACCTGAAGTCGCTGAAAAGTTTCTTTTTTTGAATTGAGAAAACAACACTTCTTTGTTATTTCCGGCTTTATAATTTTCGGCATCGCGGTACATAAAATCGACATCAACATACACCAAACTATCGACATAATTAATCGCTGAGCCCATAATTTTTTGTTGGTTATTGGTTTCAAAACCAGTAGTGAAGTTAGTATTCCATTTTTGGGTTTTAAAATTAGTTCTGGTTCTTTTCAAATCGATAGAGCCACCAATAGTACTGCCATAACAAGCACCTTCTTGCCCCGAGCTAATCGTGGCTTCAGATAAATTGGACACTTCAACATATGAGGTGATTGGATCCATTTTATCGGTACAAGCACCAAAAATTCGCATCCCATCAATGGTGATTAACGTTCGTTCGGTGGGCATCGAATTGATTAGCGGTTCCCAAGCATATGCGCCTCGTTTGATCATGTCGATTTTTGTTGACTTTTGTAAATAGTCGTCAATAGACGTTAGTATTTTAAATTGTTTGCTCGCGAGTTGTGCTTTGTTTCCAATAACAATAACCTCTTGCATTTGGATGGGTTGCAGGCTATCTTTTTTAGTTTCTTGGGCCAAAATAGCTGAAAACAAAAGCAGTGACAATAAGGTAAAGGTTGTTTTTTTCATGATTGAATCATTAAAAAAGGTCAAAAACCAAACTGAATTTGACCTTTTTTATATTACCCAAATTAGAATTCTATTTCAAAAAAGATACTGCTTTCAGTAATGCCGTCTGCGATGGCTTCTCCTTTTACAACAGTTCCGTCCGGTTTAACCAATTGTAGGTTGATTTTCCAATAGCCTGTCATCGTCAAGGATAATTTGCCATTATACAAACCACCAACTGTAGCTTGTGTAGCGTTTACATTATTTGGCGAACTGTGGTTTCCCATACTGGGCATTCTCGGGTCAATTTTTACAGTATAGCCATCAACTACCGAAAAGGTCATCATGTCAACCATTTTCCATACGCCAACTACGATGTCATTCACCGCCACTTTAGGATGCTCGGGTGCTACATAAGCTACTAAATATTTTACCCCATCAGCGCCCATAAAGGTATTGACTGTTCTTTGGCTTGAAGCAGGAACATCGACTACTGAAGTTGCGGTATACGAAACATCGTCAACGGTGTAATCAATTTCTATATCCCAATACTCGGTTTCATTTTGTGCCATTTGAAACATGATGTAACCTTCATACAAGGTTCCGGTGGCTGTGACTTTTTTTACTTCTGAATACGGACAAGAATGCGTCATCATGGCCATGTGCATTTTTGGCATCCATGAAACCGTAGCGTTTTTTAGGTATTGATTGGTTGTTTTGTCTTTTATTCGTAATTTAATTTCATTATACCCTTGTTGCGTTGCGCCAGTGTGCGAGAATAATTCGATGGTATGGGTGTCGTTACTAATTTCTTTGAATTTGGTTAAGCCTTCTAGTTCATTAGCTGTTGGATATACCACATTATCATCATCATTAGAACATGAACTGAATGCTAAAGCCATAAATACAATGGCGAATATTTTGTTTAAATATGTTTTCATTTTTATTGATTAAAGTTTTTAGAATAGGTGCCTGAAAAATTGCTTTTCAAAACGATTGGGATGTGGAAATCCCGTCAACTCCTTTTAAGAATTGAAAAATTGATTTAGAACTGAGAAAGAATAGCTTACAACTTACAAGAAGTGTTCTTTGCCCAAATAGTTTAGGCTATTTTTGCAGGTGGATGAAAAACGGAGCAACTTACCGTGTGAAAGTATAAGTTGGCATAGTTGTCTCCAATAGTAGTTTTACTATGAAAAAAAAATTGTGTCGCAACTAATGTAATGAGGTCTTGAAAGAATAAAATCTCAACTTCTTGTCTCGAATTGTCTTTTTTGTTAGAATGAATTGGCTTTTCGCTTTCTGATGCTTTGGCCAATTCTTTGATCAAATGGCATTTCCCGTTGCACTCTAATTTAGGCTCAGCCTTGTTAACACATAACACTTTAGCGATATAATCATAGTTGGTCACGTATTCTATTACTGGAAAAACAGGCTTGAGAATTATGGCGAAAACCAGTATGAGAATCACTTTTTTCATAAGACAAAGTTACAGTCGAAAACGGGGTTCGTTATATGATTCTGGTCATAGTTTTAGTAACTTTAGAAAAATTAATTTTGTAACCATAAGTACCAATGTCTTTTAAACAAAGACTTTTCAGCTTAAAAACACTTCATTCACGATGCAAATAGATTTAGATTTACTCTTTTCTTGGGGAGCCATAGCTAAAGAATACAAGAAAAACGAAGTGATTTTTGTTGAAGATGAAGCGGCCAATTTCTATTATCAGATTATTGAAGGATGTGTGAGAATGTTCAATTCTAATGATGATGGAAAGGAATTTACACAAGGTTATTTTGCAATGGGCCAAAGTTTTGGAGAACCTCCTTTGTTTATAGACGAAAAATATCCATCAACAGCCGCGGCATTTCAGGATTCTAAAATCATCAAACTCTCTAAAGATAAATTTTTAAAAATCATTGATGAATATCCCGGTATCCAAAAACAATTTCTGCAGCTCATGGCCAAGAGAATCCATAGTAAAGCAAAAACGTCTAAAGACATCATCAACCAAAAACCCGAATTTAGAATCTTAGCATTTTTGAATGCGCACAAAAAAGGTTCTGGTAATTGCAAAGAGGTGGTTCCGTTTACGCGGCAGGAAATTGCCAATTTTACCGGCTTGAGAGTCGAAACCGTTATCAGGGCATTTGCAAAAATGAAAGCAACAAACAAAATCGAAATTAACAATCATAAAATATATTTCTGATGCCTTTGAAAAGTAAGTTTTGGTTGCAATTTTCTTTAATAAATTTACTGATAGTTGCTTTGTTAGGACTTTTAATGCGCTACAAAATTGGTTTCGAGTTTCCTTTCTTAGATCAAAAACACCTGCAACATTCGCATTCACATTTTGCTTTTACCGGTTGGATTAGTCATACTTTAATGGTTTTGATGATTTTGTTTTTAGAAAATAAAACAACGCGAACTGCCAATACAACTTCTAATAAATACAAGAAAATACTAACCGCCAATTTGGTCTGCGCATACGGTATGTTGGTGTTCTTTATCATACAGGGTTACGGGTTATTTTCAATAATTTTTGCTACAGCCTCAATATTTGTAGCTTGTGTCTTCGCCTATTTTTATTTCCAGGATTTGAAACGAATTGCGAAGGATGACTTATCTATAAATTGGTTTAAAGCCGCTTTGTTTTTCAATGTTTTTTCTTCGCTGGGCACTTTTGCTTTGGCTTATATGATGGTGACTAAAAACATCCATCAAAACGAATATTTAGCATCTATTTATTACTACTTGCATTTTCAATATAATGGCTGGTTTTTCTTTGCTTGCATGGGATTGTTGTTTTCAATGCTGAATATCAAATCGAGTGAGAACCTATTTTATGGGCGGGTTTTTAAGTTGTTTTTTATGGCTTGTATTCCCGCGTATTTCCTATCGACGCTTTGGTGGGACTTGCCTGTTTTTATATATGTATTGAGTGTCATTGCCGCTGTTATTCAAGTGTATGCTTGGTTTAGGTTCTTACTAATCATCGTTAAAACCAATTGGGAGTTCCTGGGAAATTTACCGTACTTTTTAAAATATATTTTACTTTTTGTTGGATTTGCCTTGAGCGTTAAATTCTTACTTCAACTAGGCTCTACGGTTCCGGCTTTAAGTCAGTTGGCTTTCGGATTCAGGCCTATTGTCATTGCTTATTTACACTTGGTTTTATTGGCTGTTATTTCTTTGTTTTTGCTGTTTTATATTTATGCGAATCGCTTGATTCATTACAATAAACAAATAAAAACGGGTATCATCATTTTCTCGGTTGGTGTTTTATTGAATGAAGTTATTTTAGCCGTTCAAGGCATCGCATCGTTTAGTTACACCGTGATTCCGTTGGTAAATGAAATGCTTTTTGGCGCAGCCTTTGTTTTGGTTTCAGGAATTGGAATCATGGCTATTTATGCTATTAAAAAAGTTAAAAAACAGCCACTTTTATGATTGCATTCATAAAAGGTCTGTTTCATAATCAGGTACTTTGTAGGTATAATTTGAAAGTATATAAAAGTATTTATTATGAAAAAATCAATTCAAACATTGTTATTGGCAAGCTTATTCATTGCCATGAGTTGCAAGCAAACCAATCAAGCCGCAACCGAATCGACCGCTGAAACTACAGCCGCAACCACTGGCGGACAAGAAAATGTAGTCGACGAAAGTTCTGTTCCCAACATTGTGCAAACCGCCGTAGGAAGTAAAGACCACACCACATTGGTAACCGCTGTAAAAGCTGCGGGATTGGTAACCTCATTAAGCAATGCTGGCCCATTTACTGTTTTCGCGCCCACCAATGCCGCCTTCGACAAATTGCCCGCCGGTACCGTAGAAGGTTTATTAAAACCAGAGAAAAAAGGCGATTTGGAAAACATTTTAGGCTATCACACTTATGTAGGTACCCTGAAAACAGAATACATGCAAGATGGACAAGAGTTTGATATGGTTTTTGGAGGCAAAGTAAAAATCACCAAAAAAGAAGATAAGACCTATGTAAATGGCTCAGAAATAGTAGCATCTATACCTACAGGAAATGGGATTATTCACGTCATTGGCGATGTGCTACTACCTAAATAAAGTTACTTATTAATTCAAATGTTGCCTTCCTATTTTTAAAGTTGAAAAGCGTGAATTGTCGTAATTCACGCTTTTTTGTTATGATTAAAATCATAGAAACAACACCAACTTTTTCTTCTATTTGTTTATTGATATTTTCAAATTACTATGAAACCATTCATAAAGCATCTGTTCATTGTATCGCTATTTCTTGTCTTTTTCTCAGTTTACAATTATACTATTTACACTTCAAAATCGGATTACGGCAACATTCATTTGTCTAAAAAAGCGATTCAAGGAGAAAATCTTTGGTTGAAAAACAATTGCAATTCGTGCCATCAACTCTACGGTCTAGGCGGTTATCTTGGGCCCGATTTGACGAATGTCTATGCCAATCGAAACGAAGATTATTTAAAAGCCATGCTTAACAGTGGTGTTAAAGCCATGCCGAAGTTTAATTTCAACAGTAAAGAAAAAGAAGCACTTGTTCAGTTTTTTAAAGAAGTCAATCAAACGGGTTTTTATCCCAATACTGAAGCCGAATTAGAAACAGATGGTTGGGTTTCAATCAAAAGAAAAAAGTAGGTCATGAAAGCAAATAATTATCCTTTTTATTTTATTGCACTGGGTTTAATTTCACTACTGTTTGGATTGCTCTGCGGATTACTTGCCGGTTTTCAATATGTCATTCCTGATTTCATAAAAGAGACTTTGCCGTTCCATGTAATCCGACCGTTACATACTTTTTTTGTGATTTCCTGGATTTTACTCAGTGCCATTGGCGGTATTTATTTTTATATTAAAAATGCAAATCAAAGCCTCATCAAATGGCATTTTTGGCTGTTTGTTTTCACTGGATTTGGTATTGTTATTTCGTATTTATCGAAAAATTTTGCAGGAAAAGAATACTTAGAGTTTCCGAGTTATTTTTATTTCCCGATTGTCTTGGGTTGGATTTTATTCGGAATTCATTATTGCAAAACGATGCTGCCGAGCTTTAAAAACTGGCCTGTTTATTATTGGATGTGGGCCACCGGAATTGTTTTTATGATCTATCATTTTACCGAAGCGCATTTGTGGATGTTGCCTTATTTCAGAGAAAACTTTATTCAAAATATTGCATTGCAATGGAAATCGGGTGGTTCTTATGTAGGCTCGTGGAATATGCTGGTGTATGGAACAGCTCTTTTTATAATGTCGAAAATTAGTGGCGATGAAAGTTATGCGGTTTCAAAAAAAGCATTCTTCTTTTATTTTCTGGGTTTAACCAATTTAATGTTTGGCTGGGCGCACCACATTTACATTGTTCCGACAGCACCTTGGATTCGCTATTTCGCTTACGGAATCAGCATGACCGAATGGATTATTCTGGTCTCCATCATTTACGATTGGAAAAAAAGCCTTTCCACAGCAAAGAAAACCGAATTCTCTTTAGCCTATAAATTGATGATGATGGCTGATTTTTGGGTTTTCTTGAATATCGTTTTAGCCTTGCTGCTGTCTATTCCTGCGATTAATTTGTTTACACACGGAACGCACATTACCGTGGCGCATTCGATGGGAACCACTATTGGCATCAACACTTTGATTCTTTTATCGTCGATTGCTTATATTATAGAAATCACGAATCCATTGGGTATGCGCTCACAAAAGAACATTCAAATCGGAATCAAAATTTTCCATAGCTCGTTTATACTATTTTGGATCACATTGCTCCTTATGGGTGCCAAAAAAGGATACTGGACTTTTTTTAATCCCACGTTTTCATTTGGTAAATTTCAAGATTCTCTGCATTTGATTTATACCCTATTCACCCTATTTGGCATTGGAATTTTAATTGGGTTGTATATGATTGTTTTTGAGTTTTTGAAAAAACTAAGATCCGTTTCTAAAAACAATATTGAAATGTAATGCTGATGCCAGTGTTTTTTCTTTTATTCTTGCAGAAGCAGGCAAAGCTGCAAGCGTGGCAACATGGTTTCTGAAAGATTGAATGTAATAATTTCCTGTATATTTTTTTGAGTCAAGATAACCAACCATTTGATTCATTTCTTCATCTGAAATTAACTCCGAATGATGCGTGGTTCTCACTTCAAATTGGATGTCGCTTTGTAAAAGAATATCGAGTGATTGCTCAAATTCTAAAAACAAATCCGATTGTGTGATTTGGTGAAATTTACCAGGAATCGCCTTAAAATCTAAAGCCACATAATCGACTAAATTTTCGGCTATTAATTGTTTTAGAACATCAGGTTTAGAGCCATTGGTGTCGATCTTTATTAAGAATCCCAGTTTTTTAATTTCACTTATTTGCGCCATACTGTTCTTATGCAGCAAGCATTCGCCACCGCTGAAAACAACAGCATCAAGCAAGCCTTGTCGGGTTTTTAAAAAGGAAATGGCTTCAGGAAAAGTAATCTTGCCTTTTCCTAAAACAATTTCCGGATTATAACAGTAAGAACAGCGCATATTACAGCCTGCATACCAAAATATGCAAGCTGAATGATTGGGGTAATCGAGTAAAGTAAAGGGCGTAATATTATAAATCGGCTTGGCTAACACTGATTTTCTTTAAAATGAACACGCTGTTTGTGTTCGCCTTTTTTACCAATATTAAAACTCTCTACCGGGCGGTGATAGCCCATTACCCTTGTGTAAACCAGGCATTTGGTTCGCAAATGCTGGTTGCTTTCTGAAACTTCGTTAGTCTTGGTTTTCATGAGATACTTCTTTTTGAGATTCGATGATTAATGCGTCACATTTTGGACAATATTCGTGTTCGCCATTGAGATAGCCGTGAACCGGACAAACACTAAAAACAGGCGTTACGGTAATATACGGCAGCTTGAAATTCGACAATACTGTTTTGACAAAGTTTTTACAAGCCTCTGAAGAACTGATTCGTTCATTCATATACAAATGCAAAACCGTTCCGCCGGTATATTTGCATTGCAATTCATCTTGCATCAGTAAGGCTTCGAAAGGATCTTGCGTGAAATCGACAGGAATTTGCGAGCTATTGGTATAGTAGATATTTTCATTTTGACCTGCTTGAATAATCTTGTCGAATCTTTTTTTGTCTTCTTTCGCAAAACGATAGGTTGTTCCTTCTGCCGGTGTGGCTTCAAGGTTGTATAAATTCCCGGTAGTTTCTTGAAATTCTTTCATCCTATTTCTGATGTAATCTAAAATTTCTACACAAAAATCATTACCGAAACTGCTGGTGATATCTTCGTTGTCATTGGTGAAATTGCGAACCATTTCGTTCATTCCGTTGACGCCAATGGTAGAAAAATGATTGCGAAAATGAGGCAAATATCTTTTGGTGTAAGGAAACAAACCCCGATCATACATTTCCTGAATAAAAACCCTTTTCTTTTCCAGTGTCGACATAGCAATCGCCATTAGTTTATCCAATTGTTCAAAAAGTCCGGCTTTATTTCCTTTAAATAGATAGCCCAAACGCGCCATATTGATGGTTACGACTCCAATACTTCCGGTCATTTCTGCGCTACCGAAAAGGCCGTTGCCCCGTTTTAGCAATTCTCTTAAATCGAGTTGCAAACGACAGCACATACTGCGAACAGCGTTGGGTTTGTAGGCATTTTCATTTTCTACTTTCAGTCCGTTTTCATCCAACTTGTATTGGCTGCCAATAAAATTTTGAAAATAGGAGGAACCAATTTTTGCGGTATTTTCGAAAAGTAGGTCTGTATTTTCGCCATGCCAATCAAAATCTTCGGTAATATTGACGGTTGGAATCGGAAACGTAAACGGCTGGCCATTGGCATCGCCTTCTGTCATGACCGTGTAATAGGCTTTATTGATCAGATTCATTTCCTGTTGAAAATGCTCGTACCGCAAGTCGGTTGGTTTGGAAACACCACGATTTTGTGCTTTCACTAAAAGGTCGTGACTGAAATTGCCTTCAAAAAAGTGGTGGTTGTTCTTGGTCGGGATTTGTTCTTTTAAATCATTTGGAACCACCCAATCGAGTGTGATATTCGTGAACGGTGATTGTCCCCAACGTGCCGGAACATTCAAATTGTATACGAAACTGCGGATGGCTTTCAACACATCATCAAATGATAGATTGTCTTTAAAAACATAAGGTGCTAAATACGTGTCAAACGAGCTGAACGCTTGAGCACCTGCCCATTCACTTTGTAAAATGCCAAGGAAATTAGCCATCTGACCCAATGCTTCTCTAAAATGCGATGGCGGTTTGCTTTCTACGCGACCCCGAACACCATTGAATCCGTCGTTGAGCAAAACCCGCAAGCTCCATCCCGCGCAATAGCCCGTTAGACAATCTAAATCGTGGATATGAATGTCGCCATTTCGGTGGGCGTAACCTTCTTCTTTAGAGTAGACTTTATCCAGCCAATAATTGGCAATAATTTTCCCTGCTACATTGTTGACCAAGCCTGCATTGGAATAGGAAGTGTTGGCGTTGGCATTGATACGCCAATCGGTTTGCGAAATATACTCTTCTATGGTTTGTGAACTGTCCACATACGTCGTGTCGTCATTTAATCCATCAACATGTTCGCGTTGTAGTTTTCGGGTATGCCGATACAAGATAAAAGACCGCATTACGGTAAAATAGTGTTTTTCGAACAGTATTTTCTCTATGATGTCCTGGATTTCTTCAACTGCCCAGGTGTCTTTGATCGCAATAGCCTCAATAACATCTATGTAAACAGATTCATCAAACGGCACAGAAACGCTTTCAAAGCTTTTTAGTATAGCATCCTCTATCTTATAACTTGTGAATGTTTTGTAATCACCATTTCTTTTGATAACATACTTTCCCATAAGTTTTTGGATTTATAATAACGTACTGGATAACCTATCCAGTATGGTAAACTTCTTTTCCAATAACTGCGCTTCTGGAAAAAGGATATTGTTTTCTAAATGGATGTGTTTGTGCAAATCTTGCTCAAACTCCTGCAACATGGCAAACGTTACCTTATAGGTTTCACAGGCATCTGTGGGTGGCGTATAATTATTGGTCAATTCAGCGATCTTGGCGAATCGTTCTCCTTCTGTAGTGTGCTCATCCTTCATCATGGCGATGGGATTATCGACAGACCCAAAATGCGGCATTGTTATAGACTCACTTTTAGATTTTGTTTCGGCCATTCTTTTAATAAACGGAAATAAAACCAGTTCTTCTTTCATCATGTGCTTTGACAATTCACCTGCACCTGCAATAAATAAGTTGTTGATTTCTAATAACTCAGGATGGCGACCGCCATGCACCTTACACAGTTTGTCTAAAAACCTATAAAGTACAGTAGTTTTTTCCTGAACATAACGATGGTGCGTTTTTTCTATATAGTCAACCAATAAGTCTAATGGCCAGGATTTAAAATCAATCCCTTCCTTATTCTTATAGTCCAAGACCGTATTGATTTCCTGTTCCAAGGTTGCTGAATTTATTTGCTTGCTTTCACAGGCTTCGGCTAAAGTACGGTTGCCTTTACAACAGAAATCGATTCCATACTTTGAAAAGATAGCGGCTGTCCTGAAATCGTCTGCTACGTATTGTCCGATTGTTTTTTCTACTAATGTTTCCATTTTTTAATGATTTAATTTATCTTCAATATTACCCATTAGTTACTATTCGCTAATATGACTTAAGTCATACAAAACCTTGTTTTTCAGCAGTTAATTTGCATTGCATTCAATTTCTTTTTTTGTATTATGAATTTCACGCAATTACCTATAAAAAGTTACCATGGAAAAACGTAAAGAGCGCATACTCGATTTGAAAAAGCAAAAAAATGCAGTAATCTTAGCGCACTATTATCAAGCACCTGAGATTCAAGAAATAGCTGATTATGTTGGTGACAGCTTGGGTTTGTCGCAAGAAGCGGCTAAAGTTGATGCAGCTATCATTCTCTTTGCAGGGGTGCATTTTATGGCAGAAACCGCTAAAATTTTAAATCCTAATAAGAAAGTAATTTTACCAGATTTAAATGCCGGATGCTCACTGGCTGATTCTTGTCCGCCGCTTATTTTTAAAAAATTTATTGAAGCGCATCCCGATCATATCGTAATTACTTATATTAATTGTTCCGCAGAAATTAAAGCGTTGAGTCATCTTGTTTGTACTTCGTCCAATGCTGAAAAAATTGTAAATTCTGTACCGACAAATATTCCGATTATTTTTGCTCCCGATAAAAATTTGGGCAACTATATCAATCAAAAAACAGGAAGAAAAATGGTGCTTTGGGATGGTTCCTGTGTGGTTCATGAAGCCTTTTCGCTAGACAAACTGATTGCGCTTCATCGATTGCATCCTGATGCCAAGATCATAGCGCATCCCGAATCGGAAACCCATATCCTTGAGACTGCCAGTTATATTGGTTCAACCTCAGGAATGATTGCGTATGTCAAAACAAGTCCGTTTACCAAGTTTATCGTTGCCACCGAAGCTGGAATTTTATACAAAATGCAACAAGAAGTTCCAGAAAAAATACTAATTCCTGCACCATCACATGAAAATAACACCTGTGCTTGCAGCGAATGTGGCTTTATGAAAATGAATACACTACAAAAAGTGTATGATTGTTTGCTAAATGAAAGTCCGGAAGTCACAGTTTCAAAAGGCATTAGAGAAAAAGCATTAATCCCAATCGAGCGAATGCTTGAATTATCTAAATGAGGATGCATACCGATTATTTGATTATAGGTTCCGGCATTGCAGGATTGACTTTTGCCATCAAAATCTCAGCATTTTTTCCTGACAAGACCATTACCATTGTAACCAAATCTACAGCGGAAGAAACCAATACCAAATATGCGCAAGGCGGCATAGCTGTCGTGCAAAATCAAACTGGCGACCATTTTAAAAAGCACATAGAAGACACGCTCATTTGTGGTGACGGATTGTGCAATCAAGAAGTAGTGGAAATGGTTATAACGCAAGGACCAAAACGCTTGCAAGAGCTAATAGATTGGGGTGCCAAATTCGACATGAATTCAGCAGGATATTTGGATTTAGGACGCGAAGGTGGGCATTCGATTAATCGCGTGGTGCATCATAAAGATCAAACGGGTTTTGAAATTGAGCGTGCCATTTTAGCACAAGCGAATAGTAGAAACAATATACAGATTCTTGACTTTCATTTTGCATTGGAATTAATTTTAGAAAAAAACCAATGTTTTGGCGCTTATGTTTTGAACGAGACAACCAATGAAATTTTGACTATACAATCCGATATTACACTTTTGGCCACTGGCGGAATAGGCCAAGTTTATGGCCATACCACCAATCCGGCTGTAGCAACTGGCGATGGTATCGCAATGGCAAAAAGAGCCGGTGCGACAATAAAAGATATGGAATTTATACAGTTCCATCCGACGGCTTTGTATGATAAAAACGCCACTTCAACTTTCTTGATATCGGAAGCTATCAGAGGTTTTGGGGCTTATTTGCGTACCAAAAATGGTCATCGATTTATGTTAGATTACGATGAAAGAGCCGATTTGGCTTCACGTGATATCGTTTCACAAAGCATTGAAACCGAGTTAAAAAAATCGGGTGAAGCCTGTGTTTATTTGGATTGCACCCATTTGCACCCAGATAATTTTATAAAACATTTCCCCATGATTTACAGACGATGTAAAGATTTGGGCATTGCTATCGAAAAAGATTGGATACCTGTACTTCCGGCGCAGCATTATGTTTGTGGTGGTATTGCTGTGGATAGGAATGGGGAAACCACTATCGAAAATTTATTTGCTTGTGGCGAGAGTTCGCGTACGGGCTTGCATGGCGCCAATCGATTGGCATCGAATTCGTTGTTGGAAGCGTTGGTATATGCCGACAATATTTATAATTTCTTGATAAAGCAGACTTCAAAAAATAGTATGCATCGCAAGGAATTTAAAACATGGAAGCCAATTGAGGAATGTAAAATTGACCCACAATATATTTTAAATACAAAAAACGCTTTGCAACATTTAATGCAAAATAATGTTGGTATTGTTAGGCATGAAAAGGATTTATTAGTTGCAAAAAGCCAACTTCAAAGTTGGAAAAATGAAGTAGTAGCGATGCAGAAACAGCATCAAATCACTAAAGATTTTTATGAATTGAAGAATATGATTGCTGTCGGAATTTTAATTGTGGATCAATCTATTGCACGCCGCGAGAATCGAGGTGGTTTTGTGAAAATATAGATTTTATATGCCGCCCAATCGAATGAAGCTGCCTAAAATCAGCATCGTAATGCCAATTAAAGTTACGGTGATGATTTCAATAATTGCGAGGGTCATTTTCTCTGCAGTTAGTTTTGGAAAGACAAATTTTTGAGAGTGAATTGCCAAAGCTAAGGAAGCGAAAAGCAAGAGCAGTTTTGTAGATATAGTCCTTTCTATCGGACTTGAAAACGAGAACCATTTTGAAACAGGCACGTTATAATCATAAGCTAAAAGGATTCCGGTAAGCACCAAAATAAATAAAGCAGGCATTCCAATTTTACCAAATTTGGAGCGAAAATCATTTAAAATGGAAATATCTTTGTGTTTAATAGTCGCAGGTAAATAACGAAAAGCCAAAAGCAAATGTCCACCAACCCAAATGGTAGCGGCTAAAAGATGTATTATTAAAACGATGTGATGCTTCATGAAGACAATGTTTTATACATCATGGCTGTGGCAATATTCATGGCCCTGTTTTTTATTTCTTCG
Organism: Flavobacterium caeni; assembly: GCF_900101895.1. GTDB lineage: Bacteria > Bacteroidota > Bacteroidia > Flavobacteriales > Flavobacteriaceae > Flavobacterium > Flavobacterium caeni. Next base: position 39,403 of record NZ_FMVF01000018.1, read on the forward strand.
GCTTTTGGCCCTTCAAAATGATAGTTGACCGTTTTGTTAAACAAATCAATCCAATGCTGAAAATGTGCTTTGGTCATGGTGCTTTTATCGTGTAATTCTTTGTGTCTCGCCATTGGATTTCCATCATAATTTCCGGTGTAGAAAAGGATGTTTTCCCAAAAATCATACATTTTAGGCAAATGCAATTCCCAATTCACGTGTGCTACATCGGTGAATAAATAACCAATCGCTTCATCATTTTTGACTTTATCATAAAAAGCATTGACTAACTTTTCGATGTCTTTTCTATTTCTAATATCTGTTTTCATGAGCTACAAATCTTTGGTTTTGAACTTCTTCAACGAAATAAAAAAGGGTAAGATTGCCCACAAACTCAACAGCACAAAAGAAGCAATTAACCCCACAGCAGTGCCAAAAAAGTCTTTGAAAATCGCACCGGTATAACCCATCATCGCAGAAACATCAAGGTGCAACAAGATTTGAATTCGAGCCAAGTCAATCGGACTCAATGCAGTGATAGCCACCATGGCGTTTTCAATCGGATAATCTTGAAATTGAAACAATAAGAACAAAACTAAACCATCAAAAAGTAGCGCAAAAAACAGCCAGGTCATGATGGCAATTCCGATTCCTTTGGCTTTATCTCTGGTGATAATCGCGCTCGAAAATGCCAAGGCTGTGAAAATAACGGTAATCAAACAACCATTAATGAGCATCATCAAGCCTATACTGTCGGGCGAGTTGATTAATAATGGAATTCCGGCACCAACAAAAAAAGCCAAAATCATCGACAGCGAAAGTCCAAGAAACAAGCTGATCCAAATTTTCCCGCGTTTGATGGGTTGGCTCAAGAGCAGTTCTATAAACTCGGCACTGTTATACAAATAAATCGTTGCAAAAAGTATAGAAACCAATGGTACTGTAAATAAAATAACATTCAAAACGGTCAGGATTCCCTTTGCAGAATTGTCTTCTAATGCGAAAGAACTCCACGATAAGATTGCTAAAATCAAGGTGTATGCGAATACTATCCTGCTTTTGAGAATGTCCAGCCATATGATTTTGATGATTCTGTTCATGATTTTAAAGGATTGCTTTTAAAACTTTATGAGATTCCTGATGGTTCTGATTGACCGACTTGTTTTTCAAAATACTGGCTATCGCTTTAGAGATCTTATCCTCGTTGGTTTCTGCTTTTAAAGTGGCTACTTTTTTATGAAAATAGACGGTCCCGTCTTGCATAAAAATAATTTCGGTAATCAAATCGTCGAGTTCACTGAGCAAGTGTGAAGTAATAAAAATGAGTTTCCCTTTGTCTTTTTCTTGGATGATTTTTTCTTTCAAAATCTCAGCCGCCAACGGATCTAAACCTGCGGTTGGTTCGTCTAAGATTAACACATCTGGATTGAATAAAAAAGCCAATACGGCGCTTACCTTTTGCGTGGTTCCGCCCGATAAAGTTCGCATTTGTTTGTCGAACATGCTTTCGAGTTTGAATGCTTTTAATAAATCTTCATCTAAGGCTTGGTTGCTGTTCCTGATTTTTTTAATCATTTCGATGATTTGACCAATCGTCATATTATCTGGATAGCGACCAATTTGTGGCATATAGCCAATGTTTTCGCGGTATAAATGTTCTCCTAAAACCGATTTTCCATTGAATTCGATGGTGCCTTTATCGGGCAAAACCATCCCAAGAATTGATTTGATTAAAGTAGTTTTTCCACAGCCATTTGGGCCAATTAAGGCAATACATTCTCCTTTTTTGCAAGAAAGATTGATGTCTTTGAGCACTTCTAATTTCCCGAATTTCTTGCTAATATTTTTTATCTCAATCATAAAGGCAGCGATTTCATTAGGGGCGTTTTATCTATAAAATTATCGGGCGTTATACTAGGCAAAACTTTCTCGGATTTGTCTAATAGCGTAATCATAAAGCTTCGGTAGAGCAACATTGCCGATGGTGTGTTTTCGGTTAAAATTGCAAACAAACTCAACGGATGATATGGTACATCGCCCAGGTCGTTTTTATCCAAATCGTAACCTTCGTATTTGTCCCAATAATTGGCGTTGAATGTATTTAAAACCAAACTGCCGTTGGTGCTGATGTCGAAAGTGTTTTTCATATAATTATTGTTCACAATTTCGTTATCCATACAGCTTGCTTGAATTTTCATGCCCCAGCCATTCGATTCAAACACGTTCTTTTCTACTTTAATACGCGAGGTGCCTTCCATGTAAATTCCTGACGTATTGCGCGCAAATTTGTTATTAAAAATGTAGCTGTCGGCAATTTCTTTAAGCAGCAAACCGTAAGCTGAATCGCCCCAATTTTCTTCAAAATAGTTATTGTACATCTTGACATTTTTGGTAAACATCACCGCCACGCCTGCTCCGTTATTTTTGAAAACATTGGTGATGTAGGCATCGTCATTAGAAAACATAAAATGTAAACCATAGCGAATGTTTTTGTTGGAAACGTTTCTCCAAATGACAGACTGCGTTACAAATTCGAAATAAATCCCATCGCGATGTCCTGAAATTTTGTTGGCGATAATTTGAAGGTTGTCGCTTTTCCAGCAGTGAATACCATTGCCGATGAGTTGTTCCTGTTTGCCGTAAGCGGTTATCTTATTGTTTTTTACGAGACAGTTCCTACAGTTCTGGAGGTAAATTCCGAAGAAATTATTGTTGAGGATGTTGTTCTCGATTTTGACAAAGGTGCAATCGTAAACTTTAATTCCGCATGGATCATCAAGTGACGCATGTCCTGAGTTGATGATTCTAAATCCTTTGACAATTACACTATCGGCACTGATGGAAACCACTTCGTGTTTTTGTTGTCCATCGAGTGTTGGAAAGTCTTTACCCAGGAAAACGACTTTTTTACTGATCAGAATATTGCCTTCTTTGTAAGTACCTTTATACACCAAAATCGTGTCGCCATCAACGGCCAATAGTAGCGCTTGTTTGATTTTCTTACACGGAAACTGAGTTCCCACTGCAATGGTTTTCGCATTTGCTATGGAGAAGAATAAGGCGCATATTGTCAATAGTAAATTTTTCATTTAATAGGAATTATACACTTCTTTCCAAGTGATGGCTTCTGCATGCAGTTGGTTTTGATATTCTTGTTGTTTGCCCATTGTTGCAAAAGCAGCACAATTGCCTCGCATTGGGGAATTGATTGTGCCGCCTCTCAATAGGAAGCTTTTTTCTACAGGTATAAACGAATTGTCTTTAAGATAGTCATTTACAAAAAAAGCTTCATACGGAACAACGGTATTTGATTTTGCAAATTGAATCATGCAAGCGATATCGTCAAACTTGTAGTGTCGGCCTTTTTGCGTAATCAGTTGGGCGGCAAACTTGCTATTTGAAATGGTCATTTTACAGAAATCGCAGGGATCTGCATTTAACTTGATTGGTTTGGGTTCTTTTGAGCCACATGACATTAAAAAACCAATAGCCAATAAAGTGAGAAATATCTTTTTCATAATCTTACAATTTATTTCTTAGTGAACAATTGGTATTCTTTTAGCACAATAAAAAGTAAAAGTAATCCACAAGCGGTCAAGAACCATCCTCCTGTATCGGGAATAGAATAGGCACCAAAGTTTAACAACTGCTTATAACCTATTAACGGCGGTTGGTAGGCCATTCCTGGCACTTTTATGGCTGCGTTTGGGTCGAGGTTATGGCCGTATTCATAGTTCCACCTGTAAAAATCGATGGCGGCCAATACTACGAAAAAGATATAGAAAATCAAAAACCCTAAAATTGCCTTTCTTTTTGCAATGACAATTAAGAGTATTGAGATTAACGCAAATCCGCCAAAGATATACGGCAATACCGCAAATTCAAAAAAGTTCTCGGTGTGCAATGTTGCCATACCGATATAGTGATTCAATCCGTTGATGATGTCTACATCGCCTCCGATTTTGTTGGCGTGCAAACGTAGCACTAAACCTTCGGGGTATTGGGGTGCCTCTAGCTGAATCTGCCACATCGGAACAAAAAGGGCACCTACAAAAAGGGCAGCTACAACCAACAGTATCGCCTTAGATACTATTGAAATTTTAGTTTTTTTCATTTTTTGCTATTTGAAAAAAGTATAAAAAAATGAACCATTAAGCCATCTATTTGTACAAGCCTGACTTGACAATTTCAATTTCTTAATGGTTCAAAATGCTTTACTTTCTATTAAATTTATTTTGTTGCAGCGGGCAGATTTGTTCCTAAGCTGAAGCTTAAAGGGACATTGCTTCCGGCGGGCGAAACCCTGATATATCCTTGCATTTCCTGGTGCAATGCGCTACAGAAATCGGTGCAATAAAAAGGTAAAATTCCGACTCTGTCTGGCGTCCATTTCAGGGTTGCTGTTTCTCCAGGCATGATTAGAAGTTCTGCCGTATTGGCCCCTTTTATGCCAAATCCGTGAGGCACGTCCCAGTCTTGTTCGAGGTTGGTCACGTGGAAATAGACTTCGTCGCCCATTTTTATTCCTTCAATGTTATCTGGGCCAAAGTGAGAGCGAATAGAAGTCATGTAAACATGTACCTGATTTCCTTGACGGGTTACTTTTGACTCTTTTTCGCCTTTCGCTGCGAATGGATGATTATTATCCCCTATTTTATAGAATTTTAGCTGACCGTTGTTTCTAATTAGGTCGGCAGGTGCTGCTTGCGCATAGTGCGGTTCGCCAATGGTAGGGAAGTCTAAAATGAGTTTCATTTTATCGCCGCTGATATCAAATATTTGGGCTGATTGCGCCAATTCGGGTCCCGTTGGTAAATACCTGTCTTTTGTAATTTTGTTATAAGCCACGAGGTATTTTCCGAAAGGTTTTTTAGAATCACCTCCTGGTATGCATAAGTGACCTACTGAGTAATAAGTTGGAACACGGTCTAAGACTTTAAGTGATTTGATGTCCCATTTTACGACTTCGGACGATACAAAGAAAGTGGTATAGGCATTTCCTTTTCCGTCAAACTCGGTATGCAAGGGGCCTAAGCCTGGTTTTTGCACTTCACCGTGAAGTGCTGCTTCATATTTAACTACGTTAATTCCGCCGTAATCTCCGTCAAATTTTTTGTCTTTGATGGCACCCATGAGTTTGCCAAAACTAAATACTGGAATCAAGGCTGCTAATTTTCCAGAACCTACGATGTACTCACCCGAAGGGTCTACATCGCAACCATGCGGCGATTTTGGACAAGGAATCATGTAGCAAATGTCTTTAAGTGCGGCTGCATCAAGCACCAGAACTTCTGTTTTGGTTTCTGAAGTTGCTGAATGTGTTTTCTCGTTCCACTTGTTGTGCACATATTTTACCGCTTGCTTCTTTCCTTTGCCAGCTTTGATGTATTCTTCTGCTTTTTTCCAGTTTACTGCCATGATAAAATCTTTGTCTTTTTGAGACGCATTGACTTCTAGCAAAGTATTGGCTTGCTCTGTATTGTAACACGAGAAAAAGAACCAACCGTGTGACTTTCCTTTACCTGCATGCGAGAGGTCAAAATTTACTCCCGGTGTTACAATTTGAAAAGCCAAATCCATTTCACCTTCTTTACCCACTTTTACAAAGCTGATATGACCCTTAAAATTCTGTTTGTATGTATTGATGGGTACGTCACCATCTGAATAATCTGCTGGTACGCTAAAACGGGTTCCCGCTACGACATACTCTGTATTTTCTGTGATGAACGGCGAAGAGTGATTACCGCCGCTGTTTGGCAATTCGATAATTTCTGCGGTTTTAAATGTTTTAAGATCTATTCGAGCAATACGAGGTGTATTGTTGGCATTACCAAAAACCCAACGCCCATCCACTTCACCATTGGTTTGCGACATTTCAGTATGATGCAAATCATCCCACGGCACAAATCCGTGCGAGGTGTTTAACATGGGTTTAGTCTCTTCGCTGTAACCCCAACCTTTTTCAGGGTCTACAGAAAAAACCGGGATAACTCTAAATAACCTTCCGCTCGGAAGTCCATATACGCTTAACTGACCACTAAAGCCTCCGGATACGAAGTTGTAGAACTCGTCATATTTCCCGGGTGCTACATATGCTTTTTCGGCATCACCGATGGCGGCATCACTTGAATCTTTGGGTTTACAAGAAGTTAATAATGCACTTCCTAAAACCAGCACTAACATTGCTTTTACAAATTTATTTTTCATATTATTGAAATTAAAACCGTCTTGTCGCTTTCACCCAACAAGACCGCTTGTTGTTTTTACTTTACGCCGTCGTTTTTACGCATGTATTCTAGAATGCTTCTGGCTTCGGTGTCGGCTAATCCTTGGTTTGGCATACGTACCAAACAAATTTCAAGTTGTGCCTGTACTTCGGGATCTTTGTCAATCATAGGATCGGGATTTGTGATGAAATTCATAATCCATTCTGGCTTTCTTCTTTCAGTAACTCCTTTCCAGCCTGGACCAACCAATTTTTCATCGGTGGTTTTGTGACAAGAAGTACATTTTACTCCGGCCACTTTTTCACCCTCTGTTGCCATGGTTTGATCTAGCGTGGCCGCTAAGTCGACCTTGTCAAATTTGCCCTCCCCTCTTTTTGGGTCATAAGAAGAAGGATCGGTTGAAGTTGTTGGTTCTTCTGTTTCGGGTTTAGAGAAATCATTTTCTGATTTTTCCTTTTTACCGCATGAGGTGAATAAAGCCATCGCGGTAATCAATAATAATAGTTTGTGCATGGTGATATTTGTTTAGAATTATACTTCAAAGGTCTGCATAGAATAGGTTATGTTTTATGACCGTAATCATATAACAGGTTTTTTTACACGAATTTGACTGAAGTTTGTATACTAATCGAAATGTTTTAGGTAACTCAATGACGCGAGTATAGAGTAAAAAATATTATTTAGAATTATTAAAAATAAGTTAATTTTTATTTGGATTGGATATAAATAAATAATTAGGTTTGCTGAAAATTTATGATCTAATGAAATTATTCCGATACCTCTTATTCCTCTTTGTTACCAATTTTATGTATTCTCAGATTAGTCGGGATAGTTTGGCTATGAAAAAATTAAAAGCCGAGATTAAGGACGAACTGCTAAAAGAAATCCAAAATCAAAAAAAAATCTACGAAACCAATTTAAACCATGGTTTAGATAAATTCTCATTACACGGATATGCGGTAGTAAACTACTATAACTATGATTACGACACTGACCCAACGCTGAAAGACAAGATTGATGCCGAGCGTTTAAACCTATATCCAGAATACCAATTCAATGATTGGATTGCCTTTCGCTCGGAAATAGAGTTCGAGCATGGAGGTACCGGAGCCTCAATTGATTATGATACGCAAGAAGAATTTGGAGAATTTGAACAAGAAATTGAAAAAGGTGGAAGTATAAAATTAGAACAAATTTATGTTGATTTCTTAATCAAACCCTATTTGAATGTAAAAGTGGGAAGAATTAAAGTCTTGTTTAACCTAGCCCAAAGTCTTGATGATCCTGATGAGTATTTTACCACACACCGACAAGAAATGGAAAACGCACTCACGCCATTAGGTTGGTATGAATCTGGAATTGGTATTTACGGAACTTTTGCTAAAAAATTCAATTACTATTTTACATTCACAAACGGATTGGATTCGTCAGGATTCAACTCTAGTGGTTGGATTAAAAATGGGCACCAAGAAAGATTTGAAATGGTCAATGCCGAATCATTTGCGACCATGTTGCGACTCGATTATAAGTATGGGAAGCACAAACATACTTACGTTGGTATGTCTGCATACATTGGTGACTCTGCTACCAACAGACCGAAAGAAGACATGAAAGAAAGTGCTTATGTTACCCTATTGGAAGGTCATTTTACCTACAACGAATATCCTTTACGGATTTACACAACCGGTATTTATGGAAATCTTGAAAACTCTAATATTACCCGTTGTGCGGTTTAATTTCCCAAGGCATGCTTCAGATGATTTAATGGTTTTCCATTGAGGAAGTTGATGTATTGTAAAACTGCCACGCTACTTATTTTGGTACACATCCTTGCAAATAAACCGTTCAACGTTTTCGCATAATTCCGTTTCAGATATAACTGATCACACATTTGAGAGAACAAGGTTTCGATTCTTTTTCGGACATATCTGTAATTTGGGTTCCATGTGGTTTCACGCCGCTTCATATTAGCCCTTAGTGGTGTGACAAGTCGTATCCTGTCGTTTTCAAAAAGAGAAGTCTGATAGCCTAAAGTAAGGTATCCTTTGTCCGCAATTATTTCTGAATCAGATAGTTTAT
>NZ_FMVF01000060.1 GCF_900101895.1 Flavobacterium caeni
GAGCGGACTGAGTTCTCTCTGCCGAAGATAATGTTTCTTCGTGAAATGGAAACTTCCGGCCACGAAAAACTCCGCAATGGAGGCTAGCGGCGGTTATGCGACGGCTAGGCTTGTAAATGTATCGCAAAATCATAGAATATTTTTTTTGATAAATTTACTTTTAAACTAAAAACGCTATCGCCACCATCGCCGAAATCTAGTATGTGTTTTCGCCAATAATTTTTATCCTCGTCATAAGCTATAAAATCACTTACGAAACATTGAATCCAAATTTCTTTTTCACCGTTTTCATTTACAACAGCAACATATTGTCGCAAATACTTATCAGGTTTAGACTGTCTTCGATTATGGGCTTGAATTGTTTCGATTATTTTTTGACCTGCAATTTTTTCAATTTCCATTACTTCCAAATGAGATAAACTTGTTGGAGTTGAATTTGCAAAAAGAGGATATTTTTCATTTTGATTAAAAGGCAATACAGCATATTCAAAATCATCATTTTTTAAATATTGTTGTGAAGATTTATTACATGAAAAAATGAAAATCGAAATCAAAACTAAAATAAATCGTTTCATTCGTACGGTTTTTTAAGCTGTCGCATAACGTTTCGGGGCTTGGCGTGTTTGCGAAGTACGGAACTGATTATTTTCTGTTAAATTTTAAATTTCTTGCGAAACGTAAACTTGAATTTACCACTAAATTCGCAATCACGCCAAACCGCTGTTGTACGACGTAGTTATGTTTTGGTTTTTAGTTCGGTTAAATATTTTCGTATGTCTTTTTCTAATTTATCAGGGTATTTGTAATCTAATTTTTTCGACAATTCAGTTCCTATTTCTGAAACTAAATCAGCCATTGAAAATAGGGCAGTCCAATTTTCCTTTATGTTGCTTCCTGAAAATGTCTGTTCTATTTTGCTCCACATTTCAGGGGTGAGAAGTTTTTTAAAGAGTCTTCCAAACTTATTGGTTGTTATGCTCCAATCGTGCTGACTAGCAATATGCCATTCAATTAGAGGGATTAAATAGTCCGTTCGAATATTGTTTTCCGACATAAATTTCGCGTAAAATAATTCATCTCTTACAAGGCTTTTAGCCAAGTATGTAGTATCCCACCAAAAATCATTTAACGTCTGCCTGAATTTCTGTTCTGTAGGTTTTTTAATGATGGAAACCCGATAAGTGGGCTCTTTCATATTCTGTGTGATGCAGTCTTTATCAATCAAAACTTTATAGCCGATGTCCCAATCTTCACACAATTCATCTTGGTTTATTTCCTCTAAAAAATCAGGGACGCTATACAGTTTGAAATCAACTTTTACATAATCTTCATACAAAACCATTTTCATCGCGTGTTTATAATCGAAGTAGCTTTCGTCTTCTTCAACCATTGCGATTGGATTTCCGAAGTTTAATATCCAGCTTTTGTCTGAAATGTAGTTTGAATTATTCTCAAAAATAAATTCAATATCTAAGTCGCTAAATTCGTCAACAGGTGCAAAAGGATTTGCAAGTGAACTCGTTAGTAGGAGAACTCTTACGTCTTCATTTTTTTCCGACCACTCAATAATTGATTTTAGCTTTTCTTCTCTGACTTTCATTTCGTGCAGTTTCTTTTACTATGTCGTACAACGTTTCGCGCATTTGCGTGGTCGCGTCAAAGCGAACTGAGTTCTGTCTGCCGAAGATAAACAAAGTTCGTGAAACTGAAACGTTCCGGCCA
>NZ_FMVF01000016.1 GCF_900101895.1 Flavobacterium caeni
AAAAATGAATTTTCTATTTTCGATAAACTTTCTTCGTGAGGCTGCGCGCTTTGGTCGTGGCAGGCGGAGGGCCGAGCGTAAAGAAACAGTCCAGAGGACTGTTTTAGCGAAGGAGCCAGGAGGCGCGTTGGCCCGGCTTGAAGCTGGCGTTAAGAAACAAATGGTGTTTGAGCGAAGCGAGTTCATTTGTTTTAGCCGGCGACCCGAGGCTTTAGCCGAACTGAGCGAAGCTAAAGCCAGCAGGTCGCCGAACGACCGCGCGCCAGGCATTTTTGCTACTTTTGTTGCCATACAAACCGAGCTTGCGAGGTTCAGCGAACACCAAAACCAAATATTATTTTGGTGAGCTAAAAGTAGACCCGTGGTAGCGAAAACTTCAAACGGATTTCAAAACTTCCGGTTTTGAAAGAAGCTCTAGCGATGCAACGCGCCCTAGCCCCGATGGCAGTGGAAATCCTTTTTTAAAAGGATTCGCCGAAGCGGCAGCGTAGGCAAATCTCTTTTAAAAAAGATTGCAACGTACAGCGGGAAAAAGCTCCTAAAAAAACAACACCATGCAAGATGCAATAAACCACCTTTCCCAAGAAAAAATCTTCGGCACCATCATCGCCACCTATGGTTTGCCGACCGTGCCGTCGCGTCCGCAAGGTTTTCAAACGTTGGTTTTGCTGATTCTGGAGCAGCAGGTTTCGATCGACTCGGCCAAGGCGACGTTCAACAAAATCAAAGCGCAATTTCCCGAAATGTTGCCCGAAGATTTGGTTCAATTGTCTGAAGCAGATTTTCGCGTGTTTGGGGTGAGCCGTCAGAAGGCCAAATACATTGGCGGTTTGGCCGATGCGGTCCTTACCGGGCAAATCGATCTGGACAGCCTGCCGCACAAACCTGCCGAAGTCGTTCGCGAAGAATTGATTAAACTCAAAGGCATCGGGAATTGGACGATCGATATTTATTTGATGTTTTGCCTTCAATCGCCCGATATCATACCGCTGGGCGATATCGCGGTGGTCACGACAATCAGGGAATTGTTTGACGTGCATACCCAGGAAGCGATGGCCACCCTGGCGCAAAGCTGGCAACCACACCGCTCGACGGCCACCTATTTGCTGTGGCACCACTACCTGTGCAAACGCAACCGCAAAATCGATTATTCGCTTTAGAATCAGCCTGCAACAAATTAACTTTCAATAGTTGTTTTTTGTTAATGTTTTGTTACTTTTGCAGGCGATTAAAATAAGAACAAAAATTACTTTTATGGGATCAATGATGATTTACGTGCCGATAGTAATGGCATTAATAGGTTTGCTGTTCATGGCGGCCAAAAGAGCCTGGGTTTTGAAACAAGACGCCGGCGACGGTAAGATGAAAGAAATTTCAGATTACATCTACGAAGGTGCATTGGCCTTCTTGAAAGCAGAGTACCGCTTGTTGGCCATTTTCGTCGTATTGGCGAGCGTTGTCTTGGCCGGAATCACTTTTGTGCCGGGTGTAAAAACACACATGTTGATCGTAATTGCCTTTGTTTTTGGTGCCATTTTCTCGGCTTTGGCGGGTAATATGGGGATGAAAATCGCCACCAAAACCAACGTAAGAACTACACAGGCCGCTCGTACGAGCTTGCCACAAGCCTTGAAAGTTTCTTTCGGCGGTGGTACCGTAATGGGCTTGGGTGTTGCCGGTTTGGCCGTTTTGGGCTTGACCGCGTTCTTCATTTTCTTCTACCACTTCTTTATGGGCGGTACTTGGACCAACGGCGAAGACATGACCGTGGTACTCGAAACTTTGGCCGGTTTCTCTTTGGGCGCCGAGTCGATTGCATTGTTTGCGCGTGTAGGTGGTGGTATTTACACCAAAGCTGCCGACGTAGGTGCCGACTTGGTGGGTAAAGTAGAAGCTGGTATCCCTGAAGACGATCCGCGTAACCCTGCAACAATCGCCGACAACGTTGGTGATAACGTAGGTGACGTAGCCGGTATGGGTGCCGATTTGTTCGGATCTTATGTAGCGACCGTTTTGGCCGCGATGGTACTCGGAAACTATGTGATTTCGGACATGGGCGGAAAAATCGACGACGCTTTTGGCGGAATCGGACCGATCTTGTTGCCGATGGCCATTGCCGGTTTCGGTATCTTGTTCTCGATCATCGGGACCATGCTCGTGAAAATCTCTTCTAACGATGCGAAAGAAAAACAAGTACAAGGCGCGCTCAACGTAGGAAACTGGGTTTCTATCGTGTTGACTGCGATCTCTTGTTTCGTATTGGTGAAATACATGTTGCCGGAAACCATGAAAATGGAATTCTTTGGCGAAGGTTTGAAAGAAATCTCTTCGTTGCGCGTATTCTACGCAACGATTGTAGGACTCATCGTAGGCGGTGTCATTTCATCGGTTACTGAATATTACACCGGTTTGGGCACGAAGCCAGTATTGGCGATTGTACAAAAATCATCGACTGGTGCCGGAACCAACGTGATCGCTGGTTTGGCGACCGGAATGGTGTCGACTTTCCCGACGGTATTGTTGTTTGCCGCTGCCATCTGGGCATCTTATGCGTTCGCCGGTTTCTACGGTGTGGCTTTGGCGGCTTCTGCTATGATGGCGACCACTGCGATGCAACTCGCGATCGACGCTTTCGGACCAATCTCTGACAACGCCGGTGGTATCGCCGAGATGAGCGAATTGCCGAAAGAAGTACGTACAAGAACCGACATCTTGGATTCAGTAGGTAACACGACTGCGGCTACCGGAAAAGGTTTTGCCATCGCGTCTGCGGCTTTGACGTCACTCGCCTTATTCGCGGCTTACGTCACGTTTACAGGCATCGACGGTATCAACATTTTCAAGGCGCCGGTTTTGGCGATGTTGTTCGTGGGTGGTATGATCCCAGTGGTGTTCTCGGCTTTGGCCATGAACTCTGTAGGTAAAGCAGCCATGGACATGGTGTACGAAGTACGTCGCCAGTTCAAGGAAATCCCAGGCATCATGGAAGGCAAGAACAAGCCAGAGTACGGCAAATGCGTCGAAATCTCTACCAAAGCGGCTTTGCGCGAAATGATGTTGCCGGGTATCTTGACCATCGGTTTCCCGATCGCGATTGTTTTGTTGCCAATGGTTTTGGGTTACGACAATTTGCTCATCGCCGAAATGCTCGGTGGCTACATGGCCGGTGTGACCGTTTCAGGTGTATTGTGGGCGGTATTCCAAAACAACGCGGGTGGTTCATGGGACAACGCCAAGAAATCTTTCGAGGCTGGTGTCATGATCAACGGCGAAATGACCTACAAAGGTTCAGACGCGCACAAAGCGGCGGTAACCGGAGATACAGTTGGTGATCCATTCAAAGATACGTCAGGTCCGTCGATGAACATCTTGATCAAATTGTCATGTTTGATCGGACTCGTCATCGCCCCAATCTTGGGTAACGGCAGCCACACGACTACCGAAGGTCACGCCATGGCGACTTGCTGTTCAGCCGAAGGCAAATGTACTTCGATGACCAAGGAAGAATGTGTTGCAAAAGGGTGCACCAATCCTACTTGCGAGCACATGGTTGCTACAACCGAAGTCAAACATGAAGTTTCGAAAAAGATCATGGTCGAGAAGACCAATGTAGATGGCAAGGTTCAAGCGACCGTAACCACCAACATCGACGGCAAGGAAGAAGTCCTCAAATTCGAGGGTACCGAAGCCGAGGTGCAAGCCAAAATCGATTCGATTAAATAAGACTTTTTTTACAAGTACAAAGCCCTGTTGCGTGACCTTCGCGACAGGGCTTTTTTTATGATTTGAAAACGGGCAAACCCATCAAAATTGGTTACATTTACGCTCCTAATAACTAATTCAACACCTATGAAAAAATCTTTACTGATGGCTTTGGCGTTCTGTGCGACAAGCGGTTGGGCCCAAACAAACAGGGCTTGGACGGCTGTTTCGAACACCAATGTCAAGCCCTCGAAAACGGTCCAACGACAGTCGTTCCCGGCCGATTTTACACTGATGCGGCTTGCCCCGCAAACCCTCCGCGCGGTGCTGCAAACCGCGCCGCAACGCAATGTATCGGTACACCAATCGGGCGTGATCATCTCGTTGCCCAATGTACAGGGCCAAACCGAGCGTTTCGAAATGCTCGAAGCGTCAAACTTTGTTCCTGAATTCCAGGCGCAACATCCCGAAATCCGTGCTTACGTTGGTAAGGGCATCGACGACAAAAATGCCACCGTGCGTTTGAGCGTAGACCCGAGCGGCATTCAGGGCATGGTGTTCCGCACCGACAAACGCAACGAATTCATCGAGCCCTATGCTGAAGGCGGCGATATTTATGCGGTGTACAACGCCTCGCGCAACAAAGGCAGTTTGCCGTTTACCTGTTCTACCGAAGACGTTTCGATCGCCAAGTCGCTCGAGGACCACGGCGATGAGAACCGATCGAATTCGGGCGAATTATTGACGTTTCGCCTGGCCTTGTCTTGCAACGCCGAATACACCAACTATTTTGGTGGCGTGGCGCAGGCGCTCGCTGCGATGAACGCGACCATGACACGTGTCAATGGTGTGTTCGAGATGGACATGGCCATCCACATGAACATGATCGACAATACCGACCTTATTTTCACCAATCCATCAACCGATCCGTATACGACCATCGGGCAGTGGAACAGCCAACTGCAAAACCTGCTCAACGATGAAGTGGGCAACGCCAATTACGACATCGGGCACATGTTCGGCTCTACGGGTGGCGGCGGCAGCGCAGGCTGTATCGGCTGCGTGTGCGTCAACGGACAAAAGGGCAGCGCCAAGACCTCTCCGGCCGATGGCGTCCCAATGGGCGATACGTTCGACATCGACTATGTAGCGCATGAAATGGGGCACCAATTCGGCGCCAACCACACTTTTTCGCACGGCGTAGAAGGTACGGGCGTGAACGTAGAACCGGGATCGGGCTCGACCATCATGGGGTATGCGGGCATCACGAACTGGGACATCGCCAACCATTCCGATGCCTATTTTGTGTATGCGAGCATCAAACAGGTGCAGGACAATATGGTGGGCAAGACTTGTCCGGTGCGTACGCCATTGGCCAATACCGCGCCTACAGTCGACGCTGGTGCCGATTACATCATCCCGATCAGTACCCCTTATGTGTTGACCGGGTCGGCGACCGATGCGCAAGGCGATACGCTTTTGTATTGTTGGGAGCAAAACGATTCGGCGACGTCGCAAACCGGCGGTTCGAGCCCGGCATCGCCTACCAAGACAGGTGGCCCGAACTGGCGTTCTTACGACCCTACGTTGTCGCCAAGCCGCTACATGCCGCCGTTGGCGCGTGTGGTGAACAACCAATTGACTTCGACGTTCGGATCGGTGACTACCGAGGCCATCAGCTCGGTGGCGCGCGAGTGTAATTTTGTCTTGACCGTGCGCGACCGCGACCTCGAGGTGGGGCAAACCGCTTCGGATTTTATGAAGGTAACCACCGTTGCGGCAGCCGGACCGTTTATCGTCAACACGCCGAACACCAATATTTCGGTGATGGCGGCCACCAATTACGATGTGACCTGGAACGTAGCCGGGACCACGGGCAATGGTGTCAATGCGGCTACCGTCGATATTTTCCTTTCGACCGATGGCGGATTCACGTATCCGTACGAGTTGGCCAACAATGTCCCGAACGATGGTACGCAGGCCGTGGTATTCCCAGATGTTCCGGGCACAACCAACCGCGTGATGGTCAAAGGCCACAACCATATTTTTTACGACATCTCGAACACGAATTTCACGATCACAACGGCAGTTTCGACCTTTGTGATTTCGGCGCCAGGCGGAACCGACACGCAAACATCGTGTCAAGGCGGGCAGGCGGTCTATACGATCCTTTACGACACCATCAACGGCTTCGACGACCCAACCACGTTTAGTCTTTCGGGGCAACCGGCGGGTACGACCGTATCGTTTTCGCAAAATCCGGTGACGACACCAGGACAGGTAACCTTGACGGTTTCGAACACCAATGCAGCGCCTGCGGGTGCCTACACGATGACGCTCACCGGTACTTCGGGCAGCGAGGTCAAGACACTCACGTTGTACTATGATTTGTTTGCGACTACGTTCCCAGCCTCGGTGTTGACCACGCCGGCCAATGGCGCGACTACGCAGCCTACCACGCTCACGCTCGAATGGGACGCCAACGCCAACGCGTCGTCCTATGATATTCAGGTGGCCACCGATGCTGGTTTCACGACCGGACTCATCGAAGGCACAACCGATACCAACAGCTACCAGGTGACCGGACTTGCGACAGGAACCACCTATTACTGGCGCATTTTGCCTAAGAACGCGTCGTGTAGCGGCGAACTGAGCGCGGCGTTTTCGTTCCAAACCGGAATGACTTCTTGCGACGACTGGGAGTCGACCGATGTGCCTGTAACCATTTCGGCATCGGGCGCGCCGACGGTAAATTCGACGCTCGTGATCCCAGCCGGGGAAGGGGCAGACATCGAGAGCCTTACCGTGACCGTAGACATCACGCATACTTGGGTACGCGATTTGACTGTGACATTAATCAGTCCGGCAGGCTCAGAGGCACGACTCGTAAATCGTCCGTGTACGAACGCGGCGCTCAACAACATCCAGGCAACGTTCGACGACGAAGGCATTGTCCTGATTTGCGCGAACAATCCGGCGGTAGGAGGTACCATCATCCCGTTTGATGCGTTGTCGGCTTTTGTCGGTGAGAATACCGAAGGCACCTGGACGTTGCGCGTGGCCGATCAGGCCAACCAAGACGGCGGCGCCATCAACAGTTGGTCGATCAACGTGTGCAGCACGCAAGAATTGGGTGTCGCGCAAAGCGAGTTTACCGACTTTGCGTTGTATCCGAACCCGAACAACGGTGCGTTCGACGTGCGCTTCACGCCCAATTCAGACGACGTGAAAATCAACGTACACGACATGCGCGGCCGTCAGATATTCAACCAGGCGTATAGGGCAGGCGGTATGTTCCAGGAAACAATCCAATTGCGCAACGCTTCGTCGGGGATCTACATGGTTACCGTCGAGAACGGCAGCAGTAGGGTGGTGAAGAAGATTGTCATCGAGTAATTGTGCCAATTCAAACAAAAAGCCCCGCGAATGCGGGGCTTTTTTTTGTCTGAGTATTTAGCCGTCAGTTAAACCCATTGAGCGCTTGGGCCGAACTTGATCTATTTGAAATAAGAAAACATTTTGAGTAAAATAGGGGATTGTGTCGGGCGTTCAAAAAAATTAACAAAATCTACAGTTTTTCTGTAATCAAGTGTTCTTTTTGTTTTGTAGGGGATACCTTCATAGCCCCCTTCCCTACGGTAAAAATAAACTTTTTCGATATACGCGCCTTACAGAAAATCTGTACTTTTTTCAAAGGCTAATGCCTGAACCTACCTTCTGCTAAAACAAACCGTTCAATTCCGCATTGATCTTGTTCACGACCATCCCCAAATCTTCGGGATTGTTTACAAAGTCTACATTGTCTACATCGATGATTAAAAGCGGGCCTTTGTCATAAGTCTGGATCCAGGCCTCGTATCTTTCGTTAAGGCGGCTCAGGTAGTCGATCGAAATCGAGTTCTCGTAATCGCGGCCGCGTTTGTGGATTTGCGCCACCAGGTTCGGAATCGAACTGCGCAGGTAAATCAGCATATCGGGTGCCTTGACCAGCGATTCCATGAGTTCGAACAACGACGAATAGTTCTGGAAATCGCGGTTGGTCATGAGTCCCATCGCGTGCAAATTGGGCGCAAAAATGTGCGCGTCTTCATAAATCGTACGGTCCTGGATGATCTTTTTGCCGCTTTCACGAATTTGCAATATCTGACGGAAACGGCTGTTGAGGAAGTAAATCTGAAGGTTGAACGACCAACGTTCCATCTGGTGGTAAAAATCGTCGAGGTACGGGTTGTCTACGACGTCCTCAAAATGCGGTTCCCATTTGAATTGTTTGGCCAATAATCGGGTAAGTGTTGTTTTTCCTGCGCCTATGTTTCCTGCTACTGCTATGTGCATTACGGTAATGTGATTTTATAATTCGTGATTCCTTGTTCTGTAAAAATAGACAAAATTTGCGCTTGGTAGTGAAAACTTTTGAACGTTTTTTCGCCGATCGGAAGCGTTTCAGATTTGTCGTTTTTGGCCGTGCGGGCGTATATTTTGCCGTCTTTGGCGTACAGCAGCCAGGCATCGTTTGCAAGGACAAATTGCTGGATGCCGGCCATCGGTTCGAACGTCGTGATTTTGCCGTACACGTCGGTGGCGTAATGGTTGCCTTGGTCGTCGATCCAGTGGAAATGGTTGAAATCCGATTCGTAAACCGAAACCTTTCCGGTAAACGGCACCGTCAATTCGCGCAGTTCGTTGCGCAGATAATCGAACAATCCGACCTTTTGCGACAAAGTGTTGAAGATCCAAAGCCGATTGCCCGAAGCCATCGCAACGGCCGAGGCAACAATGGGCGTTGCATTTTTGGAAAAATTAATCCGATGCGTTTCATTGAGTTGGTTGTCGACCAAAACCGCCGTGTTGAAACCTTCATAAAACAAAACGATTTGCAGCGGATTTCGCAAATCGACGCGCGTGATCTTCCCGAGCGCAAGGTTTTTGTATTCGAGTGTGACGCCGCTTTTTTGCTTGCAAAACACGTTGTTTTTGATAAAATACCGAAACCCGAAATTGTCGTGCCCAACAAACGCATCGGCAACCAATTGCTCAAAATTACCGCTGACCATCGTCACTTGCGCAGGTGCCACGAGCGAGAACAACGACCAAAAAACAAGCATCCGGATTTTCATAGCGGCTAAAGTACAGCCCAAACGCTGTTCGGCCAAAACATTCACCCAAAATCTTTTAACAAAAACTTGTAACAGATTTGGGGCGCTTTCGTCATCTTTGCCTTGAACAACAACGCTATGAAACAGATCCTTCTTGCGGCAGCTTTATTTGCCGCCACTACTTTGGTCCGTGCACAAGACTTTCAGGGCATGGCCGTCTACGAATCCAAAACCAGCACATCCGACATCAAAACGCGGATGGAAAGCAGCAAAGAACTGACGCCCGAAATGCGCGCCATGGCTGAAAACATGATGAAAAAGATGTTCGAAAAGACGTTCATCCTGAATTTCGACAAAACGACATCGGTCTACAAAGAAGAAGAAAAACTCGAAGCGCCGGGGCAAAACCAGGTGCCGGGCCGCATGATGTCTTCGATGCTCGGCGGTGGCGGAACGTTCTACAAAAACGTCAAAGACAAGACGTATACGGTCGACAAAGAATTCATGGGCAAAGAATTTCTCGTCAAAGATTCGCTGCCCAAACTCGATTGGAAAATGGAAAGCGAAACCAAGCAAATCGGCGGCTACAATTGTTTCAAGGCGACGGCCGTCCGCAAGGCCAGCAAGTCTGACATCCGCAACTTCCGTCCCAAAAAAGCCGACGACAAAAAGGACGCGAAACCTGAAAAAGAAAAAACGACCAACCTCATGGACGACGTCGAAGTGCCCGACACCATTACCATCACCGCCTGGTACACGCCTGAAATCCCGATTGCGCAAGGCCCTGAAAATTACTGGGGATTGCCCGGGCTGATCCTCGAAGCGAGCGACGACAAAACCACGATTCTTTGCTCGAAAATCGTGCTCAACGCCAAAGAAAAAGTCGCGATCAAAGCGCCTACCAACGGCAAAGTCGTCAACCAAAAAGAATACGACGAAATCGTCATCAAGAAAATGGAGGAATTGCGCGAGATGCAAGGCCGCAACGGCGGGTTCCAAATGCGCATCGGCAACTAATCGTTTACGCCTTTCGACGCCATGACCAAGACCTTTTTACTGTTTTTGCTTTTGCCTTTTTTCGCCGTCGCGCAATCGGTTAAACTCGACGGCTTTATTTTGGACCAATCGGGCAAGCCGCTCGAGATGGCCAACGTCATGGCGGTCAACGTCGTGACCAAGCAGATGGATTCGTACGCGATCACCAACGACAAAGGCCGTTACCAGCTGACACTCAAACCCAATGCGACCTATTCGGTTAAAGTCAGTTACCTGGGGATGCAATCCAAGGAATTGACGTTGTCTACCCTGTCCGAAAATCTGTCGCAAAACATTACGCTCGAAGCGGGCGCAGAGCAACTGCAAGGTGTCGAAATCGTACGCGAAATGCCCGTTTCGATCAAGGGCGACACCATTGTCTACAATGCCGATTCGTTCAAGACCGGCACCGAACGCAAGCTCGAAGACGTGCTCAAAAAACTGCCCGGCGTTGAAGTCAACAAAGACGGCGAGGTCGAAGTCGAAGGTAAAAAAGTCCAGAAATTGATGGTCGAAGGCAAGGATTTCTTCGACGGCGATACCAAACTCGGGGTCAAAAACATTCCCGCCGACGCCATCGATAAAGTACAGGTGCTCAGGAACTACAACGAAATCGGCGCGCTCAAAGGGCTCGAAAACAACGAGGAAAACGTCGCGATGAACATCAAGCTCAAAAGCGGCAAAAAGAATTTTTGGTTTGGCGACATGACGGCCGGAATAGGCGTGGGGCATGAGGACAGCCGTTATATCGTCAATCCGAAGGTGTTTTACTACAGCCCGGAATACAGCCTGAACTTGATCGGCAACTTCAACAACATCGGCGAGCTGCCGTTTACGCCGCAGGATTATTTCAAGTTTACGGGCGGATTCAAGAATTTGATGCGCAAGGGCGGGACGGGGTTCAACGTGTCGTCCAACGATTTGGGGCTGACGCTTTTGCGGAACAACCGCGCCAAAGAAATCGAAACGCAATTCGGTGCCGCCAATTTCTCGTACAACATCAATAAAGCTTGGGGCTTGAGCGGATTCGCGATCGTATCGGCCACCAAAACCGATCTGGAAACACAATCGCAAGTTTCGCGACGCGACTTTCAAGGATTGAACAATCCCGGCACGCCGACGGAAACCATCCAGAACACACAAGAGGCCACACACCAAAAAAGCAACCTCGGTCTCTTTAAAATTTCCTCGAGCTACAAACCCGACACCGCGCTGCAAATCGACTACGACGCCTTGCTCAAAAAGTCGCGCAACGATGAATACACGGGGCTTTTTTCGACGAGCAATGTCGAGGATCCGCAAAACATCAATACGCTCAAAAAGCAGGATCCGGTGTCGCTCAACCAAAATTTCAACCTGTACTACACCAAGAACGACAAACACGTTTTTGCCGTCGAGGCCCAGCATTTGTACCAGGACGAAGATCCGTTCTACAACGCGCAGCTCAACAGTCAAGTGTTAGAGAACATCCTCGTGTTCGACGACCGCTACAACCTGAACCAAAGCCGATTCGTCAAGACCAACAAAACCGACGCGAAGTTCGATTATTACTACATGCTTACGCCCAAGAGCAACATCAACGTGACCGTCGGCGATACGTATTCATACCAGAGTTTCGACTCGTCGTTTTACCAGATTCTGGACAACGATGCGACCAATCTGGTCAGCGGCAACCGCGTCAATTTTAGGTTCAACGATGCGTTTTTGGGGTTGCATTACAAATTCATCACGGGCAAATTCACGTTCAATCCGGGCGTGAGCGTCCACCAATACAACACCGACAATGCTCAAGGCGGCGTGGGCCAAGACCAGAATTTCATCCGCGTGTTGCCCGATGTCTACGCGCTTTACCAAATCAAAAAATCCGAGTCGCTGACCTACAACTACGCGATGACGACCGATTTTACCGATGTGACCAAACTCGCCGAAAACTTCGTCATGAACAACTATAACTCGTTTGCGCGCGGCAACCCTTTCCTCGAGAACGCGCTCGTGCAGACGCATTCGTTGCGCTATTTCAAGTACAATATGTTCAATTTTACGAACATTTTCGGGTTTGTCAATTACAGCCGTCGCGTCGATGCGGTCAAGACGCGCGCGACATTTGTAGGCATCAACCAATTTTCGACGCCGTACAATTCGAACTTCGCCGATGAAATGCTGACGGGCGTCGCCAATTACGGCCGCTCGTTCGGCAAATACAAAGCATCGGTCAATGTCAATTTGAATTGGTCCAAGTTCAACAACCTGCGCCAAATCGGCAACTTCGAACGCCTCAACCAAACCGAATCGTTTACGCAGGCTTACACCGCCAAGTTCTCTACCAATTACAAATCGGCACCGAATCTCGAGCTTGGTTACAACATCATGATCAACGATTACCAACAGGCGACGTTTTACACGCACCGTCCGTCGGCTCGGCTCGATTATTATTTCTGGGATGCGTTTTCGCTCGTGTCCGAATACGAATTCTTCCACTACAACAGCGCCGACAACATGATCGAAAACGAGTACGATTTCCTGAGCGCGAGCTTGATTTACCAAAAAAAGGGCAGCCCGTGGGAGTACAAGATCGCGGCGACGAATTTGCTCAACACGACGTCGCTCAACGATGATAGTTTTACGCAGTTTGCGACACGGACGTCGCAGTATGTGGTGCAGCCGCGGTATTTGATTTTTTCTTTGAAGTTTAATTTGTAGGAGCTGTTTCCCGCTTTCCGTTACAATCTTTTTCGCTCGTTCCTCGCGAAAAAGGATTTCCACTTCCATCGGGGCTAGGGGTGACTGCGTCGCTAGAACTGTTTACAAAACCGGACGTTTTGAATCCGTTTGAGGTTTTCGCTGCCGCGGGCCTACTTTTGTCTGGCAACAAAAGTAGCAAAAATGCCTAGGCGCAGACCTTTCGGCGACCAGCCAAGTTCTCGATGGCGAAATTAAAAGAACTCGTTTAGAAAAAATACCTGAAGTCCACTGGACTTCCTCCTCTTAATATCAAATGGCTCAGACAGCTTTTAATTTTTGCGCCATCTTCGAACGGCTGGTGCCCGCCTGCAAGGTCGATGCGCCAACCTCACGAAGAACGTTTGTCGTAAATAGAAAGTTCAGTTTCCGCTTTGCGCTTTCGTATAACGCGCCGGGAAGATTGTAGTCGCCGGAAGATTTTTCCCCGCGGAGGACGTCGCATGACGAACGCCCCAAGCGAAACGATTCGCTCAACTTTGTGCGAACGTTCAACGTGCGGATTTTTGGCGCAGCGGGCAAGCCAAAAATGTAAATATTACTTTCCTGACTGGCGCGGCATTCACTTTGGAGGCGTTAAGAAAATCAACAAAGTGAGCGTTAAAAGCCAGGTGCTGTTTGAGCCGCAGGCGAGTTCAGCTGGCTTAGCGAACGGAGTTGATTTTTAGCCGAGAAAGTGTGCCGCACCGCATTTTTGCTTCTTTTGTTGCGAGACAAAAGAAGGCCTCCGCGGCAGCGGAAACTTCAAAGAATTTCAAAACTTCCAGTTTTGAGAAGAGTCGTAGCGACGCAGTCTGTCCCTAGCCCCGATTGAAACGGAAATCCTTTTTGAAACTTTGTAAAAGTTTAAAAAAGATTGCAGTGAAAAGCGGGAATCAGCTCCAAAAAAAAAGCCCGACAAACGTCAGGCTTCCTATCAAATGCGATTTAGATTATAAACCAAATTCCGCTTTGACCTTGTCAACAAAGTCAAGCTTCTCCCAAGTAAACAACTCAACCTCCACGGTTTTAGAATTGCCTCCAGGCGAAGTAAACGTCTTGGTTACCACCTCTGATTTACGTCCCATGTGGCCGTACGCCGCCGTTTCGCTGTAAATCGGGTTGCGGAGTTTCAAGCGTTGCTCGATAAAGTACGGGCGCATATCAAAGATGTTCTCGACTTTCTTGGCGATTTCACCATCGGTGAGCTGCACTTTGGCCGTGCCGTAGGTGTTGATGTAGATGCCCATCGGCTTGGCCACACCAATCGCATACGATACCTGAACGAGGATTTCGTCGGCAATGCCCGCTGCCACAAGGTTCTTGGCGATGTGACGCGTTGCATAAGCGGCCGAACGGTCTACCTTGCTCGGGTCTTTTCCTGAGAATGCCCCGCCGCCGTGTGCGCCTTTTCCTCCATAAGTGTCTACGATGATTTTACGGCCCGTGAGTCCCGTATCGCCATGTGGTCCGCCGATGACGAATTTGCCCGTCGGGTTGATGTGGTACTGGATTTTATCGTTGAACAAATGCGCGTATTGCGGATACTTGGCGATGATGCGCGGGATCAAAATAGACACCAGGTCGTTCTTGATCTTGGCCAACATCGTCGCTTCTTCGTCAAAATCGTCGTGCTGCGTCGAGATGACGATCGCATCGATACGCGTCGGTTTGTTGTGGTTGTCGTATTCGAGCGTCACCTGCGACTTGGCATCGGGACGCAAATATTTGATTTCGTTGTTTTCGCGACGCAACGCAGCGAGTTCCTGCAACAATTTGTGCGACAAATCGAGCGCGAGCGGCATGTAGTCCTGGGTTTCGTTGGTCGCATAGCCAAACATCATCCCCTGGTCGCCGGCGCCCTGGTCTTCAGGGTTTGCGCGTTCTACACCTTGGTTGATGTCGCCCGATTGCTCATGGATGGCCGACAAAACGCCGCACGATTTGGCTTCGAACATGTATTCGCTTTTGGTGTAGCCGATTTTCTCGATCACCTCACGCGCAATGTGCTGAACGTCGAGATACGTTTTTGATTTTACTTCGCCCGCCAAAATCACCTGGCCTGTGGTTACCAAGGTCTCGCAGGCTACTTTTGAGGTAGGGTCAAAGGCAAGGAAGTTGTCGATGAGCGCGTCAGAAATCTGGTCAGCGATTTTGTCCGGATGCCCTTCGCTGACGGACTCCGACGTAAATAAATAAGCCATAATGTTGTATTTTAATTAACCGAGGATTGGTTTGAACGGCAACGCTAAAGGAGTTCTGCTTTAGCATTTTTACGACTACCCAAGGGCGCGTCAGAGGTTGCAATCAGTTCAAATCTTTCCTCTTGAAATTTTCGTTCGCAAATGTATGAAACCATTTTTGATTGGCCGAAGCAAATCGAAAATTAATTTTTGAGTGTTGTTTTGACTGTGATTTTTAGACCAAAAATGGTTAAAACATAACAAAGAAGTTGCAGTTTCATTTTTTTAGTTTAGATTTGTTGTCATCAATATAAAATCTGACAGAAATGAAAAAAACTTTACTTCTTGCAGGCGTTGTTTTGGCGTCTGTTTTCAATGCAAATGCACAAGTCGTTTTTAGCGACGATTTCAACGACCTTACACTCGCTCCTTGGACAGTGATTGACGCCGATGGCGACACCAGAAACTGGAGCGTGGTACAAATCCAGGACAATGGCGGACAGCCTGTAGGTACGCCGGTATTGCGTTCGGCTTCATGGCAAACTGTGCCGTTGACGCCAAACAACTATGCCTTTACACCGGCCATCGATTTGAGCGGATTCTTCCCTGGATCGGGTACTGCTGAATTGTCATGGAAAGTAATGGCGATTGACGCGGCTTGGGATTTGGAGCAATACACCGTATACGTAGGTACAGAAAATACCGTGGCGCATATGTTGGCTTCTCCACTGAGCTTTAACGAGCCTTCTTTGGCAGGGGTGAACACCTTGACCGAAAGAACATTGGACGTTACCGACTACCTCGGACAAATCATTTACGTAGCTTTCAGACACCACGGTGTTTCGGATCAGTTTACGATCGAAGTAGACGACGTGGCTGTAGAGGTTTCTGTCATGAGCACCGAAAACTTCTTCGCGTCTAACTACCAAGTGTATCCAAACCCGGCTTCAGACAACCTGAACATCAGCGGCAGAAACAACATCAACTTGACCAGCGTCGAGTTGACCGACATGAACGGCCGCGTAGTGAAGAACCTGAACGTAGGTGCGGTTTCAACACAATTGAACATTGCCGACCTGAACGCAGGTATCTACTTGTTGAAAGTGACTTCTGACCAAGGCGTAGGTACTACCAAAGTGGTTAAAAGATAATTAGGCTTTTGCCTATGAGAAATCCGGTCCTTGTGATCGGATTTTTTTTTGTCAAAAATTTGTATAGCTTTGCTTTAACCTTAAAAACCATGATAATTATGAAAAGAATTCTACTCTCGCTTTCGATATTGATTTCGGCAGCAACGCAGGCCCAAAACATAACTTATGAAGGTTTCGATGTTTTTCCAGGCGTAGCGGGCCCTGGCGCTTCGGGCCAATGGGTGTTTACGAACCAGAGCGCGCCAACCGGTGCAGCCAATTGGACACAAGGTGGCGGGACCGCCTTTGCAAATACAGGTGGACAAAGCGGAGGCGCTACGTCTTTTACGCTTGTTAATTACACTAGTGCAACAGGCACAGGCACCATCAGCAATTGGTTACTCGCGCCCGTATACGATTTGCAAAACGGCGATGTGATCTCGTTTTGGTCGCGCCAAGGTGGTGAGGCACCGCAAATTTATGCCGATCGTTTGCAGATGCGGATCGCAACAAGCTGGTCCGATTTTTCTGCCATGCCTACAGGAGCCGATGGTGTAGGCGATTTTACGTTGTTGGCTACCGACATCAACCCGAATTTGACCCCAGATGGTTACCCGTTGGCTTGGACCAATTACACTTATACTGTCGAAGGATTGGACGGAATCGTACCTTGCCGTATCGCGTTTCGTTATTTTGTGACCGACGGAGGAACAACAGGAGCGAACTCGAACATCATTGGTGTCGATACCTTCTCGATAGACCGTCCGCTGAACACCGAAGGATTTTTCGCGGCCAACTTTGCCGTGTCGCCTAATCCGGCCTCGAATGTGTTGAACGTAAACGCCAAGACGGGTGCTTCTTTGAAAAAGATCGAACTCACCGACATGAACGGCAGGATCGTCAAATCGCTCGACATGGGTAACGTTTCCCAAACGCAAATCAACGTTTCCGACTTGCAATCGGGCATCTATTTGCTCAAGATTTCTTCGGATTCGGGTGTGGGAACGTCAAAAATCGTCAAGAACTAATTTTTTGATAAAGCCTTATGGAACCTGCCTTCGGGCGGGTTTTTTTATACCTGTCACGAAAACGTTTTCTGTTAAAATTTAAATTTTGGCTTGCGTTTTCCAAAAATAGTTTAGAAGTTTGTCACTCACAAAAACGAGAAAAATGCAATTTACAATGTGTCATATGTGTATGATGAAGTGGAAGGTTTCCGCGGAACGCACTATGGCATAATTTTAAATTTCAAATTATAGCAAGAGCCTTCCGCAAACCGGGAGGCTTTTTTTTATACCAAAACTTTTCAATCTTTTAAATTTTTAATCTTTCAATAATGTTCGCAATAGCCAAAAAAATGATGATGATGTGTTGGATGCCAATGTGTATCCCGCCCCGCTATTGCCAAAAGTCAACGAGTTAAATCTAGTTATAGTTCAAAACTAAGCCCTTTTGGTCATCTTCCAGAAGGGCTTTTTTTATTTCACGTAAAAATCAAAATCAATATAAACTTTAAAACCTAGAAATCATGAGTACAACACAATTTGCCACCAACGCCTTGCACGCCGGACACGATGTCACCAAAAACGCAGGAACCCGCGCCGTGCCGATCTATCAAACCACGTCCTACGTGTTCAACGACGCCCAACACGCCGCCAATTTGTTCGGGCTGGCCGAGTCGGGCTACATCTACACCCGTCTGAACAACCCCACCAACGACGTGCTCGAGCAAAGACTCGCCGCTTTAGAGGGCGGAATCGCGGCCGTTGTCACCGCTTCGGGAACCTCGGCGCTCGCCACGGCCTTGCTGGTCTTGCTCAAAGCAGGCGACCACATCGTAGCCTCGAACAGCCTTTATGGCGGAACCTACAACTTGCTCAATGTGACGTTGCCGCGCTTGGGCATCACCACCACGTTCGTCGATCCGTCTAATCCCAAAAATTTCACCGATGCCGCGCAGCAAAACACCCGCGTGTTCTTTGCCGAATCATTGGGCAATCCAAAATTGGATGTGCTCGATTTGGAAGCTATCGCCAACGAGGCCAAAGCGTTCAAGGTGCCGTTCATCGTAGACAACACCGTGCCGTCGCCTTACTTGCTCAACCCAATTGCTTATGGCGCCAACATCGTCATCCACTCGCTCACCAAGTACATTTCGGGCAACGGTACTTCGCTGGGCGGCGCGATCATCGATGCCGGAACCTTCGATTGGTCTAACGGGAAATTTCCCGAATTCACCGAACCGTCGCCGGGGTACCACGGGCTCGTTTACCATGAAGCACTGGGCAACGCGGCCTTTATCGCCAAAGTACGCATCGAAGGATTGCGCGATTTTGGCGGTGCGTTGAGCCCGTTCAATGCGTTCCAGATCATCCAGGGCTTGGAGACGCTACCACTCAGAATTCAAAAGCATTCCGAGAATGCACTCGCTCTGGCCCAGTGGCTCGAAGCGCAGGAAGACGTGGCTTGGGTCAACTACCCAGGTTTGTCGTCGAGCAAGTACAATGCCTTGGCGCAGAAGTACCTGCCTAAAGGCCAAAGCGGCATCGTCACGTTCGGCCTCAAAGGTGGATTTGATGCGGCGCGCAAAGTAGCCGACCAAACCAAGGTATTCTCTTTGTTGGCCAACATCGGTGACACCAAATCGCTCATCATCCACCCTACGAGCACCACGCACCAGCAATTGTCGGACGAGCAGCAAATCGCCACCGGCGTCACCAAAGATTTGATCCGATTGTCGGTAGGGCTCGAAGACATCGAAGACCTTAAAGCCGATTTGCAGGCCGTATTCCAAAACATCAAAACCCCGCAAACCGTCTGATCATGAGCCAAAAAACCGTAAACGTAATGGGCTATGCCAGCGGCAACGACCAGTTTTTGGTCAAGGCGCGCAACCTTGACATCCGCATCAGCAAGAATCCCAAAGCGGCCGAACTCGAAGGACCTAGCCCGATCGAGTATATTTTGGCAGGCTTTGCAGGCTGCATCAACGCCGTGGGCAAACTCGTGGCCAAGGAACTCGACCTCACCTTGCAATCGCTGCAGGTTGAGATTTCGGCCACGCTCGACACCGACCGTTACAATGGCATCCCTACCGGGTTTCGCGCGGGTTTCCGTCAAATCGACGTGACCGTCAAGCCCACTGCCGATGCTTCGCCCGAACTGCTGCAACAGTGGCTCGAGCAGGTCGAATACCGATGTCCCGTTCAGGACAATTTGATCCATCCCACGCCGGTTTCGGTGACGCTCGATGCGCTCGAACCGGTGGTTAACTAGAAGTACATTGTTTGTTTTTGTTTGTTTGGAACTGCCCTCGGCTATCCCAGGCCGGGGCAGTTTTTAAAAAACCACCGCATGAAAAAATTACATCCTATTTATTTTTCGGATTGGCGCCTGGCCAATGGAAAAACCCACGACGTGGCGCTCTCGTACCAGGTTTTTGGAAGGTCGTTGGGCACGGCCCCCGTGGTGTTGGTCAACCATGCGCTCACGGGCAATTCGAATGTTTCGGGCGAAACGGGTTGGTGGAACGCGCTCATTGGCGATGAAAAAACCATCGACACGCAACGCGTCACCGTTTTGGCGTTCAACATCCCCGGCAACGGCTACGACGACGAATTCGACCACCTGATTTTCAACTACAGGGATTTTACGGCCAAGGACGTGGCCGCGCTTTTTTGGAAAGGGCTCGAGACGCTGCACATCGACACGCTGTTTGCGGTCATCGGCGGCAGTCTCGGTGGCGGCATCGCTTGGGAAATGGCGGCGCTCAAACCCAAAGCCATCCAGCACCTGATTCCCGTGGCCACCGATTGGAAAGCCACCGATTGGGTCATCGCCAACGTGCTCGTGCAGGACCAAATCCTCAACCATTCGTCGCAACCGATCCAAGATGCGCGTACACATGCTATGTTGCTCTACCGCACGCCGCAATCGCTTGGGCTCAAGTTCAAACGCAACAAAAACGGCGACCGTTTCGATATCGAAAATTGGCTCATCCACCATGGCGTCAAACTGCAGGACCGTTTTCGGTTGGCTTCTTATCGGTTGATGAACCACCTGCTGCGTACGATCAACATCGTTCGTGCAGGCGATGCGTTTCTCGATACCGCCGCGCGCATCGAATCGAGTATCCACTTGATTGCCGTAGACAGCGATTTGTTTTTCATCCCCTCCGAAACCCGACAAACCTACGAGGTCTTGAGCGTGGTCAAACCCAATGTGTTTTACCATGAAATCAAATCGGTCCACGGGCACGATGCCTTTTTGATCGAGTACGAACAATTGGCCCAAATCCTATCACCCATTTTTGAACCCCTAAAAGTAAACACCCATGTCACTACGTATTAACATCGTGCTGTTCGGCATCGGCAATGTGGGCAGCACGCTGCTCGCGCAGGCCATCGAAAGCCAAAACTTTTTTAGACAACGGTACGGCATCGATTTGCGGTTTCCTGTCATCACCAATTCCACCGTGGCCTTTTTTGAGAAAGACGGCAACCCCAACCAATGGGAGGTCAACTTCGAACGATCGGCAGTGCCGTTCAGCGTAGACGACATCATCGACTACGTCAAAACCCAACAACTCGAAAACCTGGTGGCTGTAGATGCCACAGCCAGCGCCGAACTCGTCAGGAGTTATCTTCCGTTGGTGCAAAACGGATTCCACCTGGTGGCCGCCAGCAAAATTGCGAACACGTTGCACGGTGAATTCTATGACCAACTGCGCAAAACCCTCGCCAAATTCGACCGTCAGTTTTTATACAGGACCAACGTGGGCGCTGGTTTGCCTGTCATCAATACACTGGCCGATTTGCACCGCGTCGGCGAGAAGATCACGCAAATCCGCGGCGTGTTTTCGGGCTCGCTGAGCTACATCTTCAACCGCTTCGGACGCGAAGATTTGTCGTTCTCGCAAATCCTGCAAGCCGCCGAAAAAGCCGGATACACCGAACCCGATTCGCGCGAAGACCTCTCGGGCAACGACGTTGCGCGCAAATTGCTCGTGCTGGCACGCGAACTTGGGCTGTCTATCGAATGGAACGACATTTCCATCCATTCTTTGCTATTGCCCGATTTGAACGAAAAAAACAGCAAGCAAGAATACGCCATCGGTAAGGAATTGCTCGATGGGCCGTACCGCATCGCCAAGCTTACGCAAACCGACGGGCATGTGCTGCGTTACATCGGGCAACTCGACGTGGCGTCAAAAAAACTTGAAGTAAAATTGGTTTCCGAACCCGAATCGTCGCCGCTCGGAAGGCTTACGGGCGCCGACAACCTGGTCGAGATCTACACCGAATCCTATGGCCAAAACCCAATTGTCGTGCAAGGCGCGGGAGCGGGTAAGGCCGTGACGGCGCGCGGCGTGTTGTCCGACATCTTAAAGATTGCCGAATCGGTCAAACGCACCGAGGCAGTTTGGAACAAAGCAACGGTCTAAAACTGGAGTTGCAGCCACTGCCCGAACTGGTAGCCTTTTTTGGCCAGGTAAATCGCGCCGAGTACGATAGACATTCCAATCAGCACGCGGTGGTTGCACACGCGGTTCCATTTTTCGAAAAAACTTGATGTGGCCATGGTTTTGGTTTTTAGCGGTTTGGCTATTGGTGCGCATGCCACCGCAATTGTTACAACCGCAGCGATAACGTTATCGTATATTTTTTGCGGCAATGTTGTAAAATCAAAACCTAATCCCGTACTTTGCAACGTTCTTAAACATCATGACTGTTATCACGAAAGGCCGAGGGACTAGACCCGGTGAAGCCTTAGCAACCCTTTAACTAAAGAAGGTGCTACATTCTACTTTGATTTCAAAGACAGATAACCCCCGAGATTTCCCTCACTTTTTTTGGTAACATTTTTATTTTTTAGGAGCACGCGATTGGTCGTTCAATCACGTCTGGTCCCGCTGTACGCTGTATCTTTTTCCTGCTAAAGGCGCAGGAAAAAGGATGCCGCTACCATCGGGGCTAGGTGAGAACGTCCGTCGTCCTTTCGAACATTAATACGAACTATGTCACCAGTAGAAAAAGCCCTACAACAACGTATCCTCGTGCTCGACGGCGCCATGGGCACCATGTTGCAACGGTACAACTTCAGCGAAGAAGACTTCCGCGGCGAACGCTTCAAGGATTTCCCGCACCCGCTCAAAGGCAACAACGATTTGCTCTCGCTCACGCAGCCCGAGGCCATCAAAGATGTCCACGCCCAATATTTCGAAGCCGGCGCCGACATTGTCGAAACCAATACCTTTTCGGGCACCACCATCGGCATGGCCGACTACCACATGGAGGACCTGGTTTACGAACTCAACTATGAATCGGCACGTCTTGCACGCGAAGTCGCCGACGCCTATACTACCAAAAACCCAACCCAACCGCGATTCGTTGCCGGTTCGATAGGTCCCACCAATCGAACCGCTTCGATGTCGCCCGACGTCAACGATCCGGGGTTCCGCGCCGTGACGTTCGACGAATTGCGCATTGCCTACAAACAACAGGTCGAGGCACTCATCGACGGTGGATCCGATATTTTATTGGTCGAAACCATTTTCGATACGCTCAACGCCAAGGCCGCCCTTTTTGCCATAGAAGAAGTCAAAGAAGAACGCCACCTCGACATTCCCGTCATGGTATCGGGTACGATTACCGATGCCTCGGGCCGTACGCTTTCGGGCCAAACCGTCGAGGCGTTCTTGATTTCGATCCAACACATCGACCTGCTCAGCATCGGGTTCAATTGCGCGCTCGGCGCCGACCAGCTCAAACCGTATCTGAAACGTTTGGCGCACAACACCACGCTCAACATTTCGGCGCACCCGAATGCCGGCCTGCCCAACGCCTTTGGCCAATACGACCAGACGCCCGAGGAAATGCAGGCGCTTATCAAAGATTATCTCGACGACAACCTGATCAACATCATAGGCGGCTGTTGCGGTACCACACCAAACCACATCCGTCTGATTGCCGAAGTCGCGGCCCAATACCAACCCCGAAAGCTGCAAACTGCCTGATGTCGAGAACCAACAAAATACACCTGCAACTTTCAGGACTCGAGCCGCTTTTGGTGACCGAGGAGTCTATTTTTGTCAACGTGGGCGAACGCACCAACGTGACCGGGTCGCGCAAATTCCTGCGGCTCATCAAGGAAGAAAAATACGAAGAAGCGCTCGACATCGCCCGAAACCAGGTAGAAGGCGGTGCGCAAATCATCGACATCAACATGGACGAAGGCATGCTCGACGGCGTGCACGCCATGACCAAATTCCTGAACCTGATTGCCGCCGAACCCGACATCGCGCGTGTCCCGATCATGATCGACAGCTCGAAATGGGAAATCATCGAGGCCGGCTTGAAAGTCATCCAAGGCAAGGGTGTCGTCAATTCGATCTCGCTCAAGGAAGGCGAACAGGCGTTCATCCACCACGCGAAACTCATTCGCCGTTATGGTGCAGCCGTAATCGTGATGGCGTTTGACGAGGTCGGCCAGGCCGATACCTATGAACGCCGTATCGAAATCTGCAAACGTTCGTACGACATTTTGGTAAACGTGGTGCAATTTCCCGCCGCCGACATCATTTTTGACCCCAATATTTTCCCGGTGGGCACCGGCATGGAAGAACACCGC
Source organism: Flavobacterium caeni (assembly GCF_900101895.1). Classification (GTDB taxonomy): domain Bacteria; phylum Bacteroidota; class Bacteroidia; order Flavobacteriales; family Flavobacteriaceae; genus Flavobacterium; species Flavobacterium caeni. The sequence goes on from NZ_FMVF01000016.1 coordinate 23,494, forward strand.
CGCAACGCCGTAGACTTTTTCAAAGCCACCGCGTGGATCCGCGAAAACCTGCCACTGGCCAACATTTCGGGCGGCGTGAGCAATGTGTCGTTTTCGTTCCGCGGCAACGACAAGGTGCGCGAGGCGATGCATTCGGCATTTTTGTACCACGCGATCCAGCACGGCATGACCATGGGTATCGTGAATCCGGAAATGCTCGAGATTTACGACGAAATCGATCCGACTTTGCTCGAATATGTAGAAGATGTACTGCTCGACCGCCGCGACGATGCCACCGAACGCCTGCTCGATCTGGCCGAAAGTTTCAAAGGTGAATCCAAGACGGGAGAAAAGGCCGTTCAGGAGTGGCGCAACGGTTCGCTCCAAGACCGACTTACCCATTCGCTCGTAAAAGGTGTCGACGAATTCATAGAGGTCGATGTCGAAGAAGCGCGTTTGCAATCGGAGCGTGCGATCGATGTGATCGAAGTCAATTTGATGGCGGGCATGAATGTCGTGGGCGATTTGTTTGGTTCGGGCAAAATGTTTTTGCCACAGGTGGTCAAATCGGCGCGTGTGATGAAAAAAGCGGTGGCTTATCTGTTGCCGTTCATCGAAGCACAAAAAGACGGGCAGTCGGCATCGGCCGGAAAAGTGCTGATGGCGACGGTCAAGGGCGATGTGCACGACATCGGCAAAAACATCGTGGCCGTGGTGCTGGGTTGTAACAACTTCGAGATCATTGATTTGGGCGTCATGGTGCCGCCCGAGAGAATCATCGAGACCGCCGTACGTGAAAACGTCGACATCATCGGGCTTAGCGGATTGATTACGCCATCGCTCGACGAAATGGTGTATCTGGCCAAGGAACTCGACAAACTCAACATCAAAATTCCGATCATGATTGGCGGAGCAACGACTTCGCGCGCGCATACGGCCGTCAAGATCGCACCTGAATACAAAGACACCGTCGTGCACGTCAATGATGCGTCGCGTGCGGTGACCGTCGCCAGTAATTTGTTGCAGGCCGAAACCAAGGCCAATTACGTCAAGGCGATCCGCGAAGAATACGACAAACTGCGCGACGGGTATTTGAACCGCAGCCGCGAGAAAAATTACCATACGATTGCCGGTGCGCGACAAAACAAAAGGGCGCTCGATTGGCAAAATTTTACACCGGTCAAACCCAATTTCATCGGGCAAAAAACCATCGAAGTACCGCTCGAAGCGCTGGTCGATTTTATCGATTGGACACCGTTTTTCCAGTCGTGGCAGTTGTTCGGTAAATATCCTGCCATCCTGAACGATGAGGTGGTGGGTACCGAAGCGACCAAGTTGTTTACCGACGCGCAAAGCATGTTGCGGCAAATGGTCGACGAGAAATGGGTCGAAGCCAAAGGCGTATTCGGGATTTTTCCCGCCAATACTGTTAACGACGATGACATCGAATTGACCGATGCCAACGGCAACAAAATAGCCCAATTCCTGACCTTGCGACAACAATCGCAAAAGACAGCGGGCGCGCCCAACATTGCGTTGGCCGATTTCATTGCGCCCAAGGATTCGGGCAAGCAAGATTACATGGGGTGTTTTTGTGTGACGACTGGATTTGGTGTCGATGAAAAAGCCGCCAGATTCGAGCAAAACCTCGACGATTACAATGCAATTATGGTCAAAGCCTTGGCCGATCGTTTCGCCGAAGCTTTGGCCGAATACCTGCACCTGCGCGTGCGCAAGGAATTCTGGGGTTATGCCGCCGACGAAAAACTCTCGAACAGCGAGCTGATTGCCGAGGATTACAAAGGCATACGTCCGGCGCCCGGTTATCCGGCGTGTCCCGACCATTTGGAGAAGCCGACGATTTTTGAGTTGCTCGACGTAACCAACCAAATTGGCGTGACGCTCACCGAGAGCATGGCGATGTGGCCCGCTTCGTCGGTGTCGGGGTATTATTTTGCGCACCCCGAGAGCAAGTATTTTGGGCTTGGGAAAATCAAGGAAGACCAGGTGGCCGATTATGCGCAGCGTCGTGGGATTTCTTTGGAAGAAGCGATGCGTTGGCTTGGGCCGAATATCGCCGATTAGACCGCTGCGCTGCAAGACCATTGCATTGCAAGAATCAGGACCGCTTTGCTGCAAGACAGGTAGCGGAAACGGGATGCCCGCGTGAGCGATGGAAGCGGCATCCTTTTGCGGAGTTTACGAAGCAAAAGATAGAGCGGACAGCGCGACGGCGGCCAAAATTTTTGATTAGAAAGAGGACGCCGTTCCGCCGGCACGCCCCAATAAAAAATAAAAATAAACAATAAAAAATAACGTGAAGGTTACCGAACATATCCAAAACGCCCAAGGCAAATCGCTTTTTTCGTTCGAGATTTTGCCGCCTGTGAAAGGCCAGAACATCCAATCGATTTTTGACGGTATCGATCCGCTGATGGAGTTCGATCCGCCGTTTATTGACGTGACGTACCATCGTGAGGAGATCGAGCTCAAGGAGTTGCCGAATGGTTTGCTCGAGAAGAAGATCGTGAAGAAACGGCCGGGAACGGTAGGGATTTGCGCGGCCATCCAGAACAAATACCAGGTGGATGCGATTCCGCATATTTTGTGCGGCGGGTTTACGAAGGAAGATACCGAGAACTTTTTGATCGACATCGACTTTTTGGGCATCCAGAACGTGGTGGCGTTGCGCGGCGATGCGATCAAGAGCGAGATTTATTTCAAGCCCGAGCGGGAAGGGCACCACTATGCGACCGAACTGGTGTCGCAGATTTCGAACCTGAACAACGGGATTTACCTCGATGCCGATCTGCAAAACACAAGCAAAACCGACTTTTGCATAGGCGTGGCGGGCTACCCCGAGAAGCACATGGAAGCGCCCAGCATTGACAGCGACATTTACTTTTTGAAACAAAAAATCAAGAACGGCGCCGACTACATCATCACGCAGATGTTTTACGACAACCAAAAGTATTTTGACTATGTGGCCAAGGTGCGCGCGGCGGGCATCACCGTGCCGATCATTCCGGGACTCAAGCCGATTGCGACCAAAAAACAATTGAACCTGATCCCGCACCGCTTTAAGGTTGATTTGCCCGACGATTTGATCATGGCGGTAGTGAAAGCCAAGGACAACGATGCGGTCAAGCAAATCGGGATCGAGTGGTGCATCGCGCAAAGCAAGGAATTGGTAAAAGCGGGAACGCCGGTGTTGCACTATTATTCGATGGGCAAGGCCGAGAACATCAAGGCGATCGCGCAGGCGGTGTTTTAAGGTTTATTTGTTTAATCGGTGAATCGTTTAATTGATTAACCGATCGTACCATTGAAGCTCCGATTAAACGATTAAACAGTTAAACGATTGAACTAAAAACGATATATTTGCCGCATTCGGAATTATGAAAACACTCCTAAGCGGCTTATTTTTATTGCTCTCCTACGGATTGTTGGCGCAAGATACCGCCGAGTACGAAACCGTGGACGTGTCTTTTTTGCGCGGCAACGTCGTGCTGCATTCACCCGAACTTGCGCACCTGATCACCGGGCATCCCGAGGGCGTCATGGTGAGTTTCTCCAAAAAGACCAACGGCAACCAGGAATGGGAAGCCATCTACAATTACCCCGACTATGGTGGCTACTTTTTGTACCAGGATTTGAAAAACCAACAACTGGGCGAATGTTACACCATAGGCGCGCACTACAATTTTTACTTCCTCAAACGGCATTTGATGGTCAAGATCGCGCAAGGCGTGGCGCTGACGACCCATCCGTACGACAAAGTAAGCAACAGCAAGAACACCGCGTTTGGCTCGAAATTCATGGCCAACACCAATTTTTTGATCGATTACAAAAAGGAAAACCTGGTGGGCAATTTTGGCGTGCAGGCCGGATTGGCGTTTACGCATTACTCGATGGGCCGCGTCAAATCGCCCAACAGCGGGCTCAACACCATTGGGCTCAACGTGGGCGTCAACTACAATTTTCGCGAGGTGCAGTACCGCAAAGTCGATACGACGCTGGCCAACGTTCGTTTTACCGAACCGGTACGGTTCAACGCCGTGTTTCGTGGCGGCGTCAACGAAAGCCCCGTCATTGGCAGCGGGCAAAAACCGTTTTATCATTTAAGTGCCTACGCCGACAAACGCATCGGACGCAAAAGCGCCTTGCAGTTGGGCATCGAAGGATTTGCGACGACCTCGAACAAGGAATACATCAAATACCGCGCGATTGCCTTCCCCAACGAACCCATGGATGCCGATACCGATTACAAACGCGTAGGTGTTTTTGTCGGACACGAATTGTTCATCAACCGGTTGTCTATCGAGGTTCAGGTGGGTTACTACGCCTACGATCCGGCAAAACTCGACGTGTCTTTTTACGACCGCGTCGGGCTCAAATATTACATCACTAAAAAAATCTTTGGCGCGCTTTCGGTCAAGACGCACGGCTTTTTGGCCGAGGCGTTGGAGCTGGGCGTCGGGGTGCGTTTGTAACATGAAAAAGATAGTCGCTTTATGGTTGGTTTTGGTTTTGGCGGGCTGCGAAAAACCTGGCGATTGCATCAAATCGGCGGGTGCTACCACGGTCAAGACTTACGATGGTTTTTCGTTCCATACGGTTTTGGTCAACCGCGGCATCGCACTCGTGATTGCGCAAGGCGACGTCTACAAAGTCGAGGTGCAGGCGGGCGAAAATCTCGTGAACGACATTACGGTCAAAGTCGAGAACGGCGTGCTCACGCTCGAGGACCAAACCACATGCAATTGGGTGCGTGACTATGGGCAAACGGTGGTGTACATCACCGCGCCCAATTTGACCGACATTTACGCCAAGACCGAATTGCCGATCGTGTCACGCGGGACGTTGACTTTTCCCGATTTGCACATCGTTTCGATGGATTCGTACGACAGCTACAACGGTACGGGTACGGGCGATTTCTATTTGAACATCGACAACCAAAACCTCATGATCGAGAACAACACTGTGTCGCGGTTTTATTTGTCGGGGCACACCAACAACCTGCAGCTCTCGGTGTATGAGTCGGGCGGTATTTTTTACGGACAGGAGTTGATGGCCGAACAGGTTGTGTTGTACCACCGCGGGTCGAACGATTTGTACGTGCATCCCGTCCAATCTATTTCGGGCAATATTTTCAACATCGGCAACGTGTTCTCAGTGAGGCGGCCGCCGCTGATTGACGTGACCGAGCATTACCAGGGGCGGTTGTTCGTGCTCGAATAGTGCAAAAATGACGTGCGAGGCCTAGCTGTTTTTTTTGGTCACTTCGCGGAACACCGCTTCGAGGTTTTTGTTGCGCAAGTTGAGTTGCAATGTCTTGAGCCCGTTGGCTTGCGCGAAATCAAAAACGGCCGGACGGCAATCGGTATCCGATTCGAAAGTGAGTTCCCACATCATGTCGTGCGTGTTTTTCCACGCGGTGATGTTCGGGATTTGCGCCAGCAGCTGCTCTTCGACGCGCAAATCGAATTCGACTTCAATCACTTGTTCCTGGCCTTTGACGATGTGTTCGATCTTTTCGTCCTTGACGATTTGGCCGTGGTTAATGATGATTACGCGGTCGCAAATCGCCTCGACTTCCTGCATGATGTGCGTAGAGAGGAACACCGTTTTGTTTTTGCCCGCGTTCTTAATGACATTCCTGATTTCGACCAATTGGTTCGGGTCGAGCCCCGTAGTAGGTTCGTCCAAAATCAAAACATCGGGATTGTGCAGCAGCGCATTGGCGAGCCCAACGCGTTGGCGGTAACCTTTTGAAAGTTGCCCTATTTTCTTGTGACTTTCGGGTGTGAGACCCGTGAGCGCGATCACTTCGTCGATGCGGGATTTACCCACGCCGTACACATCGGCATTGAACGCAAGGTACTCGCGCACATACAAATCCAGGTACAGCGGATTGTGTTCGGGCAAGTAGCCAATCGCGCGTTGTACGGCTTTCGGGTTGTGGTTTACGTCGTGTCCGTTCACGGTGGCCGATCCTTCGTCGGGCGAGAGATAGGTCGTCAGGATTTTCATCAACGTCGACTTGCCCGCGCCGTTGGGCCCGAGGAAACCTACAATTTCGCCTTTTTCGATCGAAAATGAAACCGCATCGAGCGCCTTTTGCGCGCCGTAACTTTTAGAAATACCGCTGACCGTGATAGACATATGGGAGATTTTTCGCAAATGTAATCAAAAGAGTTGGATTGCTTTGGCCGCCGCCGATTTTGACAAAATTTTAATGCAATTCGCGTTAAACTGTCGATAACTATGTTTACAAACCCAATTTTGCAGCCATTCAAGGTGTCGAAAAAAGTTGAAATTTTATGCTAATAAATGAAACAACTAAAATCAAACACCATGAAAAAAACACTGATCATCGCAGCACTGGCTTTCTTTGGGATGGCCAACGCACAAAAGGGAACCATCCTCGTAGGCGGGAACGTCTATTACAACACCGGAAAGAACTCAGTGGGTCCAAACGAAAACAAGAGCAATTACTTTGAGTTTGCGCCTATGGTTGGCTATCAGTTTACTGACAAATGGACTGCAGGCATCGTGGGAGGTATCGCCAGTCAAAAGAATGAAAACACTAGCAATTTGAACCCGGCTTCGAACACCGAGCAAAAGCAGAACGATTTTAAAATTGGCGCGTTTGGCAGGTACACCATTCCTTTGGGTGAAACGTTCGCTGCGTTTGCACAACTCGAGGCGGGCTACCAAGGCAGAAAAGACGAAGATACATCGTTCAACGGCTTTTTTTCGACCACGACAACCAGCAAGGCAAGCGGGTTTTTCGTGGGCATCACCCCCGCACTGTTCATCAACATGAACAAAGGCTTTGGATTGAACTTCGGTATTGGCGGTATCGGATACGAGACGCTCAACTACGACAACAACGGTGGCGATTTCAGCCAGTTCAACATCTCATTCGGGCAGTCGTTCAACATCGGGATTTCTAAAAACTTCTAAGAACCTGCAAACGCAATCCACAGAAAGGCATCCAAAATCGGATGCTTTTTTGTTAAAAAAACGCCATCGTTTGTCGACCCGAAATAAATTTTCCTATTTTAGCCAAACAAAATAAAAGCATGTTCAATAACAACGCATATTACTACAATTCATTTTACTTCTTTAGCCAGAAGCGGGATTGTCGTGGTGTTATTTGAAAAATTATTAATTCAATATCCTATACAATCCCGATGCAAATCGGGATTTTTTTTTGTCCAAACCGATGCAAAAAGTAGCCATACAAGGAATTCTAGGTTCGTTCCATCACCAGGTCGCCATCGATTATTTTGGTGCCGGCGTTGCCGTCGATGAATGTTTGTCGTTCGAAGCGCTTGTCGACAGCCTGCTCACGGGGCATTCAACGCGCGCCGTCATGGCGATTGAAAATTCGATTGCGGGTTCGATCATCCCGAATTATGCGCTCATCGATCGGCACGAATTGCAAATCACAGGCGAGCATTATCTGAACATTCACCAAAATTTGATGGCGCTGCCGAATCAAAAAATAGCCGATTTGACCGAGGTTCATTCGCATCCGATGGCGCTGCTGCAATGCATGGCATTTCTCAAAAAACACCCGCACCTCAAATTGGTCGAAGACAAAGACACCGCCGAAACCGCGCGCCGCATCCGCGAAAAAGGAACCACCGGAATCGCCGCGATCGCGAGCAAAGCCGCCGCGCAATTGTACGATCTGGAAATCCTCGCGTCCGAAATCCAAACCATCAGCAACAACATGACGCGGTTTGTGGTGCTCGAAAAGCAATCGGTTGTCGATAAGAAGTTCGACAAAGCATCGCTCAAATTCGAACTCAAACATGAACGCGGCAGTTTGGCCGCCGTGCTCAATGTGATGGCCGATTGCGGGCTCAACCTCACCAAGATCCAATCGTTGCCCAAGATCGAAACGCCGTGGAAATACGTTTTTTTTGTCGATGTGACTTTCGACGATTATTCGAATTACGAACGCGCACAATCGCAAATTACCCAAATGGCCGAACATTTCAAGGTGCTCGGCGAATATAACAACGAACAGCCATGATCACAGCCAAACGCCTCTCGCAGGTCGGGGAATACTATTTTTCGGCCAAATTAAAGGAAGTCCGACAACTTGCCGCTTCGGGAAAATCGGTCATCAACATGGGCATCGGCAGCCCCGATTTACCGCCGTCGTCGTCCGTAATTGATGCGATGGTATCGGCCTTGTCGCAGCCCGGCGCGCACCAATACCAAAGTTATCAAGGCTTGCCCGAATTGCGCCGTGCGATGCAGTCGTTTTACCATGAACATTTTAATGTGGCGCTCGATGCCGATGCCGAAATCCTGCCGCTGATGGGTTCCAAGGAAGGCATCGTGCACATTTCGCTCGCGTTTTTGAACGAAGGCGACCAGGTGCTGATTCCAAATCCGGGTTATCCAACGTATGTTTCGGCGACACATCTTGCGGGTGGCGAACCGGTTTTTTACGATTTGGAGCAAGCCAACGATTGGCAACCCGATTTCGATGCGCTCGAGAAGTCCGATCTGTCCAAAGTCAAATTGATGTGGGTCAATTACCCACACATGCCGACGGGTGCGACGGGCAGTTTAGCGTTGTTTGAAAAACTAGTCGATTTTGCCAAACGCAACGAGATTTTGATCGTCAACGACAATCCGTACAGCTTTATTTTGAATGACAATCCGATTTCGATTTTGCAGGTCGATGGCGCTAAAGAAGTCGCACTCGAACTCAACTCGCTCTCGAAAACGTTCAACATACCGGGTTGGCGCGTAGGGATGGTGCTCGGCAATCCGCAGTTGCTCGACGCGATTTTAAAGGTCAAAAGCAACATGGACAGCGGGATGTTTTATGCGCTCCAAAAAGGTGCGGCCGCCGCGCTGCAAAGCGATGCCGATTGGTTTGAAAGCCAAAACACAATCTACGGCCAACGCCGCGATTTGATTTTTGAATTGGCGACTGCCCTCGGTTGCACGTTCGACCGCAATGCCGTCGGGTTGTTCGTTTGGGCCAAATTGCAAAAAAACGTCGCGTCGGCAGAAAGTTTTATTGACGATATTTTGTACAACCAACACGTGTTTATCACGCCCGGAACAGTTTTCGGCAGCCAAGGCGAAGGCTACATCCGTTTTTCGCTTTGCGTGCCCGAAGACCAAATCAAGCAAGCCATCGAACGCATCAAAAACAGACAACCATGAAAATAGCCATCATCGGAACCGGACTCATCGGCGGATCGCTCGCGCTCGATTTGCAATCGGTGTTTGCGCAAGCCACGGTTTTGGGCATCGATCAAAACGACGCGCATTTGGACGAGGCTTTATCACTGGGCATCATCCACCAAAAAGCGACGTTTGAAGATTTGCCCGAAGTCGATTTGGTTATTGTCGCAATTCCCGTCGACGCCGCGCTGCAAGTGGTTCCGAAAATCCTCGACCTGATTCCAGACCACGCGCTGGTCATCGAAACCGGCTCGACCAAAAAACCCATTTGCGAACTGGTCGAAAAACACCCCAAACGCCGCAATTTCATGGCCACGCACCCGATTGCAGGAACCGAATTTTCAGGCCCATCGGCAGCGATCAAAGGACTGTTCGCAGGAAAAACAAACATCATTTGCGAAGTCGAAATGACTACCTTTAGGCTCCAGGAAAAAGCGCTGTTCATCTTCAAGGAAATCGGGATGCGCATCCGCTACATGGAGCCCAAATCGCACGACAAACACATTGCGTACGTCTCGCACCTGTCGCACATTTCGTCGTTCATGCTCGGCAAAACCGTCATCGAAAAAGAAAAGCACGAAAGGGATATCTTTGACATGGCGGGCAGCGGGTTCGAAAGTACGGTGCGATTGGCCAAAAGTTCGCCCGAAATGTGGACGCCGATTTTCAAACAAAACCGCAAGCACGTCGCCAAAAGCCTCGACGAATACATCGCCAATTTGCAGCAGTTCAAAGCACTTTTGGAGGGTGAGGATTACGACGCGATTTTCGAGGAAATGCACGGCGTCAACAGGATTAAGGAAATATTGAACGGGATGGGGAAGAAGTTTTAATTTTGGGCGTTCGTCGGCTCGCACAAAGCTGATCGCATTGTGCTCGCCGCCACCGCGTCTTTCGCTCTATCTTTTACGGCCTCCGCTGCGCTGCGGCCGCAAAAGGATGCCGCTTCAACCGCTAACGCAGCCCATCCAGACAACAACATTTATCAAAAAAAGAAAAACATCATGCAAAACCATAAACAACTCAGAAACTGGCTCGATGAATTCAAACTCGAACACCCCATCGTCATCGCGGGCCCTTGCAGCGCCGAAACCGAAGAACAGGTTTTGGACATTGCGCACCAACTCAAAAATTCAGACGTCAGCATCTACCGTGCGGGCATCTGGAAACCACGAACGCGTCCCGGCGGATTCGAAGGCGTGGGTGCCATCGGGCTCAAATGGCTGCAAAAGGCCAAGTCCGAATCCGGACTGCTCATGGCCGTTGAAGTGGCCACGGCGGCGCACGTCAAACTCGCGCTCGAACACGACATCGATGTGTTGTGGATTGGTGCACGCACGACCGTCAACCCGTTTGCCGTACAGGAAATCGCCGATGCATTGCAGGATACCGATAAGATTGTGTTGGTCAAGAATCCCGTCAACCCCGATCTGGCGTTGTGGCTCGGCGGCGTCGAACGGTTGTACAAAGCAGGAATCAAAAAACTGGGCGTCATCCACCGCGGGTTTTCGACGTACGAAAAAACCAAATACCGCAACATCCCCGAATGGCAAATCGCAATCGAGTTGCAAAGCCGTTTCCCCGATTTGCCGCTCATTTGCGATCCGTCGCACATCACGGGCAAGCGCGACATGATCCAGGAAATTGCGCAACAGGCGCTCGATTTGAACTATGATGGGCTCATGATCGAGACGCACAACAACCCCGACGAAGCGTGGAGCGACGCGGCGCAACAAGTCACACCTGAAAGGCTCAAACAAATCCTTGACGACTTGCGCATCCGCCAACTCACGACCGAGGCCGACAGTTTCAATACCGAGATGAACAAGCTACGCGCGCAAATCGACATCGACGACAGCAAACTACTCGAGGTGTTGGGTCATCGCATGAAGATCGCCGAACAAATCGGGGCGCTCAAAAAAGCCAACAACATTGCGGTGTTGCAAAACAAACGCTGGAACGAAGTGCTCGAGAAAATGATCGCCGAGGGTGGCCAAAAAGGGCTCACGGAAGAATTTATCCTGCGCATCTTTAAGGCCATCCACGAGGAAAGCATAAGCCATCAGGTGAAAGTCATCAACGGATAAAGCTATTTTTTTTCGGTTTCGGCGACTTCCTTGGCGCGGTCTGAGGTGGCCATGTCGCGAATGCAGTAGTATTTGCCGTCACGTTTGACAAACAGCGCCACAAAGTTGCCTGAAAACAACAACGTACTCGACGAGTCAGAAATCTTGTAGCTGCCGAGCTCTACCACCTGTTCGCCATCGGACGAAGGGAATACTTCGTTGGTGACATAGGTGACTTTGGTGATGCCCGGCGGCCTGCGCGCTACTTCGTCTTTCATGTCTTTGTGGATGGCGGCGCGGCCCACGGCAGGCATACGGTCGTAAGGATAGCTCGTTGCGTCTTCGGCATAATACGTCATGCCGTCTATTTCGCCCAAGCTTTGTGCCGTGGCAAATTGGTTTTCGATGGCTTGGATTTCGTTCTTGATTTGGGTGACATCTATGGGTTCGTCGCCCGCCATCGCTCCTTTTTTGTTACAGGAAAACAGCACCACCGCCAAGCAACACCAAGCGGAAAGGATTGTAATTTTACTTTTCATAATCTAAGTTTTTCAGTTTTTCTGTATTAAATGTAAGATAAATTGTTGATATCCAGTAATAATTTTGAAACTTTATTGCCATGCGGAAATCGTTTTCGTATAAAGACGATTTGTTGGCAGGCCATGGCGTTGTGGTCACAATTCCGCGTTATGGGTATGGCGGTTTGTCCGAAAAAGTTAATTTTGCACCATGACCGGAACCGTTTACAAATCGACAGGGAGTTGGTACACCGTGAAAACCGCGGATGGTACTGCGTTTGAATGTCGCATCAAAGGCAAGTTCCGCATCAAAGGCATCAAGAGCACCAACCCGATTGCCGTGGGCGACCACGTCGATTTCGAACTGGAACATGCAACCGATACGGCCACGGGGCTCATCCACCACATCCACGACCGCAAAAACTACATTGTGCGCAAGTCGGTCAATTTGTCGAAACAAATCCACATTATCGCGGCCAACATAGACCAGGTATTTTTACTCATTACCATCGACAATCCGCCCACGACCACCAGTTTCATCGACCGTTTTTTGGTGACGTCCGAGGCCTATGGTATCGAGGCGATCCTGGTGTTCAACAAAATCGACACGCTGGCCGATGCCACGCTCGACGAACAGCTGTTCCTGCAGCATACCTATGAAGAAATAGGGTACCAATGCCTGCGCGTTTCGGCCGCCGAGGGCAAAGGCGTCCTGCCGCTCAAAGAACTCATGGTGGGCAAGGTGAGCATGTTTTCGGGACATTCGGGCGTGGGCAAGTCTACCTTGGTCAATGCGCTCGAACCTGGGCTCGATTTGAAAACGTCGGTTATTTCGCAACAAAGCAAGCAGGGCCAGCACACGACCACTTTTGCCGAGATGTACGATTTGTCGTTCAATGCAAAAATCATCGACACGCCGGGCATCAAAGGATTCGGGATCGTCGACATGGAAAAAGAAGAAATCGGCGGCTATTTCCCCGAGTTTTTCAGGTTGCAGGACCAATGCAAGTTCAACAACTGCCTGCACAAAGACGAGCCGCACTGCGCGATCAAGGACGCGCTCGACCACGACGAGATCGCCTGGTCGCGTTACCACAGCTACCTGCAAATCCTCGAGGGCGACGAAGAACACTACCGCACCAACACCTACAACGAAGACCGGATCGCAAGTGACAAAACCCGCGAATCTTAATGTTTGATCGATGAAAGCAGTAATCCAAAGGGTTTCGCAAGCCTCGGTTACGATCGATGGCGTCAAGGTGGCCGACATCGGCTGGGGGTTGCTGTTGTTGGTTGGTATCGAAGACGCCGATACTGCCGAAGACATCGATTGGTTGGCGCAAAAAATCGTCAACCTGCGGATCTTTAACGATGACGCTGGTGTGATGAACCGATCGGTACACGAAATAAACGGCGAAATCATTGCGGTAAGCCAATTCACGTTGCACGCCGCGACCAAGAAGGGCAACCGCCCGTCGTACATCAAGGCGGCCAAACCAGAGGTGGCCATTCCGCTGTACGAAACATTTGTCGCGCGACTCGAAGCGGCATTCGGCAAAAAAATCCAGACCGGTCAATTTGGTGCAGACATGAAAGTTGCGCTGTGCAACGACGGCCCCGTCACGATTTTGATCGACACCAAAAATAAATACTGAGAAAGTTAAATATTTCTAAAAAAAATCTATATTTGGAGAAATTCGGTCTCCAATGAAATCTTTGTTTTGGGTGTTTTTTTGCCTGCTGGCGCTGCCGGTATGCGGGCAAAAAGCAGATTACAGTATTTTGTCGTTACCAGACAGTTTGAAGCAGAACGCCAATGCGGTGGTGCGGCTTGAAAGATTGGATGTCGATATTGCATCTCAACGTAGTATGACCGTGAAGCAAAGAAGAGTAGTGACCGTTTTTAACGAACATGGTTTTTCTTCGGTTGAGGCAATAGAGAGCTATGATAAGCGAACCACAATCAAAAATATCGAGGCGACCGTTTTTGATGCTTTTGGGAAGGAATTGAAAAGGTTCAAACGAAAAGACTTCAGGGACCAGACTGCAGCGGATGGCAGTACATTTGTCTCCGATGGTAGAATTCTGTATTTGGAATACACGCCCACGGAGTATCCCATTACGATTGTCTATGACTGCGAAATAAGCTCTTCCAATACCGCATTTTTGCCCGAATGGCAACCGGTCAAGCATTATTATTTGGGAATCGAGAAAAGTGTATTGTCGGTAACTTTCCCGAGCGATCTCGGGTTCAAGAAAAAAGAACTGCATTTTTCGAGGTTTCCGATAGTACGAGGAGCAGCGTCCGCGACACATATTTCCTATGAAGTTTCGAACATTGTGCCCTATAAGTATGAGGAACTCAGCCCAGCGGCTTCAGATTTTTTCCCGAGGCTAATGATGGGATTAGATTACTTTCAACTTGAAGGCGTTGACGGAAATGCAAAGAGTTGGAAGGAATTTGGGAAATGGTTTTCTGAAAAAATTTTATCGGGAACCGACGAGATACCAGATGAGACCAAATTAAAGATTCGACAATTGGTGGGCGACGAGAAAGATCCTATCAAAAAAGCACGTATCGTATATGATTTTGTGCAGCAAAAATCGCGGTATGTAAGTATTCAAGAGGGAATTGGGGGTTGGAGGCCGATGCTTGCCAAAGATGTCGACAGACTAGGCTACGGCGACTGCAAGGCGTTGAGCAATTACACAAAGGCGCTACTAGAAGCTGTAGACGTCCCAGCGTATTATACCCGTATTTTTGGTTCGCCAAAAGGGATGAATAGGGTAGATCCCGATTTTGTCGGAATGCAATTCAACCACGTGATACTTGCCATTCCCGACGGTTCAAACTACCGTTGGATGGAGTGTACGAGTCAGTCCGATCCGTTTGATTTTCAGGCAGGTTTTACAGACGACCGTTACGCATTGGTACTCAAACCAGACGGAGGCGAAATGATCAAGACCAAATTCTATGATGACAAGGGAAACAGTCAGTTCAGTAAAGGCCATTATGGCATTTCTGAGAACGGATTGATGGCGGGGCAAATACGTATCGTTTCTGAAGGGGCTCAGTATTCAAAATACCACATAGCGGAACGGCCCGCAAACGAAAAAGAAGCCCACTACAAAGAATACTGGAGCAACATCGGCAACCTCAAGATTGTTCAATCGGCTTTTGCCAACGACAAGCAAAAAGTGGCGTTTACCGAAACGCTCGATTTGCAGGCCGAGAACTACGGGAGCTTGTCGGGCGGGCGCATGATGTTTGCCGTCAACGCATTCAACCAGACCGGCTCGGTCAAACGCATCAGGAACCGGAAGTTTCCGTTCGAAATGGCGCGCGGTAGCTACGATGTCGATGAGATTTCGGTCGAATTGCCTGAGGGGTTTGCCATCGAGGCGCTTCCGCAGGATTTCAAGTTGTCGGGCAAATACGGGGACTACGAGACCCAATTGGTGCAATCCGATGAGCGGCATTTGGTGTACAAACGCACGTTGTTGATCAAAAAAGGACTTTATCCGAGCAACGAATACGAAGATTTCAGACAATTCATGGACCAGGTTTCGCGGAACGACAACGCCAAGATTGTACTCATTAAAAAACCATAAAATGATGGACAAAAGATTAGTGATCAGCTTGGTTGTAGTTTTATTCGTGTTGAATAGTTACAGCCAAAAATTCGATTTGGGCAAAGTGAGTTTGGCCGAACTGCAGGAAAAAGAACACCCGAAAGACCCGTCGGCGGCGGCAGCCATTTTGTTCGAAAAAGGCACAGTCAGGATCAACTATGACCAAACCGATGGTTTTACAATGAACACCGAAGTCAAGGTACGCGTCAAGATTTACAAGAAGGAAGGTTATGATTGGGCCACCAAAAGCCTGACCTATTACCTGCCGTCGGCGCAGCGCGAAACGGTAAGGTTCGACGACGCGGTGACTTACAATTTGGTGAACGGCGAAATCATCAAGACCAAACTCAAAAGCGACGGCGAGTTTGACGAACAGGTCAACCGGTATTGGGGCCAGCGCAAGATTACGATGCCGGCCGTCAAGGAAGGGTCGGTGATCGAGTATTCCTACAACATCAAATCGCAGCGATTCGACCAGATTCGCGAGTGGAATTTTCAAAGGGAAATCCCCGTCAATTATTCAGAATACAGGACATTTGTTCCGGAGTATTTTTTTTACAATCCGATCCACAAGGGATTTATTTCGCCAAAGTTAACCCAGGGCGAAACGACACGAACTGTTGTATTTACAGGTAAGTCGTCACCAATGACCAACCATGTCATCCAAACCAGGTTCACGCAAGATCAAATTACCTATTCCGAAAAGCAAGCCACTTACCAGGCGCAAGATCTTCCCGCGATGAAAGCTGAGCGTTTCGTGAATAACATTGACAATTACACGGCAAGTGTTCGGTTCGAGCTGTCCATGATCAGGTTCCCGCAGTCGCCTGCAAAGACTTTTTCGACAGACTGGGCGAGCTTGACCAAAACCATTTACGACTACGATGATTTTGGTCCGGAGCTGGCCAAGACTGGTTATTTCGAAAAAGAGATTGACCAGGTATTGAGTACAGAAAGTGCCCAAAATGCTCGTTTGGCGGCCGTATTCAACTACGTTAAGAACCACATGACCTGGAACAAATACTATGGTTATGGCTGTAACGATGGGGTCAAAAAGGCGTTCAAAGACAAAACAGGGAACATGGGCGAAATCAACCTGATGCTCACGGCCATGTTGCGCTACGCGGGTTTCAATGCCAATCCGGTACTCATCAGTACGCGCGCGAACGGCATTGCGATGTTCCCGAATACGACGGCTTTCAACGCCGTGATCGCGGCCGTGGAAACCGACAAAGGTATGGTGTTGCTCGACGCGACCGAGAAGTATTCGATCCCGAACACGCTGCCGTTGCGCGATTTGAATTGGTTCGGGCGGTTGATCCGCAAGGACGGCACCTCGACGCAAATCGATTTGATGGAGAGCAGCCCTTCGCGCGAAGTGAGCTTTTTGCTCTATTCGATAAAACCCGACGGCGCCATCGAAGGCAAGGTGCGCAACCAATTGAGCGAACACCATGCGCTCGATTTCAGGGAGCGTTATGTCGGACAGAATACAGATGCTTATCTGGAATCGATCGAAGGGCGGACCAATATGGAAATCAACGATTACGAGCGTGAGAACGAACTCGATTTGGGCAAACCGCTCGTCGAGAAGTATTCGTTCAAAGATGCCAAGGCCACCGAAGTCATCAATGGGAAATTGTATGTGTCGCCGCTGTTGTTTTTGGCCGATACCGAGAACCCGTTCAAACAGGAAAAACGCGAATACCCGGTAGATTTCGGATACCCGACGCAAAGCAAGTATTCGGTTACCATCGAAATTCCTGAAGGATATGCCGTCGAGTCGATGCCCAAGCCGCTTGTGTTGTCTACGGGTGACGACGTTGGGATGTTCAAGTACAACATCGGGCAAACCGGCAACAAGATCCAGGTAAACGTGACCACCGACATCAATACCGCCATTGTTCCGGCCGACTACTACGAGACCATCAAGGCATTTTACCAAAAGATGGTTGAACAGCAGGCCGAGAAAATCGTGTTGGTGAAAGCCTAAATTCAAACAAACCGCTGATGGGAAAAAACATTTGGTTGCTGTTGTTGTTAGGCCTTTCGGGCTTTGCACAAAAGAAAGACTGGGGCAAAGTCACCGTCGCCGATTTGCAGGAGAAGTCTTGTTCGATCGATACGTCGGCGGCCGCGGCGGTGTTGTACAACGGCGCCAAAACCACGTTCAAGTACGACCGCGTCAAAGGCTTCACGGCCGTGCACGAATACCAGATGCGCATTAAAATCTACAAACCCGAGGGGCTCAAGTGGGCCAATTTCGAAGTGCCGTATTATGTGGGTTACGAAAACATTTCAGACGACTGGCTCAAGTTTTCGGACGGCGTGACCTACAACCTCGAAAATGGCCAAATCGTCAAGACCAAGCTTACCGGACAAGGGACTTTCAAGAAAGACATGAACGAATATTGGAACATGGGATCGATCACGATGCCCAATGTCAAGGCGGGTTCGGTGATTGAGTTCAAGTATACGCTCAAGTCGGCCGATTTGGGTGAGTTCCCGGTGTTCCATTTTCAGTACCCGATTCCGGTCAAATACACGCAATACATCACCGAGATTCCCGAGTTTTACATTTACAAGCCCGTCATCCTTGGGTACGATTACGTCAAATCCGATGGCAAAATCGAACGCGGCCATTTTACGTTCGACAACAAATACAACCAAATGGTCTCGGTCGATTTCCAGTCGGTCAACAGCGTGTACACGGGTGAAAACCTGCCCGCGTTAAAGGAAGAGGGCTACCTGGACAACATCGCCAACTACCGATCGTCTGTACAGCATGAGCTCGACCGAATCCGTTGGCCCGAAGAACCCGAGAAGCAAATTTCGACCACTTGGGAAGGTGTGGCCAAAACCATCTACAAGGACAAGCGTTTTGGTCCCGAACTCGAGCAGCGTCAGTTTTTTGAACAAGACGTACCCGCCCTGGCCAAGAGTTCGGCACCCATGCAAGAGCGCGTTACGGCCGTACTCGAACACGTCAAGCGCACCATGACGTGGGACAACAAATACGGCTACAATACCAAAAAAGGTGTCAGACAGGCCTACAAAGACAAGGTGGGCAATGTCGCCGAGGTCAATTTCATTTTGATTTCGATGCTCAATTATTCGGGACTGCCAGCCTATCCGGTGCTCGTGAGTACGGTCGATAATGGCGTGCCCGCGTTCCCGAACCTGCGTGTGTTCAACTATGTGGTGGTCGGGGTAGAAATCGACGGCAAGATGACGCTACTCGATGCGACCGACAAGTATGCCGCGGTGGGGATTTTGCCACAACGCGCGTGCAATTGGAACGGCAGGTTGATCCGTCGCGACGGGTCTTCGCAAGAAATCAACATGATGCCATCGCTTATTTCGCGGCAAAATATCAATTTGATGGGGCAAATCGATGCGACGGGCAAGGTGTCGGGCAAGGTACGTGCGAACCTCACCGATTTTGAGGCGCACGACTTCAGGACTTCTTTCGCAGGACAAAACCCAGAACAATACCAAGAGCGGCTCGAAGAACGTTTGGGCGCCGATGTTTCGGAATACGGCTGCGAGAACAAAACCGATTGCACCAAACCCATCACCGAAACCTATTCGTTTGTATCCAGCGAACTGGTCGAGCAAATTGGCGGGAAAATGTATGTCAATCCGATGGTTTTCCTGGCCGAAAGCAAGAATCCGTTTGTGATGGACCAGCGCATCCTGCCCGTATTTTTTGGTCATCCGAAGCAGATGCGTTACAACATCAACCTGCAAGTTCCCGACGGATACGCGGTAGAATCGGTACCGCAATCGGTCAGTATCACCACAGGCGAGAACGTCTGCAATTTTAACTTCAATCTGGTACACAAGGACAACCGTATCCAGCTCAACGTGACCCACGAAACCAATTCGGCGTTTGTTTCGGCCGGATTTTATCCAGCGCTCAAGGAATTTTACCGCAAGATGATCGAAAAGCAGCAGGAAAAAATCGTCCTGAAAAAAATCTGACCCAAAACCGCTATTTTTGTAGGACCTAACACCACAGATATGGACCTCAAGAATGCCCAGCTCCAGGTTGACGATTGGATCAAAAACCACGGCGTACGCTATTTTAACGAACTTACCAACATGGCCCAGCTTACCGAAGAAGTAGGCGAGGTGGCGCGCATCATCGCCAGGCGTTACGGCGAGCAATCCGAAAAAGAAAGCGACAAGAACAAGGATTTGGGCGAGGAATTGGCCGATGTGGTTTTTGTCGTATTGTGTCTGGCCAACCAAACCGGTGTCGATTTGCAGGCCGCTTTCGACAAAAAGATGGATTTGAAGACCAAGCGCGACCACGACCGTCACCACAACAACGAAAAACTAAAATAGTGAATTTAGAACTTTCGGTATCGGCGTTGCGATCAGGGCAGGCGTTGCAGATTTCGGGTTCCAAATCAGAAACCAACCGATTGCTGTTGTTGCAGGCGCTGTATCCGCAACTTTTGCTCGAGAACACTTCAGATTCCGACGATTCCGAGGTCATGCGAAAAGCCATTGCGGGCCACGATGCCGTCGTCGACATCCACCACGCCGGAACGGCCATGCGTTTTTTGACCGCCTATTTTGCGATCCAGGACCAACGCGAAGTGGTGCTGACGGGTTCTTCCCGTATGAAAGAACGCCCGATCAAGATCCTCGTCGACGCGTTGCGCAGCCTGGGCGCCGATATCAATTATCTGGAAGCCGAAGGATTTCCGCCGCTCAAGATCAAAGGAAAAAACTTGACCAACAACAAGGTTTCGCTCGCCGCCGACGTGAGCAGCCAGTATATTTCGGCCTTACTGCTCATCGCCCCGCGGCTTGAAAAGGGTTTGAATCTTACGCTCGAGGGGCGCATCACGTCTGTCCCTTACATTAACATGACGTTGGGACTGCTGCGTGAAATTGGGGTCGACGCTACTTTTGACCACAATGTCATTGCGATCAAGCCAGGCCCGCAGCATATTGCGGCGCGCACGTTGACCGTTGAATCCGATTGGTCGTCGGCGTCTTATTTTTATTCGATCGTGGCGTTGTCTGCCATCGGTACAAAAATTACTTTGTCGAGTTATAGAGAAAGCAGTTTGCAGGGCGACCGTGCTTTGGCCGACATCTACCAATCGCTCGGCGTCCGAACAATTTTCGAGGATAATCGAATCGTCCTGCACAAGCAAACCTCGAACGTCAAACTTCAAACTCTAGACTTGAACCAAACGCCCGACATCGCCCAAACCATCGCCGTCACGGCATTCGGGCTCGGGATTGGCTGTCATTTGACGGGGCTGCATACGCTCAAGATCAAGGAGACCGACCGCCTTGTTGCGCTGCAAACCGAGTTGTCGAAATTGGGGGCGAATGTCCGCGTGACCGACGACGGTTTGACACTGGCCGCGTCCAGTTCGATAACGCCTTACGTCAAAATCGCCACTTACAGCGACCACCGTATGGCCATGGCGTTTGCGCCGCTCGCACTCAAGGTGCCGCTCTTGATCGGGGATGCCGAAGTCGTCTCAAAATCGTATCCGAATTTTTGGAATGATTTGCAGTCGATTGGGTTTGAAATTTTGCCAGACGCTAAGGGCTGAGGTTGCCGTCATCAACAATGGAAACCTATCGGTAAACTTTAACAAAATGTACAGATTTTTACTTCGTACAGTTCGCCTTGCAGGCTCGGGTCTGCTTGCGTGTATGTTGATGTTTTTTTAGGGAATACCTTCATTGCCCCCTTCCCATGGGACAAAAATACCCGTTTGGTCAATAAGTATACTACAGACCCGAGCCCAAAGGGCGAACTGTACGAAGTAAAAAAATGTACTTTTTCAACCACAACTTTTTTGCTGGCCGGGTTTAAGAAGTCGTCTGAACCTAATAAAGACAAGGACTCAGCCGCACAAGTTCCAAATAACTTCCAAAACACTTGACAACGCCCCTGCTTGCATCGTATATTTGCCGCCGTATCAAAATCTTTGTATGAAATTATCGCACTTCAACTTTAACCTCCCCAAAGAACTTCTTGCCGATTACCCAGCCGAAAACCGCGACGAATCGCGCCTGATGGTCATCCACCGCGACACCAAGAAAATAGAACACCGCATGTTCAAGGACATCATCGATTATTTCGAAGATGGCGATGTGCTCGTGCTCAACAACACCAAAGTGTTCCCGGCGCGTTTGTACGGCAACAAGGAAAAAACGGGCGCGCGTATCGAAGTATTTTTGCTGCGCGAACTCAACTCAGAGCAACGTTTGTGGGACGTGTTGGTCGATCCGGCGCGTAAGATCCGCATCGGCAACAAACTGTATTTTGGCGACGACGATTCGCTCGTGGCCGAAGTCATCGACAACACCACCTCCCGTGGCAGAACGCTGCGTTTCCTGTACGACGGCTCGTACGACGAATTCCG
Organism: Flavobacterium caeni; assembly: GCF_900101895.1. GTDB lineage: Bacteria > Bacteroidota > Bacteroidia > Flavobacteriales > Flavobacteriaceae > Flavobacterium > Flavobacterium caeni. The sequence continues at coordinate 45,319 of NZ_FMVF01000016.1, forward strand.
CAATAAACTCACCGAACTCGGCGAAACCCCGATCCCAAAATACATCAACCGCGAAGTCAACGAAGACGACGCCGAGCGCTACCAAACCATCTACGCCAAAGAAGAAGGTGCCGTGGCCGCGCCTACCGCAGGTTTGCACTTCTCGAAGCACCTGCTCAAAAGACTCGAGATCAAGGGCGTCAACTTTGCCGAGATTACATTACACGTAGGTTTGGGCACGTTCAACCCGGTAGAGGTCGAGGATTTGTCGAAACACAAAATGGATTCCGAAGAACTCGTCATCACCCAGGAGGCGTGCGACATCGTCAACGCCGCCAAGGGCAAACGCAAAAAAGTATGCGCCGTGGGTACCACTTCGATGCGCGCCATCGAAAGCTCGGTATCGTCCAACAAAACGCTCAACCCCTACGAAGGTTGGACCAACAAATTCATCTTCCCGCCGCACGATTTTGCCGTGGCCAACTGCATGATCACGAATTTCCATACGCCAAAATCAACGCTGCTCATGATGGTGTCGGCCTTTATCGGCCACGACCTCATGAAAAAAGCCTACGAAGAGGCCATCAAGGAACAGTATCGTTTTTATTCGTACGGCGACGCAATGTTGATCCTCTAGCGAGGATAAATTCCAAATTTCAAATTCCAAATCCGAAACGTTCTTAGCATGTTTTGGAATTTGGAATTTGTTTTTTGGAATTTTTCTTGGGCGTGCCGGCGCAAGAGAATGGTCTTTTCGGTTGCGCATCCAAGGCGCCGTCGGGCTGTGCGCTGCAATCTTTCACTTGCTCGCGCCTGTTCGCTATCGCTCGAGTCGCGGCGCTTCATGAAAGGATTTCCGCTGCCATCCCTCACGCAATATTATTGTCAACTTCTATTTTTTATTGCCTTACGACCGCGTTAGTCGGAATAAATAATAGCAATAAACAATAACAATTTTTTTACTTTTACGGCGCAAACAAAAAACAACATGACTTTCCAAAATACACTTGAATTTGCGCAATCGCTCGATGCGCAGGATTCACTTTCAAAATACCGTTCGGAATTCATCTTCCCGCAGGTCAACGGCAAAAACGTGATCTATTTTACGGGCAACTCGCTCGGGCTGCAACCCAAACGCACCAAGGCCTACGTAGATGAAGTCATGAACGATTGGGCCAACCTGGCCGTCGAAGGACATTTTTATGCCAACAAACCCTGGTGGGACTACCACGAACGCTTCGCCGAACCACTCGGCAAAATCGTCGGCGCCAAACCGTCCGAAGTCACGGTGATGAACACGCTCACGGTGAACCTGCATTTGCTGATGGTATCGTTTTATCGTCCCCAGGGCAAGCGCTACAAGATTTTGTGCGAGGCCAAGGCGTTCCCTTCAGACCAATACATGATCCAGTCGCAGGTCAAACACCACGGCTATGCGCCAAACGACGCCATCGTCGAAATCCAACGCCGCGAGGGCGAGCACAACGTCCGCCACGAAGACATTCTGGCCAAGATCGCCGAAGTTGGCGACGAGCTCGCGCTGGTGCTCATCGGCGGTGTCAATTATTACACGGGGCAGGTGTTCGATATCGAGGCCATCACCAAAGCCGGTCATGCTGTCGGGGCCAAAGTAGGTTGGGACCTCGCGCACGCGGCAGGAAACATCAAACTCGAGCTGCACAACTGGAACGTCGATTTTGCCGCCTGGTGCAGCTACAAATACATGAATTCGGGGCCCGGGAATGCTTCGGGTTGTTTTGTGCACGAGAAACACCACGCCGATAAAACACTGAATCGTTTTGCCGGTTGGTGGGGACACAACAAAGAACGCCGCTTCAAGATGGAACCCGATTTTGATCCCGTGCAGGGCGCCAATGGATGGCAAATTTCCAATCTGCCCGTCTTGTCGCTCGCGCCTTATTTGGCTTCGGTCGAGATGTTTGCCGAGGTGGGCATGGAGGCGCTCATCCAAAAACGCAATCAAATTACCGCCTATCTTGAGTTCATCCTACATGAAATCGACAAGCAGGTAGACAGTACGTTCGAGATTATCACGCCTGCGAATCCCACGGAACGCGCTTCGCAACTGTCGGTATTCCTGCATGGCGAAGGCCGCACGCTGTTCGATTACCTGATGAAAAACGGCGTCATCACCGATTGGCGCGAACCCAATGTCATCAGGTTGGCGCCCGTCCCGTTGTACTGTTCGTTCGAAGACATGTACCACTTCGGGCAAATCCTCAAACAAGGCATCGTTTCCAATTAAAAAAGTCCGTCGAAAGACGGACTCTTTTTTTGTAGATGCTCGGTTTTAGTTTTTGAGCAATGATTTTGTCGCAATCCCGTTGGCGCCCGTAATCTTCAAAATGTATTGGCCGCTTGGTAGGCTTGTCGTATCGAATTGTACTTGTTTTTGGTCAAGGCCATTTTGTTGCAGCATTTGTTGCCCCAATAAATTGAATACGGCTACATCAAGGATCGGTTCGTTGCCTGCTACCGTAACGCGGTCATGCGCCGGGTTCGGGAACACGGCAAAGTCATTTTGGGTAAATGATGCTGCAGCCAGGTTTTGTTCGATCGTCACCGTTACCGTCCAGGTTCCGGCCACGACGCGGTTGTAATCGGTGTTGCAATCAGCACCGCCATAGGTTCGCCAAGCACGCAACTCAAATTCTACCGAGCCGCTCGCGCCATTGGCGATGTTAAGTCCAGTTCTTTCATAGCTGTATGTTCCGGTGGTATTGCCAACGCCGGTGGTGATGTTGCTTTCCATCATTCCTGTGGTGTTGCACACCAAAATCGAGTTTTGTTCCGACATCCATCCGTTTTGCGCGGTCTGCATGTCATAGGCCGTGGCCACCGATGAAATATGAAACCCATCGGGTACGTTAACCGTCAGGGTTCCCGGACACGTCGTCGTTGAATTGAGGTCTACAAAATCGGCATACAGCGTAGGAATGTCGTTCGGATTAGTCATGTTGATCTGGCCCGGCGTAAAACAAGCCGATGGGCTCAACGGTCCCATCTCGGTACCGCTGCACACCGAACGGATCCAAACGCAATAATTTTGTCCGATGGTAAGGTTCTCGACCGTCACGGTGGTCACACCTACAGCGGTGTATCCGTCTGGGGTGGCATCGTTGGCGGGCGGCGTGCCGTCTGGTGTCAAATAGTACGCAAATCCATCGGCGGGCACAATGACGGGTTCGTCCCAACTGATTGTGGCCGCACTGTTGGTCACATCGGACACCGTCACTTGCGTAGGCGAAGGACAGGTGCCAAGCGATTTGGCGCTCACCGCAAAAATATTGATCGTACCTTCTTGTGGCGACAGTTTGGTGAAATCGATGGCGGTGATGGTCTTGGTTTGGTTTTCGGGCAGGATGTCGATCTGGAATTGGTACAAACGCGGATCACCCGACGGATTTTCGATGACATCCGTATCGGTGCCGATGCGCCCGAAGCCCGAAAGTACCACAGGCAAATCGTCGCTAAAAAACCAATCGGGGATCACACCCGAGGTAATTTGTTGCGTGGTGTTGTCCGAAAAATGGATGGTACCGCCCAAGGTCGCCGTGCCGCTTCCCGTGGCAGTCAAGACATACAAGGTGGTGGCGGGAACGCCGTTGGCGATGGACAACGAGCCAAAATCGAATTCTTCCTGCAACCGCAGCGAATTATCGCCCGAATAAGGTGCCAACTGATAGCTCAGACCGGGCATGACGGCGTAGTCGATCGTACCCGAAACCGGTAAGGCAAAATCGGGTGTCAGGTCGCCGGCGAACAACTGGAAATCGGCGCTGAGCAAAGCAAAATTAGCGTTGTCGAACGACGAATTGGTCGACAGCAGCGATGGCCCTACGCCATTGGCGATGACATCGGCATTAAAGCCAGACGCGACTTGCAACGAGAGGTAGTCTTGCGCATGGACAGCGCCAAAACAGAGGCCAAAAAAAGCGAGTAAAGTTCTCTTCATGTGGGTTGTGTTAGAGGTTGGTTACAAATGGTTTAGTGTTCGGGCCGTTTTCCAGCCGCTTAAATGTACGGCTTTTTGCGATACGAAAAGAGGTGTCAAATAAATATTAAGAATCGGCAATTTTGCGGGTCGTTCGCGATATAATTCCTAATTTTGCCGTCCATCCTAATGCAAATTGTCATGGCAGAATTGACCAAGCAACAAAAGATAGACACGTTCGATCCGTCGCAACCCGGCCTGGCCGACCAAAGTATTTTTGGTTTGCCGTTTACCGCCGCAGAGAGCGAGATCATCATCATTCCCGTGCCTTGGGAAGTAACCGTAAGTTACGGTGCGGGCGCTTCGGAAGGGCCAGAGGCGATTCTCGACGCATCGTTCCAGGTCGATTTGCAACACCAGGAGTTTCCCGATCTTTGGAAGCTGGGCATGTTTCTCGATTTGAACGAGCAGACCAAAAAGTGGGACGAAGACAGTGTCAAATACAAGGCGTTGGCCCAACCAATCATCGAGGCGCTCGAAGCGGGCGAAACGATAGCCGAAAACGCATCGCTTCAAGCCGATCTTAATGACATCAACCGCGTATGCCGCCAGTTACACGATGAGGTACGCGAGCGCGCTTTGTTTTGGATGGCGCAAGGCAAGAAAGTAGCGCTTTTGGGCGGCGACCATTCGACACCGTTGGGCTATTACGAGGCGTTGGCTGCGACACATGACAACTTTGGTATTTTGCACCTCGACGCGCACATGGATTTGCGCATCGCCTACGAGGGCTTCGAGTATTCGCATGCATCGATCATGTACAATGCGCTCAAAATTCCGCAGATTTCGAAAATCGTACAAGTGGGCATTCGCGATTTTTGCGAGCAGGAAGTCCAGGTTGCGCTTACCGACCGCGTGGTCGTGCATACCGATATGGATTTGAAAGCCGAAACGTTTGCGGGCACCACGTGGGCCCAACAATGCGACGCCATCATTGCCGCGTTGCCACAAAAAGTTACCATCAGTTTCGACATAGACGGCATGTATCCGTGGTATTGCCCGAATACGGGAACGCCGGTACCGGGTGGATTCTCGTTCGAGCAAGCCGCCTATTTGCTGAGCCGTTTGGCCGAGTCGGGAAAAGAAATCATTGGATTTGACCTTGTCGAAGTGGCGCCGGGCGAAGACGATTGGGACGGCAACGTGGGCGCCAGGATGTTGTTCCACATGTGCGGCGTTTTGGCCAAGAACAATGGTTTGGCGGTGGGCAATAAGATCCAGTTCAATAGAAAATAATTTGGATTTTTGGGGTAGATTTTCTTCCAATGGTTATGCTTTTATTTTTGTAACTTGAATCCAGGGCGGGGATTGGGGCATCCCCTAGGAGCCCCGCTAGAAATTCAAAAAACCACCAAAAAATATGATAGAAGACGGATGATGGTCCGTCTTTTTTGTTTTTACGAAACGGTTTGACTTCCCATAGCAAATTCTTTTGAATATTTAAGGCAGATTTTATGCAATCGACATTGCTCGCTATTGCGTAACTTGAACTCAGGGCGGGGATTGGGGCATCCCCTAGGAGCCGATGTAAAACGCCGATGATTTCGATAAAAAGTAATCAAGATAAAACGTCAACCGGCGTCAATTTATTTAGAAAAACGGCACCATGTCAAAATCCGAAATTCCCAAATCCCAAATAATCCCCAATTTTGACCGATTCTATACAATAATCTTTAATTTTGCGCCACTTACCAAGTGAACATGCAAAAACCGCTTAAGATTGCCGTTGTGGGTTCGGGACTCGTCGGGTCGTTGCTCGGGATTTACCTAAGGAGGGCCGGGCACACCGTACACGTTTTCGACCGCAGCCCCGACATCCGTACGATCCAGTTTTCTGGGCGTTCGATCAATCTGGCCATGTCGCACCGCGGCTGGAAAGCGCTCGATGGTGTAGGGATTGGCGATGCGGTGCGCGAGATCGCCATTGCCATGGACAAACGCGCGATACACTTGCCCGACAAACTCAACTTTCAGCCCTATGGCAAAGAAGGCGAGAGCATCTATTCGATTTCACGCGGTACGCTCAACCGCAAGATGATCGACCTGGCGGAAGCGGCGGGCGTCGAGTTTTTCTTCGAGCAAAAAATCTGGGACGTGACGTTGGCTACGTCCACGCTGCACATCGGCGAAAGCGAACGCGGCGAATGGAAAGACCTGCAATACGACATGGTTTTTGGTGCCGATGGGGCCTTTTCGCGCATCCGTCACCGCATGCAACGCCAGAGCATGTTCAACTATTCGCAGGAGTTTTTGAACACGGGCTACAAGGAATTGAACATTCCGGCCAATGCCGATGGTTCGCACAAACTCGATAAAAATTCGTTCCATATTTGGCCGCGCGGCGAGTTCATGCTCATTGCGTTGCCCAACCTCGATGGCAGTTTCACCTGTACGCTGTTCATGCCGTTCGAAGGCGAGCACTCGTTTGCGGCGCTTACCGACCGACAAAAGGTCGAGGCGTTTTTCGAGACGCATTTTCCCGATTCGATCGAAGTGATCCCGATGCTGGCCGAGGATTTTTTCAAGAACCCAACCAGTACGTTGGTGACCATGAAGTGCTATCCGTGGACATACGAAGACAAAGTTGCGCTCATTGGCGACGCGTGCCATGCGATCGTGCCGTTTTATGGGCAGGGCATGAACGCCGGTTTCGAAGACATCACCGTGCTCAACGAATTCATGCAGCAATTTGGCGACGACTGGCAATCGGTGTTCAAACACTACGAACAAAGCCGCAAGCCCAATGCCGACGCCATCGCCGAGCTGTCTTACCGCAACTTCATGGAGATGAGTTCCAAGACGGCCGACGAAAAATTCCTGCTGGCCAAGAAAATCGAAAAACGTTTTTCCGACAAACATCCCGACAAATGGCTGCCGTTGTACAGCCGCGTCACGTTTAGCCATCGGCCGTACTCAGAGGCGCTGGCCATTGGCGACAAGCAAAATGAAATCATGGCCGAGGTCATGGACATGGCCAACATCTTTGCCATTTGGGACAGCGAACAGGTCGAGCAAAAAATACTTGAATTGCTCCGCGAATCGCCGTTGGACCACAGTTAAATTTTTAGTTTGTTCTGGGCAAATTTTCTGTTTTTTTGATGACGGGTCTGAGCAGGATGCGCAAGGTCGAATCGTTGCTGAAGTAGCTGAACATCCACTGGATGAAAATCAATAATTTATTTTTGTGATTCAGGATGAGCATCAAATGCACGAACATCCACGTGAGCCATGCAAAACGCCCATGAAAATGGAACTTGGGTAAATCGACCACGGCTTTTCGTTTGCCCACCGTGGCCATCGATCCTTTGTCGTGGTATTCGAATTCGGTCATTGCTTTTCCTTTGAGCCGGGCCTTGAAATTTTTGGCCAGTACATCGGCCTGTTCGTTGGCCACGGCGGCAACCTGTGGATGTCCTTTCTCATATTTTGGCGTCGGCATCCACGAAATGTCGCCCAAAGCAAATACATCGGGTACGTTTTGCACCGCATTGAAGCGGTCTACCACAAAACGATTGCCGCGTGTCAGGCTGCCTTCGGGCATGCCTTTGAGGACATTCCCGACAACGCCCGCGGCCCAGATCAGGTTCAGGCTTTCGATCGATCCGCCGTCCTGGAGCTTGACCGTTCGTCCGTCGTAATCGCTCACGATGGTGTTGGTTTTGACGATGACGCCCAGTTCCTCTAGGTATTTTTGCGACCACTTGCGCGAATCCTCGGTCATCGGGGCCAACGTAAACGGGCTGCCTTCGAGCAAGTAGATCGTGAGCTTTGAGAAATCTTTATCTGGATAATCCTTGGGCAGGATGTTCTTTTTCATTTCGGCCAATGCGCCCGCGAGTTCCACGCCGGTTGGTCCGCCGCCCACAATCACGAAATTCATGAGCGGTTGCAGGTTCGATGGGTCTACCGACAGCGCGTCCTCGAACGTTTGCAGGATGTGGTTGCGCAATTGGATGGCCTCTGGAACCGACTTCATCGGATAGGAGAACTTTTCGATTTGCGTATTGCCGAAGTAATTCGTGGTCGCGCCCAATGCAATGACAAGGTAATCGTACCCGAACGCGCCGATCGAAGTTTGCAGTTGTTTGGTGGCCGTGTCTACCGAAAGCACTTCGGCAATCCGGATGCGTACGTTCTTGGAGTGCTGGAACACCTTGCGCAGCGGAAACGAAATGCTCGCGGGCTCCAATCGCGCCGTGGCGACCTGGTACATGAGCGGCTGGAATTGGTGGAAATTGTTTTTGTCGATGAGTAAAACGTCGTAGTCGGTATTTTCCAGGTGTCGCGCCAAGCGCAATCCGGCGAATCCGGCGCCTACGATGACGATGGATTTTCGTGCTCCCATAAGGTTAAAATTGGCACCTAAAGGTACCGCTAAAAACGCGAAATCTACTCCCTGTTAACGTTTTCTATAGAAAATGCGGGCAGGCAAACCGACAAATATTCGCAAGGTTCGTCGAACGGGTTCGAATACTGTACGCGTACATTTTTTTCGATGCGGATCGATTGCCCTTTTTCGAGCACAACGGTATCGCCTTCAATGATGAATTGCTTTCGGCCGCTAATGATGTACGTGTATTCGTCGAATGCAGGTGTTTGGAACGGCTCACTCCAATGGGGTGGCGCGACCATGTGTGCAATCGAAATTTCGTTGTTGTTCGTGGCCACGCGACCGTGGTGTTCCTCGATCAGTTTGCCGTCGGTGGTAGGGACGACAAAAGGGGCGTTTTGGATGTGGTATTTTTTCATCGGAAGCATCACTATTTTTTAAAAATAAAATAAACGGCCAACACCAGAAACAAGAACCCAACGGCGTGGTTCCACCTGAAGGTTTCGTTTTTGAAGAACAACAGCGAGAAAATGACGAACACCACCAAAGTAATCACTTCCTGTATCACTTTGAGTTGCATCAGCGAAAATGGCCCGCCGTTGCCGTTGTAGCCTATTTTGTTGGCAGGAACCTGAAAACAGTATTCGAACAAGGCCAATCCCCAACTGATCAGGATGATCGCGATGAGCCCCGCGTTCTCGAACCATTTGAGTTCCTTGAATTTGAGGTGCCCGTACCACGCCAGCGTCATGAATACATTCGACAGTACGAGCAGCCCGATGGTCAAAACGCTCTTCATTACTTCTTGAACAGCTTGGTCAAAATCCCGAACGCCCCGCGGATGAACGTGGCGCTCGTAAGCACTTTGATCACCGATTTGGTGGTTTGGCTCATCGGTTCGCTTGCGGCTTTTTTCTCGGCCTTGGCTTCGGCTTGCTGCTGTTGCTGGGCCTGTTGTTGCTGTTCGACGACCTCGATTTTTTTGTTGAGCATTTCGTAGGCGCTTTCGCGGTCGAGTACTTCGCTGTATTTTCTAACCAATTTGGACTGTGCGTTGATCTGGTCGATTTCGCCTTGCGTCAAAATATCCATGCGGCTCATGGGTGCACGCATCATCGTGGCGGCCAACGGCGTCGGGTTGCCTTTTTCGCTGAGTGCCGTCACCAATGCTTCGCCTATGCCCAGGTTGGTGAGCACCTCGTCGGTTTTGTAGAATTCAGAAATCGGATAGTTTTCGGCCGTCATCTTGATGGCCTTGCGGTCGTTGGCCGTAAATGCGCGCAGGGCGTGTTGCACCTTGAGTCCGAGTTGCGCCAATACGCTCGACGGCACATCCATCGGGTTTTGCGTCACAAAGAAAATGCCGATGCCTTTCGAGCGGATCAGTTTGACGATGCTTTCGATCTGGTCTAAAAGCGCCTTGCTCGCCTCGTTAAAGATGAGGTGCGCCTCGTCGATGAAAATCACGAGTTCGGGCTGCCCGGAATCGCCTTGTTCGGGCATCTGCTGATAGATCTCGGCGAGCAAACTCAACATAAAAGTAGAGAACAATTTGGGTTTGTCCTGGATGTCGGTCAATCGGATGATGTTGATGTAGCCGTGGCCGTTTTGGTCGATGCGCATCAAATCGTTGATGTCGAACGACATTTCGCCAAAGAACAAATCGGCGCCCTGTTGCTCGAGCTCGATGATCTTGCGAAGAATGGTTCCCGTAGTGGCGGTCGATATTTTGCCGTAGTGTTCCTCGATTTCGGCCTTGCCTTCTTCGGTGATGTAGTTGATGACTTTTTTGATGTCTTTCAAATCGAGCAGCGGCATTTTGTTGTCGTCGCAATATTTGAAAATGACGGCCACCACGCCCGCCTGCACATCGTTCAAATCAAGGATGCGCGAGAACAGCACGGGGCCGAATTCCGACACGGTCGCGCGAAGCCTGACGCCGTTTTGCTCGGAAAGTGTCATTAATTCGACAGGGAATCCCAACGTTTTGTATGGAATTTGAATCTTGGTATGGCGTTCTGTGATAAAAGGCAATTCGGTGCCGGGTTGTGCGATACCGCTAAAGTCGCCCTTGATGTCCATCATCAGCACCGGGATGCCAAATGCCGAAAGCTGTTCAGACAGTACTTGGATGGTTTTGGTTTTGCCCGTTCCCGTGGCCCCGGCAATCAAACCGTGGCGGTTCATGGTCTTGAGCGGGACTTTGACATGGGCCTGGCCCAATGCTTCGCCGTTTAACATTGCGGCCCCCAAGGTGATGCTTTCGCCTTTGGCCGTATAACCGTCGTTGATTTGCTGGATAAAGCTTTCTGTATTGCTCATGGAAAAGTGTATGTAAATTGTGTTCTTGTTGTTATGAAATGGTTAAGCAAAATAATTGTCAATCTGATAATTGTAAGATTTGGTTTGCAGTGATTTGGACGCGATTTTTGTTGAAAAATTACCATCCAAAAAACACATTGACTAACTAAATCTAGGTAAATCTAGGCTTTTATTTAACAATTTTCAAATAATGCCTAAACCCGCACCAATGCAGACATTTTGAGCGATTAAATTAATCATAATAAAATTAAAAAAAGTTTTTTTATTTAAACTAAAAAATTAAATTTGCTCCTATTCAAAAAATTTTACAACTAAAAATTTCTAAATTATTTAAACTATTAAAAATTAAAAAAATGGCAAACGTTAAAAAAGAAAGTAGTTCAAAAGGAGGAAGCATGTTCTCGGGTATCGTGATTGTGTTGTGCGTCTTCGTAGGATGGATCATATGGCAATTCATCATGGGTAACGGGGCAAACTTTGAAGGAGGAGTGAACACCGGCCACCCACTGCCAGGCAACTACCTTGCGATGGTATATAAAGGAGGACCAATCGTTCCTGTTTTGATGGGCTTACTTTTGATGGTTATCGTTTTCTCTTTTGAGCGCTACTTTGTGATTACCAAGGCAGCTGGTAAAGGAAACCTCGACCAATTTATGAAAAATGTTCAAGGCAACATTAAGACTGGAGACATCGACGGTGCCATTGCAAACTGCGACAAGCAACAAGGTTCTGTTGCCAATGCCATTAGAGCTGCGTTGGTCAAATACCAAGAAGTGAAAAAAGAAGGTTTGAACAGCGAAGAAGCTGCCGAAACCATCCACAAAGAAATCGAAGAGGCTACTTCACTCGAAATGCCGATGCTCGAGAAAAACCTGACCATCCTTTCTACATTGGTGTCATTGGGTACGCTCGCGGGTCTCTTGGGTACAGTAACTGGTATGATCAAGGCGTTCGGCGCGTTGGCAACTGCAGGTACACCAGACCAGGCTATGTTGGCCAACGGTATTTCTGAAGCGTTGATCAACACCGCTACAGGTATTGCAACTTCGGCTTTGGCGATCATCGCTTACAACTTCTTTACGTCTAAGATCGACACGTTGACTTACTCTATCGACGAGGCTGGTTCAACCATCGTGAACACTTACAGACACTTCAGAGGTTCTTTGAAAAACTAAATTATAAATAATAGTGTGTCCTTAATAAGAAGGATACAGTATTTAAAATATAAGTATGGCTAACGTAAAAATGTCCAAAAAAGCCGCGTCTATCGATATGACCGCGATGTGTGACGTTGCCTTCTTGTTGTTGACGTTCTTTATCCTGACCGCAACGGCAAAGCAGCCCGAACCATTGCCCGTCGATACGCCGGCGTCTACGGTACAAACCAAACTCCCTGAATCGGATTTGGCCACCATTACCGTAGGAAAAGGAAAGGTGTTCTACGACCTCAAAGGCCGCGAAGTGCGCAAAAAAGCACTCGAGTTGATGGGGCAAAAGTACGGCATCACCTTTACACCAGAAGAGGCAGAGCGATTTGGCGTGATGGAAGGATTCGGCGTGCCGATCCAAAACCTCAAGCAAATCATCGCCATGACCAGCACCGACCGCAACAAGGCGGGCCAGCCGGGGATCCCGAAAGATTCATTGGACAACCAATTGAAAGAATGGATTTACAATTCCCGTATCGCCAACATCGAAGTAAACGATGCCGAGTTGCAAATTGCAATCAAGGGTGACGCTAAAGAAGAGTATCCGCAGATCAAAAAGATCATGGATATTTTACAGGACCAAAAGATCAACAGCTTCAACCTGGTGACCGGTCTGAGAGGAAAAGACTTTTAATATAAAAAAATACAGAAATGGCTGAATTAAATACCGGCGATGGCGGCGGTGGCAAGAAAGGCAGTAAGAAAGTCAGGAGTAAAAAACAGAATAGCAAGGTAGACCTCACCGCGATGGTCGACTTAGCGTTCCTCTTGATTACGTTCTTTATGCTTACCACGTCGTTGTCAAAACCCCAATCGATGGATTTGGGATTGCCGGACAAGGACGATGATCCTAGCAAAAATAAAGACGTCAAGGTAGACGAAAACCGTACCATGACGCTGTTGCTCGGCGACAACAACCAAATGAAAATGTACATGGGGTTGTTGGCCACGCCAAAAATTGCGCCCAAAGAAATGGCTTACGGCAAGGAAGGCATCCGTCAGGAATTGCTCAAGCAAAGACAGGCGGTGGTCGAGTACACAGGCAACAAAGACAAGGGGCTTATCGTCATCATCAAACCAAGCAAGAAAGCGAGTTACAAAAACTTGGTCGACATCTTGGATGAAATGGCAATCGTAGATGTTCCGACCTATGCGATCGTGAACGATTACACCCCAGAAGAAAGCAAACTGATAGGAATACCTAATGCCGGTGGTCCGGCTGCACCAGCCGATGCTTCGGCCGATGCCGCTACACCTGCGCCCTAATCTGAAAAAATAGCAAGATGAAATTAGATTTATTAAAAAGATCTTGGACGGACATCGTGTTCGAAGGGCGTAACAAAAAATACGGCGCCTACGAATTGCGTACGACCAATCCAATGACGACCTGGCGTGCATTTGCCATCGGCGCGGTGATTTTTGCCTTTTTGGTGAGCATCCCGATGTTGGCCAAATTGATCCCGGAGTCGAACGACGAGGATGTCAACCTCGACAAGAAGATCGTGACGGTAAAATTGCCGCCTAAAGAGAAACCAAAGGAAAATCTTCCACCACCACCACCACCACCACCAAAAGTGGATCAGGTGAAATTCGTCAAGCCCGTTGTGGCCAAGGCCGAAGAAGTGGTAGAAGAGCCGCCTAAAATCAAGGAAATCGTCGACAAAAAGCTCGGAGCCGAAACCATCAAAGGTGACCCCGATGCCGAGTTGACGGTAGAGCCGGTAGGAAACGGTCCGAAAGATGTAGTCGAAGAAGACAACAACATCTACAACACGGCCGGTATCGAGGTCAAGCCAGAATTCCCTGGCGGTATGGCCAAGTTCTACAGCTACATCCAAAAGAACTACCAGGCACCTGAAGAAGAAGGTTTGAACGGAAAAGTATTCGTTTCTTTCGTTGTCGAAAAAGACGGATCGTTGACCGACATCAAAGTCATCAGGGACATCGGTTACGGAACGGGTAAGGAAGCCATCAGGGTGTTGAAAAACTGTCCGAAATGGAACCCGGGTGAGCAGAATGGTAAGAAGGTAAGGGTATTGTACTCGTTGCCGATTAACATTACCACCGCGAACTAAGTGATCGATAAAATAGTAAATAACATCAAGAAGAAATCGCTTAAAGAGCGATTTCTTCTCGTTATAGGAATATTGTTCTTCCTGGTTTACCTGGTCTTGGGGCTTGTCATTATCTTTTGGGAAGCACTGCCTTTTAACATGGAACCCAAAATGCGTATCGCTTTCGGCATATTGTTGATCGTGTACGCCTTTTATCGATTTATCCGTTTTTTTAACGCCAACAAGGAGTCATGAAATTTATTTCCAGAATATTTCCGTTTGTTTTGCTTGCACTGTTTATCATTACCTGCAACCAAAAACGCGACGGCGAAAAAGAAACCATTTTAGAAGGCAACATGACGCTGCTTGTCGACGAATCGCTGTTGCCTATTGTCGAGGAACAGGTAGAAGTTTTCGAAAGCCAGTACAACGCCAAGATCACGCTCGAACCCAAATCGGAGGCCGAGGTGATCCAGATTTTGGCCAACGACAGCGCGCGCGTTGCTGTTTTAGCGAGAAATCTCACAAAAGATGAGTTAAATGTTTTTAAATCAAAGAAGATTTCGCCTAGAATTACGAAATTTGCGACAGACGGTATTGCCTTGATCGCCAACAAAAACCTTCAAGATACCATCGTCTCGTTAGAGCAGGTCCTGGATGTATTGCGCCAAAAGCCTGTTTCGGGCATCAAGGGTTTGGTATTCGACAATCCGAATTCGAGCACCGCGCAATACATGAACCAGTTGGCGGGTATCAAGAGTTTTCCGGCCACGGGCGTGTTTTCGTTCAAGACCAACGAAGAGACCATCAAGTATGTGTCCGAAAACGAAGGAATGATTGGCGTGGTGGGTGTCAATTGGGTTTACAATCCGCGCGAGGCCATCAGGCCTTTTGTAGAAAAAATCCACATTTTGAGTGTGGCCGACCCATCGGGAAATACGAGTTTCCCGAGTCAAAACGACATCGCCGAAGGCAAATATCCTTTGGCACGTGATTTGTTTATCGTCAATTGTCAGGGCTTTTCGGGCCTTGGCATGGGTTTCGCATCGTTTATCGCGGGCGAGACAGGGCAACGAATCGTACTCAAATCGGGTTTGGTTCCCGCCAAAACACCAGGCAGAAAAATCCTTATCCGACAGGATATCGAAAAAAAATAAATAATTATGAATAAGATGAACCAATTGAAATTTTTTAGCGTTGCCCTTTTGACCACGGCAACCATGGCCCAAGCCCAAGATGTGGACCAGGCCAAAAAAACCATCGACGCCGAACAATACGAAAAAGCCAAAGGCATGCTCAAATCTATCGTACAGGCCAAACCTTCGAACGGGCAGGCTGCTTACCTTTTGGGCAAGGTATACCTCAAGCAAAATGTGACCGATTCGGCCAAAATATATTTCCAAAAAGGAATCGCGGGTTCTGAAGGCGCCAAGTTGAATTACGCCGGATTGGGCCAAATCGAACTCGATAACAACAACGCCACTGGGGCGCAAACCAATTTCGACCAAACCATCAAGGATGTCCGCAAGAAAGACACCGAAGAGTACATTGCGGTGGCGCGCGCCTATATGGATGCCGACAAACCGAACTACAAAAAAGCCATCGAAGTACTCGGCAAAGCCAAATTGGCCAACCCGACCGATGCCCAGGTACAATTGGCGTTGGGTGATGCGTACTACGGCGACAAAAACCAGAACGAAGCCTATGCGGCCTACCGTAATGCGTTCAATGCCGACAATACACTGATTCGCGCCAAGATGCAATTGGGCGTGTTGCTCAAAGGCGCCAAGGCCTATACCGAAGCCGTCAAGTCTTTCAACGACGTGATCGCCACCAGCCCGAACTACGGGCCGGTATACCGCGAGCTCGCCGAGACCTACTACTACTGGGGCAACAACGAACCCAAAAAATACAACGAATACATCAAGCAGGCGCTTACGTATTACGAAAAATACATGACGCTCACCGACTACAGCTTGGCTTCGCGCATGCGTCACGCCGACTTCCTTATCTTGGCCAAAGACTACAAGGCGCTCGAGGTCGAAGCCGAGAAGATGAAGCAAATCGACAAAGTCAACCCGCGTATCTTGCGTTATTTGGGCTATTCGGCCTATGAGAACGGCAACATCGACGTGGCGGTTAAATCGCTCGAAGATTTCATCGCCAACCCGTCGAACAAAATCATCGCACGCGACTACATGTATCTTGGTTTGGCCAAACTTAAGAAAGCCAACAACCTCGAAACCAAAACCGTCGACGCCACGTTGTTCAACGCCGGGGTAGCCGATATCAAAAAGTCGGTCGATATGGAGATCACCATGACCAACGACTTGAGCGAAGTAGGCAAGAAATTCTACGAGCAAAAGTTGTTCAAGGAAGCCTCTGCGATCTACGAAATCGCCGTGACGAACGTCAACTCTAAAAACTACCTGCTCGACAATTTCTACTTGGGCAACTCGATCTATTACGACAACACCCGTAAAGATGTGGTCAAGCCAGATCCTATTGCGTTGCAAAAAGCCGACGTCGCTTTCGGCAAGGTCATCGAAGCATCGCCGACTACGCAGGATGCCTACATCTTCCGTGCACGCACGCAGCGTTTGCTCGAGAACGAAGAACTCATCATCAAGTACTATGAGGAGTACTTGAAAGTGGTCAACGAAAAAGGCCAGGACGAATTCACCAAGAACAAGACCAAGGTCATCGAGGCCTACAACAACATCGGGGCGAGCTACGCCAACACCGACAAGACCAAGGCCAAAGAATACTTCAACAAGACGCTCGCGATTGATGCAACCAACAATTACGCAAGCGAGTCGTTAAAAACGCTTAGATAATCCAGCAAGGACAATAACAAAGCCGATCAGCAATGGTCGGCTTTTTCTATGGGCGTGCCGGCGATCGACCCCTTGCATCTGATTGGGTTCTCGGCGCCGTCGGGCTGTGCGCTGTATCTTTCCGGGGCGCGCCCCGAAAAGGATGCCGCTGCCATCCCTCACGCGAACGACCACGTTTGATGCCGCAATTTCGTTCTCGTTTCATCGTATTCGTTTTGACACGAATTGCCTATCTTTGCGGCATGTTAACCAAAGAAATACAATCGGCTGTAGAGAAAGGCGCCATGTTGCCGCTCATGGAAGAGTTCTATACCATCCAGGGCGAAGGATTCCACACCGGTACGGCGGCCTATTTCATCCGCATCGGCGGTTGCGATGTGGGTTGTCATTGGTGCGATGTCAAGGAAAGCTGGAACGCCGACTTGCATCCACCCACCAATGTAGACCAAATTGTCGCCAACGCGCGCCAGTATGCCGATACGGTCGTGATCACCGGCGGCGAGCCGCTTACCTGGGACATGACCTTGCTTACCGCCAAGCTCAAGGAGCAGCACATGCGCATCCACATCGAGACCTCTGGGGCCTATCCGCTTACCGGGACCTGGGACTGGATTTGCCTGTCGCCCAAGAAAACCAAATTGCCCACGCAAACCGTTTACGACAAAGCCGATGAGCTCAAGGTCATCATCTACAACAAACACGATTTTGTCTTTGCCGAAGAACAGGCGCAAAAGGTCAATCCCAACGCCATACTGTTCCTGCAACCCGAGTGGAGCAAAAAAGAAGAAATGACGCCGCTGATCGTAGACTATGTGATGAACAATCCAAAATGGCGTGTATCTTTACAAACACATAAGTATTTGAATATTCCGTAGCTACATGAAAAAAGCCACTTGGTTGCTATTGCTGTTGACGCAGTTGTCTTGGTCGCAAACCAAAGACGTCTACACTTTCCAAGAGGTACAGATCAAGCCGATTTTTCCCGGAGGGATGTCGTTTTTCAACCAGTTCGTCGCCGAGAATTTTGTGGTACCCAAAGACACCCTGTTCAAGGGCGGCAAGATGCTGGTCGACTTCGTGATTGATACCACCGGAACACTTACTGATATTCGGGTCCTGCGCGACATCGGTTTCAAGACCGCCGACCAGGCCAAGTATATTTTGTCGCAGTCCGAAAAGTGGATTCCGGGAAAACAAGACGGCAAACCGGTAAAGGTACACTATGCGATGCCTATCGTGCTTCCTGCCTATGAAGGACCAGGTCCACTGTTTGATCATAAAAGCATAGAAAAAGGCCCTGAGTACCCTGGCGGTATGAATGCTTTCTACCAATTGATAATGCAGAATTTTAGGCCTCCAATGGATGAAAACCTGAAAGGAAAGATATTGGCGTCATTTGTTGTTGAGGCCGATGGGTCACTCTCCGAAAAGAAAATTATCAAGGATATAGGTCACGGCGCCGGTGCAGAATTGCTCCGCGTATTGGATTTATCCGAAAAATGGATTCCCGGTGAAAAGGATGGGAACCCTGTACGCGTACAATACACCATACCCATCAACATAGGAGGCCCAGAATGAAACACGTTTTTCTTTTTTTGATGTTTTTAGCAACTACGGCTATCTTCGCCCAAGACGAAAATTTTCCCGTAGAAGAAACCGTCTACCGCGACTCGATTGTAGACGTGCAACCCGAGTTTCCGGGCGGTATCGACGAATTCTACAAGTTTTTTTACGCGCAATTCAAAAAGCCCAACGTGCCGAGCTTTGTCGATAAAATTATGTTGTCGTTTGTGGTTGAGAAAGACGGTTCGATCGATGACGTCCGCATCGTGCACGATGCCGGTTTCGGGACCGCCGACCAAGCCGTCGAGATCGTTCGGCAAAGCCCAAGATGGACGCCGGGATCGAAGGACGGGCAACCGGTTCGCGTGCTTCACACCCTGCCGATTGCCGTAGTTACTGAAGACTAACGAATCGATATCCCCATGCAGTCACTTTTTTTACTAGACCCAGAAGTTGCCTACCTCAATCACGGATCGTTTGGCGCGTGCCCAAAATCGATCTTTGACGATTACCAGAAATGGCAACGCGAACTCGAAGCCGAACCCGTGCAATTCATCACCAAGAATTCGCTCGGCTACTTGCAGGAATCCAAACAGGCACTGGCCACATTCGCGGGTTGCGGTGCCGATGATTTTGTGTTTACACCCAATCCGACGTTTGCCGTCAACGTGATCATGCGCAGTCTCGATTTGCAGCCGGGCGATGAAATTCTCGCCACCGACCACGAGTACGGCGCCATGGACCGCACCTGGAATTTTTACACAAAGAAAACAGGGGCTAAGTATGTTCGGGCCAATGTCACGCTGCCCATTGTTTCCAAAGCACAAATACTGGAGCAATTTTGGAAAGGGTATTCGGCCAAGACCAAGGTGGTGTTCCTGAACCATATGTCGAGCGCAACCGCCCTGCTGTTTCCGGTCAAGGAAATTGTCGACAAGGCGCGGGCCTTAGGGCTCATCACGATTGTCGACGGGGCGCACATCCCGGGTCATATCGACCTGAACATTGCCGAACTCGATCCCGACTTTTACACCGGAACCGCGCACAAATGGTTGCTCACACCCAAAGGCAGTTCGTTTTTATATGTGGCTAAAAGGTACCAGTCCATGCTCGATCCGCTCGTCGTGAGCTGGGGATACGAAAGCGCCGCGCCCGGCGACAGCCAATTCCTTGATTACCACGAACACCAAGGTACGCGGGATATTTCGGCCTATCTGACGTTGCCTGCTGCCTTGAAGTTCAGGAAAGACCACGATTGGGAATCGGCGATTGCGCAATCCAAAAAGATGATCCTTGACCACTACCAGGAATTTTGCGATTTGTTGGGCACGCAACCGATATGCCCGATCACGCCTGATTTTTTGGGTCAAATGTGCAGCGTTCCCGTCAGGACCCACAATCCTGCTGCGTTAAAGGAATTGCTGTTCGACCGGTACCGCATAGAAATTCCGGTGATGACGTTGGGCGTCCATACTTATATCCGTATCTCGCTCAATGGCTACAATACAGCGAACGATTTAAACCGCCTTAAATCGGCGTTGACCGAAATCAAACAAACCACCGATTTGATCCAATAATCGTTTATCGTCCGCCGTTGGCCTGAAGATCGGCCAGACAATCGGCGTCGAGTTGCGGTAGGTTGCCGCCTATCATCATGCCCAGGATGCCGCTTCCGCCGGCTTCCCAAAACATCAAACAATTTTCGTTCGTGCAATGTTTAGGGTGCGCGCCATCTTCATGCGGCGTTTGCATCGGCGATCCCAAATTGACCAAGCCCAGCAAATGACCGAGTTCGTGCAAAATGACGGTGGTTTCCAGTCCCACGCGGCTTGGTTGACCCACGCCGCCGCTCGAATTGTGGATGTTGGTTTCATACATCACAAACGACGTATTGCGATACGCCGACCCCAAGATAAATTGCGAGGCGGTGTCGGTCGCGGTCCCGCCGTCGGCAAAAAACAGGTACATCGTCAGGATGTTTCCCGCATTGTATTTGGTGCGGATCGCGCTTTCGAGTTGCGCCACTTCGTTGATGTCGTAAGGCGCCAAACCCGGGCTGGCGATTTGGGTTTCGATGATGGTGATGCCGTCTGGTTTGTGCAAACGCGCCTGCATGAAATTCTTGAGGTTGGTCAGCGTTTGGGTTTGCGGACGAAATCCGTCTACGTAAAAAACTTCGATCACCAGCGAACGGTACCGCGAATCCGACAGAAAATCGTGTGCACTACTGCCCGTGGCTTGCAGGTTGGGCGTGCGGTCGATGCCGTTTACGATGGTGCCGTCGTCGTCTTTCGAACAGCCAAGCATTGCGAAAATTAGCCCAAGGGCCAAAAGGGAATTCAGTTTCATAGGTTTGGTTTTATGCAGTAAAAATAGCCCTTTGCATTTGTGCAATACAGATAAAAGCTTACACCATTGCCACCGGGGTAAGCCGTGCGAGGTAGTCGTAATGGTCGCCTTCGAGCACCAAATCGCATTGCAATCCGTTGGCGTTGGCGGCCGTTTGCAAGGTATTAAAATCGAGATAAAGCCAATCGAAGGGCGTTTCCTGCAGGCCTTTGTAGGTCAAATGAAACGTAAGTTCGCCGTAATAATCGCGCGACGTGTCAATCCAATGGCCGCCGTCTTCGTCTTGGTCAAACATGTAAATGATGTCGGAACTGTCAATAAGGATCTGGCCGCCTGGCGCGAGCAGGGACTTTAGTTTTTGCAGATACCGCGTGATGTTGGCATACCGGCCAAAAATTCCCGTTCCGTTCATGAGCAACAAAAGCGTGTCAAATTTTCCGTCGAAATCGAGTACATCGGCGACGGTCGCTTTGGGCAGTCCGCGCAATTGGCAGGCCTTGATGGCGCTGGGCGAAATATCGATCGGGGTGACATCCAAACCGTTTTGCTCGAGGTACAGACTGTGGCTGCCCGCCCCGCATCCAACGTCGAGTATTTTTCCATGGGCGAGCGTCAGCGCTTTTTGTTCGATTTTGGGCATGTCTTCAAAAGATCGGAACAAATATGCGACCGACATTTCATCGGGTTCAGAAATCGATGTTTCGGTAATCAAATCTTGCGGATCGTTGCCCGTTTGATAATCGAGAATGGCTTGTCCGAAAAGATCCTTCATAGGGTGTGGATTTGGTTATTTGTGGATTCGGTTATTTGTTTCGTAAATTTGCGGCATCGGTTTTCAAATCAACACCCGAGGCCGTAAGGCCGAACTGAACGAAGTTAAATTGACAAATCCACAAATTGACATACTCGGTCGGTTGGCCAAAGATAAGCATCCCGAGAACAAAAAGTACTTCGACAAACTCAAAAAGAAGACGCCCAAGAACCTCGATTATGTGATGCAGGAATTGCACGACCAGGAGTTTCGGCGTACCGATTGTTTGCAGTGCGCCAATTGCTGCAAGACAACGGGGCCTTTGTTTACGGCGGCCGATATCGAACGCATCGCCAAACACTTCCGGCAAAAACCGCAACAATTCATCGACCAGTATTTGCGTATCGACGAGGACAACGATTATGTCTTGCAAAGCGTGCCGTGTACGTTTCTCGATGCCGATAACTATTGCATGATTTACGACGTGCGTCCCAAGGCGTGCCGCGAGTTTCCGCACACCGACCGCAAAAAGTTTCAGCAAATCGCAAACCTCACGCTAAAGAACGTGGCGATTTGCCCTGCGGCATACAACATTGTCGAAGAGATGAAAAAACGGTTGCCGCTCTAGCGTTGGGCCACTTCGCGCCGTTGCCCGACCAAAACGGGCCGGGTTCTCTTTGCCGAGCATAGACTTTATCCGTGCAACAACACCCGACTACCAAAATCCCTGCGATTTCTTGAAATGGAGGTTACACCAATTGTTTAGGTGTTAATATTTGATTTTCAAATGGTTCGTGTGCAATTTCAATCCCAAAAGGTTAAATAGCTTAGTGATTTTTGGCACAAAATATTTTTTTGTCACCACAAAAGGTGTGACATTTTGATAATAAATGTTATTATGTCACACAAAAACCTGTTACATTCTGACAATAAATGCTATTATGTCACACATAAATCTGTGACATTTTCACATAAAATATCATTTAGTCACACCTGAGAGAATTGTATAGAAATTACAGGAGAATATTGCGATTCAGTTTTAGATCATACAAAATACTTTGAGGGAAGTATGGAGATTTTAAAAAGGAGGAAATTTATACTTTGTTGAAAGTTTTGGTCGCGAGGTTTGTTGGATGCGCCCGGGCAATTAGGGTAACGTTCTTTGTTTTTGCGCTGGAGCGGAAATGGGAGCAGGGTTCTCACGTTAAGATAAAACTTTCTTCGTGAAAAACGAACGTTCAACTTACCGAAATCTCGGCAATGTCGATGAAACGGCGGTTAGCCGTTCGGTTCCTACACTTTGATATGTCCCCAATTTTCTCCGCTTTTTATTCTACAGACTTGCATTTCGCTTATCCCAAATTGTTTCGCCAACATTTTGATTCGCGTTTTTCTTTCCGGATCATTAAGCAATTTTTTCAAGTGTATAACTTTTGTAGAGGTAAGTTTTCTGCCGTCAGCTTTAATTCTGTATTCACGAACCTTGGCTCCAATGTTCATTACATTCGGATTTTTCATGCGATGTTCTTTCGCTTCTTGCGCTGTTGCCCATTTTAGATTTGTGACGATGTCATTATCGCGGGAATAATCCAAGTGAATTACATGCACGCATTCTTCAGAAGGCCTTGGCAAAAAGAGTTCAGCAACAAGTTTGTATACAAAAAGAGTTTTGCCGACGGTCTTTCCTTTTTTGTTTTTAATATTGAAACGCAACGTTTTGTAACCGCTGGCGTTGCCTCCATTTAGCAATTTGCCGTCTTCGATAGTATTCTCAAAACTGATAATTCTTCCTCGGTTGGATATTGCATAACGATTTTGCAATGAAAATTTTGTTTCGACTTCTCGAAATTCTTCGTTCGGATAAAATCTGATCATCTTGTTGTGGTATTTAAGATGACCAAATTTAGCTAAAATTTCTCTAACCGCAACGTCGCTCGGAACTGACGGCTAACTACTCCGTAGGCACCAAAAAACTATCCGGATAAATCAAGTATTTTTTACGCATTTCCCTAAAATGATCGAGCCCCGGTTTCCAGGTCGCGCGGATGTCGTCTTCGCTCATCCCGCTTTCGATTTGCTGGCGCAGTTTCTTGGTGCCCGCCAGATTCGTAAAATAATTGTTGAAGAATTTTTCGGGCTGTTCGGTTTCGCGGTACGCCTCGAGCAACCATTTGAGTTCGATGCGGTTTAGTTTGGGGTACTGCGACAAATCTTCGCCGCAACAAATCTTGCCGTTCTGCGGCGGTTCTTTCGAGCCCGCGTTGGGTGATGGGACAAAACTCCAATGGAATTTGGTCAAAAATGGCGATCCATAAATCTGGAATTGCTTGTCGGTACCGCGACCGATGCTCACGTTGGTGCCCTCAAAAAAGCAAAGGCTCGGATACAGGTTGATCGATTGGTCGTTGGGTAAATTCGGCGACGGGCGCACGGGCAAGCTGTAAGGCATCTCCCGACGGTAGTTCTCACACGGCACGATCTTTACTTTGCACTGGATGCCATCCTTGAGCCATTTTTCGCCGTTGATCATCAGCGCATATTCGCCTATGGTCATCCCGTGCAACACCGGAATTTCGTGCATCCCCACAAAACTCGTGAATTCCTTTTCGAGCGTAGGGCCGTCGACCATGTTCCCGTTCGGGTTGGGGCGGTCCAGGATGATGAGTTCGATGTCGTTTTCGGCGCAGGCTTCCATCACATAATGCAGCGACGATATATAGGTGTAAAAACGCGTGCCCACGTCCTGCAAGTCAAACAGCAGCACCTCGATGCCTTCGAGCTGTTCGGGCGATGGTTTTTTGCTGTTGCCGTAAAGCGAAATGATGGGCAGTCCGGTCTTGACGTCCTTGCCGTCTACAATCGTTTCGCCATCGGCCCCTTCGCCGCGAAAACCGTGTTCGGGCGCATAAATCTTGACCAGATCGATCTTGGTGTTGAACACAATGTAGTCGACAATGTGCGTGGTCACGGCCTTGACGCCTTCTTTTTGCGACACCGAATCCTTGATCAGGTAGTGCGCGTCGTAGGTGATTTGCCCGCTCGGATTGGTCAAGATGCCCGCCTTTTTGTTCCTGAGCAACCCCAGATAACTCGGCATGTTGTCGGCACCGGTCATGAATTTGGTCGATTTGACCTTGCTTTTAACCATCGTGAGCGCGGGTACCGAATAGCTGGCCGGTGCCGCCGTCTTACACGAAGCCAGCAACGTCAAGGCGGTCAGCGAAAAGAAGATGCGAAAAAAGCCCAAAAAACGAGGTGGTGCCAAAGTCATGTCCGAATTCATAAATCAATCCCTAATATTTGTCGGCAATTCCGTAAAAATCCTGATGAAAACCGTATTTTTGGAGTCGCCCAAAATGGGTCCTACTAAAAAACGACACTTGAACCCGGAATATTTTATAGCCAAAAGACTCGTTGCTGCCAAAGGCCGTAAAAGTAACATTTCTGCGCCAATTATAAAAATCGCGATAGCCGCCATAGCGATCGGCATGGTCATGATGATCATTTCGGTGGCCACGGGCATCGGCCTGCAGCAAAAAATCCGGGAGAAAGTTTCGGCCTTTAACGGGCACATCATCATCTCGAATTACGACGACAACGAATCGCAGGTGAGCGTCACGCCCATTTCGATCGATCAACCGTTTTATCCCAAGTTCAAATCGGTGCAAGGCATCCGTCACATCCAGGCCGTCGCGAGCAAGGCAGGCATCATCAGGACGGCCGATGCGTTCGAAGGTATTATTTTTAAAGGCGTAGGCAAGGACTACGATTGGGAGAGCATCAAAGAATACCTTGTCGATGGCGGGCTGCCGCAGTTGTCCGAAGCTATTTCGCCAGAAGTGCTCATCTCGCAATACCTCGCCAACCGGCTCAAACTAAAGGTAGGCGACCGCTTCAACACCTTCTTTATGAAAGAAGACAACACCAAGTTGCCCAATTTGCGTGTGTTTAAGATTGCGGGGATTTACAATTCGGGGTTTCAGGAGTTCGATGCGGCCTATATTATTGGCGACATACGCCATGTGCAACGCATCAACAAATGGCAGCCCGACCAAATTGGCGGGTTCGAGGTTTTTGTCGACGACTTTACAAAAATAGCACAACGCGGCGAAGCCGTCTACCAGGAAACAGGCTCTACGCTCGACACCCAAACCATAGTCGAGAAATACTATTATATATTCGAGTGGTTGCAATTGTTCGATTTCAACATCCTCATCATCCTGGTCGTCATGATTGCCGTGGCCACCATCAACATGGTTGTGGCGTTGCTGGTACTCATCCTCGAACGCACCCAAATGATCGGCGTGCTCAAGGCCATCGGTGCCAACAACTGGCTGGTGCGCAAGGTGTTTTTGTACAATGCGCTCTATTTGATCCTGCGCGGTTTGTTTTGGGGTAACTTCATTGGCATTGGGCTCGTGCTCATCCAGCAATATACGGGCATCATCCACCTGAACCCAGAGAGTTACTACGTTAACGAGGCGCCCGTATACCTCAATTGGTTTTATATCGTGGCGCTCAACATCGGTACAATCGTTGTTTGTTTGCTGGTGTTGTTGATCCCTTCCTACATCATCACCAAGATTTCCCCGATTCGCGCCATCCGTTTCGATTGATTTTGGGCGTGCCGGCGCTACAACAGTCGTCTTTAATGTAAGATTGCAGTGGCGCCGTCAGGCTTTCGCGACTCGCTTTTGCCGCTGCGCAGGCAAAGAGCTCAAACAAACGCTCAATCCTTCACGCGGGTTTCGTTGTTTTTTTCAAAAGTTTTTTAGCGTCAAAATCCCAATCTTCAGGCGGTTAAAAAAGCGTTAAGAAAACTTTATCATTTTTCGGGCCAAAAAAATTTGCAGAAGTCAAAATCCGCCTTACCTTTGCCGTCCGCAAAAACAGGTAATGCTGCTTGCAAACGCAAAAGTTCTTTGTAAAATACTGGAAATAAGGGTCAAGAAAATAAAATTCAAAATTATTTTTCAAAACACTTGTTTGGTAAAAAAGAAGTCGTACTTTTGCACCCGCTTTGGTAACGAAGCGGAAACAAAGAGAAGACACGTTCATAGACATATTGGATTGACAACAAAAAAAGAGTAAGGGGATTTAAGATCCCCGCATGCTAGAATAAGATATCGTAAGATTAATACAATATACGATGAAGAGTTTGATCCTGGCTCAGGATGAACGCTAGCGGCAGGCTTAACACATGCAAGTCGAGGGGTAGAGATAGCTTGCTATCTTGAGACCGGCGCACGGGTGCGTAACGCGTATGCAACCTACCTTGAACAGGGGGATAGCCCAGAGAAATTTGGATTAATA
>NZ_FMVF01000025.1 GCF_900101895.1 Flavobacterium caeni
AATAGGGGCAGAGTTCCCTCTGCTAAGATAATGTTTTCTTGGTTTGAACAAACGTTCAAGCCCAACAAAACCAGCCGGTTCGCTTAGCGGCGGTTGGCTGAAGTTCCTGAGCATTAATTGTCAAGTTGTTTTTGGAATTCATTCAAATACTTAGCTAAATGAAAACCATCAACCAATCCATGATGTGCCTCGATTGAAATTGGTAAAAATTTCTTTTCATCTCTAATTGTGAATTTTCCAAATGTAATCTTAGGAACCGACTCGGTTTTATCAAGATTTGTCGGATGTAACAATCCAGAAAACGAATTCCAAGGAATCGTTGAATGTCTAATTAAATCTTTTTTCACATCGTCATCATTTAGTCTCAAACCAGTTGAATTTTTTACCGCTTGAATTTCGCTCTGCAATTCCGCATTGAATTTCTGAAAATCATCTGAGAAATTGACGAAGATAAAACCAAAAGTTCCATCTATTCTACCAACTGTCGCTCCCGCATTTATTTTATCAAAAATTACAACTTTATCATCAACAATTCTAAATTTCAGTTCCTCTACAGAATTTATGGCAATCATTGATTTATGGAGGTAATGCGCAAAAAAGGAACGTTCATTTTCTTTCGCATTTTGATAAGCTTTTGTGCAATCGACTTCTGTCGTAATTCCAAAATAGGGACTTGCCATTTTTGAAAAGAATTCAAAATGTTCTTTTCTGTTCCAATTGTTTAAATCTATAAATCTCATTTTTTTGATGATCGTTATTTTGGAATTTCAGCCAACGTTATCTCGCTAACCGAAGTCGCGGTCAAAGCGGACTGAGTTCTCTCTGCCGAAGATAATGTTTCTTCGTGAAACCACAACTTCCGGCTACCGAAAACCCGGCAATGGCTTGAAACGGCGGTTGGCCGAAGTTTCATTATTTAATTATGACATTTATATTTTCCCAACCAAAATTTGACTTTGATAAAAGTTTCTGAATTAAATTAACCGAAATTAGAGCAGAATTTTTCATTACTAAGATTTCCGGATTTTTAATTTTCAGTTTGTAAAGTGCAAAATTATTAATTTGAAATTCGAAACAACAAATTACTTTCTCACCATTTATTATCTCACGCGGTTTCAGAAGTTTTTCTTTAAGAGTTATTGTTTCTGATGTTTTAGTATTTAGCAACTGAATTTCTAGTTGATCCAGATTTTCTAGCGAAAAGCCTCCTGAAAAATATAAATAATAAAAACCATAACTTAATTCAAATTCTTTTTTGTTCTCAGTAATTGGGAATTTTATCATTAAATGTTTTCTATTTAGTTCGTCGTTCGGAAATTTCGGCCAACGTTTCGCGCAGTTACGCAGGAGCGTCAGAGCGGACTGCGTACTGTCTGCTAAGACTAAGCTTTTTCGTGAGGAAAAGCGTCCGGCCACTAAACACCAGCTCTTGCTTAACTGCGCTGTTACCGGATTTTGTCACAATGCGCTATCAATAAAAATAATTTATTGAACTCACTACATCAATTCCATTGTCTGATTCTGTTCTTGTTGCTGAGGACGGAAAATCATTAGTATTATAAGTATAAGTATAATAAGTTGTTTTGATAGTTTGATTTTGTATGCCACCAGCCGATGTATAGTTCTTGATATTATAAATGCTTATTATATTATTTGTTGAAAACACTCCATTATCTAAAAATTTATCAAATTCCAGTATGTTTTTTGTTGGCTTGAATTTCGTATCATAGGTATATATAGAAACTTCATTATACTCGTCGCATGTAAATTCATGTTTTACAAGATTACTGTTTTCAAAAGTATATTTTCCTATTCCTAATGTTACCTCATAGGAGTGGTCCACACCTGCATAATACACTTTTTTTTGTATGTAGTCGACTGTGCCATCACCATTATGTGTAAAGTAAGTTCTTTTACGATCATTTGGGCTGTTGCCAACCTGAAGGTATATTAATTGATCGCCTTCATAAATATATGTGTAAATTTGTAATCCTGTCGGAGTAGTAAAAAATACGTTATAGTCATTATACCCGCTACCGTAATAATAAGAAGCGCCTGTACAATTAAAAAGTCTATTTCCAATATAATTAAACTCCTTCGTAATCGTTACTCCATTTGTAGTTGTTTCAATCCGACGTATTAAATAAGTTTCATCATCAATTGGAGTTTCATCCTCAATGGGGGTTTCCTCCTCAATTGGCGATGTAGTGCCAGCAACTATTGGATCTTCATTTGTGCTACAGCTTGAACAAAAAATAAAAAGCGAAAAAATTACAAGATTTAAAGTGTTTTTTATCACGATTCTACTATTTAGACGATATGACATCCCCAAAAAAAATTAATGGAAAGTTGCTTTACCTGAACTCCAAAGGTACAAAGTTTAATAAAATAATTCTCCATTATCAATGGGTATTTTGCAAATTCCGGTAACGTTAGGCCGCTTCACGCCGTTGCGGATCGAAGCGAGCTGAGTTCTCTCTGCCAAGATAAGACTTTCTTCGTGAAAACCGAATGTTCAACTTACTGAAATCTCCGCAATGGCTTGAAACGGCGGTTGAGCGACGTTGTATTATATTTGACTTTGTCTCAAATAAGCGGCCAATAAATCTTCTAAATTTTCATCATCATCTAGATTAAAATATTTTCTGTCTAACTCATTTAATTCTTTTGTAAATAGGCTTTCATAGCTTTCATATTCCTGATTGGATACAAGCTCAAAAAACCTTTCTGCTTCGTAGCCTTTAGGATTTATCAACGTTAGGCAACGATTTAAAATTTCAAAACTTAAATGCGCGCCAATTCGTTTAAAATCCTCAACGGTTTCTTGTGCAAAAATTCCATATCCGTTGTCGAAATATTGAATAAATCCTCCATTCATTACTTGTTGATTTAAAATCCCGATTCGGTAAACTGTTGCAATTGGCAAAGCCATTTCAGAGACAACTTTTTTCCATTCTGCATAATTTGAAAAATCTATAGCTTTCATTTTTTCGCAAGCTATTTCGTAGTAAACAAAATCAATTAGATCTGAATTAGATAAGTTTTCGTTCATGTTGGTTTTTTCGAGTGATGCTAACAATGTCGCTCAACGTTTCGCCGGTAAGCGAAGTCGCTGACAAAGCGAACTGAGTTCTCTCTGCCAAGATAAAACTTTCTTCGTGAAAATGAAATTTCAAACCTCAGATTCACAGCGATTTTGCTTACCGGCTGTTGGCAGCTGGCCTTCTGTCCTCCTTCATTGTCAGTCCACTGTCTGCATGGGTTTTCGCTGTCTGTGTCGGCTGTGTGGTGGTGGTTTTAAAAATTTTTAGAAGGGGAGGGAATTTTAAAAAATAATTTTGTCTGGGTGGGGCAGGCACACTCTTACCACAGCTTTGGTCTGTGCGGTTGCCTTGCGGGGCTGTGGTATGTGTGTGACTGCTGCGTGGGCTCATTTTGCTTTCAGTTTGATTCGCAAATCTTCAATGATTTTTTCTTTTGCGGCCACTTCACCGTTCAGTTTTGCAACTTCCTTCTCCAATTTGTCAATGGACTTATCTTTCTTAATGTTTCCTATTTCTGCTTTCAGTTTCTCAATTGCAATTATCGTGTCCTTTAGCTCCTTTTCAAATTCAGGTTTTTCAAGGTCGTAATGACTGAATGGATTCATTACAACGCCTCTGTGAATCTTGATTTCTTTAACCAATGCAGGGTCAAGATTGGTTTGTGATTCAATGGCTGTCCAGAAGTCGTCACTGGTTACTTCTTTTTGGTTTTTCTTGTAAGCAACCGGAATTCTCTGTTTGTCACAAATGGTTTTTACCAATCGTTCAAACTCTGTTCGTATGTAAACGGCTGATGCTTTGAAGTCCTTTTCTGTTAGATAATGTTTGGCTCTGTCTAAATAACCATTGTCGTGTTTGATGATGGGAATTTCAAAGTCATCATCATTCAATCGTTTGGAATACACTTCCACAAATTTCCATTGCTCTTCTCCGAAATAGCTTTTCACCAATTCATACCACACTTTGTCATAAGTGGTCATGATGATTTGAAAACGGTCGTCTGCTTTTACGTCAACGAAGTGGTTTTTGAGGATTTCAAGTAGTGGCAAACGATTACTCATGTCCAAACCGATAAGCAAATCGTCCAGTACAAGGATTTTTAATGCTCCTTTTGTCGGGTTTACTTTTATGGATGCCAGATACAGACTAATAGCCAAAGCTGTTAATCTTGCTTCGTTTAGGAAATACTGGTGCTTGGGTATATGCTTGGTGAAAAAGTCAATTTTAAGATTGATGTTCCGGCCTCTTAAATCACGTCTTCCAAAATATTCTACCTTGTCAAATTCAAGTTTCACAATCAAGTTGATGCCAAAGTATTTCAGAAAGGTGTTAGTGTCTCCTTCAATGGATTGGAGAATTTCTTTTAGGCCAGGATTGAATTTGTCTTTAAGGTAATTCTTTGTAGAATCTTGTTGACGAATCGTTTGCTTCTTATTAAAAGTGTCGTCAGCAATAGCTTCCCATTCTCTTCCGATTTCCTTGTTGGTGAATCGGTTGACTGAATGATAAAGAATTCCTTGCTCTATCAGTTTATACTCGTAATGTTTATCATACTCGTATGTTCCTAGCAGCAGATTGAATAAATCGACACTTTCATTATGTCCAAGATGTGTTCGTAATAAACTTCTGTAATCAAAAAATCCTTTGACTTTGTTGGCATCTGAAATCAGGATTTTATCGGCACTTACAATTTCCTTTTGAACGGCATTGAGTTCAAATACCGTGCTTTTGGTTGAATCGGGCTTTTCTTTTACGGTAACTTCAATTTTGGCAGTGTTCTTTTTTGAAGCAGGCAGAAAGATGTTTTCTTCCAATTCAGGCAACTTTTTTACCGATGCCAGAAAGAAATCCTTCATGGCGGTGAACAGCGAACTTTTACCACTCCCGTTTTCACCATAAAGCATAAGATTCTTTCCATCCTTGTCTAACTGGATGTGATGCTCGCCATAGAAAGCACGGTAGTTTGTTATTTTAATATCAGTTATTCTCATTCTTACCTTCTATGATTGCGATTTCCGGAATGGAACTCATGTAAAATAAATTCACTCTCACAGCATGCTCACGGTCATTCAGGCGGTTGAAAATCGTTTTACAGATTTTCATTTTCTGCCCGTCACTCATTTTGTCTGTAAACTCTGGCAACTCCCCAAGATGCTGTATGATTTCCCTTTTGTGTTTTTTAATCAACTCAGGGAAATACAACTCATACACCATACCGTCAATGATTTGCTCAAAGTAGGTGGGCATGAGTTGGTATTTAACATCATCTATTTCTCTCTCTAATAGGTGAATTAAGTATTTGGAGAAAGATTTGAATTGTCCTCTTACCTTATCCTGAATTTTAGGGATGGGCAAGTTATTTATCATGTCTGTATTGAAATTCACCCCTTGATTATAACTAGAGCCTCTATACTTTTCCTTAATATAAAACAGGGGAAGTTTTGAATTTATTATACCTAAAATCGCATAAAGGTCATCTGCGTTTATTTCGTCTTTGGTAATTATCAATGTCGATTTTCCAGGAATTATTTCAGCGTAATAATCCAAACAAGCATCTAAAAGTGTTAGTCCTTTTATGATTATTTTGGGTTTCTGTGATTTCTCAGAGTAGCTGTTATTAAAGCCCTTGATGAACTTTTTCTTGTCAACTACGGGTGTTAAGTATTTGTACTTTTTGGTTGGATTCGATTTGTCCTTTAAATATGTCATTTCAGAGATTCCCCATCTTGAAACATACTTACTAATTGTGCCTGTATTAATTACTTTGAAATGCAAATCGGGATTAAAATCATTTGGCTTAATATCCTTTAGATATTCTTTTAGTTTGTATGCGTCAGAAGTTGCACATGCGTTTTCACATTCACCATATTCAATAAATCTGTGAGGCAGTGAATCAAAAGACCTAAGTAAGTCAACATGTGGAGAAAACAACCAATCAAAGGCAAATGGTTCCGTAAGATTGGATTTTAAAATGTTACCGAGATTCTGAATACTATTATCACTGAACTTATCTATTCCCAAATAATCGGACTCTGCTTTATTTATAAATGTAATTATTGAATCCACTTTTGCTGTTTGAAATACCTTGCGACCAGCTTCAGCAATTTTATTGAAGTTCTTTTTAAGTTGTTTTCTTAACTCATAGCCAAAAGGTTTAGAAATCCATTTGTCGGGTGTTATGTAAACAAGATTTCCATTTTGATTTAAAAAGTGGAAACCCATATCGAAAAAGGCTATATAGATATCCCAATTACCCTTGCAGAATGACATTTTACTAGAAAGATATTCACGAAGCTCATCTTGCCCTGTGCTTACCATTGTTTCAGAATCAATGTAGGGAGGATTAGCAATTACTATATCAAACCCTGCATTACCATTAACCAAATAAGGATTTAATACTTCAGGAAAATCTAATTTCCAATCAAAATGCTCAAAGGATTCTTCTTTGTTTTGCTTTACCCTTTGCAGTTTGGAAATTGTGTTTTTCCAACTTTGTGTTTGAAGCCATAACTCCATTTGTGCTGCTGCTTTTTTCCCACTTTCTGTCGGCTTCTTTTCCAAACCTTTGGTGTTTATCATTAACTCCAACTGATTAATTAAAATATCAATTTTGAGATTACGAATTTCAGCGGCTAATTTCTTTTTATTTGTGGCATGAAAATATTCCGACTGCTTTGCGGTAATTTTTTTGAGAAGTGCTTGCCTCTTTAATACGTTCTCATTGCCAAACAAATTGCCTTGTGTACCTTCCTTGATTTCCCAGTCAATTTCAATTATTTCATCTTCAAATTTGCTCACCAAACTGTCGCCTACCACAATTTTATAATCCAAGTTAGGCAAGGCTCTTGGTTTTTCTTCGTCTACCACTAAACTCAGCCAGAAACGCAAACGGGCAATGTCAACGGCTCCTTTTTCAATATCCACACCATACACAGAGTTTTGGATAATGTTTTCTTTTACATCAGCCGGTTTCCAGGTCTGTTGCAGTTCGTAGGCAATTACTTCTTTTATAGCATGTATTTCCTGCAACAAGCCCATTGGGAAAGCACCCGAACCAATGGCAGGATCACAAATCTTTACCGTGTCTAACAAAACGTCAATTTTCTTTAATTGGGCTTTGGTCAAGTGGCTAATGTCTTTATGTTTTACAATGAAGGCTACATCATCACGATTCAGCGCTTTGTCGCCCAATTGCTCCACCATTTTCAATTGCCCTGTTTTGGTTTCGTTGCCAAACAGTTCAACCTGTGCGTTGCCAATCTCTTTGTAAACCGTGTATTCTTTGCTCAAATGTGTGGTGAGGTATTCCGTTAAACTCTCCTGACACATGTAATGCACAATTTCCTTAGGTGTGTAAAATGCACCTTTGTCTTTGTTGTCTTCCAGTAAGTTTTCAAAAATGTGTCCGAGCATTTCAGGGTCAACCGCTACGGTGTGGTCGTCAGGGCTGTCTTCATGCACGGTAAAGTTGAAGGCATCTAAAAAGTCAAGGAAACCTCTTGCATTGTCCTTGTTCTTTTCAGTGAGCAGGGTATCTTCAAAATCGGGATGATGAAACAGTTTTGATTTGAACGTGAGAATATGTTCGTCATGGTCTTCTTTGTCAAACAAACCACCATTCAGAAAAGGCACTTTTACCTTTTTGCCATCTGGCATTTTAAAATCATCATTGTTTCTTTCTTTGTTCAGTGTTTCGAAAAACAGCACCGTGAGCCATGTGCTGTAAAAGGCATCATTGCCACCCGATTGTTTGAATAGCTGTTTAATAAAATCGGTTAAACCGTCTTTGTATTGGGTATCACTTGCACCCATCCAGCCTTTCTTTTGTACGAAGTAGAGAAACACAATGCGACCTAAGAGTTTCTTTACAAAATCACGAATGGGTTTGCAGGCTTTGTCTTTTTCTTCTTTGGTGGCGTTTGCCGGAATGGTGATTTTAAAAACTGATTTTCTGAAATTAGATTCCTGTAAATAATCGCAAAACTTTTGGTAATGCAGGGTGTATTCGTCAAAGAATGCCTTGCTGAGTTTTTCAACGGAGAACGCATTCACTAATGCCTGAAAAGTGATTTGCTTTTCGGTGCTAAGCGATTCAAAGCGTTCAGCGGCTGTTTTGCAAGTTTCCGAAGGACCTAAAAGATACGTGTAGCGTTTGGCATGTGTAGTTTTTTCTTTAATTCCTTGTTCAGTCAATTCACTGTCTTTGGCAACCAAAGTCAAACGCCAAACCTTTTTATTTTGCGGAGCAATAAAGTTCACCAAAGCAATTTGTCCGGCAGTAAGCAACTTTCTTACATATCGCTGAATCGCCACCTTGCTGTGTTCAATGCGAACCGAAGGTTGGAGATTGATTTCATAGCAGGTTATTTCCGTTCCGTCCTCCAGATTGATAGTGCCATAAATGGAAACTGATTGAATAACGGCTTGCTCCGATTTATTGGGCTGCACCGAAGCAGGAACTGCACTGCTGCTAAGATTAAAGCATGAACCGAAAACCGGACTTAATACTTCTTTTCCAAAAAGTATCCTGTCGTAAGGCTTTTGTAATGCGGTTTGTATTTGTATTCTGTTAGCCATTTTATACGAAGCTTTGCGTTAAAACAATTTTAGGATTCACGATGCCTTGCCCTGTTCTTTTTTCTTCACCTGCTTCGGCATTGGATGAAAGGTCGTAGCTATCGAGCAAGTCAATAAAGAGTTGTTCAACAAACTTGGGTGGTTCTTTCAGCAATTTGGCATTGGCAACAAAAAAGTCGTTGATGGATTTTGGTAATCCTTTAGAGCCATACGTTCCCTTTTTTATCAAGTCGAGTGCCCGTTGCAAAGCCATTCTTTTTTGTTCGGTCGGTGCTACTTTGATGATAGCATTAATGTTGGTAATAGCCTTGTTTTCCGCAGGACTCAGATTTTTACGGGAAATGGTTTGCACATTCTCCTGATTCTTTTCCGATTTAAAATAGTCAAGACCTTTTACCGTTTGCTCGTAATGCAGCGAATGCAGCGGAACAGCATTTTCAGTTTCTTCGGCTTTATAGACTTTAACTGCTTGCAGAAAATTCAATTCAATGATATTGTAATCGGGTGTAATCAAACAGAAGATTCCCGGATGGTTTTCACTTTTCAGATAAGTAAGCGAAGTGTTCTGAAGCGGATAATTTATTTCGCCTGTTTCAGCTTCCATTAAAGTGAGTTGATGTCCTTCGTCCGCTTTTCTTCCGCATCTTGCTTTATTCGGGATTTTTGAAATTTCTGCAAATCGTTTTGGGTGCTTCTTTTTAAAATCTCTCAACTCGTTGAGGTAATTCAGAATCTCGCTTTCTTCTTTTTGAATTTTGTTGCCGAACAAAGCACCATCACCCTTTTCTTCCAGCAAGGAGAAGATTTTGTTGTCCTCACCAAAAGCGGTGTGGAAGGATTGTAATTTTCTAAGGGCATTATTTACCAACTTGATTTGCTCGTCACCATGTGCCGAGGGATAGAAGTTGTAAACGAAAATCTGTTCCGCTCTCGAACCAATCCTGTTCACGCGACCAATGCGTTGCATTAAACGTGTAGCGTTCCAAGGCACATCATAGTTCACAATCAAATTGCTTCGGTGAAGGTTGATACCTTCTGCCAAAACCTCTGTGGTGATGATGATGTCATATTCGCTTTTCCATTTTTCTTCTTCAAGGTTGGCATCAAAGTTTTCCCTAAGAATATTCTCAACGGTTTTTCGGTTTTCGGCACTAACGGTCAGCACACGAAATTTGAAATTCTTTTTGATTTGCTCAGATAATTGCTCTGCTGTCTCTTTGGACTCAGAGAAGATTACCAATTGTCCGCTTGGGTTATGCTTTTTGCTTTTGAAGAACTCTGCTTTCAATTTATCGCTGAAGGCTTCTAGTTTAGGGTCCTTTTTTACCTTACTCCAACGTAAAGCCAAATCGTCCACCTTTTCTTTATCCGATTTAAGAAGTGCAATAAACTTTTTGTCAAAAGCAGATTTTTTAAATTCTTTATTGTTTCCGCCCTTCTCGTTTATTTTGGCTTCAATCTGGTCGTAGCTTAATCCTTCTTCCAGTAGTTTGTTGATGTCAAGGTCAGGAGCAACAAATACCCTGTCGTTTTCAAACATTTCAATCATGTTGTCAATGGCTCGTTGAAAGCGATTGATGGATTGAGTAAAGGCAAAAAAGCTGCTTTCCAAACGCTTCACCAAAAGCGTTTTCATGATTGCACTTAAACGACCGGAAATTGATTTTACGTTACCGTAAATCTTTTTGTCTTCCTCATTGGCTAAAAATTCAATAGCACGGTAACGATAATAACCTAAGCCGTCTGTTTCATTGCCATATTCGTCCAATCCAGTAATTAAAGAAACTGTTTCATAAAATAGCGTTGCCAGTTTCCCATCTAATTCATAGAACAATGAAATCGGGTCGTCCACTTTCGGGAAGATGATTCCCTGACTTTTCATGTCGTCTAAATACTCTTTGTTCTTTTCAATGTCGGTTCTTGTTCTGCGAATTACCAAAGGTTCAACAACATCATCCCTTAATTTTTGGAAAAGTGATTTCAGTTTTTTGATGTTAAGTGTTTTTTCGGCAGCAAGTTTCTTGTATTGCTCGTTCAGTGGTTTGAAATAATCCTGAAGGTTGCGGATATTCTCCAATGTGCTGTTTCGTTTGTCTTGAAACAGATAAAGCTGATTTTCGATGTCCTGCGGCCTGTTGTTTAGTGGTGTAGCGGAAATTAGAATAACCTTTTTTCGGGTGTCGCCATTTTCAGAAGGTCGGCTTCTTGGTTTTTTGCAGATTTCCTGTAAAGCCAAATACATTTCGGTGTAGTCGTTTCTGAACTTGTGCGATTCGTCCACCACAACTAAATCAAATTTGTCTGCATTGGAGTAGCTGTAATTGTCCTCGTTCAGAATTTTATGCAAACTACCAAGCGTAATGAACTCAAAGTGATTTTTGATTTGAAAATCTTCGGTGGTTCTTCGCCAGTTTGCTTCCAATGCCGGAGGAACAACAATTAGAATTTTGGAATGTGTTCCGTTTTCATAAATGAATTTTTTAATCACCATGCAAGCGATAATGGTTTTACCCAAACCAACCACATCAGCCAAGATAAAGCCGTTGTGCTTCATCATAATGGCATAGCCCTGATTCGCAGCATCTGATTGGTATTTCAAACGCATGAATTTGTCGGGGAGCAATAAGTCTATGTTGTATGGGTCGTATTCAACACGTTTTCCGAAATACTCAATCAGCATCTTGATATACAACTCAAAAGGAGTGAAGTCATCACGCAAATAGGTTTTCTTTCTGATGGCTTCTGCTTCTGCATGAAGGATTGGAACAGACTCGTTCCAAAGTCTTTCAAATTCTTCCGTAGCGAATTTTACATCTTCATACTCACGGAGACTTACATTGAATTCGTAATTGGATTCAGGGTTTGCTCCAAGTCCGGCATCAGTCAGATTGGAAGAACCTGTAATTACTTCGCAAGGGGCATATTCATTGAATGATGCTGGTCGGAAAATGTAAACTTTAGCGTGAATCTTCTTTTTGGGGTGTGCTCTTAATTCAATCTTACCACTTATTAGGTCGTCAATAAATTGAATAATCCCTTTCTCTGTTACTTCGTCATAGTCTGCTTCCTGAATGTTCTTGATGATTTCTTCTAAAAAGTCAGCTTTTGTTTCTTCGGGATTGTCTAAGTAGAATTGTCCTTTGTCGTGATACTTCTTTATGAGTTGGTCAACATTGATTCCCACAAGAATTCTAATTCTTGGAATCTTGTCAAGAAAAGCCCTAACCTTGAAATAACCAGAAGTTCTGAAATAGCCAACGAGTGCATCAAAATGACGAATGCTGTCAATATTCGTGAATACTCCCTCAAATTTCTTGAGTAAGCTGTTGTCGTCTTGATTTGTAAAAAACTTAGTTGGCATCTATTTCTTTCTTCTTTTAAGTTGTTTTTCTGCTTCTTTTAATCCTTCAGTTAAATGTTCCAAGCCTCCAAAGTCTTTGTTGATTTTGTCGGCAATGAAACTTGTTTGAACTTCTTTCAAGTCCAGTTCCAGTATTTCTGCCAATGGTTTCAAGTAGTCCGGTGAAGCTGGTCGTTCTCCTCTCTCTACTTTACTCAAAGTTGAAGTGTCAATGTCGAGATGTGCAGCAACCTTCCGCAATGGAAGTTCCTTTTCTTCTCTTTGTTTCCTAATGTAATCCCCGAATGTTACGTTGCTCATTTAGACAAATTATTTTGGACAGAGTTGTCAAATATACTCTTTATTTTGAGACTGTCACCGTGCGGTGGGGAAATTTTGCTCTTTTGGTTTTGCGAAGGGTCGGGCTTGTGTGTCGGGCAAAACCAAATGTGCAAAATGCGGGCAGGCAGAAAATTATTTTTTAAAATGTGCGGTGGGAAAATTTTTAAAACCATTGGGTCGGTATAAGTGTCGGCAAATAAGACTGTGTCGAGTTGCAGCGAAATTGTCTGTCCGTTGCTTGGTCAAGATGTCAAAGTCCGATG
Source organism: Flavobacterium caeni (assembly GCF_900101895.1). Lineage (GTDB taxonomy): Bacteria > Bacteroidota > Bacteroidia > Flavobacteriales > Flavobacteriaceae > Flavobacterium > Flavobacterium caeni. The sequence goes on from NZ_FMVF01000025.1 coordinate 12,567, forward strand.
GTTAAAATGTCTCGTTTATAGTTGTCGTGTCGTCTTTTTAGGCTTGCTGCCAACGTTTCGCCGGTAAGCGAAGTTGCCGACCAGAGCGAACTGAGTTCTCTCTGCCAAGATAGAACTTTCTTCGTGAAACCACAACTTCCGGCTACCAAAGATTCGGCAATTTTGCTTACCGGCTGTTATAAGAACCTTGCAGCAAAGCCATGACAACGAATGTTTTGAAATGATTTTTCACGAAGACATCAAAAAATGATTTCCCATAAAAGGAAATCATTTGCGAGATGCTCCGGATTGAAATTGCTATGAAAGCCGACGAAACAGATTGGTCAAAAGCTTTTTGTCAACGAAACTCATATAAAAAACCTCGGCATGAGAATCATATTTCAAAAAAATAAAGAAGGAGAATTATTATTTCTAAATCAGCGGCTCGTAGCTTATGGGGAAAAACAAGGTTCTTATAACGTTCCCCGCATTTGCGCAGAAGCGGAAATAGGAGCGGAGTTCTCTCTGCTAAAATAAGAATTTCTTGGTTTGTGCGAACGTACAACTCACTAAAAACCAGCTTTTGCGTAAATGCGGTGTTGCACGGACGGCGACTTTCAAATAGAATTGATCAAGTTCGGTTTTATATTTTTTATTTTCATTCTAGCTTGGAAGATTTTACTTGGAAGCCGACAAGGAATTCCTGAAGATAACGACAACGAAACTCCACAAAGATTTTTGACAAAAAACTTCGCCAAGGATTGGCTGGAAAATTAACTCGTTTGCAGCGAACTCTCTGATTTGGATTTCAGCGCAAAGAGAATCATATGAAAACCTGACAAGCTCGGCGACAAAGTTTTCGGCGCTAAAAGTATATTTTTCAAATTCAGCGCAAAGAAAATCATTTGAAAATTAACGACAAAGATTGGTCGGTAAGTTTGATTCAACACGAAGATTTTCCGGGTTTCCTCGGAGCTGTCGTGCAACGTTTCGCCGGTAAGCGAAGTTGCCGACCAGAGCGAACTGAGTTCTCTCTGCCAAGATAGAACTTTCTTCGTGAAACCACAACTTCCGGCTA
>NZ_FMVF01000050.1 GCF_900101895.1 Flavobacterium caeni
AAACGCGAAAGAAAAAAGATCGAGAATAAAAAAATTAAACTAATTTAGATTTTTATTAAATGACCTTTGTTGCATTAAGGTCTTGAATCCACGCATCACGCAAATCAAAGACGATGATTAAGAAAATTCTTTTTATATATTTTATATTTATTCAAACACCAAACATTGTAACGATAAAAGAACTTTATCAAGGAAAGGGTGTCATTTTTAATGAAAGTTATAAGTTTCCTTTTAAGGGTACAAATTATAAGGAACCTGTGACACCAAATCTAAATCAAATCATAAGGTCCGAAAACATTCTTTACAAGGACTATTACAAATACCGAAAATCGGTTTTGGATAGCTTTCGATCTAATTACAAAATCAATTCAAAATATTTGAAGTCTAAAAACGTTCAAAAGAAATTTTCCAAATTCAATAGACAGTATGCAGGTTACACAAATCAAATTGGCGATACGATAATTTACATTGGGCTTTTTAACTTTAATAATTTGAAAAAAGCTGAAAACTATTTTGAAAATTGGGATACAATCTTATTTTTGGGAAGTGGTGGATTCTATGAAGGTAATCAAGAATTCTATGAAATAAATTTAAACCAAAACAAAATAGAATTCAACTAGCACGTTACATAACAAATACTTTTAAAAAAAGCATCTACAAAAGATTTGGTCTTTTTGGATTATAACACAAATGAAGATATAAGTGATTTATCTAAACCATTATCGCATGCTGGTTTATTAAAAAAATCACTTTCAGAAAAAACTAAAATATACACAATTCCAATACAAGGTACTTTCGATTTTTAACAAAACCTGCTGCCAACCGCCGTTTCAAGCCATTGCGGGGTTTTCGCTAGCCGGAAGTTGCGGTTTCACGAAGAAATGTTATCTTCGGCAGAGAGAACTCGGCCCGCTTTGATCCGCAACGGCGTGAAGCGGCCTAACGTTGGCCGACATCCTTGAGAGAAATCATAAATATCAAAACTCAAACAAAAAATTAGAACACCGAAAATTGAAAATTTTAAATATTCTTTTAATCTCTATAATAACATTTACTACTGGATTTCTAAATTCAATTTTCTTTCTTGGATCTGAGGAAAATATGAAAGATTTATTAGATAAATTTTGGCTTGCTTTCACTTTAAGATTTTTTGGATTTACGCTTCTAGGCTTACTTGGTTTGCTAATTATTATTTTAATCAACTTGATAATTAATAAATTCAGGAGCAAAAAGATTGATATTAAAAAGCTAGCATTGACAGGAACGATTATTATTGTATTTGGTAATTTAATAGGAACATTAATTTTCTTTTTTTAAATTAAATCAATTTATTCGTGAATTGATACAAATCAGGACGTCGGCCAACCGCCGTTTCAAGCCATTGCGGGGGTTTTCGGTAGCCGGAAGTTGCGGTTTCACGAATAAAGTTTATCTTCGGCAGAGAGAACTCAGTCCGCTTTGATCCGCAACGGCGTGAAGCGGCCTAACGTTAGCTGCCATATAAAGCAGCCTGCGTAATTCAAACAGTTTAACAAAACAGACTTATGTGGAAAAAAATATTAAGTTTCGTCATCTCTTTTATTTTGGTAATTGCACCTATTCAGGGTGTACAGATACTTTTACAAGAGTTTTCGTCTGTAACAAGCCAAAACCTTACAACTTATATTTTAGCTTGTGCGATTTATGCACTTGCGTCTAGTATAATCCTATATTTTGTACTTAACCAAAATTTACCTAAGGCTATTTTACTGGGTGGGGCATTCCTATTTTTAGGTGGGGCAATAGCAACTGCGGCTATTGCATTGCGAGAGCCTGATATGTCACAAACTGTTCTACAAAATACAATAAGAGACCATTTTAGATACTTAATATTATTTTTATTAACAATTACTACCTGCTACGCTTTCTTCAAAATATTAAAACCATTGTGGAATGAACTACCAAATATTCATAAATGGATTGTACCAATTTTCATTCTTGCGGCTATCGGTTTTTTTTATGAGTTCATTCATCAGTATTTCTATTCTGACAATCTGGAAAAATGGATAAATACAGGAAAGAATGTTGCAGACTTCAATTCAAATTATTTTGATAATTTCAATACCAAAACTTTTGGGTTGGGACGTATTTTTCAATATCTGAGTATTGCTTGGTTAGGGCTTGTATTAGTTATGTTCGACAATATTAAAAAGTGGTCTTTCGGAGTTTTAGTTTTTTTGTGCACAATTGGAGTATTTATAGGTGTTCGCTTGGCTTGGGTTGATGCAGAAACTATTTTCAAGGGCGAAGTTTTTCCAAAAGGTTTGGAAATTTTGAATTTATTTGTTTTGCCAGCAGCACCTTTTCTGTTGTTGTATTGGACAAGTATTGCATTACTTTCAAAGAAGACAAAATCGGAATAACCTAATGATAGATTTGACAAAGATTTGAAATAATACGGCAGCTAACAGCCGGTAAGCAAAATCGCTGAAAATCTGCTGGTTGAACGTTTTGTTTTCACGTAGAATGTTTTATCTTGGCAGAGCGAACTCAGCTTCGCTTTGGTCAGCGATTTCGCTTACCGGCGGCACGTTATAAGAACCTTGGTTTTCCCCATAAGCTACCAACCGCTGATTTAGAAATAACAATTCTCCTTCTTTATTTTTGAAATATGATTCTCATGC
>NZ_FMVF01000039.1:0-4374 GCF_900101895.1 Flavobacterium caeni
GTTTTGTTTTTTTTACAACAGAAATTTCACAACAGAGTTAAAAGAATTTCCTTTTGAAAAAATTCAAATATTTCCCTGGCCGGAAAACTTTCAAATGGTTCGACAGAGCGCAAGCAGTAAATATTTTTTTGGGTTCTAAACAACGTATTGGGCGCAAGCATAACAGCCGGTAAGCAAAATTGCCGAATCTTTGGTAGCCGGAAGTTGTGGTTTCACGAAGAAAGTTCTATCTTGGCAGAGAGAACTCAGTTCGCTCTGGTCGGCAACTTCGCTTACCGGCGAAACGTTAGCGGTCAGCATGCATCGCGTACACTAAACAGTAAACAATCTATCTAAATCAAAAATTTAAAAAAATCTTCAATTGGCGTATTTGCCAATTTAAGATTTTTTTTATCTTTGCTTTATAACTATTAAAAGTGGCGACAACACTATAAATGCGGTAGAAAATATTATGAGTAAAGAAAAACAAAAATTTTTTGCGAGTGAAGAGGAATTTTTAGCTTTTGAATTTAAGTCAAAAGCAAGAATTATTGATGACAAAATGGTTGAGGTAATTGCTCCCGATGGAGAAATTTTTTCTGTATTAGTATCTACAGGAAAATATCTTAATGAAGAATATCGGAATTATGAATTGCATATTGTAGAGTGGATTTTTGATTTAAGTTTTTCTCAAGACAAGGAATTAATGACCCAAAAAATTTGGAATGGATTAGTGTTTAATGGAGTTTCATTTATGGGAATGAGTTCAGGCGATAGACAAGGAGAAAGAACTCGTATCGGAAAAAAAATTCGCTCAATACGAGAAGAAAAAGGAATTGAAGCTAAAGATTTAGCGAAATTAGCTAAAATAGACGCTGCTAATCTAAGTAGAATTGAGCAAGGTAAATTTTCAGTTGGTCTTGATATTCTTTCAAAAATTGCATTTGTTTTGGGTTATCAAGTAGATATTGTCCCTAATCAAATTTAATGGTTATGGAAAATCTAATTGAAACTTATAGTGATATTCAAGAATGTTACTATAAAAACGAACATTATACTGTTCGTGATAATGGCGCAGTATTACGAAATACACCTTACAATAAACGAGCTCGACCTACTGATAATAGTTGGACTTTTGGTAAACTAAATAGTAATTCTGGTTATTTAGAAATTGCTTCTGTTCGCATTCATCGAATTGTAGCAACTGCATTTCACGGTGAACCACCGACTAAGGAACACGTAGTTGACCATATTGACACAAATAAACAAAACAACCGACCAGACAATTTACGTTGGGTTACCAGATTGGAGAATATTTTACTTAATCCAATCACAGCAAAACGTATTGCCTATATTTGCGGAAGTGTAGAAGAATTTCTAGCAAATCCATCTCAATTTAAAGATAAATTTCAAAATCCTGATTATAAATGGATGGCAACAGTTAGCGCTGAGGAGGCACAAATAAGCAAAGAAAGATTATTGGCTTGGGCAAAAAATGATAAACCATCTCAAGGCGGTTCATTAGGTGATTGGATTTATAATAGAAGTGTTTCAAATCAATTCGCAAACAAATATGAAGAAGAAACCGACTCTGTTGAAGAAGAATTTAAAGTTATTGATTCTCTATCTCCAAATGCAGTTCAAAAAGTCAAAAATTGGAAAACACCGACTGAATTTCCTTGTTGTCCACAAGAAATTAAAGATAATTCAATAAGTACTTATGCTATAAACCTAAATATTGGTGGCGTTTTTTCCCGAAACCAATATACTAGTTCTATTATTGAAAACTTCGCCATTTCTAATGATAAAAACACATTATGGATTATGTGTAAAAGCGGTGACGAAAATCCAATAAAACCATATTCTCTGGCTGAGATTACTTATCAAAATTATGTTTTCGTTCATAATAGTCTCGGAACTTTTTTTGAAAAAATCGGAGTAGAAAAACAGTTTACTCTTTTACAAGGACTTGAATGGACAGGTGGAGATAGCATTGATGACTATTGTTGAAAGTAAAAACTAAATATAAAATGCCGAACCGCTAACACTGCATTTACGCAAGAGCTGGTCTTGAGTAAGTTGAGCGTTTGTCAAAACCAAGAATGTTGTATCTTGGCAGAGGGAACTCTGCTCCTATTTCCGCTCCTGCGCAAATGCAGGGAACGTTATAAGAACCTTGTTTTTTCCCATAAGCTACGAACCGCTGATTTAGAAATAATAATTCTCCTTCTTTATTTTTTGAAATATGATTCTCATTCCGAAGGTTTTTTATATGAGTTTCGTTGACAAAAGCTTTTTACAAATTGCTCCGTCCATAAATTTTTCGACCGGAGCATTTTGTAAATGATTTCCTTTTATGGGAAATCATTTTTTGACGTCTTCGTAAAAGATTATTTCAAAACACTCGTTGTCAAAGGCTTTGCCGCAAGGTTCTTATAACAGCGCATTTACGTGATCGCTGGTTTTCGGTGGCCGGAACGTTTCAGTTTCACGAACTTTGTTTATATTCGGCAGACAGAACTCGTTTCGCTTTGACGCGACCACGCAAATGCGCGAAACGTTAGTGGTCATGCCAGAAACTTAGTCGAAACATCATATCTATGAAAAATTATATTTGTGCATTATTTTTATTTTTGGGTCTGGTTTGTATTGCGCAAGAATCTCCTGTTTTTGACTTACAATATAAATGGATTAATGAGAGTAAAAATTATGGAATTGAAATCCATAGTGATTTGATAATACTTTTAAAAGGAAAACCAGACTGGAAAACCTCAGATTTAGTTCAAGATAAATATTACTTTATTGGAAAACCATTAGCAAATGAGCAAAATTTATTTGTTACTTGGCTTTATAATGATGTTCTATTTGATGTTTTCAAAAATGGAAAAACAGTAAAAGTACAAGGAAAGCAATATCGAATGTTCAAATTACAATTGAATGATGAAGGAATTCTAGAAGTTTCAATTTCCGAAAAGATTTTAGAATATGAGAAAAGACCGATCAGTCTTTGGTCACCAGAGGCAGATGCTTTTTTTGTGAAGAAAATAGCTTTAAAAAGATTCATCCCTGAGAAAACTTATCAAACAAATCAGCACGACCACTAACCGCCGTTTCAAGCCATTGCCGGGTTTTCGGTAGCCGGAAGTTGTTGTTTCACGAAGAAACATTATCTTCGGCAGAGAGAACTCAATCCGCTTTGATCGGCAACGGCGTGAAGCGGCCTAACGTTGGCAGAAATATTTAAAGAACCTAATACGAAACAAACATGAAAAAAATTCTACACTTATTAGCAATTTTGGCATTTTGTTCATCTTATTCTCAAGATTGGAAAATGCTATTTGAATCAGAAATGGGGACATATTACTATAAGCCAAACACTGATGAGACAGCATGGGTAAAAATTGTTTCTAATAAAACGGAATATTATCCCAGCAAAACATCAACTCAAACCAAAACCGTGGACGGTCACAAAACTATACTTTGGAAATTTAATTGCCGATCCAGGAAATTAGGGATTATAAAATCAACCACTTATTCTAAAAACGGAAAAGTTTTAGAAAGTTTTAGCGAAAATGAAATTCTTGTTGAAATGGATTATGTCAATCCAGATTCTATCGGCGAAGAATTACTAAATTATTTCTGTACGTCGGAATAACAATACTTCTGCCAACAGCGCAGTTAAGCAAGAGCTGGTTTTTCGTGAGTTGAACGTTAGATTTTCACGAAGAAAGTTTTATCTTGGCAGAGAGAACTCAGTCCGCTTTTCCGCTCCTGCGTAACTGCGCGAAACGTTGCACGAAAACGCCGAGGAAGCCCGGAAATGATTGCGCAGAATCCACTTCCCTATCCAATCTTTGTCGTTATTTTTCATATGATTTACTTTGCGTTGAATCTCAAAATATAATTGTAGCGCCGAAAACTTCGTCGCCGAGCTTTGTCAGGTTTTCATATGATTCTCTTTGCGCTGAAATCCAAATCAGAGAGTTCGCTGCAAACGAGTAAATTTTCCCGCCAATCTTTGGCGAAGCTCTTTGCCGAAAATCTTCGTGGAGTTTCGTTGTGGCTACGTTGTGGAATTTCTTTGTCGGCCACAAAGCAAATTTCTTGGTAAATTGATTTTTTTTTTTAAATGCAAAGCCTAGTGAAAATGGAGTCGGTTCACTTTGTCAGGCGTCATCGTGCAACACTGTATTTACGCTAGAGCTGGTTTTCAGTAAGTTGAATGTTTTTCTAAACCAAGAAAGCTTTATCTTAGCAGAGAATACTCTGCTCCCATTTCCGCTCCAGCGCAAATACAGGGAACGTTAGGCAAAATTATTTTCGACGCCACCGTTAATGTCAACAATATTTTATATATTTGTACGTATAAAATCATTGTTATGGACGCGAAACTCA
>NZ_FMVF01000039.1:4384-6684 GCF_900101895.1 Flavobacterium caeni
GTCTTTCAAAAAAACGTTCAAAACAATCTTTGTCAAAGGCTTTGCCGCAAGGTTCTTGTAACAGCGCATTTACGTGATCGCTGGTTTTCGGTAGCCGGAACGTTTTGGTTTCACGAACTTTGTTTATCTTCGGCAGAGAGAACTCAGTTCGCTCTGGCGCGACCACGCAAATGCGCGAAACGTTAGCCGTCAGTTCCGAGCGACGTTGTGGTTAGAGGAATTTTCGCTAAATTTGGCCATCTTAAATACCACAACAAGATGATCAGATTTTATCCTAAAGAAGAATTTCGAGAAGTCGAAACAAATTTTTCATTGCAAAATCGTTATGCAATCTCTAACCGAGGAAGAATTATCAGTTTTGAGAATACTATCGAAGATGGCAAATTGCTAAATGGAGGCAACGCCAGCGGTTACAAAACGTTACGTTTCAATATTAAAAACAAAAAGGGAAAGACCGTTGGCAAAACTCTTTTTGTCTACAAGCTTGTCGCTGAACTCTTTTTGCCAAAGCCTTCTGAAGAATGCGTGCATGTGATTCACTTGGATTATTCCCGCGATAATGATATTGTCGCAAACCTAAAATGGGCAACTGCGCAAGAAGCGAAAGAACATCGAAGGAGAAATCCAAATGTAATGAACATTGGAGCAAAGGTTCGTGAATACAGAATTAAAGCTGACGGCAGAAAACTCACTTCCACAAAAGTTATACATTTGAAGAAATTGCTGAATGACCCCGAAAGAAAAACAAGAATTAAAATTCTGGCTAAACAATTTGGCATAAGCGAAATGCAAGTCAGTAGAATTAAAAGTGGCGAAAATTGGAGCCATATCAAAGTTTAAGAACCGAACGGCTAACCGCCGTTTCATCGACATTGCCGAGATTTGGGTAAGTTGAATGTTCGATTTTCACGAACATTGTTTATCTTCGGCAGAGAAAACTCAGTCCGCTTTCATCGGCAACGTCGTGAAGCGGCCTAACGTTACCTGCCAGTTCAAAAAAGACGAGTAAAATGAAGATCCAAATTTTATTAATATCCTCTGCCCTATTCTTTACATTTTCCTGCAATAAGAAAACTGACGACAAGAGAACGTCTGTTGACAAAATTATTGATGTTGTTATTGAAACTTCGGATGGGCAATCTGTAGAATTTCCTGACTTATATAATTTTGTTTACTATTCTTTATCTGACGAAAATCCAGAAAACTTAATTCTTGTTCGCAAACTCATGTATAGAGGATTCAAAATCAATGAATCTGGACGAGGAAATTATCCACCACTTGGTCCCAGAATTATTAATGTGAACATGAGAAAAGAAGATTGCGAATGCAATGTGAGTAAAATCTATTACTCGACAGTCAACGATTCAATTTTTCAAACCACGGAGAAAATAAGCTGTAAACGAACCGGCAGGTAACCGCCGTTTCAAGCAATTGCCGCGTTTTCAGTAAGTTGAACGTTTGGTTTTCACGAAGATTGTTTTATCTTCACCGAATGAACTCCGCTCCGCTTTGATCGGCAACTGCGTGAAGCGGCCTAACGTTAGGCAAAATTATTTTCGACGCCACCGTTAATGTCAACAATATTTTATATATTTGTACGTATAAAATCATTGTTATGGACGCGAAACTCACATTAAAACTCGACCAAGAAGTAATAGAAAAAGCTAAAATATATGCTTCCGGCAAAAAGCTTAGCTTATCTCGCCTCATTGAAAGCTATTTGAGTTCACTTACCTCAGATAAAAAAAATGATGATGATAGCTTTGAAATTTCGCCATTTATAAAAAGCATGCAAACAGGCGTTAAAATTCCTGCCGATTTGGATTACAAAAAAGAATATGGAAATTATTTAGCCGAGAAATATAAATGAAAAAACGAATTTATATTGACACGAACATAATGCTTGATCTTTTAGGTGAACGTGAAGATTTTTACGTAGATGCAGCGATGTTAGCTTCGCTTGCAGATCAAAAGAAAATAGCTCTTGTTTCCTCTCCTATTTCTTACGCAACCGTAAATTACTTTTTAAGTAAATTCGAAAACTCACGTATAGCAAAAGAGAAACTCAGAAACTTTAAATTATTTAGTGAAATCTGCTCAATTGATGAAGGCATCGTAGAGAAAAGTTTAAATTCAAATTTCTCCGATTTCGAGGACGCTTTGCATCACTTTAACGCTATCGATTCAAACTGCGAAGTTATAATAACAAGAAATCCCAAAGATTTTAAAAATTCTATTCTTCCGATTATGAGTCCAAAGGAATTTATGAATAGTATCAAATCATAATTTCGCCTAACCGC
>NZ_FMVF01000013.1 GCF_900101895.1 Flavobacterium caeni
CCCCGCGACGTCTGTATAAAACAACCCACTTCCATAACTGGGATCTGTCACATTTGAATTCAGCTGCGACAGAAATGGCCGAACGGCCTTTTAAAACCTCCTCTACACAGCGAAGTTTGAAATCATAACTGTGCTTGACTTTTCTTTCCATAAATACCCTCAAATAGTGTCCAACTTTTGGGGGGCAGTTCATCTGTTGCAAAATTTCTGTTGCAAAATATTTGCAACAGAAATTTTGTAACACCATACAGTTATCCGTTTCAAAAATATTTCATTCAAATATACGTGACCCTACACCTCGAAAGGCCTTGGCTGAGCGGACGCGGAAGATATTTTTGGGTCTAAACAGCATTATGGCGCCGGTATAACAGCGCATTTACGTGATCGCTGGTTTTCGCTGGCCGGAACGCTTGGTCTCGTGAACCTTGCGAACTGAGTTCGCGCTGACGCGACCACGCAAATGGGTGAACCGTTGGACGCAATGGTCAGGGCTTTGGTTGCGGAACCATTAAGCGGCAGCAGCGTCTTACGAAAAAAATAGCGGACAATATTGAAGATTTTCTGTACTTCCACTATAATTTTTTACGGTAACTTGTATGCGGGGACGGGGCTTGGGGGCCCCACCGTTAGGTCGAAATCGATTCTTCTTGCCAAACTGCCTTTGGTGTAAAATGCCGATTGTTTTTACGAAAAAAATGGGGAACCATGGTACAGATTTTCTGCCGTAAACTTTGAAATCTTTTGGCTAACTTGCTCGTAGGGGACGGGGCATTGGGGCCCCTGGAAAAAGACCGCATCAATTGCTTTTAATGGCGTTATTTAATCCAAAAAACCAGCTTTCTTTTATGGAAAATTTGGAAACATCATTCTAGATTTTCTGCCTCAATGTTTTAAAAAATTTGGATAGCTTGTATACCGGGCCGGGGCATTGGGGGCCCCATGAACGGGAAAAATCAAATCGAATTCAACGGGTGTTTCCGGCGCCAAATTTCAATGAGTACGGAACGTGTCTGAAAGTGCCGGATTTTGGAATTTACGATCGCGCAAGCAACAAGTCAATTTTCTCCACCACCATTCCGGGCGCAATCGTCCGCATCGCGTTTTCATAACCCTCGACTTTTTTGTTCCCGTAAACCGAGGTCGGCAGTTTAGGATATTGGTTGCGATCTGAAGTAATCGCGTTTTCGAGCGGCTGGTTGAACGGCGAAAAACCGGTATACGGATGCGTCGCGCCCCAAAGCGTCAAGACCTTCACGCCCAGCATCGCGGCGATGTGTGCGTTGCCCGAATCCATCGAGAGCATCGCATCGAGGTTGGAAATGAGTTGCAATTCTTGTTGGAATTTGATTTTGCCCGCCATATTGACAACGTTGGATTTCCCTTCGGCGAACGCGTCCAGGACCGGGATTTCACTTTTGCCGCCGAACAAAAAAATCTTGTATCCTGGATTTTGCGCCAAACTGTCGATGACCTGCTGCATCAAATCTTGCGGATAGACTTTGGCATCGTATTGTGCGAATGGCGCGACGCCGATCCATTTTCCATCCTTGGCTCCGGCGATGTCGCGGATTTGTTGGTCGAGCGGTTGCGGCGCAGGGAATTCCGGATGCGACAAATCGATGGGGAAACCGAGCTGTTCGAAAACGCGTTGGTGGCGCTCGAACATCGAGGTGACGGGCTCGAAGATTTTGTTCTCGGCGCGCGTGAGTGCCTTTTTCTCGGCGCGGCCCTTGTCTACGGCGGCGACTTTTTTGCCCGAAAGCCGGAACAGGCTGCGGACGATTTTTGAGCGCAACACATTGTGCAGATCGGCAAACGCATCGATGTGCCGTTCCTTTAAGTCGGCGTGCAGGCGAAGCAGTCCGAAGAATCCTTTGTGGCGCACTTTTTCGTCGAACGCGAAGAAATCGATGTTCGGGATGCCGTCAAAAAATGGCTTAAAGAACGGACGCGAAACCACCGTCAGCTTTACATCGGGATACTGCGCTGCGAATGCGCGCAAAACAGGAACCGTCATGGCGACGTCGCCCATGGCGGACAGTCTCATGACGGCTATATGTTTGGTCTTGGCTGACAAGTTGTTTTGGAAAGAGATGCCCTAGCCCGGATAGTAACGGAAATCCTTTAATTGCTTGACTGAGATTTACCTTTGGTCAGTTCGGTTTTTCAAACCTCGGGTCTCCTTCGTCGAAATGAAAATAGCAATTAAAGATTGCAGTGGATAGCCGGAACAGCTCCTAAAATTACTTCTTATTCTGGTACAACACAGGGTTCAAATCGTCGTCGTTGTACATTTTCATCTGTTTGTAGACCTTCATGTATTTGTCGCCGTTTTCGATGTCTGTCAAGAGTTCGTCGATGGCCGTAGACAAATCGGTGCGTTGCTCGAGCAAAATGTTGAGCTTGGCCTGGCACGCGTCACGGTGCGCTTGGGTGGCCTCGGCGCGCGTGGCCTCTTCGTTCATATGGTAGATTTTCAGCGCCAAAATCGAGAGGCGGTCGAACGCCCACGCCGGTGACTCCGAATTGATTTTCGCGCCCGCCTTGGCCTGAACGCCTTGGTATTTTTGCAAAAAGTAGCTGTCGATGTACTCGACCACATCGGTGCGTTCCTGGTTCGAAGCGTCGATGCGTCTTTTCAAGACCAGCGCCGCCACCGGGTCGATTTGCGGGTCGCGGATGATGTCTTCAAAATGCCACTGTACCGTATCGATCCAGTTTTTCATGTACAACAAATGTTCGAACTGGTCTTTGCCATACGGATTGGCGATGGGCTGGTCGACATTGTCGAATTGATGGTAGTCGTTGATGCTTTGCTCGAAAACGGAGTAGGCGAGTTTAGAAAACATAAGTTTAAGTTTTTAAACGACAAAGATACTTTTTATACTTTTACGGAGGAAAAAAAATCCCGTTTATGCAAATCCATTACCTATCCGAAGCCAACAGTGTCCTGAACCATTTTCTGGGGCAAATCCGCAATGTCAATGTGCAAAACGATTCGATGCGGTTTCGCCGCAACATCGAGCGCATCGGCGAGGTGATGGCGTATGAATTGAGCAAGGATTTGCACTACAAGAATGTCGAGATCCAAACACCGCTCGGGATCAAGAAAACCACCGAAATCGAAGACCGTTTGGTCCTGTGTTCGATCCTGCGCGCAGGGTTGCCGCTGCATTTGGGATTCCTGAATTACTTTGATGCCGCCGAGAACGGATTCGTGTCGGCCTACCGTCACCATCCCAACAATGACGATGCGTTCGAAATTCGCGTCGAATACCAGGCCGTACCGCAAATCGCGGGCAAAAACCTGCTGCTCATCGATCCGATGCTCGCCACGGGGCAATCGGTGGTGGCCGTGTTCAACAAACTGCTCGAAAAGGGCCAGCCCAAAGAAATCCACATTGCTGTGGTGATCGCGGCGCCCGAAGGTGTGGCCTATCTGCAGCAACACCTGCCCGATTACTGCCATTTGTGGGTGGCCACGCTCGACGAAAAACTCAACGAGAAGAACTACATCGTGCCGGGGTTGGGCGATGCGGGGGATTTGGCGTATGGGAATAAGTTGTAACGGATTGGCTCACGTGCAGACCCATTGCTAAAAATCAACTGAGAAATGAAACGATTCCTACCGGTTTTGCTGTGTGTCGCGATGGGTTCGGCGCAAAACATCGACAAACAAAAGTGGCATTGGGACCACAGCACCCAAGACGCCGATGCGGGCTATGCCCAGGTGGTCAAAATAGACAACATCCTTTATTTGTCGGGCGTCCCGGCGATAGGACTCACCGAAAAAGACGTCGAACGCGTGTACAAAGGCATCGAGATGTCGCTGGCCAAGTACGGCGCAACGTTCCAAAATGTGGTCAAGGAAAATTTGTACACGACCGATATCGAAGCGATGAAAAAGGTCAACGAAACGCGCAAGAAGTTTTACAAAAACGATTATCCCGCGGCCACCTGGGTTCAGGTCGATCGGCTTTACATGCCCGAAGCCAAACTCGAAGTCGAGGTGATCGCGCACCTGCCCAAATAACTACAGCTGCAGGAAGAAAGATACCACGCCGCAGCCCATCACCGCAAACAAAATAAGCTCCTTTTGCCACTGGATTGGCACCCATTCGATGTGGCTCGTGGCCATGATGGCGAGCGGCGCAAACGTAAAGACCAGCAAGTCGTTGCTTTTGTGGGGCGAAACCAAAAAGACGAGTGCCGCAAGGGCAAAATACCAGATGATTTTTTGGTACGACGAATGCAGGATGAGCGGTCTGTTGGACAAAGACATGAGCAGCGAGGCCAAGAAAAATACCGCTATGGTCGCATAAACCGACAGCGCGGCGTTCTGGAAATTACTCGTAAAATAGTTGACTTTAAAGTCGAACGCCATGCCTGCGAACAAATCGGCGATCCAGGATTTTTCGATCAACAACGCAAACAACACAAAAATGGTGAGCGCCGTAAAAAAAGCAATGATCGGCAAAAACCAGTTGCGGTAGTCGCGCGCGGCATGGAACAGGATCGAGATGAACACCAAAATGATGAACAAAACGCACCAAAAGTGGAACATGGCCGCGAGAAAAATCCACAGCGAGGCGTCGAATATTTTTTCCTTGGTGGCCTTGACCGAGTGTAACGATACGAGCCTTCGCATCGACAAAAGGATAAAAAAATTGGCCATGACCAGCCGCAGGTTGTCGAGCGTAGACGGGAAAAACAGCACAAATACCAAATAAAACAACACCGTGTAGGCGCTGTCTTTGCTCAGCCCGTTTTTCTTGACGATAAAATTGGCCATGAACAACGAGGCAAACACAAAAGCCAAAACGCTGAATTTCAAAAAGTAATCGCCAAAAGAACGAACCTGTTCGGCCTGCCCGATCTGGTACAGGAAAAAGAAAATAACCAGCGCCACGATCACCACGGTGTAATTTAACGGCGTAGATTTTCTAAAAAGGCTTGTTATCATGTAGCTATTTTTATACTTTTGCTGGTGTAAATATACCAATGTTCAAAAAAGAAACCGCTGCCATGGCGCGGAATCTGTAAAAATTAAGTCTTATGTTGCGTTCATTTTTCGAAGGAATCCAGTGGTTTTTTGAAACCATCATGTTTGCCCCACACAACTTTTTCAGACAACTGGAATTGACAAGCTGGACTTTTGCCAACATCATCAACTGGGTCTTTATGGCCATTTGCGCGTACTACACCTGGTACTGGTGCAAGCAGCTCACGATCCACCAACAAAACAACGAAGAGAACCAGGATACCACGGCCCACTCGTTCTTAAAGTAGGTCGAACCCGATATCCTTTCTAAAATACATCTTATCGAAATGTAGTCCCGCTATGTTTTGGTAAGATTTTTTTATGGCCTGTTGGAAGTCGTCGCCATACGAAGTCACGGCAATCACACGTCCGCCACTGGTCACGACCTTGCCCTCGTGGGTTTGCGTGCCGGCATGGAATGCAATCGAACCGTCAATGTTTTCGAGCCCCGAAATTTCCTTGCCTTTTTCATAATCTTCGGGGTATCCGCCCGAAACCACCATGATGGTGGCGGCGCTACGGTCGTCGATCTTGAGCGCAACCTCATCGAGACGCTCGTTCGAAACGGCCACGAACAATTCGACCAAATCCGACTTGAGCCTTGGGATGACCACCTCGGTCTCGGGATCGCCCATACGCACGTTGTATTCGATGACCATAGGTTCGCCCTTGACGTTGATGAGCCCGATGAAAACAAATCCTTTGTACGGAATACCATCCTGTTGCAAGCCCGCAATCGTGGGTTTGACGATGCGGTTCTCGATCTTGTCGAGCAGCGTCTTGTCGGCAAAAGGGACGGGCGAAACCGCACCCATACCGCCGGTGTTCAATCCGGTGTCGCCTTCGCCGATGCGCTTGTAATCTTTGGCCGTCGGCAATATCTTATAGTGCTGCCCGTCGGTCAACACAAAACAACTGAGTTCGATGCCGTCGAGGAATTCCTCGATGACCACCTTAGACGACGCTGCGCCGAATTTTTGCCCCACGAGCATGTTGCGCAATTCGGTTTGGGCTTCCTTCAAATCGTTGATGATGAGTACGCCTTTGCCCGCTGCTAGTCCGTCGGCTTTCAAGACGTACGGCGGATTGAGTGTCGACAAAAACGCGCAACCTTGTTCGACCGTTTCGGCCGTAAAACTATCATAGGCTGCCGTCGGGATCTGGTGCCTGACCAGGAATTGCTTGGCGAACTCCTTGCTGCCTTCGAGCTGCGCGCCCAATTTTGATGGGCCGATGACAGGAATGTGCGCCAAATCGTGGTCGGTTTCAAAGAAGTCGAAAATACCTTTTACGAGCGGATCCTCGGGACCAACCACCACCATGTTCACCTTGTTGCCGATGCAAAAGGTCTTGATGGCCGGGAAATCGGTAGGGCTCAAGGCCACGTTGGTCGCGATCGTATCGGTACCTGCGTTGCCGGGCGCGACAAAGAGTTTGGAACAGTGTGGGCTTTGTAACATTTTCCAGGCCAGCGCATGTTCGCGTCCGCCTGATCCGAGCAGTAAAATGGTCATTGTGTTGTTGTTTTGTTGGGCACAAAAATAGCGGCTTTTGCACTCAAAAAATAATTAATCTTTAAAAAACTCCTCCTTGGTTAACGGCAGCTGCGGCGTAAATAGTATTTTTGGGAAAATTTCTCTTGGTGTTCCCGATTTTCGATTTAACGTTGCGTCTCAACGGCTTCCCCATCGGGCAGGCCAGGCAAAAATTGGATTCGATTTTGGCCGTAAACGACCGCGACTACGAAACGTTCCTCGAAGAAAAAAAGCGTGAACTCGCCCACTTTCACCTCAAACACAATCCTTTTTACCAGGCGCTTGTCGGGAAAGATGCTTTCGAAAATTGGGAAGATTTGCCCATCATGCGCAAGATCGATTTCCAACGACCGCTCGCCGAAAGGCTTTCAAACGGCTATTCCGAAAAAAAGGTGTTCGTCAACAAGACGTCGGGGTCAAGCGGCGATCCGATGGTTTTTGCCAAG
Organism: Flavobacterium caeni; assembly: GCF_900101895.1. Lineage (GTDB taxonomy): Bacteria > Bacteroidota > Bacteroidia > Flavobacteriales > Flavobacteriaceae > Flavobacterium > Flavobacterium caeni. The sequence goes on from NZ_FMVF01000013.1 coordinate 7,023, forward strand.
GACAAACCGTGCCATGCGCTCATTTGGGCCAACATCATGCGTAGGTTTGGCTGGTATGGCGTTGATTTCAACCGTTCGCTGCAGGCGCGCTTTTACGGACAGTCGATGGATTGGTTCGCGCGGCTGGTACTGCGTTTGAAGGATTTTTTAAGCCACCGCTACCGGTTCTCGATTTTTGATTTTTCGGATGCGGGCATCGAGAAAATCCTGCACAAATTCCGTTCGACCCAATTCGACTACATCAACGGCTACACCAGCTCGATCGTGCAGGTCGCGCACTACCTGAAGCGAAAAAACCTCGTGCTCAAGGATCTTTGTCCGAGTTTGCGTGTGTGTATCGTGACTTCTGAAATGCTTTTTGACGACGACCGCATCTTGCTCGAGCAATACCTTGGCGTGCCCGTGGTCAACGAATACGGCGCCTCTGAGGTAGATGTGATTGCGATCGAAAATCCCGATGGCCGCTGGCTTGTCAATGCCGAAACGTGTTTTGTCGAGATCGTCGACGAAAACGGAAAAGTAGTTCCAAAAGGACAACAGGGTCGCATTCTCGTCACATCGCTGTACAATTTTGCACATCCGTTCATTCGTTACGAGGTGGGTGATTACGGGGTACTCGATTTGTCCGGGACAGCAAAACACCCCGTGCTTCAAAAGCTCATCGGACGCACCAACGATGTGGCGGTACTGCCGTCGGGCAAAAAACCCGCGGGGATGACATTTTACTCGATCACCAAAAAACTGTTCGGCGACGAAGGCAATGTCAAGGAATTCGTGATTACGCAAACACAGCTGGACACGTTCGAAATCGAATATGTGGCCGACCAGGCGCTATCCGAAGCCGAAAAAAACAACATGGAAAAAGTGTTTGGTGATTTTCTTGAACCCGGACTGCACTACATCTTTATCCGCCGCGACGGATTACAGCGCAGCAAAAGCGGCAAACTTAAGCAGTTCACTTCGCGGGTTTCGTCTTGACGTAAAATGGCTTGACGAGAAGCTGGACAAACAAAAAGACCGCCATACAAAGCAACGACGCAAAAACACCCAAGCCGTGAAAATGACGGTAAACCGCGAAATTGTGTTCGAGCAGACCTATCTTATTGGAGGACACCGAATTTTGCCTGACGCGGTACAACGCCAGTGGCTCGGGCACCGGATTGGCCTTTTTGATCTTCTTGAGTACCGTGAGCCAAACCATCCAATCTTGTCGTTTGCGCAGTCCAGATATCGGAATGCGGCCAAAGAATTCGGCATCGTAGATTCCGGTAAGGTTGCCGACGAAATTACAGAAAAAAAGCTGGTAATAATGTAGCGTTAGGGGCGCTCCGATTCGTTTATCGATTGGGTTTCCCGACTCGTCTATGCAGTCGTAAAAAGAAAATGTAAACGGTTGACCACTGGCTTGCATAAAGCCGATTTGCTTCTCGAGCTTGTCGGGTAGCCACAAATCGTCGGAATCGAGAAAGGCAATGTAGCGTCCGCCCGACATTTCGACGGCTTGGTTGCGCGCCACGCCCGGGCCCGAATTCTTGGCCAATTGATGGAACGAAATGCGTCCATCGGTCTCGGCAATTGATTGGACAATAGACGGGGTTTGGTCGGTAGAACAATCATCGACGATGATCAGTTCCCAATTCGTATGGGTTTGCGCCTGCACCGAAGCGATGGTTTGCCTGATAAAAGCTTCGGAATTGTACGTGGGCGTTATGATCGATACCAACGGCGCGTCCATATCAGTATGCTTTTTCTTCGCCCTGGAAGATGTTGATGACCGTTTGCGCGATGATTTTCAAATCGAGGATCAGCGACCAGTTTTCGATGTAGAACACGTCGTATTTGATGCGGTTGATCATGTCTTCGTCGGTTTCGATCTCGCCGCGAAAACCGCGTACCTGCGCCAGCCCTGTGATGCCTGGTTTGACGTAGTGGCGCACCATGTAACGTTTGATTCGGTTGCCGTATGCTTTGTTTTGCGACCACAAGTGAGGACGGGGGCCCACAACAGACATGTCGCCAAGTAAGACGTTGAGAAATTGTGGCAATTCGTCGATACTTGTTTTGCGCATAAACTTGCCTATTCTTGTGACCCGTGGGTCATTTTTGGAGGCTTCTTTTTCGGTAGTTTTGTTAATTTGCATCGATCGATACTTGAAACACATGAATTCGGTTTCGTCAATTCCGGGCCGCCCTTGTCTGAAAAAAACAGGGCCTTTGGATTCCATTTTTATCAAGATCGCGAGCAGCGGTGTGAGCCATGAAAGCACAAAAACGATCACAAACAATGAAAATAAAATGTCGAACGTGCGTTTGAACATTTTGGTTATCGGCTCGTGAAGCACCGTACGGTTTATAGAAAGTACGGGTACATAACCATAATAATCCAACTTGAAATTGTTGTCGAAAATTTCTCTATTTTCCGGCACAAATTTTATCGTTTTTAGATGGTGCTCTGAAAACTCTACAAATTCATTGATTTTGGTCTTGCTCAAATCGGACAAAGAGACAAATAATTCATCTATGCCTTCGCGCAAAGCGAAGTCGAATGCCGCCGCCATGTCTTCTTTGGTGTCTCCGGCGCCAAAACGTTTTACCAAACGATAACCGTAGTCCGGGTTTTCGAGCACTTCTGTTAGGTTCTCAATATTGACACCTTTGCCCAATATGATTGCGTGTTTGATGCTGTCGAAAAGCAACCACCCGAACTTTTTCAACGAATGGTAGATTGCAAACTTGATACTCGAAATGGTAAACAGGCAAACCAATATGTAAATAAATATCGTTTTGGCGTCGGTATCTTCTTCATAAAAACCTGCAAACGAGTAACACAAAATCGTGTATAGAAAAAACTGCTTGACTAGTTTGTTGAGTATTTCTATGATTTTGGTATATCTAAAAACCTCATAGAAACTGACATTCAGCGAAATTATCGACCATGAAAGGGTAATGAAAATATGGAAATAGGCCGACACCAAACTCGTGGACAACACCAAAAATGCAATCGCGTTGATGGCAATTAAATCCAGGATATAGGTGGCCGGTCTAATAAATTTGGAATATCCTTTTTTGGTGCCTTCCATTAATAAATAAACTTGGAAAAATCCTTGTGTTCTTCCTTAATCAATTCTTCGGGGGACAACGACTTAAAATAATCGTATGTAATCTTCATACCCTCGTGTCTTGGTACTTTTGCTTCCCATCCGAGTATCGCCTTGGCTTTGGTTGTGTCTGGTTGACGCTGCAATGGGTCGTTCATGGGCAGCGGTTTGTAGATGATTTTCTGGTCGGTGCCCGTTAGCTTGATGATCTCTTCGGCAAAATCCCGGATGGTGATTTCGTCGGGATTGCCGATGTTCACGGGATATACATAATCTGAATGCAGCAAACGGAAAATACCTTCTACTTGGTCGTCTACATAACAAAATGAGCGTGTTTGCGAACCATCACCAAAAACGGTCAAATCCTCGCCGCGCAACGCCTGACCGATAAAAGCCGGAATCACACGACCGTCGTTGAGTCGCATACGCGGTCCATAGGTGTTAAAAATGCGCACGATACGTGTTTCGACGCCATGGAACGTATGGTAAGCCATTGTGATCGATTCCTGGAAACGCTTGGCCTCGTCGTATACGCCGCGCGGCCCAATGGTGTTCACGTTACCGTAATAATCCTCGGTTTGCGGGTGCACCAACGGATCGCCATATACTTCTGAGGTCGACGCAATAAGGATACGCGCTTTCTTTGCACGCGCCAAGCCCAACAAGTTGTGTGTTCCTAACGAACCGACTTTAAGTGTTTGGATTGGAATCCTGAGGTAATCAATAGGGCTCGCCGGGGAGGCAAAATGCAAAATATAGTCGAGCTGTCCGGGAACATGGACAAACTTGGTGACATCGTGGTGGTAAAACTCAAAATTGGGGTTGCCAAACAAGTGTTGGATGTTCTTTAGGTCTCCGGTGATGAGGTTGTCCATCCCGATAACAAAATAACCCTCTTTAATAAAGCGATCACTCAAATGCGAACCCAAAAAGCCCGCGGCACCCGTAATTAATATTCTTTTCATAGTTGCTTTCTTTGACCTTCAATCCCGCTTTTTGTAGTGAAAATACAATAAAGTGTCAGGAAAAAAATAATCCCTCTTTGTCGTGACAAAAAAGAATCGGTCAAAAATAAGATTATCATCGTTAGGGAAAAAACAATATACATAAAATCTTTGGTGGTGAATGCCTTTTTTAGGCTGTAGCATATCATTCCCAACAATATAAGCAATCCAAAAATTCCAATTTCGGCAAACGTTTGTACGTACTGATTGTGAAAATTGAACTCGCCGTTGCCATAGAATAAATTGTATTGTTTGACTTTTTCCCTGATTCGCTCCTGAGATGCATCGAACCCAAATCCGGTGAAAAAAATGTCGTGCTCGGTAAGCATCTCGGTAAAAATCCGAATTTGAAATACCCGCAACGCTGTTCCTGGCAGAAAATTGTTGGACTCAAACTGTTGGTCGTTCCATGCCTGGCTCAAGCTCAAGTTGTATATCATGTGTTCGGCATCGCCTATTTCCATGTTGACCGTATTGTCTACAAATGCGGTTTCATACTCATGCAGGAATCGTTCTTGTATTTTTGGGATAAACAAAAACGAAAAAATGAAAAACCCGATGGACGTCAGTAAGGTAAATCGCTTTACACTGGAGGAGGTTTTCGAGCGATAAATGTAGTAACACACAAAGAGTATGACATTGACAATAATGAGAACTTTTGACGATAACAATACGATGAACAACGCCAGTACAACTGTACAAGTTTGATCCAGTTTCGACTTTTGTTCCCGGGAAATAAAATAGAACATTCCGAACGAGGCAAAAACCGACATGTAAATCGCGCTTAAATCCATCGAAACCAAGTCGTGGTAGAAAAAAAAGCGTGTTTCTCCCGTAGCCAGAAAATTGAATACCGCACGCTGGATGTAAAATACGGCATACAGCATCATACTGAAACTGAAAATCTTGAAAATGCGTTCTACCTGACGATGCTCCAATGGACCAATACCTAAAAACACAAAAGGCATCAAAAAAAACAACACTTCTTTTTGCAACCCATCTTTGGTGTCCTCGAAGTTTTCGGTCCAAAGCAGTGAACAAACCATTAAAGCATACAAAAAAATGGGCATCAACAAGGCGGGATGCCACCTAAAGTGTTTTTTTCTAAAGGACAAAAGCCCAACGACTACGAACAAGATACTCGCTACGCTGCCAAAAGCGAAGTTCAATGGGATGGTGACAAGCAATGCAGACAACAGATAAACAAAACGGTCTTTTCCGATTATACGCTCAACATCCAAAACTCTTTCTTTAAAAATGGGGGTTATGAAAAGTCGTCACGACATACAAAATATCGCTGCAAAATTCGCCGCAATTTAGCTTTTTTTGCTTACTAATGCAAAATATGGCTGCAAACTTGTTTGGTCAATCAGATGCTTTCCCGTCCCCTATTTCATACCGCCTAAAAAAGATTCTACGGGTTGTGAAATGAAAAAAAAAAAACTACTTTTACACCTTAAAACTAAAAATTTAACTATGAAAAATACGTTGATTGTCTTGATGCTTTCGTCAATGGTATTGTGTTCGTGTGGAGACAAAAGCGAGAAAAAAGAAGCTGCGGACGAAGAACCTATGACAGCATTGGAAGGGTCGAAAGCGGTGAAAGTCGAATTAGATGATTACGAACGTTATGAGGGTAAAATTGTCGAAGCGTCTACCGGGCAATGGTTTCTTATTAAAGAAGGAGCACGTTGGAGAACCAATTCAGTGGCCTCGTCGGACGACTATCTCAAAAAACTTCCGCCAGGACCGGACTATGTGGTAAAAAATGTTCCCATTGAAATACTTCAACAGTTTCCTGAAGTGGGCGAAATTTTACCAGGGTGCGTCTTCAAGAAAGACGACAAACCAAACAACGTCCCGGTTCAGTAACGGCTGAATTACCGTAAAATATACTCGGTGTGTTTATCAAACATTGTGTTCTTGTAACTTTTGTTCGATAAATTCACCGAGTTCTTTTTTAAAGCGTTCCTCAGAAAAACGCAGCGCTTCTATGCGCACCGCAGCGGCGTCAAAAGTGGTTTGTTCGAAAACCTCGATAGCTTTCAATAGCGATGACGTGGTTTGTTCCTCAAAAAAAACGCCTGTTTTCCCTTCGACCACGGTTTCCAAAACCCCACCTTGGCCAAAAGCTATCACAGGTGTTCCGCAAGCTTGGGCTTCGAGCGTAGCTATCCCGAATCCTTCGACGCCAGACTGAATGAATCCTTTGGCTTTAGAAATGTATTGACGGAGTTCTTTGGTGTCCAGAAATCCCGTAAAATGAATGTTGGGGGACGCCATTTGCTCAAGTTCCTTTCGATGCAGTCCGTCGCCTATGACAACCAGCTTCTTTTTGTTTTGGTTGAAAGCCTCGACCACTATGTCGAACTTCTTTACCGTTACAATACGGCCGACCGTCACATAAAACTCTTCTTTTTGCTCCTGCAAATCGAACTGGGACAAATCTACGGGCGGATAAATGACGTCGGCGTCCCGGTTGTACCGAAACTTGACCCAATCTCTTACGAAATTAGAGTTTGCCACAATATAATCAGGACGCTGGGCTTGTGCGACATCTATTTTGCGCAAAAACAGAATCAACGGAGAAAACAACGATTGAAACTTACCAAAAAACAAGGGCGCATCTTCCCAAATATAGTTGAAGTTTCGGGCTTGAAAATAACTGATATGCAATTGGTCTGGCGAAGATTTCCGGACTCCTTTTGCTACAGAATGTGACGACGAAACGATTAGCTTGACATCTTTCGGCACCTTGATCCGATCGACAAAAAAATGGAAGGTGAAAAAAAAGTACCGAAAAGGTTTTCCAAAATGCCTAACAAATGTTTGGACTATTCGAGGGGTTTTGGTTTGGTAAATCTTAAACAAATGGTCCCGGTGCATCAAGCAAATAAGCGTATAAGTGATGTCAAATCGACATACCTCTTCGATTGACTTAATAACCCGTTCCGCGCCACCATACGCATCCAACCAATCGGCAACAAGTACTTTCTTAATTGATTTCATCCGAAGTTGATTGTTGTTTCAAACCTACAGTCTTTCTGTAATGGGATGCGAAAATTGAAATCCACAGTCCGCTGTAGGCAATTCCGTCAAAGCGAATCAAGAAATCGTCACTAAGGTTGGAAACCAAAAAAATCATGAAAAAAACAAGAACCAATACATGCCCACTGCGGCGCCCAAGCCTAAACAGGTTCCAGAAATAAAGCAAAAGTGCCAAAACCCCAACAATACCAAACTTCAAGAAAAAATCAAGAAATTGGTTGTGCACGGGTAATTTGGCCTGAGAAAGAAAGTACTGTTCTGTATCGTAATAATACTGGAAAAGTCGGTCCTTACTATTATCGGATCCATAGCCAACAATAGGCTTTTTGGCCCCAAGTTCTAGGGTCGTTTTCCATATGGTGAGCCTGGTAACGAGTGAATTGTATGCCACCGCGCGCGCGTTGTCAATTTCGTCAAGCCGTCCTATCTTGTCCATATGCGCAAACGACTCCTTGGTGTATTTCTTGATCATGTAGGGATTTTTGTGTACAAAAAAAGCGATGCCGCAGCCCACAACTACCGCCATGATAAACCCAAAAAGCGCTGTTTGTTTGAGTCGGTCTTTACGCATCCGGTAGGCCAAAACCAATCCAATACCCACCAGGGCATTAACCAACGCCAATCGGGTATTGATGTACAACAAAAAGAAGAACAAGACCACAAAAGTCACTAAAAACAGTATCCCTTGCCCTATTTTACGCGGTGTTTCCATAAAGGCCCTGAGTGCAAAATAAAAGGTCGAAACTACGGCGAAGGCCACATGCATATTGATCGCCGGGGCATGGTTCGAGAAACTCTTGGCGAAGGTGTAACCCATTTCCCAAATGTGTATTCCCTGCATATACTTGTTGAATTGTTCCGGAAATACTACAATATAACGCACGAGCATCGCCAACAATACCAACGCAAAACCCACCAAATACTTCTTGAGAATCCCTTCAAAATCGATATAACGGTAGTTTCCGATAATAAAAACGGGAAGAAATAAAAGCGACAAATACTTCTCTGTTGCCTTGATGCTATTGGCTACGGAACTATCATTCCACAAAAACAAAACATGCAATAGGAACGGCGCGCTAACACCCAGTAGAATCCACTTGGCTTCGTTGTTCCAGTCTATTCGTTTGAATTGTGACAAGCCATAGACCGAAAATACGATGATAGCAACCGTACACGGAATCCTAAAAACCATTAGCGTGGCTATGGTTAAAAGCAATCCATTAAGAATTGTGCTGTGGTTTTTCTCGGATATGGTCATAATAGAAGACAAAATAAATCAATGGCAAGAAACCAATCTTGTGACGAACAGCTGTTCCCAAGTCGGGTTCAAAGACACCCTGAACGATGAAATATGCAAATAAAAACAATATACACCAAAGCTCCAACGCTTTGTTTTCCCTATCCCTTAAACACCTTAGATACCGAACAATCAATATGTAAAACATCAGTAATTGCCATAGTGTAAAGGCTACGATCTGTGGCGAAAGTATGTGTCTCGCGCCTTCGACGATCGGCAAATTGACCGACACGAATCCGTGCAGAATGCCCACCGCCTCGCCATACCAGACATCTGTTTTTACGGGTGAGACAATCATCGAGTTGACGTTTTTCCCTCGGCGATCGACATTAACGTGCTCTCGGGAGGTTTGGGATAGGAACTGGCCTTTGAGCACGCCGTGCGCCATCGACAGGAAAAATGAAATAAGGATCCCGTAGAAAAAAACCGCAAGCACCCTGTTTTTGAATTTGATAAACGAAACCAAATACATGCCTACGGCGATGATGGGAATCAAAATAAAATAAATCCTGAAAAACAGTCCGAACGCGACAAACAACACCATCGAGAACACGATCTTAAAATTTCTGTTCCAACGTGTCTGGTAAATAAATGGTGTAATTGCAAGAAATAAAAATGTGATGAACTCCTTGGACGGCATCGATACAAAAATCGCAAGCATGAAAAACGACAAGTAAATCAGGGCATTCTTGACCGTAAACTTATGGAAATTGGGCGGCAGGCCTAGCTTATATAACGTCAGCAACAGTATCGGATACTGGATCAATGCGACAAGCGCAAAATGCATGGTGCTCAAGCCTAACTTTTCATAAAAAGCGATGGTAAACGCATAGCTTCCTATCAATTCCTTTCCGTGGAGCGCTTTATCGGTAATGTATTTTGCGTCGTAAAAAAACCGATCAGGAAGCAGCGCAAATGCGCATACCGAGATAGCCAGATTCAAGGCGAAGAGCCCCCAAAACAAAAACTTATTTTTTTTGATTCTGACTTTCATCTTCTAGTGGAAAAATAATTTGACCCGATCAGATCGGTAAGCCTTTAACGTTATGACAATATTCCAGCTGATCATACTGATAATGTAGGCAACCGCCGCCCCTTGCATCCCATAAATGGGAATCAAATAACTGTTTAGCGTTAAATTCAATAGCACCGCCAAGACCAAAACCACTTGAAAGTACCCCTGTCTGTTGGTCATGTTTAAGTAAATAGGCGCAACGCCAAAAAGGGCCGTGATGCCTTGACCGAGTACAAGAATCTTCATTGTTTGGTCTGCAACCACATATTCTGGCCCAAACAGGCCTAAAATCTCACGCGAAAAAAACACCGTTACAAAAATAACCGGTATCACAAATGCGACAATCAGACGCGAACTGCTTTTTATGGTTCTTTGCAACAAATCTGTTTCCTGCGAAAAATGGTAGGCCGCTATTTTTGTAGAAACATTGATATTGATCATTTGTATAACCATATTGATGATGGTCATGAACTTTACGGCAACGCCATATTGGGCAACCATTTTGTCTCCGTAGTATTTTTTGAGCAATACGATATCCAGGGTTGTAAGCAAAAAAATAGCCATCGTACTTACCGCAATAGGGTATGATTTCCTGATAATTTCGCGGTAACCATAACCCAAATCCTCGTCATTTTGTATGTTTCGCGAAAAATAGCGGTGAATCATGATTGTCGAAATGACCGCAAGCGCGAGAAATCCCACCAAAAATGTGTCCACCAAAAACTCCAACCGCACAATATAGACCAACCATATCGCTCCGATCACCACAGATACGTACTTAAACGTGTTTCGGAAAAACTCTGCCACATAAACCTTGTCGAGTGCTCGGAAAACCTCGGTATTGAAGAACGTTACCGCATAAAAAAACAACACGACCATCGCTCGAAACACGACAGGATAAATGGAATCGTCGTTCAAAAATCGTTCGATCGGCAATTCGCCTATCGCGAGAAATATCGCCAATACCGCAACCGATATCAAAAGTTGGATTCGCAACATTTTGTAGTATATCCTTCGCAATTCGCCTAAATTTCGCGTCTTTTTGAGTACGCCTGAAAAATAAAGAATCGATTGATCGGTGCCCAAGATCACAAAACTCCCCATGACAAGTAAAAATGTACGGATGAAGTCATACTGGCCGACAATTTCAGCCGGGTAGTTGCGTGTCAGAAAAACTGTCAGGGCAAAAAGTACTACAATGCCAAAAACACGCAGCGCCATCGTTTTTACGCTTTGTAAGAACAACGGGCTGGTCACGGCACCGTAAAGATATTCCTTTCCCCTCTTAAGCATGTTTTTTTAAACTTTCTTGCCACGAACTAATGGCTAGGCCAAAAGTTCTCTTTATTTTCGATTTGTCCAAAACACTGTACTGCGGACGCTTGGCTTTTGTTGGATACTGGCTTGTCTTGATTGGTAAAATCGATACCGGGCTTTTATAGGCATCCACAATCGCGCGGGCAAACTCATACCAAGAACATTGGCCTTCATTCGAAAAATGATACGTCCCAAACCGGGTATCGGACGTCCAATGCATCGATTGTACAATCATTTCCAGAAGTGCTTCGGCCAGATCGAGTGCGTGCGTCGGTGAACCTATTTGATCGTCAACCACCGAAATAGCATCTCGTTCACCAGCCAGGCGCAGTATTGTCTGTTTAAAATTATGGCCAAAATCCGAGTAAACCCATGACGTTCGTATGATGAAATAGCGTGTCATTGTTTCGCGAATTGCATCCTCTCCTTCGAGTTTCGTTTGGCCGTATACTCCGCTGGGATGTGTAGGACACGATTCTTGATAGGGTATTTCAGCGTTTCCGTCAAATACAAAATCGGTAGACAAATGTACCAACGTAACATCAAAATCACGGCAAACAACAGCCAGGTTACGAACCCCTGTACTGTTGACCAGATGTGCCTTGCCTGGTTCAGATTCGGCATCGTCAACACGGGTAAACGCTGCGGTGTTGATGCAATAGGCCGGACGATAATGCGAAAAAACAGACTCCGTTTGCGCTTTGTTGGTGATGTCGAGCATTTGTGCATCGCAAAAAACAAAAGTGAGTCCAGGGTACCCGAAGGCTTGGTGCTGTAGCGCGCGCCCCAATTGTCCTGCCGCGCCAGTCACCAAAACTACCATACTTTTATAGATTTTTCGAATGTTGGTAAGTTCTTGTCCTTTTCAGATATCAACGGTAACGACGATTCGGCGCGCCAATCAACGGCAATTGTTGGATCATCGTAAATGATACCGGCCTCATAAGCCGGATTATAAAAATTGTCACTGTTGTAAAAAACCGTCGTATCGTTACTAAGTACCTGAAACCCATGTGCAAAACCGCGCGGAATGAACAATTGCCGATTGTTTTCGGCAGAGAGTTCGACTGAAAAATACTGCCCATACGTTTCAGATTCAGGTCTGATGTCTACCGCCACATCCAATATGCTTCCCGAAAGAACACGAATTAGCTTGGCTTGTGCGTGTTCACCCGTTTGATAATGCAATCCCCTTAAAACACCCATTTTGGATTGGGATTGATTTTGTTGAACGAAATGCACACCCGAGCCAACGTTGGCCACGAACTCTTTTTCGTTAAAAGCTTCCATAAAGTAGCCCCTATCGTCCCTAATGATTTTTGGTTCTATAAGGTAACAACCCGGCAACTTGGTCGGAATAATGGTCATGGTATCGGTTAAATGAGATCCAACAAATAGGTTCCGTAACCGCTCTTGAGCAACGGTTGCGCGAGTTCATGCATTTGCGATGCCGAAATATAGCCCATTTGGAATGCCGCTTCTTCTATGGCTCCTATCTTGAGGCCTTGACGTTCTTCTATTACCTGGACAAAATGAGAGGCCTGCATGAGCGAAGCAAAAGTACCTGTGTCAAGCCAGGCGGTACCCCTGTCTAGAATACCCACCTGAAGCTTTCCTTTTTCAAGATACGCCTTGTTGACATCCGTAATCTCTAACTCTCCCCGGTGGCTGGGACTAATGCTTGCTGCTATTTCGACGACGTCATTGTCATAAAAGTAAATACCCGGAACAGCATAATTCGATTTTGGGATAGTTGGTTTTTCTTCGATCGAAAGTACTGTGCCGTTTGCATCGAAATCGACTACGCCGTAACGTTGTGGATCTTGGACATGGTACGCAAATATAACACCTCCGTCGGGATCGTTGTTTTTTCTGAGCAAATCCGACAGCCCGCTTCCATAAAAGATATTATCTCCCAATATGAGCGCCACCTTGTCTTTTCCGATAAACTCGCGGCCAATCAAAAAAGCCTCGGCCAAACCATTGGGTTGGTCCTGCACGGCATATTCAAATCGACAGCCCAGTCTGGTCCCGTCGCCCAACAATTGTCTAAACAGTGGCAAGTCATGCGCTGTAGAAATGATCAGTATTTCACGAATCCCCGAATACATCAAAGTAGACAGCGGATAGTAAATCATGGGTTTGTCGTAAATTGGCATCAACTGTTTGCTTACTGCCAACGTTAACGGGTGCAAACGGGTACCCGATCCCCCTGCGAGAATTATCCCTTTCATAAGCTCGGTTTAAGGTTTCGCTGCTTGATGTTTTGCCTTTTGGCTGCTGTAAAATGATCTAAACCACATGACCATTCCAAACAATCCCAACAAAAATACAGGTAAAATCAGTTTCATTTTGTTATTGATTCCCTTGCTCTCCCGAATGTTGGTTACCTGACTTTTTTTCTTGATGATTTGATCAAAATTGATTAAATCTATCCGCTGTCTTCCTATTTCAGCCAACAAATTGTTTTTTGTCGCAATGATATCGTTCAGTTGCGAGTTTTCGTTGTAATAAACCAACTTGTCGCTTTTTTGATTACCCGACGATTGGGTGTCAAAATCATTAAGGATTGTATTGATTTGTCCAATCATCTCGTCATTTTTCGCCATTTTATCCTGAACGTTCTTGACGTACTCCAAACGCACCCTTTCATAATGGGGATTCGCGTTTAAGAACTTAAGCAATGGTTCCACCACGTCTTTGTCTTGAATTTTTGCCGATGTGGTAATACGCAGCACGTGTTCTGGATAATTTCGGCTGGTAACATCTTCCTGGATGACTTTATTGATGTCGCCACTCTCCGAAAGCAGTTTCACCAGTTCAAAATTCTGGCTGTTGCGGTAAGTTTCGCGTTCCGACGATGTCTTGTTCACCAGGTTATAGATGTCTACAATAGGCTTGATTTCTATCTTCCGGATTACCTTGGGGCGCTTGATCCCAATCGAGGCCAAAAAAACCGTATCGCGATCTGCAATCCTAGAATTAATCAATTCGATATTCGTATACAGGTAATCCGTCGTTCCAAAATTGGGCGCGACAATGATTTCATTCTCATAAATTTTCGTCCGCCCATCAATAAAAATCCCTGCTCCCACTCCAATAATAATCAAAAGGACAATTACTATCGCGTACTTGATCAAAAATTGGATTCCATTAAAAATCCATGCCAAAAAACTGTCGTAGGCGCGACCGATTCGCCTGACAACTTCGGCCAAATCGATTTCATTATCAACGTCGGATTTTGTCGTGTTGCTCATTTAAACTTGATTTATAGGTTAAAAATTTGTTCCAATATCTTGATCGTAATCAAATACGTCGGCTTGACGCCTGTGGTTCCCAAACCGCCCGAGGCCAGCGTACTGCCCGTTTCGAGCGGGTTGTCTGATGCGTAATAGGCATAGCGCACCTTGACGTCTGGGTTGATGCTTTTGCGGATTTTCGAAGCCGACTGCACCGCTTTTTGATAATACGCACCTTCCATCTCGAGTCCGATCACGCCCCAGGTCGAATCGTGGAAAAACTTGAGCAAGTCCTTGTTTTGCAACGAGGTCCCGAGCACGGTTACCATAGGGCCCGCATACACCGGAATGTCGTTGCCTTCGAACATCTCGGCCGTGAGTTCGTTTTCGAACGGATAGTTGTCGCCTGTGCCTTCGTTGATGTGCGCCGACGGAATCATGATGTCGCCCTTGCCGCCTTCCAAAATGCCTGCCTTGCCCATGATCGACACCGAAACCACATTCAAAAACGTGCGTTTGTCCGGTGATTCCTTGAACGGCTTGAGCAATTCGTCGATGGTTTCGTAGGCCTGTTCGCCAAACGCATAGTCCATGACGATGATCACCGGTTGGTTGCCCGCCTCGATCTTCGCGCCCGGGAACGCCGATTTGTTCCAATCGATCTTGGCCGTATCAAAAATCTGCACGTCGATGTTCGTGCCCGAAGCATCGGGAAGCGAAATCATACCGTGTTGCTTGGCAAAATCCTCGACCTTGTTGCGCAAATCATGCGCACCCGATTTGCTGAGTTCTTCAAAAAGCGCAAAATCGGATTTGTCCTTGAACTTGGCTTTGTGTACGTGCGTGGCGAACAACGAGTTCATCACGCTGTGCATGTTGGCGCTGATGATGTGGATCGGACGGTTGATCAAATCGTTTTCCTTCAAGACCTGCTTGATGTTCGTGGCCCAAATCTCGCCGTGGATGTGGTGCCCAAGGCGTTCGCGCAAAATAGGGCTGAACGTCACGGTGCGTTTCGGGCCGCCCATCGCCTCTTCGAGCGCGAGCTTTCCGAGCCAATAAATCACGTGCAGGAAACGATCCGGTTTTTCGGCCGTCCCGAACGAATCGTAAATGTCGGTCACTTCGGCAAACGTGCGTCCCAAAATGTTGGCCGTATGCGACAAAGTCTTTTCGCGTTCGACCAGGTTGAGTTTCTTGCCTGCGAGCACTGCCTGTTCGAGCTTGCTCCAATCGCGCGTGACTTCTCCCGTTTCGTCGATCAGCACATTGTGTTTGATTTTGTGCGATTCGATGAAGATAAAGGTCAAGTGCGTTAGGATGTCGTAAATGTCCGAACGGCCGCGTGTGATCTCGACGTTCATTTGTTCGTCGTCGATGCGGTAGCAGTTGCGTTTTCTTTTGGGTGGGACGATGGCCGTAAAGTGCGACTTCGAATAGCCTTCGTCCGAGGTCAGGTTGATGAAACGACATTCCTCGATGCCAATCGGCAAACGTTCGATGACATACAACAGCCCGTTGAGTTCTATTTTTTCTTCGGCGATTGTGCCGTAAATCTCGGGGCGCAATGACAACAACGCTTCCCTTAAGGTGTCACCGGATACGCCCATCGGCTTGTAAAAACCGCGGTTGAACAAATGGCGCATCGTGATGTATAACTTTTCGACCGCGCTCGACGATTCCTGCGCGCGCGAACGAACGATGTTCTTGATTTCTTTCATTAGTTTGTTTGTTTTTGTGATCGGCACCCGCCGACCCACCCCTTCGCTTGAGGTTTTTATTTGACTTTTCTTTCTAACCTGCAAATGTAGTTTTTATTTTGTTATCCGCTAGATTTTATGCGGATTTCCCAACAAAAAGCCAACTTCTGCACCATGGTTTTTGATTTTCTGAGGGCTTACCTGCTGATTTATCACCGATTCCAAAAAATGAGAAGATTTTTACGCAAATCATGTCGTTTACAGATTAATTTGGTTTTGTGTCGACAAAAAACAGGGTATCAACCGCTTATTGATAACTTCGCCTGTTAATTAATCATCATCTATTTATTAACTTGTTATGAAGAGAATTACTTTTTACCTCACCGCCTTTTTGTTGTTTGGGTTTGCCGTCGAGGCAACCGCGCAATCGGTGGTGATCAATGAAATTTTGACCTCGAACACCTCGGTCAACACCGACGAAGACGGTGAATACCAGGATTGGGTCGAATTGTACAACAGCGGTGCAAGCGCCGTAAACCTTGACGGATACGGGCTCACCGACGACGCCTCTGTCCCGTTCAAATGGGTCTTCCCGGCCGTCACCATGCAGCCCGGAAGCTTCCTGCTCATCTATTGTTCCGACAAAAACCGTACGGTGGTCGGGCAACCGCTGCACACCAACTGGAAAATATCGTCGGGGGGCGAAGTCATTACGCTCACCAACGCCGCCTCGGTTACCGAGAGCAGCTATCCCGCGACCGTGATCCCGCAAAACATGTCGTCGGGACATTCGCCGGACGGCACCGGACCGTTGTTGTTCTTTCCTGAACCAACGCCGGGCGCGTCGAACAACACCGCTGGTTATTCTGAAATTCTCCCTGAACCTACCTTTTCTCAAGAAGGTGGATTCCATGCCGCCGGTTTCGATTTGACGCTTTCGACCACGGTGGCCGACGCGGTCATCTACTATACGCTCGACGGATCGGAGCCAAGCGAAGACAATTTGGGCGGCACAACCTACCAATACAAAAATGTGTACGCCGAACATCCGGGCGATGTTTCGGGGCCTTTGCTCACGCAATCGTACCAATCGATGGTGTATTCGGGACCGATTGCCATTGTCGACCGTTCGCCGTTGCCAAACAAGATCGCCAACATCTCGACTACATACGACAACGATCCTACCTACATTCCGACCGAACCGTTGTTCAAGGGAACCGTGGTGCGCGCCAAGATCGTCAAGCCGGGTGCTTTGGCCAGCCCGATCGCAACCAAGACCTATTTCATCACCGCCGCGGGCAGCGCCGAATTTGCGCTTCCGGTGATCTCGATCAGCCTCAACGAAGACCGTTTCTTTGACTACGAAGACGGAATCCAGGTGGCGGGCATCGATTTCGACACCTGGCGTGCCGAAAACCCGACCGAAGAACCGCTGTGGGAAACCGTGGGTAACTTTTACCGCCGCGGATCGGCCAACGAAAAAATCGGGAACTTCACTTACTTTGTGAACGGCGCCGAAGTACTCAACCAAGACGTAGGCATCCGCTCGCGCGGTGGCAACAGCTGTGCGTTCCCGCAAAAGGCGATGAACATTTACGCCCGTGCCGAACTCGGTGAGGCCAAACTCGATTACAAATTCTTCAACGATCTCGAAGACGACAGCTTTGCACGCATCATGCTGCGCAACGGCGGCGGTGACTTTTACGGTACGATGTTCCGCGACGAGCTCAACCAAACCATCGTAGATGGCTTGAACTGTGAAATCGAATCCTACCAGCCGGCCGTGGTGTTCCTCAATGGTGAATACTGGGGTATCTTGAACATCCGCGAGAAATACGACAACAACTATTTCGAGCGCGTGATCGGCAACGATGATATCGACTTTCTGGAAGACGAAGGTATTTGGGAAGCGAATATCGAAGAAGGCGACAACCTCGACTTCATCGACATGAACAACTACATCAACAACAATTCGTTGGTGCCCGATGCAAACTACGCCTACATCCAAACGCGTATGGACATCAACAGTTTCATGGACTACCAAATCTCGAACATCTTTTTGGACAACGCCGACTGGCCGGGGACCAACCAGCACTATTGGAGAACCAGAAACCCTTACAACCCAAGCGCGCCTTATGGAAACGATGGGCGTTGGCGTTGGGCGTTCCATGACCTCGACGACACGCTGGGTGTAGGATCGGGGGCGATCGAGTACAACAGCTTGGCCGCAGCCACCGCCACCGACGGTCCGGAATGGCCTAACCCAGCCTGGTCTACGTTGTACTTGAGAAAGTTTCTCGAGAACCCTGCGTTCCAGCAAAATTTCATCAACCGTTTCGCCGATTTGATGAACACCAATTTCTTATCGACGCGTATGATGGGCTTCTTGACCGCCTACGAAACGCAACTCGAACCAGAAATCCAAGGGCACATCGACCGTTGGGATACACTGTTGCCGGGCGACTACGAATGGCTCATCGACTGGGAATCGGACTTCTTGAACCAGCGCCCTGCGTTGCAAAGAGACCACATTCGCGCCAAGTTTGCGATTGCCTCGAACATCGACGCGACGTTGGATGTATCGGATGCAGCGCACGGTTACATCCACCTCAACACCATCGACATCAAGGACGGCACGCCGGGCATCACCGGAAATCCATATCCTTGGACGGGTGTCTATTTCTCGAACATCCCGGTCACTTTGACCGCCGTTGCCAACGACGGGTTCGCCTTCAGCCACTGGGAAGGCGCTTCGACCAGTACCGAGGCCACGATCACGATCGACGCGGCTGCGAGTTTTTCGGTCACCGCTATTTTCGAACCGACCGCCATCGCCACTTCCGAACCGATTTATTTTTGGATGATGGACTCGAACATCCCGAACGACACGCCTTTGCTTTCGCTCAACAGTACGTTTGAATTGGAAGGCATCGATGCCTCGATTGCTTACCAGTCGTGTTTGGTGGGTTATCCGTTTGACAGCACACACCCGAACTGGAGAACGGCTTCGATGGAGCGCCGCAACCGCCCGACTTCGATCAACTACATCCCAGAGGCCAACAACGATGTGCCGTATGCCGATGGCATCATGCGCGGCATCCAAATCACCGAGCCTTTGCACAACAACGGACTCGAGAATACAATGGTTTTCAACATCTCGTCTGTAGGTTACGCCGACATCAAGTTTGCGTTTGCTGCGATGAACGAACTGACCAACGCCACCGGTATCGCGGTAGATTATGCGATCAACGCAGGCGAACCGGTTTGGATCACCACCGATTTGGCCGCCACCACGCTTACCTTGGGTGCCGCCTACCAGTTGTTCGAAGTAGATTTCGCATCGATTGCCGCCGCCGACAACAACGCCAACCTCAAGATCCGTTTGCGTTTTGTGGGCTCGGGCGATATGACCGTGGCCAATGGCAACCGCATCACGTTCAACAACATTTCAGTGCACGGTACGCAGACCACCATGGGCGTCAAGGAAAATCCGCTGGCGCAAGTGGCGGTGTACCCGAACCCGTTTAGCGATATGCTGTACATCAAGGGCATCGACAACGCCGATTACGAGATTTTCAGCATCGACGGCAAACTGGTACAGCAAGGCAAGACCAGCGCGCAACTCAATTTGGGTAACCTGCGCAACGGCATGTATTTGCTCAGGTTGTCGGCCAACGGCGCTTCGCAAACCAAGAAAATCATCAAAAAATAACCGGGTATTTTTACACGAAATGAAAAAGAGGTGGACTAAAATTCACCTCTTTTTTTGCTTTTTATCGACTCTTAAAAAAGGTCGTTGGTCGTTTATCTGTGTTTTGTGTCGACAAAAACGAATCGGTGTTTTGTCAATATCCTATCTTACAACACATAAGCTGTTTTGTATGAAAAAAATTACTTTTTTATTATTCTTGTTATGGGGTCTTTCGTTGTCGGCCCAAAACATCGTGATCAACGAAATCATCACCTCCAATTCGAGCGTCAACCAGGATGAAGACGGGTCGTACCAAGATTGGGTCGAGCTCTACAATAACGGACCGGCTGCCGTTAACCTTGATGGTTATGGCCTTTCCGACGATCCGCTAACGCCCTTCAAATGGGTATTTCCGGCCGTGACGGTCAATCCGGGAGAATTCCTGTTGGTCTTTTGTTCAGACAAAAACCGCGTTGTCGTAGGCCAGCCGTTGCACACCAACTGGAAAATATCTTCGGACGGCGAAACCATCACGCTCACGATACCCGGCGGTGCCATTGCCGACCAGGTTCCACCGGCGGTGATCGCCCAAAACACATCTTGGGGGCGCTTGCCCGACGGGACGGGCGCTTTCGAAAACATGATCACGCCGACGCCCGGTTTGGCTAACCAAGGTGGTACCTCGAATCCGGTATTGGATGCGCCGACATTTTCGCATGTTGCCGGATTTTATCCTGCCGATTTCACGCTGACCTTGTCGGCCGAACCCGGTGCAACAATACTTTATACCCTCGACGGTTCGGAACCCGACGAGAACAATTTGGGCGGCACGACCTATCAGTACAAAACGATTTACCCTGAAAATCCGGGCGATCCGTTCGGACCTTTCTTTACGAACACGTATCAGACTTTGACTTATAGCGCTCCGATTGTGATTTCGGATCGAACGTCGCAACCCAACAAACTTACCGGCATTTCGTCGACCTACGATGCCAACCCCGATTACTTTCCGGGGTACAATGTGTTCAAGGGAACCGTTGTTCGTGTCAAAGCCATCATGCCTGGTTCGGACCCGAGCCCGGTGGTGACGCGCAATTATTTTGTATCGCCGCAAGGTACCGGCCGTTATTCAATTCCTGTGATTTCTTTGAGCATCAACGAGGACAAATTGTTCGACTACGAGAACGGGATTTACGTGGCGGGCAAACTGTTCGACGACTACCGTATCGACAACCCGACCGATGTGCCCGATTATCCCATCGGAAACTATACCCAAAAAGGATCGGGTTTTGAGCGCCGCGCCAATTTCAGTTATTTTGTAAACGGGCAGCAGGTGCTCAACCAAGACATCGGCATTCGCGTGCAAGGGAACTATTCGCGCATCTACCCGAACAAATCGCTCAATTTTTATTCGCGTCAGGAGTTCGGCGCAGACAAGATGAACTACAAGTTTTTCGACGACCGCGACGATTTGGGCTACACCCGCGTAGTGGCCAAGAACGGCGGTAGTGATTACTTCAATTCGTTCATCAAAGATGCTTTGTGTGCCGAATTGCTCGAGAACATAAACACCGTATCCGAAGCGTCTCAACCTGCAGTGACGTTCATCAACGGCGAATACTGGGGCATGCTGACCATTCGTGAGAAATACGACGACAAATTCTTCAAGCGCAAATTCGACATTCCTGAAAACGAAATCGAATTGCTCGAGAACGACGGCTACCAAGTCGAGGAAGGCGACAACCCGCACTATCTGGCGATGGCCGATTACATCGCCAACAACTCTTTGGTTCCGGAAGCGAACTACAGTTACCTCAAGACCCAGATGGACACCGAGAGTTTCACCGACTACTTCATCACGAACATCTACCTCAACAACACCGATTGGCCGGGCAACAACATTGTGTTCTGGCGCAGAAATACCGCGTACACCCCTGGTGCCCCATACGGAAACGATGGGCGTTGGCGTTGGGCCGCGCACGACATGACGGCCACGTTTTCGAACCCGAACCACAACAACCTGGCTGTGGCCACCGAACCGGGTGGTACCGATTGGCCTAACCCAGACTGGTCTACGTTGCAATTGCGCAAGTTGCTCGAGAACGACACTTTCAAGCACGATTTCATCACGCGTTTCGCCGATTTGATGAACACGACGTTTCTGCCGTCGCGCGTGGTGGCGATGGTCGATGAGATGAAAGCCGAGATCGAAGCCGAAATGCCCGAGCAAATGCCGCGTTGGAAAGGGCCGGAGGATTTGGGCGACTGGAACTACTTTTTGAACCAGGAACGCAATTTTGCCAACAACCGCCCCGCGCCACAGCGCGATCAGATCCGCGCCAAATTCGGAATCGCCGGCAACATCAACGCAACGGTCGATGTATCGGATGTAGCGCATGGTTTTGTCAAGGTCAACACGATCGACATCAAACAGGGTACCGATGGTATCCTGGCCGCCAATCCGTATCCGTGGACCGGCATTTATTTCTCGGATATTCCCGTAAAGCTAAAAGCCGAGGCGCTGCCGGGCTATATGTTCAGCCATTGGACAGGCGATTCGAACAGTACCGATGCCGAAATAACGATTACCTCTGCCGTCGATTTTTCGGTGACGGCCGTATTCATCCCTTCTGGGTTTTCGATCGAAGAAAGCGAACCGATCTATTTCTGGTGGATGAGCGGTGCCATCCCGAACGACACACCATTGCTCGCGCTCAATTCTTCCTACGAAATCACCGCCGACGCGAGCATCGACTTCCAGTCGGCATTTGGAGAAGGCTATCCTTTTATAAACGGACATCCGAACTGGAGAAAAGCATCGATGGAACGCCGCAACAAACCTACACCAATCAACTACCGTCCCGACGCGAACAACGACGCGCCTTATGTGGCCGGCGATATGAAAGGCCTGCAGATTACGCAACCTTTCCAAGACAACGGCCTGGAAAATACCATGGTTTTCAACCTTTCGACCGCCGGATACAAAGACATCAAACTCTCTTTCGCGGCCATGGACGAAAATGCGGCCGAAGCCATCAGCGTCGATTATTCGGTGAGCGCCGGCGAACCAATCTGGATCACAACTGGGCTTTCCGACACATCGTTACCGCTTGCCACCAATACGTTCCAATTGTATGAAATTGATTTCAGTGCGATTTCGACAACTGTCGACAATGCAAATTTTAAGGTGCGTTTGCGCTTTACCGGGCCAAACATGACGGCCGCTGCGGGCAATCGGGTAACGTTCAACAACATCGCCTTAGACGGCGTTCGTTTGCCGTTGATTTATCCGTCTCCAAATGTGTACACCGTGGGCATGCCTATTGCCGACCTTGTTCCGCAAGTAGCCGCCAATGTAACCGCTTACAGCATCACGGGTCTGCCTGCCGGTTTGTCTTTCGATACGGTTACCGGTATCATTTCGGGCACGCCAACCGACGTCACGCCATTGGCAACCTACACCGTTACCGCGACCAATCCGGGCGGAAGTGTTTCCTTTGGTATCTTGATTACGGTGAACGCCGTCGCGCCGTCGGATTTAAGCTACAACTCGCCGAACGTATATACCGTCGGAACTATGATTGCAGATTTGATACCAACCGTTACGGGAACCGTCGATTCGTATTCGATTGCGCCGGCCTTGCCTGACGGGCTTTCACTCGACGTATCAACCGGAATCATTTCGGGTACGCCAACCGTCGTCACACCATTGACAACCTACCTTGTCACGGCGACCAATACCGGTGGAAATACATCATTCCCGGTCATCATTACCGTAAACGACGTAGCGCCTGTTGATTTGAGTTATCCTAATCCGAACGTATTTACCGTAGGAACCGCCATTGCTAACCTGACACCAACCGTTACAGGAACTGTAGATGGTTATTCGATCACACCTGCGCTTCCCGATGGGCTTTCGCTTGATGCGACAACCGGTATCATTTCGGGTACACCAAACGCTGTTTCAGCCGCCACCGCCTACACGGTAACAGCGGCCAACACTGGTGGTACGGTTGCGTTTGAGGTCGTAATCACGGTCAATGCCATCGCGCCGATGGATTTGAGTTATCCTAATCCGAACGTATTTACCGTAGGAACCGCCATCGCTAACCTGACACCAACCGTCACGGGAACTGTAGATGGTTATTCGATCACGCCTGCGCTTCCCGATGGACTTTCGCTTGACGTATCAACCGGCATCATTTCGGGTACACCAAACGCGACCTCGCCGAACACCACCTACCTTATCACGGCTTCGAACACGGGTGGCAGTACCGCTTTTGCGTTGTTCATTACCATCAATGCCATTGCGCCAACGGAATTGAGTTACGTTTCGCCCAATGTATACACGGTAGGTACCGCCATTGCCGATTTGACACCTGCAGTGGTTGGTGAAGTCGATTCGTATACGGTATGGCCAACATTGCCCGACGGACTTTCGCTCGACGCGACTACGGGCATCATTTCGGGGACGCCTTCGGCCGTGACACCGCTCACGACCTACCTTGTGACCGCGACCAACACCGGCGGAAACACCTCGTTCCCGGTCATCATTACCATCAATGCGGTGGCTCCTTTGGATCTGGTATATGATTCGCCGAACGTTTATACCGTAGGAACCACAATCGCCAACTTGGCGCCATCGGTAACCGGCGACGTCGAATCGTATGCCGTATCGCCTTCCTTGCCTGCCGGGCTTTCGCTTGATGTAAACACGGGTGTGATTTCGGGTACACCAACCGTCGTCACGCCATTGGCAGCCTACACCGTTACCGCGACCAATACGGGCGGAAATACCTCTTTCCCGGTAATCATCTCCGTCAACGACGTGGCACCGACCGGTTTGTCCTATGACACGCCAACCGTAGTCACAGTAAACACACCGCTTACTTTGGTTCCTGCCGCAAACGGAAACATTTCGGGCTATACGTTGAACGGAACTTTACCTGTCGGGGTTGTGTTTGATTCGTCTACGGGCATCATCTCTGGAACCCCTACCGTCGTTATGCCTGAGACGACCTATACTGTAACGGCGAGTAATTCGGGCGGAAGTATCAGTTTTGTACTCACCATAGCGGTAATCGATGTCGCGCCGGCGGCCTTGAGCTATCCGTCGCCTAACCTGTTCAATGTGGGGGAAGTCATTGCGTCGTTAATGCCTACAGTCAACGGAAATGTCGTGGGTTACAGCGTATGGCCTGCGTTGCCTGACGGCCTTTCACTCGACGCGACCACGGGTATCATCTCGGGTACGCCAACAACCGTAACACCAGAAACGATATACACGGTAACGGCAACCAATTCAGGTGGTTCGGTAACTTTTGATGTGGTAATCACCGTCGATGAAGAACTGTCTGCCGTTGGACATAGGATAGACCATTTTGTCGTGTATCCGAATCCGTTCTACGACCGTATCTACGTAAAAGGCATAAACGGCAAAGTTGATTTTTCGTTGTTCTCGGCCGATGGAAAACTGATCCGTCAAGGGCAAACGAACCAGTCGGAGCTAATGCTGCCTGATTTACCCAACGGAATCTATTTGTTGCGTTTGTCTGCAGATGGTGTCCAAACGGTCAAAATCGTCAAACAATAAGAAAGGGGCTTCGGCCTCTTTTTTTGTAACGATCACACGCGCTTCAACCCATCGGCTATGGTGCGGTCGTTCGAAAGCCTTGGGATTTTGTTTTGCCCGCCGAGTTTTCCGATCGATTTCATGTAGTCGTGGAATCCGCCGTTGCCGACAGGTGTAACCACCAGTGGCCGCAATACATTACCCGAAATCAGGTCGTCGTAATACATGTTTTGGCGCCGCATGGCCTGGTCTATTTTGAGCGCAAAAGTGGCCAAATCGGTTGGCGCTTTCTCGAACTCGATCAGCCATTCATGGTAAGGCAAACCCTCGGCAGGCGTGATTTGCGGCGCAACGGTAAACTCGTTGACGCGTACGGGTGTTCCTTGCATGGCCTCTTGCAGCGCGGCCTCGACTTCCTTTCCGATGACATGTTCGCCAAAGGCCGAAATGAAGTGCTTGATGCGCCCCGAGACGATCACGCGGTACGGGCTGGTCGAAGTAAACTGCACGGTATCGCCTATGTTGTAGCCCCAAAGCCCTGCGTTGGTCGAGATGATCATGGCATAATTGACGCCCGTTTCGACTTCGCCTATGGTGTAACGTCTTGGTCCCGAACCGTCGGGATCGGTAAAAAACTCGTCAGCTTTGATGAACTCATAAAAAATCCCCGAGTTCAACAGCAACAACATGCCTTTTTCGTTTTGCGAATCCTGGTAGGCAAAAAAACCTTCGGAGGCCGGAAACAGCTCGATGCTGTCTACCTTGCGACCGATGAGGTGCTCGAACTTGGCGCGGTACGGTTCGTAATTGACACCGCCGTAAATAAAAAGGTTGAAATTCTTGAAAATCTCGCCCACGGGTTTGCCTGTCTTTTGCTGTAATTTCTCGAAATACATTTGCACCCACGACGGAATGCCAGAAATGACGGCCATGTTTTCGTTGATCGTTTCATCGACTATGGCATTGACCTTGGTTTCCCAATCTTCGATGCAGTTCGTACGCCAGGACGGCATACGGTTCCGCTGCAGATACTTGGGCACATAATGTGCGACGATGCCCGACAAACGACCGAGCCCGATACCGTTCTTTTCTTCCAATTCGGGGCTTCCTTGCAAAAAAATCATCTTGCCGTCCACAAATTCGGATTTGCCGGTTTGGTAGATGTAATGCAGGATCGCGTCGCGCGCAGCTTGCACATGAAAAGGCATCGAATCCTTGGAAAGCGGAATGTATTTGGCGCCCGAGGTCGTGCCTGAAGTCTTGGCGAAATACAGCGGCTTCCCTGGCCACAGGATGTTGTCGTGTCCGGCCAGGACTTCGGCTACATACGGCTTTAGGTCTTCGTAATCGCGCACGGGTACATTGGCGGCAAAATCCTGGTGCGAGCGGATGCGGTCAAAATGATGGTCGATCCCAAAACGCGTGCTCTTGGCTTTTCTGATCAAATCGCGCAACACCTTTTGCTGCGTCTCGACAGGACGCGTCGCCCATTTTTGCGTACGGACATGGATGCGTTTGGCGAATATTTTGGCGGCGATGGATTTGAGCGACATTATTTTGGGAATTTTTTCTTGAGTGCAAACTCTGTACGTACAATCATGTAGGCCGAAAACAACAAGAGGAGTGAAAGACCTAAAGTCAATTGTGTCTTGTGCGACAATTCTAACCGCGTCATTATAACACCACAAATAATCAACAACGCAGCGGCCTCAAACATCCGGTTAGTCGAATAGCGCTGGGCAAAATCCCAATGCTGCTGAGACCGTCCCGAAGCTGCTGTACGGTAACCATACAGCGAATTGATGTTGCGCGGCGGAAACATTTTTTGCACAACCGCAGCCAACAAAAAAATGACGCCCGTAACCAACGGTATATTTTGCAAATGGTCTGTCATTCGAATTCGATGAATTGTTCCGGATCGATCGGATAGCCGTCTTTCCAAAGTTCAAAATGCAGGTGAACCCCAGTGGATTCTTGTCCCGTCGAACCTGCAAGCGCGATGACTTCGCCGGTCTTGACCACATCGCCTTGCGCGGCATTGAGCGTGGCGGCGTGTTTGTAGACCGACAGGAAGCCGTTGTTGTGGCGCAGGATGATCACGTTGCCGCTCGATGGCGTCCAATCGGCAAAAATCACCGTGCCGCTTTGCACCGACTTGATGGGTGTATTCTTGGCCACGGCAACATCTACCGAATAGTGTTTGTTGCGCGGGCTGAACTTTTCGGTCACCATGCCCTTGAGCGGCGGGAACAAAACCAGATCGACTTTGGGATGTGCTTTTTCGAACAGGTTGTATTTGTCTTCCTTGGCCACCTCGGCGCGCAGTCGCAAATCGGTTTCGGACGGTTGCAAATCCTCGGCGGAGACGGGTTCGATCTTGGTGGCCAGGATCGAATCTTTGTTGAGTGCGGCATGATCGAGATCGCCCGTAAGCACGCGTTTGATCGAATGCAGATAGGCCTCATTTTTTTGTACGGCCTTGGCCAGCGAGTCGGATTTTAGCGCGAGTTCGGTGGCTTCTTTTTTGAGTTTACTCGACGCATAACCCGGAATGTATTCGCGCAGCGGCGTAAAAGCGATGATGTAGGTGGTTGCCGTGATGATCAAGATCGCGCCCACCGTGGCCACCACAAACACGTTCATGAGCGTGAGCCGAAGCGAAAAAACCTCCTCGAAAGTCTCCTCGTTCAAAATAACCAACCGGTTTTTGGTGAAGAGCTTTTTGGCGATTTTTTTTCGTTTGAGTCTTTTGGCTGTCATGTCGGGCTACATTCCGAGGGTAATGGTAAGGTGTGTTGCAAATATAGCAATTAAGCGCGATGCGTGGCCGCAACACATCGTCAACATTTTAACGCATCAAAATCACAAATATTTGCCAAGACACGCCAACGGAAAATGTTTTTTCTTGTTATCTTTGCCCCTATATTCATTCGCTTAGGCGCAAATAATTTAACATGGGCAAGATAGGCTTAACAGAAATACTGATTATCGTAGCGGTGATTTTGCTGCTTTTTGGCGGTAAGAAAATCCCTGAACTGATGAAAGGCCTTGGCAGCGGCATCAAGGAATTCAAGAACGCGGCCAAAGACGATCAACCCGCAGCCAAAAAAGAAGACGATACCAAAGCATAATTCGGCTTATCCGAATTGAAGATCCCGGTTTCCTGTGCGGAAGACGGGATTTTTTTTACCTTTTTACCGCAAAGTACGCTAAGCTTTTCGCAAAGTTTGCCAAGATATTACGCAACTATGCTTTGTGTTCTTTGCGGAAAACTCTGTATCCTTTGCGGTAAACTTTTGTCGTTTGCGGTAAATTTCAGATGACCATGGTCAACGCGATGCGTTTGCGCTCCTCGTCTACTTCAGTGACCTTGACCTGAACGTGTTGGTGCAGTTTGACCACTTCATTGACATCAGACACAAATCCGGCCTTGAGCTGCGAAATGTGCACGAGCCCGCTTTCCTTGATACCGATGTCTACAAAACACCCAAAATTGGTGATGTTGTTGACGATTCCCGGTAAAACCATCCCGCTTTTGACGTCCTTGATCGTCTTGATGTTCGCATCGAACTCAAACACCTTGGCCGATTGCCGCGGATCGAGCCCTGGTTTTTCAAGCTCCTTGATGATGTCTTTGAGCGTCAGCAAACCGATGTCGCCCGAGACGTAATTTTCGGGTTTGATCAGCGCGGTTTTTTCTTTGTTCGCAATCAAATCGTTGACAGAAAGCTTTAAATCCTTGGCCATTTTTTCGACAATCGGATACGCCTCGGGGTGTACGGCCGAATTGTCGAGCGGATTCTTGGCGCCTTTGATGCGGATGAACGCCGCGCCTTGCTGGAAAGCTTTGTCGCCAAGCCGCGGTACTTTTTTAAGTTGTTTCCGATCCTCAAACGGACCATTCTCGGAACGGTAAGCGACGATATTTTCGGCCAGCTTCTCCCCTATTCCGCTCACATAACTGAGCAAATGCTTGCTCGCCGTATTGATGTTGATGCCCACCGAGTTCACGCAACGCACGACCACGGTGTCGAGTTCTTCCTTGAGTTTGGTTTGGTCGACATCGTGCTGGTATTGCCCGACACCTATGGCCTTGGGATCGATCTTGACCAATTCGGCCAGCGGATCAGACAATCTTCGTCCGATGGAAACCGCGCCGCGAACGGTCACGTCGTATTTCGGGAATTCCTCGCGTGCAATCTTCGATGCCGAATAGACCGACGCACCGGCTTCGCTCACGACAAAAACCTGTACAGGCTTGTCGAACGCGATCTTCTTGATGAAATGTTCGGTCTCGCGCGAGGCCGTACCGTTGCCGATTGAAATGGCGTCGATTTTATAGGCATTCACCATCGACTTTACTTTCTTCATCGCGATCGTGAATTCGTTTTGTGGCGCGTGCGGGAAAATCGTTTCGTTGTACAACAAATCGCCTTTTTCGTCGAGACAGACAATCTTGCAACCGCTTCGGAATCCCGGATCGATGGCCAAAATGCGTTTTTCGCCGAGCGGCGGCGCGAGCAACAGCTGGCTCAAATTGTTCGCAAAAACCCCGATCGAATTCAAGTCGGCTTTGAGCTTGGCTTCCTGTAGCGATTCGTTGGAAATGGCCGGTGCAAGCAAACGTTTGTAGCTATCGGTGATCGCTTGGGCGATGTGCGGCGTGGTGTCGTTGTTCTTTTTGATGACGATTTGTTCGATGAGATCCAATGCCTCATCGCCCGAATTTTCGGCATCGACTTCGATTTTCATCTTGACGAAACCTTCGTTCTCGGCGCGCAACATGGCCAGCAATCGATGTGGCGGCGTTTTGCCGAGCGGTTCATTCCACTCGAAATATTGTGCGAATTTCTGTGCGGCTTCGTCGTCCTTTTTGGTTTTGACGACCTTGGTTTCTATGGTGGCTTTTCGCTGGTACAATCGTCGCAATTGCTTGCGTACGTAAGGGTTTTCGTTGACCCATTCGGCAATGATGTCGCGCGCGCCCTGCAAAGCTTCGTCTTCGTTCTTGACATTTTTGTTCAGATAGCGCGACGAGATGAAATCGATGTCGTCATTGCCTTGCGCCATGATGATTTTGGCCAGCGGTTCGAGGCCGTTATCGCGCGCAACGTCGGCACGTGTTTTCTTTTTCTTTTTGAACGGCAGGTAAAAATCTTCGAGTTCGTTCAAATCGAAGCTGTTGTCGATCTTGTTTTTGAGTTCGGGCGTGAGCGCCTTTTGTTCTTCGATGGATTTGAGGATGGCCTCTTTTCTTTTAACGATGTTCTCGTAGGCTGTATTTTGCTTGGCGATTTGTTCGATGACGGTTTCATCGAGGTTTCCGGTTTGGTCCTTGCGGTAGCGCGAGATGAACGGGATGGTGCAATCTTCTGATAAAAGCTGGACGGTATTTGCGATGGATTTGGCAGGCGCCTGGACGGTTTGTGCGATGAAATCGATGTGGGTCATTGTTGAAACTTTGTTATGGATGACGCGGCCCTACCCCGGATAGAAGCGAAAAGCCTTTGCGTGAAAAACGTACATTTTTGCCGATGGAAAAAGCGACCGCAGGAAGCTATTTTGCAGCGTGTCAAAAATAACGTTTTTTAGCGAAGCCTGCAGCGGACAGCCGGAATGGGTTCAAAAAAAAGCTATTGAAACCTAGGAAAAACTTTAACAAAAAGTACAGAAAATCTGTAGCGAAGTGATTTTTTTATTTTGTAGGGGATACCTTCATAGCCCCCTTCCCTACGGTAAAAATACGATTTTTAAAGATGCGGCTGGTACAGAAAATCTGTATTTTTAAACGTTTAATCCTGCGCGATAAAATCGCCCGAACATTGCCCAGCAAACTCTGGCTGGATTGTCGAGTGGTTGATGTGGAATTCGTGGTGCAACACCTCCTCTATTTCGTGAACGATCCGGTTGAATTCGGCAATCGTAATATTCTCGCGACAGTCCAGGTGCGCCTCGAAGTGCAATTGGTTGTCGTTGAGGCTCCAAAGATGAATGTGGTGCAATTTGTTTTCACCGGTCACCGCATGGACCTTTTGCACGATTTGTTCGATGTCGAGATTTTCGGGCGTAAACAACAACAACATCTTGGTGGTCGATCGCAGCAAACCCCATCCCATAAAAATCAGGTAGATGGCAATGGCGAGCGTGATGACGCTGTCGATCCAAAACCAACCAAAGTATTTCATGAGCAATCCGCCAATGAGCACCGCGACCGAAGCCATCGTATCGGTCAGCAAATGCAGATAGGCTGATTTCATGTTGACGCTGTGCGCCGCGTCTTTTTTCAACAGCAAGGTAGAAATCCCGTTGAAAACAATACCGAGTGCAGACAGCCAAATGACGATCTCGGAGCCGATCGCAACCGGGCTCGAAAAACGCAAAACAGCTTCGTAGACCAAATAGACCGCCACGATAATAAGTGTCGCCGCGTTGATGAAGGCCGCGAGTATCTCGGCGCGTTTGTACCCAAAGGTATGGTGGACGGTCGCTTTTTTCTTGGCCAGACGGTGCGCGACAAAACTCAAAGCAAGCGAAACCACGTCGCTCAAATTGTGCAACGCATCGGAGACCAGCGACAAGCTGCCCGAGACAATACCACCCACGATTTGCGCCACCGTAATCCCAATATTCAAAAGAATCGACACCGACAGGTTTTTGTCGGTGACCTCCTGGGAATGGTGGCTGTGGTCGTGCATTTACATACAGTCTATTTTGTTGACGCGTGTGGCGTGGCGTCCGCCTTCGAAAGCGGTGTTCAGGAAAGTATCGACAATTTCTACGGCTTGCGGGATCGACGTAAAACGCGCCGGGATGCTGACGATGTTGGCGTTATTGTGCCCGCGCGCCAAACCGGCAATTTCCTTGGTCCAGCAAATGGCCGCACGGATGCCTTGGTGTTTGTTGACCGTAATGGCGATGCCGTTGCCCGATCCGCAAATGACGATGCCGAAATCGGCTTTGCCTTGGGTGATGTCGTTGGCTACGGGATGGCCAAAATCGGGGTAGTCGACGCTGTCGAATGTATCGGTTCCGTGGTTGATGACGGTATGCCCTTTGGCCTCGAGCATTTGAACGATGGCTTTTTTGTAATCGGGACCGGCGTGGTCGTTTCCTATTGAAATAGTCATGTTGTGTTGTTTGTGCAAATTTACGAATTCACGACGTTAAAATACGGTAAGGTCATGGTTTTTAAAGACGTGTTCTAACCAGAAATAGTAGTTTTGAAAACGTATGATTGCATTGTTAACGTATTTTTATAAAACATTGGAAATCAGTTTACTTTAAATTAACATTGATTGTTCATAAGTCTGGATAGAATTTCAGAAGATTTTTTAGCATCTATCGGATAAATTTCTAATCAAAAACGCAATCAAGAAAAGCAAATAAAGTTTGCGGGATTTTTGGTTTAGTTTTCCATACTTTTTAAATGGTTTTCAACATAAAAACCCACTCGAAAATATCGACAAAAACAAAGTGATTTTGATTGTTAACAGTTGTTTATTATTTTAAAGTAAAGGTTAAAAATGAGCGTTTTGTGTGTCATTTTCTATGTTAATAAATTGTTATAACAAGGTTAAACGAAATAACAAAACGCTTGAGAAAAAATTTATTCCTACAATCAACACCCTATAATAACCATCAAAAATTTAATTTAAAATTCCTTCTTCTTTTTGATGTAATTAATGTTTGTTGAAAACTGCTCTTGTTCCTTTTCGAAAAAATCCGATGGGCTCATACGATGGTCAGCTGGCTTCGGTTGTTGAGTTCGTCGAGTATGGCCTGTACCGCCTGCAAATCGTTCGGGTGCACCTTGAGCTTGATGCCGCCGAGTGCGAGCGAATACATGGGTGCCACCGATGCCGTGGCCTCGTTCTCGAAAAAATAGGCGATGCCTTCCTGCTCGAGCCGGTGCTTGAGGATCGTGATTTCGTGCGGATAGTTGAATATGGCGGCGGTGATGAAATCTTCCATAAAAGATCGTGGGTTGTTGGTACCTTAAAGTTAGCGCAAAGTTTCGAAAATAGATGGTTATTTGTGAGATTCTTTGAGTTTGCGGGAAAACGTCAAACGTTATATTTTCCCTAAATATCGATCCGTTGGCCCAAGTCACGATTCTTCTTTGTAATTTCGAACTTCAACCCAAAACAATGAACAAAAAACACAAACATACCGGGAAGAAAGCCAAGGACTTCTCCCACAAGATTCTCAAGATACTCTCCAAGAACGCCAACCGTGCGTTCAACTACAAGCAAATCGCGGCGCTTTTAGAGGTAGACGATACCAAGAGCCGCAACGAAATCATCAAGGATTTGAAGATACTGGCCTCGCAAAAGCAAATCATCGAGACCGAACCCGGAAAATACCTGATCAAGGCCATCAGCCAGGACTATTACGAAGGTACGATCGACATGACTTCGCGCAAGACCGCCTATTTTATCTGCGACGAATTTGAGGAAGACGTCTTTATCCCGAACAACAACCTGAACCGCGCGCTCGACGGCGACAAGGTCAAGGTGTACGTCTACAACAGACGTAAGGGCAAACGTCCCGAGGGCGAAGTCATCGAAGTCATCGAACGTTTGAAGGACGAATTCGTGGGCGTGATCGACATCCAAAAAAACTTTGCGTTTGTATCGACGGCCAACGCCAAGATGTATACCGATATTTTTATCCCAAAGGACAAGATCGGCGAGGCGCAAAACGGCGATGTCGTGCTGGTCAAGATCGAAGATTGGCCCAAGAAAGCCGATTCCCCTTTCGGATTTGTGATCAAAGTACTCGGCAAACCTGGCGAGCACAACACCGAAATCCATGCGATTTTAGCTGAATACGGACTGCCGTACGATTTTCCGATCGATGTCGAGGCCTATGCGCAAAAGCTAGACACTTCTATCCAAGCCAGCGAAATCGCCAAAAGACGCGATATGCGCGACACGTTGACCTTTACGATCGATCCGAAAGATGCCAAGGATTTCGACGATGCGCTGTCGTTCAAGAAACTCGACAACGGCAATTTCGAGATCGGGATACACATTGCCGATGTCTCGCACTATGTCAAGGAAGGCACCGCGCTCGACGACGAGGCCTACCAACGCGGCACATCGGTCTATTTGGTCGATCGTGTCGTGCCGATGTTGCCCGAAGTGTTGTCTAACTTCGCGTGTTCGCTGCGTCCGCATGAAGAAAAATACACGTTTTCGGCCGTGTTCGAAATCACCAAGACCGCGCAGGTGGTCGACCAATGGTTCGGGCGTACCGTGATTTATTCGGACCAACGTTTCGCGTACGAAGAGGCGCAGCACATCATCGAAACCAAAAAAGATGTGATTCCGGCCGATATTTCACTCACGGGCGAACAATACAAAGTTCCCGCAAATATTGTCGAAGCGACGCTCAAATTAGACGATTTGGCCAAGATCCTGCGCAGCAAGCGTATGGCGCACGGCGCGATTTCGTTCGACAAGGTCGAGGTTAAGTTCCACCTCAATTCCGAAGCCGACCCGACCGGTGTGTATTTCAAGATTTCGAAAGATGCGAACCATTTGATCGAAGAATTCATGCTGCTGGCCAACCGCAAGGTAGCCGAGTTTATCGGCAAGCAAAAAAAGACGTTTGTATACCGTATCCACGACGAACCCGACGAATCAAAACTGATGGCCTTGCAAGGTGTGATTTCGAAGTTCGGACACAGCTTGAATTTCAAGAACAAAAAGTCGATCTCGGCCTCGCTCAACAAATTGCTCGACGACGTACACGGCAAAAAAGAACAGAACCTGGTCGATACGCTGGCCATACGCACGATGAGCAAGGCCAAATATTCTACCGACAACATCGGGCATTACGGGCTGGCGTTCGATTATTATTCGCACTTCACCTCGCCCATCCGTCGTTATCCCGACGTGATGGTGCACCGTTTGTTGCAGCACTATCTCGATGGTGGCAAATCGGCCAGCGAAGAGGAATACGAAGAAAAATGCGAACATTCGTCGAACATGGAAAACCTGGCCACGCAAGCCGAACGCGATTCGATCAAATACATGCAGGTCAAGTACATGCAGGACCACCAGGACCAGGAGTTTTTGGGTGTCATTTCGGGCGTGACCGAATGGGGCATGTATGTAGAGATTGTCGAAAACAAATGCGAAGGCATGTGCCGCATCCGCGAGATCAAGGAAGATTACTATACGTTCGACGAAAAACAATATGCGCTCGTGGGCGCCGTTACCAAAAATGTGCTGCAGTTGGGCGACGAGGTGATCGTCAAGGTCAAGAACGCCGACTTGGTCAAGAAGCAGCTCGATTTTCACTTTATCCGTAAACACCAAGCCTAGAAAAAATGAAAAAGTTAGTCCAAGTCGCATTGTTGTTGTGCCTTGTATCGGTAAACGCCCAGGTCAAGAAAGACGTGGGTGAATTCAACAAAATCAAGTCTTTCGATCAAATCACGGTCGAACTCATCGCTTCCGATCAGGAGAGGATTGAGATCACCGGGAATCGCGCCGAAGACGTAGAAGTCATCAACAAAAATGGCGAGCTCAAGATCAGGATGCGCACCGGCAAGTTGCTCGAAGGCGAAGCGATCGAAGCCAAGGTTTTCTTCAAGAACCTGACGCGCATCGATGCCAACGAAGGCTCGTTTATTGGTTGCGACAAGACGTTCAAACAAGGTTCTATTTATGCCTCGGCACAGGAAGGCGCACAAGTCAAATTGAAAATAGAAACCGAATCGGCTGAATTCAAGGCGGCCACCGGAGGCAAGGTAAAAGTGTCGGGAACCGCTAAAAATGTTGACATCGCGCTGGGTGCAGGCGGTTTCCTGGAAGGAAAATCACTCGAATCGCAAACCGCCAAAGTCGATGTCAAGGCAGGCGGAGAAGCCGAAATCCATGCGTCGGAATTGGCCGATGCACGTGTCACGGCCGGTGGTAAAATCGTGTTTTACGGCAACCCGAAGCAAATCAAACGCAAAACCACGCTGGGCGGTAAAATTGAGGAAGTTCGAAATTAGCCGACCATCTGCATCATCGTTTTTTATTTTTTGAACTATATTTGTTAAAATAAAACACTTTCGATGATTGAAGATATTCTGACGGCAATCCCGCTTGGGTTCTTTTTGAGCTTTATGATCGGGCCTGTATTTTTTGTACTGCTCGAGACCAGTGTCGTCAAAGGATTCCGGGCCGCCGCCGTGTTCGATTTAGGTGTTGTGCTGGCCGATATCATCTTCATTTTGATCGCTTATTTTTCGTCTTATCGTTTGATACAAAGCATCAAGGACGATCCCGCACTGTTTGTATTCGGCGGCATCGTGATGCTTACCTACGGCGTGATTTCGCTCGCCAAAAACAAGAAGCAAAAAAAGAACATCGACCCCGAAGACCCGGCAGAACTGGCCAAGAACAACTATTTCAGCTTGTTCATCAAGGGCTTTTTCCTGAATTTCATCAACATTGGCGTACTGGGTTTTTGGTTGGCGATCCTGATCACCGTCGGGCCTACGCTCAAACTCGACCCAACCCGTATGTTTACGTTTTTCACGGCCGTGATCCTGAGTTATTTTGTCACCGATATTTTCAAGATACTGCTCGCCAAACAACTGCGCAGCCAACTCAATCCGAACAACATCCTGCTCATCAAAAAAGCCATCAGTGTGGTGCTGATCATTTCGGGCGTATTCCTACTTTCTCAGGGCTGGTTTCCGCAGGAACGGAAAATTATGGATAAGGCGCTTGATAAGTTGGAGCAACAGGATTGATTTTTTGGAGCTGTTTCCCGCTTTCCGTTGCAATCTTTTTAAAGCTTTTACAAAAAGCTTTAAAAAGGATTTACGCTTCAAATGCCTTTTTCAGGCATTCACCGAACACCTATTTAATATTAACTAGGTGAGGTAATCGGGGCTAGGGCGCGTTGCATCGCTAGCGCTAAGTGCAAAACTAGATGTTTTGGAATTCTAAGTAGTTTTCGCTGCCGCGGGCTTCTCAACTTTTGCCTCGCCGCAAAAGTTGCAAAAAGGCGTAGCGCAAGACCGCTCGGCGACCAGCCAGGTTTTCGATGGCTAAATCAAAAGAACTCGCCTACGGCTCAAACAGCTTTTGATTTTACGCCATCTTCAAACGGCTGGTACCCGCCTGCACGGTCGATTGCGCGCCAGGCAGGAAAGTAATATTTGCATTTTTGGCTTGCCCGCTGCGCCAAAAATCCACACGGGGAACGTGTGTTCAACGTTCGATGAATCGTCTCGCTTGGAACATTCGTCGCAAAACGTCCTCGCGGGGAAAAATCTTTCCGCCACGACGATCTTCCCGGCGCGTTGGACGAACGCCCAAAACGGACGACAAATTTTAAATTTACAATGAACGTTCTTCGTGAGGCAGCGCGCTTTGGTCGTGGCAGGCGGGCACCTGCGGCTTGAAGCAGGCGTTAAGAAACAAATGGTGTTTGAGCGAAGCGAGTTCATTTGTTTTAGCAAGCGAAAGCCAGCAGGTCGCCGAACGAACGCGCGCCAGGCATTTTTGCTACTTTTGTTGCCAGACAAAAGTAGACCCGCGGTAGCGAAAACTTCTTAGAATTTCAAAACGTCCGGTTTTGAAAATAGCTATAGCTACGCTGCTCACCCTAGCCCCGATTACCTCACCTAGTTAATATTAAATAGGTGTTCGGTGAATGCCTGAAAAAGGCATTTGAAGTGGAAATCCTTTTTTAGCTTTTGCAAAAAGCTAAAAAAGATTGCAACGGAAAGCGGGAAACAGCTCCAAATAAAAACAAAAAAACCTCCCGAAAAGGAGGTTTTCCCAGAGGCATCGAGCGGATTCGAACCGCTGTACGAGCTTTTGCAGAGCCCTGCCTAGCCACTCGGCCACGACGCCATTATTGGTTTGGACGGCAAATCTAACTAAATAATTTGGAATTTGAAATTTTAATCGCACAATTTGCGCCGCTAGCTGCGGTATTCCTCCATCTCTACCGTAACGGCCTCCACATCACCACCAATAGGCGGGTTGATTTTAGAAACGCCAACCACAATGCGCGACACCTCGGGGATTTCGCGGAAAATACGGCTCAGGATACGGTGCGCGACGTGTTCGATGAGGTTCGATCGCACGGCCATTTCCTCGGCGACAATGCGGTTGAGCAGTACATAATCGACCGTATCGGCAAGCTGGT
The DNA here is from genome assembly GCF_900101895.1 of Flavobacterium caeni. Classification (GTDB taxonomy): domain Bacteria; phylum Bacteroidota; class Bacteroidia; order Flavobacteriales; family Flavobacteriaceae; genus Flavobacterium; species Flavobacterium caeni. Next base: position 45,168 of record NZ_FMVF01000013.1, read on the forward strand.
CCGATACCGATGATTTGCGCAAATCGGTCTTGATTTCGAGGTCTACCGAATATTCCGATCCTATTTTGCTTTCTTCGAGCAAGCATCCGTGGTAGGAGAACGTCCGGATGTTTTTGAGTTTGATGACACCCATAATGGTTTAATCGTTGATTTGTTTAATCGTTTAACCGATTCCAAAAGTAGTGATTATTTGTGGGTGTCACCTATCGATTAAACAAATAAACGATTCCACGATTAAACAACAATTCATACCTTTGCGCTTCAAAATTTATACAATGTCATCCGAAGAAAAGTCACTGAATTTCATCGAGCAAATCATCGAGGAGGATTTGAAGGACGGTTTGTCCAACGACAAATTGCGCTTTCGTTTTCCGCCCGAACCGAATGGTTATTTGCACATTGGGCACGCCAGTTCGATTGCGCTCAATTTTGGCCTCGGTATCGATTACAATGCGCCTGTCAATCTGCGTTTCGACGATACCAACCCGGCCAAGGAAGAACAGGAGTATGTAGATGCGATCAAGCGCGACGTACAGTGGCTCGGATACCAATGGGACAAGGAATTGTATGCCTCTGATTATTTCCAGCAGCTCTATGACTGGGCCGTCGAATTCATCAAAAAAGGCAAGGCTTATGTAGACAGCCAGACTTCCGAGGAGATGGCCGCGCAAAAAGGCACGCCCACCACCGAAGGCGTCGACAGCCCGTACCGCAACCGTTCGGTCGAGGAGAATCTGGATCTTTTTGAGCGCATGAAAAATGGCGAATTCGAAGAAGGGACGCACATTTTGCGCGCCAAGATCGACATGAAATCGACCAACATGCTCATGCGCGATCCCATCATGTACCGCATCTTGCACAAGCACCACCACCGCACCGGCGACGATTGGTGCATCTACCCGATGTACGACTGGGCGCATGGCGAAAGCGACTATCTGGAACAGGTTTCGCACTCGTTCTGTACGCTCGAATTTTTGCCGCACCGTGAATTGTACGATTGGTTTTTGGACCAGATTTACGACGACAAAAAGGTACGCCCCAAGCAACGCGAATTTGCCCGTAGGAATTTGTCGCACACGGTGGTAAGCAAGCGAAAGCTACTCAAACTCGTTCAGGATAAGTACGTTAACGGATGGGACGATCCGCGTATGTCCACCGTTTCTGGCTTGCGCAGACGTGGGTACACGCCTACTTCGATCCGCAATTTTGCAAACATGATCGGCATCGCTAAGCGCGACAACCTGATCGATGTGTCGGTGCTCGAGTTTTGCATCCGCGAAGATTTGAACAAGACCGCGTCACGTGTGATGGCGGTTCTCGATCCGGTAAAGCTCGTGATCACGAATTATCCCGAAGGCAAGGAAGAATGGCTCGAGGCCGAAAACAACCAGGAAGACGAAAATGCAGGGTTTAGAAAAGTACCTTTTTCGCGTGAGGTTTACATCGAACGGGAAGATTTTCTGGAAGATGCACCGGCCAAGTTTTTCCGCTTGTCGATAGGTAAAGAAGTGCGGCTCAAGAACGCTTATATCATCAAAGGCGAATCTGTCGTCAAAGATGCCGAAGGGAACATCGCCGAAATCCACGCGACCTACGACGTTGATTCCCTGAGCGGTAGCGGCACCGAAGCGAGTTTGCGCAAAGTATCCGGAACCTTGCATTGGGTTTCGATTGCACATGCGCTGCCGGCCGAGGTGCGTTTGTACGACCGCCTGTTTACCGACGAGGCACCCGACACACACAAAGAGAAGGATTTCCTTGAATTCGTCAACCCCGATTCGTTGAAAACCGTGACGGGTTATGTGGAACCAAGCTTACAATCGGCACAAAACGAAGACAAGTTCCAGTTCCAACGACTGGGCTATTTTACGGTAGATAAGGACTCGACGGCGAGCAAATTGGTATTCAACAAAACCGTCGGGCTCAAGGATGCCTGGGAGGAAAAAGGCAAGAAAGAAGAGAATGCGATCAACAATTCGCTCAAGGAAATCAACAAATATTTCAAGGTTTCGACCGATGCCGAGCGCGAAGCCATCGAGCAATTTGTGGCGCAAAACATACAATTGGTGGGCAATTTTAGTTTGTTGCAGAGTTCAATCCGCAAGAACATCAACAACAACAAGGTTTCGCTCCTGTTTTCGAATTGGGTGATCAAACATTCCGACAAAATCAAGCTGTCGGATTTTGACCGGGAATTTGTCGAAAAATGGTTTGACCTTTCCCACCGAAGTGAATCGCCATTTGTGCGCGCGCAATTGGAAAATCAAAAAATCAAGCTTCAATTTACGGCACTTTCGTTAGGATTGTAAAAATAGATTGTATCGATTCAAATCCCTCTAACCAGAGGGGTTTTTTATTATTAATGTTTTCTATCGTTTTTATCATATCGATAAGTTTTTGTTTTTAAAAACGACTTCCATAACACGTTTTTAAGCAACGATTGATTTTAGACGGACACCGCGCCTGTTTTTTGAAATTGAGTCAAACCCTGATGATTTAATTGCGAATTTTGTCTCGGCACCCAATTTAACGGGCTGTTAACAACGAAATGTTAAAATTGTCGCTATCTTTAAAATTCAACTACAAATTTTAAAGTCATGTCACGAGATAACGGAAGTACCGTCGTTGCCATTTTGGCCGGTGTCGCAATTGGAGCCGCGGCCGGAATTTTATTTGCACCCGACAAGGGTTCCAAAACACGCGCCAAGCTCAAAGACGGTTTCGAAGACGCCAAGAACAAGGCCAAGGACAAATTCAACGAAGCCAAACACAAATTCCAGGACGGGTACGAAAACAAAAAGCACGACGTAGAACACAGTTACGAAGATTTACTGTCCAATTTGAGCCACAAGGCCGAAGATGCGATCACGTTCCTCGAACAAAAACTCGCCGATCTTAAGGCCAAGAACGCCAAATTCCAAAAGTAATGGCGTTCGAAGATTTTCGCGAAAACACCGCACCGTTGCAGGAACAAGCCCAAAAATTCATCGACAGCAACCTCGCTTATTACAAACTTTGGGGATTTAAGGTGGCGATGAGATCGACGGTGATGATCCTCAAATTCACGCTGATTTTGTTGTGCGTGTCGATGGTATTGTTGTTTGGTTCGGTGGCTGCGGCGCTCGCAATCGGGCAGGCGCTAGGGAGTTACGCCTACGGATTTTTGATTGTCGCGGGCATTTATGTCGTGTTCACGGCACTGCTTTTTTTGATCAAGGACAAAATTGCCGAGGGCCCGATACTCGAGAAGTTCTCCGAAATTTTCTTTAACGACTGATATGGAAAAGAAACGTTATTCGTCGTATGCCGAAATCGACCGCGACCTCGAAATCCTCAAGATTGAGAAAGACATCGAGTACCAAAAGTTGCTCGTCAGCCTGCAGCAAACACGCGAGAGCTTTACGCCGCAAAACATGGTCAAGAGCTTCCTGGGCTCGTTGCCTTCGTTCGACTGGAAAGAGGCGCTGCGACAGTCCTATGGCAGTATACTCAACATGGCCATCCCGCTCATCATGGGTTGGTTATCCAAAAAGAAAAGAGGCCAATAGCCTCTTTTTTTTATACCGTAATGTCTGGATTCTCGGGGTTCTCGGGTGCGTCCCTGAACCGCGATTCGGGTTTTTGCTTTTTGAGGACAGGCGTGTTCTTTTTCATCATTTCGCCCACCTGGTTCGATGCGCTGAACGAAGCCACCATGTTGTTGAGCATGTCGCTGCCCGCTTGCGGCGAGTTGGGTAAGAGGATCAGGTTCGAATTGGTATCGGCGCCAATGGCCTGCAGCGTATCGTAATGTTGCGTCACGACAATCAGGGCCGAAGCTTCCTGCGAGTTAATTCCCACGTTGTTCAACACCTCGACGCTTTCTACGAGTCCGCGTGCAATTTCGCGGCGTTGGTCGGCAATACCTTGTCCTTGAAGACGTTTGCTCTCGGCTTCGGCCTTGGCTTTGGCCACGATGCGGATGCGCGAACTTTCGGCTTCGAACTCGGCGGCGGTCTTTTCGCGGTCGGCGGCGTTGATGCGGTTCATCGCGTTTTTGACTTGCAAATCAGGGTCGATGTCGGTCACGAGCGTATTGATGATGTCGTATCCGTAGGTCATCATGGCTTCGTTGAGCTCTCGTTTGACGGCTATTGCGATGTCGTCTTTTCTTTCGAAAACATCATCGAGTTTGAGTTTCGGGACTTCGGCGCGCACCACATCGAACACATAGGCCGTGATCTGGTCGTGCGGGTATTCGAGTTTGTAGAACGCGTCGTACACCTTGTCCTGTATGACCTTGAATTGTACCGATACCTTCATCTTGACAAATACATTGTCCTTGGTCTTGGTCTCGATGATCACATCAAGCTGTTGGATCTTGAGGTTTACGCGGCCTGCGATGCGGTCGATGATCGGGATCTTGAGCTGCAATCCCGAGTTGCGTACGCTTAGAAATTTACCGAAACGCTCAATGATGACGGCCGTTTGTTGCTTGACCGTAAAAAAAGAAGAAAGGAAAACAAATAGGGCAAAGACCAAAAAAATGATAGAGGTGATACTCATGGCAATTAAGTTTTAAAATCCCCGTTAAATTACGAAAAATAAATTACGTTTGCCCTTCAAAACGAAACCTATGAAAAAGTTGCTCTTGACACTCGCACTGGCCGCGTGCCCGATTTTGGCCGTTGCGCAATGGGAATACCGCGATTCGAACCGTATCGGGATCATTGGCGGGATCAACCATTTTAGCTTGAACACCGATAATTTCGACGCCAAGCCAGAAGTAGGGTGGAACGCCGGTCTTTCGATGCGCGGCAATTTCTACAACAACTTCGACATGGTCTATGCGATGCAATTCAGCGAGAACAAATTCTCGGTCGAGACGACCAATCCGCTGACGGCGCAAAAAAAGGACGTCGGCTTTAAATTACCGTCGGCGCAAATCTCGCTCATGCTCAGCTACAAAATCGTCGAGCACCATTTGAGCATCGAATTCGGGCCGATGTTGCAGGTAAACGACAAATTCAAGATCGACGACGATGCCAACGTGAACAACATCATCGACGGCACGACGTTCAAGGCGGGCGACATCCGCAAGATCTCGAAATTCAATTTTTATCCGGTGGCGGGCGTCACGTTCGGGATCAAACACCTGCGCGGGAACATCCAATACGCTTATGGTTTGAACAACATCCTTGGCAATCTTAACGATACGGGGCTTTATCCGGGAACCAAATTCAAAGGCAATGCGGGTATATTGAGCGGCAACCTCATTATTTATTTGTAAGATGAAAAAGATAGTTGCACTTTTTTTACTGTCAGGATTGCCGGTTTTGGCGCAATCGATCCAAAAAAAGGACGGATCGACGATTGATTTAGCAGGAGGCAAAATCCATGTCGAAGCCGGTAACAAGCGTATCGTGTATTTCGAAAAGGACAGCAAAAAGGAGCAACGCGTCAAGTTCAAGGATTTAAAACAAGCCAGCTGGGACGATTTTGTGTTCCAAACGTTCGAGATAGCAGGAAAGACGCGCGGCTATTATGTCGTGGCGCAGCAAAACGGCAAGTCGTTGCTCGTATCCAAACGGACGCGTGTCAAAAGCCGGGGCGGATTCGAATCGACTTATACGCATTATGAAATGGCCATCGTCGACGCGCAATCGCAAATGGTCGACGCGTTGGAATTTACCGACGAGAACACCGACAAGAAAATCGGCGAACGTGCCAAAATCATCCCCATGATCGAAACCCATTTCGCCGGTTGTACCAAGCTGATCGAGAAGACAAGAGCGTTCGAAAGCCCGGCCAGCGATACCCAGAACAAGACCATATTGGTTTTACTCAACGAACCGACGCTTGTTAAATGCCTATAAAAAAAGCGCCTCTCGGGGCGCTTTTGTGTTATAATGTAGCGATCGCTTTTTGTATTCTGCTGATCGTTTCCTCCTTACCGATGATTTCGGCGATATCAAACAAATGCGGGCCTTTTAGCGCGCCCACAAGGCTTAGTCTGAACGGTTGCATCACTTTGCCCATGCCGATTTCGTTTTGGGTCATCCAATCCTTGACGATCGTTTCGATGTTTGCAGATCGGAAATCTTCGATGTTGGCCAATACTTCGACCAATTGGTTCATCAATACCGGCGTGTCTTCTTTCCAGTTCTTGGCGGCTTTTTCGTCATACGATGTAGGCGCGACAAAGAAGTAATCGCTGAGTTCCCAGAATTCCGACACGAAATGCGCGCGTTCCTTGATCAAACCGACGATGCGCGTGAGTTTGGTGGGCGAATAGGTGCGTGGTAGGTTTTTCGAAGCGACGACCGGGGCAAACGCTTGCGCGAGTTCGGCATCGTCTTTACCGATCAAATATTGGTGGTTGAACCATTTGTTCTTTTCGGGATCGAATTTGGCGCCGGCCTTGTGTACGCGACCCAAATCGAATGAATTACACAGTTCTTCGAGCGAAAACAGTTCTTTGTCGGTACCGTCGTTCCAGCCCAAAAGCGCGAGGAAATTGATAACCGCTTCCGGGAAAAATCCTTTTTCACGATAACCCGAAGAAACGCCTTCGTCGGTTTTCCATTCGAGCGGGAACACCGGAAAGCCCATCTTGTCGCCGTCGCGTTTGGAGAGTTTTCCGTTGCCGATGGGTTTCAAGATCAGCGGCAAATGCGCAAACTCGGGCGCGTCCCAACCAAATGCGCGGTAGAGCAGTACGTGTAACGGCATCGATGGCAACCATTCCTCGCCGCGGATCACGTGAGAGGTTTGCATCAGATGATCGTCTACGATGTTGGCCAAATGGTAGGTAGGCATGCCATCGCTTTTGAACAACACCTTGTCGTCGAGCAGGTTGGTATCGAATTTAATGTCGCCGCGGATGATGTCGTGCAGCTGCAACGTTTCGCCTACGGGAGTTTTGAATCGAATGACGTAATCTTCGCCGGCGGCCAATCGTTTGGCGACGTCTTCGGCCGAATTCGTCAGTGAATTGTCCAATTGTTCGCGTACCGAATGGTTGTAGATGAACGTTTGTCCCAAAGCCTCTTTGTCCTTGCGCATCGCATCGAGATTCTCGGCAGAATCGAACGCATAATAGGCGTGGCCCGACGCGATCAGCTGGTCGGCGTATTGTTTGTAGATGGCTTTGCGCTCGCTTTGTCGGTACGGCCCGAACTTTTCGTTCTTGCCTACGGTTTCCTCGGGCGAAATCCCAAGCCACTGGAGGGCTTCCATGATGTAGGCTTCGGCACCCGGGACAAACCTGTTTTGGTCGGTGTCCTCGATGCGCAGGTAGAAAACCCCGCCATGTTTCTTGGCGAAAAGATAGTTGAACAGCGCGGTGCGCACGCCGCCTATGTGTAAAGGTCCGGTAGGACTGGGTGCAAAACGCACTCGTACTGGCTTCGACATTTTGTAGAATTTTGCGCAAAGATACGATTGGAATCGCTTTTCCGGAATTTGAAAATTTGAAAATTTGAAAATTTGGAAATGCGCCCTGCGAGAGGAAGCTGTTGGCATACAAAAGAAAGGGGCCAGCCAAAGGGCAGGAAAGTGTGTGATGAGAAAGATTTGGGCATGTAAGAGATGGACTTTCGACCCAAAGTTTTACGATAGTTTTTTTGCATTTTTTTTAACCTTTTCCAATTCAGATAAAATCGTACTTTTAGCGGTTATAAGTTTGGCCCATGGCGACAGCGACGGTCATTTACGAGAAACTCGAGGCGTTTATCCGAAAATACTATACCAACGAACTCATCCGCGGCATACTGTTTTTTGTCGGACTGGGCTTGCTGTACCTGCTCTTTACGTTGTTTGTCGAGTATTTTTTATGGCTCAAACCCACAGGACGCACCGTGTTGTTCTGGTTGTTCGTCGGCGTAGAATTGTTTCTGCTGGCGCGCTATATTTTGTTCCCGATTTTCAAGCTTTTCAAGTTGCAAAAGGGGATAGGGTATGCCGAGGCGTCGCAAATCATCGGCAGCCATTTTAACGAAGTCGATGACAAGCTCACCAATTTCCTGCAACTTTCAAACGATTCGAACCAATCCGAATTGTTGCTTGCGTCGATCGAACAAAAGGCGCATGCGTTACAACCCATACCGTTTTCGAACGCCGTCAATTTCTCGAAGAACAAAAAATACCTGCCGTTGGCGTTGTTGCCGTTGTTGTTTTTCGCGTTCTTTTATCTTTCGGGCAATGCCGACGTGATTTCGGCAAGTCTCAACCGCGTCGTGCACCACCGCGAACAATTCCTGCCGCCGGCTCCGTTCGAATTTGTGTTGCTCAATGACAATCTTCAAACCGAACAAAACAAAGATTTTACCGTACGCGTCCAATCGCGCGGCAAGGTCGTTCCCGAAAATGCGATGATGGTTATTGGCGACGAAAGCTACTTCATGGAATCGTCGGGGCCGGGCACGTTCAGCTTTAAGATCGCCAAGCCGATGGACAACGTTTCGTTCCATATCGAAGCCAACGATATTTCGTCGCACGAGTACGAACTGGCCGTGGTGGCCGTGCCGTCGATCGCGAATTTCGAGATGGTTTTGAACTATCCGAATTACCTGGGCAAGAAAACCGAGACCATCAAAGGGACGGGCAACGCCATTGTCCCCGAGGGCACCAGCGTCACCTGGCGCATGCAAACGCTGGCCACGCAAAAAATCGAGTGGAGCGCCGGGGGCCATAGTTTTCCGTTTCTGAAAAATGACGACGTCTTTACGATTTCAAAAGGCATTTTGCAAAATACGGATTACCAGATCTTGACCTCGAACGACAAGGTTACGCATTACGAGAAACTCAATTACCAGTTGTCGGTTGTCAAGGACCAGTTCCCGACCATCAACGTCAATCCGGCGCCCGACAGCCTGAAGGTGCAAAAGAATTACGTGCTTGGGCAGGTTTCCGACGATTATGGATTGTCGAGATTGCAAATCGTCTACTATCCGAAGGACGCACCCGACAAGGCCCGCCGCGGAACCATCGCGGTCAAGAATGGCGTGTTCGACCAATTCGTTTTTGCGTTTCCGAGTACGTTGCCCGTGGAGCCTGGCGTGAATTACGAGTATTATTTCGAGGTGTTCGACAACGATGCAATCCATCATTTCAAGAGCACCAAATCGTCGGTGTTCTCGAACCGCATCCAAACCGAGGAAGAGAAAGCCGATGCGATGCTACAGCAGCAAAGCGAGAACATCAACAGTCTCGAGAAATCGTTGCGCAACCAGGACAAGCAGTTATCCGAGATCGACAAGCTGCAAAAGGCGGGCAAGGAGCGCGACAATCTGGAATTCAAGGACCAGCAAAAGATCAACGATTTCATCAAACGCCAAAAGCAACAAGACGAGATGATGAAGGAGTTTTCGAAAAAGATGGACGAAAACCTCGACAAATTCCAATCGGAGAAAAAAGACGAATTCAAGGAAGAATTGCAAAAGCGTCTGGAAAATGCCGAGAAAGACCTCGAGAAGAACCAAAAACTGCTCGACGAGCTCAAGGAACTCAACGACAAGATCAAGAACGAGGAGCTCATGGACAAGCTCGACAAGTTCAAACAAAACAGCAAGAACCAGGTCAAGAACCTAGAACAATTGGTCGAGCTGACCAAGAAATATTATGTCGAGAAAAAGGCCGAACAACTGGCCGACAAGCTCGACAAACTTTCTGAAAAGCAAGATAAACTCTCGGAAAGCGGCAAGGAGAACGACGCCAAGAAGCAGGACGAGATCAACAAGGAATTCGACAAAATCCAGAAAGAACTCAAGGAACTCGACAAGGAGAACCAGGAATTGAAGTCGCCGATGGACATTCCAAAAGACCCCGAAAAGGAGCAAAGCATCGACGAGGATTTGAAAAAGGCGTCGGACGAGTTACAAAAGGATGCCAAAGACAAGGCCAAACCCAAACAAAAGAGCGCGTCCAAGAAAATGAAGGAGATGAGCCAGAGCATGCAGGACAGCATGGCGGGCGGCGAGATGGAGCAGCTCGAAGAAGACGTCAAGATGTTGCGTCAGATACTCGACAACCTGCTGGCATTTTCGTTTTCGCAGGAAGATTTGATGGGGCAGTTCAAAGGGCTTAAGCGCGGATCGCCGTCGTTCAATAAAAACCTCAAGCTGCAGCAGGATCTGAAATTGCAGTTCAAACACGTCGATGACAGTTTGTTTGCGATGTCGTTGCGCAACCCGAAGATTGCCGAAGACGTGACCAAGGAAATCGGGAACGTGCACTACAACATCGACAAATCGCTCGAGAACCTGGTCGAGGCCAACGTCGCCAAGGGCGTTTCGCATCAGCAATACACGGTGTCGTCGGCCAACAAGCTCGCCGATTTTCTGAGCGACATCCTCAACGGGATGCAAATGTCGTTGTCGGGTTCTGGAACGGGCGGCAAGCCCAAACCCGGACAGGGACAGGGCGCGGGGATGCAACTGCCCGACATCATCAAGAAACAAGAAGGCCTTAGCGAACAAATGAAGGAGGCGATGAAAAAAGGCAAAAAGCCTGGCGATGGCAAGAGGCCCGGCGACGGTGAAAAACCAGGAGGTGGCGAGAAAGGCAAGCAAGGCAAAGACGGCAAATCGAGCGGGGGCGATGGCGAAGGACAGGAAGGAGAAGACGGCGAGGGCGACGCACGCGCGATCATGGAAATTTACAGAGAGCAAAAGCAGTTGCGCGAAGCACTGCAAAACGAATTGAACAAGAAAGGACTTGGGGGCAACGGACAAAACGCGCTCGACCAGATGAAGCAAATCGAGAAGCAATTGCTCAACAAAGGTTTTAACAACGAGACGTTGCAAAAAGCGCTCAACCTCAAGTACGAACTGTTGAAACTCGACAAAGCAGTCCAGTTGCAAGGCGAGGAAAAGAAACGGCAGGCCGAGACAAATAAAAAAGAGTTCAACAATCCTGCCAACGCGCTGCCAGCCAACCTGCAAGATTATTTGAATGCCATCGAGATTTTAAACAGACAAAGCTTACCTTTGCGCGCCAATTTTAACCAGAAGGTGCAAGAATATTTCAAGCAATGATTCAATTCAATTACGAGACAGATTTCGAATTAGCCGACGAGACGCTTTATGCCGACTGGATTTCCGAAGTCATTAAAAGCGAGCAGAAGGACGAAGGCGAGATCAATTACATCTTCTGCGACGACGATTATTTGATTGAAATCAACCGCCAGTATTTGGAGCATGATACACTTACTGACATCATCAGTTTCGATTATTCTGAAGGAAATGTCTTACAAGGCGATATTTTTATTTCGATTGAACGCGTCAAGGACAATGCCGACGATTTTAAGGTTTTGTTCGAGGAGGAGTTGCGCAGGGTGATGGCACACGGCGTACTGCACTATTGCGGATACAAGGACAAGTCCGAAGCCGACGAACAATTGATGCGCCGTAAGGAAGAAGAGAAGATGAAACTATTTCCAAAACAATAATGTTTCACGTGGAACAATGAGTATGTTTGAGAATGAATATGACGTAATCGTGGTGGGTGCAGGGCATGCTGGTTCAGAGGCCGCCGCCGCCGCCGCCAACATGGGATCCAAAACCTTGTTGGTGACGATGAGTTTGCAGAACATCGCGCAGATGTCGTGCAATCCGGCCATGGGTGGGATTGCCAAAGGGCAAATCGTGCGCGAGATCGATGCACTTGGGGGTTACTCGGGCATCGTGTCAGACAAGACGGCCATCCAGTTCAAGATGCTCAACAAATCCAAAGGCCCGGCCATGTGGTCGCCGCGCGTACAAAGCGACCGTATGCGGTTCGCCGAGGAGTGGCGGCTGATGCTCGAACAAACGCCCAACCTCGACTTTTACCAGGAGATGGTGCGCGGGCTGATCATCGAGAACGGACGCATTAGAGGCATCAAAACCTCGCTCGGCGTCGAGATCAAAGCCAAGGCGGTGGTGCTGACCAATGGTACGTTTTTAAACGGGCTCATCCACATTGGCGAGAAACAGTTTGGCGGCGGACGCGCAGGCGAGAGTGCCGCTTACGGGATTACCGAAGACTTGGTGAACGTGGGCTTCGAATCGGGACGGATGAAAACCGGAACACCACCGCGTGTAGACGGCCGTTCGCTCGATTATTCGAAAATGAACGAAGAGAAGGGCGATGCCAAGCCCGATAAATTTTCCTATTCCGACCAAACCAAACCGTTGGTTTTTCAGAAGTCGTGCCACATGACCTATACGTCGCCACTCGTGCACGAACTGTTGCGCGAGGGATTCGACCGGTCGCCGATGTTCAATGGGCGAATCCAGAGTTTGGGACCGCGTTATTGTCCGTCCATCGAAGACAAAATCAACCGGTTCGCCGACAAAGAAAGGCACCAATTGTTTGTTGAACCCGAGGGCTGGAATACCGTTGAGGTGTACGTCAACGGATTCTCTACGTCGCTGCCCGAGGACGTACAGTTTAAGGCGCTGCGTTCTGTCGTAGGGTTTGAAAACGTCAAGTTTTTCAGACCGGGGTATGCCATCGAGTACGACTATTTCCCACCGACGCAGCTCAAACATACGTTAGAGACCAAATTGGTCGAAGGACTGTATTTCGCAGGACAAATCAATGGAACGACCGGATATGAAGAGGCCGCTTCGCAAGGTTTGATGGCCGGCATCAACGCATCGCTCAAGGTCCAGGAGAAAGAGCCGTTGATCTTAAAACGCGACGAAGCCTACATCGGCGTCTTGATCGACGATTTGATCACCAAAGGCACCGAAGAACCGTACCGTATGTTTACTTCGCGCGCCGAATACCGTACGCTGTTGCGTCAGGACAACGCCGATTTCAGGTTGACACCCAAGTCGCACGCCATCGGTTTGGCCTCGGACAAGCGTATGAAACGTATGGAATACAAGTTCAACGAATCGGACAAGATGGTCAATTTCTTTAGGGAAACCAGTGTGACCGTGGCCGAAACCAACCCGATTTTAGAAGCCAAAGAATCGGCGCCGATTACGCAATCGGATAAAATGTTCAAGGTGTTTTCGCGCCCGCAAGTCGAATTGGAAGACATCCTCAAATTTGAGAAAGTACAAGAATACATCGCCAACAACGACCTCGACCAGGAAATAATTGAACAAGCCGAGATCCAGGTAAAGTATTCAGGTTATATCGAAAAGGAGCGCAACAACGCCGACAAACTCACGCGGTTGGAAGATGTCAAGATTCCGGAATTTTTCGATTACGAAAAAATCAAGTCGATGTCTATCGAGGCCAAACAAAAGCTGAGCAAGATTCGTCCGGTGACCATTTCGCAAGCTTCGCGTATTTCGGGCGTTTCACCAAGCGATATTTCGGTGCTGCTAATTCATATGGGAAGATGATGTTCCACGTGAAACCGAAAACGGCAAGCCATGTAGCCAAAGGGTTCGCGGTGATTTTGCTGTTGATTTTGCAAAGTTGCATCGGTGCGAGGGCGACGGTTCAAATTCCAGATTATTTGTTGTTGCCAAACGGCAAGGAACACTTGGGCGGGAAACCGCTCACCGGATTCGTGTTTGAAAACAATGTGCGTGCCAAGTTGCCGATCGAGCAATTTATCGCCTACAAATACAAATCGGCCAATTATTTCGAACGCGAGATTTGGGTCACGATCGATGGGGAACGGTACCAGTTGATCATTTACGATGCCGCCGATTTCGAAAAGTATTTCAACAGCGCCAATTTCTCGCCCATGAACGAAGAGGCGAAAGACGAACGGAACAGCACCCGAAAATTTGTCGCGATTTCGATGATCACCGATTACAACGAAGATTGTTTGTCTGATCAATCGCTGCTGCAAAACAAATCGGTCAAATACTTGCGCGATTTGAAAAACGAATACATCAACCAATGACGATTCCCAACCAAACCTTTCTTACGGTCAAAGACCATTCGGTGTCGGGCGAGGTATTCGAGTTACGCCACGATACGGAACTCGATTTGCTGGTCACGCATCCGCAACCGAGCGCCGAAGCGTTACCCAAATATTACGAAAGCGACGATTATATTTCACATACCGACGGCAAGCGTTCTTTGTTTGAAAAAGCCTATCATTTTGTAAAGGACATTGCGCTCAAAAACAAACTCGATTTGATTGCGTCGTTGCAACCCGGCAAAGGCCGATTGCTCGACATCGGCGCCGGAACAGGCGATTTTTTGAATGCAGCCAAACAGGCCGGATGGCATAGCACGGGAATTGAACCCAGCGAAAAGGCGCGCGCGATAGCTGAAAGAAAAGGCGTGACGTTTGTAACCGATCTTGGCCAACTCGAAGACCATTCGTTTGATGTGATCACAATGTGGCACGTACTGGAACATGTTCCCAATCTCGAGCACCAGATCGCCGAACTCAAGCGGCTGCTCAAACCAACTGGAACTATTTTGGTTGCAGTTCCCAATTTCCGGTCGCATGATGCCAAACACTATGGCGCTTTTTGGGCGGCCTATGACGTGCCGCGGCATTTGTGGCATTTTTCAAAAACCGCGATCGAGAAGTTATTTGCGACGCAAGACCTTAAACTGGCCGATGTGTTGCCGATGAAATTCGACGCATTTTACGTTTCGCTGCTGTCCGAGAAATACAAAGCAGGCAAGATGAATTTTGTCGGCGCGGTGATTACCGGATTGCGCTCGAATTGGAAGGCCAGACGAACCAAGCAGTATTCGTCGCATATTTATGTGCTAAAAAACACGCGAAAATCGAATTAAGCGCCGCCAGCGGGCCGAACAACATTCAAGCAGGGAGAAGGTGTCGGAAATCTGAAAATCGCTTAAAACGCATTTGTGAAGGCTGTTTCTAATAGTTGTTTTCAATTTGAATCAAGTATCCGATAAGCGCGGCCTATACCAGTTAGAACACAAAAAATTCAAAACTTTTTAAACGCCGGTTTTTTGCCGCGTCAAAAATTTATACTTTTGAAACCGAATTAAAAACGTGATCATGAAAAAATACATCATTTTGGGTGTGATGGCCGTTGCGGCGCTATCGTGCAATGAAAAAGCAGCAGCCCCGGCCAAAGAATTTAAGACCGCTTATGTCGATACCTCTAAATTGATCGAGGAGTATACCGAAGCCAAAGACATCGAGGCCAAATACAAAGCAAAATCAGAGGAAATGGGCCGCGAGCTCGAAGCTGAGGTCAACCGATTCAAGTCGGAGGCAAGCAATTTCCAAAAAAATGCACAAGCCAACGGACAAGCCTGGGCACAGCAAAAAGGGGCCGAGCTCCAAAAACGCGAACAACAATTGGGCTACGCACAGCAAGCCATGTTGCAGCAATTGCAAAACGAGAGCGGCGCCGAGATGGATACGTTGGTCAAAAACGTCAAAAAATTCATCAAGGATTACGGCAAGGAAAAAGGTTATGACTATGTGTTTGCTACGGGCGAAGCGGTTTCGATCCTGTATGCCAAGGATTCGTACGACATCACCAAAGAGATCATCCAATTGCTCGACGACAAGTACAAAAACGGGCCTAAAAAAGAAGACAAACCGGCCGACAGCAAAGACGCCAAAGCCACCGAGGCCAAGAAGTAAAAATACACTAATGCATAAAGATGCCTTCAGCCTACCGTTGGAGGCATTTTTTATGGCTGTAAACCAACCGATTGAAGACAAAAAAACCTATTTTTACGTTTTAATCTCTACGCCATGGAAACCTTATCAGATGCCGCACAATACACGTTGCGTTTCGTCAACCAAACCCACCGTTCGGTATTCCTGACCGGGAAAGCCGGTACCGGGAAAACCACTTTACTTCACGAGATCATCCGCACCACCCACAAGAACGTTGTGGTGGTGGCGCCCACGGGAATCGCCGCACTCAATGCCGGCGGGGTGACCATTCATTCGATGTTCCAACTGCCGTTTGCGGGCTTCATCCCCGACGAACGCGCACCGCAATTTTCCGATTTTGTAAAATTCGAAACCAAGGCCACGCTGCGCAGGCATTTCAAGATGAGCGGTTTGAAGAAAGCCGTGATCCGCAACATGGAATTGCTCATCATAGACGAAGTCAGTATGTTGCGCGCCGATTTGCTCGACGCCATCGATTTCATGATGCAATCGGTGCGGCAAAACAGCAGTCCGTTTGGCGGAGTGCAGGTGCTTTTCATTGGCGACCTGCTGCAGTTGCCGCCCGTGGTCAAGAACCAGGAATGGCACACCTTGCGCCAATTCTACAAAGGCAAATTCTTTTTCCACGCGCATGTAATCCAACGCCAGCCGCCGCTTTACATCGAATTGTCTAAGATATACCGGCAAAGCGACGATGCGTTCATCTCGATTTTGAATAACCTGCGCAACAACCACATCACACCCGACGATATCCACGTGCTCAACGGCTATGTACGGCCCGATTTCGACCTCAAGAAGCATCCGGGCTACATCATCCTGACCACGCACAATGCCAAGGCCGATGCAATCAACGCACAGTCGTTGAAGGATTTGGACGGACAAACGTTTCGCTATGCGCCAGAGATCATCGGCGATTTTCCCGAAAAGATTTTTCCGGTAGACGAGCAGCTGCAGCTCAAGGTGGGCGCGCAGATCATGTTCATCAAGAACGATCTGTCGTTCGACAAGCAGTTCTTCAACGGCAAGATGGGTGTGGTCAAATCGCTTTCGGAAGCCGAGATCCACGTCTATTTTCCCGAAGAAAACAAAACCATCGAAGTCGAACGTTACGAATGGCAGAACATCCGGTACAAGGTCAACGAAGCCACCAAGGAAATAGAGGAGGAGGTGCTCGGGACTTTTACGCATTTCCCGATCAAGCTGGCTTGGGCGATCACCGTCCACAAAAGCCAGGGGCTTACATTCGACCGTGCCGCGCTCGATATTTCGAACGTTTTCGAGGCGGGCCAGGCCTACGTAGCCTTGTCGCGTTTGCGTGGCTTAGACGGGCTCGTTTTGCTGTCGTCGCTCCAAACGAACGGTATTTCGAACGACCAAGGCGTCATGGATTACGCGCAGCACAAGGCCAATGATACACAGCTCGCCCAATCGCTGCAAAACGATACGCGCCAGTTCATCCACAGGTTTCTTGCGGCCAGTTTCGATTGGCGACAACTTGCGCAGCAATGGCGCAACCACCGGTTCAGCTACAACCAGGAGGCCTTGAATTCGCCCAAATCCAAACACGCGATGTGGGCCATCAAGAACCTCGAGGCGGTCGAGGGATTGCTCGCTCCGGCGGGGAAGTTTATGGTACAGCTCGACAAGTTGTTCGCCGCAGAGACACCCGATTTTGCTTTCGTGGCCGAACGTGTCCAGGCGGCGTGCGATTATTTCCAAAAACCGCTGGACGATTTGGTCTTGACAATTTTGTGGAAGCTCGAAGAAATCAAGCGCACCAAAAAGGCCAAGGCTTTTTTCGAGGAATTGCTCGAGCTCGAGGAGCTGCAAACCAAAGCCATGTTGCAATTGTTCAAGGCCAGAAGTCTTGTCAATGTTGTGGTGGCGGGCGGCGAGATATCGAAAGAAAACCTGCAGACTTCCCAAATGCGCGACTACCGAAACCAAAAAATCGAATCGGTGGCGGCCGAGTTCCGCGAAAAACACGCCGCGCTCCTCGAAACCGACGACGATGTCGAACGCTACGTCAAAAAGACCAAGAAAGAACCCAAGAAGAACACCATCCTGGTCACGCTCGAGCTTTGGCATGCGCAAAACACGATCAAGGAAATCGCGGACATCCGCAAATTGACGACGCAAACCATCGCCAACCACATCGGCAAGCTAATCCAAATCAAGGCCATCAACATTACAGAGGTATTTCCGCAGGACAAAATCGACGCGTTGGCCGAAGCGTTCGAAGGTTACACCGAGGAATCGCTCGCCGGACTCAAAGAGCAACACGGCAGCCGTTTCACGTGGGACGAACTCAAAATTTTCAAAGCCAGCCTGGAGGTGCCCGCTAGCTGAGCCAGAAGACCGCCATGACGGCCGGGATGAAGTAAATCACCACCGTACGCGCGCCGTCGTAATCTTTGGCCAGCCGTTGCCCATACAGCAGCATGATGAGCGTGATGCACGAAAAGATTGCGCCATAAAGGCCATAGGTGCGGTTTTGGTTGACGAGCAACTGGATAACGCCCACCGTACACAAAATGCCCGAAATCAACTCGAGCACCAGGATGTGCAAAAGCGCCAGCGGAACACGGTTGCGCAACGAAGTATTGGCGAAATGTTCCTTGAGCCATTCGAGGTTGCCTTTCCAGTCCATGACTTTGTCGTAGCCCGATTGGATGAACGTCACGGCCAGCAAAACCAGCACCAGGATCGATGCCATATTGATAGAAACGATGTCGAACATAAGCCTATTTTTTATGGATGAGACGTGTAAGTTTGATCGATAAATCGGTCAGGACAATCTTGGCGTTCCCGTTGCGCTCGATGTGGTACACCGCATCGGAAAGTTCCTTAAATATATCATTTATATTGTTACCGTTGACGAACGGCGCAAAATTCTCGAGTTTGAACTTCTCGATTTTGGGCTCCATGTACACCAGCGAGGTCGCCTGGTAGTTGAGCAACAGCGCCTGGCGGAACATGTCGATGCAATAGTGCAGGAATTTTTTTTGTGTTTCACGTCCGAGCGCCGCGATTTGCTCGCTCCAGCCAATGAGATCGCCTACAGCCGCGGCATTGCCCTTGGCACGGAATGCCCCGCGTACCCAATCGACGAACCATTTTTCGAACAAGGCGTCTTCGCCGTCTTCGTGCAGCAACTGCAAGGCTTTGTTGTAATTGCCCTGCGCCTGGTGCGCGATTTTTGACGCGTTTCTCGGGTCGAGGTTTTGGCGCGCCACCAGTTCGTCGGCGATGACTTGGTCGGCCAATCGGTTGAATTGCAATACCTGGCAACGCGAGCGTATGGTTTGGATGATGTCTTCTTCGTTTTCGGCGATCAGGACGAACAGTGTTTTGTCCATCGGTTCCTCGAGGATCTTGAGCAATTTGTTCGACGCGGCGATGTTCAGTTTTTCGGCCATCCAAACAATCATCACTTTGTAGCCGCCTTCGTATGATTTGAGCGCCAAGGATTTGAGGATTTCCTGCGCATCCTCGACCCGGATTTCGCCCTGCTTGTTTTGCACGCCCAACGTTTGGTACCAGTTGAACAGCCCGGCATACGGATGCGCGGTCAGGAATTCGCGCCATTCCTGCACAAAGTCTGCGCTTTTGGGTTTTGATTTGACGCCTTCGGTGGTGACCGTCGGATAAATGAAATGCAGGTCGGGATGCGACAAGGTGTCGAATTTGACGTTGCAGGCCTCGTTGCCGCCCTGGTTTTCGTTGCCGGGGTTTTGACAAAGGATGTATTGCGCATAGGCGATGGCCATCGGCAAGGTGCCGCAGCCTTCGGGTCCGACAAAAAGTTGCGCATGGGGAATACGGCCCGCCTGGGCGCTGTGGATCAAATGACTTTTGATGTAGTCCTGTCCTAAGATTTCTGAAAACCGCATAGGCAAATATAGTCGAATCCGCGCACGCGGCAAACTTCGGACGGTTTTGCATCATTCGCAAGAATCCGTCGTTCGGCTTGTTTGATTTTGGCGTAACTTTGAACAAACTGATAAACAAAACATTATGAAAAAAACGATGACGTTATTGGCGTTGGGATTGCTGATGGGTTGCGGGACAAAAGATGGCGAAAATAAGCCAAACGAAAGCCAACCCATTGAAGCCGCCCCATCGGATGAAGTGGTGTTCAAACCCATGATCGACCCCAAAACCAACGAGGCCTACGCGATGATGCCGTTGCCCATGAGCTGGCGCATCAACCAAACCGGCGCGGCGCTCATCGAAAGCCCCGACGGCGTGCGCGTTTACAACTTGCCGTTGCGGTATTTTGTTTATACCGACGATCCGTATTTTTTGCAACTGTATTCGCAAAGCGGACAACCCGTACGTCGTTTTGTAGAAATCGATCAATTGCTGCACGAAGATTTTTTGCCGATCGCCGATCGCGAAGGATCTAAGTTTGTCGAGAAAATGGCCGTACCCGAAATCGCCCAAGCCGACCGCACCTACGACGCCATGCTGTTCAAAGTGACGCCGAGCCAACAACAATTCAACGCTTTCGCGACCGAATGGCAAGACAAGGAGGGCAATCCGTATCTGATTGTCATCCACCAGAATGCGAGCTATGCGAACAACCTGCTCAATTGGGGCTACTATTGCCAGGCGATGCAGGCGCCAAAGGCGGTGTACGAAAAGGCCAAGCAAACCTTGCTTTATGGGCTGGCGCACACCCAGTACAACCCGAAAAGCGTCGAGGCCTACAACCGATCCGAAGCGCAAAAAGCCAACGCAAGCATGGCCGCGCACCAACAACGCATGACGGCGTTGCAACAGAATTTCGACCAAAGCCAACGCGCCTTCGAGAGCAAGCGCGATGCGATCAACGCGTCGATCATGGCCAACTACCAAAACGCCGATGCGGCATCGGACCGAAGCCACAACCGCTTTTTGAATTACATCAAGGGCGAAGAAACCGTCTCGGCGGGTGGCCAGCGCTACCAGGTACAGGGCGGCTCGAACCAGTATTGGGTCAACCAAAATGGCGAGTACGTGGGTTCGAACGATCCGAATTACGACCCCAACCGCAACCAAGGCACCGAAAACCAAACCTGGGACGAAGCACAAATCGAGCGTTGAGCCAAAGCGTAAAAAAGTTTATATTTGCGGAAATCAACTCAAAATTTCTTCAGATGAAAACGCTTCAGGACATCAATTTCAACGGTAAAAAAGCCTTAATCCGCGTAGATTTCAACGTGCCGCTCGACGAAAACTTCAACGTGACCGACACCACGCGCATCGAAGCGGCCAAGCCAACCATCGACAAGATCCTGGCCGACGGCGGTAGCGTGATTTTGATGTCGCACCTGGGTCGTCCGAAAGGCGTCGAGGAGAAGTATTCGCTGAAGCACATCGTCCAGACCACGTCAAAAATTTTAGGCAAGGACGTAAAATTCGCCACAGACAGCATTGGGTCCGAGGCGCAAAAAGCCGCAGCCGATTTGAAACCAGGCGAAATCTTGTTGCTCGAAAACCTCCGTTTCCACAAAGAAGAAGAGGGCGGCGATGTCGAATTTTCGAAAAACCTCGCTGCGCTCGGTGATGTATACGTCAACGACGCGTTTGGAACGGCACACCGCGCACATGCCTCGACCACCATCATCGCACAATTTTTTCCTGAAGAAAAATGTTTCGGCACGTTGCTGGCCAAGGAAATCGACAGCCTTAACAAAGTACTCAACAACAGCGAAAAACCAGTGACGGCGGTGCTTGGCGGCTCCAAAGTTTCTTCGAAAATCACCGTGATCGAGAACATACTCGACAAGATCGACCACATGATCGTGGGCGGCGGGATGACTTTTACGTTCATCAAGGCGCAGGGTGGCCAAATTGGCCAGTCGATTTGCGAAGACGACAAGCTCGAACTCGCGCTCGAAATCCTCGAGAAAGCCAAGCAAAAAAATGTACAGATCCATTTGCCGGTAGATGTGATCGCGGCCGATGCGTTCGACAACACCGCCAACACCCAAGTGGTCGATGTCACCAAAATACCGGACGGTTGGCAAGGGCTCGACGCAGGACCAAAATCGCTCGAATTGTTTGACAAAGTCATCGGCGAATCGAAGACGATTTTGTGGAACGGACCGCTCGGGGTATTCGAGATGGAAAATTTTGCCAACGGCACCATCGCGTTGGGCAACTCGATTGCCGAAGCGACCAAAAAAGGTGCGTTTTCGCTGGTAGGCGGCGGCGATTCGGTGGCAGCGGTCAAGCAGTTCGGATTGGAGCCCAAAATGAGTTACGTATCCACCGGAGGCGGCGCGATGCTCGAGATGTTGGAAGGAAAAACACTGCCGGGTATTGCGGCCATTCTCGAATCGTAAAAATTTCGGCAAGGCTTTTGCAGGGGGCTCGCGCCAAACGTTAAAAATCAAATTTTAACTTTTGTTAGAAAAACCAGTGAAAACGGTCGAAAATTTGCGGTAAACGCGGAGAAATTAAGTCAAAAAAACCATTTCCGTAAAATGTCGATTTCACAATTAACACTAAAAAAGCTAAATTTACGTTACAGCATTAGTTGATTTTATTGCAAGATTGCTATTTTTGCAAAAGTCAACAATTTGACACAGAAACCATTGTACCGTTTTTAACCCCAAATCAAAAGCGGAACCCTTAAATTTAATACGAATTGAAGTCGGCGCAAATGCCGGGCCGACACTAAAAACGTAAGCATGATTAAACTGAAGAATACCACATTCTCGATTCTTTTGATGTTCGGCGGCAGCCTATTCGCCCAAGACATCGCCCAAACCACTTACACCGAACCGGTCGTAAAGGTTTCTTACCTCGATTCCATCAAAAAAACCTTCGTCAAGGACAACATGGCCGCCTGCGTAGACAGCCTGTGGATGAAAGAGCTCGTGAATCTTGATTTGTACAACGAACTGAACAACGACATCGCAACCATCGACCTCGACCAAAAAGTAGACTACGATTTGTCGACCGAATTGCTCAAACAGCGTTTGGCCGAAATGGATGCCAAGTCGCCGTTCAACATCGAATACAATCCGGGCCTCGAAAACATCATCAAATCGTTCCTCAAAAACCGCAAAAAAGCCTACGAAAGGCTGATGGCGATTTCGGAATATTACTTCCCGGTGTTCGAGGACGCATTGGCCAAACAAAACGTCCCGTTAGAAATCAAATACCTCGCGATCGTCGAATCGGCGCTCAACCCAAGGGCGGTTTCACGCGTGGGCGCGACCGGTTTGTGGCAGTTCATGTACCAAACAGGCAAGCAATACAACCTGGGCATCGATTCTTATGTAGACGAACGCATCGATCCGCTCAAATCGAGCGAGGCGGCGGCGCAATACATGACCAACATGTACAAGATTTTTGGCGACTGGGACTTGGTGCTCGCGTCGTACAACTCGGGTCCGGGCAACGTGGCCAAGGCGATCCGTCGTTCGGGCGGCAAGCAAAACTATTGGAACATCCGCAAGTATTTACCGAACGAAACCGCGGGTTATGTGCCGGCATTCTTGGCGACGATGTACATTTACACCTACCACAAGGAGCACGGGATTGTTCCCGATCGCGCACTTGTGAAGCATTTCCAGACCGACACCATCATGGTCAAACAGCAAATGTCGTTCAAGCAATTGTCTGATTTGCTCGACATCCCGGTGTCGCAGTTGCAGATGCTCAACCCATCGTACAAACTCAACGTGATTCCGGCCTACAAAGACAAAATGCACGCACTGCGTTTGCCGCTCGATAAAATCGCCATTTTTACCTCGAACGAAGACAAGGTGTATGCCTATGTGACGTACGAGGCCAGCAAGCGCGAGCGTCCGTATTCGTCGTCCTTGCAGAACCTGGTGTCACGCGATTCGGCACGTAACGGCGACAGCTATGTGGTGTCGAAAACCAAGTACCACAAGGTGCGGCGCGGCGACAACCTGAGCAAGATTGCCAACCGTTACGATGTGTCGATTGCCGAGATCAAACGCTGGAACAAGCTCAAGGGCAACAAGGCGCCGTTGGGCAGAAACCTCAAAATCGTGGTCGATGAGCGTGTCGCCATCCAATCGAAGAAAGAAAAAGAAACCAAGCCGACGGTGATGCCCGATACGACTTCGAGCGTCGCGGTGGCCGACAAGCAAGCCAAGTCGTTCAAGGAAGAAAAAGTCGTGTCGTTCAAGGACGTGACCAAATACCACAAGGTCAAGCGCGGCGACAACCTGGGTGAGATTGCCAGCCAGTACGACGTGTCGATGGCCGACATCAAGAAATGGAACAAGCTCAAGGGCAACAACGTCCAGCTCGGACAACGCCTCAAGATTGTGACCGAACAACGTGTGGTCACTACGGTCAAGAAGGAAATCAAGCCAGAGCGTGCCGTTGCGGCAAACGACCGCGACAAGGAAGAAGTGGCCGACAACAGCCCGGCCTCGGATTATTACATCGTGCAAAAGGGCGACAATTTGAATGCGATCGCCAGAAAATACAACGTTTCGGTAGAAGACCTCAAAAAGTGGAACAATTTGGCGGACAATACCGTCAAGTTGGAAAGCAAACTCAAGGTATCTGATATCGTCGCGGGCGAAACCGAAGTGGCCGAGCAGGAAGCGCCAAAAACCGAAATCAAAACGGTGGATTATGTCGTGCAAAAAGGCGACAACCTGGGGCTCATCGCGAAAAAGAACAATGTGGCCGTTTCTGACCTCAAGGAGTGGAACGAACTCGAAGACGACAACATCCAGCCCGGCGACAAACTGGTCGTAGGCAAAAAACTCGTCCTGGACAACAGCCAACCCGTGGCGGAGCGTCCGGCCAAAAAAGACAAAGCGCAAAAGGAAACCGACGAGCACTACCTGGTGCAAAAAGGCGACTCGCTGTTCAGCATTGCGCGTAAAAAGGGAATTTCGGTATCCGACATCAAAAAATGGAACGGCATCAGCGGCAATTCGCTCAAGCCGGGCATGAAATTGAAAATTAGCGGATAATTCCAAAATATTGACCTACATTTAGGGCTGGTTTCATAAAATCAAAAATTATGAAAAAAGCCCTTTTTTTATGGCCTTTGCTGATCGCGGTGCTGTTCTCTTGCAAGGAGAAAACCGAGAAGAAAGAGGCCACGGGCAAAATCAACACCATTTCGGTCATCATCGACGACTTGCTTTGGAACGGCGAGGTGGGCGACAGCATCCGCAATAAATTTGCCTCGCCCGTCATAGGGCTGCCCAAAGAGGAGCCGATGTTCACGATCAACCAATACCCGATACGTTTGCTCGAGGGTTTTACGACCAACAGCCGCAACATCATCGTGATCAAGAAGGAGGCGCAGAACCGGTTCCAACTGGTCGAGAATGAATTTGCGACACCGCAGAATGTGTTCCATATTTCGGGAAAAACCGGCACGGCCATCCTCAACCTGATCGAAGCCTACGCGCCCGAAATCATCGAAAAAATGCGCGCCACCGAAATCACGGCCAACCAAAAGATCATCGACACCGCGCTCGTCGACACCCAAAGATTGACCGACAAATTCAACGCCTCTTTACACGTGCCCAAAGGATTCAACCTGGTCATGCGCAAACGCAAGTTCATGTGGTTCAAAAAGGAAATCACGAGCGGGAACAGCAGCCTGCTGGTATACCAGGTGCCAATTTCGGCCATCAGGAACGATGAGGATCCTACAAGCAACATCATCCGCGTCCGCGATTCGGTAGGAAGCCTGTATGTTCGGGGGACCGTGCCCGGATCCAAGATGATCACCGAAGGTTCTTATGCGCCGTACTTGTTCGATGTCAAGATCAAAGGCAAGCCCGCTTATGAAACCCGCGGCACGTGGGAGCTCAAGAACGATTTCATGTCGGGGCCTTTCCTGAACTACGCCATTCTCGATCGCGCGAACAAGCGGATCCTGGTGCTGGAGGGTTTTTGCTATGCGCCATCCAAGGAAAAGCGCGACCTGATGTTTGAATTGGAATCGATCATCAAATCGGTTGAATTCCACCAAAAGAAAAGAACAAAGAAATGAGCACAATGCTTGAATTCAAAATAAAGCGATTTGACGCACTTTCTAGCGCCGAAGTGTATGCTGTGTTGCAATTGCGCAGTACCGTGTTTGTGGTCGAGCAAAATTGCGTTTACCAGGACATTGACGGCAAAGACCAAAAGGCGCTGCACGTCTTGGGCGAATCCGAAGGCAAATTGGTGGCCTATGCGCGGCTGTTTGCGCCCGGCGATTACTTTGACCAAGCTTCGATCGGGCGCGTGGTGGTGCATCCCGATTTTCGCGACCGCAAGTGGGGGCACGACCTGATGACCGAATCGATTTTGGCCATAACCCAATATTTTTCGGCGGAAAACATCGAAATTTCGGCCCAGCAATACCTTCAAAAATTCTACGAAAGCCACGGGTTTGTGCAAACCAGCGAAATGTATCTCGAAGACGACATCCCGCACATCCGTATGCAGCGCTAGGCCTTGGTGATCACGAGCTCTACACGGCGGTCGTATTCCGATCCTTTGCCCAGCGGCACGGTGTTCCCGTACCCTTTGAACGTCATGCGTTTCTTGGCAATTTTTTTGAATGCCAGGTATTTGAACACGGCCTCGGCGCGGTTTTGCGACAAATGTCTTTTGCGCGTGGCCAGGTCGATGGCTTCTTTTTGATACGGCGGCGTACAACACACATGGCCCTGTATCTCGAACTCCAACGTCTTGTATTTCATGAGCAGCTTGGCGATTTTATCGAGTTGCGTCTTGGCCTCGAACGTGAGTTTGCTGCTGCCGCGTTCAAACAGCAGGTTTTCGAGGTAGATGTGATCGCCTACGGTATGGTTCTTTTGAATGTTGGTGAAAAAGCCAGGGATTTCGATCTTGGGCAGCGGTTTGAGGTTGATCACCACGTCTACGCGGCGGTTTTTCGAACGGCGTTCGGGCAGGTTCTCGACCATGTCGTCTTCGATCAGGATCCGTCCCTTGCCCTCGATCGTGACGATGATCTTGTTCTTGATACCGCTTTTGACGAGTTTCTCCTGGATGGTATTGGCGCGGTTGGTCGACAACTTGAAATTGTAGGCATCCTTGCCGATGTCGTCGGTGTAGCCGTAAATCTGGATCGACTCGATACGCGTCGAATCAGCAGTTTTGATGAAATTGACCACGCCGTTTCCTTGGTTTTCGTCGAGCGTGTATTTGTTGAATTCAAAGTAAACCGAGTAAACCAGTTCTTCCTGGGCATGAAGCATCCCGCAAAAAAACAGCGGAATCCACATTAAAAATCGCATCATATTTTTAGGATTCTGTTGTATTCGGGCAGGTTGTTCAAAATACCGACGGCCTTTTTGATCTCCGAATTGTGTTTGGTGTAATATTGGTATAATCCTTCTTTGTACTGGTAGCGTTTGATGATTTCGTCCAGGATCAAACCTTTGATTTCTTTTTGGTGTTGGTTGAGCTGGTTCTCATCGCTTTTTTGCAATGCCGAAAGCAGTTGCTGGTATTCGGTCATGATGGCCGCGTCTATTTTCTCTTTTTTGGCCACCGACAAGGTGTTCTTGAGCGCCAGTTCTGTTTCGGTGTCGAACGAAAAATTCTGCTTTTTGAGAAACGTCTTGAAGTTGGCGAAATCGGCATCGGAAACCGTCGGGATGGTCGTGCCCAAGTTCGGATTCTTGTAATAATAGTCGGTCACATAGTTAAAGACCCCGTCGTTTTTGACCAGCGCATCGGCAATGGTCGACAGCTTGGTTTCTTCTAATTCGACATCGGGCTGGATGCCGCCCCCGTCGTATACCGTACGGCCCTTGCGCGTCTTGAACGCATTGTATTTGGCGGCTTCGGTACGGATGGCCTTGCCGTCTTTGTCGCGGTGCGCATAGTCGAGCGCCTGGATGCAACGTCCCGACGGCGTATAATAACGCGAAATCGTGATCTTGATTTGCGTGCCGTAGGTCAAATCTACCGGACGCTGCACGAGCCCTTTTCCAAAGCTGCGGCTGCCCACAATAACCGCGCGGTCTAAATCCTGTAAGGCGCCTGCGACAATTTCCGACGCCGATGCGCTTTTGCCATCCACGAGGATCACAAGCGGAATTTCGGTATCGATGGGTTCGCGCGTGGTTTTATAGCTGTTGTTGTGTTTTTCGATTTTCGATTTGGTCGTCACGATCACCTCGTTTTTCGGGACAAACAAATTGCAGATGTTCACCGCTTCGTGCAACAAACCGCCGCCGTTGCCGCGCAAATCCAAAATGATGCGTTCGGCGCCCTGCGTTTTGAGTTTTTCGAGTGCTTCCTTGGTTTCGAGCGATGCTTTGCGGTTGAACTGCGTCAGCACGATGTAGCCCGTTTTTTCGTCTATTTTAGAAAAGAACGGCACCGCGTCGATCTCGACCTCGTCGAGCACGATTTGCGCGTTCATCGTCTTGCCCTGGCGGATGTATTTGACGTCGATCTTGGTGCCCTTGGCGCCTTTCATCAGTTGCGAAGCGTCTTCCTTGAAGTCGGCCAGAACCACGTCGCCAATCTGGATGATTTCGTCGCCTGCCTTGAGCCCGGCCTTGTCGGCAGGGAAATCTTTGTAGGGTTCCTTGATGATGAGTTTGCCTTCTTTGCGCGTGATCATCGCGCCTATGCCGGTGTATTCGCCTGTGTTGTTGATCTTGAACTTGACGACGTCCTGCTCGTTGAAGTAATTCGTGTACGGGTCGAGATCGGCCAACATGCTTTTGATGGCTTTGTCCATGAGCTCGCCCGGATTGGTATCGTCTACATAATTGCTGTTGACGGCCTTGAAAAGCGTCGTAAAAATCTCGATCTGTTTGGCGACCTCAAAAAAATCCTCGCGGAACCCGACCCCGACAAACAAAAATCCGCTCGCCACCACCGGAAGGACATACCGCTTCTTAAACCACTGCAACATAACCTGATAATTTGGTTGGAAAAAACCTAGCGCCTAAAATAAGAATAATCGACGAAATATAGCCGAAAGTTCCCTACAAACATCGTTTTCTAACAAAACCTTATGAGCCGGCGCGCCGAAAACCCTAAAGCAAGCCAAAATCCACAGATTTACGATGTTGTTTTGGCGCGGAACTTCTCGAACAGCGCGAGCGTTTTTTGCTCGATTTCGGCAAAATCCAAACGGTCGTTGCTTTGGTAGAGCAACATCATCGCATGCGGCTGCGGCATGGCGTCGAGCAGCCCGGCCTTGTGCAACCGGTAACATTCGCGCAGCAGACGTTTGTAATAGTTGCGGTCTGCGGCGCGTTTGAAGTATTTTTTTGAGACCGATACGCCCATTTTGATGGCCGAACCATCGTCGAAAGTTTGCGGCAAATACACCAACCGCAACGGATACTTCGTGACCGATTGGCCTTTCGAAAAAAGCAATTCGATGGTCGTGCGGCTTTTGAGTTTTTCGTGTTTCGGATAGGTGTGCGCCATGGCGCCAAAGGTACGAACTCGTTTCAAAATATTGGGTTCTACATTTTTTAACAATGCGATTCCACACTTTTTCCACATTATCCACAAGTTGTAACAAGGTGCGGCAGAAAGGCGATGCCAACTTGTTTTCGACGTAATCTACTGAAAAACAAAGCAAAGCAAAGCGTCGCAGCACGTAAGATGCATCGACGTCGCGGCGCGGCACCATAATTGAAAATCCAAAGTCATTTACAACAACTTTTTATTTTACAACACCAGTATTATTTAATCACTAAAAACGTTACAAATGAAAAATTTAATCCTTGGCGCAATGTTACTCGTAGGGGTTTGCGCAACGGCTCAGGAAGACAAAAAAGCGAAAACAGAAGCCGCAACCACCGAAGCGACGAAAGAAACTTCGCAAACAGCTGTAAAAGCGGATAACGGTACCACCAAAGCAGCTACGAAAACAGAGACAACCACTACTACCGTACCTGCTACCGAAGCAGACAAAAAGAAGAAAGCAGATGCATCTGCAAAGTAAAAACTAACTCGATTTTAGTGCTTACGAAAAAGCCTTCCAGTAAAACTTGGAAGGCTTTTTATTTGGTGTAAATAAATACTATTTTTTAACTTCGACCGCCGGATAGCTGTTGTCCTGCGGATAGACATCGGCCATCTGCTTGCTCGGGTCGATGGTAACCGATTTGATCGAAGCTTTGCTTTTTTCGATCGAAAATGCATAGTTCGGATTGGCCCAAGTCCAGTCGGGAAGCACGGTGCGTTTGAGTTGCCGATACGGATTCGGTTTTTCATAAAACGCCATACGCAGCGGAATGTAGAAATATTCCTTGGTGCCGTCGGTGTATTCGACCACCACGTCCATCGGCATCGGGATCCGTCCTTTTCTGACGAGGGAGATAGTAGATTTTTTGCCGTCTTCTTTCACATCCACGGCATAATCGATGGTATGCGTGGTTTGCGTCCATTCGTTCAGGTACCAATCGAGTTGGGCGCCCGAGACACGTTCGGCCGTACGCATGATGTCGTTGGGCGTCGGATGCTTGAATTTAAAATCGTGGTAATACCGTTTGACGGTTTGCTCGAGCTGATCCTGCCCCAAGATATAGCCCAACTGCGTCAAGAACAAACAGCCCTTGTAGTACGACGCGATCGAGTACGGACGGTTTTCGTTGTACCGGTCGGCATGTGTGCCTTGCGGTTCTTCTTTACCCGATTGTACGAGGTTGTTGTACGTCGCATACACGTCTACGAATGCGTGTTCGGGTTTTTGTACCGACATTTCGTGTAACGCCAGGTATTCGATATAGGTCGCGAACCCTTCGTCCATCCACGGATGCTTGGCTTCGTTTGTCGCCAAAATGTGCTGGAACCAGGAATGTGCGAGTTCGTGCGTGGCCGTCTCCAGCATGCCTTCGAGCTTGCCGTTGCCGAGCATGAGCGTACACATCGCATATTCCATCCCGCCGTCGCCGCCTTGTATGAACGAATATTGCTGGTACGGATAATCGCCCACGGTTTTGTTGAAAAAGCCCATCACGCCCACCATGAGCGGTTGCAGTTTTTTCCAGTTGTCGGTGATTTGCGGATTGTTTTTGTACAGGAAATGCAACTCTACGTTGTTCGGGCCCTTGACCACATCGTGCAGGTAGTCCTTGTCGGCAGCCCAGGTGAAATCGTGTACGTTGGGCGCTATGAAATGCCACGTGAGTGTTTTCTTTTTGCCGTGGTTTACCGTGACGCCGGCATCCTGGTAGCCGTGTCCGATTTCGTTCTTGTTTTGCAAATAGCCCGATCCGCCCAACACATAATCCTTGTCGATGGTGATCTTGACGTCGAAATTACCCCAAACCCCATGGAATTCACGTGCGATGTAAGAATCCGTATGCCATCCCTCGAAGTCAAATTCGGCCAGTTTCGGATACCACTGGCTCATCGAGAAGGCGATTCCTTCGGAATTGTTGCGGCCCGAACGGCGGATTTGCACCGGAACCTGTCCGTCAAAATCAAGGGTCAACGTCGATTTCGCGCCGGGCAATATCGGCTTGGCCAGCGTCACCTCGAGTATCGTTCCCGAAACTTTGGTCGCGGCGGATACACCGTCCTGCTTGAAATTAGAGATCTTCAGGTAGCCTATTTCGTCGGGTTTGAGTTGTGCGATGCGGCTTTGTTTGATTTCCTTGTCGCCCACTTTTTCCTTGATCACCATGCGACGGTCTGGATCGGCAATCGTCGAGACACGGGCATCCATCTCGCTGCCCGGCTGGAACGCATTGTTGTACAGGTGGTAGAACACCTTGCGCAACGTATCGTTCGAGTTGTTCGTGTACACCAGCGTCTGTGCACCTTTGTATTGGTATTTTTTGGCATCGACCACCACGTCCATTTTGTAATCGACATGCTGTTGCCAATAGTTCGAATTTTGCGCCAGCCCCGTCCAAAGGGTCAGGATCAGCGAAACCACCAGGATTTTTTTCATGAGTATCGGATAAAAAAAGGGAAGGATTTTGGCCCTTCCCCGTATGATTCTATACAAAAATTATTTCTTTTTCGACATTTGCGCGGCCATGATCATCGCGTTGTAGGCGTTGACGATCTTGCCCGATTTGGATGCATTGGTGAACGGTCTTTTCTCGCCGTTTTCGCCCAAAGTCACGACGGTGGTGATCGGCAAGCCCGAATCCATCAGGATTTTTTTGACTTGCGCGGCCGTCAGATCCGGATAGTGCGAACGGATGAGCGCCGCGACACCTGCCGCATTCGGCGAGGCCATCGAAGTGCCCTGTTCGTATTTGTATTTGTTGTTCGGCACGGTCGCATAGATCTTGGCGCCCGGGGCAAACACATCTACGTTGTTCGAACCATAGTTCGAGAATCCGGCCACCATGCCCGATCCATAGGTCACGTTGAGTGCGCCGACGCTCAAAAAGTTGTTCGCGATCTCGGTCTTGCCGTCGGTCGAGTCGTTCGGGTAGTTTTCGTTTTCGGCGATGTCGATGTCGAGCCCATCGTTGCCTGCCGCGTGTACGATCAAAACATCCTTGCTCTCGGCATATTTGATGGCATCGTACACCCATTGTTTGTGCGGTGAGAACGATTTTCCGAAACTGCCGTTGATGACCTTGGCACCATTGTCTACGCAGTAGCGGATGCCCAACGCGATGTCTTTGTCGTATTCGTCGCCGTTCGGGACCGCACGAACCACCTGGATTTGCACATTGTTGGCCACGCCGTCGCCGCCTTTGTTGTTGCCGCGTACCTGTGCGATGATGCCCGCCACGTGCGTGCCGTGTACGACGTCTTTCTTGTCGGGGCCATACACGGTGTTGTTGCCGTATTTTTTATCGTTGATGTCGTCGGGGTTGTCGCCCACGACCTTGCGTCCGTCGAACTCGATGTTGAGGTTGTAGTTGAGCTGGTCGTACACCTGGTTTTTGTACTCGTTGAGCTCGCTGTTAAAGTCCGGGCCGGTTTGCGAAATCACACTCATCATGACCTGTTTGCTTTGGTTGAGCATCGGGTCGGTGGTGGTGATGGCCTTGACCTCGTCGAGCGTGTAGTCGGTTTTCTTGAGGTGCGTGGCCACGGTTTGGTTGGCCTTGAAGATGAAATCGACTTGCTGTTTGTTGCCTTGCGCTTCCTGGAGTTTCTTTTCGAGTTCGGTGCGCGCCTTTTTGTAATCGGCCGAATTGACATCACCTTTTTTGACGATACGTGTCATTTCGAGCGTCTCGTTGCCCGAATCGCCCAGAAAATTCCATCCGTGGATGTCGTCGATGTAGCCGTTCTTGTCGTCGTCTATGCCATTGCCCGCAATCTCTTTCGGGTTGGTCCAGATGACGCCTTTCAAATCCTCGTGGTCGATGTCGACCCCAGAATCGATGACGCCCACAATCACTTTGGCGCCCTTTTTTCCTTTGATGATTTCCTTATAGGCCTTGTCGACGCTCATGCCCGGCACGGTGTCCTTGATTAAATCGAGGTGGCTCCAACGCATCAAATCGGCGTCCTTGAGCGGCGTGATCTTAAGCGGGACTTTATCGATGTTCTCGGGCGCGGTGGCGATCATTTTAGACGATCCGCATCCGCTGAGGACAGCCAAAGCAAAGGCTGTGAGGAAAATAGGTTTACAGTGCATCAGGATTATTTTTTGGATTGGTCAAAAATAACCCGACTTTGTTACAAATCATACTTTTATTAACAATTATTTGTGCGCGCCCGCCAAGTGGCCGTCACCGTTGCGATTGCAACCATTGCACCGTTTGCGCCGACAGTTTTTTGTTGTAGTTTCCCTTGGCGTACTGGGCGTCGCGAAAATTTTTGACGGCCTCGGGCCAATCCTTGCTGGTCATCATAAAATGGTCGAGGTCTGGGATCGTAATCCATTGGGCATGGCCGGGATACGCTTCGTTGACGGTTTTTTCGATCATCATCGGCTCTACAAGCGAACATTGCTCGTAATCGGTTCCGCCGTGTATGACCAGCACAGGGCATTTGACAGCGGCCCAGCTGCGCGCCATATCGAGCGAGTCGATCTGCTGCCAGAATTTCCAGTGGCGCCCCCACATGTCGTTGCTGGTGGGTTTGTAGCCGAGCTCCGAGATAACAAGGTCTTTGTACTCGGGAATTTTCACGAGTTGTTCGGGCAATTTTTTGAGTACGAAAAACTCATAGTAGATTTTTTGGATCGTACGCGTAAAATCTTCGGTTTGTGTGAGCGTCAAATTCTCGAGCAGCGGTTTCTGTACGCGGTGCATCTCGAGCAAAAATTCGCTCCACGGACGAAACACACAACCAAAAACCATTACGCCCCTTGGGTTGTATTTTTTGGCGATTTCGGGCGCAATCGTACCGCCCATCGAATGGCCCCAGATGAACAATTTGTTTTTGTCTACAAACGGTAAATTTTCCATGTACCGATAGCCCGCATCAAAACTGTCGATATCGGTCTGGATGTCGACCTCCGAGCATGGCGCGCAGCCAAAACTGTCGCCCAACCCCGATTTTTCGATAGTCACTACAGCAAAGCCATTGATAAGCCAATCATCAATCAACCTGCCGTTATAGCTTTTGCTGTAGTTTTCTATGCTGCCGCAGCCGTAACCCGGGATAAGCAGGATGCACGGTACGTTTGTTTTTCCTTTTGGTTTGTAGGTAATCGAGCGCAATTGGCCGCTTTTGAACGGAACCCAGTCGTACAACACCTCGGCCTTGTCCGACGTTTCATACGGACGCATGATGGCCTTGCCCGTGGCCGTTTTCCGTTTTCCGTCGCGCAGGTAGTCGACCGTTATTTTTTCGCCGCCGCGGATAGATCCCGCCACTTGGCCATAAGCTTCGAGCGAGGGCGTGGGCTTTTGATCGATCGACAGGATTATGTCGCCTTTGCGCAATTTGAGCGCGGCCATCGTCGCCTTTGGATACACGGTGTCGATCGCGATGCCGCCACTTGCCGGTTTGCCTTGCATGCCCATCAACGCCTTGCGCGCGGGCATTTGTGCGCAAACCACACCATAGCAGATTGTTGCGCAGAGTAGAAGAAGTATCCGTTTCATCATTCAAAAATTATCCGTTAGATCCGCCGGCGCGTTGCTTGATGTCGTCGGCACCGCCCGAACGCCTGCGCTGCTGGCCGTTGCCCTTCCCAAAATGGTAGGTGTACGACAGCGTGATGACCTGTGTGTCGCGCCGAACGTCAAAATGTTCCTCATATCCGGTATAATTTAAGTGCGCGCGGATCGCATTGGTCCCAAAAATATCGGTCATGGCCAGCTTGAGCGTGCTTTTGTTCTCGATTTTTTTTTGCAGTCCGGCGTTCATGAACCAGATCGGTTCGATGTGGTCGAACGCATAACGTTCGCGCGCGCGGTATTCGCCGCCGAGTTCGGCAAAAAAGCCATGGCCCAGTTTGAAATTGTTGGTCGTCGATACGTTCCACGTAAAATTTCCCGCATTGGTCAGCTGCGTATTCGACACGTTGCCGTTGTATTTGGCCGTGTACAGGTTGACGTTGTTGGTCGTGTCCCACCACTTGGTCACGTTGACGGGCACTATAAAATACAACCCAAAAACATCCACCGAATCGAGGTTGTTCACGCTTTGCACGGTCACTTGCGGCTCGGTCATCGATGGCGAAACGGTATCGGTGATGTTGTCGGAAGTACGCGTAAAACTCAACGTTGTAAAGATCTTTTGGTTAAAGGCGTGCGTGAGTTCGAAAGAATGTGTCGTTTGCGCAATCAAATACGGATTGCCCTCTTTGTACGTCGTATGGTCGATGTAAAAGCGAAACGGGTTGAGCTGGTCGTACCCCGGCCGTTGGATGCGTCGGCTGTAATTCAAGTCGAGGCTGTGTTTCGGATGCAACGCGTACGAAATGAGCGCACTCGGAAAAAGTTGCGTATAGGAATCGTCAAACGATCGACCGTCGGCCAGTTGATCGCCCGAGATGTTGGTGTTTTCCAAACGCAACCCGAGCTGCACACTCCATTTCCCAAATTCGCGCGCCGCGTTGACATAGGCCGCATTGATGTTTTCCTTGTAGATGAAATGGTTGCTCTTGGTTGGGTCGTACGTGTCTAAGCCCGACGAACGGTCAAAGTACCGCAAATCGTTGTCGGCCTTGACATAGCTCGACTTGATGCCCGTCTCGAATTTGGTTTTGCCCAGGTGTTTCACGAAATCGCTTTTTACCGCATAAATGTCGAGCCCGCCGTGCAAATCGCCGTGCAAGCGATACGGAAGCGGCGCCGCCGACCCGTCGTAATTGCCGTAGTGGATGTCGAAATTCTGGTCAGATCGGTTCCTGTAGCTCGCATAGTCCAAATCGGTCGTGAATTCGGTGCCCGTGGTGTCGATGGTCCATTTGTAGTTGAGGTTGGCAGAATAGTTGCGCCAACGGTCGCGGTTATGGCTTTGCGTGCGAAAGTAGGACACGCGCTCGGCGGCATCGTCGTATACATCCGAAAAATTGTTGCCCGTCGGGTTGAATTTGTTGCTTACGCCGCTTACCAAAACGCCCACCGTGTGTTGCTCGTTGATGCGATAGTCGGCACCGGCGCGCGCAATGTGGTTGCGGAACGTCATCTTGAGGTAGTTGTCCTGGTCGAATGCACCCGTAAATACCGGGCCGTCATAGAATTTTCGGTTGAGCTGCAAATCGTTGAATCCTTCGCGGTACGCAAAACTGTAGTTGCCAAAAACGTTGACATCTTTGTTGCGGTGGTTCAGGCTCAGGTTGTTGTTGTTTTTGATGTAGCGGCCGTGCCCGAGCGAGCTGGTGAGCGTGCCGTTGGTGCCGCGCCGCTTGTCCTTTTTCATCTTGATGTTGATGATGGACGTGCCCGCCGCATCGTACTTGCTCGAAGGATTGGTGATGAACTCGATTTTCTCTACCGATCCCGATGGAATCCCGCGCAAGTAATTCGCCAGATTCGATCCGGTCATGGGCGTGAGCTTGCCGTCGATTTGCACCAGGATGCCGCCGCGTCCGCGCAACGAGATGTTGTCGTTGGCATCGACGTTCACACCCGGCGCCCGTTCGAGCACCTCGAAAGCCGACGAGCCCGCCGCGGCGATGCTGTTCTCGACATTGAGAATCGTCTTGCCGTCTTTGCGTTCGATGTATTGCTGCGGCTTGGTGACGGTTACCTCGTTGAGCTGTTGCGCGGCCGATACGATGAGCATGCCCAGGTTGAGGTCGGCAGTTGCCTCGAAAGGTTCGCCCGAAAAACGCGTGTTGCCGTTTTGCGTCATTAATACGGCGTAGCGTCCGGGGTTGACATTCGTGAATGCAAACCGGCCGTCGGGCTCGAGGATTTCGGTTTTGGCCAAAGATTGGTCGGCCGCATTTTTCAGATAGACAATGGCGTCTTTCAGGTTGTCGCCAGACTGAAACTGTCCGGAAATGGTGATTTTGTCGGCCTGGGCCGAGGCCAGTGTGGCAAATGCCAACAACAACCAGGTCGTTAAGTGATTGATGATGCGTAACATGATTCGTTTTTTGATTGGTCCGTTTCGCGTTGTCGCGGGTTGATTTGTCCCGCCGCGTCCCGGATGATTTATCTGGAATTTTTGATGATTTTTAGAAGTACGTTGTTGGCCGTTTCGATATCGGATGCGACGATGCCAGTAAGCGCGACCTGCCTGTTTTCGAGCACCAGGTTTTGTACTTTTTCGATGATCGAAAGCCCTTCATCGGTGACCGATAAAATGGTTTTGCGCCTATCGGCCGGGTTGACTTCGCGGTGCAAATAGCCCGATTGCACAAGGATTTCGATGATGCGCGTGACCGAGGCGTTGTCTTTAAAGATCTTCTCGGCCAGGTCTTGTTGCGTGATGCCGGGGTTCTCGAGTATCGCCTTAATCGTCAGCCATTGGTCGATGGTAATCTTGTAACCGTGTTCGCGCAGTCGTTTTTGCGCGTAATTGCGGTACGTGCGGATGGCTTTGTCGATGTTGTAAAATAGAATGTCATTTAATTTTTCCATGGGTGTGTTTTTGGCAAAGATAACACTTGGATTAAAATATTGATATATCAATAAAGTTTAATCCATAGGTAGCACAACCAAATCTTTAGTTACACCAAGCCGGTAAAATTTTTAGAGGATGTCGCTACACTTCAGGATTTCCTTGACGCGAACGCCTTTTTCAGTGTGTTCGACGGTGATGATTTGGTTGTGCGCATCGTGTTCGAGCCACAGGTAGTAATTCTTATCGGCGGCCTCGGTCAGGAACTTGGCTTTTTCGGGCAAAGTCAACAACGGACGCGTATCGTAACCCATCACATACGGTAGTGGTAAATGCCCGGCCGTGGGCAGCAAATCGGCCATGAAACAAATGGTTTTGCCGTGGTATTCGATTTGCGGGATCATCATTTTTTCGGTATGTCCGTCGGCGAAAAAAATCGAAAAACCGAGTTCCGAATTTTTCAAAAAATCGCCCTGCGGACGGGCTATAAACTCCAACTGGCCGGATTCCTGCATCGGCAAAATATTCTCGGCCAGGAACGACGCCTTTTCGCGCGCATTGGGTTTTGTCGCCCAATCCCAGTGGTTGTCGTTGCTCCAGAATTTCGCATTTTTAAAAGCGGGTTCATAGCCTGTTCTGTCCTTGTTCCATT
Organism: Flavobacterium caeni; assembly: GCF_900101895.1. Lineage (GTDB taxonomy): Bacteria > Bacteroidota > Bacteroidia > Flavobacteriales > Flavobacteriaceae > Flavobacterium > Flavobacterium caeni. The sequence continues at coordinate 83,258 of NZ_FMVF01000013.1, forward strand.
GCACCGATCCGCCACAGTGGTCAAAATGCAGGTGCGTCATGAACACATCGGTTACGTCGTCGCGGTGAAAGCCGTGTGCGGCCAGCGATTTGTCGATCGAATCGTCGCCCCAAAGCGAATAGTACCCGAAAAATTTCTCCGATTGTTTGTTGCCCATTCCGGTATCGATCAAAATCAAACGCTTGCCGTCTTCGATGAGCATGCAACGCGCCGCGATGTCGATGAGGTTGTTTTCGTCGGCAGGATTGGTTTTGTTCCAAAGTGTCTTGGGCACCACGCCAAACATCGCGCCGCCGTCGAGCTTGAAGTTGCCGGCCATGATCGGGTAGATTTTCATGGGATTTTAAATTTTGAATTTTAAATTTTGAATGTGGGCGTTCCCCTGCGGGTCGGGCTTTTCGCTGCAATCTTTTTTTGGCTCGTAAACTTCGCCACAAAAAGGATTTTCGCTGCAATCCCTAACGCAACTGTCAACACCGGAAATCTGTCGGCAATTTACAAAATCCCGATTGTAAAATCCGCAAATAGCCAACGCCTATGTCACCATCCGTTATAAAAATGTTAGTTGATGCGGCAAAAAACCTTATTTGTCATATCTTTGCGGTTCATTTAGACAAAATAAAAATAACGATGATCAAGGTATCAGATTCGGCCAGCAAAAAAATCGTCGACATGATGAAGGAAGACGGCTTTGATGCGACCCAGGATTATGTGCGCGTGGGGGTAAAAAGCGGCGGCTGCAGCGGACTTTCGTACGAACTCAAATTCGACAAACAGATAGGCGAAAACGACAAGATTTTCGAAGACAACGACGTAAAAATCGCGGTCGAGAAAAAATCATTTTTGTACCTCGCGGGAACCATCCTCGAATATTCGGGTGGTCTCAACGGCAAGGGCTTTGTGTTCAACAATCCGAACGCGAGCAGGACTTGCGGTTGCGGGGAATCATTTTCTTTATAGTCGTAAAAAAGCCAGAGTCTTAAAGTCGTAAAGGCGCGAAATCGTCAAAAAAACGACACATTACTTTAAGATACCAAGCCTTTATGACTTTATGACTTTATGACCTTATGACTAAAGTAGTAAACAAATATACCGAGGACGACCTCAAAATCGAACTCGAAAACAAAGAATACGAGTACGGATTCTACACCGACATCGAGTCGGATACGTTTCCTGTAGGACTTTCCGAAGACATCGTCCGCGCGATTTCGCAAAAAAAGGAAGAACCGCAGTGGATGACCGATTGGCGTATCGAAGCGTTCCGCGCGTGGCAGGAAATGACCGAGCCGACGTGGGCCAACGTACACTACGACAAGCCCGACTTTCAGGCCATTTCGTACTATTCGGCACCCAAGAAAAAAGCCAAATACAACAGCCTCGACGAGGTAGATCCCGAGCTTTTGGAAACGTTCAAAAAACTCGGCATCTCGCTCGACGAGCAAAAGGTTTTGGCCGGCGTGGCCGTAGACATCGTAATGGATTCGGTTTCGGTGGCCACCACGTTCAAGAAAACGCTGAGTGAAAAAGGCATCATTTTTTGCTCGATTTCAGAGGCGATCAAAGAACATCCCGAGCTCGTCCAGAAGTACATAGGATCGGTCGTGCCGCAAAAAGACAATTTTTATGCGGCTTTGAATTCTGCCGTATTTTCGGACGGTTCATTCTGCTACATCCCGAAAGGCGTACGTTGCCCGATGGAACTCTCGACGTATTTCCGCATCAACCAAGCCGGTACGGGCCAATTCGAAAGGACTTTGGTCATCGCCGACGAAGGCAGTTATGTGTCGTACCTCGAAGGCTGTACGGCACCGAGCCGCGACGAAAACCAATTGCACGCGGCCGTTGTCGAACTTATCGCGCTCGACGATGCCGAAATCAAGTATTCGACCGTACAAAACTGGTATCCGGGTAATAAGGAAGGCAAGGGCGGCGTATTCAACTTCGTGACCAAGCGCGGCTTGTGCGAGAAAAACGCAAAAATTTCGTGGACGCAGGTCGAAACGGGTTCAGCCGTGACGTGGAAGTATCCGTCTTGCGTGTTGAAAGGCGACAATTCGGTGGGCGAATTCTACTCGATTGCCGTCACCAACAATTTCCAGCAAGCCGATACCGGAACCAAGATGGTCCACCTGGGCAAAAACACCAAATCAACAATCATCTCGAAAGGGATTTCTGCCGGAAAATCGCAAAACAGCTACCGCGGATTGGTTCAAATTTCAGCAAGAGCCGAAAACGCAAGGAATTTTTCGCAATGCGATTCGCTCTTGATGGGCAACAATTGCGGCGCGCACACATTCCCGTACATCGAATCGAAAAACCCGTCGGCAAAAATCGAACACGAAGCGACGACGTCAAAAATCGGCGAAGACCAGGTTTTTTATTGCAACCAGCGCGGCATCCCGACCGAAAAAGCGATTGCGCTCATCGTCAACGGATTCAGCAAGGATGTACTCAACAAACTGCCGATGGAATTTGCGGTGGAAGCGCAAAAGTTGCTTGAGATTTCACTTGAAGGCTCGGTAGGTTAATTTGAAAATGAGGTAATTTGAAAATTTGAAAATGGAGCGCAAAGACAACATTATTGTCAAATTAACATTGGCGTTTGCGCTGGAAATCATCAAATATTCAGAAGAACTTCAAGAAGGTAAAAAATTTGTCATCGCCAATCAATTGCTAAAGTCGGGAACATCAATCGGAGCGAATATCAGAGAGGCGCAAAACACAGAGAGCAAACAAGATTTTGTCCATAAGTTTAAAATCGCTGCCAAGGAAATAGAAGAAACATTTTATTGGCTGGAATTGTGCGAGTTATCGGAAAATTATCCGTCAACGCAAGAACTGAAGGAACAATTAGAAAACATTTCAAGAATAGTCAACAAAATAATAATCACATCAAAAACATAACGAATTTGAATTTTTAACGGGACACATTTCCAAATTTTCAAATTTTCAAATTTCCAAATTCAAAATGTTACAAATCAAGAATTTACACGCTAAAGTAGAAGACAAAGATATCCTCAAAGGCATCAACCTCACAGTAAATGCCGGAGAAGTCCACGCCATCATGGGCCCGAACGGCTCCGGAAAATCAACGCTTTCGGCCGTCATCGCCGGAAACGAAAACTATGAAGTCACCGAAGGCGAAGTCATCCTCGACGGCGAAGATTTATCCGAATTGGCGCCCGAAGAACGCGCACACAAAGGCGTGTTTTTGTCGTTCCAATACCCGGTCGAAATCCCGGGCGTATCGGTGACGAACTTCATGAAAACGGCCATCAACGAATCGCGCAAAGCCAAAGGTTTAGAGGAAATGCCGGCGAATGAAATGCTCAAATTGATCCGTGAAAAGTCGGAGCTTCTGGAAATCGACCGCAAATTCATGTCCAGATCGCTCAACGAAGGATTTTCGGGTGGTGAGAAAAAACGCAACGAAATCTTCCAGATGGCGATGCTCGACCCGAAACTCGCCATCCTCGATGAAACCGATTCAGGTCTCGATATCGATGCATTGAGAATCGTGGCCAACGGCGTCAACAAACTCAAAAGCGACAAAAACGCGGTAATCGTCATCACGCACTACCAAAGGCTTTTGGATTACATCGTGCCGGATTTCGTACACGTTTTGTACAACGGAAAAATCGTCAAATCGGGCGGGAAAGAACTCGCGTATGAATTAGAGGAAAAAGGCTACGATTGGATTAAGAACGAAAATTAGACGAAAGTCTGAAAGACAAATGACGAAGGACTGCGTTCAAAAGTAGTTTTTCAATATACACGCCAACATTATTATTTATACGCCATGAAAAAATTCAATTCATTTGAAGAAATTGTTGCTTGGCAGAAGGCCAGGGAACTCAACAAACAAATTTATTTGCTGACGGATCAAAATAACGGATTCAACAAAGATTTCGATTTGAAACGACAGATTCGGAGGGCAGTAGTTTCTGTGTCTTCGAACATAGCTGAAGGCTTCGAAAGAAATACAGATAATGAGTTCTGCTATTTTCTTTTCGTTGCCAAAGCATCATCAGGGGAAGTACGCTCGCAATTGTATTTGGCTTACGACCTCGGCTACATTTCGGACGATGATTTTCGCATTCACATCAAAAATGTAACAGATGTATCACGTTTGATAGCTGGATTAATTAAATTTTTATCAAAGGCACAGGCCAAAAGTCCTTCCGACTTTTGTCATTAGTCTTTCGTCAATAAAAAAATGGAACTAAAAGAAAAACTCATCTCCTCCTTCATGGCCTTCGAAGAAAGCGTCGACGTGCATTCCGACCTGCACGACGTTCGAACGTCTGCGCTCAAAAATTTCGAGACCAAAGGCTTCCCGACCAAAAAGGAAGAAGCCTGGAAATACACGTCGCTGGGTGCAATTTTGAAAAACGATTTCAGCGTGTTCCCCAAGACCGATGGCGCGGTCGATTTCGCCGATGTCAAGAAGTATTTCCTGCACGAAATCGACACGTATAAAGTCATTTTCATCGACGGCAAATTCAGTTCGTTTTTGTCTTCGACGACACACGACGGACTCGATGTTTGCCTGATGTCATCGGCGCTCACCAAGCCCAAATACAAAATGGTCATCGACGAGTATTTCAACAAAGTCGCGAGCAAGGACGAAAGCCTGACCACGCTCAACACCGCGTTTGCACTCGAAGGCGCCTACATCAACATCCCCAAAAGCAAAGTCGTCGAAAAACCGATCGAAATCATCAACTTTTCGACCGGGAATGAGGCCGCATTGCTCGTACAGCCGCGCAATTTGATCATCGTCGGCGAAAACGCGCACGTGCAAATCATCGAGCGGCACCAATCGCTCAACGACAATCCAGTGCTCACCAATTCGGTGACCGAGATTTTTGCAAGAAAACGCGCTATCGTCGATTATTACAAGATCCAAAACGACAACCTCGAAGCGTCGCTCGTAGACAATACCTACATTTCGCAAAAGGAACAAACGCACGTTTCGGTACACACGTTCTCGTTTGGCGGGAATTTGACGCGCAACAACCTCAATTTCTACCACGAAGGCGAAGGCATCGATTCGACGCTCAAGGGCATTACAATCATCGAGGGCAAGCAGCACGTAGACCACTACACGCTCGTCCATCACGCGACGCCGAATTGCGAATCGCACCAGAATTACAAAGGGATTTTCGGCGACCGTTCGACCGGCGTGTTCAACGGCAAGATTTTCGTCGAAAAAGAAGCCCAAAAAACCGACGCGTTCCAGCAAAACAACAACATTTTGCTCAGCGACAAAGCCACGATCAACGCCAAGCCGCAGCTCGAAATCTTTGCCGACGACGTCAAATGTTCGCACGGCTGCACGATCGGCCAACTCGACGACAAGGCGATGTTTTACATGCAATCGCGCGGGATTCCGCAAAAAGAGGCGAAGGCATTGCTCATGTACGCGTTCTCGAACGAAGTCATCGAAAGCATTAAAATCCCGGAATTGAAACAGCGCATCACCAAGATCATTGCGATGAAATTGGGCGTGAACATGGGGTTTGATTTGTAAGTCGAAAGACGAAAGACGAAAGACAAACGAGTTTTTCATTAACGATTTTTAGGAGCTTTTTCCCGCTGTCCGCTTTTATCTTTTACGGCCTCCGCTGCGCTGCGGCCGCAAAAGGATAACCGCTTCCATCGGGGCTAGGGCATCCCACAAATAAAAAAGCCTGGTCGGTGTGATCAGGCTTTTACTTTTTTGATACTTCCGGTGATTTCCTTCAAAAAGTGGTTGAAATCGAACCCAGGGTTTTCCTTTAATCCCATCCGCACGATCACCAAATCCTTAGACGGAACAATGAACACGTGCTGCCCCTGAAACCCATTGGCCGAATACAGGTCGCGCGGCGCATCGGGATAATAACCACCCTTGTTGATCCAGAAATGGCCGCCGTAATGGTCGTTTGAACCCTTGGCCGGCGTGGTCACATAGTCGATCCATTTTTCGTCGAACAGGCGTTCGTTTTTCCACTGGCCTTTGTGCAGGTACAACAGTCCGAATTTAGCCCAATCGCGCGTCGTGGCCCAACCATAGGACGATCCCACGAAATTGCCCGACATGTCGGTCTCGACAAACATCGAGTGCATCCCGATCTTGTCGATCAGCGACGCATACCAAAAATCGAGGTATTGCTGGTGCGTCTTGAATTGTTTGCGCAAAATGCCCGAGAGCAGATTGGTTGTCCCCGACGAATAATTCCAGTGCTCGTTGGGCGCAAAAGCACGGCATTTGTCGCGTTGTACGGCCGTCATGTCTTTGGCCAGGAACAACATTTGGGTCGCGTCCGAGATGGTTTCGTAGTTTTCGTCCCACTCGAGCCCGCTGTTCATGCGCAGCAAATTACTCGTGGTGATGTTGCGGCGTTGGTCCTTGCGCCATTCCGATATGGGCGCGGGTTTGAAAATGTCGAACTTTTTTTGGTGTTGCAGGATGCCAAAGTAGGTGGCCGTTAAACTCTTGGTCATCGACCAGCCCAGGATACGCGATTTTTTACTGAAACCGGCATCGTATTTTTCGGCAATGATTTTGTCTTTGTACACCACCAGTACCGAGCGCGTCCTTTTGGTTTTGTTGCCGTTGTGGTCAAAAGCGTCGTCTACCGCTTTTTGCAAACGGCCGTAATTGACCTCGTCAAAAAAAGTATCGCGCGGCTCGGCGTCGCCGTAGGGAAACGCGGCCACAGGCCCTTTGGTTCGTTTGGGGATGGCGTATGGCTTGGTGGTATCGAAATCGTCGTCTACCAACACCGAGCCCAAACCTTCGCGGTAGATGGCCTTACGCGTGTTCAACCCAAAAACCGATGCGGTCGCCCATTTGTTTTTTTCGTCGATGTTGTTCAGCGCAAGATCCACGAGCGGGATGTCGTTGTCGCCTTCTTCGATCATCTGCAACGTACGGCCATCGGCAAAATGCCCGGTCGCGACGCTCTTGGCTGCAAACCCCGAAATCAGGTCGAGCTTCGGATAATTGACCCCGACGACCACACCCAAGGCGGCCACCACGATCAAACCAAACCAATGGCGTTTTTTCATAGGTGTGAATACGTTAGCGGTAGTAAAATTAAAAAAACATCCCTACGTTTTACAGCCCCAATGCAAAAACAATTATATTTGATTGCACATCATCAAAAAAACCAATGAACGCAGAACAGGAATCGGTTGCGCAGCGGCTGCTGGATGAATCGGTCATTTCCCGCCAACAATTGGCCGAGGTCAAGGCCTATCGGTCGCTCGGCATTTTTTCGCTGCACCATGAATTGCAGATGTTGCTTTATGCTTCAGTCTTGCTGTTCACGGCCGGGGCGGGCATTCTAATCTATGAAAACATCGATACCATCGGGCACACGGCAATCTTGGTTTTACTGCTGTTGTTGTGCGCGGGGAGCTATTACTTTTGCTTCAAGAAATCAACAGGATTCCATCGGGAGGAAGTAGATTTTGACCATCCGGCGTACCAATACCTGGTGTTGCTGGCGACCATTTTGGGCACTACGTTTATCGGCTACTGGCAGTACCAGTACGCTTCGTTCGGGTCCTATCACGAAGTACCCACATTGCTTTCGGCCGCGCTGGCGTTTGCATCGGCGTATTATTTCGACAACCGCAGCGCGTTGACCATCGGCACCACGGCCCTCGCCGCGGCCGTGGGCATTACCGCCACGCCACAGACGGTTTTAGATAATGATTTCCTGGGCCATCCGGCGTTGCTTTTTTCGGGGATTATACTCGGCATTTTGCTTGTGGGTTGGACCGAGTACAGCCAGCGCACCGCGCTGAAAAAGCACTTTGCCCTGGTGTTTCTCACCTTTGCGCAGCACCTGCTGGGGATTTGTTGCGTGGCCGGGCTTATCGAAGGTTTTTGGCCGGTATATGCCATCGTCCTGGCCGCAGCAACGTTTTATTTTTACAAAAAAAGCCATGCGATCGACGCGTTGTCGCTGTTTGTTTTTGCGCTCGTCTATGCCTACATCGGATGGAATATTTTGATGTTCAAAGCCATCGATTTTATCGGCTTGAATTTTTTTAGCGAATTGCTGATCTTGGCTGCGCCGTTGTATTTTATTGGCTCGATCACGTTGTTCGTTTTTGCCATCAAACGCTTTAACAAAAAGAACGATGATCGCCTACGATAAAACACTGCTCGCCAATACCTTCTTCCTCGAAGGCGCCCAAACACTTTGCGACGGCGGGTTCATCACCAGTGAACAACTGGCCGCGGCGCACAGCAAAACACCGACGCTAAAAACCCACAACAACCTACTGGTACGTATCGGATTTTTTGTGTTGGGTACACTGTTGTATTCGTCGGTGGTGGGCGCGGCATCGTTGTTTGTATTCGCGATTCTTTCGGAGCGCTATGAATGGGCGCTTTGGCTCTATGCAGTCGTGGGCTTGGCAGGCAGCGAATTTTTCGCCAGGCAAAACTTCTTCGCACATGGGCTCGACGACGCGTTCATCCTCGGATTTGTCACGTTGGTCGCCACCGCCGTGGGCATGAATACCGAAAGCGCGACGGCTGCTTTTGTGGCCTTGGCCATAACGGGCGTTTTTGCGTCCATCCGTTACGTCCACACGCTGTCGACGGTGTTGGGCATGGTAGGCGTCGCTGGGTTTTTCGCGTGTTTGGCGTTCGATCTGGAATTGTTTTCGAAGTTGTATGTGCCCTTTGTCGGACTCTTATTGGGTATAGCGTTGTATGCGTCTTACTACGTTGTTCGCGCCAAAGACGGCATGCTTTTCTATAAAAATGTATTGTGCAGCGTACAGGTTTTTGCGTTGGTTTTGGCCTATGTCTCGGTCAACTATTTCGTGGTGCGCGAACTCTCGGTCGATTTGCTTGGGCTTGCCGTCTTGCCCGGTCAGGACATCCCGTTTGCTTGGGTTTTTTATGTGTTGACTTTTGGCTTGCCCATCGGGTATTTGTGGTACGGCGTCAAGACCAAAAACAAGCCGCTTTTGTGGCTCGGATGCCTGGCACTCGTGGCTTCGGTACTCACGATACGCCACTACTATGGCATGCTACGGCCCGATGCGGCGCTGATACTGGCCGGCGTATTGTTGTTTGCCCTGGCCTATGGTTTGATCCGAAAATTACGTCACAAGGAATCGGGCATAACGTATGAACCCGACCGACATTCCAACAAGAACACGATGCTGTATGCGCAGGCCGTCATCGTCAATGCGCAAATCAACGTGCAGCCCGTGGCGAACGATACCGGCGGGATGCCTTTTGGCGGCGGCGGTTTTAGCGGCGGCGGGTCGAGCGAAACCTACTGACCGCGCCCAAACAAATAACATATTATTAAGCGTTTAACGATGCGGTTTTCGTACTTTTGTGGTGCATTTTAGAATACCCATGTCAGACTTTTCAAAGATCCGCGAAGATTTCCCGATATTGAACCAAACGGTAAACGGCAAACCGCTCGTGTATTTCGACAACGGCGCGACGGCACAAAAACCGCAAGTCGTGATCGACGCGATCGCTAAATACTACCAGGAAATCAATGCCAACATCCACCGCGGCGTACACACGCTGAGCCAGTTGGCCACCGATGCCTACGAAGCCTCGCGGCAAAAAATCCAGCACCACCTCAATGCCGAATTCGCGCACGAGATACTGTTCACCTCGGGCACCACGCAAAGCGTCAATCTGGTCGCGCACGGATTTACATCGTTGGTAAAGCCGGGCGACGAAATCCTGGTGTCGGCCATGGAACACCACAGCAACATCGTGCCTTGGCAAATGCTTTGCGAGAAAACGGGTGCTGCGTTAAAGGTCATCCCGATGGATGAAAATGGCGCGCTGATCCAATCCGAATACGAAAAGTTACTTTCGGAAAAAACCAAACTCGTCACCGTCAACCACATCTCGAATGCGCTGGGCACGATCAATCCCATCGCCGAGATGATCGCAAAAGCCCACCAGTTTGGTGCGGCGGTATTTATCGACGGCGCGCAGGCGGCCCCGCACCTCAAACCCGATGTGCAAGCGCTCGACTGCGACTTCTATGCTTTTTCAGGTCACAAGGTTTGCGGGCCTACCGGAACCGGTATTTTGTATGGCAAGGAACAATGGCTCAACCGGTTGCCACCGTACATGGGCGGCGGCGAAATGATCAAGGAGGTGACGTTCGAAAAAACCACCTACGCCGATTTGCCGCACAAATTCGAGGCAGGCACGCCCAACATCGCGGGCGGCATCGTACTGGGGACGGCCATCGATTATTTGAACGGCATCGGTTTTGAAAATATCCAAAAGCAAGAAAAAATGTTGCTCGAATACGGCACCCAAAAGTTGCTCGGGATCGAAGGATTGAAGATTTACGGCACCTCGGCGCAAAAAACGTCGGTGATTTCGTTTAACATAGCGGGGATCCATCCGTACGACATCGGCGCCATCCTCGACAAAATGGGCATCGCCGTTAGAACGGGTCACCATTGCGCGCAACCGGTGATGCAGTTTTTTGACATTCCCGGCACGGTGCGCGCCTCGTTTTCGTTTTACAATACCACCGAAGAAATCGACCGACTCGTCGAAGGCGTCAAAAAAGCCAAGACGATGTTGTCTTAAAAAATAGAAACGATGAAAATACTATCGATGCTGCTGTTGACCATTTTCCTTGGGAAAGGTTGCGCAGACGAACAACAGATCAAAACCGCCGAGGTCGAATACACGGCCAACACGCGCGGGTTTTACCAACACATTACCATCAAAAACCAATCGATGGCCGTGTCGCGCGACCGCAACGACAAACAAGGTAAGACCACAAAGATTGCCGATGCCGATTGGAAGGTTTTGGTAGCGGAGTTCGGCAAGCTCAAACTGGACGATTTCCCGAACCTCAAAGCACCCACCGAGAAACGGTTTTACGACGGCGCCGCCATGGCCGACCTCAAAGTGACGTACGAGGGCGAAACCTACCAATCCACGGTGTTCGATCACGGTACGCCACCGGCAGAAATTGCCGCGTTTGTGAACCATTTAGTAGCCATAGCCGAAAAAAAATGACCATCAAAGAAATACAGGACGAGATTGTCGACGAGTTTGCGATGTTCGACCCGCAGGACTGGGACGAACGCTACCAGTATGTGATTGATTTGGGCAAAACCCTGCCCGTGATCCAAGAGCAATACAAAACCGAATCCAACCTGATCAAGGGCTGCCAGTCGAAGGTGTGGCTGCACGGCGAACAACAGGACGGCAAGGTGGTTTTTTCGGCCGATTCCGACGCCATCCTCACCAAAGGCATCATCGCGATCTTGATCCGCGTGTTCTCGCACCAAAAGGCCGCCGATATTTTGGCCGCCGACACCCAATTCATCGACCAAATCGGACTCCGGGAACATTTGTCGCCCACACGCGCCAACGGACTCGTATCGATGGTCAAACAAATCAAGATGTACGCACTTGCGTTCGACTCACAAAACAACTGATTATGGAACAAGAAATAGACACCAATGCGCTCGGAGAGGCCATCGTCAAGAAACTCAAGACAATTTACGACCCCGAGATTCCCGTCGATATTTATGAACTCGGGCTCATTTACGACGTCATGGTCAATACCGATTACGAGGTCAAGATCCTGATGACGCTTACCTCGCCAAACTGCCCCGTGGCCGAGAGTTTGCCGCGCGAAGTCGAAGAAAAAGTCAAGGGCATCGACAACGTCAAGGATGTCGAGGTAGAGATCACGTTCGATCCGCCGTGGAGCAAGGATTTGATGAGCGAAGAGGCCAAACTTGAACTTGGGATGCTGTGATGGAAGGGGAAATCGTCAACCGCGTCGCGAATTCGGCGCTCGAAGTGTTCGATCTCGAGGATTATTATCCGGTCGGGCGTCGCATCCAGGTCGACATCGCGCAATGGCTTTTCGAAGGCTTGTTGTTGCGCGAGAAGGATTTTCGCGAGCAGCTCAAAAACCACGATTGGACGCAGTACCAGGATGCCTATGTTGCCGTGCATTGCTCGACCGATGCCATCGTGCCGGCGTGGGCATCGATTTTGGTGACGGTACATTTGACGCCATTTGCCAAGAGAATCGTCAACGGCACACCCGAGGACATCGATACGGCGTTGTACCAGGAAATCCTTCCTACCATCGACTACACACCTTTTGCAGACAAGCCTGTCATCATCAAGGGTTGTTCGCGCAAACCGGTGCCCACGAGCGCGTATTTGCTTGCCGCGCAATACCTGCAACCGCTGGCCAAGAGCATCATGTATGGCGAGGCCTGTTCTGCGGTTCCGTTGTACAAGAAAACCAAAGCGTCAAATTAACGCGAAAAACAGCGACAGATTAGCGTGTAAATCCCTATATTTACGATACAATCCTAACTTTCGACCTATGAAGAAAATTGTACTACTCTCGTTATTTTTTGTCGGAACGATGTCGATTTGGGCGCAAGAACCCGCCGCACCGACACCGGCAGACACGGTAAAAATCTGGAAATCAAAGGGTAACTTTTCGCTGTTGCTCAACCAATCGAGCTTTAGCAACTGGCAGGCGGGTGGCGAGAACAACATCTCGGGAACCGTCGGGATCAACTACGACCTCAATTACAAAAAAGACGATTGGTCATGGGACAACAAAGTGATCGCGTCGTACGGCTTGGTCAAAACCGAGAATTCGTCGTTCGAAAAGAAAACCGACGACCGCTTTGAGTTCAACTCGTTGCTCGGCAAAAAGGCCAAAGGCGATTGGTCGTACTCGTTCTTCCTGAATTTCAAGACGCAATTGACCAAGGGTTACATTTACGGACGCGATTCGCTCGACCGCGAGATCCGTACGCCCAACACCAGTTTCCTGTCGCCGGGCTACCTGACTTTTGGTCCGGGTATGCTGTATCAAAAAGGCGAGAACCTGAAGATCAATATTGCGCCGGCCACGTCAAAAATTACGTTTGTAGACAGCCAGTATACGTCGGATCGTATCGTGTATGATGCCGGCGGAATCCCAACCTTGGAACCGTATGTAGACGGAACGTATTTTGGCGTAGACCGTGGCAAAAGCATGCGTTACGAGCTTGGTTTCCACGCTTCGGGTTACTACAAGTTTGCGGTGATGACCAATGTCACGTTCGAGAATATCCTGACGCTGTATTCGAATTACCTCGAGGATCCGCAAAACGTCGACCTCGATTACCAGCTCAACGTGGTGATGAAAATCAACCGTTATTTGACCACGGTGCTGTCGTTCCAGACCATCTACGACGACAATGCCTTCAAGGGATTCCAGGTGCGCGAGGTGTTTGGTTTGTCGGTGAACATCGGATTCTAAAATACCTCCTAAAAATAAAAGCCCTCAACAGAGGGCTTTTTTATGCTTTGTCTTCTTTTTCTACCGCGTCGTCGTAATCGGGATACAGGAAGTTGTTGTACGGGAACCGCGTGATGTGTATTTGCCGCACGGCCTCGTACACCCTTTTGCGGAACTCCTCGAAATTCGCCTTCTCGGTAGCCGAAATGAACAGCGCATTCTTTTCGCCAACGCGTGACATCCAGGTTTGCTTCCATTCGTCGAGCGTGTAGTGGCGCTCGGTTTTCTCGGTGATGAGGTCGTCTTCGTCTATCGTCAAATGCCTGTAGGCGTCGATTTTGTTGAACACCATGATCGTGGGTTTGTCGTGGCTTTTGATGTCCTGTAAAATCTGGTTGACCGATGCGATGTGGTCCTCAAAATCGGGATGCGAAATGTCGACCACGTGCAGCAGCAAATCGGCTTCGCGCACTTCATCGAGCGTACTCTTGAACGATTCGACGAGTTGCGTCGGCAATTTTCGGATGAATCCCACGGTGTCCGAGAGCAAAAACGGCAAGTTCTTGATGACCACTTTGCGTACCGTGGTGTCGAGTGTCGCAAACAGTTTATTTTCTACAAAAACGTCGCTTTTGCCGATCGCATTCATGAGCGTCGATTTGCCCACATTGGTGTAACCCACCAAAGCCACACGCACCATCGCGCCACGGTTGCCACGTTGCACCGACATTTGTTTGTCGATCGTTTTGATTTTGTCTTTCAACAAGGCGATGCGGTCGCGTACGATACGGCGGTCGGTCTCGATTTCGGTCTCGCCCGGTCCGCGCATCCCGATACCGCCGCGTTGGCGTTCCAAGTGCGTCCACATGCCCGAAAGACGTGGCAGCAAATATTGGTACTGCGCGAGTTCGACCTGCGTGCGCGCATATGAGGTCTCGGCGCGTTGCGCAAAAATATCGAGGATGAGGTTGGTGCGGTCCAACACCTTGCAGCCCAGTATGCGCTGGATGTTTTTTTGCTGAGAAGGCGATAGCTCGTCGTCGAAAATGACGGTCGAGATGCCGTTGTCTTTTACATAATAGTTGATTTCGTCCATTTTTCCCGTGCCGAGAAAGGTTTTCGGGTTCGGACGATCCATTTTTTGCGAAAAGCGTTTTACGGCTTCGCCACCTGCGGTAAAGGTCAGGAATTCAAGCTCGTCGAGGTATTCCGCGAGCTTTTCCTCGTTTTGGTTTTGGGTGACAATCCCAACCAGAACGGTCTTTTCAAATTTGATGTTTTCTTTCTCGAGCATGATCAGCGAATGTATGCAAAACTAGTGAAAGTCGGCTATAATTGGGGAAAACGCAACAAATTTTATATTTAACACCAAACCATTAAAAAATTCATAAAAGTTTGATAAAATTAGTTAAATTTGGGAAGCAAAAATTGCAAAAACCTATAACAACCAACTAAATTTTTCGTTTTATGAAAAAACATTTCCTATTGTTTTTAATGGGCTTTGTTACTTTTTCGGGCTTTGCACAGCTCGATGAGGATTTCGAAGCCGCTCCCGACGAACCGGATGCCTCGGGCGTCTGGACCATGGCGTCGGGAAACTGGCTGGTCAAGGACAACCGGCTTAACGAGCCGTTCAATTGGCAAGTCAACCCCGGGGTTTATCCGGCCAATGGCGGCGCAAAAGCGGCGTTTGTCAACCGTGAAAATACAGGCGATGGCGTACTGGCCGAAGAATGGCTGATTACCCCGCAAGTGCTCAACATCCAGGCCAACCGCCAATTGCGTTTTTTTACGCGGCAAACCCTGAACGGCGACACGGGTACGTTGTATCAAATACGTGTTTCTTCCGATCCCGATCCGCTCAATTTTGCGGCCTATGTGGTCTTGCAGCAGTACACCGAAACGACGCTCAGCACCGTTACGGCCAACCAGCTCGACTACGAAGAAAAAGTCATCAACTTCTCTTTTACCGGGACGCGGTATTTTGCGTTCGTCAAGGTGTTTACCCAAGAAGGCGACCAAACCAGCGGCGACCGTTGGCTTGTCGACGACGTGCACATTGTCGAGCGTTGCCCCGAGCCGACACAATTCGGGGTCGAGAACGTATCGGCCTACAACGCTACACTCACCTGGCAAGGATCGGCCGTTTCGTACAACATCGAATATGGCCCGTCGGGATTTGTTCCCGGAACCGGCACCGTTATCTCCGGCATCGCCGATGGCGGCGCTACCGACAGCTATACCATTCCACTCGAAGATCCGCCAGGGCCTTTGACACCAGACACCGCCTATCAATTTTACGTGACCGCGGTTTGTTCCGAATCGGTGAGCCAACAAACGGGACCGTTCAACTTTACGACTTCGCCACTTGGCTCTACGTGCGACGGCCCGATTGTGGTGACGCCGCTTCCGTATTTCGATACGGGGAACACGATCCAACAGGGCAATAACATCAATTTTCCGTCTCCGGGCGGAACGGGTTGCGGTACCACCGGCGACTTTTTGGCGGGCAACGATGTGGTGTATTCGTACACCGTGCCGGCCACCACTACGGGACTGATCAGCATCGAAATGAACCCGCTGGGCAATACCGGAACGGGTGTTTTTGTTTACGATGAATGTTCCGATATCGGTTCGAACTGTTTGGCCGGCGTGGGCAACAACAACGGCTCGATCAGAAGCATCCCTGCGTTGGAAGTCACGGCGGGCAATACGATTTACATCGTCATTTCGTCTACCAACGATAGCTTCGAATACAACCTTACGATACAGGACGTCACCTGTGCGCCGCCTACGGGGCTTTCGGCCACGGGAACAGGCCCGAACAGCGCCAACCTTTCTTGGCAGAACCCGGGCGGGGCTACCGCATGGGAAGTGTTCGTACAAACCGCAGGAACACCGGTGCCGAGCGCCGCAGGTATCCCGGCGGGCACCAACACGAACTTTGGCGTGACGCAACTCACGCAGGAGGGCACGACGCTTCAACTCGGTACGCCATACCAGTATTGGGTCAGGGCGCTTTGCCCAGATGGGGTGTCGTTCAGCCAATGGGCAGGACCTTACTTGTTCAACACCACATCGTGTACCAGTGGCTGTAACTATATTTTTGAATTGACCGATACGTTCGGCGACGGCTGGAACGGCAACACCATGAGCATCATCCAGGACGGATTGCCCGTGGGCGAGATAGGACCGACATTCGAAGACGGCGAAGGCCCGATCCAGGTTTCAATCCCTATGTGCGACGGTCCGTTCGAGATTTTCTGGAATACCGGTGGCGATTTCCCTGGCGAAGTCGGATTTACCGTGATCAACTCCTTTGGCCAGTCGATTTTCTCGTTCGGCCCATTTGCAGGCGACCAACAAGGTTCGACCATTTATAACGGTGAAGTAGATTGCGCCAATCCGCTGTGTTTGCCGCCAACCCAGGTCACCTGGTCGAGCCCGACACCGAATGGCGTGACCATCGCCTGGACCCCGAACGGCTTGCCGCCGGCATCGTGGGATATTGTCGTGCTTCCGATAGGATCGCCGGCACCCGATGAAAACACCACGCCAACGGCCAACACCACCGAGAATCCATTCGAACTGACGTCTGGCTTGTTGCCCGACACAGAATATGTGATTTATGTAAGGGCCGTATGTACGACGCCGGGCGACAATCCATGGTCGAACCCTTCGGAGCCGTTCTTTACGTTGCCAACCTGTCCTAAACCGACAGCCTTGTACACCCAGAACCCCGATTTGACCTCGATCCAGTTTGGCTGGACACCGGGCTTGAACGAAACCGCGTGGCAGTACATCTTTGTTGCTGCGGGCAGCCCTGCGCCGGCGGTCGATGATCCGAACTGGGTAGACACCACCGAAACGTTGGTGACGATCACTACCGGATTGGTATCGGGAACGGCCTATGATTTCTACGTTCGTGCGATTTGCGCGGCAGACGACATCAGTACGCTTGCCGGTCCGTACACAGCGAACACAACCATTTGTGCCGCATCGGAACAATGCGTCTATACCTTTACGATGATCGATACGTTCGGCGACGGCTGGAACGGCAACACGATGAACATTTTGCAGAATGGCGTTGTGGTGGCCACCATCGGTGCCAATTTCGAAACCGGCGAAGGACCTATTGATGTACAGATCCCACTTTGTCACGGTGTTTCATTTGAAATTTTCTGGAACGAAGGTGGCGCTTTTGCGGGCGAGGTCGGGCTTACCGTTACGAGCTTCCTCGGACAGAATATTTTTACCCACAACCCAGGCGGTAACCAGCAAGGCGAGACTTTGTTTGCAGGAACCGCCGAGTGCGTGCCGCCAACCTGTTTGGCACCAACCGGTGTGACCGTGACCAGCACTTCGCTCACTTCTGCCACCATTACTTGGGACGAAAACAATACGCCAGCGGCTACCTCTTGGAATGTATTGGTGTTGCCTTCTACGGCACCGCCTCCTGCACAAGATGCCACGGGCTGGGTGCTTGCAACGGCTCCTCCTTTTGTGTACGACGTCGATTTGACGGCGGCTACGAGCTATACGGTTTATGTGCGTTCGGTGTGTTCGGAAACCGACAACAGTTTCTGGAGCGCAGGATTCGATTTCTCGACACAGATTTGCGCCCCTGCCGATGTTTGCGACTATACCTTTACGATGACCGACAGTTTTGGCGACGGTTGGAACGGCAACACGATGACGATTTTCCAAAACGGTATTCCGGTGGCTACGATTGGCGCCGACTTTACCGATGGCGAGGGCCCTATCCAACAAGTAATCACTTTGTGTAACAACATCGGATTCGAGTTGTTCTGGAACAACGGCGGCGCTTTTGCCGGAGAGGTGGGCATCCAAATCCATAACCAATCGGGCGAACAGGTATTTACCTACGGCCCTAATGGATTCGATCAGGGAACGACTTTGTTCTCGGGTACGGTACAATGCGTCCCGGCAACCTGTCCGAAACCAACCCAATTGTATGTAGACGATGTGACGACCACATCGGCGCTTTTGGGCTGGACCGAATCAGGAACGGCAACGCAATGGGAAGTTATTCTTCTACCGGCGGGCTCACCGATTCCTGCACCCGACGCTGAGGGAATCGAAACTTCAGATAATCCTTATTTGGCCGCATTGACTTCAGGTACCGCCTATGTTTTCTACGTTCGCGCGATTTGTGCGCCCGGCGATTTGAGCAACTGGGCCGGTCCGCTTTCTTTCGCTTCATTGATCACCAACGACGAGTGCGACACGGCCATCGTGGTGCCGGTAAACGGCGACCAATCTTGTGCGCAAATTGCATCGGGTACCATCATCGGTGCGACGCCATCGACCTTGCCGCAAGATTGCGGTGGCTCGGCAGACGACGACGTTTGGTTCCAATTTACGGCATCGACCACGGCACACAACATCGACTTGTTCAACATCCAAGGTTCGACCGAAGACCTGTTCCACATACTTTATGTAGGCGACAACTGCGGCAACCTGACCCAGGTGTATTGTAGCGACGCCAACCAAAGTATCGCCACAGGGCTTACCGTGGGACAAACCTATTTTATCCGTGTCTATTCTTGGACAGAGACACAGGGGCAAACCTCGACTTTCGACATCTGTATCGGAACGATCCCGCCGCCGATCTCGTCGACTACCACCAGCCATACCAACCTTCAATTGATCGAAGACGTATTGCTCAACACCACTTGCGCGAGCGTTTCGAATGTGACCTCGTCTACAGGCACCGACTTCGGATTGGACACCAACGGCATCGGTTATTTTGAACGTAACGGATCGAGCTTCCCGTTTGAATACGGCGTGGTGCTGAGTTCGGGCGATGCCAATATGGCGCCGGGCCCGAACACCAATATTCAAAGTGAAGGCGATTTCACTTGGCCGGGCGATGCCGACCTCGATCAGATTTTGATCGATCAAGGCATTGTGGGCACCTTGGGGAATGCGACTTCTTTGGAATTCGATTTCGTACCGCTCACCAACAACATCAGCTTTAATTTCATCTTTGCGTCGGAGGAGTATGGTACTTTCCAATGTAACTATTCGGATGTATTCGGATTTATCCTGACGAACTTGACGACAAACGAAACCACGAACCTGGCCGTGTTGCCAAACACCGACATCCCAATTTCGGTGACCACCATCCGCAACAATTTGTACAACGACGCGTGTGAGTCGGCCAACGAAGAGTATTTTGCGGCCTATTATGACGCGCCGGAAGGCAATCCGCTCGAAGCGCCGATCAACTTTAATGGGGTGACCGTTCCGTTGACGGCATCGGCTCCTGTAATTCCGGGACAACCCTACCACATCAAGTTGGCCATTTCTGACTTTGGACCATTCGGCCAAGACAACGCGCTCGATTCGGCGGTATTCATCGAAGGGGGCAGTTTTGGATTGGGCAACCTCGAACTCGGCGACAACCTGCTCGAAGAGAACGG
This sequence comes from Flavobacterium caeni, assembly GCF_900101895.1. Lineage (GTDB taxonomy): Bacteria > Bacteroidota > Bacteroidia > Flavobacteriales > Flavobacteriaceae > Flavobacterium > Flavobacterium caeni. The sequence goes on from NZ_FMVF01000013.1 coordinate 102,984, forward strand.
AAGCGCTTTGTGCGAAGGCGGAAGCATCGAACTCAACTCTTCTTTGAACCCCGATGAATATACCTTTACGTGGTTCTTGGGCGACCAACAAATTCCCGATGCTACGGGCGCGACGCTGACCGTGACCCAAGAGGGCGAGTATTCAGTTACCGCGGTCTTGAACAACTCTACATGTTCTGGTACCGATTCGATTGTGGTCGAATACTACCCGCCGGTCGTTCCTGGCCAAGCCAACGCGTTGACCATTTGCGACGCGGCGACTACCGGGGTGTTCGATTTGACCACCAATGCTTCGTCGATCATCGCACCAATCGGCAGCGGCTTTACCTTGACGTACTACACCACCCTGGCCGAAGCGCAAGCCGGTGTAGACGGTACCGAGATCAGTACCCCGACGGCGTACACCAACACCTCGAATCCGCAAACCATTTATGTCAGGGCAGAGAACGCCTCGGGCTGTTTTGGGGTGACGACTTTCGAGCTCATCATCAACGATTTGACACCGCAGTTTACCTTGCCGGCCGACTTCTCGATTTGCGCAGGATCGTCTGGAACGATTGCCGTGACGCCAATCAATTTTGATTTGGGCGAAGTCACCTTTAGCTGGACCTTCGACACCAATCCGTTGCCTGATACCACGAGTAGCATCACCGTAACCCAAGCAGGTTACTATGAAGTAACCGTGAACCGTTCGGGTTGTGTGAACACGGCGGGTGTCAACGTATCGGTCGATGCACAAGTGACGCCTACGTTTACGTTACCAACCAACGTTTGTCAAAATGCGACGGCCATTGCCTTGCCGACCACTTCGGTCAACGGCGTGACGGGAACCTGGAGTCCGGCATCTGTCGATACATCGCTGGCCGGAACGCTCAATTATTGCTTTACGCCAGACGCGAGCCAGACTTGCGCCTTGCCGGTTTGTTTAGATATTACGGTCAACCCAGAGGTGACGCCGCAATTCGCTCCGATTCCGGTGTTGTGCGTGGGTACCGTAGCGCCGGGCTTGCCAACGACTTCGCTCAACGGCGTGGTTGGCGTTTGGTCGCCAGCGGTGATTTCTACTGCGGTTCCGGGTACCTTCAATTTCGATTTTACCCCTGCGGCCGGACAAGATTGTACGCTCCCGACGAGTCTAACCGTCACAGTGTTGCCGGCCAACCAACTGCCAGATTTTGTACCGTTGGCACCAATTTGTTCGGGTGCGAGTTTTACGCTCCCGACGACTTCGACCAACGGCATCACTGGCGTCTGGTCGCCACTGCCGAACAACCAGACCACCACCACTTATACGTTTGATCCAGACCCAGGCCAGTGCGCGATACAGGCGACGATGACCGTTGTGGTCAACTTCGTATTGGAGCCGGGCTTCGAGCCGATCGGTTCGCTGTGTATGGATACGCTGGCGCCAACCCTAGAGAACATTTCGCCTATGGGCATCTCCGGTACATGGAACCCGGCTGTGATCAACACCCAAACACCGGGTTCAACCGATTACGTATTTACCCCGGACGCAGGTCAATGCGCCACAGGACAAACCCTGACCGTGACGATCATTTCGTTGCCTGAGTTTGCGTTGGTGGGCGATTGCGTCGGACCACAATTTGTCTTGTCGATCGCACCGGGCACGAGCTTCGGATCATCGGCGACTTATGCATGGGCAGACAGTGAAAACGTTCCAATTCCTGGGGCCGACGAAGCTACTTTAGTGGCGACGGCAACAGGAACCTACTACTTGACGGTTTCGCAGGAAGGATGTAGTTATACGGCGAGTATTCCGGTCGATTCTGTTTCTTGCACGATCCAGAAGGGTATTTCCCCCGGCGACGGCAGCGACAACGACTTCTTCGATTTGGCGGGCCTGAACGTTCGTCGCTTGGAGATCTTCAACCGCTACGGCACGAAGGTCTACAGCCA
>NZ_FMVF01000048.1 GCF_900101895.1 Flavobacterium caeni
ATAACCGCCGTTTCAAGCCATTGCGGGGTTTTCGGTAGCCGGAAGTTGTGGTTTCACGAAGAAACATTATCTTCGGCAGAGAGAACTCAGTCCGCGTTGATCCGCAACGGCGTGAAGCGGCCTAACGTTGTAGGCAATTTTATCGACAATCGGGATTTCAATCAGGAATATAATGCTTTAATTATAGCATCTTTATAAACACTTTCAGCTTCTAACGATACATTGTTAAAAGCCTCTTGAACTTTGTAAACTGTTGTTGAATGCACTCCTGATAATTTTAAGGGAATCAGTTGACCATGTTCAGTACTTGTCGAAAAATCAAAATTATAAGCTAAAAAACTTATTGACGCGGGTTGTAATGCATATTTTACTAAACCACTTTCGCCACCTAGACGTTCCATGATTCTTGTATAGACAGGCTCAGGACAAACAAAGAAAAGACCTTTTTTACAAAATTCTTCTCTCTGTAATAATTGACCTTTGTAAATTAGCTGTGGAAGAATTCGTTTAGATACATTTTCCCAATTAAGACCTGCTGTTGTCTTTTCTTGCAATCTATTATTCTCTAATGCATTAATTCCATTTCTATAATTTCCAGTTGTATCAATAGTTTGGACTTCTACTGCTACAAATTCTTCTAGTTCACCACTTCCATTCAACTTCGCTAAAACCCAATCTACAAAATATCCTCCAGAACCCGATCTTTTGGGTAAGCGTAGTTCTCCACCCCACTTTTTTCCAAAAACAGCTATAGAGGGCTTTCCCGTTGCTTTTACTTTTGCAAGAGCCTCTCGTCCGGGTAATAAAGGGAAATCTTCTCCGAATGCCTGACTTACAACGTCCGTTAATATTTTATAATCATCCGCATAAAGCCGAATTGGGCAACATATCACAGGACCGCTCTTAATTGGTTTTAGTGAACAAACTCCAGCTATTTTGCCATCACTCAGTCTTTTTTCGCAAGTGCTTTTAAGAATTGGACAATTGTATACAGCCGCAGCCTCATTCGCTTGCAAAGAACCGTCTTCAGGCCGGTATCCGAAAAATTCGTAAATCGTTGATGCCATTAAATTACATTTGCAAATTCTTCGGTTTTACTTGTAAATGAAAGTGCTGAAATAATTGACCGGCCAATGGCGGCTGCCAAAAATGGAGGAACTGCATTCCCAACTTGTTCATACTGCTCAACTCTAGCACCAACAAATTTAAAAGTATCCCGGAAAGTTTGTATTCTAGCCGCCTCACGCACCGTAAAAGTTCTTTGCTGTTCGTAATGAAAATATGCGCCCCAGTGAGGATCACATTTCGTTAATATTGTAGAAGCCAAACCATTTGGGTCAACACGACCATATCTTTTAGTATGGTCTGAACGCCTAGCTTTTTGCATTCCCTTTGGAAGCAAATCATCAGGTATATTTGTCCAATTACCTCCAACAGGTATATGTGATAACCTATCCAAATTAATATTAGATAATTTGGCAGCTTCATGATTTATAGCGCCTTTAGAGCCAATTCTCATTAGTCGCTGGAAATCGTTCTGACTTTCAAACCTGTATGGTTTGATTTCTTCTCCTAATTCACCACTTTTGAGAATTGGTAAGTCATCAATTGCGTCTTTAACGCTTATAAATTTTGAAAGTTTAATCTCGGTCGGAAGTGAAACTATATTACGTCCATTAAATCGTGAAGTAAAATTAACTCTTAGTGGTGCTTCATGTATTGGGAAAGGGAAAGCTTTAGAAACATCATCAGTTTCCCGCATACCAATTATAATTGTACGCCAACGGGTTTGAGGAACTCCAAAATGAGGGGCATATAGAATTCTCACATCAGCATTATATCCATGATTTTCGAGTTCCAAAAGGATTGCATGTAATGTCGCGCCTCCCTCGTAGGAAACAAGTCCTGGAACATTCTCAATCAATACCGCTTTCGGTTCAAATTCATCAACGAATCGAATAAACTCTCGAAATAAATGATTTCTAGCATCTGTAGAATCTCTTTTAGGAGCGTTAATCGAAAATCCTTGACATGGCGGCCCACCTGCAAGTAGAGACAATTCACCTTTTTCAATTCCCAATTTTAATCTTACTTCTGTCGCATCTACCAAGCGAATATCTCTTGAATCAACTACTGTTTCGGGATGATTCAATGCATAAGTCTGGGCATAAATATCTTTTATCTCATTTGCGTATAAAGAATGAAAGCCAACAGATTGAAGACCTTCAGATAGTCCTCCAGCTCCCGCAAAAAGGTCTATTAAAGTAAAATTTTCCATTTCGGAAAGATATTAAAGAATAATTTCAACGATTTATATAAGAAAATAAACTTATTCACAAAGAAAAGAACAATATTAAAACTGCCTACAACAGCGCAGTTAAGCAAGAGCTGGTTTTTCATGGGTTGGACGTTCGTTTTCCACGAAGAAAGTCTTATCTTGGCAGAGAGTACTCAGTCCGCTTTTCCGCTCCTGCGTAACTGCGCGAAACGTTGTGCGAAACCCAAGAGCTACACAAAACGTTACAGGAACTTGATCATCCAAATCGTAAAAAGCGTTTATAGCTTAAAATAATTTAAAAAGTGACCCATGAATACTTTGAAGCCAAAAAATAATTTAAATCTGGCTATACTAAAATTCATATTAAAAATATGGGTTTTAACGAGCTTTGTTGGTGCAATATTTTTCAAACCGATCGGTATGTTTTTTTCTAAAAATAATGATTCACTAAATTTATACTGGTCTGTAGTTTTGATATTTTTTGCCTTTGGATTACTCTTTTCTATCCCAGCGATGATAATTTTAGCTGTAGTAATCAAAAAATTTGAAATGAAAATATTAACTATAACTTTAATCGCTATTGCACTTGTTTTTATATCCTTTCTCGCTGTCGGTCTATCTAAAATAAATTCTCCAAGGACGTTAATTTATCCAACTATTTATTCTTTTATAATCTCAGTAATAATATTAATATCTTATAGGAAACTTAGAAATCGTATTATCTACAAATGAGCGTAATGGGCATCGCACAACCGCCGTTTCATCGACATTGCCGAGATTTCGGTAAGTTGAACGTTCGTTTTCACGAAGAATGTTTTATCTTGGCAGAGAGAACTCAGTTCGCTTGGTCGGCAACGTCGTGAAGCGGCCTAACGTTACATGACAGCGCCGAGGAAACCCGGAAAATCGTTCGTGGAATCAACTTCGTCAGCCAATCTTTGTC
>NZ_FMVF01000011.1 GCF_900101895.1 Flavobacterium caeni
GAAAACAACACCGGTATGAACATCTATTTCGCCAATCCATACTCGTCGTGGGAACGCGGGACAAACGAAAACACCAATGGATTAATCAGACGGTTTTTTCCGAAGAAAACAGACTTCTCAAATGTGTCCAAAGAGCAGCTCCTGGAAGCACAAAACAAGCTCAACAACAGGCCCAGAAAAGTACTCGGTTTTCTAACCCCAAACGAGATGATGAAACGCGAAAGAAAAAAGATCGAGAATAAAAAAATTAAACTAATTTAGATTTTTATTAAATGACCTTTGTTGCATTAAGGTCTTGAATCCACGGAATCCTCATACAGAAAGTTCGACTATCCTAATGATATTTCCTCTATTTAAAGTATTTTTGTTCTAGACCTAAAGTTTCAAAATTTAGATGAAGAATATTGACAAAAATAGCCTGGAAAATGCATATCGGTTGTTTGAATCGAATGACATAAGCAAAATTGAAGTTGGCACAACTAAAGGTCTCAGAGAAATTCATCGTTATCTGTTTGATGGTTTATATGACTTTGCGGGAGAAATAAGAAAACTAAATATTTCGAAAGGTGGTTTTAGGTTTGCAAACGCATTATACCTCACTGAAATCTTAGTGAAAATAGAGCAAATGCCCGAAAATAGTTTTGAAGAAATTATAGCTAAATATGTAGAAATGAATATTGCGCATCCTTTTATGGAAGGTAACGGCAGATCAATTCGAATTTGGTTAGATATGATTTTAAAAAATAGAATTAATAGAGTTGTCAATTGGCAGTTCGTAGACAAAACTCTTTATCTGCAATCGATGGAGAGAAGTCCTATAAATGATTTAGAGTTGAGAACTTTATTAAAGGAAAATCTAACTCCAGAAGTTGAAAACAGAGAAATCATTTTTAAAGGAATTGAGCAATCTTATTATTACGAGGGTTACGAGAAGGATAGCGAAGAATAATATTCACGAAAGCGCCAGCTGGTAACATCGTTTATCTTCGGCAGAGAGAACTCGGCCCGCTTCGATCGGCAACGTCGCGAAGCGGCCTAACGTTGTGTGAGATTCCGAAAAACTTTGCGCAGAAATTGCAATAGTTACCATTTTTTGGTAACTTGCTAAAAATTTTAAGAGCAATGGGAAAAAACACATCAATATCTTTAGGAAATCACTTTGAAGATTTTATCGAAAGTAGCATTAATACTGGTAGATTCAATAATGCCAGCGAAGTAGTCCGTGCCGGTTTGCGTCTGCTTGAAGACGAGGAAAATAAAATTGCTGCTTTGCGAAACGCTATTCAAGAAGGAATTGATAGTGGCGTCGTCAAAGATTTTGATCCTAAAAAATTCTTGGAAACGTTGAAAGCTAGAAAAAAGTAAAATGGCAAAATTTCATTTTACAAACAGAGCGTTAAATGATTTAATTGATATTTGGGATTACACCGTTGAAGAATGGTCACAAAACCAAGCAGAGAAATGTTACAATCTGATTATGGCTTCTTGCATGGATTTGGCAAATAATCCGCAACTCGGGAAATCCTATAAAATTACTTCGATAGATGTTCTTGGCTACAAATGCGGGGAACATATTATTTTCTACAGAGAAATTTCAAAAAATGAAATTGAGACTGCTAGAGTTTTGCACGGAATGATGGATTTGAAAAGTAAAATCTAGAAACCTCAAATAACACTGTATTTACGCCATCGCCGGTTCTCGGTAGCCGGAAGTTGTGGTTTCACGAAGAAAGTCCTATCTTGGCAGAGCGAACTGAGTTCGCTCTGACGCTCCTGCGTAACTGCACGAAACTTTGGCAGAAATTATAAAGTGTAAATGATGAGAATACCATTAATCTATATTCCAAAAACAAAATATAAGAAGTTTTTATACATCAGGAAAAAATATTATTCAAAATATCCAATTATTCCAATAGGATGTGATTGTCATCCTGCACATACTTTGAATTCTCTTTTTCTACGAAAAATAAGTCTGCCTTTTGATTGGCTCAATATTGAACCTATTCATTGTTTCAATTACATTAATGACAATATAAACTGTGAATTTTCATTCTTTAAATCTAATGTAATAACTAATGAAAGAGGATATTTTATTGCTAGTAAATATCCTTCTGCAGAATTCATCCATGAAAAAAAATTAGATTCATCTGATAGTCAAGAAAAATTTGATCGGAGAATAGCGAGATTTACAGAATTGCTACCTAAAAGAAATATATTTATCCATAATATTCCAGCAAATTCAATAAAAAACAAAGAAGATATCACAGTTTTCATTGAAAGTATTGTGAAATTTAAGGAAATTATACACAATGGTTCGACAATACATATTTACATACGTTTTGATGAAAATATAACTGAAAATGAAACTTTAGCTAATGAATTATATGTTCGCTTAATAAACAGTAACATTGAAACAATAAAATATGTAAGAAAACTAAATAAGTTTGGAATTTGGGGCGATAAAAAAGAGTATTATCGTTTACTAAAGAATCTTAAAATAAACATTAAACAGACATTCCCTAATATTTCAATAAAGTAACTCCCACCAACCGCCGTTTCAAGCCATTGCCGAAATTCTTGTTACCGGCGATCTTTATCAAAAGGAAAGATTATCTTCGGCGGGGAGAACTCAGTCCGCTTCGATAGGCAACGTCGTGAAGCGGCCTACGTTACCAGCTAGTTTCAGAAAGTGGTATCTTAAAAAAATAAAATGAATATCAAAACTCTCCTATTTTTACTCATTTCAACAATATCGTACAGTCAAACGAAAGAAAAAATTTTGTTGGAATGGAAGATATCCAAAAACGATACTTTGAAATATAAAACTTCCATGAAAGCAACTCGGCAGGAGATCGCAAATACCGATAGAGATTCTTTAGCTAATGCGTTTGAAGAATTCGAAAATCAATGTCAGAGGCTAATTCAAACGCAAAATATCAATCTAATCTGTTTGTCAATAATAGGAATGAAAATCTAATTGACATTGAGATGCTCATGCTAAACGATGAAAAAGATAATGATGGACAAAATTTTGAAGAGCTCATAGCCGAATTCAAATCTAACAGCGATAAAAAATCAAAAAAGAAAAAAAAAAAAGGACAAAAAAGAAGACGCTGAAAACGATAGTTTAGCTGTCAAAAATATTCTTAAAAGCCTTGCATCAATAAATGGAAATGTTGTCCTAAGAGGTCGGATTTCCAAGACTGGCGAAATAATCAGTACTTTTTATAAAAATTCTCAAAAGAATTTAATTTCACTGCTTTTCGAACTGCCCAACAAAAAAATTGAAGTTGGAGAAAAATGGCACTTGACGAATATTAGTCTTATCGAAATGGATCAAAACTTTGTTTGCGATAGCTTAAGCAAAGAAAACTCAGTCTTTATCAAAGAAATTATACAAACCGATAGCGACAAGATCGCTATAATCAAATATAACATCGATGAATATGTTATAGGTGATTTCAACAATTCCATAGGCGGCTTGTTGGGAATGAAAAACGACGAAAACATATCTATGAGAATTTCACATAGCGCGACCGGCCATTTTTCTATCACTAATGGTAAATGGATAAGTTATCACGGAATAATGGAAATCGAAAGCAATGCTTCGATGTTTGGCGGAAAAACAATCACAGAGTTTAAATTAATTGAATAAAACCTGCTGGTAAACTTGTATCAACGCCAAAACTGGTTTTGTTGTGGGTTTGGCGCCCTTCCTTCGCGAAAAAGCGCTATCTTAGCAAGCAGTACTCAATCCGCACTGACGGTCCTGCGTAATTGCGCTAAACGGTACGCAATGTTGAATCAACTTCACTATGAACCAGATGAGCGTAAAACTATTGATCCTTTTATTACCTTTTTCTATATCAATCTACTCCCAAAGTGATTCAGTTAGGGAAGACTTTGTAGGTAATAATGTAAAAGAAATTAAATCGCGATGTAATTATTCTGGAGATATCGTCATTGAAATTACTGAAAGTAACGGTGATGGAAAAGTGATTGCAGCAAAATACATTGAAGGAAATATAAAAGTAGATAAGTGCGCTGTAGAGGAAGCGTTAAATCACGCAAAAAAACTATTGTTCAAACCTAATGTAGGTGCGCCCGAAATTCAGACAACAAGGATTGTCTATAAAATTAGGCCGAATAAAAGTTAAGCGACTCGCACAAGTGTCACTATGAGGGCTTACAAACACCGCAACTAAAAATATTTTCATGAATAATAGAAGAAACTTTTTAAAAAATACATTACCGCTAGGAATACTTCCTTTGATTCCATTAAACTCCTTCTCACAAGAATTGTATAAAAATGGTGGAACACCCAACAAGCTTAGACGACCAAAGGTTATCTTTTTTGATGTCAACGAAACACTTCTTGATTTAGAAACTTTAAAAGAATCTATTGTAAAAACTTTAGGGAACAAAAAAGAACTGGGCACGCTTTGGTTTACCACAATGCTTCAGTATTCACTCGTTGCAACTGCAGCGAATCAATATTTTGATTTTGGAAAGATCGGCAGCGCAGCACTTATCATGGTTGCCAACAATAATGGCATTAATCTAAGCGCCGAATACGCAAAAAATGCGGTAAAACCAATTCTGTCGCTCGACGCTCACAAAGAAGTAAAGGAAGCACTGGAGTTATTGAAAAAGAACAACTATAAGCTGGTTTCCTTTACAAACTCATCCAACTTCGCGGTTGAACAACAGTTAAAACATGCGGGATTAATCGACTATTTCGACGCAAAGATAAGTGTCGAGGATTATGGTAAGTTTAAACCAGATTCTGATGTTTACAATTGGGCGGCGAGAAAAATGCAAATTGACAATAAAGATTGTTTGTTGGTTTCCGCACATGGCTGGGACATTGCCGGCGCAGTATGGGCTGGTTGGCAAGGTGCTTTCATTTCCAGACCCGGACAACAACTTTTTCCGTTGGCGCCGTTGCCAGAAATCAACAAGCCAAATCTACTGGCACTTGCAAAAGAGTTGGTGCTACTTTAAGGATTATGGCACAACGAACCGCCGACGTCCATACGACGCTTATCCGCAAACGTTAAAAACGACAATCATTTCGGCAATAAACACTATCTTAGTTTCAAACGAAACCGGAGCAATCAACGATGGTATTTGATCTTATCCGAATGAAACAATAGAAAATCCCAATCCACATCTGTCTATGTTATTGCATGTAAACCCAAAACTGCCGATGCGAAACAAAACAGCGACCAAAAAATTCTACCTCGACGACTTGAATTTTACCGAGATTGCCGATTATGGCGACTACTTGTTGTTAAGGAAAGACGACATCGAGATTCATTTTTTTGAGTTCAAGGAACTGGATCCCAAAACCAATTACGGGCAGGTATACATCCGAACCAACAACATCGACGAATGGTACCAAACGCTTTTGGAAAAAAAGGTCCTTATACATCCCAACGCTCCCTTGCAGGTCAAACCGTGGGGGCAAAAGGAATTTTCGTTGCTCGACCCAGACCACAACTTGCTTACCTTTGGGCAAAGCCTTTGAGCATAAATTGACGGTTGTATCCGAAAAAGTCTTCCAAAACAAAAATCCGCAATTCATGAAATCAGCATTGATCTACCTCGTTTTATCGGTGATGTTCCTCTGCAATGCCCTGGCCCAGCCCATTGCCCGGGTGAGCTCGGTAAAAATCTTTTCCAAATCGTTGAACCAGGAAAGGGAGTTGCTGATTTATACGCCCGTCGATTACGACAACCGCATCCACGAATTGTTCGAAGTCGTCTATGTTTTTGACAGCCAGAGCCGCGAATTTTTCGACTATACGAGCGCCATCATGTCGTTTGTGGCCGACAGTCCAAAGAGTGTCATCGTGGTAGGTGTGACATCGCCCTACAATGAAAAACTGGACTATTCCCGCAACAACGATTTTCTACCCGTTTTGGAAACAGCCGACGCAAAAAAAAGGTACGGAAAATACCACGGCAACGCCGACCAATTCCTTGATTACGTCGCATCCGAAGTAATCCCGTTCATCGATGCCAACTATCGAACATTGGACAGCAACACGGCAGTCGGCCACTCTTTGGGCGCCTCGTTTATTTTGAACGCGTTGCTCGAAAAACCGGGTTTGTTTCAAAACTGCATCGCCGTATCGCCGAATTTTGCCTACGACCAAAACAAACTGGAAAAGAAAATCGTTCAATTCGATTATTCCAAAATCACCAAACCCACTTTTATTTACCTCAGCCATGCCGATGAAGGTGTGGATTATTGGCCCGAATGGAAACCCGCGCGGGAAAAGGTATACGCTTTTTTTAATGGCCAAAAAAGCCCAAAAAACATCACGGTCAAGACTGGCGAATTTCCCGACAGCAACCATTGGCGCACTTTTCCCCTCGGCCTGAACGACGCCTTGACTCATTATTTCAAAACCATCCAACCAGCGCGCGAAAAGATGCTCGACGCACAAGAGCACGAAGTGACCATCACGGTAAAAGTCCCTAAGAAAGACGATGTGGTTTACATCACGGGCAACCAAACCAGTCTGGCCGATTGGAATCCGGGCAAAATAATGATGGTAAAAACGTCTGATCACGAGCGAAAAATAACCGTCAAACTCAAGGGGCCCGCGCAATTCAAGTTTACGCGTGGGAGTTGGGATACGGCCGCCGAAGTCACCGGAACCCACAACAACTGCATGATCAAACCCGAGTCGGCCAAAACATTCGAATTTGAGATTACGGGCTATGTTGATCGTCAAGACGAAAAATGAAACGCCTATGAAACCATCTTCCCAAGCCGAACAAATCCTCGGTCAAATTGACCACGACAACGTCAAACTCGGCGATTTGCGGACAATCGCGAAAGCAATCAAAAAAGACCACACCTTGGCGCTTGAACTCTGGGCTTCTGGTCAGTTTTTTCCACGGCAACTTTCGATCTTGCTGATGGACCCGAAGCTATTGACACAAGAAGTAATCAACAAACTGATCGATGACATCGAAAAACATCCAGAAGACCAAAAGCTGCAACTGATCGACTGGCTCTTGGCGAACCAATTTTCGAAAGACAAAAAAACCATCGTGCTCATGCAAAACTGGCGCGAAAATAAATCGTCGTTGCTGCGCCGCACCTTTTGGTACCACCAAGGACGGTTGCGCTGGGTGGGCCAAACACCGCCCGGCAACACCGAAGAATTACTTCAAGGCATCGAGCAAGGCATCGAAACAGAAGCGCCCGAGGTGTAATGGGCGATGAACTTCACTGCAGCGCAAATCGGCATTTTCCAACAACAATACCGCAACCGATGTGTCGCGCTGGGTGAACGCGTAGGGCTTTACAAAAACGACGTGGTACCCAGGGGTTGTACGCCCAATTACCTCCCTGAACTCATCGCCATACAAGTCGCCAAGTTGGGCAAGTAGCGTCGACCTCTTTTTGTTGCGTGTTTTGATGATTTGTTATCGTCGATCAAAAGCGATTCATACGACGCGTGAAAAACGCAATTCGATACCGTTCTACTTGGATTTCGTCGCGATTTTTAGTAACTTCATTCGATCAACCTATTTTTTAACCAAAAAATTTTCATTATGCCGATCGTAAAAGTTATCGAAGTAATCGCTTCGTCGAGCAAAGGAATCGACGACGCCATCCAACAAGCCGTGGCCGAGGCCTCAAAATCAGTACGGAACATCGACTCCGTTTATGTCAAAGACATCAAGGCGCATGTAAAAGACGGCAAGATCAGCACCTACGGATGCGTTTGCAAAATCTCGTTCCGCGTAGACTGATCCAAGACAATCCACACATATCGGGTTTAGGTTTTCGCGTAAGCCCGATATGCCGTGGCTTTGCGTTTATCCGACCACCCAAAAATTTTCCGATTCAACTTCTTGTCCTAGATTAATGCCCTTACCTTCGATTGGCGGTAAATTTGTCTAAAAAATAAAACGATTATGGCTACCAAGAAAATTGAACGCATCATCCAACCCGCCGGTACGCACTATGTAGGCGACGGTTTTAGGGTCCACAACATCATCCCCGGAAGTCAGGGCTTGAGCATGCAACGCATGAGTCCATTCATCATGATGGATTACAACGCACCATTCTACTTTGCGCCCAGCGACAGCCCGCGCGGTGTAGGCGTGCATCCGCACCGCGGATTCGAAACCGTGACCATTGCCTACAAAGGCAAGGTCGAGCACCATGACAGCAGTGGCGGCGGCGGGGTCATCAACGAAGGCGACGTGCAATGGATGACCGCCGCATCGGGTGTATTGCACAAGGAATTCCACGAAAAAGAATGGAGCAAGCAAGGCGGCTTGTTCCAAATGGTACAGCTTTGGGTAAACTTGCCTGCCAAGGACAAAATGTCGACACCCAAATACCAGGGCATTTCCAACGATGCGATCGGCAAAGTGAACTTGACAAAGGCTCAAGTCGAAGTCATCGCAGGCGCATACCAGGGAACCGATGGCGCGGCCAGCACCTTTACGCCCATCCATTTGCTCAATGTAAAATTGGAAAAAGACGGACGTGCGCCGTTCAGCTTCCCGGCCCACTACAACACGGCCGCGCTTGTCCTGGAAGGATCGGTGTCGATCGACGGCACAACCGTTCCCCAAAACAACTTTGCGCTGTTCGAGAACACAGGCGAAGATTTCACGATCCAAGCCGAAGCCGACGCCGTGGTTTTGGTCCTGAGCGGCGAACCGATCAACGAACCCATAGCCGCGCACGGCCCGTTCGTGATGAACACTGAAAAGGAACTTTTGGAAGCGTTCCAGGATTACAACCAAGGAAAATTTGGCCATCTAGCAGACTAAATACCATGAAACCGGAATTTGAAAACATCCCATTGCAAAAAAACGAGACTTTCAAACGTTTCGAAATAACAGTCGACGGACATCTTGCTTTTATCAATTATGGCGAGTTCGACCGTCAAATCGCCCTGGTACACACGCAGGCCGCGCCCGAACTCAAAGGTACGGGCGCAGCCACGGCCGTGGTCGAAAAAACGCTGACATTCATCAAAGAAAACGGAAAGCTGCTGCTGCCCTACTGTCCGTACGTTTTTGCCTATATCAAAAAGCATCCGCAGTGGAAGTCCATCGTAGATCCCGCATTTGTGGGCTACGCCAACCTTTGAGCATCGGATAATTTGTACCCAGTAAACAGTGCACCACTTTGTCCGTTGTCCAAAAAGTCATAACTTGGCATCAAATAACTGCATATCATGAAAGCAAATGGTACTACCGTAAAGGAAATCTTGGCCAACGTGCCGCAAGACCGCGTCGAGCCGTTCAACAAACTCCACGAGGTCATTCTAAAGAACCTGCCGAAAGGTTTTGAACCTGCCATCAGCTACGGCGGGCTGGGCTACGTGATCCCGCACACGCTTTATCCCGACGGTTATCATTGTAAACCAAGCGAACCGCTACCATTTGCCGGGATTGCCTCGCAAAAAAATTCGATCAATTTTTACCACATGGGAATCTACTCCGATCCCGAATTGCTCGCCTGGTTTGTCAAGGAATATCCGAAACACAGCGCGCAGAAGCTCGATATGGGCAAGAGCTGTATCCGTTTTAAGAAATTCGACGAAATACCGTTCGACCTCATCGGCGATTTGATGACGCGCATGAGTGCCGAAAAGTGGATCGATACCTACGAATCGGCGTACAAGAAAAAGCCGAAATCAACCTCCGCGAAGTAACATAGAAAGACAGATTGCCGTGTCTTTTAACAACAGGCGCTCTTTCTGATTGTCTTACGATTTTAGAAAAACCAAGGAACGATTCTGATGATCCGTAGCATATTACTTATTTTTATCTTGCTACTCGGTTGCGGCGGCCAAGCGCAAACCAAGACAGAACGCGAAGGCGAACCCGCCATCTATTCCGTCACGGACGAAGACGCCCAGATGAACGCCGCCATGCAAAAAGCAAAAGAAACCCTTCCAAAATTCACGGAAGCACTACTCGACAACCGGCCCGAGACCCGCAATTTCGCTTTGAAAAAGGCCTTTGCAACCATCGATGGCGGCAAGGAACACATTTGGATCAGCAACATCACTTTACAAGGAATGCAATTCGTGGGTATAGTAGGCAATGTGCCGAACAAAATACCATCGTTGGCCCTTGGCGATTCCGTATCGATCGAAAGCGACGAAGTTTCGGATTGGATGTATCTCGAAAATAACGTTTTAGCCGGCGGATACACGATCCGGTTGTTGTACCAGCGCATGTCGCCTGCCGAACAGGAACATTTCAGCAAGGAAACGTCAATCGTCATCGGGCCGGAATAGACCATAGTCGCCGCCCTTGTTTTGTCCACTTAATGCCATTGACCATGAAAGTACAAATTGCAATCGCGGCCGCGCTGTTTTTGGGATCGTGCGCCACCAAAACGGCAAATACAAACGATGCCGACCAAACCCTCCTTTTTACGAGCAAACGCCACGGCAACTTCGAGGTCTATTTGACCGATGCCGAAGGAAAAACGTTCAAGCGGCTCACCGAAAACCCAAAGACAGACTACGCGCTGGGTTGGGCGCCCAACGGCCAACACGTACTGTTGTATTCGGATCGCACCGGTAATGAGGAACTTTGGCAGATCGACGAAAGCGGATCGAACGCCGTAAATCTGACCAATGCGGCTTCCAACGAACGCCAAGCCGCCTATGCACCAAACGGCAAGTCGATTGTATTTGTGTCGGATCGCGACAACACCACCACCGATCTCTATCTGATGGACGCCGACGGTGCCAATGTGCGGCGTTTGACCCAATACAAAAACTATTGCGAGAGCCCTACTTGGACCAAGCATGGAAAGCAGGTGATTTTCACGATGGAAGTAACTGATCCGACGACCAACAAGGCCAACGGCGAATTGTTCCAGATCGACCGGGATGGAAAGAACCTCAAACAACTGACCCATCGCGAGGGTTTCGATTCGGGCGCGTCGGTGTCGCCCGACGGCAAGAAGATCGCGTTCTATGGTAAATCAGACAAAGGATCGATGGATATTTTTGTGATGGATGCCAATGGGCAAAACATCGTCAACCTCACCGACGACGCGGCCGAAGATTATTCGCCTTGTTGGTCGACCGACGGGCGTTGGATTTACATGACATCGGGAGACCATACCAATTACGACATCTGGAAAATAGCGGTCGCTTCGAGACAAAAAATCCGCGTCACCACCCAAGCAGGACGCGACGAAACACCACACTGCCGCCCGCGCCAGTGACAATCCTACGGAATAGAAAAAGTCTTTCAATTGTAGGTGTTCGATAATTTTTATTCGAAAAACAATTTATATTTATTGTTTTTCAATAAATTTTATATATTTGTACCGAACATTTAAATTCATCCATCATGAAAATTACAATTGAATCCAAACACATTCTTTTGGTCCTGCACATCATTTCTTGGATCCTCTTTATCGGATTGTGCATCGAAGCATGCGGGTTCCTGGTTGGTATCGTGCTTACCTTCTACATTCCGTTAGAAGCGACCTACATGCACCACCAGGTTGATCTTTCCGGTTTATACCAGTTCGACCGTGGCTATTTTTACGTACAAACGGGGTTTATCAGCGGGGTGGCCATCATGCGCGCATTGCTGTTCTATTTGATCGTCAGGATTTTGTACGACAGAAAAGTAAACCTGGACCAACCTTTCAGCCCAGACATGGCGCGGTT
This sequence comes from Flavobacterium caeni, assembly GCF_900101895.1. GTDB lineage: Bacteria > Bacteroidota > Bacteroidia > Flavobacteriales > Flavobacteriaceae > Flavobacterium > Flavobacterium caeni. The sequence goes on from NZ_FMVF01000011.1 coordinate 11,691, forward strand.
TATAAGCAAGGTAGGTTATCTGTCATTGTTCATCGCCTTGTTCTCGGGTTGGGGCGCACAATACAGCGCAGGATTTGCGGGTCTTGGGGTACCGATGCCCGACCTGGAACTCCAACGTTTGGGCGGTTCCGATGTGTGGGCGTTCATGGGTGTGACATTGTTGGTAATCGCCCAACTTTTTAAGCGGGGTATCGAGATGCAGGCCGAAAACGAATTGACCATCTGAACCATGCCGATCATCGTAAACCTAGACGTCATGATGGCCAAGCGCAAAATGTCGCTCAACGAGCTGTCTGAAAAAGTAGATTTGACGTTGTCGAATCTATCGATCCTGAAAACCGGCAAAGCCAAAGCGGTTCGCTTTTCTACACTAGAAGCAATCTGCAAGGTGTTGGATTGCCAGCCCGGTGACATACTCGAATACACCGACGGACAGCCCTAGCCGACATTATTCGGGAATTGCTTATCTTCGGTTGACAAATATGTACAGATGAAAAAATCCAAAGCCCTGGCCGATCGCCTGCGCGAAGTCATCCTAAACGGTACCTGGATCGCCAACACCAATTTCAAGCACCAGCTTACGGGTACCGACTGGCAGACCGCGACCCGATCGATCGCCAATTTGAACTCGATGGCTGTATTGGCGCAACACATCGACTATTATATCGCCGGAATCAACAATGTTTTTAAGGGAGGGACGCTGGACATCAGCGACAGATACAGTTTCGATTTTGCGCCGATCACCAGCCAACAGCAATGGGAATCGGTCCTTGAAAAATTCTGGAAAGACGCCGAGGAATTCGCGGCACTGGTCGAAAAAATAGACGACGAACAACTTGAGCAAGCGTTCGTCGATGTGAAATACGGAACTTTTTTGCGAAACATAGACGGGATGATCGAACACGCCTACTACCATTTGGGACAAGTCGTGTTGATCAAAAAAATGCTGGGCTGAATTACTTGCTCCTGGCTTCGTACTGCGCGATCAATTCGTTGCCCTTTTGGGTTTGACCGAGCTCTACCAATGATTTCCCGTATCTAAAATAATACTCCGGAGCCAAATCGGGAACCAACACGAACAGCTCCGCATACCATTTGGCCGACGCTTGGTAGTTTCCGTTGAAATACCTTTCGTCGGCTACTTTTTTGATCAAATCTACCGAGCGGTAACCTTTTTCCAAAACGCGCTCATAAGTACCCACCAAATCGATGTAGATGGTTTTGGGCGCGGCTTTTTTGGTCAGGAAAGCGGGCTTGGCAGGCTCGAATGAAAAAGGTTTGCGATCGACTGGGTTCATGATGGCGACACTGCTGACGGCCACCTTTACTTTGGCTTTTCCATACTTGGGTGTGACCACACGGCTGTTGTTGTCGCCCATTTCCTTGGTGCTGATCAAACTCGCATCGGATACATTGTACGTGGTAATGCTGCCGCCAAAATTCATATTGATTTTTTCGACGACATGGTACGAAACCACTACCAGATCATCATGGATCAGGTTGTTGCTCATGTTATCGGCCATCAACTGTGCGTTGCCGAACTGGTCGTTCACGTTGAAAATATCTGCGGATTGCGCAAAACTTCCCATCGAAACGGCAGTGGCCCATACTGCGAAAAGTAGTTTAAATTGTTTCATGATCTCCGGATTTTTAAGTTGTTTTAATCATCTCAAATCCACTCTGCTAAGGTACGCACACCAAGGCGCTTAGTCATATTTTCCCTACGAAACGACAACAATAGTCGTTAAACTGCAATACTGGCCGAATCGTCGAAATTTGAACCGAAAAAACATGCATTTCGTCGATAGATAAAACGATGCATTTCGTCGATAAAGTGTTTATTGGCAACGGTTAGCGCGTGAAACTTTCGTCGAATCGTCGTCAAAGAATTAAAATCGCGAACAACTTAAAAAATCTGTACCTTAGTGTCTGGAGAAAACCATCTAACAATCCATGGCAAAAAAGACCCTATCAACTGACCAACAGCAATCTCTTTTGGCGGTGTTGCAACAACGTTTCGAAAAAAACCGGGCAAGGCATAAAGGCATCTTATGGGCCGATGTCCTGGCCAAACTCGAAAAACAACCAAACAAACTCTACGCCCTTGACCTGATGGAAGAAACCGAAGGGGAACCCGATGTAGTAGGTACCGATCCGACTACGGGCGAATTTTTATTTGTCGATTGCGCGCCCGAAAGCCCCAAAGGCCGCCGCAGCATTTGCTACGACATGGCCGCGCTCGAATCGCGCAAAGAACACAAACCCAAACACAGCGCAGTGGGCATGGCCGAAGAAATGGGCATTGCGCTCTTAACCGAAGCGCAATACCGCCACCTGCAACAGTTGGGTGCGTTCGACCTCAAGACTTCGAGTTGGATCGATACGCCCGATGCCATCCGAAAATTGGGCGGCGCTTTGTTTTGCGACCGCCGATTCGACCATGTATTTACGTACCACAATGGCGCCGAATCTTACTATGCGGCCCGTGGTTTTCGCGGGTTGGTGAAGGTCTAGGTAAACCATGCTGGTTTTCAACAAAACCTACTTGTTACTGGCTATCCTTGTGTTTGCGATCGAGGTATCTATAGCTGTATTTGTACACGACGGGTTTGTCAGGCCCTACGTGGGCGATGTATTGGTCGTGGTTTTGCTGTACTGTCTGCTCAAATCGTTTGTTTCGATACCGGTGTTTCGGGCTTGTATCATCGTGCTGTTTGTTGCGTTCGCGATTGAAGCGGCGCAGGCTGTCAACCTCGTCCATCGGCTTGGAATCGGGCATCATCCGATCGCACGAACGGTGCTCGGCACCTCTTTTTCATGGGCCGATTTGGTTTGTTATACCATAGGACTCGCGGGGGTTTATGAAGCGGAACTATTCTTAAGACGCGGAAACCTCAAAGACCTTCGCTAACCAACAAATGAAACAGCGCAACGGTAGTAATCCAAGCCAGCTCCGAAGCCGCGGCGCTCAAACTCAAACAGCGCGAACTCTCGCCGCTTTATGTCGAGTACATCAAGGCCGGCAGGTGGAACGGCGAACTGCCGCATACGACGTTGGGGAATGCGACGCCCATGATCAACCTCAAATAGATTTTGGTTCGTCATTATTTTGTAGATTTGGTTTTCTGATCTACAATTATGTCACTTCGTAAATTTATGGTATTGCTGGGGCTGATGTTCCCTGTTTTGGTATTTCCGCAAACCGCCGAAAGCAAGCCGCTGGTGTTTGGTGTCACCCAAAAAATACAATCGGCGCATCTAGGGGAAACGCGTACGATCAACATTTATCTTCCCGAAGACTACAACCCAAAGGACACCCTCACCTATTCGGTGATCTACATTCCCGACGGCGGCGTCGAGGAGGATTTCTTTCATTTGGCCGGTATCGTTCGGTACAATACGCAACCATGGATCGCTCGGTTCCCGAGATCGATTGTCGTGGGAATCGAAAATACCAACCGCAAACGCGACTTTACGCATACCGTGGACAATCTCGACTTTGTAGAAAAAGTGGGGTTCAAGAAGTCACAGTTTCCCGCATACGGCGGATCCGAAAAATACATCGCTTTTCTCGAAAAAGAACTACTGCCCTACATTCGGGCGCAGTACAAAGGAAATGCCCATGCGACGCTGATCGGCGAATCGATGGCGGGACTACTCGCCACCGAAATTCTGTTCAAACACCGCGACTTGTTCGACCAATACATTATCATCGCACCGAGTTTGTGGTGGGGCGATCGTGCCTTGCTGCAACAAGCCCCGCAATGGTTAAAGTCGGGCGATGGCAGGACAAAAGTGTACGTGGCCGCGTGCAACAAAGACGAAGACCAAGGCATGTATGACGTGGCCGTCGCCTTAAAAGAAACGCTGCAAAAAAACGGGACGGGGTTCGGCATCTACTTCGACTATTTGCCCGACGAAATCCATTCTACCGTAATCCATCAGGCGGTATACAACGCCTTCCGTGCGTTCTACCCCAAAACGATTTATCAAAAATGAGTTCCCGCCATACGCCAAACACCGTCGCGATTTTCGACAAGCTGGCCCATCGGTACCAAGAAAAGTATGCCGATGTGCGCCGATACGAACACGGGCTGAACCTATTTTGTGATGGGCTGCCTCCGTCTGCTTCGGTACTCGAACTGGCCTGCGGACCAGGCAACGTGACGCGTTACCTGCTCGACCTACGTCCTGATTTGCGCATCGACGCCACCGATTTGGCGCCCAACATGATCGCCATTGGAAAAACAGTCGCACCCGAAGCACGCTTCGAAATCATCGATTGTAGATTGGCGGTCAAAACCGGTCGGGTGTTCGACGCGGTCGTGGCAGCATTTTGCCTGCCCTATCTCGACCAGACCGAAGTCAAGGCACTCTTTGCCGATGTGGCCAGGACCTTACCCAAGGGCGGTATATTTTATGTCAGCACAATGGAAGACGATTACAGCCAATCGGGTTTTGAAGCGGGAAGTTCAGGCGATTTGGTGTACATGCACTACCACACGGGCATCTTTTTGACCGACGCGCTCGCGGGTTGTGGACTATCGGTCGTTTTCGAGCAGCGATTGCCTTTCGAGACGCCCAAACCGGGAACAGACCTGATCCTAATCGCCAGGAAAAACTAGGCCTTGCGGGCCAAGGTCTTCTTGAGCCACACAAACCCAACCAAACCGGCCACCAGCGACGAAATCAAAATGACCAGTTTGGAATGGCCGATGTGTTCGCTGTCGTCAAAGGCGAGCAAAGTGATGAATATCGACATCGTGAAACCGATGCCGCCCAAAAATCCGACGCCGCATATGGTAGACCAACCGAAGTCTTCGGGCAATCGGGCCCATCCCATGACCACCGAAAGTTTGCTGAACAACCATATTCCGATAGGTTTGCCCAAAATCAAGCCCAGAGCGATGCCCGCCGTATAAGAATGGTCCAATAAACTACCTATACCCGAATCGACGACAATGGCCGTATTGGCCAAGGCAAACAATGGCAGGATGACAAACGAAACCGGAATGTGCAACGCGCTTTGCAACAGGAACGAAGTCGACTTTCGTCCGCCTTTCCCAAACGGGATCGCAAAGGCCAGCAACACGCCCGAAATAGTGGCATGGATGCCCGATTGCAACATAAAATACCAAAGCGCCACACCGCCCACCAGGAACGGGATCAAATTGCGCACGCCCAAGCGTCCGAGGAAATAAAGCGCACCGAAAATACCGAGCGCCAACCCTAAATCGGGTAACGACAGTGAATCGGTATAGAAAATCGCGATGACCAGGATTGCGCCCAAATCGTCGATTACGGCAAGTGCCGTGAGGAAGACCTTGAGCGATGCCGGCACGCGATTGCCGAGCAACGACAGCACCCCTAACGCAAAAGCGATGTCGGTGGCCATCGGAATACCGGCACCCGATTGTGTTGCCGTGCCGAAATTGAGCCCCAGGTATATTCCCGCCGGGACGAGCATGCCGCCCAACGCCGCAAAAATCGGAAGCGCCGCATTCTTGAAGTTCGAGAGTTCGCCAATGTATATCTCACGTTCGAGCTCGAGGCCGATCAACAGGAAAAAAATTGCCATGAGCCCGTCGTTGATCCAAAACTCGATCGGTTTCCCGCCCAAATCGGTATGCCAGAAATGGATGTAACTGTCGGCCCAAGCCGAATTGGCCAGCAACAAAGACACAGCGGTACAGGCAATTAGGATAAGGCCTCCAACCTTTTCGCTCTCAAAAAACTCGTGGAATAACTTGGTTAAACGCATTGACTGAAATTTGCGTAATTTAGCCAATAAATCGCGGTCGGACAAACTATTGGGCGTTTTTTGACCGCACACAATCGACGATAAATGGCTACAAACCTAACAGCCAAAGCGTTTGGCGAAAAACTCCAAGCAATGGCTTCGGCCGAGGAAGCGCAAAAATCGCTGCGCTATTTCAAAACCGAAAAAGGGCAATATGGCGAAGGCGACCAATTCATCGGCGTGCGCATGGGCAACATTTTCAAACTCGTCGTCGAATTCGCCGACATGCCCATAGCCGAACTCGAAAAATTGCTCGACAGCCCGATCCACGAATACCGTGCGGGCGCCGTGAGCATCATGGACAAGGCCTCGCGCAAAAAGAAACTGCCCGACGAGCGCCGCAAGGCATTTTTTGATTTGTATGTGCGCCGGCACGACCGCATCAACAACTGGGATCTGGTCGATTTGGGCGCATTGCACATGGTGGGCATGTACCTTAAGGACAAGCCGCGCGACATCCTTTACCGATGGGCAACGTCCGACAACATTTGGGAACGGCGATCGGCCATTGTGGGTACGGCGCATCTGATTCGGCAAAAAGATTTGGACGATACGTTCAAGATTGCCGAAATACTCGTCAGCGATACACACGATTTGATCCACAAAGGCGTGGGTTGGATGTTGCGTTTTGCGGGCGACAAAGACCATGCAAGGTTGTTGGCTTTTCTCGACAAGCACGCCGCGACCATGCCGCGAACGATGTTGCGTTATGCGATCGAAAAATTCGATGCCGGTGCGCGCAACCACTACATGAATCTCAAAAACGCAACGTCGTGATCCTTGAAACGCAACGGCTCATTCTGCGGGAGTTCGAACCCGACGACGCGCGCCATCTGTTTGCGCTCAACGCCGTTCCCGACGTGATCAAATACACCGGAGATCCGCCGTTCCAGAGCATTGCCGAAGCGCGTAGTTTTATCGACAATTACGACCAATACCGCAAGTTCGGTTACGGACGTTGGGCCGTCATCGGCAAGACCCATGGTGAATTCCTGGGGTGGTGCGGGCTCAAATACGATGCGGCGCGCGACGAAACCGACCTCGGGTTTCGGTTTTTCAAACAATACTGGAACCATGGGTTTGCCACCGAAGCGGCCAAGGGTTGTCTGGACCACGGATTCAACAAACTGGGTCTGCAAAGCATTGTCGGACGCGCGATGAAACAAAACACCGCGTCAATACGCGTACTCGAAAAAATAGGGATGCTGTTCGAACGCGAAGCAACCGTACACCACGGCGACTGCGGGATGATCTACCGTATCGCGGCCACGGATTTAAAAATCTAACCGTATTCTGTAACATTTTGCCGGGCATCGGGTCTAATGCGGTAATCATCACCCGAAGCGTTGCAGGAATCTTGCAGCGGCGAGGGAAAAATCATCAATCAAATGAAGTCATTACTCGTACCGGGGCTCATCACCCTACTGCCGTTTCTGCTGTGCTTTTCGTTGTGCTATTTCGTATGGCATGCGTTGGCCATTCAATTTTCGCAGCGCAAGTCATGGGCAACCACCCCATCCGTCTCATCGAACATCTACAAAATTCCGGTTTCCCGTTAACGCGCCACGATGAAAAAGTCTATCTTTTTACTGCTGCTATGTACGCAGTGGCTTTGGGCGCAGGATGCGTCCGAGCTTGAAAAACGCGCCAACGATTGCTACAGGGCCAAATCGTACCACGAGGCCGGTGTCCTTTACAAAAAATCGGCAGACCACGCGTGGATGAACGCCGCACGAAAGAAACAATATTACAATGCCGCCTGTGCCTTCGCGCTATCGGGTGAAAAAGACAAGGCGTTCGAAAACCTGGGCTTGATGCTCAAATACGGTTATTCGAACCGCGAACAACTTGAAAACGACACCGATCTGCAATCCTTACACGATGACATCCGGTGGCAAAACGCGTTGTCCTCGATCAAGAAAAAGGTCGCCGACAGCCCGCACAAATCCAAATACTTCACGACCGACATCGACTTGTTCTACCGCGCATTCGACCTTGCCTTAAAAGACCCGGCCAGGGCCGCCGAAATCTTCAGGAACGAGTATTTCGCCAAAGGAACCGACGGATTGCAGGATTTTTTCATCGGCAAGATAAACGACGAACAAAAGTTTGCACAAACCGTATTGAAGCTCAAGGATTTTTATGCACAGTCCCGCGCGACCCTGGCGCAAACCAACGCGCTTAGGGGCCCTGTGCGCAAGTACGCCTCCAAGTTTGAAGAATTGTACCCGCAAGCCGTTTTTCCCGATGTCTATTTTGTGGTTGGCCGACTCAGTTCGAATGGGACGATTTCGGACAACGGACTGTTGATCGGCGCCGAACAAATGAGCAAAACGCCCCAAACCGACACGGCGCACTGGAACGATTGGCAACGCGAATGGGTCATGGATTTCGGGCAAATTCCTGTAACGGTCACGCATGAACTCGTACATTTCAACCAAAATGGCATGAAACGCGAAAATACGTTGTTGTGTTACGCGCTTTTCGAAGGATCGGCCGAATTCATCGCCGAACTGATCACTGGCCAAACCGACGGCAACTATGCTACATTCAAAGGGCACGAACAACGCATTTGGAACGATTTCGAGACCGAACGCCGCAACGATACTTACGACGATTGGATAGAGGCCCAACCCAATCGACCGCGGAACGCACTGTATTGGGCCGGATACATGATCTCGAAGGCCTACTACACCAATGCTTCCGACAAGAAAAAAGCCATCGCCGACATACTTAACATACAAGACTACGAATCGTTTTTTGCCCAAAGCGGCGCGGCCGATTTTATAAAAGCGCTCCAATAAAAAATCCGCCCGAGGGCGGATTTTCTTTTCTTAATCAACGCGAGGCAAGCAACCGCCGCTGGTTTTGCAACACCATGAGTTGCACCTGGCTCAGGTTGTTGAGCAACGTGCGTACCCTTTCGTGCGGATCCAATGCCGTAGGTGCCAACGCTATCGGATCGAAGTTCACCGTATTTTTGTGGGCCTGGTTGTATCGTTCGATTTGCTTTTGCAACGTTTGGAGCTTTTGCGCTTGCTCGGGCGCATCGGACCAGTACACTTGCGCATACGTCTCGCTGATCCAGGTGCCATTTTTCTCGAAATCGCGGTCGATGCGTTTCAGGCCGGTCTCGCTTTCTACGAGGAACGTCTTGATTTCGTCGCACAACTGGCTGATCGCAAGGCCATCGGCTTGCGTCGACGGATCGGACGACATTTGGGCCAACAGTTGCGCCTCGGATTGAACAATACGCTCGTTACGCAGGAAATAATCGGTGTAGGCCACATAATCTTTCTTGGTTCCGCCCGGTGCGCGCACCAGGATCAGCACCAACGCACATCCGGCAAACAACAACACCGACGATACCACCGTGTTGACCTTGGTTTGCGGGTTGCGGATTCCTGCAAAAAAATAAATGGGCAAGAAAACAAACAGCACGATGCCAAGCGCCACCGCGCACATCATATTCGCCCCCGGCCAATGCATGACCTTGAACAAAATCCCAAGGCTCATCAAAATACCCGCAAAGGTACCCACGCCCGCAACCACCTTGTCCTTGGCATGCTGCTGTTCCTTGACCTTGAGCGTAAACAACAACGGCAAAAACACCAAACTGAGCACCGCGACGCCCAGCACCAACATCACCGCCGCACCCGGCAGGTGTAGAAACTTCAAAACAATCCCTATGAGCAACAATCCAGTCGACATTGCGCCGCTGGCCAACATGATTTTCTTCATGACATAATAGTTTTTATGGGTTAGTAAATGGATGGTCTCTGTTTCTATCTCGGCAAGGTCCTTTTTGTAGAACCGTGTAATAGCCGATTGATAGAACTGCTCGAAATCACCATCGTCGTCGAGCTCCCGCTCAATGACACAACAAACGTGGTCCAACAGGTCTTGCTGCAGGCTGACCATGGCAACGCCCCGTGCACGAAGGTCGTCGCTGATGAAATCGATTTGCGTATCGGTGAGGTGGTACATTATTTATTATTTATTATTTATTATTTATTATTTATTCTTTATTCTTTATTGCTATTCCTTATTGGCCCATGGCCGGTTTGATGTCGAGCAGGAATTGCATCGTTTGGATAAAGTCGGCCAGTTCGCTAACTTTTTCCTCAATTTTTGTCTTGCCTTTCGGGCTCAGGCTGTAGTATTTGCGTATGCGTTTGCCGATGAATTCGGTTTCGGTCGTGACAAGTCCGTCGGCTTCGAGTGCGTGTAACGTGGGATACAGCGCGCCTTCGGTGATCTGGATTTTGTTGCCCGTGAGTTCCTTGACGCGCTGCGTGATTTCGTAGCCGTACATGCGCTGGCCTTCGAGTTGTTTGAGCACGATGGTTTTGAGCGTTCCTTTGATGAGTTCCGAGGAGTAAATCATGGTTTATTTTCTATTGTTATTTTTTATTTGGGCGTTGCCGCAATCATCATCTTCGTCAAATCGAATCTTGGGTGCGGCCGGGCTTTTCGCTTTATCTTTTGCAGCCTACGCTTTGCTCCGGCCACAAAAGTATGCCGCTTCAATCCCTAACGCAAATATACATAAGAAAATTATGTATAAACAAATTATGTATGTGAATTTCTTCGAATTTTTTCAAAATCCGTGAATTGGTGCGGGTTTATGATCGGTTATTATCATATAAAAATCAACCGGTTACAACAAAAAGTATCAAAATACTCCCCTAAAAGAATAGAACAATCATCGAACAAACACCACGCATCCGGTTTCAAAAACCCCATGCTTATGTCCAAAACATCCAAAAAAAAAACAGAAAATGATAGGAGTAAGTAGTAACCAGAAAACTTTAACAAAATGTACAGAAAATCTGTATCCAAGTCTCGTCGGGAACCCGTAGGGGATACCTTCATAGCCCCCTTCCCTACGGTAAAAATACATTTTTTAAACATGCCGCTGTTACAGAAAAACTGTACATTTAATATCCGAACGTTGGCGACGTCCATTCCAAAATCATACTACCATGCACAAACTACACAAAATTGCCGCAACCTTCTTCCTGATCACTTTGATCGGTTGTTCCAAATCCGAAACCAAAACCACCACGACACAACTGTCAAACAATACAGCATTCCAGCCCAAAGCCTACGTTCAACTCAAGCACCCCGACTGGTCCAAAAACGCCACCATCTACGAAGTCAACATCCGTCAATACACGCCCGAAGGCACGTTCAAAGCATTCGAGGCGCACCTGCCGCGGCTCAAGGCCATGGGCATCGACATTTTGTGGCTCATGCCCATCCACCCCATCGGCGTCGAGAAACGCAAGGGAACGCTCGGCAGCTATTATTCGGTCAAAGACTACTATGGTATCAACCCCGAGTTCGGCACCAAGCAAGATTTCAAGCACCTTGTCGATCAAATCCATGCGCTCGGGATGCACGTGATTGTCGATTGGGTCGCCAACCATTCGGCCTGGGACAACCCACTGGCCAAACAACATCCCGACTGGTATTCGAAAACACCCGAAGGAAACTTCCAGCCCACACCATGGTACGATTGGGACGACGTCATCGACTTTGATTTCGACAACCCCGAGTTGCGCCAATACATGACCGAAGCGCTCAAATATTGGGTCAAGGATTTTGACATCGATGGGTACCGTTGCGACGTCGCGGGGTTTATTCCTGTCGATTTTTGGGAAAACGTCCGTCGCGAGCTCGACCAGATCAAACCCGTCTTTATGCTTGCCGAATGGGAGTCGCGTGATTTGCACGCCCACGCTTTCGACATGACCTATTCGTGGAGCCTGTGGGAAAAGATGACGGCAGTGACCAAAGACCACAAACCCATCGGCGGCCTGGTTGAATACCTCGCGCACGACGTCAGCACCTTCCCGCGCGATGCCTACCGCATGACGTTTACCGACAACCACGACAAAAACTCGTGGGAAGGCAATCAGTTTTCGAATTTTGGCGAAGCACTCGAGGCGGCCACCGTGCTGTGTGGAACAGTGAACGGCATGCCTTTGGTGTACAGCGGACAGGAAGCCGGGCTCGACCGCTCGTTGCAGTTTTTCGACAAGGATTTAATTGACTGGAAGACGCATCCGCTGGCCACGATCTACACCAAACTTTTCGAACTCAAACACCGCAACCACGCGTTGTGGAACGGCAAGCTAGGCGGCGTGATGGTGCGTATCGACAACGACAAACCGCAACAAGTCATCAGTTTTTCGCGTAGCGCAAACGGCGATAAAGTCATTCCGGTGGTCAACTTCAGCGACAAAAAGGCAACGGTAAAACTCGATTCGAAATACGAAAAAGGAACCTACCGCGAGTTGTTCAGCGAAAAGGAAGTCGAATTGAGGGGCGACGACGTGTTTACGCTAGGGCCATGGCAATACCTGGTCCTGGTCAAACAAAAACCGTAGATTTTTATACCGATTGCAGTACCGAAATCAGGTAATCGATGTCGTCCTTGGTGTTGTAATGGCTCAACGAAATGCGCAACGACGGTTTGCACAAATCTTCTTCCGACAGGATCTCGGCCAACACATGCGACGGCCTTAAACTACCCGACTGGCATGCGCTGCCCCTAGAAACGGCAATGCCCTTCATGTCGAGATGGAACAATATCATGGCCGTCTTTTCCTCGGGAAGCGGCAGCAAAATGTTGGCGATGTTGTACAACGGACTGGCGCCATTGACCTTGAACCCGCGAAAATGAATCTGCAATTGCGCGAGCAGATGATCCCTAAGCTGGGCGATTTTGGCCTGCTCGGAACCCAATTCAGTATACGAAATCTCAAGCGCCTTGGCCATGCCCGCGACATTGTGCACCCCCTCGGTCCCGGCGCGCAAGCCTTTTTCCTGTTCGCCGCCCCAAATCATTGGATGCACGACCAATCCCTTGCGCACAAACGCAAAGCCAATCCCTTTGGGTCCGTGGAACTTGTGCGCGCTCGCCGACAAAAAATCGACGGGAATTTGTTGCAAATCGATCGCGACTTTACCGACCGATTGCACCGCATCGGTATGAAAATGCGCACCATACTGCTTGCACAGTCTTGCGGTTTCGGCCAAATCGAGCACCGTCCCGATTTCGTTGTTGACGTGCATCAGCGATACCAGTGTCGGGACGTTTTCGGCCAATAATTCAGACAGATGGTTTAAATCGACGAGACCGCCTTCGGTTAAATCGACATAATCGACCGCGATCGAAAATTCGTCGCGCAACACCTCGAGCGTGTGCAGCACCGCATGGTGCTCGATCTTGCTCGAAATGATGCGTTCGACCTTTAAATCGACAATGGCGCTGCGCAAAATCCAGTTGTTCGACTCGGTGCCGCACGAGGTAAAAATAACCTCGGACGCCTGTGCGCCGATTTGCTTGGCGATGGTCTTGCGCGAAAGTTCGAGTATGTTTTTGGCGCTTCGGCCAAAGCTGTGCGTCGAAGACGGGTTACCGAATTCTTCCTGCATCACCTGGGCCATCTGTGCAATGACTTCGGGCCTGATCGCAGTGGTGGCGGCGTTGTCGAGGTATACTTTTTTCATCGGCGCTAAGGTAACAAATAGTCCTGTTAACAGAAACCTAATTCGTTGCCGTTGTCTATTAAATTCCTATTTTTGCTCCAAATTGAACGTTATGAAAAAGTTTTTCGGGTTGCTGATTTTGGTAGGACTGCTGGCTTCTTGCGACGATGGCGATGTCACCGTAGACACCATCACCTTTGACGATGTCGACGCCAAGACGTGCGGGCTGCTCGTTTACAAACTCACCGAAAACCAGGCGATGATCATCACCCTGCCCAGCGGCAGCGATGCTTTTGTCAACGAACCGACCGCTGCGGGAAATCCGCGTACGAAAACCATAGGCGGCGGCATCAACGTCACGTTCAGGACCTACAGCGGTACGGTGACCGATCCGGTACTGTGCACGACCCCGGCGCCGATTTCGCCCATCGCCACCACCGAATGGCTTGCCACCGCCGGAACCGTCGAGATCACGACCACACCCGTTTACAGCGAACCCAATCCCGAAACCGGACAGATCCGTTTGAACCGGTACCGACACGCAGTCGTATTCCGCAACATCAAGTTCGCCAAACCCGATGGCACCGACCAATCGTATTCGGAGTATGTATTCGGCAACTATTTCACGAATCCAACCTATAGCCTACCGTTGAGTTTTGTGCCAGAAAATGTGGCCTTGTGTCCGTCGACCAATACGTTTTACAATGCGCAAAATGGCGGCAAGGAAGGATTGTACATCCAGAACTTCGACGCGGCGTTGCTCTCGACCGACAATTTGGGTGTAGCCAAAACGGCCGTCATCGGGCAAGCCAACAACCGTGTGGTTTACCGCTACTTCATCGGCACCTTGCCTTCGGGCGGCAACCAGGACTACTTTTGCTCGTCGGGCACCACACTCGCGACGCCTCCTGGAACGGCCGAGGAGTGGATCGCCGCCGACGGCAACAACGGCAACGGCATTGTAGAAGTCACCACGACCTTGTTCGGCAGCGGGTACAAACACACCATCAGGCTCAGAGGCGTGACGTTTGTCAAGGGCGCAAGTTCGTTCTATTACGGGAACGACATCCTGATTGGCGAACTGATCCAGTAATCACCTGTTTTGTTTGAACAACACCTCGGTGGCGCCCTGCCCATACTTTTGGTAGCTGGCGTCCTGGAAAACGATGTTGTCGTAACGCGCGAGCATAAAATCGAGTTCGGCCTTTAAGATGCCCTCGCCCACGCCGTGTATGAAAACAATTTTGGGGATGCGGTTTTTGATCGCAAAATCGATGTGTCGCTTGGCGGTCTCGGTTTGCAAAGTCAGGATATCATAATTGCTCATCTGCTTGAAATTCTTGACGAGTTTTTCGATGTGCAGGTCAAATTCGGGAACACCGGCTTCACGCGCTGGCTTTTTTTCTTTGACAAAACTGCGCGGCTTGGGTTCTTCTTTTTCTTTTTTGACTTGATTTAAATTATGACTTCCGGTATTCTTGTATAAATTATTGGAATCGTTTAATTTAATTATCTCGTTGACATTAAATGTCATCATGAACCCATCGTCGGTTTCAACCGTTGCAACATCGTTTTGCACCGATACCACCACGCCGTCGATGGCTTCGTCGAGCACCGAAATACGATCGCCTTTACTAAACTTCATCATCGTCGTTGGATTGGTTTTTACTCGGTGTTTTAGAACTGAGCCACATCATCCCGCCCATAAAAAGGACGAGCCCGATCACGGTAAGCCATACATTCTTGGGCGACGTACTTTGCGCATAAAAGGCCAACGCAATACCGGCCGCCATCAGCAACAGGATTAATTTTTTCATGGGATAAAGGTAATGTTTTGGCGTAAAAAAATCCGCCGGAGCGGATCGTTTTATCTTTCGAATTGTTGCAGCGTTCGCGTGATGATCCCGACACATTCGAGCAACTGCGGCTCGGTCATGACCAACGGCGGCGCAAAACGGATGATGTTGCCGTGCGTTGGCTTGGCCAAAAGCCCGTTGTCGCGCAGGGCCATGCAAATGTCCCATGCCGTCGAGCTTTCTTCGACATCGTTGATCACTATGGCATTGAGCAGGCCTTTCCCGCGCACCAATGTAGCGATGTTCGAGTTTTGGATGTATGCCCCTATTTTTTCGCGGAAGATGATGCCCAAACGTTCGGCATTTTGCGCCAATCGCTCCTCCTCGACCACTTCGAGTGCAGCCACGGCCACAGCGGCCGCAATCGGGTTTCCGCCAAAAGTGGAACCATGCTGCCCCGGTTTGATGACATTCATGATGGAATTGTTGGCCAATACTGCCGAAACCGGATACACGCCGCCCGAAATGGCCTTCCCAAGAATCAGTACATCGGGTTGGACATTTTCGTGGTGTACGGCCAGCAACTTGCCTGTACGGGCGATGCCGGTCTGGACTTCGTCGGCGATGAACAGCACATTGTATTGCTCGCACAACGCCTTGGCCTTGGCCAGATAACCCTCGGACGGTACATAAACGCCCGCTTCGCCTTGGATCGGCTCGACCAGGAATCCTGCCACATTCGGCGACGATTGCAGCGCTTGCTCCAAAGCCTCGAGGTTGTCGTATTCGATTTTGATGAAACCATCGGTGTAAGGCCCAAAATTCCTGCGCGCATTCTCGTCGTTAGAGAACGAGATGATGGTGGTGGTACGTCCGTGGAAGTTGCCCTCGCACACAATGATCTGCGCCTGGTGTTCGGCCACGCCTTTGACCTCGTAGGCCCATTTGCGGCATAACTTGAGCGCTGTCTCGACGGCTTCGGCGCCGGTGTTCATCGGCAGCATTTTATCGAAACCAAAATATTGGGTCACGAATTGCTCGTAAGGCCCCAATTGGTCGTTGTAAAATGCGCGTGAGGTAAGCGTCAAGGTTTGCGCCTGCTGCACCATGGCCCCTACGATTTTTGGATGGCAATGCCCCTGGTTGACGGCCGAATACGCCGACAGGAAATCATAGTACTTCTTCCCTTCTACATCCCACACATACACGCCCTCGCCGCGTGACAACACCACCGGCAGCGGATGGTAATTGTGCGCCCCGTACTTGTCCTCCAACGCGATAAGCTCCTCCGAAGTGATTTTTTCTAAAACTGACATTACAACTGTATTTTTTAAATAGTTTTCTACAATTCCTTCTTGTGGAGAGAAATCATCCAATTTTCGTCAAAAATAATCAATATAATTCAAAAATCAATCGTTTTCGTGACTGAGTTTCATCTGTTAAAAAACCTGCTAAAATTGTAAACCACAACCTAAAAACCTATTTTTGGCCACAATCTCTAAAAGAAACCTCAAATGAAAAAGATTTTATTTCCCATCGTAGCCGCGTTGTTCATTGTTTCGTGTTCGTCTGACGAGACTTCAGTTTATGTCCCGACCATCCCGACGCCATCGACCAATACGCTAAAGGCCACCATCAACGGTACCGAATATACGTTCGACACGTTCCAGGTAGATACCCAAACGCACACCACGCCAGACCACACCTATGTCGACCTTGAGGTGCGCGCGACCATTTCGACCGATGCTACCAAGGAAATCAGTTTCAGCCTCGAACAGGATGTCCCGGGCACAGAAACCATCTATTTCTTTTACCTTATGAACGGCGACGAAGAATTCGATACAGACCATACCGGCGCTGCGTTCACGCACAATGTGACCACCAATGCCAACAAACACATCGTGGGTACGTTCTCTGGCGCGCTGGCAAGATTCGACAACTCCAGTACAGCCGAAATCACCAACGGGTCTTTCGACATCAAATACTAAACTTCAAAGAAAACAGCCATAAAAAAATCCTCAATCGAGGATTTTTTTTGTTTTAGGCCAGTGTCGCCTTCGACGAAATGGCGGCGTTGAACAACCGCGAAATCGGACAGTTTTTCTCGGCCTTGGTCACGAGCTCCAGGAATTTGTCGTTCGAGATTCCCGAAATCTTGCCGGTTACCGTCAAATCGGAGTTGGTGATGGTGCCTTCGGTCATTGTGATGACACAATTGGTTTCGATGCTTTCGATCGCAAAACCTTCTTCGCCTATAAAAGCCGAAAGTTGCATCGTAAAACAGCCCGCGTGCGCCGCGGCTACCAATTCTTCAGGATTTGTACCCACGCCGTCCTCGAAACGCGTCTTGAACGAATACTGCGTGCTGTCAAGTGTTTTGCTTTGGGTGGTGAGTTTGCCCGCGCCTTCCTTGAGCGAGCCTTGCCATACGGCCGTTGCTGATCTTTTCATGGTGTGTTGTTTGCGTTAAGCCATAAAGTTAGCGCTTTTACACGCAGAATTTGTTAGCCAAAAGTTATTTTTTGTTGGGGCGTTTCCGCGCATTTGCGTTTTTGCTTCCAGATCGGCCATCGCTGCGCGGTCGCGCTTTCCGCGGTGCACGGCACCTTGCTTCAATCGCTAACGCAAACGCCTCGAAATAAATTCACAAAAGTGCGCCAAATTGATGCCCAAATCCGCCCAATCGACTATTTTTGCGCCATGGCAAGAAAAAACACCGACAAAGTACTGTTCGAACGCATCAAAGTGCGCGACGCGGGCGCCAAGGGCGTTTCGGTTGCGACGGCGCCCGACGGCAAAGTCATTTTTATCCCGAATGTGGTGCCCGGCGACGTGGTCGATGTGCAAACGTTCAAGAAACGCAAAGCCTATTACGAAGGCAAGGCCGTCAAATTCCACGAATTGTCGGACTACCGCGTAGATCCCGTTTGCGAGCATTTTGGCGTGTGCGGCGGTTGCAAATGGCAAAACATGAACTACAACCAGCAGCTTGCGTTCAAACACAACGAGGTCAAGAACCACCTGCAGCGTATCGGCAAGGTCGAGCTGCCCGAGTTTGAACCGATCTTGGGTTCGGAGCAACAGTTTTTTTACCGCAACAAAATGGAATTCGGCTTCTCGAATTCGCGTTGGCTCACCGAAAAGGAAATTGCGAGCCAGGACGATTTGGGCAACCGCAACGCCGTGGGTTTCCACATCCCGAAAATGTGGGACAAAATCCTCGACATCCACAAATGCCACCTGCAACAAGATCCGTCGAATGCGATCCGCAACGAGATACGCGATTTTGCCAACGCCAATGGGCTCGCCTTTTTTGACCCGCGCAACCGCGAAGGATTGCTGCGTACGCTCATGATCCGCACGGTATCGACGGGCGAAATCATGGTGCTGGTGCAATTTTTTGACGACAACAAAACACAGCGCGAGTTGTTGCTCGATCATTTGGCCGGGGCTTTTCCGCAAATCACGTCGCTGCAATATGTGGTCAACCAAAAGGCCAACGATACAATTTATGACCAGACCATCGTGACTTACAAAGGCCGCGACCATATTTTTGAGGAAATGGAAGGCTTGAAATTCAGCATCAACGCCAAATCGTTTTACCAGACCAACTCGGCGCAGGCCTATGAACTGTACAAGATTACACGCGATTTTGCAGGGTTGACGGGCAACGAGCTCGTATACGATTTGTATACGGGAACCGGAACCATCGCGCAATTCGTCTCGCGTCAGGCCAAAAAGGTGGTTGGTGTGGAAAGCGTGCCCGAAGCCATCGAAGACGCCAAAGCCAACGCCGAAAGAAACGGCATCACGAACTGCGAATTCTATGTAGGCGATATGAAAAACGTGTTCAACGACGCGTTCATCGCCCAGCACGGCCATCCCGATGTGATCATCACCGATCCGCCGCGCGACGGCATGCACAAGGATGTGGTCGAGCAGATTTTAAAGATTGCCCCCGAGCGTGTGGTGTATGTGAGCTGCAACTCGGCGACACAGGCGCGCGATTTGGCGCTCATGGACGAAAAATACAAAGTGGCACGCGTGCGTCCGGTGGATATGTTTCCGCAAACGCACCATGTAGAAAATGTCGTACTTTTGGTGAAAAGGTAGTCGAATACCAAAAGTCAAAAGTCGAACGAGCGGTCGTTGGACATTTGACGTTGGACAAACGCGTTAGCGATGGAAGCGGCATCCTTTTGTGTAGTTTACGAAGCAAAAGATAGAGCGGACAGCGCGGCCGCGCCCGAAAATTTGAATAGACTGATAAATTTGATGCGCGGAAACGCCCCAAAATAAATGAAAAAAATACTCGCCTTACTCCTGCTTGTTTTCACGCTCGGCTGTGAAAAGGACGACATTTGCGACGCCGATACCAATACGACGCCGCGGCTCGTGCTTTCGTTTTTTGACTACAACGACCCCTCGGTGGCCAAGAATGTCGTCAACCTCAAGGTGGTTCAGGAAGGCCGCGAAGACGGGATTGTGTTCAACGAAAGCGGTACCGACGTGACCAAGTATTTGGCCAACGGCCCGTCGGTTTCGTTACCGCTCGATACCTCGGCCGACCGCATCCGCTATATTTTGACGCTCAACGCCAACGCCACCGATCCGGGGCTGATTTATACCGATACGCTCGAGTTCAACTACAGCCGCCAAACGCTTTACATTTCGCGCGCCTGCGGCTACAGCGTTTATTTTTTGCTCAATGGCGGCAACGGCGACGAGCCCAACGCTTTTGTACTCAACGACGACCAAGCCGCTACGCAGGGCAACTGGATCCAAAACATCACGATCGCCAACCGCAACGTAATTTCAGAAAATGAGACGCATCTTAACATTTATTGGTAGTTTGTGCGTGTTGCTGGGCGGGTTGTCGGCCAGCGCACAGGAAACGGTACAGGACAGCATCAAGACCCACCGTTACGGGTTGCGCGTGGGCGTAGATTTGTTCAAGCTCTCGCGTTCGTTTTACGAAAAAGATTACAAGGGATTGGAACTGGTGGGTGACTACCGTATTGCCAAGAGCTATTATATTGCGGCCGAGATCGGCAACGAAAACAAGACCGTCGACGATCCGCAGCTCAATTTCACGACCAAGGGCACGTACATTCGCGGCGGTTTTAACTACAACGCCTACGAGAACTGGCTCGACATGGAGAATTTGATTTATGTGGGTTTGCGTTACGGTGTGAGCTCCTTTAGCCAGACGCTGAACCATTACACCGTGTACAACCGCAACCACTACCTGGGCATCGAGCCGCAAACGGCTTCGGGTGAAAAATTCAGCGGATTGTCGGCGCAATGGGCCGAATTTGTGGCGGGCGTGAACGCCAAGGTCTACAACAACATTTATGTGGGGTTCAGTTTGCGCGTGAACAAACTCATCTCGAACAAGAAGCCGCGCAACTTTGACAACCTGTACATCCCGGGCTTTCACCGTACCTATGACGGCGATTTTGGCGTGGGGCTCAATTATACGGTGTCGTATTTTATCCCGATTTACAAGACGAAGCAGAAAATCGAGGTGCAGAAATAGGTTGAATTGGTTAATCGTTGAATTGGTTAATCGTTGAATCGTTGAATCGGATAGTGTCGACCACGAATCGGTTAAACGATTAAACAGTTAAACGGTTAAACAAATAAAAACTACCGTCTTCTCTTCTTAGACGGATCCTTGTCTTTTCGCTGATCCCCTTCTTTCCGCGGCTCCCTGTTTTTTCTTGCGTCTTTGTCTCTTCTAAAATCGCGGTCGCGTCGTTCTTTTTTTTCTTTCTCCTTCGCCACGGGAAACACAGGCATTTTGTCTTTGTCTTCGAAAGATATAATGAAGATTTGATGTTTGTCGATGTCGATGCCTTCGTCGGCTTTTTGCTTGGCCAATTCGAAGCTGTTGATCGCGTCTTTCTTGATGTCTTTTTCGCGGACGATTTTGTTGAAACGCTCGGCGCATTCCTTGGCCGTACGGTTGCAGTAGTCGACCCAATTTTCACCTTTTTTGAATTCGTCCGTAAAATAGTGCAGCCAATACAATTCGCACGTTCCTTCCTCGAACACATACTGTACGAGCCCACCTTCGATGGCCATCTCGAGTTTGCGCGCGGCTTCGACCACGTCGAGGAAATCGTTTTTACGCCAGCCGTACTCGCTGCCGTTTTGGATGCTTTTTTCGAGTAATTCTACCGGAAGACGGTGTTCTATTTGATCTGTCATTTGTATGTCTTTAATTCGTTTGGTAGTCTACTTAATTGTTTAATCGTTTATTTGTTTAATCGATTCGTGGTCGACGCTATCCGGTTAAACGATTACCCGATTCCACGATTAAACAACCATCATTTCACTTCTTTAATGCCTTTCACAAACAGCCAGGACATAAAAATCTTATCGCCCTTTGGCGTGCGCATCGCCTGGAATTTGGGCGACAGCAACGTACCGACCACAAAGGCCGTGATCGGGATCCAAAAGCCGGTCAGCCCTGTGAATTCGGCCACAAGGTAGCGCGTCAGGAAAAACAGCGCCGCGAACGACAGCAGTTGGTAGATGAGGGCCTTGGTTTGTAGTTTTTTCATTGTATTCATTTTTATTATTTATTGTTATTATTTATTTCAGACCAATAAAAAATAGCAATAAATAATAATTAATTGACTTGGAATTTGGTGCGTTTGCTTCCTTCATACATCTCGTATTTCACGAGTCGGGCCTCGAGGCTGCCGTTGAACAGCTTGATCTTGCGCGACGGCTTGAGTCCGACAAACTTCAGGGCTTCGAGGTTGCCGGTGATGAACCACGCGCTGGTCCCCGGATAATTTTGCTTGAGCGTGTCGCCGATCTCGCGGTAAAAACGTTCGAGTTGGATGTCCAGACGTTCGCCATACGGCGGATTGAACACCATGTGCAACGGGCCTTGCGTTTCTTTTTGCGTATCGAAGAAATTGCGTTCCGATACATTGATGTATTCCGACAGGTTGGCGTTGGCGATGTTGTCCTTGGCTTTGATCACAGCCGACGGCGCTTTGTCGTAGCCCGTGATCGTATAATGGAATTCGCGTACTTTTTTGAGCTGCGACTCCATGATCATGTCGAACAGCTCGGCATCCCAATCGTTCCATTTCTCGAACGCAAACTCCTTGCGGTTCAAATTGGCCGGCACGTTGCAGGCAATCATACCCGCTTCGATCAGGATGGTGCCGCTGCCGCACATCGGGTCCAGAAAATCGCCTTGGCCGTCCCAACCCGAGAGCAACAACATGCCAGCAGCTAGTACTTCGTTGATGGGTGCGATGTTGGTGGCCGTCCTGTACCCGCGGTGGTGTAACGAA
Organism: Flavobacterium caeni; assembly: GCF_900101895.1. Lineage (GTDB taxonomy): Bacteria > Bacteroidota > Bacteroidia > Flavobacteriales > Flavobacteriaceae > Flavobacterium > Flavobacterium caeni. Next base: position 34,106 of record NZ_FMVF01000011.1, read on the forward strand.
GCGCCCGACGTATCGAGCGATACCGAACACTGGTCGCGGTCGATGTGCACGTTGATGCGCAAATCGGGATGTGCTTTGTCGATGCTCGGACGCGCGCCGGTATTCTTGCGGAACTGGTCTACGATGGCATCCTTGGTTTTTTGCGAGACGAATTCCGAATGGTTGAATTTTTCGGAATGTACGGTCGAATCGATCACAAACGTACGGTTTTCGTTCATGTACTGCGACCAATCGATGGCCAAAATCCCTTTGTACAGGCTGTCTTCGTTGAATACGCGAAAGCTGTGGATGGGTTTCAAGATCTTGAGCGCCGTGCGCAGCGACAAATTGGCCTTGTACATGAACCCCTTGTCGCCGCGAAAACTCACCATGCGCGTACCGGTCTTGACATCCTGTGCGCCGAGCTGCTGGAGTTCCTTGGCCAGAATTTCCTCGAAACCGAAAAAAGTCTTGGCGATCATCTTGAAATTATTTTCCATCGTCATTTGCGGTATTTCCGTGCAAAAATACACTAAATTTGCAGTCTAATCGACGACTATGCAAAAAGAAGCCAACAATTGGTTTGCCTCTTGGTTCGACACGCCGTACTACCATATTCTCTACAAGGAACGCAATTACCGCGAAGCGCAATTGTTCATGGACAATTTGACGCACTACCTCAACTTGCCCGAAAAGGCCAAGGTGCTCGATTTGGCTTGCGGAAAAGGACGGCACGCGATTTATTTGAGCCAGTTGGGTTTTGACGTGACGGGCGTAGATTTGTCGGAGAACAACATCCGCGAGGCGCAAAAGAACACCAACCAGTATTTGCATTTTCGCGTACACGACATGCGCCAGCCGTTTGCCGAAAAATTCGACGCGATCTTTAACCTGTTCACCAGTTTCGGGTATTTCGAGAACGACGACGACAACCTTAAGACGCTCGTCGCCATCAAGGAAAGCCTGTCGGAATACGGTTTTGCGGTGGTCGATTTTATGAATGTCAACCACGTCCTGGCCAACCTCGTACCAGAGGAAACCAAGCACGTAGACGGTATCGATTTTCACATCAAACGCTACCACATCGACGACCACATTTACAAGGAGATCGACTTTGAGGACCGCGGCAAGCAATTCCACTTTACCGAAAAAGTACGTGCGTTGTCGCTGCCTTGTTTCCAGCAACTCATGGAGCAAGCCGGGATTTACCTGCTCGATACGTTTGGCGATTACAAACTGCGCAAATTCCACAAGACCGAAAGCGAACGCCTGATCATGATTTTCAAATGATGAATTATTTGCTACCCCTTTTATCGGTACTCGTCGGCTACGGCATCGCGCTGTTTTTGAAACCCGACAAGAAAAAGAACCTCAAGCTGCTGCTGGCCTTTAGCGGATCGTTCCTGCTTTCGATTACGGTCATGCACCTGTTGCCCGAAGTATACGAAGCCAATCATGCGCACGACGGACACGACCACGCCAATTTAACGGGCGTGTTCATCATGGCGGGCATCCTGTTCCAGATTGTCCTCGAGTTCTTTTCGAAAGGTGCCGAACACGGGCACGTGCACGGCCATGCCGAAATGCGCAACATGCCTTGGCTGTTGTTTACGAGCCTTTGCATCCATGCGTTCCTGGAAGGATTTCCGGTAAGCCACCACCACCATTTGGCCGTTGGGATCGCCATCCACCACTTGCCCATCGCAATCATCCTGACGATTTTTTTCCTCAACGCACAACTCGACCGCAAAATCATTTTTGGGTTTATGGTGGCATTTGCGGCGATGACGCCTTTGGGTACGTTGGCCTCGGAATACATCCCGACACTGGCGGCCTACTATACACAAATCACGGCCGTGGTCATCGGGATCCTGTTCCACATTTCGTCTACGATTATTTTTGAGACCACCGAAGGCCACAAGTTCAACATCGCCAAGGTATCGGTGATTGTACTGGGTATTTTGCTGGCGTGTCTGGTCTAGAAGACGCTTTTCATTACCTTGAATTTGCCCGACGAATCGAAATCCATCGTGAGCAACTTGTTGTTGACCTTTCCGTCTTGGTCCTTGGTCGAAAACGAATTGGTCAAACTCCAGTCTTTGATGATCGGGTTGTAAGAAAGTCTTATTTCAGAAGGGGTGTAGCTGTGTTCGCGGTGCAGCGTGGCTTTGGCTTTTTGGTTGGCCATCAGTATGATTTGGTTGATTTTTTCAAGCCCGAGTTCGCGAAATGCCTTTTGCTGGCACACCACGCTCACCAAAAAACGGCAATCGCTTTCGCCATCGTTGATTTGACACGGCAGTTCGGTGACCACCATGCGCCCTTCGGCCAATTTAAAATCCTTGGCGGCCAGCAACTTGTTCTTTTTTTGGATGGTTTGCGCCACCGGAGCGGTAGCATCGGTCGTTACATTTTGCTGCGCATGGCCCATCGCGGTCCCGAGCAACATCATACACATTAATTTCTTCATCGAATTCATAGATTTGGTGATTGGGGAACGCTAATATCCGAAAAAAAAGTATACGGCCGGTGTTAAAACTTTGGATTTTAACTGTTTAACAATCACGAGTTCGCAAAACCATAAAAAGCGTACATACTGATGTTTGCGTTTTGCGGACAGATATTGCGCTCCCTACCAAAAGTCAACCGAAAACTTCGTAACTTTGGTTTCGCAATATTTTTGGACATTCGACATTCGACATTCGACATTCGACATTCGACATTCGACATTCGACATTCGACATTCGACATTCGACATTCGACATTTATTGCGCTGCGCTCCATACAGTTCGGCTGCGCCTCGGGTCGACATTCGACATTACGACTTTACGACTTTACGACTTTACGACTTTATGACTTTATGACTTTATGACTTTCACCAAAACCACCGAACAACCCTCCCACTACGATTCGCTCGAAAAAATGCCCGTGGCCGAATTGCTCGCGAGCATCAACAACGAAGATAAAACCGTACCGCATGCCGTCGAAAAAGCGCTTCCGCAAATCGAAGCGCTCGTGCTGCAGATTGTGACCCGCATGAAAAACGGCGGCCGTTTGTTTTACATTGGTGCCGGAACCTCGGGCAGGTTGGGGATTGTGGATGCTTCGGAGTGTCCGCCCACTTTTGGCGTACCGCACGACTGGGTCAACGGACTGATCGCGGGTGGCGACAAGGCCATCAGGCGCGCGGTAGAAAACGCCGAAGACGATGTCAAACAGGCATGGATCGATTTGTCTGAATTTGACGTCAACACCAACGACACCGTAATCGGGATCGCCGCATCGGGCACGACGCCTTACGTTATTGGCGGGCTCGAAAAATGCAACGAAAATGGCATCTTGACCGGATGTATCACCTGCAACGACGGCAGTCCGCTCGCGCTTACCGCCCAATTTCCGGTTGTGGTGGTTGTGGGACCCGAATTTGTTACCGGTTCTTCTCGAATGAAAGCGGGAACCGCGCAAAAACTTGTGCTCAACATGATTTCGACGGCCACGATGATCCAACTCGGGCGCGTCAAAGGCAACAAAATGGTCGACATGCAACTGAGCAACCACAAACTCGTCGACCGCGGCATCCGGATGATCATGGACGAAATTCCCGTGAACTATGACGAGGCGGGCGAATTGCTCGAAAAGTTCGGCAGCGTACGCAAGGCCGTCGACCAATACAACGCCGACCGTTTCAACCTCTAGAATAAATAATAGTAATAAACAATAATCCTTGCACACCAACCGCCAAATACTCAACAAAGGCATCAAATACCTCGCCTGGGCGCTGCCGCTTTTTTTCGTCGGGCCCACCGTAATTTACAATGCGTTCCAAAACGACCATACCGCCTGGCATTATCTGGTGCTGGCCGTGGGCGTAGCGATTTGTTTTTTTGCCGTTTTTTTTACGTTCAAGGGTTTGAACACCATCATGAAAAGCCTGTTCGGAAAATGACACCCGATTTGATCAACATCGACCAAACCTACGACAGGGCGATTTTTCGCGAAAACCGGCTCGACGGACGCGAGTTCGATGGCTGCGTGTTCAACCAATGTGATTTTTCGGGGACGACGTTTTCTGGCTGTACGTTCATCGACTGCGAATTCATAGGCTGTAACCTGTCGATGGCCCAACTGCCCAATACCGGATTGAAGACTGTAGCCTTTGTCGACTGCAAACTGCTCGGCATTCGCTTTGATGCCTGCGACGACTTTTTGTTTGCGGTGCGTTTTACCGATTGTACGCTCGACTATTCCTGGTTCTCGAAAAAGAAAATGCCCAAGACGGTGTTTGCGAACACATCGCTCAAGGGCGTCAATTTTGAAGCGACAGACCTGACCGCATCGACGTTCGACCACTGCAACCTCGACGAAGTGGTGTTCGACCAAACCAATCTCACGGGCGCCGATTTGTCTACCGCCTACCACATTCGGCTCGATCCCGAACGGAACACCATCAAAAAAGCCAAATTCGCCACCGATTCCTTGCCCGGTTTGTTGGAAAAATACGACATCTGTATCGAATGATGACGACCATATCTTGTGGTTAAGGTTTAAGCCCTGAATCGCATTTTCGCAAATTCAAGGACGCTTCCTCACCTCGAATTCCCCAAATTATTGTTTACGGTCACAACGCAAAGCATTACCTTTACGTCAGATTTTTGAAAAACCATGTCAACGCCCGACACTTCCTATCTCGAAAGCGCGATAAAGCAGTTCCAGTACTACAAATTGCTGGGCGAAAAAGCAATCGCGCAACTCGAACCCGCGCAATTGTTCGTGTCGGTCGACGACGATACGAACAGCATTGCGGTCATCGTCAAACACCTTGCGGGCAATATGTTGTCGCGTTGGACCGATTTTTTGACATCGGATGGCGAAAAGCCATGGCGCAACCGCGACGACGAATTTGAGGACACCATAAGCTCGAAAGAGGAATTAATGACCTTGTGGGACCAAGGCTGGCAGTGTCTGTTTGACGCGCTGGCCGGGTTGACGCCTGCGCATTTGGGCCAAATCATCTACATCCGCAACGAAGGCCATACGGTGGTCGAGGCGATCAACAGGCAACTGGCGCATTATCCGTACCATGTAGGGCAAATTGTGTTCTATGCCAAGCAACTCAAGGCATCGGCATGGGACAGTTTATCGATTCCGAGGAATGCATCCAAGAGTTACAATGCGGATAAGTTCTCGAAGGAAAAAGCCGTTAAGCATTTTACCGATGAGGAACTCAAAAAGTTTAAATAAGATTTGAATTGATACGATAAACACTAGCCCCGATTGCAGTGGAAATCCTTTTATGAGTTGCCAAACGAATAAAAGATTGCAACGTAAAGCGGGTTCAAGCTCCTAAAAAATGAAAAAATATTTACTCTTTATTTCGCTTATCGCCCTTGCTTCCTGCTACAACGTCGAGCGCAACTGTACCGATTTCAAGAACGGCAAATTCCTTTCGGAAATCGAGATCGATGGTGTTAAGCACCAAACCGTCACCGTGCGCACCGATACGATGGTCATCGAGACCTACAAAGGCCAAACCGATACGTCGTCGATACGTTGGGTGAACGATTGCGAATATGTGTTGCGCAAACACAACCCGAAAACGATGGCCGAAAAACGCGCGGTAAGCGTAAAAATTTTGACCACTTCGGATAAAACCTATACTTTTGAATTCGGAAGCGTGGGCCACGACAAAAAGCAAAAAGGCACCGCGACCCGTTTGAACTAATTTGGCCATGGTAGAAATTTTATCCAACCCGAATGCGTGGGTAGCCTTGCTTACGCTGACCTTTCTCGAGATCGTACTCGGGATCGACAACATCATCTTCATCTCAATCGTCACCGGAAAATTACCCGAGGAAAAACGCAAACGCGCCACCAAGATCGGTATGTTCCTGGCCATGTTCATGCGCATCGTTCTATTGTTTGGGATCACCCTGCTCATTGCGATGAAAGCGCCCTGGTTTAGTTTCGACTGGGGTTTCATCAAGGCAGCGGTATCGGGGCAAGCCTTGGTGTTGTTGCTGGGCGGATTGTTCCTGATTTACAAAAGCACCAAGGAAATCCATGAAAAGGTCGATGAAAAAGGGCAAGAAGAAAAAGAGCTCGGCCAATCGGCGACCAAGAGTTTCAGCAGCGTGATCACACAAATCATCCTGATCGACCTGGTGTTCTCGTTCGACAGCATCCTGACGGCGGTGGGCATGACCAACGGCGTCGAGGGCGCGTTGTACATCATGATTACGGCTGTCGTGATTTCGGTTTTGATCATGATGCAATTTGCCGTGCCGGTAGGCGCCTTTGTAAACAAACATCCGTCGATCCAGATCTTGGGGCTTTCGTTTTTGATCCTGATCGGGCTCATGCTGATCACCGAAGCGGCGCATTTGTCGAACGCGCTCATTTTTGGCAACCACGTCACGCCGTTGCCGAAAGGCTATCTGTATTTCGCGATTGCTTTCTCGTTGCTCGTCGAGGTGCTCAACATGAAAGTGAAAAAGAAGTAAAACATCAGTTTTTTCAATAAAAAACAATCCATGGGTTACGCCCGTGGATTTTTTGTTTTGTAGAATGTTGTAAGAATAGGTCGAAAAGCTGTAACCCCAGCCCTATCTGCGTTTGTTAATTTGGCTAAAACTTAAAAAGCAAATGTTATGAAAAAGATTGCAGCCTTACTTACAGCAACCGTTTTGATCGTTTCATGTAAAAACACGGGCAATGAAGCCGGTGTCGCGGGCGATCCGCAACAAGCGACGATCGACTCGCTCAAAATGGAAATGGAACAACAAAAAGCCGAAATGGCCAAGCAACGCACCATCGATTCGATGAACGCAGTAGCTGCCGCCAGGGCCGAGCGCCAACGTCCGGTCATCGTCAACAATACACCCGCTTCGGCACCCGAAGAAAAACGCAAAGGGTGGAGCGGTGCAGCCAAAGGCGCAGTCATTGGTGCCGGTGTAGGCGCGGTTTCGGGCGCGCTGATCGACAAGGACAAACCGGGCCGTGGTGCGGTCATCGGCGGGTTGGCCGGTGGTGGATTGGGCGCGGGAACGGGTGCCGTGATCGATTCGGAAAAGAAAAAGAAAGAAGCGCAGAAATAATCTGTTATTCAAAAATACAAGCCAAGCGCTATGCAGATTGCCGCGTAATCCCTGCAGCGCTTGGTTTTCTTTTTCCTATTACATTGTATTAACGATCAGGCAACAACTTAACATTGGCTTATCGTTTTGCTGTCGATTTGAAAAAACTGTATTAACCGCAACGTAAAATTCCCAAAGTAGTTTTGTGTCCGAAACAACAAATCAATTAAAATGACACAACTCTTACTCAAAGGTCTGGCGTTTTGCGTAGCCGCGACCGTACTCACATCGTGTAACGACGATGACAACAACAACGGCACTACGCCGCCAACCATCAACGACAAAATCGATTTTAGTTCGCATTCCGATGTACCATCGTTTGCCTTTTCGATGGACAATGCAGACGACTTAGACATCAGCGTGCTGATCAGTAGTTCGGATGTGCTCGCGCAGTCGCCATCGTTCGTCTATGGCGCACAACCCGACGGTGCCGGGCTTATGAAAGATCCGAACAGCAACGGCTACTTGCTGATCTCGAACCACGAAATCCTCAAATCGGTTTCGCGTGTGTATTTGGACGAAACGTTCAAGCCTGTCAAAGGCGAATACATTGTCGACGGCGTGGGCGGTTTGACAAGACTTTGCTCTGCGACACTCGCGTTGCCGCAAATCCACGGTTTCGGCCCAATGTTTTTGACTGCAGGCGAATCGGGCGAAGAAAGCATGGTGCACGGCATCAATCCGCTCGGACTGGTCAGTGACCGCGCCAGAACCGACCGTGTTTTGCCGGCTTTGGGCAAGGCGAGTATGGAAAATGCCGTGCCGCTGCCGAAGGATACTTACCCTGGAAAAACGGTGATTTTGATTGGCGAAGACCAAAGCTATGCCGCATCGCACATCAGCGCCGGCCAACTCATCATGTATTTGACCAATACCGTCGGCGATTTGTACAACGGCAAATTGTATGCGCTCAAACGGGTGAGTGGCAACCAGGTCGAGATGAACATGACCGTCGGCAACAGCTATGACGTCGAATTTGTAGAGGTGCCGAACGCCGTGAATTTGACCGGAGCCAGCATCAATACCACCGTCAATGACTTGGGTGCGATCCGTTTTTCACGCGTGGAAGATGTCGACTACCGCAAAGGCAACGCCGCCGCCGCACGCGAAGTATATTTTACCGCCACTGGCCAGGCGACATCGAACGCGCCGGTTGACGGCTATACCATGTGGGGCCGCGTCTACCGTTTGAAAATGAAGGAAAACGACCCGCTCAAAGGTACACTCGAAGTCGTCGTCGAAGGCGATTCTATGCCCGGGACAGGCTTGATCAACCCCGACAATTTGTGCGTGACCGAAAACTACGTCTACATCCAGGAAGACGGCGACAGCTACTACACGGCCGCACAACACGATTCGTACATCTGGCAGCACAATATCGCTACTAAGGCAACCAAACCTTGGCTCAACATGAACCACAAACGCACCGATGCCGCGTGGCAGGCCGCCTACAACCAAACGGGTGAAATGCGTTTCGGCAATTGGGAATACGGCGCGATGATGGATATTTCGGATGTCATCGGCGTCCCGAACACGTTCATGGTCAACATCCACCCGCACACCTGGCAAAAAGACGCGTTCCTGAATGCCGACGGCAGCGGTACGAACACCAACAAAGAAGGCGGACAAACGATCATCATCCGCAACGTCGCCAAATAATTGAAACTTAATTTTATACAGGCAGCCCTTTCGCGGGGCTGTCTTGGTTTGATGAAAAATACTGTTCTCCTCTTGTTTTTTTTCGCGCTGATGGGCTGTTCTGATGCGCCGCGCGAAACCCTCAAAGACCATTTGCTCGAAGATTGGCGCTCGCTTGACCGCGAAGTAACCGATTTGCGAAAGCTGGTCCAATCCGATACCGATCCTAAAAAAGTCGTGCAGGCATTCTCCCAAAGCAGGCTCGCTTACAAAAACGTCGAATGGGCGCTCGAATATTTCCAACCAGAAACGGGCCGCTTTGTCAACGGGCCGGCGCTCGATGAAATCGAGTTTGAAGAGAACCGCGTGTTTCCGCCCGCCGGATTTCAGGTCATCGAAGAATTGCTTGCCGAAAACGACCCAAAGATCAAATCCGAAATCCTGCGCGAGATCGATATCCTACGATCGAATCTCGAGCAAGCGCGCCGTCATTTCGAGGCGATTTCGATCAGCGACGCACAGGCGCTCGACGCACTCCGCCAACAAACCTATCGGATCATCACACTTGGCATTACGGGATTTGACAGCCCAATCATGTTCACCTCGATTGCCGAAGCGGCGGTCTCGCTGAAATCCATCGGGCAAACGCTTGAACATTTTAAAACGCCGGTTCCCGAAAAACTACGGCGCGAAATCTCGAACGCTGTACTATTTTGCAACCGCACCGATTTCAATACATTTGACCGGGCGCAATTTATCGTGCGTTTCGCCAATCCGATCAGTGCTTCGTTGGCCGAATTTCAACAGGTGGCGCGTTTGGAGACGGTGACCCGACAACGCGTCGTGCGCAACCAATCGCCTACTTTGTTCGATCGGCAGGCATTTGACGCCGATGCGTTCGTCCCGTCGAATGAATACAAAACCAATCCGCAAAAGGTCGCCTTGGGCGAAAAGCTTTTCTACGACCCGCAACTATCAGGCGACGGATCGCGCAGTTGCGCCACATGCCATCAGCCAGAAAAAGCGTTCACCGATGGTTTGCGTACGAATTCCGCGCTCAACGGCCACAGTCTTACGCGCAATACACCGAGCTTGTCGTATGCCGCTTTCCAAAACGCGCAATTTTGGGATTTGCGCCAGCTCGATTTGGAAAAACAAAGCGTCGACGTGATCCGCAACACCGATGAGATGCACGGCGATTTTGTGCAAATCACAAAAAAACTATCGGCAAACCCAACGTATTCCAAAGGTTTCAAAAAGGCGTTTCCGAAATCTGGACAAATTGAGGATTGGCACGTACAAAACGCTATCGCGGCCTACATCCGGACGCTCGGAAAGTTCAATTCGCGTTTCGATGCATTCATGCGCGGCGATTTGAAAGCGCTTTCAAACCAAGAAGTCGAGGGCATGAATTTGTTCATGGGTAAGGCCAAATGCGCGACGTGTCACTTTACACCTCTATTCAACGGTACGGTACCCCCGATTTACGCCAAGACCGAACAGGAAGTACTCGGCACGCCGCAAGACCACACCAACCGCGCGCAGAGTAACGATGCCGGCCGTTATGAACAAAACCAACTACCGCAATTGCGCGGCGCATTCAAGACCCCGACGGTTCGTAACGTGGCGAAGACGGCACCGTACATGCACAATGGCGCGTTTCGCACGCTGGCCGAAGTCGTCGATTTTTATGACAGCGGCGGCGGTGTAGGACTCGGATTCAAATTGGAAAACCAAACGCTTCCGCCCGACCGGCTGAATTTGACCGCGAACGAAAAACAAGCCTTGATTGCGTTTATGGAATCGCTTTCGGACCAATAAAAAAGACCGCTTCGGCGGTCTTTTGCTTTTTATGTTTCACGCGTTTTGGTGTCGTTCGAGATATTCGGTAGGGCGAAAAGGGCAATGGGAAAAACTTTAACAAAATGTACAGAAAATCTGTATCCAACCTATTTTTTAATTTCGTAGGGGATACCTTCATAGCCCCCTTCCCTACGGTAAAAATACATTTATTTAAGATACATCGATTACAGAAAAACTGTAAAATTCAACTTCCCGACGCATATCAAAACAAAGTCACCTGTCCATCGTCATCCATATTGACATCTGTATCGTCGTCTGATTCAGTTACAGATGGCGTAGGCTCGGGTACTTCCTCAACCGGCGGCTCATACGGCAACGGCTCGAGCAGGTTCACCTGTTTGAGCTTGTCGGTTGTGAGTTGGTTGCCGAGCGCTTTGAATCCTTTGACGGTTATGAATGCCTCGATATCGACGGTTTGGTTTTCTTTTTGGTTGCCCTTGACTTTCGCGAACACCAATTCGGCCACGGGACGGTAGTCGGTCGAAACGATTTCAAGTTGCGAACTGGCATGATCGGTGATGAAACTGTCTTCCTTGGTTTCGTTCTCGACCAAAAAACGCTTGACAAAATAGCGCTGCTTGTCGCCGTCGTAATAAATGGCCGAAATAGGTTTGGCAGGGATCCACTTTTCAAGCACCACCATGTCTTCGTCGAAATGCGTCGTGAGTTCGGGTACAATGACCTTGACCTTGCCCGCTTGCGAAATCACGAGCAGTTTGTCGTTCGGACGGAATTCGCCCAAGAGTTCGCCCCGCGCATCGACATTGAGCTTTTGCACCGTATCGTCGAACCAAATCTTGCGCGGTTTGAGCGTCGAAATCCCTTTTTCCTTGAGTTCGATTTTCTTGATCGGATATTTCGAAACAAGGTTGCCTTTAGACGCGCGGCCCTTGATCGCCATGTCGGCAAAATCGACGTCCCATTTGAGTTTTTTGATGTTGCCGATCTGCCGCAGCAAAATCGTGATCACTTCGGCCTCGCCGTTCGGATTGGCCGAAAAATACAACACCTGCGAACCCTTGCTCTCGTTGGTCAAATCATACGCCTTGTCGCGCGTGATGCCCGACACATTGAAACGTTTGATGTAGGCAGGCCCCGATTTGCCGTCGCGGTAAATCATGTTGTAGATCGTGCGTTTGTCGCTTTTGTCGAACACCGCCACGTGGATGATGTCCTTGCCCACAAAGTTCTTCTCGGCGACTTTGGTGACCAACATCGAACCATCGCGCAAAAACACGATGACATCGTCGATATCGGAACATTCGGTCACGAATTCGTCTTTTTTGAGGCCCGTGCCGATGAAACCTTCCTCGCGGTTGACATACAGCTTGGTGTTGCGCAACACGACCTTGGTTGCCTCGATCGTGTCGAAAATGCGCAGTTCGGTTTGGCGTTCGCGGCCTTTGCCGTATTTCTCCTTAAGCCGCGTGAAATAAGCGATGGCGTAATCCGTCAGGTGTTCCAAATCGTGTTTGACCTGTTCGATGTCGCCTTCCAAAGCTTCGATTTTGTCCTGCGCCTTGTTCGAATCGTATTTGGAAATACGCATGATGCGGATGTCGAGCAACCGCAGAATATCGTCCTCGGTCACGGCGCGCTTGAGGTGCTTGACGTGTGGCTTGAGCCCATCGTCGACGGCCTTGATAACGCCTTCGCGTGTGCTTTCCTCTTCGATCAATCGGTAGATTTTGTTTTCGATGAAGATGCGCTCGAGCGACAGGAAATGCCATTGTTCTTCGAGTTCCGACAATTGGATTTCGAGTTCCTGCTTGAGCAAATCCTTGGTACGCATCGTAGAAATGCGCAACATCTCCGACACGCCGACAAACCGCGGTTTGTTGTCCTCGATGACACAACCCAGCGGCGCGACCGACGTTTCGCAGGCGGTAAACGCAAACAAAGCATCGATGGTTTTATCGGGCGAAACACCCGGAAACAAATGGATCAGGATTTCGACATCGGCCGCAGTGTTGTCCTCGATTTTTTTGATCTTGATCTTGCCTTTGTCGTTGGCTTTGAGGATCGAATCGATGAGCGACGTCGTATTGGTCGAAAACGGAATCTGCGAAATAACCAGCGTCGATTTGTCGAGTTGCGCAATCTTGGCACGCACCCGAACGCGTCCGCCACGCATACCATCGTTGTAATTGGTCACATCGGCGATGCCCGCGGTCTGGAAATCGGGGAACAACTGGAACGATTTGCCTTTGAGGATGCGGATCGACGCATCGATGAGCTCGTTGAAATTGTGCGGCAACACTTTGGTGGACAAACCGACGGCAATTCCCTCGGCGCCTTGTGCGAGCAACAACGGGAATTTGACCGGCAGATTGATCGGCTCGGCTTTACGGCCGTCGTAGGACAATCCCCACTCGGTGATTTTCGGGCTGTACAAAACCTCTAGCGCGAACTTGGACAAACGCGCCTCGATGTAACGCGAAGCCGCCGCGCCGTCGCCCGTGAGGATGTTGCCCCAGTTGCCCTGCGTATCGATCAGCAATTCCTTTTGCCCGATTTGCACCATCGCGTCGCCGATACTCGCATCGCCGTGTGGGTGGTACTGCATCGTGTGCCCGACCACGTTCGCGACCTTGTTGTAACGGCCGTCGTCAAGTTCCTTGAGCGAGTGCATGATGCGACGCTGGACGGGTTTGAAACCGTCTTCGATGGCCGGCACCGCGCGCTCGAGGATCACATAGGACGCGTAATCGAGGAACCAATCCTTGTACATACCGGTTACCTTGGTAATCGTGTCCTCGGGATTGACTTCGTTATGTTCGTAAAAATGATCGCCGGATGAAGTTTCACCTTCGGCCGGAAGTTCATTTTCGTTGTCGTTCAAATTCAAATCTTCTTGTTCTTCTTCGCTCATATTTTTAGTCGAATGCCAAATGTCGAAAGTCGAACGAGTCGACCGTTAGCCAATTGACGATAATCTGGGCTATTTGCTATTTTCTATTTCTATTAATCTGGTTCGCAAGTAATCGATTTCCTTGTGCAATTTTTCGATTTTTAAAGTTTTTTGCTTGGTATCTTTTTTCTTTTCCCATTCGATTAGACTCTTTTGTTTCCAATCCAATTGAACTTTTTCGAGCGGAATAAAATCTTCGTCATCCATATTTTCGCGTCGCGTGTCCAACTCATCGAATTTCTCATCCCTATCGTTTGGGTAGCCAAAAAAAGAGATTTCATATAACAAAGAACCAATCACTTCTCCGAATTTAAATTCTTTGATACCGTTTAGAAACTTCGTCTTTTTGAGCTTTTTTTCTTCCCAGATTTCACCATGACTGTATCTACTGTATTCAATCTTAGTATTTAGTTTGAAAGTTGCAGTCTTTAAATTAGAAAGATTTGCGAAAGCCAGTCCATAGTTTTCTTTGTCGTTCTTTTTCTTTCCTGTAAGATTAACATACTCCGTAATTTCAAAAAGCGGAGGTCCAAATTCTTTGAAGTTGTCGACATCCACGGCCCATGAAAATTCCAGTCGATTTATTGTAAAATCTTCATTTAAATGAGCTTCTGAAATTGATTCATTGTAAAAAGCATTGAATTTAAATCCTCTTGTGTAGGCCAAAAATGTTTGGTCGACGTCGTGTTCATGCTTTTTCAAAATCTTCATCAAATCAAAAAAAGTCAATGTTTTTTCGAATTTTGGAACATGAAGCATATAAAACGAAAGCGGGCGATCAATTTTTACAAGCTTACCCGATTTGACGTAAAATCCGTTTTTTTTGATGTAGATGTATGGACTCATTTTTCGTATCGCCTAACGAGCGAATTTGCATCATTTTACTACTGACTTCATTTTATGACGGTGTGCAGCCCGGATCGCAGCGGCATCCTTTTGCGGCCGCAGCGCAGCGGAGGCCGTAAAAGATAAAGCGGAGAGCCGGAATTGTCTGCCCAAATTCAAAATTTAATTATCGCCAAAAACCTCGGTCAGCTTGCCTTTACGAATTTATGACTTTTGACTTTCGACTAACTTTCGACCGCGTCGATTTCTACCTTCAAATTGTTGATGATGAAATCCTGACGGTCTGGCGTGTTCTTGCCCATGTAAAACTCCAACAGCGTCTCGATAGACGTGGCGCCGTCGAGCATCACGGGGTCGAGACGGATGTCGTCGCCGATAAAATGTACGAACTCGTCGGGCGAGATTTCTCCCAAACCTTTGAATCGCGTGATTTCGGGCTTTGGTTTTAATTTTTCGATGGCCGCCACGCGCTCTTCCTCGCTGTAGCAGTAAATTGTTTCTTTTTTATTGCGGACGCGGAACAGCGGCGTTTGCAGGATGTACAGGTGGTTTTCCTTGATGAGTTCGGGGAAAAACTGCAGGAAAAACGTGATGAGCAGCAGGCGGATGTGCATGCCGTCTACATCGGCGTCGGTGGCGATGACGATGTTGTTGTAGCGCAGGTTTTCCATCTCGTCCTCGATGTCGAGCGCGGCCTGCAACAGGTTGAACTCTTCGTTTTCGTAGACGATTTTTTTGGTCATGCCGTACGAATTCAAAGGCTTACCCCGCAAACTGAATACCGCTTGGGTGTTGACGTCGCGCGATTTGGTGATCGAACCCGATGCCGAGTCGCCCTCGGTGATGAACAGCGTGCTTTCGAGCGATTTCGGGTTTTTCGTATCGGTCAGGTGAACGCGGCAATCGCGTAGTTTTTTGTTGTGCAAACTGGCTTTCTTGGCCCTGTCGCGCGCGAGTTTGCGGATGCCCGAGAGTTCTTTGCGTTCGCGTTCGGCTTGCAGGATCTTGCGCAACAACGCATCGGCTACTTCCGGATTTTTGTGCAAAAAGTTGTCGAGGTTGGTCTTGACGAAGTCGTTGATGAACGTACGGACGGTGGTGAGCCCCGGCCCCATCTCGGTCGAGCCCAATTTGGTTTTGGTTTGCGACTCGAACACCGGCTCCATGACCTTGACCGAAATCGCGCTCACGATCGACTTTCGGATGTCGGAACCTTCGAACGGTTTGTTGTAAAATTCGCGGATGGTTTTGACCGCCGCTTCACGAAAAGCCGCCAAATGCGTACCGCCCTGCGTGGTGTTTTGCCCGTTGACGAACGAATAATACTCCTCGCTGTATTGCGTTTTGGAGTGCGTCATCGCAATTTCGATGTCGTCGCCTTTGAGGTGGATGATCGGGTATTCCTGGTCTTCGACGTGGATCGTCTCGGCCAGCAAATCCTTGAGGCCATTCTCGGAATAGTATTTTTCGCCGTTGTAAATGATGGTCAAACCATTGTTCAAATAACAATAGTTCTTGAGCATTTTGACGACGTACTCGTTGCGGAATTTGTAGTTCTTGAAAATCGTATCGTCGGGAACGAAGACAACTTTGGTGCCCTTGCGTTTGGTGGTGTCGATGACGTCTTCTTCAAGCGTCAGGTTTCCGGCAGAGAATTCGGCGGCTTTTTGTTTGTCGTCGCGGACCGATTCTACGCGGAAATAATTCGACAACGCGTTCACCGCCTTGGTACCGACGCCGTTGAGCCCGACCGATTTCTTGAACGCGAGCGAATCGTATTTACCGCCCGTGTTCATCTTGGACACCACATCGACCACCTTGCCGAGTGGAATCCCACGACCGTAATCGCGTACCGAAACTGTTTTGTCCTTGATCGTGACTTCGATGGTTTTGCCCGCGCCCATGACGAATTCGTCGATACAGTTGTCGATGACTTCCTTCAAGAGAATGTAGATGCCGTCGTCGGGGCTCGAACCGTCGCCCAGCTTGCCGATGTACATGCCGGGACGCATCCGGATGTGCTCTTTCCAGTCGAGCGATCGTATGTTGTCTTCGGTATACTGCGTTTCTGCCATGCGGGGTTGTGATTTTTGCTAATTTAAGGCAGCGACGCCAGAAAGCAAAAGGGATGGCGTTAAAGTTATCAATACGATATTGACAAAAAATTCCAAATTCCAAGCACCAAATTCCAATCGTTTGTGTTGGAGTTTGGGATTTGGAATTTTCTATTGTTATTTTTTATTTGGGCGTGCCGGCGCAGAAGTTTGTTGCTTTGATTGGGATTTCTCGGGCGCCGTCGCGCTGTCCGCTATATCTTTTGCTCGTTCCTCGCAAAAGGATTTTCATTTCCATCGCTCACGCAAACACCGCAAAGAATTTAGTGTCTTGAAACAACGAAAAATTGTCGCAAAAATCGCTAAACACTATCGAGGAAAAGATGGGAACTCCGCAAATTGAAAACTTTAACAAAATGTACAGAAAATCTGTATCCAAGCTATTTTTTAATTTCGTAGGGGATACCTTCATAGCCCCCTTCCCTACGGTAAAAATACATTTTTAAAACGAAGATCCGGTACAGAAAATCTGTAATTTTCAAAAAAAATCCGCGAGCACAACCAATAAAAAATAACAATAAAAATAAACAATTATCTTTCAATCTTATACGTCACCACCGCCATCTGGTCTACATAAATCGTCAAGTATCCGCGGCTTCTGGCGTTGAGCGCTATGGAAAACTCGGTCGCATTGCCTTTTTTGACAGGGTCGATGTCGCGTACCCGGCCTTCGCTGGTAAACGCATAGGAAATCCTTCCGCCTGGGAAATCGATGATCTGGAAGGGGATTACGCTGGTTTTCGCAATCAAAATGATCCCGAATTCGGGCGACGCAAATTCGTAATTGCTTTTGATGTAAGGCCCGTAATACAACGGCAACGCGGCAAAATCCTGCTCAGTTTTGTCGATCATCAAAAGCCGTTTGTCATCGGGAAAATGGTTCAGGAAAAAAACATTGGGATCGGTAAAAAAATAAGCCGGATTGAAATCGGTGACGAACTTGCCCGTTTGCGTATCGACGCTGCCCGAGGCCCAGGTCACATCGATCAATTTCCAGTTGTCGCCAACCTTGACCGCGTTCCATTGGTGGTCGCTTGCCTTGGGCAACTTCCCGATTTGCGCGGGGTGCGCTTTGGACGTGCCCATGATGTCGATGCATTTTACGCCTATGTCGTCGCATACCAAGTGGAACAACGCCGAATAATCCTGACAAACGCCCTTTTTGGTCCGCAAGGTCTTGGCCCCGATCTTCCCGCGATAGGCTTGTTCCTTGGCCAAACGGTCGGCTGGGCTCGAATAGGTATAGGCGACCATGCTTTCGCCCGATTGGTAAGCCTTGAGGTCGTAGTTGATGTTGAGCGCGATCCAGGTATACGCCGCACGCACCTTGTCGGTTTCGGTCGTGAAATCTTGGTTGATTTGCGCGGCGAGCTTCTTTGGATTCGAAAACGATTTGGGATAGGTTTTGACGAGGTTGTCGACCCTTGCATAGTCTTGGGCCCATGCCGATACCGAAACAAGCAGCAGCAAAACAATGGTTTCTAGGTTCTTCGTCATGACGCGCCATCGGTCAAACATCTTGCCGAAAATTGTTAACCGATGCTAAAATTGGCCACGATTTGCCTGAGCTGCGCATCGAGTTCGGGATCACCTATTTTGTTTTTCTCGAGGTCGAAATGCTCGTGGAATTTAGGCAGCGAAAAAGTGGCTTTGATTTGCGCCCCATACCGCGGAAACAAAGTCTCGGCGATACCCAACACCGATGCCCCGCCCCTGCCGCCCGGCGACGTAGCCATGAGCAACATCGGTTTTTCCTGGAACACTTTTACGTTAATGCGCGAGGCCCAATCGAACGTATTCTTGAACGCCGCCGAGTAATTGCCGTTGTTCTCGGCCATTGAAACGACCAACACATCGGCACCTGCAATTTTGTCGAGGAATTGTTGCGCGAGCGGATGCTGCCCGATTTCGGCTTCTTTGTCTACACTAAAAAGCGGCATTTCGAAATCGTTGAAATCGAGCACCTCGACCGTGGCGTTTTCGAACAACGATGCGGCATAGGTCGCGAGTTTTTTGTTGATGGATTTTTTGGATGGGCTGGCGCCGAAAGCGATGATCTTCATTTCGAGTTTTTTTTCGGATGGATGATAATGTTGCTACTAATATACGAAGTTGTTCGCAAACCCGGATGCCGCGTGAGCGATAGAGGCAGGCACCGCGTGCGGCCGAAAGCGCGGTGGCGGCTTGGCGCATGCGATCAGCTTGCGGCAAGCCGCCACACGCCCAAAAAAAAATCCGCCAAACAGCGGAATCTTTCAATCTTTAAATTTTTTAATCTTTCAATTAAACGTTAAAACGGAAATGCATCACATCGCCGTCCTTGACAATATATTCCTTGCCTTCGACGCGCAGTTTGCCCGCTTCCTTGACCTTGGCCTCGGTGCCGAAACTTACATAGTCGTCGTAGGCGATGACCTCGGCGCGGATAAATCCTTTTTCGAAATCGGTGTGGATCACGCCCGCGGCTTGTGGCGCGGTATCGCCGATGGTGATGGTCCAGGCGCGTACTTCCTTGACGCCTGCGGTAAAATAGGTTTGTTGTTTGAGCAGTTTGTAGGCCGCGCGGATGAGTACCGACGCGCCCGGTTCGGTCAGGCCTAAATCTTCGAGGAACATCTGGCGTTCTTCGTAGGTTTCGAGTTCGGTGATGTCGGCTTCGGTTCCTACGGCCAGCACGATTACTTCGGCATTTTCGTCCTTGACCATCTCGCGCACCTGGTCTACATAGGCGTTTCCGGTGGCAGCCGATCCTTCGTCTACGTTGCACACATAAAGTACCGGTTTGGTCGTGATGAGCTGAAAATCCTCCATCAAGGCTTCTTCGTCCTGGTTCTTGGGTTGTACCGTACGCGCCGATTTGGCCGACAACAGCGCTTCGCGGATGCGGTCGAGCAAGTCTTTCTCGGCAATGGCTTCTTTGTTGCCCGTCTTGGCCGAACGGTTGGTTTTTTCGAGTCGTTTTTCGACGGTTTCCAAATCCTTGAGCTGGAGTTCGATGTCGATGGTTTCCTTGTCGCGGATAGGATTGACGTTGCCGTCTACGTGCACGATGTTGTCGTTGTCAAAACAGCGCAGCACATGGATGATGGCATTGCACTCGCGGATGTTGCCCAAAAATTGGTTCCCGAGCCCCTCGCCTTTTGACGCACCTTTCACCAATCCGGCGATGTCGACAATATCTACCGTGGCCATCACGACGCGCTCGGGTTTGACGAGTTCTTCGAGCTTGGCGATACGCGGATCGGGTACATTCACGACACCCACATTGGGTTCGATCGTACAAAACGGAAAGTTGGCACTTTGCGCCTTGGCGTTGGACAAACAGTTGAACAAGGTTGATTTTCCGACGTTCGGCAATCCGACGATTCCTGCTTTCATAAGGTTTAGCGTTGCTGCGTTTTTGTTTAAAAAGTGTGCAAATATACGCCATTTTTTGCAAGCCAAAGAATTATATAAAAGTAAAAACTAATTCTGTAACCGGCAACGCCGCGGCATCGGATAACTTTGCGATATAACCAAAAACACAACAAGATGAAAAAAATGATTTTAGGCGCGGTTGCCTTGCTTTTTGCGATGACCGTGCAAGCGCAAAATACCAATGTAACCCAAACGTCCAAAACCACCGTAACGACCATCAAGGATTCTGAAGGCGAAAAACAAGTCGTCAAAGAACAAAAAAAGACCGAAGCGCAGGACATCAAATTCAAAGAAACGGCGGGCGATCCGTTGAACAAGGAAATGGCCACAACCCCGACACAGGTGTTAGAAACCACTTCGATCACCAACCCCGACGGTTCGACCAGAACGGTAAACGTAGACCGTTCTGCCGTATACACGTCGACTTCGGGCAACAAATACACGCTGGCGCTGGATCCGATGGGGTACCGCGTAACGTCGGACCAACTCAAAAAACCGGCCTTGTTGCGTTCGACCTCTACCAACAGCTACATCTACCGCTCGAAAGACCAAACCGCGGTGGGTTACTTTGACACCGAGGGCAACTTTGTACTCGAGACCTATGACGACAAATCGGACAAGGTGAGCATCGAAAAGTTCACGCGCGTCCGTTAAAAATATTTGCTATGAAAAAGAAGAATCCCGGTAATCCCGGGATTTTTTTATTACTCGTTGTGCAGGAACGCCTGCCGGTT
Source organism: Flavobacterium caeni (assembly GCF_900101895.1). Lineage (GTDB taxonomy): Bacteria > Bacteroidota > Bacteroidia > Flavobacteriales > Flavobacteriaceae > Flavobacterium > Flavobacterium caeni. The sequence goes on from NZ_FMVF01000011.1 coordinate 54,741, forward strand.
GAGCAGCGTTTCGTCCGATTCGACATGGTTGTCGTCGGGCACGCAACAATCTACCGGACAAACGGCGGCGCACTGCGGCTCATCGTGGAACCCTTTGCACTCGGTACATTTGGACGGAACGATGTAGTAAATATCGTCCGATATCGGGATCTGCGGCGCCTCGGCATCGACTTGCTCACCCGTGGGCAAAACAATGCTGCCGCGCAACGAAGTACCGTCTTTGTAACGCCAGTCGTCGGCGCCTTCATAAATGGCCGTGTTCGGACACTCGGGTTCGCAAGCCCCGCAGTTGATACACTCGTCGGTGATGATGATTGCCATCGTGAATTTGGATTTAGATTTTAGATTTCGGGATCGCAATTGCCCGTTATCCTTAAATGCTTTAATTTTGTGCAAAATTACGTCCAAATCCATTCATACGCAAATCAAAAATGACAACAATCGCGGCCCGAAAAAATAGTTTTGTCACGCTCGGAAAATTCCTACTTCAATTTAGTTTGGAAAAATCGCAAAAAAATCCCGACGTACCGCACAACGAGGCGTTTTTCGATCGTTTCGTGAGCTTGATCAATTTGTCGCAATCGCACAACGGTTGGTATACGCCCGAACAGGTTTATTTTGCGATTGCATCTTGGGCCGAGGCCTTGACCGAGCAAAATATCGAACGATGGCTTTCGCGTTATGATTTGTCGGGCGTAAAACCCAAAACCATCGGACTCATCTTGGCCGGAAACATTCCGCTGGTGGGCTTTCACGATTTTCTTTCTGTGCTGATTGTTGGACACAAAGCACTCGTCAAAACCTCGTCGAACGACCAGCATTTGCTGCCATTTTTGGCCGAATACCTGATTGCCGTCGATCCCAACCTGGCGTCGTCGATCACGTTTACCGATGGCAAGCTCGAGAACTTTGACGCCGTCATCGCCACGGGCAGCAACAACACTGCACGCTATTTCGAGTATTATTTCAAGGACAAACCGGCCATCATCCGCAAGAGCAGAAACTCGGTCGCGGTTTTGGATGGCAACGAATCGCACGAACAGCTCGTCGCGCTGGGCGAAGATATTTTCCGTTATTTTGGGCTCGGATGCCGCAACGTTTCTAAACTTTTTGTTCCGAAAAACTACAATTTCGATGCTTTTTTCAAGGCGATGTTCGAATACCAGGACGTGATCCAGTACGAAAAATACGCCAACAACTATGATTACAACAAGGCGGTTTTTTTGATGAGTAACTTTAAACTGCTCGACAACGGCTTTTTGACCATCAAGGAAGACACGAGTTACGCCTCGCCGATTTCGAGCGTGTTCTATGAGTTTTATGACGACCTAACCGACGTCGAAACCCGTTTGGACACCGACAAAGACCAGATTCAGTGCATCGTGGCCAAAGGACTCGTGGCACACGAAGTACCGTTCGGAAAAACGCAAAAACCGGAATTGTGGGATTATGCGGATAATGTGGATACGGTAGATTTTTTGACGCAATTTTAAGCGGCATCGTCTCTGCAAATTTTTATCCGTTAAAATGTACAGGTTCAAACCAAATAAGAAAAAGCCACACCCAAACCCATAAAATCATCAAAAATTAACCTTTCCGTAATTATCAACTACATCGTTTTTGTTAATAATATCGGATAAATCGCAGCCAATCGATTCGGCGATTTTGTTTGTGTTTCCGAAATTTGTCGCTCAATTTTGCGACCATGAAAAAACACAACTACAGCGCGGGACCGTGCATTTTGCCGCAGGAAGTCTTTCAAAAATCGGCGGCGGCCATACTCGATTTTAACGGCTCGGGCTTGTCGATCCTCGAGATTTCGCACCGCAGCAAAGATTTCATCGCCGTGATGGAACAAGCGCGCGCCCTTGCACTCGACCTGCTTGGTTTGACCGGCAAAGGCTACCAGGCGTTGTTTTTGCACGGCGGCGCCAGCCTCGAGTTTTTGATGACGCCCTACAACCTGATGACCAAGGCGGGAAAGGCGGCCTATCTTGAAACAGGAACCTGGGCGGCCGGAGCGATCAAGGAAGCCAAAGCCTTTGGCGAAACCGTGGTCGTGGCGTCGTCCAAAGACCAGAATTTTAGTTACATTCCTAAAGATTATACGGTTCCCACCGACGCCGACTATTTTCATTGCACTTCGAACAACACCATCTTCGGGACGCAAATGAAGACGTTCCCCAACACCGGCATCCCGATGGTGTGCGACATGAGTTCGGACATTTTTTCGCGCCAAATGGATTTTTCAAAATTCGATTTGATTTATGCAGGCGCGCAAAAAAACATGGGCCCTGCGGGTGTGACGCTGGTGGTGGTCAAGGAATCGATCTTGGGCAAAACGGGACGACAAATCCCGAACATGCTCAATTTGCAGCAACACATCGAAAAAGAAAGCATGTACAACACGCCGCCGGTTTTTGCGGTGTATACCTCGCTTTTGACGTTGCAATGGCTCAAGAACCTGGGCGGTATTGCGGCGATCGAGCAAATCAACAACGCCAAGGCCGAACTGTTGTACAATGAAATCGACCGCAACCCGTTGTTCAAAGGCACGGCCGTCAACGAAGACCGCAGCGTGATGAACGCCACGTTTGTGCTGGCCGACGAAAGCCACGCGCCTGTTTTTGACGAAATGTGGAAAGCCGCAGGAATTTCTGGCCTCACCGGACACCGTTCTGTGGGCGGCTACCGCGCCTCGATGTACAACGCCTTGCCGCTCGAAAGCGTACAGGTTTTGGTGGACGTGATGCGCGAATTTGAGCAAAAAGTTTCTGGTTAAAACTGACCGCGGCCCCGATTGACGCGAAAATCCTTTTGCGGCCGAGCGCCAGCGAGGCCGTAAAAGATTGCAGCAGAAAGCGGGAAATGTCCGCCCAATAAACAATAAAAATAAAGAATAAACAATGAAGGTATTAGCCAACGACGGCCTCTCTAAAAGCGGCATCCAAGCACTCGAAAAGGGCGGATTTGAAGTCATCACGACCAAGGTGGCACAAGAGCAAGTGGCCAATTATATCAATGCGAATGCCGTTTCGGTGTTGCTGGTACGCAGCGCGACCAAGGTGCGTCAGGACATTATTGATAATTGTCCCGGTTTGAAAATCATCGGGCGCGGCGGCGTAGGGATGGACAATATCGACGTCGACTATGCGCGTTCGAAAGGCATCCACGTGATCAATACGCCCGCGTCTTCGAGCGAATCGGTGGCCGAGCTGGTGTTCGCGCATTTGTTCAGCGGCGTGCGTTTTTTGTATGACGCCAACCGCAACATGCCGCTTGAGGGCGACACGAAGTTTGAATCGCTGAAAAAAACCTATGCGAACGGGATCGAGTTGCGCGGCAAGACCTTGGGTGTCATCGGTTTTGGACGTATCGGCACGGCCGTGGCCAAGATCGGGCTCGGATTGGGAATGAAGGTCATAGCGTCGGATAAATTTGTAGGCAATGCCGAAATCAAGGTCGATTTTTACAACGGCCAGTTCATCAACGTCGACATCGTGACCGAACCCATCGAGGACATCTTTAAACATTCTGATTTTATCACGCTGCACGTTCCGGCGCAGGATGGCTATGTCATTGGCGCGGCCGAACTCGATGCGATGAAGGACGGTGTGGGCATTGTAAATTGCTCGCGCGGCGGGGTCATCGACGAGGTGGCGCTCATTGACGCGCTCGATTCGGGCAAGGTGGCTTTTGCTGGCCTTGATGTGTTCGAGGAAGAACCTACCCCGGCGATTCAGGTGCTGATGCACCCCAAAGTTTCGTTGACACCGCACATCGGGGCGGCCACGCTCGAAGCGCAAGACCGTATCGGGACCGAACTGGCGGGCCAAATCATCAGTTTGCTCAAGTTGGAATCTTAATTTTTATTTGCTACATTTGGGTAACCTTTAAATTCAATCGGTATGCTCGACCAACTTTCGGCTTTAGTCAAACAATATGGCGACGACGCCATAGTCAACAACAACGCGGTACCAAACCAATACAACCAAGAGGTTTTGGACGAGGCTTCAAGCTCTATTTTCACAGGGTTGCAACAAGTACTTTCCCAAGGCGGTACGCAACAATTGGCGGAGATTTTTCAGGGAGACAATGCCGCATCGAGCAACAATGCCGTGGTACAGCAACTCTCTCAACAGTTATCGGGCAATCTCGGGGCCAAATTCGGGTTGGACAGTGCAACGGCGTCCGGACTCGCGGGCAGCCTTGTGCCCAAAGTGCTCGGGGCGCTGATCGGCAAGGCCAAGAACCCTAATGATTCGAGCCTTCAGATATCGGACATTGTCAATGCCATCGGCGGATCGAACAATTCCGGCTTGATGGATGCCATCTCGCAATACGGGGCGCAATTTGGCTTGGATCAGAACAACGACGGCAAGGTCGATATGGGCGATGCCATGGCCGCGGTCAACAAAAAAGGAGGGCTTGGCGGCCTGCTCGGCAAATTTTTCGGAAAATAGCTGTTTAAATGCCCGGCGAAAGGCACGCTTTGCATTCGACATGGCCCGCTGTTAAAAATCGATCGGGCTTCCAACCATTGCGGACGGTTTTGTAACTTTAGGTACAAAATCTGCGGTTATGAAAAATGTAATTTGGGTTGTTGGGTTGTTTGTGGCGGTCGTGGCTTGTGCGACCCAGTCGAGCCCTGTCGCTTCATCGGCACCGGCCACCGACAAAGTTGTTGCAAAGAACGACACGGTACGCATCGCGAACGATTCGCTCGAGTATGAAGTGATTGTGATCGACGCGGGGTTCAACACCTGGCTCGTGAGCCGTGCCAAGCCGCGCCAATACTACGGATTGAATTATCTCGAGGTGCGCAACAAGCTGTATGTCATGGAATGGAACCGGCGCGTACTCGAACCCATGCGTTACAACCCCGACTTGTACTTGTTGCGCATCGATTACGACCCGAGAATCAGCTACGGTTATGAGGTAAACTACCTGCTCTACAATTATTTTATGTATTTTCAGCAGCAATACCGGCAAAAATTGTAATCCATCCGCTATATTTGTGGCAGCAGCACAAGTATGGAAAAACTAAAAACACGTTGGGGAATTCGGTCTAACTTTCAGTTGGTGGTGATTTTTATCGTGTTTGCGATCAACGGCTCGTTGTCGGCCAAAATCGGGATTTACCTGATGAACCTCATGGGCTGGACCAAAGAAAACATGCAACCCGTGCTGTTCTACGTGATCGCGGGCATTTTGATCCTTCCGTTGTATCCGTTGTTGCTGATGGTGGTAGGATGGCTGTTCGGTCAATCGGAATTCTTTTTCCCGTTCGCCAAGAAAATGCTCAACCGCATTTCTTTCGGATTGTTGTTCAAAAAGTAACGTGTTCGTTTACTTTTCGCCTTTGATCAAATAAGTGTAAATCCACATCAGGGTAAACGACGGCAACACGTCGGTAAACGGAACGAGTTCTTCCAGAAACGTAAAAACACCCGCTACTTTTCCCGCCGTACCTTTGTAGAGCCGCGCCATCAGGTAGCCTGCGATGGGCGCCCAAATCACATCCGAAAATTCACCGATACCCGGAATCGTAAAGCTGAGCATGCCGATGCCGTCGAACAACAACCCCAGCAAAAGGTCGCGTTGTTTGTGATTGACAGGTGTTGTATTGGTTTCCATTTTCGATTTTTTTTGCGCCACCTTACAAATGCGATGCCATTATTTGGTGAGCTGCGCAAACGACCGCCTTACTTTCTCGACCTTGGGCGTAATGACATAGGTGCAATACCCCGCATTTTGGTTTCGGTTGTAGTAATTTTGATGATAGTCCTCGGCCACATAAAAAACCGACGCCGGGGTCAATTTGGTCACCAGCCGTCGTCCGTAGGTGTTGGCCTGGTTGAGTCGTTCGATGTAGGCCTGCGCGGTTTGCCGTTGGTTCTCGTCGTGGTAAAAGATCTCGCTGCGGTACTGCGTCCCCACGTCGTTGCCTTGCCGGTTGATGGTTGTTGGATCATGGGTCGCGAAAAAAATGCGCAAAAGGGTTCCGTAATCGATTTTTTGCGGATCGAAGACAATCTCGATCGCCTCGGCGTGACCCGTTGTCCCGCTGCATACCTGCTCATAGGTCGGACTTTCGGTTTGGCCTCCTATGTAGCCCGATTGCACCGATTGTACGCCGTCGAGTTCCAAAAAAACGGCTTCGGTACACCAAAAACAGCCGCCTGCAAAAGTGGCTTTCTCTACGTTGGTCGTGTGTGTCATTTGTCGTGGATTGTATACCCTCAAAGTTATCCAATTAGCCAAACGCGCGGAGGGGCCTTAACGCAATTTTATCAAAAGCCGCAAATTGGACGCATCGTCATTTCAATTGCGCAAAATATCGTTTCTTTGCAAAAAGGCCCGTTCATGATCCAAGCCAAAAACCTCAATAAATTTTACGACCAGTTGCATGTGCTCAAGGGCGTCGATTTGCACATCGCCCAAGGCGAAATCGTCTCGATTGTCGGGGCGTCGGGCGCAGGGAAAACAACATTGTTGCAGATTTTGGGTACGCTCGACAAGCCCAAGGACGATACCGGCGTCGAACTGATCGTCAACAACGAAAATGTACTGCACATGAACGACAAGGCGCTGTCGCGGTTCCGCAACCTCAATCTCGGGTTCATCTTTCAGTTCCACCAGTTGTTGCCCGAATTCACTGCACTCGAAAATGTGTGCATCCCGGCTTTTATCGCAGGCCGTTCCAAATACGACACCGAAACCGAAGCCAAACGGCTGCTGCATTATCTTGGTTTGTCGCACCGCATCGACCACAAACCGGGTGAACTTTCGGGCGGCGAACAACAGCGTGTGGCCGTAGCGCGTGCGCTGATCAACCAGCCCTCGGTGATTTTCGCCGACGAACCGTCGGGCAACCTCGACACCGCATCGGCCGAAAACCTGCACCAGTTGTTCTTCAAGCTACGCGACGAGTTCGGACAAACGTTTGTCATTGTCACGCACAACGAAGACCTGGCCAACATGGCCGACCGGAAATTGGTGATGGTAGACGGCAGGATCAGCGTATAGCCCATGAAAACAGACGACCTCAAATCGTTCCTCGACGAAAAAGCAGCCCTGTACAACCGTCCCGATTTCATCGACAGCGACCCGATCCAGATCCCGCACCTGTTCTCGGCCAAGGAAGACATCGAAATAGCGGGTTTTTTGGCCGCGACGATCGCGTGGGGCAACCGCAAGCAAATCATCAAAAATGCCCACCGTATGATCGAGCTCATGGGCCAGGCACCGTACGATTTTGTGATGTCGCACACCGATCCCCAACTGGAACGCCTCGACGGTTTTGTACACCGAACCTTTAACGGAGTCGATTTTACGACGTTCATCCGCGCGCTCAGGAACCTCTACGAAAAACACGGCGGGCCCGAACAGGTTTTCGCGAAACACCAAAACGCCCAAGGTTTACAGCACGCGATTTCGCAATTCAAGAAGACTTTTTTTGAGATCGAGCACCCAACCCGAACCCAAAAACACCTGTCGGATCCGCTTAACAATTCGGCGGCCAAAAGGCTCAACATGTATTTGCGTTGGATGGTGCGCAAAGACAACAAAGGCGTCGATTTGGGTATCTGGAAAGGCGTGTCGCCCGCTTTGCTGTCTTGTCCGCTCGATGTACATTCGGGAAATGTCGCGCGCAAACTCGGGATTTTGACCCGCAAACAAAACGACGCCAAGGCGCTCGCAGAACTCGATGCGCAGTTGCGTTTCTTTGACCCGACCGATCCGGCCAAATACGATTTTGCGTTGTTCGGGTTGGGTGTTTTTGAGAAATTCTAATCGATCTTATTGAGCCAATCGAGCGTGACGGGCTTCGAGACAAAACGTTTGACCGTCGAATATTCCTTTGCCTTGGCCATTTCACGCGCATCGATCGACGACGAAATGATGTAAATGCGCAACCGATCCTTAAACGGCAACCGCTCTACTTCGTCCAGGAATTGCCATCCGTCGAGCACGGGCATGTTCAAATCGAGAAAAATCAAATCGGGCAAACTGCCTTCGCGGCTGTACCGGTCGACCAGGACGTCTATCGCGTCTAGGCCATTGGCTATGTTGAGGACTTGTTCAAACCGACCTGATTTTTGCATCAGCTTTTGCATCACGAACACAAAGATTTCGTCGTCGTCAATCAGGTATATGAGTTTGAACCGCTTCATCACAACACCACCTTAAACGTTGTCCCTTTGCCGGGCGTACTATCGACTTCGATCGAACCGCCCAGCGCATCCACATGGTTCTTGCTCATGAACAACCCCAGCCCTACCGCGTCTGGGTGCGCATGGAAAGTCTTGTACATCCCGAAGATTTTGTTGCGGTTGCGCACCATGTCTATCCCGAGCCCGTTGTCCTTGACCAAAATCTCGGTCTTCCCTTTTATTTTCTTGGCCGAAATGTCGATCTGCGGTGCGCGGTCGGGCGAACGGTACTTGATGGCATTGGTCAGGAGGTTGAACATAATGCTTTCGAAATAAGACGGGATGGTCTTGAGGGTCATCTCAGGCGGGACGCTGATGTTGATGGTCGCGTGTTCTTTTTTGATGATGCCGTTGACGCCCAAAAGCGTTTTCTCCAGCGCCGATTTGAGGTTGAGCCGCACCGTGCGCTCCTTGGAATCGAGTTGGATACTGATCGTCTCGTTCAAATAGTGGATCGTTTCGGACAGCTTGTTGCTGCTGTCGCGCAGGAGTTTGAGGTATTCCAGCTTTTCGTCGTATTGTTCGGTGTCGTCGATCAAATCCATCAGCATCGACATGTTGCTCGTGTTCGAGCGGATGTTGTGCGAGATGATGTAGGTGTAGTCGAGCAGTTTTTCGTTGAGTCTTTTCGATATGTTGTACAACCGTTCGGTCTCGCGCTGGGTTTCGCGGTGGCGGTTTTGTTCGAGCAGCAGCATCATCATGTCGGCGGCGGCGCGCGCAAAGGCCAGATCGGCTTCGGACCATCTTTGGGATACGCCGCACCGCTCGCAACACAAAACGCCTACGAGTTGGCCGTCTTCACGTATTGGCAAATCGAGCATGTCCGAAATACCGCGCGGAATCAAATAAACGTCGGTAAGCTCCTTGGTGAATTCGTTGGTACGGGCGTCGTTGGCCACGATCGCGATGCCCTCTTTGAGCGCGTTGAAATACACCGGGAGTTCGCTCGCCAACAAGTCTTTGTCGGTTGTATGCTTGGCGACCGACGCGTCAAAAAGGGTCTGGCAGACCAATTTGTTGCTCAAGATCTTCCAGTAACTGACGCGCGCCAAATCGAGCCCAAACGCCACGGTCTCGGTAATGGCCTTGTGTATGTCTGCAACCGAACCATAGTCGTCCAGGGACGATTTGTAGAGCCTGGCCAGTAAATCGAAGTGTCGTTGCGTGAACAAAAGGTCGTCGCTGATTTTACTCTTCTTCATTGCAAAAGAATTAAGAGTTTAGAATTTTATCGGAAATTAACATTTTAAACCTAAAATACAATGAACAGATATGTTAATGTTGATAATTTAGAAACAATATTCTTAAAAATTAGAATTATTGTCACATTGACTATATTTGTTATGAAAAATCTGTTGCGTACCTTTGCCCAAAATCAAGCCGATGACGTTCGAATCGTTCAACCTTCCCAAATCGCTGCAAAAAGCCGTAGACGCCCTGGGTTTCACCACGCCCACTCCCATCCAGCAAAGAGCATTTTCTGTGGTGATGTCGGGCCGCGACGTCATGGGCATCGCGCAAACCGGAACCGGAAAGACACTTGCCTACCTGCTCCCGCTGTTCAAACAATACAAGTTTACGCCCACCGAGACGCCCAAAATCGTCATCCTCGTACCCACGCGCGAATTGGTCGTGCAGGTGGTCGAAGAAGTCGAAAAACTGACGCAATTCATGTCGGTACGTACGCTCGGTATCTATGGAGGGGTCAACATCAATACGCAAAAGACCGCCGTTTACCAAGGTATCGACGTGTTGGTCGGGACGCCGGGTCGCGTGATGGACCTTGCGCTTGACAATGTGATCCGGTTTGACGAAACGCAAAAGCTCGTCATCGATGAATTCGACGAAATCCTCAACCTAGGATTTCGCCCGCAGGTCACGTCGATCCTTGCGATGATGCGCGCCAAGCGCCAAAACATCTTGTTTTCGGCCACGATGACCGACGAAGTCGATGAAATGCTCGAAGACTACTTCGATTTCCCCGAAGAGGTTTCGCTTGCGCCATCGGGCACGCCGCTCGAGCAAATCGAACAATGGAGTTATCAGGTCCCGAATTTCAACACCAAGATCAACCTGCTCAAACACCTGCTCGAAACCGACGAAAGCATCGAGCGCATCCTGGTTTTCGTCAACAACAAGAAAATAGCCGACATGCTCCACGAGCGTATCGACGCCGATTTTCCCGAACAGTTTGGCGTGATCCACTCGAACAAATCGCAAAATTACCGCCTCAACACCATGGCGACGTTCCAACGCGGCGCGTTGCGCGGCATCATCACGACCGACATCATGGCGCGCGGACTCGACATTTCGAACATCTCGCACGTGGTGAATTTTGAGATGCCCGAAACACCCGAGCAGTACATTCACCGCATCGGACGTACCGGGCGCGCCGACGCTACCGGGACCGCCATCAGCTTTGTCACGCCGCGCGAAGAAGACCTAAAGATCGAGAGCGAAATGCTCATGGACCGCGAGATCGACATTTTGCCGCTTCCCGAAACGATCGAAATCTCGACGTTGCTCATCGGCCCCGAAAAAGAAAAGGAAAAAGTCAAGTTTTTGATGAAAAAGCCCAAGATAAGCGAATCGGGGGCATTCCACGAAAAGTCGGCCAAGAACAAAAAAGTCAACCTGGGTGGTCCGGGCAAAACCAAGAAAAAGACCGGATCGGTCAACCGGAACCTGTTGCGCGAGCAAAACAAAAAGCGCAACAAAAAGAAATAACCACGCTGTTACGGTGCGAATACCAAGCAAACCGGCGCGCACAATTCAAGTTTTTTACCCGTGTTTTTGAGCAGTCCCGTGGCCTGGTCGCGTTCAAAGACGATGATATCGTTCGAATATTGGTGCGCCACAAGCACGTATTTTCCCGTCGGGTCGATTGCAAAATTGCGCGGTCCCTTGCCCCCTGACGGCAAGGTTTGTTGGTGCGCGAGTTTGCCTCTGGCATCTACCGAAAATACCGAAATCGTGTTGGCATCGCCGCGGTTGGTCGCATACAAAAACTTACCGTCTGCCGACAAATGCAGGTCGGCCGCCGACGTCGACCCCGAAAAACCGGCCGGCACCACCGACGTTTCCTGGATGCGCCGCAGCGTACCATTTTTGTAATTGAACACCGTCAAGGCACCGTCGAGTTCATGCAACAGGTACACATGCAATCCGTTGGGAGAAAAAGCCAAATGACGCGGGCCGCCACCCGTTTTGGTAGGGACGGTATCCTTAAGCCGCAGCGGGCTGTTGGCATCGGCTGCGTAATCGTAAACATACAACCTGTCGGTACCCAAATCGTTGGCCAGCACAAACTTTTTGTCGGGCGAAAAATGCACCATGTGTACGTGCGGGCTCTCCTGCCGTTGCGCATTGACGCTATGCCCTTCGTGTTGGATCACTTGTTTGGCGTCGGTCAAACTGCCGCCCGACTGCTTGCCGAATACGGCAATGTTCCCGCCCGAATAGTTGGCCGCGATGACGTTCTTTTCGTCGTTGATGATGTGGCACGGATCGGCACCCATCGCAGGTTTGGCGTTTCGAAAATCGATTTTCCCCGTTGCGGCATTCCAGTCAAAACTGCTCACCTGGCTGTTGGCGCCATTTTCGTTGACGCTGTAGATGGTTTTCCCATCGGGTGAAACGGTCAGGTAGCTGGGGTTTTGGACATTCTTTGACGACGACTTGAACAAAAACGCGCCCGTCTCGGCATCGAATTCATAGGCGTAAATGCCCGCGCTTTCGCAGCTATTGGTATAGGTTCCGATGAGCAGCGGATACTTTTTTTGGGCGATGCCCGTTGCCGACACCAGGACGACAGCGAGCGAAATCAGTATTTTTTTCATGGGTACAGGACAATGGTCGTAAAAGTACGTTTTTCGCGATTTAAAATAAAATGCCGTGGCATCCGAAAGAGAAAAATGTTGTATTTTTGACCGAAATCCGATGCGCCCATCCGACGTCACCTCGGATCAAATTTAACCAGCATGCAGTTCAAACACCCGGAAATCCTTTACTTTCTTTTTCTGCTGGTCATTCCTATTTTGGTGCATCTGTTCCAGTTGCGCCGTTTCAAGAAAGAATATTTCACCAACGTGCGGCTGCTCAAGGAACTGTCGATCCAAACACGCAAGAGTTCACAACTCAAAAAATACCTCTTGCTGGCCACGCGTTTGCTTTTGCTGGCCTGCGCGATTTTTGCGTTCGCCCAACCATTTTTCAAGGCCAAGGACAGCAAAGGCGCCACCAATGAGCTGTTCATCATACTCGACAATTCGTTCAGCATGCAGGCCAAAGGACAAAAAGGCGAATTGATGCGCCGTGCCGTGCAGGATTTGCTCGAAAGCGCGCCCGAAAATACACAATTTTCGTTGTTGACCAACGGCGATAATTTCTGGAATACCGACATCAAATCGATCCAAAAGGAACTGCAAAATCTTCCTTACAGCGCCGCCCCGTTTGTGTTGGAGCAACAGCTGGCCAAGATCAAATCGCGGCCGTCGGTTTTTGACAAAGATGTGGTCGTGATCACCGATGCGGTAGGGTTGCAACCCACACACCTCAAAGGACTCCATCCCGAAGCCACCTACTTTATCGTACCCAAGGCCGAGCAACGCAACAACGTATCGGTAGACAGCGTGTACATCAAGGAATCGAGCGACGATTTTTACAACATCGGTATCGATTTGAAGGCTTATGGCGACGATTTCAAGGAGGTGCCGATTGCGCTGTACAACCAAAACAAGCTGATAGCCAAGACTTTGGTTGATTTCGACAGCAAGCAGGCATCGGTGGGGTTCATGATCCCCAAGGCCGATTTTCACGGTTTTGTACAGGTGACCGACAACGGGCTCGAATACGACAACAAGCTGTATTTCAGCATTTCGAAGCCGCAAAAAACCAATGTGCTGGTGGTGGGCGAACCCGAGAAAAATGTGTTCCTCTCGCGTATCTACACCAGCGATGAGTTCAATTACCAGAGCTTTACGAGCGGCGCGCTCGACTACAACCTGCTCGAAAAGCAAGATGCCGTGGTGCTCAACGAACTGCGCGAGATCCCGCAGGCCTTGCAAACGACGCTCAAATCGTTTGTCGAGAAAGGCGGCAATGTGGTGGTGATTCCTGCGGCCGATGCGGCACCGGCCAACCTCAATGCCTTTTTGTCGGCGTTTGGAAAAATACAGTTCGGCGCGTTGCAGCAGACGACCAAGTTGGTGACCAAGATCAATTTCAACCATCCGTTGTTTGCGGGCGTATTCGAGAAAAAAATCGACAATTTCCAATACCCGCAAACCAAGAGCGCTTTTTCGGTTACCGTGGGTGCGCCCGCCGCGTTGTCCTTCGAAGACCAATCGGCGTTTGTGACGGCGCTGCAAAATCCGATGTCATCGGTATATGTGCTGACCGCGCCGATCAACAAAGACAATTCGAACTTCCAGAACGCACCGCTTATTGTCCCTACGTTTTACAACATGGCCAAAAGCAACGCCAAGACGGGTGTAAACGCGACGATTATAGGCGACAACCTTCCGTTCTTGGTGAACGCCACACTCGGTAAGGACGAGATCTTATCGGTGGGGAATACATTTGAACTGGGCGAAAAATTCATCCCTGTACAGCAAATCCTCAACGACAAAGTACGGTTGAATTTTAACGACCATCCGCAACAAGCGGGCAACTACAGCGTATACAAAGGCAACGAAACGCAGGCCGAAATCAGTTTCAATTACCCGCGCACCGAATCAAACCTTATGCAAACCCAAGCCGAGGCGCTATCGGACTTTAAAACCGCCGACAGCCTCGACACCGTGTTCACGCAATTGCAAACCGACCGCACCGACAACCAACTATGGAAATGGTTTGTTATTTTTGCACTGTTGTTCCTCGCAACCGAAATACTGATCCAAAAATTCGTACCATGAATCTCATCATAAGAGCAGCACAAATCGTCGACCCGAGCAGCGCCCACCACGGCAAGGTTGTCGATGTGTTGATCCAGGATGGTGTCATCGTTAAGATGGGCGCCAAATTGCAAAACCCGAACAAATTCGAGGAAATCAAACGAGACAACCTGCACCTCTCGCAGGGCTGGTTCGACAGCAGCGTATCGCTCGGCGAACCGGGGTTTGAAGACCGCGAAACCATAACCCGCGGGCTGCACGTGGCGGCCAAAAGCGGTTTTACGGGTATCGCCTTGCAACCCAACTCGCTACCGGTCATCGACAACCAGTCGCAGGTGCATTTCGTGCAATCGAAAGCCAAAGGGATGGCGACGGCGCTGTATCCGATAGGGGCACTCACCAAAAATTCCGAGGGCAAGGACCTGGCCGAAATGTACGACATGAAAAACGCAGGCGCGGTGGCCTTTGGCGACTACAACAAAAACCTCGAGAACGCCAACCTGCTCAAGATCGCATTGCAGTATGCGCAGGATTTTGACGGATTGGTCATCGCCTACGCGCAAGATTCGAACATCAAGGGCGCGGGCGTTGCCAACGAAGGCACCGTCTCGACAAGGCTCGGACTCAAGGCCATACCCAATTTGGCCGAGGAGTTGGTCGTTGCGCGCAACCTGTTCCTGCTCGAATATACGGGCGGAAAAATGCACATCCCGACCATCTCTACGGCCAAATCGGCGCAACTCATCAAGGAAGCCAAAGCAAAAGGATTGCAGGTCACCTGCAGCGTTTCGGTGCATCATTTGGTGCTGACCGATGAAAAACTCGACGGATTCGACACGCGCTACAAAGTCACGCCGCCGTTGCGTACCGAAGCCGACCGAAAGGCGCTACTGAAAGGTGTCAAGGACGGTACCATCGACATGATCACAAGCGACCACAACCCGATCGATATCGAACACAAGAAAATGGAATTCGATTTGGCCAAAAACGGCACTATAGGTCTCGAGAGCACATTCGGCGCTTTGATGACGGTGCTCCCGTTGGAAACCGTGGTCGAGAAACTGACCGCGGGACGCGCGGTTTTTGGCATCGGGACAACATCGGTCCAAGAAGGGCAAACCGCCAACTTCACCCTGTTCAACCCTGAAGGTTCGTGGACATTTGCCAAAGAACACATCGGCTCGAAATCTAAAAATTCGGCGTTCCTTGGCGTAAAAATGAAAGGCGAAGTGTACGGCGTGTACCACCAACAAAAATTGGTACTGCGATGAACGACGCTATCGAAAAGGGCAAAACCGCGGCCATCACCAGTTACATCCTGATTGTTGGCTGTTTGATCGCGATGTCGATGAACAGCGACGAAAAAAACGCGTTCGCATCGTTCCACATCCGGCAGGCGGCCGGGTTGTCGATCATGTTTATTTCACTGGGGCTGATCGTGAGCAATTTTGGCATCCCCGAAGCCACAATCGCGCTGTGGATCTTTATGTCGGTACTGTGGACCTATGGTATTTTTACCGCCGCCACCGGCAAAACCACACCCATCCCGCTTGTAGGCGGACTGTTCCAAAAACTCTTAAAAACCATAGGTTAATGGCCTCGTTACACTATTTGATCCGCGAACCCAAAGTAAAACGCGAGAAAAACCCGTTGCTGCTCTTGCTTCACGGCTATGGCAGCAATGAAGAAGATTTGTTCTCATTCGCTACAGAATTGCCCGATGAATATTACGTGGTTTCGGCGCGCGCACCGCATGATTTGATGTACGGGAGCTATGCGTGGTATGCGATTAATTTTGACGCCGACGAGAACAAGTTTTCAGACATCGATCAGGCGATCGAATCGCGCGAACTGATTGCCGGGTTCATTGGCGAACTCATCGATTTGTTTCCCATCGACCCGGGCCAGGTCACGCTCATCGGATTCAGCCAAGGGTCGATCCTGAGCTATGCCGTTGCGCTGTCTTACCCAGAAAAAATCAAACAAGTGGTTGCGCTCAGCGGCTACATCCACGGCGGGATGGCCGTCGAGGATTTCATGGAAAACGATTTTTCGAATTTGCGGATTTTTGCCTCGCACGGCAGCGTAGATCAGGTGATTCCCGTAGATTGGGCGCGCAAGACCAAACCGTTTCTGGACAGCTTGGGCATCGAAAACAGCTACAAGGAATACCCCGTGGGGCACGGTGTGGCGCCACAAAACTTCTACGATTTCCGCAACTGGCTTTTACCCAATTAATTCGTCGATTTTGGATACAGGAACGAATCGATGACCACAAAATCGACCGATTCGTCTTCGTTGACGAAATACTTGAGCAACACCTCGCCCCAATATTCGCTGTCGCTGTAATCGGCAATGACCCAACGGTGGTTGATCACCTTGACTTTGTTGATGATGAATTTTTGCGCCCCGATCTGCTCCTGGCCCGTAAACGGATTCCCTTTTGGGTTCTGGTTCAAATCGAGTAATTTCTCTGTCACGTGCGGGATGAGTTTGTCGAACGGGATGTAACGCCCGTTGATGGCGCTGACTTCGAGGTAGTTTTGCGCGTTCTGGTTGTTCTCGAGCGAGAAATAATTCGCTTCGTCTATGCGTTGCGAAACGGTTGCAATACTGTCGGTGAGGCGTTTGTTTTGCTTTTCGAGCCGCTCTTTTTCGAACGAACCAATTTTGGTGAAATAGGCATATGTAAACACGTTGATGAGCACCGCGAGGATGAACAAATAAAGGTACAGGGATCTTCTCATATCGTTATGGCTAAATTGTCGTAGGCCACCAGCACATTTTCGGGCAACCGCTTCTCGATGTCGGCATGGAACCCAAAAGTATGGCTGATGTGCGTCAAATAGGCGCGCTCGGGCCGCACCAAAGTTATGAAATCGAGCGCTTCCTGCAAATTGAAATGCGCATGGTGTTCTTCTTCGCGCAACGCATTGACCACCAACACCTTCAAACCTTTCAGCTTCTCGATCTCGGATACCTCGATGGTCTTGACATCGGTCAGGTACGCAAAATCGCCGATGCGGTAACCAAAAACCTGAAGATGCGCGTGCATCACATTGATGGGCGTCGCAACCTGATCGCCCACGGCAAACGGTTGGTCGTTGCGCACTTCGATCGGGTCGACCGATGGCGCGCCCGGATACCGGTTCTCTTCTTCAAAAATATAATCGAAACGACGCGCGAGGTTGTCAAGCACGCGCCGGTGTGCATAAATTGGCAACGGCCCTTGCCGGAAGTTGAACGGACGGATGTCGTCGAGCCCCGCCGTGTGGTCGGAATGTTCATGCGTGAACAGGATACCGTCTATGTGGGTGCATCCCGAGGTGAGCATCTGCTGGCGGAAATCGGGACCACAATCGATCACCAGCGAATACTTGTCCCACGAAATCCACACCGAAACGCGCAACCTTTTGTCGCGAGAATCGCTGCTGTGACACACCGGATGTTGACTCCCGATGACCGGAATGCCCTGTGATGTTCCCGTACCCAAAAAAACGACGCGCACCGTGTTATTTTTTTACAAAAATAGCAAGAAAATCTTTCAATAAAGGGGCAATTTGCTAACTTTGTCGTTATTCAGACCCAATTTGTAATGGATATTGAAATTAAACTGAAAGGCGACAAAGTCATTGAAACGATTCCATCGGTCAAAGACAAGGCGTTGCGCATCAACCTGAACGAAAACATTTACGGGACGTTTGCCGAAATCGGCGCCGGACAGGAAACCGTACGTCACTTTTTCCGCTCGGGTGGCTCGTCGGGAACGATTGCAAAGGCGATGTCGGCTTATGACAAGGATTTTTCGGATGCGATTTACGGCGTCGAAGACGATGGCCGTTACGTGACCGAAAGCCGTCTCAAAAAAATGCTCACGCACGAGGTCAACCTGATTGAGCGTCGCTTGAGCCGTGAAAAACACCCGAACAAGATTTTCTTTAGCTACGCCAACACCGTGGCTACCATCGACTTTGCCAAGCAATTCAAGGGCCACGGCTGGGTCGGGATCAAATACCAGATAGAACCCGATGAGGACTACAACGAAATCACGTTGCACATTAGGTTCAAGGAAACCGACGCGCGTTTGCAACAGGAAACGCTCGGCATCCTGGGCGTGAACCTCATTTATGGCGCGTTCTACAAATACAACGATCCCAAGAAATTGTTGCGTTATTTGTACGACCACCTCGACAAAGACCAGCTCGAGATCGATACGATCAACTTTTCGGGACCGCGTTTTGCCGATGTAGACAACCGATTGATGAGTTTGCAGCTCGTCAAGAACGGCATGACCGATGCGGTGATGTTCGACCCCGACGGACGCAACATCTTGCCCGCCGCCGTGTTGTATAAAAAGAACATCCTGGCGCTGCGCGGCAGTTTCCGCCCGGTGACCAAGGTGAACATGGACATGTACGAGAAGTCGCTTGCGATGTTCCTCGAAGAGAGCAAGGTGAGTAAGGAAAATACGCTCGTGATTTTCGAGATTACGCTGTCGAACCTGCGTTCGGAAGGCGAAATCGACGAACGCGACTTCATGGACCGCGCCGAATTGCTTTGCTCGTTGGGCCAAACCGTCATGATCTCGAATTTCCAGGAATATTACAAAGTGGTCGAGTATTTCTCGAGCTACACCAAAGCCCGTATGGGATTGGCGATGGGCGTCAACAACCTGATCGACATTTTCGACGAAAAATACTACCGCCATTTGAGCGGAGGCATCCTCGAGGCGTTCGGTAAATTGTTCTACCGCGACCTCAAGGTGTTCCTGTATCCGATGATTGGCGAGGAAGGCGAAATCGTCAATTCAGAGAACCTCAAGGTGCATCCGCGCATGAAGGAGCTGTACAAATTCTTCAAGTTCAACGGCAAGGTGATCGATATTGTCGATTTCGATCCGCATACGCTAGAGGTTTTCTCGCGCGAAGTGCTTAAGATGATCGGCAAGGGACAGCCGGGATGGGAAGGCATGTTGCCCACGGGCATCGCCGAAATCATCAAGCAGCACCAGTTGTTTGGGTACGATCCGAACAGCGTGTTGCAGGACACGAATTAGTCGAAAGTCAAACGATAATAGCCGAAAGTAATTTCGGCTTTTTTTATTTCTCTACGTAGATAAAACCGATTTTTCCCGACGCAAAAGTGGCTTCGATGCGCTTGTAATCGTCTACTTCGTAACGATCGGCCTGTGCGAGCTCGGCGTCGGTGATTTCGAACAGCACACCGCTTACCGTGTCGGCATTGTTACCGGTATGGGCGATGATGGGATGGAACTGCCGCTGGCTTTTGCGCAACACTTCTGGGTCGGTGATTTCGACATATCGGAGCTGGTAACCGATGAGCACATCGGGCGTACCATGCAACAAACGCCCGAACGTTTCGGTTTGTACTTGTGGCTTTTGTAGCGTCCCGTAAGAGAATAGAAGCGGCATTATTGGAGGATTTGGGCGGTGTGTTCTTTGGTTTTTACTTTCCCGATCACATCGACGATTTTGCCTTTGCCGTCAATAACGAACGTAGTGCGATGGATACCATCGTACTCGCGGCCCATGAATTTCTTGGGTCCCCAAACCCCGAACGCGTTGATGACTTTGTGGTCCTCGTCGGCCAAAAGCGGAAACGGCAGGTTGTACTTGGCGATGAACTTCGCCTGTTTTTGGGGTTTATCGGCGCTCACACCCAGCAGTTCATAGCCTTGCGACGCAAACCTTTCGAAGTTGTCGCGCAGGTTGCAGGCCTGGTTCGTACAGCTGGGTGTGTCGGCGGCAGGGTAGAAAAACACGACAAGTTTCTTTCCTTTGTAATCGGACAATTTACGGACGTTGCCGTCCTGGTCGATGGCTTTGAAATTCGGGGCTTTATCGCCGGGCTTTAGATTCGTCATTGGTTATTGTTTATTTTTATTTTTTATGGTGGTTCCGGCCTGGACAATCCTTGGCCCGGATGGAAGCGGCATCCTTTTTCGCGCTTCTTTAGCGCGGAAAAGATACAGCGGACAGCCGGATTAGCCCCAAAAAACAACTATATTTACGCTGCAAAAATACGCATAAATGACCAAAAAAGAACGCGCGCAATTCGTGATGCAGACGCTGCGCGAAATCTATCCGACGGTACCGATCCCGCTCGACCACAAAGACGCTTACACCCTGCTTGTCGCGGTGCTTTTGTCGGCGCAATGTACCGATGTGCGGGTGAACCAGATTACGCCTATTTTGTTTGCCAAGGCCGATAATCCGTACGATATGGTCAAGATGACCGTCGAGGAAATCAAGGAAATCATCAAACCGTGCGGACTCTCGCCGATGAAATCGAAAGGCATACATGGATTGTCGCAAATTTTGATCGAAAAATACGACGGTCAAGTCCCGCAAAGTTTTGAAGCGCTCGAGGCCTTACCCGCCGTGGGCCACAAAACGGCCAGCGTGGTGATGAGCCAGGCTTTTGGCGTTCCGGCGTTTCCGGTAGATACGCACATCCACCGGCTGATGTACCGTTGGGGATTGTCGGATGGCAAAAATGTGGTGCAGACCGAGAAAGATGCCAAGGCGTTGTTCCCGAAAGAAACGTGGAACGATTTGCATTTGCAGATTATTTACTACGGCCGAGAATATTCGCCGGCGCGCGGCTGGAACCTGGACAACGACCTCATTACGCGCGAAGTGGGGCGCAAATCGGTGATTGAGGACTACTACAAACAGAGAAAATAAGGGGCTAGAAATACAGTTTTTCTATAGCGCTTGTATCGGATAAAATCGTAGTTTGTCACTAGTAAGGGAAGGGGGAGTAAGGTTTACCCCTAAAAAATAATTCCGGGACTGCGCTACAGATAATCTGTACTTTTTGTTAAAATTTCGGGACCACAATTTTTGTAGTGAAAAAGCGGCATTTCTTCGATATTGTTCAATGCAAATCAACCGCAACATCTCCAAAGGTCGCAGGTAGGCATAAAAAATCCCGGACTTGCCGGAATGTGTCTTAATTAGCGATGGTTTCGATCCTCATTTTCCCCACTTTCGTGATGTGCAAAGCTTTGGAGTAATTGAGTAAAAAAGAAATGGTCTCTTTTTTAGGTTTCATCGAATCGGTAACTGACTTTTCTTTAGAGTAGATTTTTGCCATGTTGTGTTTTTATTGTTAGGTACAACTACAACGCGGCAAACGTCTAAATATTGTCAGTTGGTCAAAATAATTTGATGTTTTTCAATGACTTTGCGCAAATTCATGAGCGCATAACGCATACGCCCCAAGGCGGTATTGATCGAAACGCCCGTCAGTTCTGAGATTTCCTTGAAACTAAGGTCTTGGTAGATGCGCATCATGAGCACATCTTTCTGGTCTTCAGGTAATTCCTCGATCAGTCTTTTGAGGTCCATTTCGACCTGGTCCGAGATCATTTGGTGCTCTACGTTCATGGTATTGTCGGACATGACCGAAAAAATAGAGAACTCTTCGGTCTCGCGAAACATCGGCATCTTTTTGTTCTTGCGGAAATGATCGATGATCAAATTGTGCGCGATACGCATCACCCATGGCAAAAACTTGCCTTCCTCGTTGTACGAATTGGATTTGAGCGTTTTGATGACTTTGATAAAGGTATCCTGGAAAATATCATCCGAAATATCGCGGTCAGCAATCTTCGAGTAGATGAACCCGTAAATCTTGGATTCATGCCTGGTGATCAATGTCGCTAACGCACTTTCGTCGCCGGCCACATAATTCTTCACCAATAAAGCGTCTGGGATTTGAACATTAGCCATAAAATTACCTTTTAGTTTGGTTTTAAATTTGGAGAAATTCTCTAAAAAGTAATTTTTTATTATAGGCGTCCTGTTAAAGTTTGATTAATTCTTAGCCAAATATAAGGCAATTAAATTTTACAAAGCAAACATTGTACCGAAATTTAACAGTTTCGGCACAATATCTTGTTTTTTTATGATTTTTTTCTAACGTTTTCGTCAGAACGCTAGATTATTGATAAACACGGATGTAATCGACGACAAACTGTTGCGGAAAAATCGCGTCGTCTACGGCCGGACCGCCAAAGTTTCCGCCCACGGCCATGTTCAGGATGATGAAATGCGGTTGGTTGAATGGCCAGCTTTCGGGCGTCTTCACCGGTGGATTGTACGTAAACACCAAACGATCGTCTACAAAAAAATCCATCTTGTCCTTGTCCCAATCAACGGCAAAAACATGGAACCCCTCTTCTATTCCGAACACTTCGGTTTTTTTGCTGTGCGCGTGGTCGCCGTATCCGTCGGGCGTATGCAACGTCGTATACACCTGGTGCAGCTCCTTGCCCACATACTCTAAAATATCGATCTCGCCACATTTAGGCCAACCAACTTCCGTTATGTTTTGCCCGAGCATCCAGAACGCGGGCCAAATCCCCGTACCGATGGGCAGTTTTGCGCGACATTCGATGCGGCCGTACTGAAATTCCTTTTTGGCGGCTGTGGTGATGCGGGTAGAAGTATACTGCCCATCGGGTTCGCGACGCGCGGTGATGACGAGCTTGCTGTCTTTGACGATGTGGTTCTCACGCGTGTAAACCTGGCGTTCGTTGTTTCCCCAGCCGCAAAGATTCGGACAGCCGTTGCCCATTTCAAAATTCCAGACCTTTTCGTTTAGCGCTGTACCCGTGAACGATTCTTCCCACACCAGCTTGCGGCTTTGCCCGTGGACGATTTGTACTGCAAACAATAACAACAAAAACTTCTTCATGCTAACGAACATAATCGAATGAAGCTTCGAGATTTGCATCGGAACTGCCGCCTACGAACACCTTGAAAGCGCCCGGTTCGGCTTCCCATTTTTTGTTGGCCGTGTAAAATTGTATCGTTTGTTCATCGATGGCAAACGTGACCGTCTTGGACTGCCCCGGGGCCAATTCGACCATTTCAAATCCTTTGAGTTCGCGTACCGGGCGCGTGGTGCTGCCCACCAAATCCTGGAGGTACAACTGCACGACTTCTTTTCCGGAGACCTTCCCCGTATTGGTCACCGTCACCGAGACCTGGATTAGACCCGCCTTCGAAAATTGTGATTGACTCAATTTCAGATTCGAGTAACCAAAGGTGGTGTAGCTGAGTCCGAACCCGAACGGGTACTGCGGTGTATGCGCCACATCGCCGTGGTGCGACCAGAACACTTCGTCGGGCGAAGGCATGGTAGGCCTGCCCGTATTCTTATGGTTGTAATACAACGGCAATTGTCCTACGTGACGCGGGAACGACATCGGCAATTTTCCGCTCGGGTTGTAGTCGCCGTACAGCACCTGCGCAATCGCATGGCCGCTTTGGGTACCCAGGTGCCAGCCCTCGACAATCGCGGGTACATGCTCGGCGGCCCATGGGATCGTCAACGGACGACCGTTTTGCAATACCAGCACCAGATTTTTGTTCACTTTGTAGACTTCTTCGAGCAATTCCTGCTGCACGCCGGGCAAACCGATATCGGCCCTACTCCTGCCCTCGCCGCTTTGGTAGCCCACCTCGCCGAGCACCATCACAACCACATCGCCCGATTTGGCCGCAGCTACCGCCTGCGCAAAACCCGATTTGTCGGTGGTGTTGACCTTGACTTCGCGTGCAAAAACATCGGTATTCAACGAAACCGTCGCGCCTTTTTCATACACGACTGAATTCCCTGTATACCGCGCCATTCCCTCTCGCACCGACACCGCCGAACCGTCTTTGGAGGCGTTGCGCCAGTTGCCCAGCGGGCTGGTCTTGTCGTCGGCCAGCGCACCGATCAGCGCAATCTTCTGGCCTGATTTCTTTAAGGGAAGTAAATTGCCCTCGTTCTTGAGCAATACGATCGATTTCTTGGCCATGTCGAGCGCCGCCTCGTGGATTTCCTTTTTGCCGACCGTCGCTTTCTCGCGGGCCTCGTCGCAGTATTTATACGGATCGTCAAACAATCCGAGTTCAAATTTAACACGGAGGATGCGTCGCGCCGCGTCGTCGATCAGCGCTTCGCTGACTTTGCCCTCGCGCACCAGATTGGCCAGGTGTTCGATGTACAGATAGGCCTCCATGTCCATGTCGCAGCCTGCATTGACCGCGATTTCGGCGGCCTGTTTCCCATCCTTGGCATTGCCGTGGATGCGGATCTCGTTGATCGATCCCCAATCGGACACGACAAAACCGTCGAATTTCCATGCGCCCTTGAGGATGTCGCGTTGCAGCCAACGACTGCCCGTAGCCGGGACGCCGTCGATTTCATTGAACGCATTCATAAAGGTGCGCACGCCTGCATCGACCGAAGCCTTGAACGGCGGGAAAATAATGTTTTGCAAGGTCGATTCGCCAACGTCGACGGTGTTGTAATCGCGGCCCGATTCGGCAAATCCATAGGCCGCAAAGTGCTTGGCGCAGGCCAGGATGGTCTTGGCATCGTCAAAATTATCGCCCTGGAATCCTTTGATACGCGCCACCGCGATCTTGCTACCCAGGAAAGGGTCTTCGCCGGCACCTTCCATGACACGGCCCCATCGGGCGTCACGCATCACGTCCACCATGGGGGCGAATGTCCAGTTGAGTCCTACGGCCGAGGCTTCTTCGGCGGCCATTTTCGCGGAATTTTGTATGGCTTGCAAATCCCAACTTGCCGACTCGGCCAGCGGAATCGGGCTGATTGTTTGGTAGCCGTGGATGACATCCGAGCCGAAAATCATCGGAATTTTCATGCGGCTTTGTTCGACGGCGATCTTTTGAAGCGCGCGTACGTCCTTGACGCCTGTTACGTTGAGCATCGACCCGACGTAGCCTTTGCGGATGTGTTCGTATTTTTGCGCCGCCTGTCCGTCTTTGGGGGCGGGTCCGGTCACGTCAAAAAAGCCATTGTACTGGTTCATTTGTCCGATTTTTTCCTCGAGCGTCATGAGTTTGAGAACCGAATCGACTTTGGTTTCAATCGATGCGTTTTGTTTTGAAATTGGTTTTTGTTGGGCCGAACAACCCAGGACGATCCCCGCGGCAAACAGCCACAGTACCATGCTTTTTTTGTTTCTCATAGGATAAAAAGGCAACCCAAATAAGGGTTCGCGCGTTTGTTTTCTGTTGCTCCTAAATTAGCGGAGTTTACCGACAATAGAGTGCGAAACACCACAACAAAAAACATACATTATGCGAAAAAACCACATCATGTGTCAGAGGCCGCGCCAGTGGAACGCAGGCGTCTTTCTCTTAAGGTATGAAAAGCGAAGATTCCTGGTTTGTTGTGGTGTATTGTTGTGGTGATGTGTGGGTAGAATCCCCTATTTCTCAAGACGTCAGATCGAAAGGATGTACTCGACCAACCCTTGTTCGTGCGGTAAATCCATCTTTTTACGCAATCGATATCGTTTGATCTCGACACTGCGTACCGAAATGTTCAAAAGCGGCGCAATTTCTTTAGACGACAAGTTCAATCGAAGGTACGCGCACAACCTCAAATCGTTAGGCGTCAGCGATGGGTGTGCCGCCTTGATCTTCTTGAGGAAATCCTTGTCGGCGTTGTCGAACGCTTCCTTGAAAATGTTCCAGGTATCTTCTTCGTTGATGTTTTTGTTGATGGTCGTGATCACCGATTTGATGTTCTTGTTCGAATCTTCGGCCGAATTTTTCAAATCTTCTTTGATCAACGCCAGCAGTTCGTTCTTTTTGATCAGGCTCATCGTCGACACAGCCAGTTCGCGGTTCTTGGCATCGACATCCTGCGACAATTGATCGTTGCGCAATTTCATGAGCTGTTGTTCGTTCTCGAGTTCCTTGATTTCGAGCAACAGGTTGTTTTCTTCGATCAATTTCTCGCGCTGTTTTTGATAGTAATCCTGGTAGGCCTTGTTGATGAAATGCGCGATCACACACGCCAAAATCAGATACAACACCAACGCCAGATTGGTGGCATACCAAGGCTTGAGAATGGTAAACCGGTACACCGCCATATTTTCGGGCGACGAATTGGCGATACGCGCGCGCACCTTGAATTGGTATTCCCCAGGCGGGAGATTTTTATAACTCACGGTGGGTTTGTTGCTCCACTCGCTCCAACTGTCCTGCGCGCCTTCGAGCAAATACTGGTATTCGGCGCTGATGTATTTGTTGTATTCGGCGACGGTGTAGTTGAACGTGATGTTGTTTTCGTCGTGCTTGAGTTCGCCTTCTCCGGTGGTCGAAATGTTGACGGGCTTGTCGTTTTGTCTGTTCGCGACGATGCCCGAGATCGAGACGCTGTAGTTCTTGAAACTCAAATCGTTGATGTTGATCGTATAGTAACCGTCGGTGGTGCCGATCAAATAATTCGATTGCGTCAACTGCGTGATGTTTTCATACCCGAGCATCGAATTGGTCAACGATGCAGGAATAGGAATCGCATTGGGCTTGAGCGCCGAGCTGAGCTTGCTGGGCGTAAAATAATGGATGTAGTTCTTGGAAAACAGCCAAATCTTGTTCGATCGGTCTACGATGAGTTTGCCCGAGGTATACTCGTCGTTCTCGAAAATCGCACTCAGCGCCTTGTCTTTCTCGAATTGCTTGGTCTTGGTATTGAGCTTAAAAATACCGTTTTTGTAGGCATAATAAATGGTCCGGTTGAACTGTACCAGGCTTGCATTCTTGCCTTTCCCGGGCGACGCATAGGTGTGGAATTTAGGGGTTGCGCGCAAACCCTGGTCGAGCTGCATGCGGAACACGCCCTTGTATTCGTGGCTTACGAACACCTCGAGCGCATCGGTAATCTCGAAATACTTGGACGAATAATCGAACCCCTCAATCTTATTGCGGAACGCCCATTGGGTGCCCGTGCGTTGCAACACCGAAAGCCCATAGTAATTCCCTTGCACAAGCAAATCGGGCCTGCCGGGAACGGTCTCGAATTTCCAGGTCCCCGATTGCGAAAAGATGTTGCGCACGCCTTGCGCATCGACTACAAAAGTGCCCGAATCGTGCCCGCAAAATAATGTGCCGCCATAGGCATACAGCGACCAGACTTGCCCCTTGGTCCCTGGCACGAAATGAAAATCGTCGGCTGCCTCGTACGCCTTGTAAAAAAGTCCCTGGTTGGTGCCCACGTACAACCGGCCATTGTGCAGGATCGAGGTGTACACGGTGCCCAAAAAACCCGTGTCGTCGGCATAGCTTCGAACGGGCGACTGCAGGTTGATGCAATTGATCCCGTTGTCGAGCCCGAGCCACAAATTGCGGTCGACATCTTCAAAAACCGATAACGTGGTGTTGTTGCTGAGCCCTTTGTTTTGGGTCAAATGGTACTTGATTTGTCCCGATTTGTCGAGGATGATCACGCCGTTCGAAATGGTCCCGAGCGCATAGCTGCCGTCGGACAATTGCTGGCTGCTGTACACCGTGCTCCGGGCCAATTCGGCATCGGCTTGCGTGACGAACTTGGTGACGGTGGCGCCATTGAGTCGGTAAAATCCGTTTTGCGCCAATTGCAAGATCAGACCTTCTTCATCCGAAAACACGTTGACCAACCTTTCATTGACCAACAGCGGATGGTTCGAAACCAGCTTACTTTTGCCGTTCTCGATTTCAAAAAGACCTTCGCCCATCGTCTGGAAAAAAATCGAGTTTTGGGTGCGGAACGATTTCCAAATGCCGTTCTTTCGAGCAATGATGCTGGTTTTACCGGTCTTGGAATCGTAAATGTAAATGCGGTCGAGCGATTGGAAAATCACCCATTGTTCATAGCTCAAAATGTTCCAGAACTGCTCGTCGTCGAGCAATTGGCCTTGGAGCGCGCGCGTGAGCGACGTGTATTTGAGTTGCCCGTCATTTTGCCGTGCCCAATAACCGAACTCCATGTAACAGCCCGTGTAAATACGGTTGCCGATGACCCGAACCGAACGGATGATGGTTTCGTTCGGCGATGGATACAACGTCCAGTTCGACCCGTTGTATTCGAGCAGCCCTTCGTTGTTCGCGAAAAAAATGTAGTGGTTGCTGTCTTGCGCAATCATCCAGTTTTGATTGCCCGCGCCGTAGCCCGCCGAAGCATACTTGACAATCGGCGGCAAGTCTTGCGCGATCGCCACGCGGCAAATCAGCAAAAGCAGCAGGTACAATCGAATTTTGGGCATTGGATGCAAATTTCGGATAAATCGGATAAAGATAAAACAAAACCTACATTAATCGCAACAAAAAAATAGACGCGACAACCCGGTCGTTAACAAAAATTTGGTGTTCGCCCCGGTAGGATTCCAGCGCACAAATCACTAACTTTGCGCACATTTTCCCGCTATGAAAACCAAAGACTTCGCCACGCTCGAACCCAAGAAAAACATCCTGATCAAAGGGGCGCAAATGCACAACCTCAAGAACCTTGATGTGGCCATCCCGCGCAACCAATTGGTCGTGATCACGGGACTATCGGGGTCGGGCAAGTCTTCGCTCGCGTTCGATACTTTGTATGCCGAAGGACAACGGCGCTATGTAGAAAGTTTGTCGTCGTATGCGCGCCAATTCCTTGGCAGGCTCGACAAACCCAAGGTCGATTACATCAAGGGCATCGCACCGGCCATCGCCATCGAACAAAAAGTAAATACCACCAACGCGCGCTCGACCGTAGGCACGTCGACCGAAATTTACGACTACCTCAAGTTGTTGTACGCACGCATCGGCAAGACTTTTTCGCCGGTTTCGGGCAAAGAAGTCAAAAAAGATACCGTCACCGATGTGGTCAACGATGTCAAGACGTTCGAACCCGACAGCAAGTGGTTGCTGCTTGCGCCCATTGCCGCCGAAAAAGGACGAACCATCGAAGAAAAACTCAAAGTTCTTTTGCAGCAAGGTTTTGCGCGGATTTTCGTAGACGGACAAATGTTGCGCATCGACGAACTCGACACCGATCTGAAAGGTAAAAAGGTCGAGCTCATCATCGACCGTATCATCGTCAAACACGAAGAAGAATTTTACAACCGCCTCTCCGATGCCGTCCAGACCGCATTTTATGAAGGTAAGGGATTTTGCCGATTGCAGCAACTCGACAGCGAAAAACGCTTTGACTACAGCAACAATTTTGAACTCGACGGCATTGCGTTTTTGGAACCCAACGTGCATTTGTTCAGCTTCAACAACCCGTACGGTGCGTGCCCTGTTTGCGAGGGCTACGGCAACATCATCGGCATCGACGAGGAACTGGTCATCCCAAACACGGCCCTGTCGGTGTATGAAAACGCCATTTATCCGTGGCGCGGCGAAAGCATGGGCTGGTACCGCGACGAGCTGGTCAAACACGCCTACAAATTCGACTTCCCGATCCACAAGCCGTATTTTGAACTGACCGACGCGCAAAAGGAACTCGTTTGGAAAGGCAACGAATACTTCCAGGGACTCGATGCTTTTTTCCGAGAGCTCGAAGAGAAAAATTACAAAATCCAGAACCGTGTGATGCTTTCGCGCTACCGCGGCAAAACCAAATGCTGGTCGTGCAAAGGCAAAAGATTGCGCGTCGAGGCGTCGTACGTGAAGATCGGCGGCCGTACCATTTCGGACTTGGTCGACTTGCCGATCCGCAAACTGCAACAGTTTTTTACCGAACTCGAATTGTCTGAATACGATCAAAAGGTCGCCAAGCGTTTGCTCATCGAAATCAGGAACCGCGTGCGTTTTCTGGTCGAGGTCGGGTTGGATTATTTGACGTTGAACCGCAATTCATCGACGCTTTCGGGCGGGGAATCGCAACGTATCAAACTGGCGACGTCGCTGGGCAGCAGCTTGGTCGGATCGATGTACATCCTCGACGAACCCAGCATCGGACTGCACCCCAAAGACACCGAGCGGCTCATCAACGTGCTCGTGTCGTTGCGCGACTTGGGCAACACCGTGATTGTGGTCGAACACGACGAAGACATCATGCGCGCCGCCGACATGATCATCGACATCGGCCCCGAAGCGGGCACCTATGGCGGCCAACTCGTCGCGCAGGGCACCTACGACGAAATCCTGCAATCCGATTCGCTGACTTCCCAGTATTTGAGCGGCAAGATGGAAATTTCGGTACCGCGCCAGCGCCGCAAATGGGCCAATTACATCGAGATCATCGGCGCACGCGAAAACAACCTGCAAAACGTAGATGTCAAATTCCCGTTGGAAGTATTGACCGTGATCACGGGCGTTTCGGGCAGCGGCAAGAGTACGCTGGTCAAGAAAATACTGTTCCCGGCCTTGCAGAAAAAAATCGATGGCGTGGGCGAAAAAGCGGGCCAATTTACCGACATGCGCGGCCACTACCACCGCATCCATCATGTGGAATACATCGACCAGAACCCAATCGGGCGTAGTTCGCGATCGAATCCGGTGACCTACATCAAGGCCTACGACGACATCCGCGATTTGTACGCCAAGGAAAAACTCTCGAAGATACGCGGCTACCAATCGAAGCATTTTTCGTTCAACGTAGACGGCGGACGCTGCGAAACCTGCAAAGGCGAAGGCGCGATCAATGTAGAAATGGTTTTCATGGCCGACGTACAGCTGGTTTGCGACACCTGTAACGGCAAGCGTTTCAAAAAGGAAATCCTCGAGGTGCAGTTCGAAGGCAAGAACATCGACGACATCCTGACGATGACCATCGACAACGCGGTTGCGTTTTTCAAGGACACCAAACAAACCAAGATCGTACAAAAACTACAGCCGCTGCAAGACGTCGGGCTCGGCTATGTACAGCTCGGGCAATCGTCGTCTACCCTTTCTGGCGGCGAGGCGCAGCGCATCAAGCTCGCTTCGTTCCTGGTCAAGGGCAGCACCAAGGAAAAAGCGTTGTTCGTATTCGACGAACCCACGACCGGTCTTCATTTTCACGACATCAAGAAACTGCTGGCTTCGTTCGACGCGCTCATCGACAAAGGCCATTCGATTGTGGTGATCGAGCACAACCTCGATTTGATCAAATGCGCCGACCACATCATCGACTTGGGGCCTGAGGGCGGGGAAAACGGTGGTAAGATATTGGCGGTTGGTACGCCAGAGGAGGTTTTGAAAGCGAAGGATTCTGTGACGGGGAAATATTTGAAAGATAAGTTGTAGTTTTTTGGAGCTGGTTCCGGCTTTCCGCTGTATCTTTTGCTTCACTGCGTTTTGCAAAAGGATGCCGCTTCAATCCGGGCTATGCTGCCGCAGGCTTTCTTTTGCCTTGACGCAAAAGAAACAAAAAGTCAAGGCCCGCAAATCCCAGGCTCAAAAACTACGTCGGTTCTCGCTCCAAACCGCTAACCGTTCGTTGTTTTGCTGGTCGCAAACAACTCAGCTCTACGCAGTTTTGCCGCTCAAACCTTCCTTGTTTTTTAACGCCTGTTATTTGATGGCCGCTGGCGCTCAAGGAAAGTGTTTATTTTATTTTTGGCTTGCCCGCTGCGCCAAAAATCCGCACGAGGGATGCCCATCCAAATTTGGGGCTATCATCTCGCTTACGAAGTTTGTCGTAAAACGTCCCCGCGGGGAAAAATTTTCCGGCCATGACAAATTTCCCGGCGCGTTGGACGAACGCACAAAGCGGATGATAAACTTTCATTAACTACAAACTTTCTTCGTGAGGTTGGCGCATCGACCTTGCAGGCGGGCACCAGCCGTTCGAAGATGGCGCAAAATTAAAAGCTGTCTGAGCCATTTGATATTAAGAGGAGGAAGTCCAGTGGACTTCAGGTATTTTTTCTAACCCGAGTTCTTTTGATTTAGCCATCGAGAACATGGCTGGTCGCCGAAAGGTCTGCGCCTACGCCGTTTTGCTACTTTTGCGGCGAGGCAAAAGTAGGCCCGCGGCAGCGAAAACCTCAAACGGATTCAAAACGTCCGGTTTTGGAAACACCTCGAACAGCGCGGCTTACCCCTAGCCCCGATTGAAGTGGAAATCCTTTTCTAGCTTTTGCAAAAAGCTAGAAAAGATTGCAACGAAAAGCGGGAAAAAGCTCCTAAAACTAATTATCACGCTCTTCATCCTCGGCGGCGAGGTTAAAAATAAAAATCTTCACATACCGCGTCTCATTGCTCTCATAAGAATACGTCAAAGTCTTTTTCTTGGGCTCGAGCACAAGCTTGCCGCGCGCGTTTTTGGAACGCATGACCCATGTAGAATTGCCTTCATCGTCTACGTTGAACTGGATGATCGACCCGTGGTAGGTCCTGACTTTGCCGTCGTCGGTAAGCGCAATCATGATGTAGCCGTTGCTGCGCGAACCAATTTCGCGGATGTCGATGATAGAATTTTCGAACTCGGTGTCGCGCAAATCGTAGGCATCCTTGTCTTGGTTCCAAACATAGAACATACGGCTGTCTGATTTGTAGCGTTTTTGGTCGTTGACTTTCTCGGGCATTTTTTGCGACCAGGACAGGCCTGCCCAAAAGAGCAGCAAAAGCAAAAGGGCATTTTTCATTTTATTTTCTTTCAAAGCAAGATTCTGTTTTTAAGACGGTAAAGAAACGTTATCTTTTTTAAAATTCACTTAAATATTAATTAATTGTTTGTCAATATTTTACCTTCAATAAAATTAATCTAACCCCAACTTTTGTCTTTTGGCACGTGAATTGAAATACACCCATCATAGTTTAGAAAGTTGGTTGGATAATTGGTTTGTTTGTGAGCCCCGCTTGGTACATCCGGCGGGGTTTTTCATGTTTGTTTGAGGCGTGCAAGGAACCGATCCAACACCTGGTTCATCTCGGGCGAAACGCGCCAACGGTAATTGAGATAGCCGTACACCGCGGTAACCAACACCGACTTGAGCGCGATGTTCAACAGCGGGTGAAAACCGAAATCCCAAAAATAAAACGCCACAAATACTACCACAATCAGCAACAATGACTTAAGCGTTTGGCCTGTGAACGGATACAACCGCATCTTCTTGACCACAAAAAACAACTTGATGGCATTGTACACGACAATCGAGATCAGCGTGGCCCATGCCGCGCCCACAATACCATAGCGTGGAATCAATACCATGTTCAGCACCACCATCATCACCACGAGCAACACGCCAAACAACAGCACCCAGCGGTAATATTGCGTATTGAGAATGATGGCGTTGTTGTTGCCCACGATCAAGTCGGAGAATTTAGACAACCCGATCAGGAACACCACGGCCACACCGCCGCTGTACTCGGCAGGGATAAGCAAGTACAGTTGGTGGATGTTCAAAAAAATGCCCAGCATGATGAGCCCGCCAAAAACCTGGAGGTTGATTGCGCTTTTTTTGTAAAGGTCGTTGAGCTCGTCGTATTTTTCCTCGGCCATCAGTTTGGCCGTGATTGGATAGATGATCTGGAGCATCGCACGGCTGGGTACGGCAATCACCGTGGCGATAAAAATGGCGACGGAGTACAATGCATTGCTGCCTACATCTTCGTATGCAGGAATCATGACTTTGTCGAAGTCGATCAAAAAAACGCCGATACCGCCGGAAAGTAGTATGAAAAATGAATACCCGAAAATGTCATATACATTGTGCGGCACACTCCAATGGAACGTCGGCCGCTTGACGTAAAAAGCATAGCCCATCATCGCCAACAATTGCAGTGCGTAGGCCGCCGTAGCCCCATACAAAAAAGTTGCCGGGGTCAACCAGCCCCAGTGCACACCAAAAAGCAGGACCATGACCACTGCGCGCACCAACACCTCGCTGATGAAATTGCCCACCACCGATTGCATG
This sequence comes from Flavobacterium caeni, assembly GCF_900101895.1. Lineage (GTDB taxonomy): Bacteria > Bacteroidota > Bacteroidia > Flavobacteriales > Flavobacteriaceae > Flavobacterium > Flavobacterium caeni. The sequence continues at coordinate 88,496 of NZ_FMVF01000011.1, forward strand.
TGCACCTTGACCCAGGCGTAAAAAACCTCGAAATACCCCATGCAGATGCCCACGGTAGGAATGAGCCACAGGTATGGCTTGACTTCGGGGTTTTCGCGGATGACAAAAAAGGCGACATCGTCGTAAAACCATCCAAAAAAAAGACAAACCGGGACAATCAACAAAAGCGGCATCCACAACATGAAACTCAAAAACCGTTCGCGCTCGGTTTCAGACTGGCACCGCGCATAGAACCGCACCAATGTGTTGTGCACGCCAAAAGCCATGAGCGGCATCAGGATGTTGGCCGCCGAAAGCACAAAGGCGGTGATGCCGTAATGCAATTTGCCGAGGAAATTCGTGTACAAAAACAACGCATTGACCGCACCGATCGCAAACCCGAAATAGGTCACGGCCGTGTTCTTGATCGATTGGTTGATGACGATGCCCATTAACGCAACAAATTAGCCAGTTTTTCGGTCAGGTTCTTACGCGAATACTGCTGTAACCCTACCGGATGCGACCGCAGTTGGCCGTTTTTATACTGTGTGTAATATTCGAGAATCTTGTCTTTGAGCGCCTCTTTTTCGTCATACAAAAAGAAAGACCCGGTGTTGGTTTGCTTGAGGATATCGGCAAAATCGGAGCCTTCTGGGCCCAACGCCAGTATCGGTCGCTCGGCGGCCATGTATTCGAACAATTTGCCCGGAATGATGCTGCGCGTTTGCGGCGAATCGATCTCGATGAGCAGCAACACCTGCGATTGCCGTTGGTGCGCCACGGCCACGTCGTGCGGCACATAACCAAGGTTGTTGACAAAACGATCCAGCCTGAACTCGGCAATCGTATCGAGGATTTCCTGGCTGACCGCGCCAATGAGCTTGAGTTCGAAGTCTTGGGCGAACTGTTTGTTTTCTTTGGTGAGTTCGCGCAGCGCCTTCCACAAAATGCGCGGGTTACGGCTCGAAAGAAACGACCCGATGTGCGCCAAACTGAACTTCGCGTCGAGCGGTGCCTTGGCCACTTGTTCTACATCGTAACCGTTGGTGATGACCTCGATCGGACGCGTGGTAAGTTGTTCGAATTCGGCTTTGGTGGTAGGACTGGTCACAAGGATCAAATCGGCGGCATTGAGCACTTGACGCTCCATCTCTTTGTGTTTTTGGGCCGACGACGCAGACAAACGCAACGCGTCGTGGTAGCCGATGGTCGTCCACGGATCGCGAAAATCGGCCACCCAGCGCACGCCCATTTTTTCCTTGAGTTGCAGTCCAATCAAATGCAGGCTGTGCGGCGGTCCCGATGTGATGACGGTATCGATGCCGTGCTCCTCGAGATAAGATTCTAGGAATTTCACCGATGGTTTTACCCAGTACACACGCGCATCGGGAATGAAACAATTGCCACGGATCCAGAGCAACAATTTCTCGATTATGCCTTGTTTTTTGCGGTGCGGAATGATGCCCGCGCTGATTTTCTTGGTTTTGTTTTTTGAAAAAACCGACGCCAACCCGTACGGTTCAAAAATCTTGCGTTTGACGACAATCGCATCCTCTGGGATTTCCTCGAGGAGCTTTTCGTCTACAATCGGATAGGTCGGATTCTGGGGCACATACACATGCGGCTGCACGCCAAACCCCGGCAAATACTTGATGAATTTGAGCCAGCGCTGTACGCCCGGACCACCCGCGGGCGGAAAATAATAGGTGATGACCAATACCTTTTTCATGGCAGGATTATTTCTGGTCCTTGAACCACAACTTACGGCGTTCGAAATAAATCCCACCCACGATCAAAAACACCATCAACACCGAACTCGCCAACGCGATCGTGCCACCTTTTTGCACCACCTCGGGCTCAAACTTGAATTCGATGGTATGGCTGCCCGCCGGTACGTGCATGGCGCGCAACACGTAGTCGGCGCGAAAATGATCGGCTTTCTTGCCGTCTATGTAGGCGTTCCATCCGTTTCCGTAATACATTTCAGAGAAAACGGCCAGCCCGTCGTGCGCATTGCGCGACTTGTATTTGATGTAATTCGGCTTGTAGGCCGCGACCGAAATAGACGCCGTACTGTCTTTTTCAAAAACCGTCTTCTTGACCAACGCACCAAACTCGGTTTGGTTGACGATGGCCACGTTCTTGGTATCCATCTTGTCGAGCGCACGCATCTCGGCATCGGCCGAACCGGCCATACGCAATTGCTTGACGAACCATGCATTGCCGTTGGCCGTAGGGTTCACCAGCGGCAGGTGTTGCCCGTCGTTGGTTTGCATGATCAGGTATTTGACGTTGAGCATGTCGAGCACCTGGCTGTTGCGCGTCAGGTGGAAATTGGTCGTATCGATCGCACTGAAAAGCCCTTGCAATTCGCGGTCTACCTGGTACTCAAACAATTGATCCATGCGGCGCGGACGTACGGCACTGTAGCCCCCAACCGATTTGTGGAAGTACGAGGTGCGGCCTTCCAAACGTCCAAAGACGTCATAAACACGGTAATGCGACGTGTCGCGAAGGATAAAATTGTCGGCTTCGGTCGCCTGGAATGGCTGTTCGATTTGCGAAGCGCTCACAAAAGTCTGGTCGTCGTTCTTGACGTACTTCTTGTCGACAAAAAACAAATCGCCAATCATGACCACGCCCACGATGATGACGGCCGTTTGCTGTTGGATCTTGCTTTTGAGCGACAGCCAAAGCACGCCGAAAGCCACGGTGATCAAAAAGCCCGAACGCAACAAATCGGCCAAATAAAGGCTCTCGCGGTCGGCTTTCAACAAGTCGAGTACCACACGCGAACGTTCGTCGCCAAACATACGCGCATCGTTGGCACCCGAAAAAGTGAACATCCCTTTGGCCACGAACAAAAAGGCGATGATGCCCAACGATACCGCACCGGCATAACGCAGCGCTTTTTTCTTTTTCGCTTCGTCCTGTTCGTTAAAGAATGCGTGCAAGCCCATGACGGCCAGCACCGGCATACACAATTCGAGAATAACCTGTATCGACGAAACGGCCCTGAACTTGTCGTACAACGGCACATAATCGATGAAAAACTGTGTCAATCCAGCGAAGTTTTTCCCCCAGGACAACAACAGCGAAAGCAACGCCGCGGCCAGGAAAGCGTATTTTATCTTTCGATTGTCGGCAAACAACGCCAACACGCACAAAAAAAACACGACAGCACCAATGTAGGCCGGCGCCGCCACGATGGGTTGGTCCCCCCAATACGTGGGCAACGACGACGCGAATTGGGCCGCTTCGGCTTCGGACGCACCTTGGGCAATCGCGTATTGGTAGGACTCGCTTTCCTTGCCGAGCACCTCGCTGTTCGACCCGCCGAACAAACGCGGCGCGATCAGGTTCAAGCTCTCGGCAATACCGTAGCTATATTCGGTGATGTAGTCGTACTTCATCGACGACGTGGTCGTGTTTTGCGAGCCATCGGGGTTAAAGGTCAGCTCGCTTTTGCCGCGCATGCTGAAATCGGTATACTCGGCCGTCGCCATGATGTTGGTCGCATTGGCACCTATGGCCAGAATTCCCGCAACGACGAACGTAGCTATTGAAATGCCCAATGCCTTGTAGTTCTTTTCCTTGATGAGCCCCGCGGCAAAATAAACCGACAACACCAGCAACAAAAGCAACAGGTAGTAGGTCATCTGGAAGTGGTTGGCGTTGATCTCGAGCGCCGCGGCCACCATGGTGAGCAATCCGCCCGCCAGGTACCGTTGCCTGAACACCAGGATGACACCGGCCACTACCATGGGCATGTAGGCGATGGCATGCGCCTTGGCATTGTGTCCTACACCCAAAATAATGATCAGATACGTCGACAAACCAAACGCCAGCGCCCCAAAAAAGGCCTTAAGCGGATTGGTTCGAAGTACGATGAGCAACAGGTAAAATCCAACAAAATACAACATCAGGTAGTCGGCGGGACGCGGCAGAAACCGCAACGCATCGTCTAATTTGCCGATGTAATCATGCGGATAATTCGCACCCAATTGGTAGGTAGGCATCCCGCCAAACGCCGAGTTGGTCCAATAAGGTTCGGTTTGTTGGGCGGCGCGAAAGTCGTTTTGTTCCTTGGCCATGCCTGTATACTGTACGATATCGGACTGGAAAATCTGCTTGCCCGACAACACCGGATAAAAATACGCGAGCGAAACCAGCACAAAACCAATCACGGCCAGCGCATGCGGATAAAACTTTTGAAGTTGTTTCATGAGGGATTTTGGTAAATAAAACCCAAAAATAGGCAAAAAAAACGGCCAACGAAACTATTGACCGGAATACGAAAAATATTGGTTGGTCGGCAAGCAAAAAACGACCGCGAATGTCATTTTCAAATTTTCAAATTTCCAAATTATTTGATTTCTTCAAAATCGATGTACTCGCCCACTTTTTTGGTCTCGCGTGGTTTTGACGATTTGACGTTGGAATCGTATATGATTTCGTCGTTATTGGCCGTGCGGGTACTTTGATAGCCTTGGTACTGACGCTGTTGCTGCTCGAAGTTTTGCGCGGCTTTCTCGACCGCTTTCTTGACCAGAACCGGAAAAAACAAACGCGCCAAAAACTTGAATACATAGTAAAACAAGATGATGTAGAAAATGACTTTGATTGTTCCCGAAAAAGAAGCGTGGTCCATGAGGTAATTTTTTTCAAAATTAAGCAATCGGCGCAGATTCCGTCTTAAATAAATAATAAAAATGACTACTTTTGGGTTGTTATACGATCTCTTAAAATAACAATATGTCCAAAATCAAGCCGCTCCTACTCTTGCTTTTTTGCGCTCCTTTTGCGCACGCACAGTTTACCGATGTCATCAATTCGAACCGCCCCGGCAAATCGATGGGGGCTTTTTCGGTAGGCAGAACCGTCATCCAGGCCGAACTCGGATTCCACACGTTTCGCGAGTACCATACGATTTCGGAATACGACGTAGAGGGTATCGGCAGTGATTTGCAGGTGCGTTACGGCGCTTTTTTCGAACAGCTCGAGTTCATACTCGATGCGAGCTATCAGAATGAAGTCTATAAAAGCCGGACGACATTCCGTTCAAGAAGGGATGCAGGACTCAAAACCATTTCTTTGGGCGCAAAATTTCTATTGTACGACCCGCTTAAGAATTACGAACAGAAACCCAATCTGTACAGTTGGAAAGCCAACCATAAATTCAGCTGGCGTGCGTTCATCCCTGCCGTTGGCGTATATGGCGGGATCAACATCGATGCGGCCAAGGGTAAATTCGATCGTCCCTATTATCCGATTGTCGACAAATGGAGTCCTACCTTGGGCCTGCTTACGCAAAACCAATTCGGGCGACAAGTGCTTTGCATGAACGTGATGCTCGACCAATTGGCCACGCAACGCGAATCGATCGACTATGTGATCACGCTTACCCACGGGTTCAATATGCGCTGGTCCGGCTTTATCGAGCACCAGGGCTTTGTGAGCGAATGGTACAGCGATGCCATTTTTAGGGGCGGCGCGGCCTGGCTTCCGATCAAAAATGTACAGATAGACGCATCGATCGGGGCCAACATCAAGGAAACGCCGTCGTTGCTCGTGGGCGGAATTGGCGTCTCGTGGCGTTTCGACGCCAACTACGAAGATGTCTATTTGCGCATCCCGAAAGAAAAAGGCAAGGAAAGCAAGGAAGACAAAAAGAAGAAAAAAGACAAGGACAAAGCCAAGAAACGTCTCGACGCGATCGAGAACGGCGAGCCCGTGAAGGAATAGCGTTTTATGGGACGCTTTCCCGAAAAGTAAAAATTACAGTTTTTCTGTAGCGGAATTGGTTTTTAAAATGGTATTTTCGTTCCATGGGAAGGGGGCATTGGAAGTATACCCCAACGAAATTTCGACCAAACTCAAATACAGAGAATCTGTACATTTTGTTAAAGTTTCATTTTTTGTTTTTTCCGAAAAAATTATCCTAAAGATCCTGTCGTCTTTCCGACAAAACCGCAATACTCCAAAAGAACAACAGCCCAAACATTCATGATTACCATCAAACAGGCCCTTTCCAAAAGCGATATGAAAGCTTTTGTCAAATTTCCGTTCGAACTCTACAAAGACAATCCGAATTGGATTCCGCCGCTCATCGCCGATGAACTCGAAACCTTCGACGCGACCAAAAATCCGGCTTTCGAAAATGCCGAAGCGTCGTTCTACCTCGCTTATCGCGACGGTAAAATTGTCGGGCGCACGGCCGTCATCATCAACTGGGCCGAGGTCAACCAACTCGGCAAACGCAAAGTACGCTTTGGCTGGTTCGATGTCATAGACGACATCAAAGTCACCGAAGCATTGCTCGAAAAGGCGTTCGAACTTGCCCGAAAACACAACCTGGACAATGTCGAAGGCCCCATGGGATTCTCCAACCTCGACAAAACCGGTGCGCTCACCATGGGCTACGACGAAATCGGCACCATGATCACCTGGTACAATTACGCGTACTACATCACCCATTTCGAGCAGTTGGGTTTTGTCATGGAAAAAGAATGGGTCGAAAGCGTCTTTCCGCTCCCTACAGCCGAAATGATGGCACCCATCCAAAAAGCCGACGCCATGGTGCGCAAACGCTACGGGCTCAAATCGATTGGTTTTACACGTTCGCAGGATGTGATGCCTTATGTAGACGATTTGTTCCGGATATTCAACGACGTGTACGCCAAATTGTCGTCGTTTGTTGCCGTATCCGATGCGCAAATCGCCTATTTCAAGAAAAAATACATCGGGCTCATCAACCCCGAATTCATCAAATTTGTCGCCGACGAAAACGACCACATCGTTGGTTTTTGCGTGTGCATGCCTTCGATGTCCAACGCATTGAAAAAGGCCAACGGCAAATTGTTCCCGTTTGGATTCCTGCATTTGTTGAAGGCCAAAAAACATTCAGACGAAGTACTTTTCTATTTGATCGGAATCCTGCCCGAATACCAAAACAAAGGCGTAACGGCCGTAATCATGACCGCATTTTACGAAAGTTTCAAGGCCAACGGCATCAAAACGTGCATCCGTACGCCCGAACTCGAAGAGAACCATTCGATCCACAATTTGTGGAAGAATTTCAATCCGGTCGTACACAAACGCAGGAGCACCTACATCAAGTACCTTTAATTTACCGCATAAAAAAACCGCCTCGAAAGAAGCGGTTTTTTATTTTTATCGGGCGACTATCTTTCGTCGCTTACGTCTACTGTTTTTTCTGAAGCAATTTTCAGGTACGTGCCATTGGTCAACTTTTCGCGCACCGCCTCAAAAGCGTCGAGCGTTTCGCTGATGTCGTTAAGCGTATGCGACGCCGTCGGGATCATGCGCAACAAAATAATGCCTTTCGGAATAACCGGATACACGACAATCGACAGGAAGATGTGGTAATTCTCGCGCAAATCGTTCACAAGCATCATCGCCTCAGGAATCGATCCGTTCAAATACACCGGCGTCACACAAGTATTCGTATCGCCGATGTCGAAACCGCGCGACTTGAGTCCGTTTTGCAACGCATCGACGTTCTCCCACAACTTGTCCTTGAGTTCGGGCATGGTGCGCAACATCTCCAGGCGTTTGAGCGCCCCAACCGTAAAAATCATCGGCAACGACTTGGCAAACATCTGCGAACGCAAATTGTATTTCAAATAATCGATCACGTCTTTGTCGCCCGCGATGAACGCGCCGATAGACGCCATCGACTTGGCGAATGTCGAAAAGTACACGTCAATCCCGTCCTGGCAACCTTGCTCCTCGCCCGCTCCAGCACCGGTTTTACCCAATGTCCCGAATCCGTGCGCGTCGTCAACGAGCAAACGGAAGTTGTATTTTTCCTTCAACGCCACGATTTCCTTCAACTTGCCTTGCTGGCCGCGCATCCCGAAAACACCTTCGGTGATCAAAAGGATACCGCCGCCGTTTTCCTCGGCCATCTTGGTCGCACGCTGCAAATTCTTCTCGATGCTTTCTACATCGTTGTGTTTGTAGGTGAAACGCTTGCCCATGTGCAAACGCACGCCGTCGATGATGCACGCATGCGAATCCACATCATACACAATCACGTCGTTTTTGGTGACCAAAGCATCGATCGTCGAAACCATGCCCTGGTATCCGAAATTGAGCAAATACGCCGCTTCCTTTTGTACGAACGCCGCCAATTCATTCTGCAATTGCTCGTGCAAAGTCGTGTGGCCGCTCATCATACGCGCACCCATCGGATACGCCGCACCGTAATCGCGCGCCGCATCGGCATCGGCTTTACGCACTTCGGGATGGTTCGCCAACCCAAGGTAATCGTTGATGCTCCAGTTCAAAATTTCCTTGCCATGAAACTGCATACGCGGCCCCAATTCGCCCTCGAGCTTCGGGAACACGTAATAACCTTCGGCCTGCGACGCCCATTTCCCGAGCGGGCCCTTATTGCTTTGTATTCTTTCGAATAAATCTTTCACCATGATTTTCAGCGCCCGTTTAGTCGGGCTTTTCGCCCGCAAAAATAAAGATTAAAAAGTATTTCAGAAAAGTTTTTGGGAGCTTTTTCCTGCTATCCGTTGCAATCTTTTGCGGCCTCCGCTGCGCTGCGGCCGCAAAAGGATTTCCACTGCTATCAGGGCTAGGGCCTGCGAAACACCGGACGCATTTCATCCAGTTGTAACACTTGTTTTAACCGACAGTCTTTTACCCCATCATTCAATCATCAATCACCATGAAAAAAATCATCTTGCTGTTGTTGGCTACAACCGCCGCCAGCGCACAACTTTCGGTCAAATCTCCATCAGATTTCTTCCCCAAATCCAAAACCCAAGTGCTCGTCGTCGGCACATTCCATTTCGACTATCCCGGCCTCGATGCGCACAAAACCGACGAATCCAACAAAATAGACGTGCTGCGCGAACCCAAAAAGTCCGAAGTCACGCAACTCGTCGACTACATCAAACGTTTCAAACCCACCAAAATCGTGATCGAGGCCATGCCCAACTGGCAAGCCACCGAAAAACTCAAACGCTACAAGGCGGGCGAATTCCGCAACCAACGCGACGAACGTTTCCAGCTTGGCATGCGCATCGCCACCGAGCTGCAACTCGACACCATCTATGCGCTCGACGCGTTGCCGTTCGATCTCGAACTCGAAAAACTCGATACGGTTTATTTCAAGAAATTCTTCGAAGATTTCGATTTCAAAAGCAACGACCCCATGGCCGCCAAATTCACCGATTGGTACCGCTACGAGGAAACGCTCCAAAAAAGCATGACCCTGCTCGACTATTTCAAACGTTTCAATGCGCGCGAGAGCCACGAACTCACCTATGGGGCCTACCTTGTGGGTGACTTCAAGCTCGACGACACGCGCGGCGCCGACATACTGTCGATTTGGTGGTACAACCGCAACCTCAGGATTTTCAGGAAGCTGCAACAAATCACCGAAAGCCCAACCGACCGCCTGCTGGTGATCTTTGGCAACGGCCATGCTGCGCTGTTGCGGCAACTGCTCGAATGTTCGCCCGAATACGATTTTGTGGAATTCGATGGGCTGAAATAGCGCGGTATTGGGCCGCATTTTTTTGTACATTAGCCAAGCCGCGAAAAACGCAGGCGCTAAAATTATGGCCCAAAACACCAAAGAACTGAGACTCGCCGTCCTGATCGACGCCGACAACGTGCCCTATGCCAACATCAAGGGCATGATGGAAGAAATCGCCAAATACGGCACGCCCACCACCAAACGCATCTACGCCGATTGGACGCGTCCGAACGCTTCGGGCTGGAAAAACGTGCTGGCCGAACATGCGATCACGCCCGTACAACAATACGCTTACACCTATGGCAAGAACTCGTCCGATTCGGCGCTCATCATCGATGCCATGGATTTGTTGTATTCGGACAAGTTGGATGGGTTTTGCATTGTGTCGTCGGATTCCGATTTTACAAGGTTGGCCGTGCGTTTGCGCGAATCGGGCATGAAGGTCATCGGGATCGGCGAAAAGAAAACGCCCAATGCATTCATCGCGGCCTGCGACCGTTTTATCTTTATAGAAGTGCTCGAGGGCGCCAAGAAATCGCGCAACCGTCCAGATCCGAAAGACGGCCGAAAATCCAAGAACAAACCTGAAACTGCCGAAAAATCGGTAGCCGCGCCATCGGCAGAAATCCCCGAAACGGTCGCACGGGAAACCGAGCAGAAAACCAAACAAAAAGCGCCCGAAAAGGCCCCGCAAAAAGCGCTCAACAAAATCGACAACGAAACCATCGAACTCATCGAATCGACCATCGAAGCGCTCGGCGACGACGACGGTTGGGCATTCCTGGGCGATGTAGGCAGTTTGATCTCGCGCAAGAAACCCGAGTTCGATCCGCGCAACTATGGGTTCGGCAAACTCACGCCCATGCTCAAATCGATGAACGACATCATCGAAACCGACGAACGCGAGTCGGACAAAAAAGGCATCAAGCATGTGTTTGTCAGGATGCGCTTTAGCTGAGGCAATAATTTTTCTGGTCTTGGCGTTTTCTTGAAAAAAGCAACCGCATGAAATTCAGCACTTTCAACTTAGCGTTGTGCTACTTTCCGTTTCTTGGCGCAGTCAATCTTGCAATGACCGCGGTACATGGTTCACTGGGTGCGTTCGACTTTGTCGGCATGGGTGTTGCCTTACTGCCCTTTTTTGGAAACAAAAAATTGTTGCTTTCCTACGGCATGCTCGGAATGGTCTTCGGGTTGGTCATTTTGGGCGTTTGTCTCAATGCCCACGTTACCCAACACACGACCCGGCCTTTACTGGATTTTGCGATGGGCTATGTGCTGGCAACCACGATGCTTTGGGCTTCTTACCGGTTGGTAGCCAAAGCGCTCCACCGCGATGCGCTCACGTTCCGTTTGCCATAAAAAAAGCCGGACAATCCGGCTTAGATGAACATCGCATCGGTGTCCTCGGTAAAACGCTGCGGCGCGCGAAACCAGCTTGGATCGACGTGATCGGGAATGTCGAGGTTTAACTTCTTGGAGCCGGGGATGAAATCGGCGTCGAAGTCCAGGTCGTCTTCGGCAAACGAAGGCGTTTCGGGTTTGAGTCTGTTGGCGACGGTGATTAAGGCCGTTGCAGCGATTCCGAACAATAGTAACTTTGAAAATTTCATGATGATTGGTGTTTATGTTGCGATATCGGCAAAATATCCTGCCAAAATCACCGTAAATTTAGCAATAATTCCGATTGGGCGCGCGGCTTTAATACAATTTTAATAGTGATATAACCCGCAGTTAAAAAAACGAACCCCATCGTAAAGACAGGGTTTTCTTTTTCATGACAATTTCTTCTCAAAAACAACGTCGGCCCGATACAAATTATTGGCCTTCTGTTCTCAATTAACAGTATTTTAGCGCTACCTTCGTCAAATGAAACTGGAATCTTTACGAAAAATAGCCCTCGCCTTGCCCGGCGTGACCGAAGACATCAAATGGGACAACCATTTGTGTTTTAACATAGGCGGCAAAATGTTCCTGGTGACCAATCCAGACCAAGTGCCCGTCAGTGCCTCGTTCAAGACCGCCGATGACGATTTCGAGACGCTTTCTTCACGCCAGGGCATCATCCTTGCACCTTATATGGCGCGCAACAAATGGGTGCTGGTAGAAGACATCACCACGCCTACCGATGCCGAATGGAACCAATGGGTCACGGCTTCGTACCAACTTATTTTTGCCAAACTGACCAAAAAGGCGCAACGCGAAATCCTGTCGTCGTGAAAAAACCCGAAACCATAGACGAATACCTTTCGGGATTCCCGCCGCCAACGCAGACGATCCTTATGCAAATTCGCGAGGCGGTGCAAAAGGCCGCGCCCAGGGCGACCGAGAAGATCAGCTATGGCATCCCTACTTTTTACCTGTATGGCAACCTGGTGCATTTTGCGGCGTTCAAAAACCACATCGGATTTTATGCACTGCCTTCGGGCAACGAGGCTTTTCGAGAAGAACTCGCGGCGTATCCCATGGGCAAAGGTTCGATCCAGTTTCCCATCGACCGGCCCATGCCGCTGGCGTTGATCGAAAAGATCGTCAGGTTTCGCGTGGCCGAAAACACCGAAAAGAAAAACCAAAAGAAAAAGTAGTTACGGCCGATCGAACGGCAACACGACCGTAAACGACGCGCCCTCGCCCTCCTTGCCCCGCGCATAAATCAGCCCGTGGTGGTTCTCGGCAATTTTCTTGCACATCGCCAAACCAATGCCCGTGCCTTCGTACTGTCCCTTGCCGTGCAAACGCTGGAAAATGTTAAAGATCTTCTGTTCATATTCTTCCGAAAAACCGATGCCGTTGTCGGCAAACACCAACCCGCAGTACCCTTTTTCGAGCTGCGGCAGCCCCAATTCTACACGCCGGTCCTCGGTAAGTGCAAACCAGCTGATGTCTATGCGCGGTGCCACATCGGGTTTTTGGTATTTGAGCGCGTTCGAGATCAGGTTGTGGAACAGCTGTACCATCTGGAGCGGGATTGCGTCGATGACGGGCAGGTTGGCCGAAACTACCTTGGCGTTCTTCTCGTCGACAATCAAGTCGAAATCGGCCAGGGTCTCGCGAAAAATCTCGTTCAAATCGGTGGTGCGAAATACTTCTTGTTTGCGCGAAAGCTGCGAATAGCTCAGCACGTCTTGGATCAAATTGGTCATGCGTTGCACCGACACGCCTATGTTGGCGAGGTACTTTTGGATGCGCTCGTTCGGGTTTTCAAGCGCGTTGCCCAACAGCCCCGCAAACATATTGATCTTGCGCAACGGTTCCTGCAAATCGTGCGAGGCGATGTAGGCAAATTGCTCGAGCTCGGCGTTGGAGTTACGCAAGCGCTGGTTGGCATCGGCGAGTTCCTTGGTATGTTCGCTTAGAATTTCGGCCAATTCGATTTGGTCGGCCAAAGGCTTTTCGTCGGTAAAAGTAAGGATGATGTAAGGCACCGATCCGCTTTCGTCCACGACCGGGCTGTAGATGATTTTCGAAACGGATAAAAGTTGATTGTCCGCACCAAGACCCGATGCCTCCGAAGAAATCGACATCGCTGATTTTTGTCGGCTGCGCAAACAGGAATCTACCGCGTCCCGTATCTGTTTTGAAATGGCAACAGGAAACCGTTCGGCAATCATTTCGGATAAACCGCGTCCTATGTCTTGCGAGGGAAGTTGCATCCGACGTGTAAATTCCTCGGTCACGGTGACTACCGAAAACCGCGGCGCATCGGCCTGCACCAAAACGCCCATACCCGGTTGCGCCCCGAAAACGTCGCGAAAATCTATTTGCAGATGGGTGTCCAAAGGTATGGTTGTTTAATACCGTAAAAATACGGCCAAACCAAGGGGTGCCCGTTGTACATTTGTGGTCGTTGTTTACATAATTTCGCTTTTTGCCTTGCGTTGCTTATAATCAGTGGTCAAAAGACGCTTACCGCAAACTACAACCTTGGCGCTCTTAAGAATACCCGCGGGCAACTTTGTGGTCATTTTCTATGCTTTCCTTTCACCCTGTTGTTGTTACATTTTTACATAAAATATCATTATGTAACACAAAAACCTGTTACATGTTCACATTAAATGTCATTATGTAACACAAATTCTGTTGTAAAATATCTGTTGTGATTTTTTTACAACAGAAATTTCACAACAGATTTAATTCTAAAAAAATCATTCAAATATTTCCCGTTCCGAAAACCCCAAAGCGTTCTGCAGAACGTACGCGACAATTACTTTGATTATAAACAACATCATGGGCGCCGACATAGCAGCATTCACGTGACTACTGGTTTCGGTGGCCGGAACGCTTCAGTTTCGCGAACTTTTTCTATCTTCGGCAAAGAGAACCCAGTTCGCGCCGAGGTGACCACGCCAATTCGCGAAACGAAAGAACCAAAAAATGAAAACACTTGTCGCGCTGATGGCGGTGGCGTGTTTGGCATCGCAGGAGGTCAAACTCGAAGGGAAATACCGCATCGAATTCGAAAAAAAATACCAGCAGCAAACCTACCAGATCACATTCCAAGGCGATGTCTATACCAAGCGTTGGCCCGATGCCGTGACGAGCAAAGGCAAGATCAAGTACGAAAAATACACGGCCATACTGCGCAAGGACATGGAAGAAGACCCCGTCGAGATCGATCTTCGCGATGTGGGCAAGGACACCATTCACTTTTCGACGCGCAGCAAACGCGACCAATCCAAGGTGGTCAACCGCGGGCTGTTGATTCGCGTCAAATAATCAGGGCTTGTTTGTCATGTAAAACACCAGTTTTGATCCGGCGGTGATATCGGCGTGTTTGATTTGCAGATTCTGGACGGGCTTTCCGTCGAGCAGTACTTTCTTGACATACACATTGCGGTCGCTTTGGTTCACCGCTTCTACAAAAAACACCTTGCCGTTCTCCAACTTGATTTGCGCCGACTTCACGAACGGGCTGCCCAGCGAATAGCTATCCGACCCAGGCGCCACGGGATAGAAACCCAATGCCGAAAACAAATACCAGGCGCTCATTTGCCCGCAATCGTCGTTGCCACCCAATCCATCGGGCGCATTTTGGTATTGCATCTTGAGGATTTTGCGCACCTGCGCCTGCGTTTTCCACGGCGTGTCGGTCCAGTTGTACAAATACGGTACGTGGTGCGCGGGTTCGTTGCCGTGTACATACCCGCCTATGATGCCTTCGCGCGTGATGTCTTCGGTTTCGGCAAAAAAAGCATCGGGCAAATGCATCGAGAAAAGTTCATCCAGACGCTGGCGAAACTTTTTCTTGCCGCCCATGGCTGTGGCCAACGCGTCGGGGTCATGCGGTACAAAAAAGCTGTAGTTCCAAGAATTGCCTTCGATGAACCCTTGGCCGTGTGTGGCCATCACATCGGCATTGGCTTTGAAACTGCCGTTGTCCAAGCGTTCCTGCATGAATCGGGTTTCGGGGTTGAATTGGTTTTTCCAATGGCCCGAGCGTTTCAGAAATTCGGCCGCTGTTTTTTCGTCGCCTTGCTTTTTGGCCAGTTGCGCGATCGCCCAATCGTCGTAGGCATACTCCAGCGTATTCGACACCGATATCCCGCTTTTCTCGGACGGAATGTAGCCTTTGTCGGTATAAAAGCCAATCCCTTCATAGTTTCGTTTGTTTGCCGTCGCCACACTCGCTTCGAGCGCCTTGCGCACATCGCCTTTGTAAACCCCTTTGACGATGGCGTCGGCGATGACCGACACCGCATGGTAGCCGCTCATGCACCAGTTGTCGTTGGCATAATGCGACCAAATGGGCAACATCTTGAGCGTGCTTTGGCTGTAGTGCGCGAGCATCGATTGCACCATGTCGGCATTGCGTTTGGGCTGTACGATGTTGAACCACGGATGCAACGCGCGGTAGGTGTCCCACAAAGAAAACGTGGTGTAGTTCGTGAATCCCGAGGCCGTATGCACCTCCTGATCGAGTCCTTTGTATTGGCCGTTGACGTCCTGGTATACCGTCGGGCCAAGGAATGTGTGGTACAATGCGGTGTAAAAATTGATTTTGTCGTCTTCGGGCGCATCGATGGTTACTTTGGACAATTCGTTTTCCCATGCGGCTTGCGCCTGCGATTTTACCCGGTCGAAATCCCAATGCGGAATCTCGGCCCTCATGTTCTCGAGCGCATTGGTTTGACTCACTGGCGACAGCGCGAATTTCACCATGACCTTTTCGTTCGTCCCGGTTTCGAAATCGAAATGCATCCGGATTTGTTTGCCTGCGATCTCGGGGAAATTATCGTCTTGATTGAACTTGCGCCAAAATCCGCGGTAGGCCTGCTTGGTCTCGAAATTCTTTTGTCCGTAGGATTTAAACGGTTTGGAAAACGCCATCGCGAAATACACGGTTCGCGTACGCGCCCAGCCATGCGTTTGGCGGTAACCGGTAATCAAAGTGTCGTTGACCACGCGTACGTACGTCCAGGTATTTTTGTCGGGGTAGTTGTAGATGCCGTGCATCAGGTCGAGTATGATATGCGATTCCTTCGATTCCGGAAAAGCATACCGGTGCATGCCCACGCGTGTTGAGGCAGTAAGTTCGGCCAAAATGTTGTCGTCGTCGAGCTTGACTTTGTAGTAGCCTGCCTGGGCCGTTTCGTTTTGGTGCGAGAACGCCGATCGGAATCCTGTCTTGGGATTGGATGCTGTGCCCGGGTTCATCTGCAATTGTCCTACGGTGGGCATCACCAAAAAATCGCCCAAGTCGGAATGTCCGGTCCCACTAAAATGCGTATGGCTGAAACCCACGATGGTCTTGTCGTCATACTGGTAACCGGCGCAATAACGGTAGACTTCGCCGTTGTATTTGCCGTTCTTCTCGTACGGGATCGTATCGGTGTCGGGGCTCAACTGCACCGCGCCAAACGGGACGGTCGCGCCGGGATAGGTATGCCCCATTTTTTGCGTACCGATGATGGGCTTGACGTATCGGACAAGGTTTTGTGCGTTGGAACAAATCGGAATGAGCGCTAAAAGCAGTAGTTTTTTCATGGTTTGCATTTGGGATACTAAGATAGGGAAATCTGGATTGGGGTCGGCGGTTGGTGCAATCGATTCGTTTTTAAAAATTTACAGATTTTCTGTAGCGGATGTACGTTTTAAAAAAGTATTTTTACCGTAGGGAAGGGGGCTATGAAGGTATCCCCTACGGAATAAAAAAATAGCTTGGATACAGATTTTCTGTACATTTTGTTAAAGTTTTGTATCTGTTGTAAATCCGCAAATAAAGCATTCAAAATCAAGATCAATCATCCCGGAATCTTTCAGTCTTTTAATCTTTTAATCTTCAATGCACCTCGTCTTCGCCTCCAACAACGCCAACAAAATCCACGAAATCCAAAACATGCTGCCCGACAGCATCAAAATCCTAAGTCTACAAGACATCGGTTGCAATGTCGACATTCCCGAAACCGCCGACACCATCGAAGGCAATGCCATTTTGAAAGCCGATTATGTCACGCAAAATTACGGCTACGACTGTTTTGCCGACGACACCGGACTCGAAGTAACCGCGTTAAACGGCGCCCCCGGCGTCTACTCTGCACGGTACGCGGGCGAACAAAAAAACGCCTCCGACAACATGGACAAATTGTTATCGGAACTCGAAAACCAAACCGATCGCAGCGCGCAATTCAAAACCGTCATCGCGCTCAACTTGAACGGCGAACAACATTTGTTTACGGGTATCGTCAGGGGCGAAATCATCCATGAAAAGGTTGGAGAACAAGGTTTTGGTTACGACCCCATCTTCAAATACGAAGGCCACGAGCGTACGTTTGCACAGTTGTCGCTCGAAGAAAAAGCCGGCATCAGCCACCGCGGAAAAGCCGTCCGCCAACTGATTGATTTTCTGACAAAATCGCATCGATAATACAGCCCAAACGTGCACGATCAGACGCATTTTCGTCCAAGCCAATTATTAATTATTAACTATCAAATATTAATTAACTGATTTTCAATCACTAATTAATTCCCAATTCTCAAATTTCAATTAGGTTTAACGGTTTATTCGACGTACTTTTGCACCGAATTTAAAAACACCTATGAACAAATTTGAACAATTGGGTCTGAACGAGTCGCTACTGCTGGCGGTCAAAGACCTCGGATTTGAGAATCCATCAGAAGTACAGGAGAAAGCGATTCCCCTATTATTGGAAGAAGACACCGATTTGGTTGCGCTCGCACAAACCGGAACCGGAAAAACCGCCGCATTCGGCTTTCCGTTGATCCAAAAAATCGATGCAGCCAACCGCAACACACAAGCCCTGGTCTTGTCGCCAACACGCGAGTTGTGTTTGCAGATTACCAACGAATTGCGCAATTACTCCAAATATGAGAAAGGCATCAACGTCGTGGCAGTTTACGGCGGTGCCAGCATTACCGAACAAGCGCGCGAAGTCAAGCGCGGCGCACAAATCATTGTCGCTACGCCGGGCCGTATGCAGGACATGATCAACAGAGGTTTGGTCAACATTACGCAAATCGATTACTGTGTATTGGACGAAGCCGACGAAATGCTCAACATGGGCTTTTATGACGACATCGTGTCGATCTTGTCGGATACGCCTGAGGAAAAAAACACCTGGCTTTTCTCGGCCACCATGCCTGCCGAAGTAGCGCGCATCGCCAAGAAATTCATGGAAAGCCCACAGGAAATCACCGTAGGGACCAAAAACTCGGGATCGGCAACGGTTTCGCACGAATTCTACCTGGTGCAGGCACGCGACCGTTACGAAGCGTTGAAACGTTTGGCCGATGCGAATCCCGATATTTTCTCGGTCGTTTTCTGTCGTACCAAGCGCGACACGCAACACGTGGCCGAAAAATTGATCGAAGACGGATACAACGCGGCAGCCTTGCACGGTGATTTGTCGCAGGCGCAACGCGACTCGGTCATGAAATCGTTCCGCGGACGCCAAATCCAGATGCTGGTGGCCACCGACGTGGCCGCGCGTGGCATCGACGTAGACAACATCACGCACGTGGTGAACTACCAATTGCCCGACGAAATCGAAACCTACAACCACCGTTCGGGAAGAACCGGTCGTGCGGGTAGGCTCGGGACGTCGATCGTGATTGCGACCAAGAGCGAGATCAGAAAGATCCACGCCATCGAAAAAATCATCAAGCAACAGTTCGAGGAGAAAACGATCCCATCGGGCATCGAAATCTGCGAAATCCAGTTGCTCCATTTGGCCAACAAGATCAAGGACACCGAAGTCGACCACGAAATCGACAACTACCTCCCGGCCATTATGGGCGTGCTCGAAGGCTTGTCTAAGGACGAACTCATCAAGAAAATGGTATCGGTCGAATTCAACCGATTCATCAACTACTACAAAAAGACACGCGATTTGTCGGTACAGGCCGGCGACAAGAAAGAAGGCCGCGAGCCACGCGAATTCAACGGCAGCGCGGTGCGTTACTTTGTCAACATCGGTTCGCGCGACGATTTCGATTGGATGTCTTTGAAGGACTTTTTGCGCGACACGCTCGATTTGGGCAAGGAAGATGTGTACAAGGTGGACGTCAAGGAAGGATTCTCGTTCTTTAACACCGATCCCGAGCACACCGACAAAGTCATGGATATCCTCAACAACATCACGCTCGAGGGCCGACGCATCAATGTCGAGATTTCTAAAAATGACGGTGGCGGCAGACGCGACCACAACAACCGCCATGGCGACCGCGACCGCGGATTCAAAAAAGATTTTGGGTTCAAGAAAGACGGTTTCAAAAAGGACGGTTTCAAGAAAGACGGTTTCAAAAGCGACCGCGGTGCAGGATTCGGCGGCAAAAGACGCAGCGACACCTTTGCCGACAGGGCGCCGAGACGTTCTGAAGGCTTTGGCGACCAGTCGCGTCCGAGGCGTTCGAGAAAAGACTGATCGGCTTAGTTAATTTTCTTATAATTTAACAGGGACTGCAAAATATCTTCACGCGTTTTACTACTTTTAGCCCAATCAAACGCACATGAGGAATTTTGCAGTCTTTTTATTTTTGGTCTTTACGACATGGGTTTCCGCGCAGGACAAAGTGACGGGCACGATCCTCAACGACGCCACGCAGGCACCTGTTTCGAACGTCAACATCATCAACGTAAATAAGGTGCGCGGCACGACCACCGACGAAAAAGGCAAATTCGAAATGGAAGTCACCGTAGGCGATACATTGCATTTGTCGCTGATCGGGTTCCAATCGATCAAGATCCGCGTGACCAACGACTGGCTCAAGACCAAGAGCACCACCATCAAACTTACCGAAAAGGCCATTGCGCTCGAGGAAGTGTTGATCATGCCGTATACGCTCACGGGTTATCTTGAAGTCGACTCCAAACTGATCCCCATCCACGAAAACTACCGCTACAGCATTTCGGGTTTATCAGCCGGATACGAAGCCGGGGAATACTCTCCCGCGGCGTTCGGGCGCGTCATCGGTTCGATCTTTAACCCCGCCGACATGCTCTACAGTTTTTTCTCGAAACGACCCAAAGAGCTCAAAAAGCTGCGCGAGATGAAAAAGGACGACACCGTGCGCAACCTGCTCGAATCCAAGTACGACCGCGAAACGGTTTCGGTGCTGCTTGGCATCGACAAACAGGACATCCCCGAGATTTTGCAACGCTGCAATTATTCCGAAGCATTTGTCAAGACGGCCAACGACTTGCAGATTTTGGACGCAATCAGCCAGTGTTACGAGGAGTATAAAGTGCTGAAGCGAAATTAAATATTAAAGTCCAAATTCCAAGCACCAAATTCCAAATCCCAAGTACCAAACGTTCTTAGGATGTTTTGGAATTTGGTATTTGTTATTTGGTATTTGTTATTTGGTATTTTCATAATAACGCGCTTCGATCCGCTCGATGTCCTTAATCGAATGCCGCGCCCAATCCAACCGCTTTTCCAGAATTTCGTCGTCGGATAGTTTCCAGTCGATGTCTGAACGCCGCAAACGATTCGTCAAATTCTCGATCACGATCGCCGCCGACACCGAAATATTGAGGCTTTCGGTAAACCCCACCATCGGGATTTTCAAAAAACCGTCGGCCTGCTCGATCACCTCGGGCGACAAACCGTCGCGTTCGGTCCCGAAAAAAATCGCGCTTCTTTCCGAAATGTCGAAATCGGCAAGCAAACAATCGTCGTGGTGCGGTGTGGTCGCCACAATGCGGTAGCCCTTGCCCTTGACATGCGCGATGCAATCCGAAATGTTCTCGAACCGGTGCACATCCACCCACTTTTGCGCACCCATCGCGATCTCTTTGTCGATGCGCTTGCCGTATTTCTCCTCGACCACATGCAGCTGCTGCACGCCAAAAACCTCGCAACTCCGCATGACGGCGCTGGTGTTGTGCAACTGGTACACGTCTTCCATCGCAATCGTGAAATGGTTGGTACGGTTGGCCAGCACCTCCAGAAAACGCTGTTTACGCGCCTCGGTCAGGAAGTTTTCTTCAAGGTAACGCAAATAGTCGAGGTCGGTCATGGGTTGTATTTTTGGTAAAAATAATTTTTTTTGGGCGTGCCGGCACAACAAAGTTTCAAGTTTAAGGTTTAAAGTTGTCACTAACCGGAACATTCCCTAACTTTAAACTTTAAACGCAAAAACCGCATCCCTTGAAAAAACTCGTCGTACTCACCGGCGCCGGTATCTCGGCCGAAAGCGGTCTCAAAACCTTTCGGGATTCCGATGGTTTGTGGGAAGGCCACAACATCCAGGACGTAGCCACACCCGAAGGTTTCCGGAAAAACCCAGAACTCGTCCTCGAATTCTACAACCAACGCAGGCGTCAGCTCCATGAAGTTGCGCCCAACGCCGGGCATTTGCTCCTGGCCGATCTTGAGAAAGATTTCGACGTACACATCGTCACGCAAAATGTCGACAACCTGCACGAGCGCGCGGGCTCTTCAAAAGTGTTGCATTTGCACGGCGAGCTGTTCAAAGTGCGCTCCACCAAAAACTACGACCACGTCCTGGATTGGGAAACCGATTTGCACATTGGCGACATCGACGGGTTCGGACACCAGCTGCGGCCGCACATCGTTTGGTTTGGCGAGGCCGTCCCTGCGCTCGACCAAGCGGTTTCCTTGACCGAACAGGCCGATTGCTTTGCCGTTGTCGGGACGTCGTTGCAGGTGTATCCCGCGGCTGGATTAATTTCGTACACGTTGCCACACATTCCGGTGTTTTACGTCGACCCGAAACCTGCCCCGATTTACAGCGTGCCCAATCCGGTTGAAATCATTGCCGAACCCGCATCGACGGGTGTCGCCAAACTGCGCGAAAAACTGCTGCAAATGCGATAATTTTTGCGATATAATCACGCGGTTTGCTTTCATTTTCGGATGTTAAAAGCTATATTTGCGCTTCTCGAAAAAACAACACAACCATGCAACCACTCACCGCACTCAATGCGATTTCGCCCATCGACGGGCGTTACCGCGGCAAGACCATTTCCCTTTCGCCGTATTTTTCAGAGGAAGCGCTCATCCGCTACCGCGTACTGGTCGAAATCGAATACTTCATTGCCTTGTGCGAAATCCCGCTGCCGCAACTGCAGGGCGTAGATGCGGGCCTGTTCGGGAAATTGCGTGCGATTTACGAGAATTTCTCGACCCAAGACGCACTTTGGATCAAGGAAACCGAAAAGACCACCAACCACGATGTCAAGGCCGTCGAATACTTCATCAAGGACAAATTCGATACGCTCGGACTGTCGCAATACAAAGAATTCATCCATTTCGGGCTCACCTCGCAAGACATCAACAACACCGCCATTCCGCTGTCGACCAAGGAGGCGTTCGAGAACGTTTATGTCAAACTGCTCGTACAAGTGGTGGCGCGGCTCAAGGAATTGCAGCAAGAATGGAAAGATGTACCGATGCTTGCACGCACGCATGGGCAACCCGCTTCCCCTACCCGACTGGGCAAAGAAATCGGCGTGTTTGTCGAAAGGCTTGAGGAACAAATGCGGCTCTTGTTCAACATCCCGTTTGCGGCCAAGTTCGGCGGGGCGACGGGCAATTACAACGCGCATTTTGTAGCCTATCCGAACCAAGATTGGCGCGCGTTCGGCCAACATTTCGTACAGGATATTTTGGGCTTGCACCATTCGTTCCCTACTACGCAAATTGAGCATTACGACCATTTTGCCGCATTTTTCGATGCGCTCAAACGCATCAATACCATTCTCATCGACCTCGACCGCGACATCTGGACCTATGTGTCGATGGACTATTTCAAGCAAAAAATCAAGGCGGGCGAGATTGGCTCGTCGGCCATGCCGCACAAGGTCAACCCGATCGATTTCGAGAATTCCGAAGGCAACCTCGGCATCGCCAACGCGCTGTTCGAACACCTTTCGGCCAAGTTGCCGATCTCGCGTTTGCAGCGCGATTTGACCGACAGCACCGTGTTGCGCAACATCGGCGTACCCATGGGACACACCCTCATCGGTTTCGAGGCGACGCTCAAAGGACTCGACAAATTGCTGCTCAACGCCGACAAATTCGCCGAAGACCTAGAGAAAAACTGGGCCGTCGTGGCCGAGGCCATCCAAACGATCTTGCGTCGCGAAGGCTATCCGAACCCGTACGAAGCACTCAAAGGACTTACGCGAACCAATACGGTCATCGACCAGAAAGCGATCCATGAATTTATCGGGACGCTCGAGGTTTCTGACACGATCAAGAATGAATTGCTGGCGATTACACCGTCAAATTATTTGGGGATTTAAGTTCTTCGGACTGTCGTAATTTTAGTATCAAGGCAACTTTCGGCTTGTCTCGTTAGTAGACAAACCGCAATTTTTGTCTTGTTTCTTTACCAAATCGTCAAAAGGCTTCGGCCAATTTTCACGTCACAAGTTTTTTTAATATCTTACGGCGTCTACTCCAAAATCCAATTGTATGAGCGCAGCCGAAGCCACCACACACCTTTACCCACTGATCAGCGATTTGGGACTCATCCTGATGACCGCCGCCGTCGCGGTGCTGCTGTTTAAGATCATAAAGCAGCCGTTGGTGTTGGGGTATTTGATTGCGGGCTTTTTGGCGGGCAACCATTTCGATTTTTTCCCGTCGGTCAAGGACATCCACAGCGTCGAGATTTGGGCCGAGATTGGTGTGATCTTCCTGTTGTTCAGTCTTGGACTCGAATTCAGCTTCAAGAAATTGATGAAAGTGGGCGGTACGGCATCGATTACAGCCATCACGCAAATTGCGTTCATGTTGTTTTTGGGTTATACCGTTGGGATTTTGATGGGCTGGGAACGTATGGATTGCCTGTTCCTGGGCGTGATCCTTTCTATTTCTTCGACCACAATCATCCTCAAGACGTTCGACGAATTGGGCGTCAAGGCACAAAAGTTTGCAGGCAATGTCATCGGGGCGCTGATCGTACAGGACATTGTCGCGATCTTGATGATGGTACTCTTGTCGACCATAGCCGTGAGCAGCCAATTTTCGGGAAGCGAGCTGCTTTTTTCGATACTGAAGCTCGCATTTTTCCTGACGATTTGGTTCGTGGGCGGCATCTTTTTTATCCCTACGATCCTCAAACGCGCCAAGCATTTGCTGTCGGACGAAATGTTGCTCATCATTTCGCTGGGGTTGTGTTTGATGATGGTGATCCTGGCCGCCAACGTAGGGTTCTCGCCTGCGCTCGGGGCTTTTATCATGGGTTCGATCATCGCCGAGACAACACAGGCCGAACACATCGAACACCTCGTAAAACCCGTCAAGGATTTGTTTGGCGCGGTGTTCTTCGTATCGGTAGGTATGCTGATCAATCCCAGTACGCTGGTCGAATATGCGATTCCGGTGGCCATCCTTACATTGGTTACAATTTTTGGGCAATCGCTATCGGCTACGGGCGGTGCGCTGTTGTCTGGACAGCCGCTCAAACCCGCAGTGCAAACCGGGATGAGTTTGTCGCAAATCGGGGAATTCTCGTTCATCATCGCCACGTTGGGCATGTCGCTGGGCGTGACGTCAAGCTTTTTGTATCCTACCGTCGTGGCCGTTTCGGCGGTGACCACGTTCACCACACCGTTTATGGTGCGCTGGTCGAAACCTTTTTCCGAATACCTGTCGCAAAAGTTGCCGCGCAAATGGCTCAGGCGCATCGAACGGTACAGCGCCAACGCACAGGCCATCAAATCGGTGAGCAACTGGCAAATCGTGCTGCGCGCCTATTTGACGCAGGTGGCCATACACACCATCATCATCATTTCGGTGATTTTGCTGTCGTCTAACTATTTGCTGCCGCTGGTGCAGGGCAACAAGTACGGTAATCTTATTGCGGCGTTCGGTACATTGGCCGTGCTGTCGCCTTTTATCTGGGCTTTGTCCTTGCGTCGTGTTGCGACCAAAGAGGTGCAGATCCTGATGGCCGAACGAAAATACCGCGGCCCGTTGGTGATGATGGTCTTGTTTCGGTTCCTGCTTACTTTGTTTTTGCTGGGATTCTTGCTCAACAACTTCTTCTCGCCGCGCGTGGCGCTGCTCACGTTTTGTGTCTCGATCGTGTTGTACATTTTGTTCCAGCGCAAACTCAACAAACAATACCACCGCATCGAGACCCACTTCATGCGCAATTTCAACGCGCGCGAAATACTGCGCGACAAGAACAACCGCAGCGACCTTACGCCTTGGGACGGGCACATGACGCTTTTTGACATCGCCAAGGAATCGAACCTGGCGGGCAAGACACTCAAGGAAATGAAACTGCGCGAAAAGATGGGCGTGAACATCGCGTTCATCAAGCGCGGCGAGATTTCGATCAACATCCCCAACCGCAACGAACGACTTTTCCCGGGCGACGAGATTTGTGTGATTGGCACCGACGACCAATTGCAGCAATTCAAGGGGTTCCTCGAACAAAACGAACGCGATGCACCCGAAAACGAAGTCGAGTCGGATATTGTGTTGCAACAGCTCCAGCTCGAAAATGAGGAATTCATTGGCAAGAGCATACGCGATTCGCAATTGCGCGAAAAGACGAGCGGATTGGTCGTGGGCATCGAACGACAAGGCAAACGCATCTTAAACCCCGATTCGCTCGAGATCTTGGAAAAGGACGATATTTTGTGGATTGTGGGCGAACGCAAATTGTTGGCGACGTTGAAATAATTTATTATTTTTTATTCTTATTGTTTATTCGCCATTTAAAATTCAAAATTTAAAATTTAAAATTTAAAAAACGCCGAGCCGCAGCATAACGAGTTTCGACCAACGAACTTCGAAGTTTGCGACAGGCCCTAGCCCCGATTACCTCACCTAGTTAATATTTTTGATAGGTGTTCGGTGAACGCTGAAGCGTTTGAAGTGGAAATCCTTTTGCGGCATTTGATATTAAGAGGAGGAAGCCCAGCGGGCTTCAGGTAGATGGTTCAATAGCCGCAAAAGATTACTTCACTTAGTTGACATTTTTCAGCGGAGTTCAGTGAACTTCGTTTGCAACGAAAAGCGGGAATCAGCTCCCAACAAAAAAGCAGCCTTTTCAGACTGCTCTTCTTATTATTTTCTTTTTTTACCGCGAGTAATTCGGTGCTTCTTTCGTGATGGTCACGTTGTGCGGATGGCTTTCGGTGATGCCGCTCGACGTGATGCGGACAAATCTGCCCGTTTCCTGCAACGTCGGAATGTCTTTCGCACCGCAATAGCCCATGCCTGCGCGCAATCCGCCGATGAATTGCTGCATGCTTTCGTTGAGTTCGCCTTTGTACGGTACGCGACCCACGATGCCTTCGGGAACGAGTTTCTTTACATCGTCTTCGACATCCTGGAAATAGCGGTCTTTCGAGCCTTCCTGCATCGCCTCGACCGAGCCCATACCGCGGTAGGACTTGAATTTTCGGCCTTCGAAGATGATGGTTTCGCCCGGCGACTCCTTGGTTCCGGCAAGCAGTGAACCGAGCATGACGCAATCGGCGCCGGCTGCGATGGCTTTCGGGATGTCGCCTGTGTAACGGACACCGCCGTCGGCAATGACAGGAACGCCCGTACCTTTGATGGCCGCGGCGACTTCGAGCACGGCAGAGAATTGCGGGAAACCGACACCGGCCACGACGCGCGTGGTGCAAATCGAGCCAGGTCCGATGCCGACCTTGACACCGTCGGCGCCATTCTCGACCAGGTATTTTGCGGCTTCGGGCGTGGCGATGTTGCCAACCACCACATCTACTTGCGGGAATGCCGATTTGATTTCCTTGAGCGTACGGACGACACCTTCGGTATGTCCGTGTGCGGTATCGATGATGACGGCGTCGACACCCGCATTGACGAGTGCTTCGGCGCGTTGGACCGCATCGGCAGTTACGCCAATGGCCGCCGCCACACGCAGACGTCCGAATTTGTCTTTGTTGGCGATGGGTTTTTGCGTGAGTTTGGTGATGTCGCGGAACGTGATCAATCCCACGAGGGTGTTGCTGGCGTTGATGACGGGCAACTTTTCGATCTTGTGTCCTTGCAGGATGACTTCGGCTTCCTGGAGCGATGTGCCTTCGGCGACGGTCACGAGGTTTTGCGAGGTCATGACTTCGGAAATCGGACGCGAGAGTTTTTTCTCGAAACGCAAATCGCGGTTGGTCACGATGCCTTGCAGCTTTTTGTCTTCGTCTACAATCGGGATGCCGCCGATACCGAATTCCTTCATGACCGATTTGGCGTCGGCTACGGTCGAAGTCAGCGGAAGCGTCACCGGATCGATGATCATGCCCGATTCGGCGCGTTTGACTTTACGGACCTTGGTGGCCTGCTGTTCGATGGTCATGTTTTTGTGCAACACGCCGATGCCGCCTTCCTGCGCCATTGCGATGGCCATCGCGCTTTCGGTCACGGTATCCATGGCCGCAGAAACAACGGGTACGTTGAGCGTGATGTTGCGGGAGAATTTAGATTGGATCGAGACTTCGCGCGGGAGCACGTTGGAGTAATTCGGGACGAGGAGTACGTCGTCGTACGTGAGCCCTTCGCCTATAATCTTGGAGTTGTGTGCAATCATTACAAAAGGTGTTGTAGTTAAATTGCGTGCAAATATAGCGAAAATAAGTGAACGATAAAATGGTTGGCGTATCAGAAAGTTAAGTTAAAAATGCCGGTTGGATTTTGTGGGTTAAATTAGTGTCGTACATTTGTCGACTGATTAGTCAATCTAAAATGGATAAGCAACAGGAAATATTGGCCGCCGCGCTCAAATTGTTCGTCGAAAACGGATTCCACGGCACGCCGACAAGCAAGATCGCCAAGGAGGCCGGTGTCGCCAACGGAACGTTGTTCCATTACTATCCGACCAAGGACGATTTGATCGTATCGCTTTACATTTCGATCAAACTGCGCATGGCGACCCACATCGCCGAACAAATCACAGACGGTGCAGATTACAAGACGATGTTCAAGACACAGTTCATACAAGCGCTGTATTGGGCGATGGAACACCAGGCTGAATTCCAGTATGTGCAGCAATTCTATTCGTCTCCGTACCAGGCGATGCTCCAATCGGCGGAATTGCAGCAAATCATGGACAAAAATTGCCACGACATCCAACGCGCCATCGACGACAAGGTCATCAAGGACTTACCCGTCGACTATATTTTTACGATGATCAGCAGCCATTTGAACGGCATCCACCAGTATTTGAAAAACGCGAACCTCGACGAAAAAAAACAAAATGAAACCATCGCCCAGACTTTTGGGTTGCTGTGGGACATGCTGACTTAATTTTTAAATTTTATCTAGAGTGATTAGTCAATCAAAATCCAAAATATTCAAATTCATCAAACGTATCCTCATGTATTTGCTTCTTTTATTGGCCTTACTGGCCCTGGCCGTATACCTTTTTATGCAACAACCCGTATTCGGAAAATTACCGACGGGTGCCCGACTCAACCGCATCGAGCAATCCCCTAATTTTCGCGACGGGAGCTTCCAGAATCTTCATTTGACCCCAGCGCTCGCCGAGGGCGAAACCATGTTCAAGGTGATGAAGAAGTTCTTTTTCGACCAAAAAATACGCAACAAACCCTCCGACAGCCTGCCGTCGAAAAAAATTGACCTGACGACACTATCGCCCACCGAGAACATCATCGTTTGGTTTGGCCACTCGTCCTACTTCATGCAGCTCGACGGCAAGAAATTCCTGGTCGATCCAGTACTGAGTGGTTCGGCATCGCCCATCAAGATCACGACCAAAAGTTACCTGGGCGCCGATGTATACACGGTCGAGGATTTTCCTGAAATCGACTTTTTGCTCATTACGCACGACCATTACGACCATCTCGATTACGAAACGATCAAGGCACTGCGACCCAAAGTAAAAAAAGCGATCATGGGGCTTGGCGTGGGCGCGCATTTCGAACATTGGGGCTACGATGCCGGTGTGCTCGTCGAAAAAGACTGGTATGAAACGGTAGATTTGGGCGATGGATTCCAGATTACGCTCACGCCTACACGCCACTTTTCGGGCCGTACATTCAAACGCAACACCTCGCTCTGGACGTCGTTCGTATTGCAAACCCCTTCGCAGAAAATGTACTTGGGCGGCGACAGCGGCTACGATACACATTTTGCCGAAATCGGTGAAAAATACGGGCCTTTCGATCTGGCAATTTTGGAGTGTGGCCAGTACAACGAAAGTTGGAAATACATCCACATGCTGCCGCATGAGATTGTCCCCGCGGCCGAGGATTTGAAAGCCAAAGCGCTGATGCCGGTGCATTGGGGCAAATTCTCGTTGGCCAACCACCCTTGGGACGAACCGATCAAGAGAGTATCGGACTATGCAAAACAGCAAAATCTTCCTTTGCTTACGCCGATGATCGGCGAAAAAATCGATTTGGATGTGGTGAAGACTTTTGATGGGTGGTGGAAAGAGGTGCGTTAACGTTTCGCGCAGTTACGCAGGAGCATAAAAGCGCATTGGATACTTCCTCTTAGATAATGTTTCTTCGTGAAGAAAAAACGCCCGGCCACTAAAAACCAGCGATCACGTAAATGCGCTGTTACACCGGCGCCCATAATGTTGTTTAGAACCCAAAAAAATATTTACTACGTACACTTTGCTGAACTATTTGAATAAAAAAATAGTTCAGCGAAGTTGTTGTAAATTTTCAGTTGCAAATATTTTGCAACAAGAATTTTGCAACAAAAGTGAACTGCCCCCCAAAAGTTGGACACTATTTGAGGGTATTTATGGAAAGAAAAGTCAAGCACAGTTATGATTTCAAACTTCGCTGTGTAGAGGAGGTTTTAAAAGGCCGTTCGGCCATTTCTGTCGCAGCTGAATTCAAATGTGACAGATCCCAGTTATGGAAGTGGGTTGTTTTATACAGACGTCGCGGGG
>NZ_FMVF01000002.1:0-192440 GCF_900101895.1 Flavobacterium caeni
CATCGACAGGGATTTGCTTTGTCGGGGTGGCAGGATTCGAACCTGCGACCTCCTGGTCCCAAACCAGGCGCGATAACCGGGCTACGCTACACCCCGAAAGCGGTGGCAAATATAAAACTATTTTTTGCTTTGACAAAAGTATTTTTTAAAATAGTGTGGCTGTTCATAAATTAGCGTCTATTGTGAATAGTTCGATAGCAAAAACCGATGGCTTCCGAAGAAAAAATCGGCAAGATTCTTTTACTTTTGTGCCTCAAAATTCATACAACCATGCCAGATATCGAAAAAGTAAAATGTTTGATTATAGGGTCGGGGCCTGCGGGTTACACGGCCGCCATTTACGCTGCGCGTGCCAACATGCATCCGGTGTTGTACCAAGGGGCGCAACCCGGCGGGCAACTCACGACCACCAACGAAGTTGAGAACTTTCCGGGCTATCCCGACGGCATTACCGGTCCCGAGATGATGGTCGAGTTGCAAAAGCAAGCCGAGCGTTTTGGAACCGATGTGCGCGACGGTTGGATCACCAAAGTCGATTTTTCGGCGCGTCCACACAAAGTGTGGGTCAATGACGTCAAGGAAATCCACGCCGAAACGGTAATCATCTCTACGGGTGCCTCGGCCAAGTACTTGGGGTTGCCATCCGAAATGCACTATTTGCAAACCGGCGGCGGCGTCTCGGCCTGTGCGGTTTGCGACGGTTTCTTCTACCGCAACCAAGAAGTGGTGATCGTAGGCGCAGGCGATTCGGCTTGCGAAGAAGCGCACTATTTGTCCAAACTTTGCAAGAAAGTGACCATGCTCGTGCGTAGCGAGAAATTCCGCGCGTCGAAAATCATGGAGGAGCGCGTACGCAAAACCGAGAACATCGAAATTTTGATGCATACCGAAACGGTCGAAGTCATCGGCGACGGCCAGGTCGTGAGCAGCGTCAAGGTGGCCAACCGCTCGACCGGCGAAGAATTGGTCATTCCGGCCACCGGTTTCTTTGTGGCCATCGGCCATAAACCCAACACAGATATTTTTAAAGATTACATCACGCTCGACGAAACGGGCTACATCATCAACAAACCCGGTACGTCGCATACCAATGTGGCCGGTGTTTTTGTCGCAGGCGATGCGGCCGACCACGTGTACCGTCAGGCGATCACCGCAGCGGGAACAGGCTGTATGGCCGCGCTCGATGCCGAACGTTTCCTGGCGTCGCAAGAATAAGCATCCGAAGCAATCCATAAAAAAATCCCGATCATCAGGTCGGGATTTTTTTTACTTGGTCGGTTTCTTGTAAAGCGTCGCGTTGTCCTGGAACCTGCGCAGGTCTATTTTCTGGTCGCCGTACAGCGAAATCTCGGCCTTGCCCGAAGCCTCGATGGCCATCCAGGTGTTGCACAAGATACTGCACACGCTGTAGCCCTCGGCGATGAGGTTGGCGTTCTTGGCTGTGAGGTTTTTTCCCGTAAAATTGGCGTTGTTGTCCAGACGTAGTTTGATGTCGTTGCTGTCGCCTTCGACCACGGCAGTCGATTTCTGGTACATGTCGATTTTGAGGAATGCCGACGAAATCAAGGCCTTGAGTTGCGCACTTTTGCTGAGCTCGATATGGGTTTGTTCGCCCGTAAGGTTGAGTTCGATCTTTGCTTTGTCGTTGGCGATGAGCGTAAAGTTCTTGCACTTGGCATTGGCAAAAATCTTAGCGCCGTCGAGCGCCTTGAACGTAAAATTGTCGAGCGACAGTTCGGCCAGCGCCGTGACGTTGGCGTCGTTTTTGGCCGTCACCATCTTCAAATCGCCGGTGTAGGTGATGCGCACGCTGAATTTTTTGTAGGATGTGGGCTCCTGACGCGCCGAAAGTTGTAGGATATTGGCGTGTTGCACCACCGAAATGGCTTCGTGCAGGTTGTCATCGGCTTCGATCTCTACGCCGCATTTGTCGCCTTTGACCAAAAATACCTCAAGGTTATCCGATACTTCGAGGTTGTCGAATTCGTCGATTTCCTTCTGGACGACGGTAACGATTTTAGAGCCTTTGATTTTTTCGCGTTGTGCGTGGCCAGACAGCGCCACCAAACACAGTAGGAATAGTAATGGTTTTTTCATGGGGTTAGATTTGGGACAAATATACGCAATGATTGTTTTTTTTAAAACCGGTCACTTGGTGGCCAGGTCTTGAAAATACTTCGGCAGTAATTTGATTTTATAATTGTCCATCACGAACAGGAAATGGAAATTCTTGCGCAGCAAAATGAGCATCGCCGACACAACAAACACCGGGAACTTACCACGAAATCTGTTGAAATAGCTATCGATTTCGCGGTTGCGGTAGTTGATGATCAGGAACGGGATGGCCTTGGCGTTGTATATGTTTTTCAATCGTTCGGTAGAATGCGGGCGGTAATCGGGTTCAAAAAAATAGAATGTGTTCGACTTTCCTTCGCGCGATCGCTTAAAGACCTCGATGCCCGAAAGTGGCACATTGTCGCCTTCGGCCACAAAGCAAAAACAGTGTTGTACGTCCATGGCGACCCATTTGCCGTATTTTTCAGAGTACACCTCGTTGAAGGTGTGGGCAAATCGTGCGTCAAAAAAACGGTCGATACATCCCCATTCTTTTACTCGGACACCATTGATCAGACAAAAATTGTTGAAGATTTGCGAAAAGTCACTGCAAACACCGCCATTGCCCTCAAGCATCATCTGTAAAGTTTTGTCCGAAGCATACCCCAGTCCGCGGCCACCTTTGACGTTTTTTCGCAAGTACCGCGCGATGGCCATACCTTTATCGAGTCCATCGGCGTCCTGCTCGATTTCGATTTTTTGATTGACCTCGAAGTACGACTGCGGGATGTCCGATGGCGTATTGGTGTCGGCATAGCCGCCCAAATGATCTATCTTATCGGCGCGGTTGTTCTTGGCCAATAGCAGGTATCGGGTATAGTACAATAACGGATGCCGCCTAAATATCCACTTTATTTTTTCCTTTGAAAAGAATGCCATTAAGTATGCGTATTTGCTGTAGGGTTAGCAATTCTCGGGGTTTCCAAATATATAAAAATATTTTTAGAAGCAACCCGCCGCATCATTTTAGCGTCGACAAAGAGCAAAAAATAACGAAAAGAAAACGCAAAATTACCCGATGCCGTACATTACTGGGTTACTTTCCTTAGGTTGTCGTCGGGCACCCTGTCGATCAGGTAATTGAAAGGATCAATCCCGACTTGATAAGGCAACGCTTTGATTTTAAACGTAAAAGCATTGTTTTTTTGCGTGACCTTGACCCGTTTTCGTGCGAGCACTTTTCCGAGGTTGGCATCGTCTTCGGGTTCACCGAATACGGCAATGTCTACATAATCGACCAATGGTGCTACCGTTTGCACGCCCATGGCATCGGCGTGGAATTTTTCCGAAAATGTCTTGACGGTCACCTCATAGCCCCCCGAAACCTTTTTGTATTGCGCGGTCAGCACGCGGTTGTTGAACAGCGTGATTTTCTCGAACATGTCCGAGATCAGGTATTGCAACGAATCGGGCGTGGCTTTTCTAAGTTCGCGCAACGCGGCATTGGCCGTAGGATAAGGCGGTTTCTTGTAGCCGTAATCGACAATCAGGTTGCGCAAGGCCCCGTTGACCTTTTGCTCGCCGATCATTTCCTTGAGGTAATACATGACCACGCTGGCCTTGTTGTAGTGGATGTATTGCTGGTTTTCGGTCTTGATCAGCGGATTTTCGCCCTCGAGTTCGCCGCTGCGGCCGTTGAGGTAGTCGTCCATTTCATACTCGAGGAATTTCTTCATCTTGTCTTTGCCGTATTCCTTTTCCATGACCATCAGCGCCGAGTACTGCGCAAATCCCTCGCTCATGAGTTCGCTGCCCTGCATATTCGCGCCGCAAACCTGGTGCGCCCAATATTGGTGTCCCATTTCGTGCGCGACCACATAAAATACCATGTCGATGTCTTTTTGTTTCACGTCGCGCAAATCGGTGATAAAACCAATCGCCTCGCTGTACGGCATGGTGCCCGGAAAGGCTTGTGCAAACGAAGCATACCGCGGGAATTCGATGATACGGCACTGTTTGTGAAAATACGGCCCGAAGTTCGAGGTGTAATAGTCGAGCGATTTTTGCATGCTCAGCAACATATTCGGCACATTGTAGGCATGCTGACGATCGTAGTACACCTCAAGGTCTACGCCGTTCCATTTTTGGCGCGCCACCTCGTAGCGTCCCGAGATGAACGAGTAAAAATTGAGCGCCTTTTGGTCGAGCTTGTAGTTGAAATATTTGCGATCGCCCTTGGTCCATGATTTTACCAACGAGCCTGGCGCAATCGCGGTTTGGTCTTTGGATGTACTTATGACGGTGTTAACCATCACCCAATCCGAATCGGCGCCGACATAGGTGTTGGCACGCGCCGTCAAGTTGTTGTCGTCGAGTTTGGGCATGCGCTCGCGTTTGGGCAGTTTCAATTTCGCCCGTCGGTTCTTGTCGGCCACTTCTGCGTCTTTGTTGTAGCCGATAGACGGCATGATGTCGGTATTGTTAAAGAAAGTGCCGTTTTGCGTGAGTTGCGTAAAACTGACTTCGTTCTCGAAACCGATGTGTTTTTTTTGCAAAGCGACGACGATCTTGATCGAATCGTTTGGCAACAACGGTTTGTTGAGTGTGTAGATGCGGTAAGGTAAGTCTTTGTCGTTTTCCTTGAGTGTTCCGGCCAGTTCGATCTCGACGTCTTCGCTGAGCTCGGGCATCGTGAAGTGGATGTCAGGGATCGGCTGGCCCGAAATGTTTTTGACCCACGCCGTGGCTTTGGTAGTCAAACCCCGCGTTTCGGGGAAGATGTCGATTTGGTAGTCGATTTGCGTGTAGCGCGGCTGGGCCAGATTTTCGAACTTTTTGTACCGCTTTTCGTATTGGATTTGTTTGTTTTCGGTTTCGTCGGGTGCGTCATTCAAGTTGCTGATTTTGGTGTTGTAGAACACAAATCCGGCGCAAAGCACAAATGCCAACAAGCTCAAGCCAATGGCCAATCTACGGCGTACAAATTGTTTGCGCGCCTGCAACCATCGGTAGCGGAATTGTTCCTCTTTGCCCCGCGTGTAGAACCCGACAATGACCCAACACAACAGCAGGCTGAACAAAGCCCAATACACGCTGAACCAGATTGTTCCTGGGACAAACGGCCCAAAACCGTTCATGTCAGAATAAGTAATCAATGGCAAACGTCCATACGTCAACATGTTCGTATTGATTTCCAGCAATCGCCAAATGAACGAGTTGACAATTACGAACGCCACAAACGCAAACCATGCAATGTACCGGTTGTTGATCAAACAATGGAACAATAAGGACAACACGCAAAGGAAAAACAGCTTGGTCATCCTGATCACCAGCAGCGATTTGAAATACACCCCTATTTCATAACGCGTGTAACCGTAAAGCGTTTGTGTGATGATCCCCAAAACGATCGAAAAAAGCATCACCAAAGCGATGGCCAACATAATCGCGATAATTTTCGAAGCCAGACGCGTGCCGGTGCCGATTGGCGTGGCGTCTTCGATTTCATTGATTTTGGCATCACGCTCCTTCCAGACCAATACACCGGTGTAGAAGGCCATGAACCCGTACATGAAAATATTGAACGCATCTTCAATGTTATCGACAACGATGTACGTCACGGGATAGCGCGTCGTCCCAAATTGGCTGGTTAGGGTAGCAAGGTTGACCACAAGTATGATCAAACCGATAGCCATGACAATGATATACGTTGGATTTTTAATGACCGACTTGGTTTCGAATACGATCAAATTCAAAAATGTGCGCCACGAAAAAACACCGGCTTTGTTCGGCTGGAAGGCCTTGTCGACCAAGGAAGGGACGGGAACTGCCTTGGCAGTCTTTTCTTTTTTGGCTTTTTCCTTGCGCGTATTGAACGAAAAACGCCAGTACACCAAACACAGGATCGCGATGGCAAAGCCAAGCCACACCAATCGGTTGACAAGCAGTTCGTCGGCCAGCGGCACAACGCTGAAGTTTTTCTCCGAAGGCGTCAGGTACTTGGTCATGATGTCGAACGGTTTGCGTCCGAACGGATCGAGCAGGTTGGCCAGCCATTCGTCCTGGATGTCGCGTGTAAAGGTTCCCGAAATGATGTAAAACACCAGCATCAACATCGACCCGATGAACGAAACGATGGTACTCCTGAAAATGATCGCCAGCGAAAACAGCAACACGCCCGAAATGATCACATTGGGCAACCCGAACGACAACAAGCCTTGTAAGTGCGCCGACCAATAGACCTCGCCAAAACGCTCGGGCGGGGCCATGTCGAACAAACTGGCCAGGGGTGGTCCGAGCAAGGTACCTATCGAGAGCCCTATCGTAGGGAGCGTCGAAATAAGCGCCGCCCCGATGAATTTGCCAAAAAAGTAATCCCTTTTTTTGATCGGCGACGAGAAAACGAACTGGTGCATGCCGTACTGGAAGTCGCGGTTGGCCGTCGCGTTCATAAACGCCGTGGTCATGAGCAGGCATACGATCGACATGGTTACATAGTAATTCTCGATCTGGTACGGCGAATTCTTGAACACATTGCCCGCCGTGTCGCCAATCACCACATTGTCTGAAGCGGTCGCAAAAAAAGCGAACAACGCATAAATGAACATAAAGATCCAAACCATTGGCGTCGAAAGCCAATACCGCAATTCAAAACGTATAAATTTCCACATGGCAGTTCGGTTTAGACGAGTTGGTTGAGTTTGGCGAAAAAGACATCTTCAAGGTTTTCCTCGGCGCGGTCGAAACCGTTGCCCGGCGCCGCTTCCGAAAATACGTGGATCAACGGTTGCCCGCCCACGAGTTTGTTCGAAATGACTTTGTATTGCTGTTGGTAATCGGCCAGTTCGGCCTTGCCGACTTTTTTCTCCCACACCTTGTCGCGCACCTCGAGCAGTGCGTCGTCGGTCTTTCCGCTAAAAAGCACGCGGCCGTGGTTCATGATCGCCATTTGCGTACACAGCTCGCGTACGTCCTGTACGATGTGCGTCGATAGGATCACGATGATGTTCTCGCCAATTTCGCTCAGGATGTTGTAAAAACGGTTGCGTTCACCCGGGTCAAGACCCGCCGTAGGCTCGTCTACGATCACCAGTTTGGGGTCGCCTATCAAACACTGCGCGATGCCAAAACGCTGGCGCATCCCGCCGCTGTAGCTGGCCACGGCCTTTTTGCGGTGCTCCCACAAATTGACTTTGACGAGCAACTGTTCGATCATTTGCTTGCGGTCGGCACCCGATTCGAAGCCCTTGAGCAGCGCGAGGTGGTCGAGCAAATCGACGGCCGATGTTCGCGGGTATACGCCAAATTCCTGCGGCAGATAGCCCAATACTTTCCGTACCGATGCTTTGTCGGCCAGCACGTCGATGTCGCCCAATGTCACCGATCCGGTGTCGGCATCCTGCAAGGTCGCGAGCGTGCGCATCAGTGACGATTTTCCCGCGCCGTTGGGCCCAAGCAGCCCGAACATGCCTTTGTTGATGGTGAGTGAAACGTCGTGCAGCGCGTGTACGCCGTTGCCGTATTGTTTGTCTAGGTTCTTGATGATTAACTCCATGGTCGTTTTTTGGATTGGTTTGCATGGGACGGATGGCCCGCTGGTTTGTTACAAGGATTTGGTTTTTGGGTGGGGTATAAAAAATCCCGCATACACGGGATTTTGTTTTATTGTAGCGTAATGCTGCCGCCCGAGCTGGCGTCTTTAGAAACCTGCTTAGGCGTGCCGCGGTAACTTACGTGGCTGCCGCTGCTAGCGTTGGCGTTGAGGCTTACCAATGGCTGCACTTCGATCGAACTGCCGCTCGACGCATCGCAAATCACGTCGTTGGCCAGCAACGACTCGGCGTTGACGACACTGCCGCTCGAGGTGTCGATGTCGAGCTTGAGCGCCTTGCCTTTGAGTCTCATCGAGCTGCCGCTGCTGCTTTCGAGCGTGAGGTTGTCGGACTCCACGTTCAGGTCGATGCCTCCCGCGCTGCTGGTAGACAGTCCCAGGTTCTGGCTTTTGATGGTGCCCGTCCCGGTGATGCTCGCCGCGCTCGATGCCTGCAAACTGGTGATGTTGGGCAACTTGACGACTATTTTCTTGGACGATGCGTTGCCGATGTTCACATCGCTCGTAATGGTGAGCACGCCGTTGTTGATGGCAGTCGAAATGTGGTCCTGCAGGTTTTTGTCGGCGATCACCGTAATCGATGCATCGGCCGATTGCGTGACCTCAAGATCCAGCCCGCGGCTGATTTCGATGGCCGTGAAAGGCGTGCTGTTGTTGCGGTTTTCGGTGACCACGTTGCCGTCGCCTTTGATGCCAGGACCCAGCCCCAGATCGACATCGTATTTGCAACCGGTAAGCGCCAGGGACAGCGACAATGCCAGGGATAATGCTACTTTTTTCATCTTTATTCGGTTTTGATGGTGATGCCGTCTTGGTTGATCTTGACGCTTTTGACTTCACGCGATACTTCTTTTTTGTCGTTTCTGATGAGCACGCCTTTCTCGTTGAGGATCAGCGTGTGCACAGAATCTGTAGCGGTGTCCATGTCGCCTTCTACGTCATCCCAATCATTTTCTTCGGGCGGACAGTCCAAACACTTGACCTGGTCTTCGTCTACACGGTACTTGTAATTGCCCGAGAAATGCAGGTTAAAGAAGGCGTCGTCTGAGCGGTCGAACTCTTCGACGCTGTCGTCGGTCTTGAACACGGTTCCTTTTGGTAAATATAGGAAAATTTCAACTTCCTGGTCGCGGTATTTGTTGCTGATTTCGGTGAGCAGGTAGTTGTCAAGGATCAACTGGTTGCCTTCGAACTTGTACCCGTACGTTATTTTCTCGGCGCGTTTCTTGGCCTCGGCGAGCGA
This sequence comes from Flavobacterium caeni, assembly GCF_900101895.1. Lineage (GTDB taxonomy): Bacteria > Bacteroidota > Bacteroidia > Flavobacteriales > Flavobacteriaceae > Flavobacterium > Flavobacterium caeni. The sequence continues at coordinate 8,907 of NZ_FMVF01000002.1, forward strand.
TTTGCCGTGCGCTTGTTTTTCGATTTGCAGGTAAGGCGCGACTTCATCGGTCTTGAGGATGTGGAACGCCACCTCATTCGAATAGATCAAATCCTTGCCCGCTTCGTCCTGCGTGAACAAAAAGTCGTGACGGTGGTAGATGTCTTTGGCGTAATAGTCGTTATAACGGAACTTGATCTGCAACGTATCGCCAGGCGTCAGTTGCAAGGTTTGTTTGTGCATCACTTTGCCGTCGAACGCGACCTCGGTGGCCTGCTTGACGCCCAACGTTGCCAGGATACCGACCGAAATCAACCATACGGCCAGCAAGGTGAGCTTGGCCACGGTGCCGATCGATTTGACATTGTCGACGAGCAACTTGAGCCCGAGCAAAAACAAGAAGAAAAATGGAATCCCGATGGCAAAAAGCCCGAGCAGCCCAATGGTCCACATCGGCAAATCGGTGTAATTGAGCGCATCGATGTAGTTCTGCATCGGCATGTCTACGAACGAGGTCGATCCGAGCGTGAAAAAGCCGATCACCAGACCAATCAACGACATCCCGGCGAAAATCGCGATCAGCGCACCCAGTACACGGGCAAACGCCTTGAAGATGACCGAGAACACATCACCCACGTTTCCCATGGCGCGCTCGAAACCCGTTTTGACACGGGCGCCCGCTTTGTTGTAGTCGGTGCTTTTTAGTTTTTCTGAAACGTTGTCGAACTCCTCACGGACTTTTTTTTCGATGTTCGAGATCGTGACCGGTTCGCCCGTCATTTCCAGTTTTTCGGCTGTGGTCACGGCGGCAGGCGTTACGGCCCACAGCACGATATAGGCCACGACGCCCGTACCAAAGCTGATACATACGAACAGTACGAAGAAGATACGTATCCAAACCGTGTCGATGCCAAAGTAGTGGCCGAGTCCGGTAGAAACGCCGCCGATCATGCCTTTGTCGGTGTCGCGGTAGAGTTTTTTGGATTTGCGCACGTAGTCGAAATTGGCGGATTCCTGTTTGTTTTCGCCGTCGTCCTCGATGCGGTAATCTTCTGGCTGGCCCATGATCGCGATGATTTCATCGACTTCGCGCACATTGATGACTTGTTTGTCGTGTGTGTGTTTTTCAGAGATGATTTCGGCAATGCGCATTTCGATGTCCTTGATGATTTCGTCCTGTCCGGTCGAATTCGAAAGCGACCGCTTGATGGCATCGAAGTAACGGGTCAATTTCTGGTATGCATCCTCGTCGATGTGGAAAAACATACCGCCTAAATTTATGTTTACTGTCTTGTTCATGACTTTTATTTTTGGTTTGTTGTGATTATGTTTACCGCATCGGACAATTCGGTCCAGGTGCCGTTGAGTTCATTGAGGAAAATTTTGCCGTTTTCGGTAAGCCCGTAGTATTTGCGCGGCGGTCCCGAGGTTGATTCTTCCCAACGGTAGTTGAGCAATCCGTCGTTTTTTAATCGCGTGAGCAGCGGATACACCGTGCCTTCTACGACCAGTAATTTTGCGTTTTTCAAAGTGTCTAATATTTCAGAAGTATAGGCATCTTTCTCTTTCAAGACCGATAAGATACAGAATTCTAAAACACCTTTGCGCATCTGTGCTTTTGTGTTTTCAATGTTCATGATTTCGGTTGTTTTTTAATTCAGTTTTCATTTTCTCTTCGCTTAAGCTGTTACACGTTCGTTTTTTGTTCGGCCGTGACTCCTGATCCCCAATGAAATTGGCAAAAAACAATGAGGATCAGGAAAGAAAAGTACGGCTTCACGGGTGATTGATGATTGATTGATTTTTTCCGCTGCGCTCCAAACAGTTCGGCTACGCCTCGGGTGATGATTGATTGTGATTGATGATTGAAACTTCGTTATTTTAGGAATGGAATCGTCAGTGGATATTTAAAGTCTTCGCCGTTCGAGGATTGTACCGATGCATAGATGACCAGGAAAAATTCGACCACCTTGAGCAAGAAGAAGAACCCCGCGGCGATGATGGCTACGGCCACGATACCAGTGACGTTGGCCAGGCTGAAATCTTCGAGTATCCAATCTTCGCCATGAAAGATGCTCGACATCGAGACATTCTTGAATACGGTAACAAACAGTACAGGAAAGGCAATCAGACACAACACCAACGAGTAGAGGAACAGGCTCAACTGGAAGTTGATGGCGCGTTTGCCCTGTTGGTCGATGAATGTCGATTTGTCTTTGGTAGCACTCCAAATGATGATCGGGAAAATGTAATTCCCGAACGGGATCAGGTATTGGGTCAGCGTGCTCAGGTGGATCAGCGCGGCGGTGTTTTTGGTACTATTGGTTTCCATAGTTCTAAATGTTGGATAGTAATTTCTTATGCAAATATATATTCAAAAACCAGTATCTTGTTTTGCATAGTACTAATTATTAACAAAAATTTAACAATAAGATTTATCCGAAATCTGGAGTCTAAAGTGCTATATTGCAGTAAATACAATGCGTTATGTCTGTTTCTCCGCGAAAGATCAACACCTTCCTTTTTTTTAAATTACCGGCCGCATTTTGGTGTGGCGTGCGTACGCAAACCATCGACGATGGCTGCTGTACGACAACCGTCACGCACCGTTGGATCAACCAGAATCCGTTCAAATCGATGTATTTTGCCGTGCAGGCCATGGCCGCCGAATTGTCGACGGGTGCGCTCGTCATGCGCCACATCAACCAATCGGAACATAAGATTTCGATGTTGGTGGCCGCGCACAAATCTACCTACCACAAGAAGGCAACGGGGCGTATCGTTTTTAGTTGTCGGGACGGCGAATCCATCAAACAAGCGATCGAAAAAGCGGTAGAAACAGGCGAGGGGCAAACCTGCTGGATGCAATCTACAGGTGTGAACGGCAACGGGGAAATTGTTTCCGAAATGCACTTCGAATGGACCGTCAAGGCCAGATAGCCGCGTTAAACCTTACCCAATTAACATTTAATTTGAGCGACAGGGGCGTAATTTTGGGGCAAGGCGCACGCCAGCAAAATTCCAATCCATGAAGTTATTGATTACCGGTGCAACAGGAATGATCGGTTCCGAACTCAGTGCATTGCTGTTGCAAAACGGACACAGTGTGCATTATTTGACGCTTTCCCCCAAAGACCTCAAGGACGAACCCAACTTCAAGGGTTTTTTGTGGAACCCGCAACAGGGTGTCATCGACGAGAACTGTATGTTGGGCGTAGACGTGGTGATCCATCTCGCGGGCGCGCCCATCTCTGGCCGTTGGACCGAACGCTACAAGCAGGAAATCATCGAAAGCCGTATCGTGTCGGCCAATTTGCTTTACAAGTTGCTCAAGAACAACCCGCATCAGGTAAGGCAATTCCTGTCGGCATCGGCCATAGGCGTGTATCCCGACGATCTTTCAAAGACCTATTCCGAGGACGAAAAAGAGGTCGACGCATCGTTTTTGGGCCAAGTGGTCGTCAAGTGGGAAGCGTCGGTAGACAAATTCAAATCGCTCAACATCAACGTTTGCAAAATTCGTACAGGACTTGTACTTTCCAAGAAAGGAGGCATGTTGCAGGAGTTGATCAAACCCATCGGCATGGGCATGGGTGCGCCGTTCGGCAGCGGGCGACAATGGCAGTCCTGGATACATGTCGACGATCTGGTGCACCAATATTACTTTGCCGTCCTCAAAGGCTGGCAAGGCATCTACAATGCTACGGCGCCGCATCCGGTGACCAATGCGCAAATGACCAAGGCCATTGCGGGCAAGCTTAAAAAGCCGTTGTGGCTCCCGCACATCCCACGATTTGTGATGAAGTTGGTCTTGGGGGAGATGCATCTGTTGCTGTTCACGAGCCAAAAAGTGAGTTCGCAAAAGGCGGTCGACAACGGCTTTGAATTCAGGTACCCGACGTTGGAATCGGCGTTGGAAAACTTGTTGCCGTAATACCCATGAATGCCAGCAGGACAAAATTCTACAATCTCATTTGTTTTTTAACAAAAAGTGCGGATTCTCTGTATCTCAATGTCGGCGTGGTTTTTTAGGGGTAAACCTTACTCCCCCTTCCCTTACTAGGGACAACCTACAATTTTTTTCGATACCAAGGGTGAGGAAAATCTGTATTCTTAAGTGATCCCGATCGGTTTTCGGTTTTTGCAACAAAAACCTGTATTCAAGTCAGTCGAGTTGCCGCAGCTACCGCAGCTTTTGTGAACAGAAGTCCGCAACATCGGCTAAGGAGCGGTCATAAATTTTGCGCCACAAAAGTCCCGCAATACGCTTTGATCAGTTCGCGGACATTTCTGAATTCCTGTAAAAGGGCGTCTTCACTTCCCGTTGCTTTGGCCGGATCGGGAAAATTATGGTGGAATTTCTTTGCCTTTGTTGGAAAGAAAGGGCAATTCTCTTTCGCGTTATCACAAACTGTTATGACAAAGTCGAAGTCAATTTCGTAATATTCATCAATATGGTTAGAAGTGTGTGCAGCAATATCGATTCCATCTTCCTTCATGATTGAAATTGCTTTCGGGTTTACGCCGTGCGTCTCGACACCGGCACTGTAGATTTCGGCTTTGTCTTTCGCAAAATGGCGAAGATAGCCCTCTGCGATTTGACTTCGGCAGCTGTTTCCCGTACAAAGCACTAAGATTTTCTTCATAATTATACAAGTAACCAAATTAGATTGATGATAAAGAATTTCGCGTCCCAACCAAAAAGCAATTGCAAAACCACAACCGAAGTCGTGATCACCAGCGGCTTTTTGTATTTGATAAAAAAGTTAACAGCAGTTTCCATCGGGCAAGCAGCAAGGGGTTTCGAGTTCCGACAGTTGGCGCTTTTGTTTTGGTGTTCCGCAATTCTCTTTCGCCAGGCAAGCCGTTTGTTTTGCGAGCAGCACAAAGTGGTGGCCATCGAATCCCAGGTCGTATTTCCCGATGGTTCCCGATTGGTATTCTACTTCGATTTCCAAATCTTCGATCTCCAAAACCTTTTCCGAAAGCGCTATTATTTTTTGGAGTTTTGCTGGTTTGAGCCGATGTTCGAAATCGTTGGCATCCCACAGTTGAAAGTTGGCCACTTTTTCCTGTCGCACCGTTCCGCCGCAATCGATGAAATGTTTCGAGATTACGCCAATTTCGGTTACGTGAAAATGTTCGGGAACCAGAGTGCCATTGTCGAGCTTAAAGCGCACCGTTTCGGCGGTTTCTAAAATTTGTTTGATTTCAGACAGTTTCATGATTGCGATTTTATTGGATTAGCAACAGTTGTTTTTCTTCTTTTCAAGACTGGTTGAAACAATGGCAAAATAGCCTTGCAGTATTTCCAAAGCGGTTTCGTCGATACAATAGCAAATGGCATTTCCTTCTACGTTTCCTTTGATCAACCCCGCGTTTTTGAGTTCCTTTAAATGTTGGGAAACAGTAGGCTGGGCGAGCGGCAGCACATTGACGATATCGCCACAAATACAAGTGTCAACACCCATCAGGTACTCAATGATGGCAACTCTTGCGGGATGACCCAGCGCTTTGGCCAGAATGGCGATTTGGTTTTGCCGATTGGTGAAATGTTCGGTTTTGGTGGCTCCCATTTAAATATTTTTATATTGCAATATTACGATAAACTTTTCAATAACAATGATTAGGAGCGTATTTTTTTTTGACATCAAAAAGATTTCTGTGGATGACAGCCAAAACGATAAAAAAAAGCGCTGTGTACTACAGCGCTTTTTCTTCAATATGTGGTGAATTAATAATATTGAGAAGCCTTTCGGCCAACCTTAAAGATTTCAAATCGGGCCTGATTTTCTTTTCAGGGTAACAAACATAACCAATACGAAATCGAAATAGTCTTAAAATTCTATTAATTTTTGTGTTAAATATCGATGGACGTCAGGGCGCCACGATCTATACGAAATAAAATAGGGTGACAATTTGGCATTTTTGGTCAAATGGCAATACTTTTGCCACGCGCCATGCGATGAAAAATATTTTTAAAAAACAACATAAAATGACGACCGAAAATACGGAAAATGAAAAAGAGCTCGACGAGGCAACTCTAGAAGCGAATGCCAATGGCGAGCAGTTGATCATCGAAGAGTTAACCGCTGAAGAACAGCTCAAAAAGGAACTCGACGCCGAAAAAGACAAGTTCCTGCGTTTGTTTGCCGAGTTCGAAAACTATAAAAGACGTACCGCCAAGGAACGACTGGAATTGTTCAAGACGGCCAACCAAGAGGTGTTGCAGTCGATGCTGCCGGTGCTTGACGATTTTGACAGGGCCATGTCAGAAATTTCCAAATCGGGCGACGAGGCGCTCACCAAAGGCGTGCAACTCATCCACGAAAAACTCAAAGGAACACTCGTTTCGAAAGGGTTAGAAGAAGTAGCCGTAAAGGCTGGCGACGCTTTCAATGCCGATTTTGCCGAAGCAATCACCCAAATTCCATCACCAGAACTCAAAGGAAAAATCGTCGACGTGATCGAGAAAGGCTATCAACTGGGCGACAAAATCATCCGATTCCCTAAAGTGGTCGTCGGACAATAATCCATCAAGATGAAGAAAGATTTATACGAAATACTCGGGATCGACAAAAGTGCCGATGCCGGCGCGATCAAAAAAGCCTACCGCAAAAAGGCGCTCAAATACCACCCAGACAAGAATCCGGGCGACAAGCAGGCCGAAGAAAATTTCAAGGCGGCAGCCGAGGCTTACGAAGTTTTGAGCGACCCTGACAAAAAGGCCAAGTACGACCAGTACGGGCACCAGGCTTTCGAAGCAGGCGGATTCGGCGGCGGTCACCATATGAACATGGATGACATTTTCAGTCAGTTCGGCGATATTTTCGGGAGCGCGTTCGGTGGCGGTTTCTCGGGTTTCGGCGGTGGCGGCGGACAACGACGTGCCAAGGGATCGAACCTGCGCATCAAGGTCAAGTTGACGCTCGAAGACATCGCGGGCGGCGTCGAGAAAAAAGTAAAAGTCAAACGAAAAGTACAGGCCCAAGGCGTCACCTACAAAACATGTGCTACCTGTAATGGGCAAGGTCAGGTGATGCGCGTGACCAATACGATCCTGGGCAGGATGCAGTCGGCTTCGACGTGCCCTACCTGTCATGGCACGGGACAAATCCTCGACAAAAAACCAGCCGATGCCGATGCGCAAGGCCTGGTCATCGCCGAGGAAACCGTATCGATCAAGATTCCTGCGGGCGTCGTCGACGGCATGCAGCTCAAAGTGTCCAACAAAGGAAACGAAGCCCCGGGTACCAACAGCCTGCCGGGCGACCTGATTGTGGCCATCGAAGAAGTCGAGCATGAATTCCTCAAACGCGAAGGCGAGAACCTGCATTACGATTTGTACATCAGCTTTCCCGAAGCCGTATTGGGTATCTCTAAAGACATTGATGCGGTGGGCGGAAAAGTACGCATCAAATTGGAAGAAGGCATCCAATCGGGCAAGATCTTGCGCTTGAAAGGAAAGGGTATTCCAAGCCTGAACGGATACGGTAGCGGCGACTTGCTCGTACACGTAAACGTATGGACGCCCAAGCATTTGAACAAGGAGCAAAAGGCGTTTTTCGAGAAATCGCTCCAAGAGGATAACTTTGTCCCAAGCCCTGAAAAAAGCGACAAATCTTTTTTTGAAAAAGTTAAAGATATGTTTTCGTAACTTAAAAAAATATTTTACATTTGGGTTGTTACTAGGTAACTAGTAATTTCTTTTTCATAGCAATTTTTCCCATCCTTGTGCAAATAAGGGTGGGTTTTTTTTGTAACGTTAGCGCGGCGGTTGGCTCTAATTCGCTAAATTTACGCGGCGTTACCGCAAGGGAATCCCAACAAAACCCATATTTCATGCATAACATACTGGAAGTCAAAAACGTCGTCAAACAATACGGCGATTATACGGCACTTAATTCGGTGTCGCTTAATGTTCCCCAAGGCAGCATCTACGGACTGCTCGGGCCCAACGGCGCCGGAAAAACCTCGCTCATCCGGATCATCAACCAAATCACGATGCCCGATGCGGGGCAAATCCTGCTCGACGGCGAGGCGCTCAATCCAAGCCACATCAAACAAATCGGTTACCTGCCCGAAGAGCGCGGTTTGTACAAATCGATGAAAGTGGGCGAGCAATGCCTGTATCTGGCGCAGCTCAAAGGATTGTCGAAGGACGAGGCGCTCACGCAGCTCAAATATTGGTTCGACAAACTCGAAATCAAAGGCTGGTGGGACAAAAAAATACAAGAGCTGTCCAAAGGCATGGCGCAAAAAATACAATTCGTCGTCACGGTGTTGCACCAGCCCAAGTTGCTCATTTTTGACGAGCCGTTTTCTGGGTTCGATCCGGTGAACGCCAATTTGATCAAAGACGAAATCCTCGAGCTCAAAAAGAAAGGCGCCACCATCATCTTTTCGACGCACCGCATGGAAAGTGTCGAGGAATTGTGCGACGACATCGCGCTCATCCACAAATCCAACAAACTCATAGAAGGCAAACTCGACGACATCAAACGCCAATACCGCACCAACAGTTTCGAGGTGGGCATCCTGACGGCCAATGTCGAGGGGCTTATGTACGATTTGACGCAAAAGTTCACCGTGGGGCAAACCCAGTTCAAATCGCTCAACGACGAACTCAAACTCGAAATCCAGATCGGCAACGCCACGCCCAACGATTTGCTCCAAATCCTGACCGCGCGCGGACAAGTCACGCACTTTGTCGAAAAGATCCCGAGTGCAGGCGACATCTTCATCAAAACCGTAAAAGAAAACTAATGGCATCGGGAATCTTTGCAGTACTAGACGACATTGCCGCGCTCATGGACGACGTGGCCGTAGCCAGCAAACTGGCGACCAAGAAAACAGCGGGCATCCTCGGCGACGATTTGGCCGTGAACGCAGAAAAAGCCACGGGTTTCCTGGCTTCACGCGAACTGCCCGTGCTTTGGGCCATTTCAAAAGGGTCGCTGCTCAACAAAGTCATCATCGTGCCCGTAGCGCTTTTGCTCAACGCGTTTTTTCCGATGGCCATCAAGGTCATCCTGGTATTGGGCGGTTGTTTCCTCGCGTTTGAGGGCGCCGAGAAAATTGTACATTATTTGTTCCACCGCCAAAAAGAAGGACACGAAGTGATCGAAGAAGCGACCGACGGAAATGCCGACGAGGAAAAAGCCAAGGTCAAATCGGCGGTCATGACCGATTTTATTTTATCGGTCGAGATTGTCATCATCGCGCTCGGTTCGGTGCTCGACAAACCGCTCATGACGCAAATCCTGACCGTCTCGGTCGTGGCGCTCATCGCGACGGTGGGCGTATACGGCATTGTCGCGCTTATCGTGCGTATGGACGATGCCGGATTCAAGCTCATCCAAAAAAGCGGCGAAGGCAGCTTTGTGGCGCGCATCGGTCAATTGCTGGTGGCGGCGCTTCCGTGGATCATCAAGATACTGGCCGTGGTGGGTACGCTGGCGTTGTTGCTCGTCTCAGGCGGCATCTTTGTGCACAACATCGATTACTTTCACCACCTGATGCCGGGCGTCCCTTCGATCGTCAAGGAATTTGCGCTCGGGCTTGTCGTGGGCATCGTCATCGTGGGCATCGTCATGCTGTTCCAAAAAGTCATCAGGTCGTTCAAAAAGGCCCAATAATCCATCAAAAATCAAAAAATGAGTACACTTTCCCTGATCATCAAACGCGAGTTCAACGCCAAGGTACGCAACAAATCGTTTATCGTGATGACGTTCCTGAGCCCGATCATCTTTGCCGCCGTCATCGCGCTGATCGTATACGTGGGCAGCCTCAAGGCCGATGTCAAACAAATCGCGGTGCACGACGAATCGGGCGTCATCAAGGGCGAGCTCAAGAATTCCGACGAATACCGCTACGTCGATTTGTCGACGGTCGATTTAAAAACGCTGCGCGACAGCGTCACGTCGGAGTTTTACGAAGGCCTGCTTTACATCCCCAAAACCGACAGCCTCAAGGCGCTCGAGAAAAAAGTCGAATTTATCTCGAACGACAGCCCAAGCGCCGGGTTCATCGGTTCGCTCGAAAATACCATCGGTCAAAAACTCACCTACGCCAATTTCGAAGGTGCGAAACTCGACACGGCCGCCATCAGCAAGGCCACGATAGACATCGACATCAACCTGACCAAATCTACGGGCGAAAAATCGGTCAAAGGGCTCAACGAGATCAAGATCGGCATCGGCTTTATGTTTGGCTACCTGATCATGATGTTCATCATCATTTACGGCAACATGGTCATGCGCTCGGTGATCGAAGAAAAAACCAACCGCATCATAGAGATCATCATCTCGTCGGTCAAGCCGTTCCAGCTCATGATGGGCAAAATCATCGGGACGTCGCTTGCGGGCGTCTTGCAATTCCTGATCTGGGCCATTGTGGGCGTCGGACTTATGATGGCCGGCACCGCATTTTTTGGCGTCGATGCGAGTCCCACCGCCGGCATGTCGCCCGAAGTCATGGCCGCCGCCGAGCAAAACATGGGCACCGCCGAATTGTACATCCGCGAAATGTGGAACCTGCCCATTGCCACGCTCGTGGTTTCGTTCATTGTGTTTTTCATCGGCGGGTATTTCCTGTACAGCTCGCTGTATGCTGCCATCGGAGCGGCCGTAGACAACGAAACCGATTCGCAGCAATTCCTGCTCCCTATTATCATGCCGCTCATTGTGGCCATTTACATCGGGTTTGTGACCGTCATCAACGACCCGCACGGCAACATCGCCACGGCGTTTTCGATGGTGCCGTTTACGTCGCCCATCGTCATGCTCATGCGCATCCCGTTTGGTGTGCCGGTATGGCAAATCGTGTTGTCGATGGTACTTTTGTTCGGGACGTTTCTGGGCATCGTTTGGTTTGCGGGCAAAATTTACCGCGTCGGGATTTTGATGTATGGGAAAAAACCGAGTTGGAAAGAGATTATGAAATGGATTAATTATTAATTATTTTTATTATTTATTGGGAGCTAAATCCCGCTTTGCACTGCAATCTTTTTACTTTTAAAGGAAAAGTAAAAAGGATTTCCGTTTCAATCGGGGCTAGGGCCCGTTGGTAAATTCAGGATTTTCTAAAACGAGGGCAATCTGCATTCAATCTCCCCGAATCTCCCTATCTTAGACAATAAATAATAACAATAAAAAATAAACAATAAAGAATGCCACGCATTTTAATCATCGAAGACGAAGCGTCCATCAGGCGTGTACTCACCAAAATATTGTCCGAAGAAAGCGACACCTATACCGTAGACGAAGCCGAAGACGGCATCACCGGTTTCGAGAAAATCAAGGCCACCGACTACGACCTCGTGTTGTGCGACATCAAAATGCCCAAAATGGACGGTGTCGAGTTGCTCGAAGCGGTCAAAAAAATCAAGCCCGAAATCCCGATGGTCATGATCTCGGGCCACGGCGATATGGAAACCGCCATCCAAACCATGCGGCTCGGGGCGTTCGACTACATCTCCAAACCACCCGATTTGAACCGTTTGCTCAATACCGTGCGCAACGCGCTCGACAAAAAGCAACTCGTGGTCGAGAACAAGATCCTCAAGAAAAAGGTCAGCAAGCACTACGAGATGATCGGCGAAAGCGACGCCATCAACCACATCAAAGACATCATCGAAAAAGTCGCCAAGACCGATGCGCGCGTGCTGGTTACGGGCCCCAACGGAACAGGCAAAGAACTGGTCGCGCACTGGTTGCACGAAAAAAGCGAGCGCGCCGCGGCCCCACTCATCGAAGTCAACTGCGCGGCCATCCCGTCGGAACTCATCGAAAGCGAGTTGTTCGGGCACGTCAAAGGCGCCTTTACATCGGCAGTCAAGGACCGTGGAGGTAAGTTCGAAGCGGCAAACAAGGGCACGATTTTCCTCGACGAAATAGGCGACATGAGCCTGTCGGCGCAAGCCAAGGTGTTGCGCGCGTTACAGGAAAACAAGATTTCGCGCGTGGGCGACGAAAAGGAAATCAAAGTCGATGTACGCGTGATTGCCGCCACCAACAAAGACCTCAAGCACGAAATTGCCGAAGGCCGTTTCCGCGAAGATTTGTACCACCGTCTGGCCGTCATCCTGGTCAAGGTGCCGGCGCTCAACGACCGCCGCGACGACATCCCGCTTTTGATCGAACATTTTGCCGTCAAAATCGCCGAGGAGCAGGGCAACGCGCCCAAATCGTTTTCGACGCAAGCCACCAAGTTGCTGCAGGAATACGATTGGACGGGCAACATCCGCGAGTTGCGCAACGTAGTGGAACGCCTGATCATCCTGGGCGGGAACGAGATTTCGGAAAACGACGTGAAGTTGTTTGCGAGTAAATGATTTTACCGCAAAGGAGCACAAAGTTTTCGCAAAGTTCTCAGAGATTCGAAAGGGCGCTTTGCGTTTCTTTGCGAAACCTTGGCGTATCTTTGTGGTATAATTGAAAAGAATGAACCTCAAAAAAATAAACCCAAACCTCCAAAAAGCGCTCCTCGAGAACGACTTTATCGTGCCGAATGAAATGCAGGAAGCCACCTGGTCGTCGGTCAAGAGCGGCGCCGATTGCGTGGTGGTTTCGCCGCCGGGAAGCGGTAAGACCACGACGTTGGTGATGCACGTCATCCAAAAACTCCAAGCGGCATCGGGCGAGAGCACGCGCGCATTGGTGTTTGTGCAGGACAAAGACCAGATGCTCGAGGTGGTGAACCTGTTCAAGACGCTGGGCAACTATACCGACTTGCGCGTGTACGGCGTACACGAAAAAGGCGATACCGATTTCGACAAAAACCACATCTCGTTGGGCCTTGATGTGCTCGTGGGGCCGCCGGCCAAACTCAATGCACTGTTCTCAACGGCGGGTTTCAACATGAATACGATCAAGATTTTTGCCGTAGACGATGCCGATGTCTTGTTCAAGAACCGTCAGCACGCCGCGATTTCCAGATTGTCCGACAGCGTCGAGAAAACGCAGCGGTTGTTTTTCGCCTCGGCCGTGACCGAAAAACTCGAATTGATGGCCGACAAAATCATGGTAGAACCTTTATTCTTTGAACCCGATGAGGACGCGTCTTGAATCTGAACGGTTGCTGTTTCGCGAATTGATCGCATCGGATGCCGAAGCCATGTTTGAACTCGACTCGGATCCCGACGTCGTGAAATATGTAGGCGTCCAACCGCTTACGCACATCGACCAGACGCGCGAACTGATTGCGCAAATCCAACGGCAATACCGCGAAAACGGCATTGGCCGATGGGGCGCGTTTTTGAAAGACACGGGCGAATTCATCGGTTGGGCCGGACTCAAATACATTGCGGAACTCAACGGCAAAAAAGACAACTATGATTTGGGCTACCGGTTCCTCAAGCCGCATTGGGGCAAAGGCTACGGTACCGAATCGGTGCGGGCGTTTATCGAATTTGGTTTCAACGAAATGAAGCTCGAACGCATCAGCGCCTACGCAGACCTTGAAAATACCGCATCGGTCAAGGTGCTCGAAAAATGCGGGCTACAGTTCGTCAACACTTTTATGGACGAGGGCGATTTGTGCGGATGGTATGAAATAGACAATCCGTCGGTAAAAAAGTAGGGCCAGAAGACCGGCCCTGTAACTATAGCAGATTGTAGCCGATTTGCAGCGCGAACGAAGAAAATTTCGTGTTCCATGACGCCGCGTCTGTCAAAACCCTAGGCGCTCCGTATCGGAATTGAGCCGTCCATTTTTTGTAACCGAGTCCCACTCCAACCGCAAAATTTCCTTTTTGTTCCACAGGCAGCGTGACCGATGCGTTGGCGAGCCCGTCCTTGTTCTGCAACACTATGTCGTCGGAGGAAACCATGATCGGAAACACATAGGCGGCATCAATAAACATGCGGGTGTGGGCATTAAACCTAAAATGGCGACGTGCGCCCAACGGAATATCGATGGTCGCATAACGCACAACCGCCGTGTAATGCAATTGATCACCGTCGTTAAAAAACTCGGGGTTGTTTACATAAGCCACATAGTTTTTTTGCGCATCGAAATTCTGATAGGTAGGATTGGTAAAAATGCTCCAATTGTTGTGGTTAAAAGGCAGGAACGCTTCGGCTTCGAGTCCCAAACGATAGGACGTGTAATTGATGGTGGCCGACGCATCATAATAAGAATAAGGATCGGTCAACTTCATCGTCGCCATTTGCGCCCCAACTGTTATACGCAAAGCGAAGGTTTCTTTTGGCTTGTCGGCGTTTGCCTTGTTTGGCGCATCGTTGTCGAAACAACTGTTGTACCGTTCAAAATGCGCCATCAAAACGCTGCGGCTGTAGGGCATGTTTTTGAACGAGGTATCGTCGGTTTTTTCACAACGAACGTTGTTGAACAGCTGTTGTTGGAACAATTTATTTTCGCCAATGCCGCTGTTGCTTTCCATGTAGCGGATCATCACCAATTGCTCCAGGGTTTTATCGGGCGTTTCAAAGAAAAACTTCTGCACGTTTCCCTGCACATATTCATACAAAGAGGCCTGGCCCGACACCAGCAGCAGCAAAAATTGCGTTTCGATCTTGAAATCGGGATTGCGACTGTTTTGTACGGCATTGGTTTGCGGCAACGAACGTTCCATCTCCATCATGTAACGTTTGTAGACACGGCCACCATCGATGGCAAACTCACGTACACCGTTGATATTTTCTGTTTCCGGTTTGTCGTTTGGGTTGATTTTGTAACGGAATGACGTTGGATTGTCTTTCCAGTCCAGGTTTTCGATGTAACAGTCGACCTTTTTTCCCGCATTGTACACGAAATAGCCTTTTTCGAATTGCACTTGCGCATAAGATAGCACGCCGAACAGCAGCGTCAATCCAGTGAGTATTAATTTCATGATGTGTTTGTTTTGGTTGTTTCAAATATAACACTTTAAGGATACCGACAACATAGAAAATCTGTAATGTGAAATTTTTTTCATTCGATTCGACTATCTTTGCCGCTTCAAAAAATCACCATGATCACAGTCAACGACATTTCGGTACAATTCGGCGGAACAACCTTGTTCAGCGATGTTTCCTTTGCGATAAATGAAAACGACAAAATCGCCTTGATGGGCAAGAACGGCGCAGGAAAATCGACGCTTTTGAAAATCATCGCCGGAGCGAGCAAGCCGTCTACGGGCAGCATTTCGGCACCCAAAGAAGCGGTGATTGCATACCTGCCGCAGCATTTGCTTACCAAGGACGATGCAACGGTGTTCGACGAAACGTCCAAGGCGTTTGCGGGGATTTTTAAGATGAAGGCCGAAATCGACGAGCTCAACGAACAGCTCACCATTCGCACCGATTATGAATCGGACGATTACATGAAGTTGATCGAACGCGTGTCTGAACTTTCAGAGAAATTTTATTCGATCGAAGAAGTCAACTACGAAGCCGAAGTCGAAAAGGTTTTGAAAGGACTCGGATTCGAGCGCGAAGATTTTACGCGTCCCACCTCGGAGTTCTCAGGAGGCTGGCGCATGCGCATCGAATTGGCCAAGATCCTGTTGCAAAAACCCGATTTGATTTTGCTCGATGAGCCCACCAACCACATGGACATCGAATCGATCCAATGGCTTGAAGACTTTTTGATCAATTCGGCCAAGGCGGTGATGGTCATCTCGCACGACCGCGCGTTTGTCGACAACATCACCAACCGTACGATCGAAGTGACCATGGGCCGCATCTACGACTACAAAGCCAAATACTCGCACTACCTCGAATTGCGCAAAGACCGCCGCGCGCACCAGCAAAAAGCCTACGAGGAACAACAAAAAATGATTGCCGAAACCACCGAATTCATCGAACGTTTCAAAGGCACCTATTCCAAGACACTGCAAGTGCAATCGCGCGTCAAGATGCTCGAAAAACTAGAATTGGTCGAGGTCGATGAGGTTGATACATCGGCACTCAGGCTCAGGTTTCCGCCGTCGCCACGAAGCGGACAGTATCCGGTAGTGGTCAATGAAATGGCCAAGTCCTATGGCGACCACGTCGTGTTCAAAGACGCGAACATGGTCATCGAACGCGGCCAAAAAGTCGCACTCGTCGGCAAGAACGGCGAAGGCAAATCGACGATGATCAAAGCCATCATGAAAGAAATCCAACCCGACGGCGGTAAAGTCGAGATCGGGCACAACGCCATGATCGGTTATTTCGCACAAAACCAAGCGTCGCTTTTGGATGAAAACATGACTGTTTTCGAGACCATCGATACCATTGCCGTGGGCGACATCCGTACGCAGATCAAGAATTTGCTCGGCGCGTTCATGTTCTCGGGCGACGACACCACCAAAAAAGTCAAGGTGCTTTCTGGCGGCGAAAAAACGCGTCTGGCGATGATCAAACTGTTGCTCGAACCGGTCAACGTCTTGATCCTCGATGAGCCGACGAACCACCTCGACATGAAAACCAAAGACATCATCAAAGACGCTTTGAAGGATTTCGATGGCACGTTGATCCTGGTCTCGCACGACCGCGACTTCCTCGACGGACTGGCCGAAAAAGTGTTCGAGTTTGGCCACAAGCGCGTCAAGGAGCACTTCGAGGATATCAAGGGATTCCTCGCACACAAAAAAATGGAGAGTTTGCGCGAAATCGAAAAGTAAGCCAATTTTTTTGTTATTTTTAACGGATTGAAAAACAACACCAAAGCATCCGTTAAAATGAAGAAAAAACTACTATTGTTGTTCCTGATGCTTGCCGTATCGGGGATGGCCAATGCGCAAGCCGTGGGCGATACAATCCGCGTGCAAGGGTTTAACTACAACAGCACCACGCGCGACACGGTGCTCGCTTTCCCAAACAATCCCGCGCTGACCTTCGAGAAAATTTTACTCAAATACAACATGCGTTGCCGCAACGCCACGGTGCTCATGGGCCCCGAAGACGGTGTGACCGGTTGCGGCGAATGGGATTATTCGTGCAACACCTTCATCGCCGATTCGAGCAAGGTCGAAAAGGTGCTGCAACAATGGCCCGATTACCATGTTTCTAATTTTTCGGGCAGTGCGTTCGCCTATACCACGCAACCTACTTTCGACCACTACGATTTTACGCAACAACAGGTCAACCTGAACAGCATCGTTTCTGAAAACACCTATCAGGTAGGCAGCGGCAACCAATCGATGGGTGGGTTGTTGCATACCGCGCTTCGCAGCGGCCGCTCGCAGATTTTGGTCACGGCGGCGCAACTGCAAGCTGCAGGGCTCACCGCGGGCCCGATCCAAGGTTTGGGATTGACCGCCACAACCGGTGGCGCAACCGCATTCCTGAAACTCTCGGTCAAAAGCACTTCGCTGATCGAATTGCCCGCACAGAATTTACAGCTTACCGGTTTTACCGAAGTCTATTTCCGCAACCATGCTTTTGCCGTGGGCGCGAACCGTTTGCAGTTCCATACGCCTTTCAATTGGGATGGGACGAGCAACCTGATCCTCGACTTTTCGTTTTCGAACACTTCGGGAACCGCCGACATCCAATTGGCGGGCTTTACCAACGCGGGTTTGCGTAGCCTGAGCGCGAGCAACATCGGGATGATCGATACTTCGGCGGGTGCGGTCGATATCGATCCAACGTTTTTGAATACCATCGGCCAACAATTGACCGTTTCGTTCTGGGCCTATGGCGATCCGGCGCTGATGCCGAGCAATTGTAGCATCGTGTACGGCTATTCGACCGACATCAACCAGCGCGAAATCAACCTGCACATGCCTTGGGACGGACGGGTTTATTTTGACTGCGGCTACGATGGCGGCGGATTCGACCGTATCGAACAGGTGTATGGCGCCGAGAGCAACATCGAAGGACAATGGAACCACTGGGTGTTTGTCAAGAATGCCGATACCGAAGAAATGAAGATTTTCCTCAACGGCAACCAATGGCTGGGCGGTAGCGGAAAAACGCGCGCCGTGGAATTGCTCAAGCTTTATCTGGGCAAGATGAGTGACAACGGTACCGACCGTTTTTACAAAGGACGCATCCGTGAGTTCGCGGTTTGGGATACCGAAGTCGATGACGAAACCATCCTGGCCTGGAAAAACAAATCGCTCGACGCGACGCACCCGTACGACGCCAATCTCGTAGCTTACTACAAACTCGACCAGATGAACGCGGGCACCGTGCTCGACAGCAAACAAGGGCTGGTTTCGCAGGCGCCGTCGGTCAGTGCTTCGTTCGAGCGCGGCGATCAATTGTCGACGACCTTTACCGAATCGAACTTATTGCCGAACCTGACGTTTTACCGCGGCACCTACAACCAAACGGTAACCCCTGTGGTGGAGCGTTACAGCTATCCGCGCACGCCGCGCACCGTAGGGCATTATTCGGTGACCTCTAACGAAGGCGTGACGCCGATGACCGACGATACGCTCAATTTACTCGACACGCAATATTTGTATGACGCCGTGGCCGAAAACATCTACAACGGGCAAACGGGTGCCGTAGCGGGAACGTTGCCGGTAGCTACCGAAGGCACGATCAACGTCACGCAGATGGATTATTTCAAGCGTTATCCGTTTTACAACGAATTGGTGTCGTTCGTGACACCGTATGGTATCGGGCTCGATTTGGGCGTGAACGGCAAGACCTGGATTTTTGACATGTCCGATTACGTCAACCTGCTCAAAGGCAACAAACGCCTAACGATGGCCGGTGGCGTCTGGCAGGAAGAAATGGACCTTGAATTCTTGTTCATCGTGGGCACCCCGCCGCGCAACGTGGTACAATACGACCAATTGTGGCAAGGGATGTTCCGCAAGGGCGATGTGACGCTGGCCAACATCAACAACGGCACGGCCTTCCCGACCAACAATTACGCATTTTCAAGCGACGCGACCTCGTTCAAACTCAAATCGTCGATCACCGGTCATGGTGCTGCGGGCGAATTTTCGCAGAATGGCGGTACGATCCAACACCGCATTCGCGCCAACGACGTGCAGCAATTGAGCTGGACGATCACGCAAATCTGCAACGAAAATCCAATTTTCCCGCAAGGCGGAACATGGGTGTACAACCGCCAAGGCTGGTGTCCTGGCCAACGTACGCTGCTCAAGGAATACGACATCACGTCGTTTGCCACACCGGGATCGACGGTGGCTTTGGATTACCGCACTTCTAACGCGCAGCAGCCAGGTGGCGACTACCGTTACATCACCGCGCACCAAGTCATTGGCTACGGCGCGCCGAATTTCCCAACCGATGCCGCAATCGAAGTCGTCAAGGCGCCGAACAACGCGATTGCAGAATACGGTCGCATCAACCCAATGTGCGAACAACCCAAGTTGACGTTGCGCAATACGGGCGCCAATGCCGTGACGAGCGTACAGTTCGAGTATTGGCTCAACAACGCCGATACGCACCAAACGTTTACCTGGAACGGCAATCTGGCTTCGATGGCTGCCGTTGATGTACAGCTTCCGGTGCAAGGGCTTTGGAGCAATGGCGTGCAGGCGACCGGCAATAAGTTCCACGCCCAAATTGTCTTGGTCAACGGCGCGCCCGATGGCTATGCGCACAACAATTTGTATCATTCGAATTTTACGTTGCCCGACGTGTTGCCGGCTACGTTCAAGATCCGCGTCAAAACCAACAACAGTCCGGGCCAAAACTATTACAACCTGTACGACGATGCGGGCGTTTTGGTCGAAAACCGCACGTTCCCTGCCGCCAATACCATTTATACGTTTACCTACAACGCACCGCTGGTCACGCCGGGTTGCTACCGTTTGCGTATGGAAGATACCGGCAACAACGGTCTTGAATGGTGGGCCGCAACAGCGCAAGGTACCGGCTACATGCAAATCCTGGACGCCAACGACGTCGTGCTCAAAACGTTCGAACCTGACTTTGGTGGCGGCTTCGACTATAGTTTTTCGATCAATTCGCTGCTGGGTACCGATGTGTTCATCGCCGATGCCGGCGTGCGGTTGTACCCGAATCCATCCAAAGGTTCGTTCAAGCTCGAGGGTAAACAGCTTTCGGGCAGCACAATCACGATTACCGATGCGCTCGGAAAGACCATCCGCACTGCCCATGCCGATGCCAACCTGGTCGAATTCACCCAGCAACTCAACGCGGGATTGTATTTCGTCAAAGTCGAAAAAGACGGCCAAACGCAAACCCACAAGCTGTTGGTGCAATAGGCGATCGAACTAAAAAAAGCAAAAGGGACAAGTTAACGCTTGTCCCTTTTTTTGTCGGCCGTAACCGATATCAACTAACTAATTCAACTAATCCAATCCGGCAATTTTCTTGGCTTCGCCGTCGACGAGTCTAATGAACTCGGCGCGGTAACCGTCGGTATCGTTGGCGAGTCCTTCTTTCGCGAGTTTCTTGATGTCGCCCGACGACTTGTTTGCGATCAATTTAGAATCCCGCAATTTGAGCCCAAACCAAGCCACGGCCGCGCTGAATTTGAAATCGCCTGAGGCTTTTTCGAGTTTGGTCGCGTCGTTGGAGATCACATTGACCATTTCGGTACTTGTATCGCCATCTGGTTTTTTGTAGCGGAATTTAACGGTCGCGAGTTCGTCTTTGTAAACACTTGTGGTGGGTTCGACCTTGCTGTATTTGAGTTTGGGCGTGGTTTCGGCAAAATCGTTCTTGACCCCCACAGGGATGATTTCGTACAACGCCGTTACCGTGTGGCCGCTGCCCAATTCGCCCGCATCGATCTTGTCGTTCGTAAAATCTTCTGGACGCAGTTTGCGGTTTTCATAGCCAATCAAACGGTAGGCCTGCACTTGGTTCGGGTTGAATTCGATTTGGATCTTGACATCCTTGGCGATCGCAAACATCGACCCTTTGAACTCCTTGCCCAAGAAACGATTGGCTTCCTGGATGTTGTCGATGTAGGCGTAGTTGCCATTGCCTTTGTCGGCCAGGATTTCCATTTTGCTGTCTTTGTAATTGCCCATGCCATAGCCCAACACGGTCAGGAATACGCCCGTTTTGCGTTTGTCCTCGATCAGTTTTTCCATGGCTTCGTTCGACGAACTGCCCACGTTAAAATCGCCATCGGTGGCCAGGATCACGCGGTTGTTGCCACCCTTGATGAAATGTTCCTGCGCCGTTTTGTAGGCCAGTTCGATGCCCGCACCGCCGGCCGTGCTGCCGCCAGCATTGAGTCGTTCGAGCGCGTCTACAATGGCTTTCTTGTCGCTGCCCGAAGTTGGCGGCAAGACGAGCCCCGCTGCACCGGCATACACCACAATCGAAACCTTGTCTTCGTCGCGCAATTGCTGGGTCAGGATTTTCATCGATTGTATCAAAAGCGGCAGTTTGTTCGCACTGCCCATCGATCCCGAAACGTCGATCAAAAACACGAGGTTCGACGCGGGCAAGTTGTCGGTAGACAGGTGTTTTCCCTGTAGGCCGATACGCAAAAGTTGATGGTCTTTGTTCCACGGCGATTGGCTGTATTCGGTGTTGATCGAAAACGGATGTGCGCCGCTGGGTTGCGGGTACTGGTACTTGAAAAAGTTGACCATTTCTTCGACGCGAACGGCATCGCGTGGCACGGTTTGCCCATTGTTGATGAAACGTCTGATGTTGGTGTACGATGCGTTGTCGACATCGATCGAAAATGTAGACAGCGGCGCATTTTTGGGCGCTTCGAACGGATTCTCGACAAAAGTTCCGTAGTCTTCATCGTTTTTGTCGATGGGTTGGTAGCGGCTTTTTTCGAATTCGTGTTCGGCATCTTTTTCATAAACAGGCGAAGGCTGGTACAGTTGATCGGTGGCTTTGTTCGACGCATAACCCCTGATCACTACACCAGGAGCGGCGCCCGACACGGCATAGCCCAGTGACTTCTTTTCGCGTTTGATGCCTTGCGACGTCACGACCACTTCAGAAAGGGCCTGGCTGTCGGACTGCATCGCAACGTTGGTGACATTGTTGTCTTTGACTTTGACGTCGCGGTCCTTGAACCCGATGTAGCGGAACTGCAAAATGTCGCCTTTCTTGGCTTTGATGGAGTAGTGGCCGTTGAAGTCGGTCTGGGTGCCTTTGGTGTTTCCTTTTACGATGACGTTTACGGCTGGAATCGGCAGCCCATTTGCGGTGACGGTTCCGGTGATGGTGCGCTCCTTTTCGGGATGGGTCAGTGTTTTCAACCCCACGAAAGAGGTGAAAAGTACAAGCATGGCGATGCCCGATGAAAACATTTTGAAGTTTTTCATGACGATGATTTTTAAGGTTGTGGAATGTTACTTCTTGGAAGTCTTGGCTTCGGTTTTGGCGGCAGGTTTGCGGTCCTTGGTGGTGATCACAACCACGCCCTTCTCGCCGCGTTTTCCGTAATTGGCGATGGCCTTTTCGCCCTGGAATACAGTGATGGTCTCGATTTCCTGCTGGTTCAGCGGCGCATAAGGACTCGTAGGGTTGGGCCCAAACAATTCCTGTTCCGAGTAATAATGCCCGTTGATGATGTACAGCGGTTCCTTGAGCACGACGATTTCTTTTTCGTCCTTGGGATCGATCTTGGCGATGCCTTCGGATACGGTGTTGATTTTGAGCGCTTCTTCGCCTGTGATGGCCTTGCCGTCTACGATGACCAGCGGCGCTTGTACGTTGCCTACGACGGCAGTTTCCGTCTTTTTGTCGGTGTCGGCTTCGTGGAATTCGGCATCTTTTCGTTGCACGCCGACAGCATCAAATGCCCTTCCTTTCTGGAATCGTGCCGATTTGCCAGACAACGGTGCGTTCGACTTTTTGCTCTTGAGCACCATGTCCGACTCGGGCTCGTGGCTGTATTCGGCGTCTGCGGCCGGGCTTTCTTCCATGGCCACGGCTGCTGGCTCTTCGATGGTGCGCTTAAGGATTTTGTCGGCTTCGGGTTTGATTTGAGGGTGTTCCGGTGTCGGGTCGGCGGTGGCATCTTGTACTTTCGGCGGATGTGCGGGCGCGGGGATGTCGTTGTTGACTACTTCATTCTGTGGGATGCTGATGGTTTGTTCGGGTTTGAAAAGTTGATAGCCCAGCGTGACGACCAACAGTACCGAGGCGGCGATTGCGACTTTTTTCCACAAATTGTGCTGCTTGGTCAGTACTTTTTTGTCGAGTTTGTCTTCTACGCGCGACCAGACTTTCTCGACCGAGGGAAAGTCTTTCGACTCCATATTGTCGGCGGCGCGTTTGAACTGTTCGAATATTTTTTCTTGGTTCTCCATGTTATTTCGCATTTTGGTAGTAGCGCTGGTTCACGAGCACTTTGAGCTTGGTTTTGGCTACATTGAGTTGGGATTTGGAAGTGCCTTCGGAAATGTGCAACATATCGGCGATCTCTTTGTGTCCGTAGCCTTCGATGACGAACAGGTTAAAGATCGTACGGCAACCTTCGGGGATCAAATTGAGCAGGTTCAGCAAATCTTCTTCTTCCAGATGATTGACCTCTGGCGTAAAAGGTTGCAGCACCTTGACATCGTCCAGGTACATGTTGAAATTGGTTTTCTTACGGATCGTAAGCAGGCATTGGTTGATGGCAATCCTGCGGGCCCAGGCTTCGAATGCGCCCATTTCTTTGAGTTGATCGAGTTTGGTGAAGATGGTATAGAACGCATCGGCCATGGCTTCTTCGATCTCTTCCTCTTTTTTGAGGTAACGCTTGCATGTGTAGTATAACTTGGGTGCCATCAATTGGTAGACCTGTCGTTGGGCATCGCGTTGCATTTTCTTGCAGGCTGCTATGAGGTTTTCGCTGATCACGGTGCTTGTTTTTTGGGTAAGAGCAGGATTGTAGTAGAAAGGTTGGAACAGGCCTTTATTTTTTCGTGATTGTTTAAGAACACCGCTAAAACACAATCATTTCGATCACCGTAATTTGAAAAAAAAAAAATTAACAAAATGTACAGAAAATCTATAATACGGTGTCGATTATATTTCGTTGGGGTATACTTCCAATGCCCCCTTCCCTACGGTAAAAATACAATTTTCCCACGCAACTCCATTCCAGAAAAACTGTAAAAATGAACAACGACCGATTGCACTTATCGCTGCAATGTCAGTTTGTAAATCCCCGATGTAAGCGCGTCGGTGTCGTTGTCCTCGCAAAGCAGAAACTCGGTTTGCGCTTCGGACTTGGCGAAAAGCGCGAGCCCTTCGAATTTATGCGAATTAGAAATGGTTTTGGTTTTGCCCAATTTCATTTTTACGTGGTCGATGGTCCCGATGAGGGTGCCCAACACCACGCCATCGTGGTAGGTCGAGTTCGAATCTTCGGCCGAGGCCAGGAAATACAAAGTGTCGTCTACCATGATCGCATCGGTAAAACTGGCGCGCACGCCTTTTATTTTGGGCAATTTAAAGGCGTTGTACACCATGTTGAAATCGAGCTCCCAATCGCGCACCTCTACCGAGAACACACCGTTTTGCCCTTTGGCGCCGTTGCCGCGTTGAAAAAAGTACCAGGTCTCTTGGTCGCGCACAACACCTTCGATGTTGAAATCCTCGGGTTTGATTTGGGCGAAACTTTGCATCGACAGATACAGATTGGTCAAATCGGTTGTGGCGGTGATGGCTTTGGTGGTTTTGTTTAGTGTAACCATTTTATTTCGTTTTTCAGTAGAGCCCGAGCCGAATACGTAGATGTTTTGGTCGTCCGAGACGATGGCCTCGAAATCGGGTTTTTGCGACTTGGGGATGTTGGCCGACGGTTGTTCGAGCAAGGCGTGGTGGTTCAAACTTTGGTCGGCTACGCGGTACTCATACAAAAAGCCGCTGTTGTCGCCAATCAGGAGCAACGTGTGGCCATCGTACAACAGCCCTGAAGCCGATCCGATACCGATGATGTTAAAAAGCAGTTCGAGCGTGAATGGAGGCATGTTCGTTCTTTTAGCCCGGATCGAAGCGGCATCCTTTTTTGGTTTGCAAAAACAAAAAAGATACAGCGAAGAGCCGGAAATAGCTCCTAAAATTACTTATATTTACGATAAAACCGACACCATGGACAACATAAATACCGATGCGTACAAAGTGACGCAGCCCATCGCGCTGGCCGCGCACGCCACATTGATCCAAACCGACGCCACCGAGGAACAACTCGAGCAGCGACTCGAGGAACTAGGCAAGAAGATCGCAAAAATACAGGAAAAGATGTATGCGCAGGGCAAATACGGGGTGCTCATCGGGTTGCAGGGCATGGATACATCGGGCAAGGACAGCCTGATCCGAGAGGTGTTTAAGGAGTTCAACGTGCGCGGCGTGGTGGTGCACAGTTTCAAACAGCCCACCGAACTCGAGCTCAAGCACGACTATTTGTGGCGGCATTATCTTGCGCTGCCCGAACGCGGCAAATTTGCGATCTTTAACCGCACGCACTATGAAAATGTGTTGGTCACGCGCGTGCATCCTGAGTACATCCTGGGCGAGAACCTGCCCGATGTAAAACAAGTGTCGGATGTGAATACCGCATTTTGGGCCCGACGTTTTGCGCAAATCGAGAATTTTGAAAACCATGTGGTGCAAAACGGGACCATCGTACTCAAGTTTTTTCTGCATTTGAGCAAAGAGGAACAACGCCAGCGGTTGTTGCGCAGGCTCGAGGAGGAAAAGCACAATTGGAAGTTTTCGCCGGGCGACTTAAAGGAACGCGCGCTGTGGGAAGATTACCAGAGGTGTTATGAAGATGCCATCAACCGTACTTCGACGGCGGTAGCGCCCTGGTATGTGATTCCCGCCGACAACAAAGATGCCGCGCGCGTGCTTTTTGCCGAGATACTGTTGGCCGAACTCAAGAAATACAAAGACATCGACGAGCCCGAACTCGACGACAAGGTCAAGGCCAACATCGCCGAATACCGAAAGCAACTGACGTCGGAACAATAGAAAAAGCCCGACGGATCGGGCTTCTTCAGGTTTGAATTAGTGTGGCATTATAATCTGAAACCGTAGGCGAGTCGCAGGGCTACCTGTCCGGTCTCGAATTCGGTGTAGTGTTCGTAGCGCACGCTCAAATCGACCCATTTGTTGGCCCAACCGATGCCCGGCGCCAGGATGACGGTGGTGTCTTCGGCGAAAGGGCTGTTTTTAGAGACGGTAAATCCGCCACCCACTTCGGCTAATCCGTAAAATTGGTCTTCCCAAAAGAACGCCTTGAATCCTGCTTTTACGGGAATTTGTCCGATGTCTCTGCGATTGGCGGGCCAATCCTTGAGATCTTCTTCTACAAAAAAGTGGTTGTAACCCGTGGTCAACGTGACCGACAATCGGCGCGATAAATCGTATTGCAGACGGATGTCGCCGCCTACCGTAGGCCCTGCAAACACATCGGTGCCGCCAAATGGAGAACTCGACGTGTTGAACATATACCCGCCGTTGAGTCCGAACCCCAATCGGAACCCTTGGTCGTAGTTGCTGGGTGTGGTTCCGATGACCGTCCCGATCGTTTCTTTTTCTTGGGCAAACAGGCCTCCTGCAAACAAAAGGGCGCATCCCATTAACAAGCTTCTTACTTTGGTTTTCATGACAATTTGATTTTAAGATTAGTGAGATTTTTGTGGCATAGGTTAAATTAAATCGAATGTTTTTCATGAAATATCAAGTGTAAAACTATCAATGTGGCTTTTTGTTGTGCTTACACAATTCGCAGGTTTTGTTGCAAGATTTAATTTTCTACTAAAGAATCGTCATTTTATTAACGTGTTTTTGTGTTTTAAGTCATTGCTGGGCAAGGCATTGCTTCGCGAGTTTATTTTTGCAATTGATTTTTGAAAATGGTGCAAAATAGGCTAGGGGAAAAGTAAAAATTTAACAAATTTTAAGAAATCGGGCCTCGAAATTGCCGATTTCGCGCTTTTCAATCGAACGCAACTCGTACCTTTGCCGCAAAAAGTTGCCGTGAACCTTTCGCACTACACCAAGGAATTTCGATACAACCTGCAGTTGGCCTATCCGGTCATCCTGGGCATGCTGGGCCATACCTTGATAGGTATCGTCGATAAACTCATGGTGGGCAACCTCGGGTCGGCGGAATTGGCGGCCGTTTCGTTGGGCAACAGTTTTGTGTTCGTGGCCATGTCGATCGGCATCGGTTTTTCGACCGCCATCACGCCCATCGTAGCCGAGGGCGATGCCGAAAAAGACCAGCTCAAAGTGCGTTCGACGTTCCACCACGGGCTGTTTTTGTGTACGGTACTCGGGCTCGTACTGTTCGCGATCGTATTTTTGGCCAAGCCGCTCATGTACGTCATGGGGCAGCCCGCCGAAGTCATCGCGTTGGCCCTGCCGTATCTTGGCTGGACCGCTTTTTCGCTGATTCCGATGGTCATGTACCAAGGCTATAAACAATTTGCCGACGGATTGTCGATGACCAAATACTCGATGTACGCCATCGTCATGGCCAACGTCGTCCACGTCCCAATCAACTATGCCCTGATTTACGGCGTATGGATTTTCCCCGAACTGGGCGTGACCGGGGCCGGGCTCGGCACGGTGATCTCGCGTGTAATGATGGTGCTGTTCATGCACTGGATGCTGGCGCGGAATGAACGTCTTGGTGTTTACTTCAAAGGTTTTACGTTCGACGAGATCAAAAAGGTCACGGTGCGCAAAATTGTCAACCTTGGGCTGCCTTCGTCGATGCAGATGCTGTTCGAGGTTGCGCTGTTCACCTCGGCCGTTTGGTTGTGCGGCAACATCGGCAAGACCAGCCAGGCGGCCAACGAGATTGCGCTCAGTTTGGCCACGATTACTTTTATGTTTGCGATGGGACTCAGCGTCACGGCCATGATTCGGGTAGGGAACCAGCGCGGGCTCAACGATTACAAAAACCTGGTCGTGGTCGCGCGGTCGATCTTTTTGCTCGTGCTGTTGGTGGAAGCCGTTTTCGCGCTCGGGTTTATTTTGCTCAACGATTTTTTACCGCCGTTTTTCCTCGATGTCGACAACGTGTCGCAATTGGCCGATAACACCGAGGTCATCGCGATCGCGGCCCAGTTGCTGATCGTGGCGGCCATTTTTCAGGTATCCGATGGCGTCCAGGTGGTCGTTTTGGGTGCATTGCGCGGTTTGCAGGACGTCAAGATTCCGATGTATATTACGTTTGTGGCGTACTGGATTGTGGGTTTCCCGGTTTCGTTCTACCTCGGCAAATACACCGAGTGGCGTGCCGTGGGCGTTTGGATTGGGTTGTTGGCGGGGCTTACGGCGGCGGCGCTATTTTTGTACCTTCGGTTCAACCACCTGACCAAAAAGCTGATCTACGAGCAGGAAAAGGCCGAGTTCGAAGCATTGGACCGACACGGCGGATAGCGGCCCTTTGGTAAATTGCGAAATGGAGGAAGTAAAATCTGCTATTTTGATAGAGTTTCATTCCGCGAATCATCTGTAACGACAACAAAAAACAACACCCGAGGCGCAGCCGAATTGTATGGAGCGTAGCGGAATAAATAAAGAATAAAAAATAAAAAAATGGACCTACCAAAATTCCTACTCGGCGACAACACCGATTTTCCCGACGACATTTTTGTCATCCACATGGATTACCCGCGTTTCGTGATCAACCTCAAGGACGATGAGGTCGAATTTCTCGAAGAAGCCGAAGACCTCGACGAAGGCGAACTCAACCAAATCATGGAAGGCCTGATTGCCGAAGCCAATGATTTCTACGATCGTGAAGTGGCGCGTTACGAAGAGTAATTTTTTTAGGGTGTGCCACCGGCGCAGATAATTCGATTCGAAATGGCATCTTTTTGGCGCCGCTGTCGGGCACTCGGCTGCACGCGGTGCTTGCCTCCCCCGAAGCTTCGGGGCCTCACGCGGGCGTTCGGATTCAATTCGTAAGTGATTTATCGGTTGAAGTACCGATCCATCAATGACTGCGCGGCCGCGAACGGCGAGATTTCGTTTTGAAGTACTGCCGTTTTCTGGCGTTCGATTTCCTTGACCATATCCGGATTCGAGAAAAAATGACGCTGCAGTTGTTCGTGTATCGTTTCCATCATCCAGTATTGGTTTTGCGCCTGGCGTTTGTCGGCAAAGTAGCCGTTGCCTTGCACCAGTTCCAAATAATCCGAAATCAAGCCCCACACTTTGTCGACGCCGTCTTTGGTCAGTGCGCTGCACGTTTCCACTTTTGGCATCCATCCCGATTTCTTGGCCGGAAACAAATGTAACGCGCGGTTAAACTCGGTCTTGGCGAGCCTGGCGCGTTTGACGTTGTCGCCGTCGGCTTTGTTGATCACCACCGCATCGGCCATTTCCATGATCCCGCGTTTGATGCCTTGCAGTTCGTCGCCTGCGCCCGCGATCTTCAGCAGCAGGAAAAAATCCACCATCGAATGTACGGCCGTTTCGCTTTGCCCGACGCCCACGGTCTCGATGATGATCGTATCGAAACCGGCCGCTTCGCAAAGCGTGATTGTCTCGCGGGTTTTTCGGGCCACACCGCCCAGTGTTTCGCCCGATGCCGATGGACGTATGTAGGCGTTTGGGTCTTTCACCAAATCTTCCATCCGCGTTTTATCGCCTAAAATGCTGCCATGCGAAATGGTGCTGCTCGGGTCTACGGCCAGCACGGCCACTTTTTTACCGAGTCCGGTCAGGTATTTCCCAAACGCTTCGATGAACGTGCTTTTCCCAACGCCCGGGACGCCCGTGATGCCTATGCGTACCGATCGGTTGGCGCGTGGCAAGCACAATGCGATGATTTGATTGGCGGCCTCAAGGTGTTTGGGACTCGTACTTTCTACCAGGGTAATCGCGCGGCTGAGCGCGGAAACGTTGCTTTGGCTGATGCCGTCGAACAACGTTTGCGGAGAAGGTTTTTTTTGCCGACGCGAAATGATTTGTCCCGCTTGGTCCGAACTCACGGTTTCGGGCTGCGGGATGCCGTCTTTTTCGCTAAGCGCAGATGGGTCTGGTGGTGCCACGACAAAGTTTTGAAGTAAATGTACACTTTCAAAATAAAAATCCCAAATCCGTCGTGATCAGGATTTGGGACTACCCTTGCAAATCTATAAATAATGGGTTAAAAAGTGTCTGCGAAATTGAGCAACGAAAT
Source organism: Flavobacterium caeni (assembly GCF_900101895.1). GTDB lineage: Bacteria > Bacteroidota > Bacteroidia > Flavobacteriales > Flavobacteriaceae > Flavobacterium > Flavobacterium caeni. The sequence continues at coordinate 38,886 of NZ_FMVF01000002.1, forward strand.
GTCCTTGAGTTGCTTGCTGATCTTGAGGTTCATGTCCTCGTACAGGTTGCCAAGTTTTTCGTTGATTTGTTTGCCCACGGGGCAGTTTTGGTTTGGTCTGTTCTTCGAATAACCCAATGTGACATTGTCGAATGTCATTTTGAACACATCGTTGAGCGTGACGTCTGAGGCGTTGCGCAGCAGGCGTGTGCCGCCGTTCTTGCCTTCTTTACTTTCTACGATGTTGTTTCTTTTGAGATTTGCGATTTCCTTGCGTACCAATACCGGATTCATATTCAGGCTGGCCGAAATGAATTCGGACGATAGATACTCTTCCGGGTGCTTGGAAAGCAAGGTAAGGATGTGGAGCGTAATGGCAAATTTACCCGAAATCATACTGTAATATTTATAGTTACAAATATAAGCTATAAAAGTGTACGTTCATCGATACGTAAATAAAATAATGTTAAAATCGATGAACTGCATTTTGCGAATATTTTAGATTATCTTTGATTTTGCCTATGGATAGCCTCATACTCCTTTTTGTTTGCCTGCTCACGGGCGTCGTTTTGCAACGCGTCCAAGCCTTTCCTGCCAACAGCCACGTAGCGCTCAACCAGTTCGTCATTTATATCTCGTTGCCGGCGTTGGCGCTGCATTACATTCCCAAGATAGCCATCGGGTATGCGTTGTTGTATCCGTTGGGCATCGCTTGGCTTGGCTTTGGGTTGGCCTTTTTGTTTTTCGCGACGCTCTCCAAGATTTTTGGTTGGTCGCGCAAACTCACGGGATGCTTGATCCTGCTCGGCGGCTTGGGCAACACCTCGTTCGTGGGGTTTCCCGTCATCGAGGCGCTCTATGGCCAGCAAGGACTCGAAACGGCCATTATCGTAGACCAGCCCGGATCGTTCATGGTCATGGCCACGATGGGAATCCTGGTGGCGGCCACCTATTCGCGTGGCACGCCGAGCGCAGCGGTCATCCTGAAGAAAATAGTTTTGTTTCCGCCGTTTATCGCTTTTGCATTGGCAATCCTAATGAATCTTGCCGGTCTTCAGTTCGATGTCGTCTGGGACAGCGTGTTCTTAAAATTGGGCAACACCGTCACGCCCATCGCTTTGGTGGCCGTCGGGTTGCAGTTGCGGCTCGACAAACGCAGCAAGCATTTTGGTTTTTTGGCCTTGGGGCTGTTGTTCAAATTAATGCTCACGCCGTTGTTTTTCTACGTATTGTACAAAGTCGTGCTCAAACAGGACGGTCTTGTAACCGACGTTTCGATTACCGAGGCCGCGATGGCGCCCATGATCACCGCTTCGGTGCTGGCCACGAGCCACGGACTCAAACCCAAACTCAGCAGCATGATGATTGGCGTCGGGATTCCGCTTTCGTTTGTGACGTTGGCGTTTTGGTATTGGGCGCTTCATTTTTGATTGGAGCCGTCCCGATAGCTTGGGGTGTTTTCCGCTACAACCAGGGCTAGGGCGTCGTCGTAAGTACATGTCTGTCTTATTGCCGATGGTTGTTAAAAAATCAGTACTATATCGTTTTCGTTGCGAAATATTCATAAGAATAACTTAAAACGTCCAGATCGCTGTGTATAATCGATTAAATTTAAGACGACGAACCAAAATTTATCGATTATGGCAACCATACGTTTGGGCGATACCGCGCCCGATTTTACCGCACAAACCACCCAAGGCACCCTACAATTTCACGAATGGCTCGGCGCGTCCTGGGGCGTCTTGTTTTCGCACCCCGCCGATTTCACCCCCGTTTGCACCACCGAACTCGGAACGGTCGCAAACTACCATCCCGAATTTACCAAGCGAAACGCCAAAGTCATCGCGCTCAGCGTAGACGGCATCGACTCGCACCATGAGTGGATCAAGGACATCAACGAGACGCAAAACACCACCGTCGATTTTCCGATCATCGCCGACGAATCCAAAGAAATCGCGTTGTTGTACGACATGATGCATCCCAACGCGAGCGAAAAAGCCACGGTACGATCGGTGTTTGTGATCGGCCCTGACAAAAAGGTTAAACTCACCCTTACTTATCCGGCTTCGACAGGAAGAAATTTCGACGAATTGCTTCGCGTCATCGACAGCCTCCAGCTCACGGCCAACTATGCCGTGGCCACGCCTGCCAACTGGAAAGACGGCGAAAATGTCGTGATTACGCCCGCGGTTCCCGACGACGAAATCGCCACACGTTTCCCCAAAGGATACGACCGCGTAAAACCCTATTTGCGCATGACGCCGCAACCCAATAAATAGTATCTTTGAAAATCCAACCGATTTTCACATGAACACGCAGATATCTCCAGAAGTGATGGGCCAACTCGAAGCAATCGTGGGCCCATCGTTTCTTTTTTTGGACCAGGCCACGCGCCGCGAGTACGGACACGACGAAACCGAGGACTACGTTTTTCCGCCCGCCGTGTTGCTCAAGCCGGGCACACCCGAGGAAATTGCTTCGATCATGCGTGTCGCCAACCAGCATGAAATTCCGGTAACGCCCATCGGCGGACGCACGGGGCTCAGCGGCGGGGCGTTGTGTATTTTTGAAGGTATCGGGTTGTCGATGGAACGGTTCAATAAAATCATCCACATCGACGAGCAGAATTTGCAGGTCATGGTCGAACCGGCCGTCATCACGCAGGTGCTGCGCGAGGCCGTCGCCGAAAAAGGGTTGTTCTATCCGCCCGATCCGAGCAGCCAGGGCAGTTGTTTCATCGGAGGCAACGTGGCCGAGAATGCAGGTGGCGCGCGTGCGGTCAAATACGGCGTGACCAAGGATTATGTGCTCAACCTCGAAGTCGTGTTGCCCAACGGCCAAATCATTTGGACGGGTGCCAACACGCTCAAGAATTCAACGGGGTACAACCTTACGCAACTCATGGTGGGCAGCGAAGGGACGTTGGGCATCGTCACCAAAATCGTCATGAAATTGTTGCCTGCCAACCAATACAACATCTTGATGCTCGTTCCGTTTTTCGATGCGGCGCAGGCGTGCGAGGCCGTGGCCCAAATTTTCAAGGCAGGCGTGGTGCCCAGCGCGCTCGAGTTCATGGAACGCGATGCCATCGACTGGACGCTTCGGTTTGTGGAAGTCAGCGTCGCGATCAAGGACGCGGTGCAGGCGCATCTGCTCATCGAAGTAGACGGCAATTATCCCGATGTGTTGTTTGCAGAAGCCGAGAAAATCACACAAGTGGTCGAGCAATTCGACATCGACGACATCCTTTTTGCCGATACCGACGACCAAAAGAACGCGCTCTGGAGACTGCGTCGTGCGGTGGCCGAGGCCGTCAAATCGAATTCGATCTACAAGGAAGAAGATACGGTCGTGCCGCGGTATGAACTGCCTAGGTTGCTGACCGGCATCAAATCAATCGGCCAAAAATACGGATTCAAATCGGTGTGTTACGGCCACGCGGGCGACGGCAACCTGCACGTGAACATCGTCAAGGGCGACATGACCGACGACGCTTGGACGACCGAAGTCCCCAAAGGCATCCGCGAGATTTTTGAACTCACGGTATCGCTCAAGGGAACGCTGTCGGGCGAGCACGGCATCGGCTATGTCCAGAAGAATTACATGGACATCGCGTTCGACCCCATTACGCTGCAGCTCATGAAAGGCATCAAACAGGTGTTCGATCCCAAGGGCATTTTGAACCCCGGCAAGGTGCTTCCCGATCGGGTATAAAAAAAGCACCGATTTACGGTGCCGTGATCAATCTCTTTTATTGGCTTTCTTTTCTTTCTTTTCAAGCCTCTTTTCCTTCAAGGTTTTGGTCGATTCTTTCTTGACCTCTTTCTTTTTGTCCAATCCTTTTGACATGACAATGGGTTTTTAAGGTTGCTATTCGATTAGTAACGTAAATATAGGACTATTTCCGATTGCTCACAGCCCGAGCTGTTTTTTTATGTTTTCGTTAAGATGTTGTGCGGACCACTCGCGTTGGGCGGTGTCGTCGAAGTTGATGAAACGCCACTGGTTTTGCGTCGTGGCATCGGCGATGGCTACCAAAGTCGAATGGCGCTTGACGTTGATCGTATTGCGCGCGGGCTCGTAAACCGCGAACGTCGCCTGTTCGATTATTTTGAGTTCGGCGGCTTTTTGCGGGCCCGTCATCGCATCGAGTTTTTTTTCGATAAAATAGCGGATGGGATTGTAATAGGTGATCACGCAATAGCTCGCGCCGTCGATTTTTTTGATTTCAGCGAATTTGAGCGCGGGCGTTTCAAGCTGGATGCGTTTGCGGAATTCATCGTTTTGATAGTCCAGATCGACCTTTTCGAGGAACTTTTCGCGTCCGCCCAATTCGGTCACCAGGGGGGGGTAGGTCAAGTCGGCCAGCGGTTCGAAATCCATGTTGTAGTTCGCATCGCAAATCTTTTGGGCCATAGGTCTTAAAGCATCGAGGGTTTGTGCAATCGACGCCGTGTAGCAAAAGAAAAGCAACGAAAGCCACATGTTTTTCATCTCAGTAAGGGCTTTTTTCGGTTTTGACGCCTTTGGGCAATACAAACAGATTTGGGTCGAGTTTTGCCGGTTTTACTTGTGTGGACGTACTTTCGAGCGTGAACATCGTGGTTTCGATGATAGACTTGAGCGGGAGCGCCCGGGCCCTGGAAACCAAGTCATACCAATTGCCGAACTTGTGGTTCACGAACAGTTTTGGATCGACGCCCAGTTGCGCATTGAAATAGTATTTCTGGACGCCGTTTTTACAGGTAAGGACGAGTTCATCGCAAAGGTATCCGAGAATTTTGGTCGTACCTTTTTTGAGTTCAGACTTATAGACTTCGTCGCCTTGGATGGTCACATCGTTGTAATACACCGTTTCTGAAGTCGCCATTTTGCTGTACAATTTGCCGTCTTTGTTGACAAATAAAATCCATTGCATCAGCGTGCCGTTGGTATCCGAACGGTAATCGCCACCTTTGATTTGGTATTGCTGGGTGTCGCCCATCATTTTGGCCCATTGTTGGTCACTGACCTGCGGATTCTTCGATTTGTAGGCGTTGGCGTAGGTGATTTGGCCTTCAAAAACTTGGGCATGTATCGTCAGCGTCACACAAAAGGCCACCGCTGCAAGAATAAATTTTTTCATCGAAATAGCTTTGTCCAAATATAAAAAATCCCCAACAGTTCTAACCATTGGGGATTGTTATTTTAAGCGAAACAGATTACTCGTGCACGATGACCCATTGGCCAGATGCCAGCATGCTTTCGGCTTTTTTGTATTTCATCGTTTCGGTCTTGCCGCTCATGACGTGTTTGATCGTGACGTTGTCGTTGCGGTTGATTTTCGGCATTTCGCGTACGATGGTCTCGGTCACCTGACGTTGCTGGGTTTGCCCGGCTTCGCGTGCTTCGGCTGCCGCCTGGTCGGTGTTCGGGATTTCGTCTTTCGATGTCTGGTAGTTTTCCTTCGGACGTTGCTCCTCGCGCGCTTCCTGGATCGGCTGGTTTTGCTGCGGCAAATCGCCTTTGAACAGGAACGAAATCACCTCTTTGTTGACGCCGTTGAGCATGTTGCGGAACAGGTTGAACGCCTCGAATTTGTAGATCAACAACGGATCCTTTTGTTCGTGGACGGCCAACTGCACCGATTGCTTGAGCTCGTCCATTTTGCGCAGGTGTTTCTTCCAAGCTTCGTCTACGATGGCCAGCGTGATGTTCTTTTCGAAATCGCCAATCAAGGTGCGGCCTTCGGTATCGTAGGCTTTCTTAAGATCGGTGACCACGTTGAGCGTCTTGACGCCGTCGGTAAACGGTACCACGATGCGCTCGAATTGGTTGCCTTGCGTCTCGAACACGTTCTTGATGATTGGGAACGCCTCGCGTGCGCTGCGCTCGTTTTTCTCGGTGTAATAGGCCAGGGCCGTTTTGTAGACCTTTCCGGTGAGTTCCATTTCATTGGCCTTTTCGAATTCGGCCTGTGAAACCGGCGCGGTCATCGAAAAATAACGGATCAGCTCAAACTCGAAATTCTTGTAATCGTTGGTGGCCTTGTTGTTGCCCACGATGAGCTCGCAGGTGTCGTACATCATGTTGGCGATGTCCAGTTGCAAGCGCTCGCCGTGCAACGCGTGACGTCTTCTTTTGTACACCACTTCGCGTTGGGCGTTCATTACGTCGTCGTATTCGAGCAAGCGTTTACGTACCCCAAAGTTGTTTTCCTCGACTTTTTTCTGCGCGCGTTCGATCGACTTGGTCATCATCGAATGTTGGATGACTTCGCCTTCCTTGAGGCCCATGCGGTCCATGATTTTGGCGACCCTTTCCGATCCGAACAAACGCATCAGGTTGTCCTCCAAAGACACATAGAATTGCGAACTTCCCGGATCGCCCTGACGGCCCGCACGACCGCGCAACTGGCGGTCTACACGACGCGAATCGTGGCGTTCGGTACCAATGATGGCCAATCCGCCAGCAGCCTTGACCTCTGGCGTGAGCTTGATGTCGGTACCACGACCCGCCATGTTGGTCGCAATCGTCACGACGCCTGGCTTACCGGCCTCTTCGACGATTTGCGCTTCCTGCTTGTGCAATTTGGCGTTCAGAACGTTGTGGTTGATGTTGCGCATCTTGAGCATACGGCTCAGCAATTCCGAGATCTCGACCGATGTCGTACCAATCAATACCGGACGGCCGGCCTGCGAGAGTTGCGTCACGTCTTCGATGACGGCGTTGAATTTTTCGCGCATCGTTTTGTAGATCAAATCCTCCTGATCCTTACGCGCCAATGGCTTGTTGGTCGGGATTTCGACGACGTCGAGTTTGTAGATCTGCCACAATTCGCCCGCTTCGGTCACGGCTGTACCTGTCATACCGGCGAGTTTGCTGTACATCCTGAAATAGTTCTGGAGCGTGATGGTCGCGAAAGTTTGCGTGACGGCTTCGATCTTGACGTTTTCCTTGGCTTCGATGGCCTGGTGCAATCCGTCGGAGTAGCGGCGTCCGTCCATGATACGGCCGGTTTGCTCGTCTACAATCAGGATTTTGTTGTCCATGATGACATATTCGACATCTTTTTCGAACAACGTATAGGCTTTCAAAAGTTGTGTGAGTGTGTGGATGCGCTCGCTTTTGACACCAAAATCCTGGAAGAGTTTTTCTTTTTCCTCGGCTTCGGCGTCTTTCTCGAGGTTCATTTTTTCGATGCGCGCGATTTCGGTACCAATGTCGGGCAACACAAAAAAGTGCTCGTCGGTATCGGTCGACAAATATTTGATGCCGTTGTCGGTGAGTTCGACCTGGTTGTTTTTTTCTTCGATCACAAAGTACAACGCCTCGTCAATCAAGTGCATGTCGCGGTTGTTGTCCTGCATGTATTGGTTTTCGGTCTTTTGCAACAATTGCTTGACGCCTTCTTCCGACAAGAATTTGATAAGCGCCTTGTTCTTTGGCAGCGAACGGTAGGCGCGAAGCAGGTTAAAGCCCGCATCTTTAGTGTTGCCTTCCTTGAACAAGCGTTTGGCTTCAGACAGGAATCCGTTGGCCAACTGGCGTTGCAAATTCACGAGGTGGTCGATCTTTGGCTTGAGTTCGTTGAATTCGTGCCGGTCGCCTTGCGGAACCGGTCCCGAAATGATGAGCGGCGTTCTCGCGTCGTCGATGAGTACCGAATCGACCTCGTCGACAATGGCGTAGTTGTGTTTTCTTTGTACCAGGTCCGACGGGGCGTGCGCCATGTTGTCGCGCAGGTAATCGAATCCGAATTCGTTGTTGGTTCCGTAAGTGATGTCGGCTTCATAAGCCTTGCGACGGCCTTCGGAATTCGGCTGGTGGTTGTCGATACAATCTACGGTAAGCCCGTGGAACTCGAACAAAGGCGCTTTCCATGAGCTGTCACGCTTGGCCAGGTAGTCGTTGACGGTCACCAGGTGAACGCCGTTTCCGGTCAGCGCGTTCAAATACAAAGGCAGCGTCGCCACGAGTGTTTTACCTTCACCGGTTTGCATTTCAGAAATCTTTCCGTCGTGCAACACCATCCCGCCGATAAGCTGTACATCGTAGTGGATCATGTCCCAGGTGATGTCCTTACCCGCAGCATTCCATGAATTGGCCCAAACGGCGTTGTCGCCATCGAGTGTGATGTAGGATTTGGTGGCCGACAGTTCGCGGTCGCGCGGGGAAGCCGTTACGGTGATTTGCGTATTTTCCTTGAAACGACGGGCGGTTTCCTTGACCACGGCAAAAGCTTCGGGCAGGATTTCGTTGAGTGTTTTTTCTGAAATCTCATACGCTTCTTTTTCGAGCGCGTCGATTTGCAGATAGATGTCTTCGCGCTGGTCGATGTCGGCGATGGCTTCGACTTCGGTCTTGAGCGCCGCTATTTTGCTGTCTTTCTCGGCGCGCGCCTGTTTGATGCGGTCTTTGAAATAAGCGGTCTTGGCGCGCAACTCGTCATGCGACAATGCCGCCAGCGCGCTTTCGAACCCTTTTATCTTGTTGACATTTCCTTGTAACGCCTTGACGTCTTTTTGTGATTTGTCGCCGACGAAAACTTTTAAAATGCTATTAATAAAGCTCATAATGGTGTGAATTATCTTGGTAAAACCCGTTGTCGCGGGCGTGCAAATTTAGGCAAAAAAAAAGCCTCCGAGGAGACTTTTGTGATAGTTTTTATTTTTTAGTATTCATCCTCATTCCAAAGGTAATCTTCGTCGGTCGGATAGTCTGGCCAAATCTCTTCCATCGATTCGTAGATCTCGCCTTCATCTTCTATAGATTGCAGGTTTTCGACCACTTCAAGCGGTGCTCCCGCACGGATGGCATAGTCGATCAATTCATCTTTGGTTGCTGGCCACGGCGCATCGCTCAAATACGACGCCAATTCTAATGTCCAATACATCTCTCAGTCGATTTTAGTTTATGCAAAAATAAATTTTAAACTTAAAAAGTCAAGTAAATTTGAATTTATTTTAAAAAAAGTCAAGAACGTCCCTAAGCCCCTTTGTTTACTGGGGTTTTCAGCTGAAAGGTTGGAATTTGGTCCCGAGATTTCGGGATGGAATTTGGATTTTGGAATTTGGAATTTCAAAAACTACTTCCTCGGAATCCATTTCACTTCCTCTGCTTGAACGTCGGCAGACAACTTCCGTGCCAGTACAAAAAGGTAGTCAGAAAGTCGGTTCAGGTACTTGATCACGAGCGCATCGATGGGTTCTTCATGCGCCAAATGCACCGATAAACGCTCGGCACGACGGCATACGCAACGCGCAATATGACAATATGACACGGTAGAATGGCCACCCGGAAGTACGAAATGCGTCATTTGCGGCAATTCGCGCTCCATGGTATCGATTTGGTTTTCAAGTAATTCGATGTCCGACTCAGAAATCAACGGAATATTGAGCCGCGGTTGTCCGTTCTTAAGTGTCTCCTTGTCAGGCGGCGTGGCCAAGATGGCGCCAGCGGTAAACAAACGGTCTTGGATTTCGATGAGGATTTTCTTGTATTCGGGATGAATGTCCTGGTCGCGGATGAGCCCGATCCACGAATTGAGTTCGTCGACGGTGCCGTAGCTCTCGATGCGGATGTGGTCTTTGGGGACGCGCGTCCCTCCGAATAGGGCGGTCGTGCCTTTGTCGCCGGTTTTTGTATATACTTTCATTGGTTGTTTGTTTAATCGTTTAACTGTGTAATCGTTTAATCGAGGGGTGATCGGGAGGATTGGTGATACGATTTGACGATTAAACAAATTAACTTTTTTTACTATCGCTTTCGATCAGCCCGTCGCGCAAACGGATCACGCGGTGGGCATACTGCGCGATGTCTTCTTCGTGCGTGACCAAAATCACGGTGTTGCCGTTTTTGTGGATCTCGCCAAACAGGTTCATGATCTCGACCGACGTCTTGCTGTCGAGGTTTCCCGTAGGCTCGTCGGCCAAAATGATTGAAGGTTTGTTGACCAGCGCACGCGCAATGGCCACGCGTTGCCGTTGTCCGCCCGAAAGCTGGTTGGGCTGGTGGTCCATACGGTCGGCAAGGTTCACCTGCGTGAGCACTTCGGTGGCGCGCGCGTTGCGTTCGGGTTTCGAATAGCCTGCGTAAATCATCGGAAGCGCCACATTGGCCAGCGCGGTCGTACGCGGGAGCAAGTTGAAGGTCTGGAACACGAATCCGATTTCTTTGTTGCGGATGTCGGCCAGTTCGTCGTCGTGCATTTTGCTCACATCCTTGCCGTTCAAGATATAGCTGCCCGAGGTGGGCGTATCCAGACAGCCAAGTAGGTTCATCAACGTCGATTTGCCCGAACCCGACGGTCCCATGAGCGCGACGTATTCGCCTTTTTCGATTTCAAGATCGATGCCTTTGAGCACATAAACCGTTTCGTTGCCGAGGATGAAATTGCGTTTGATGTTCGTGATTTTGATCAGTGGCGCGGCCATATTGAAAATTTGAGCTAAAGATACATATTTATTGTAAGGGAAACGCCGTCGATTTTTGGTCGCCTTTAGATGATGTAACATTATTGGTCAATTGTAAAAAGTCTTCGAAAACCAGATGGGTAATTTTAACAATATCAATTTTAATTAAAAATTACTGTTATGAAAAGCAAATTTTTATTACTGGGTGCAGCAGCGTGTATCATGGGTATGACTTCATGTAAGAATGAAGCCGAGGAAAACGCCAAACGCACCGTAGACACTTACGCCGCCTATGTCGATTCGGTGAGCAATGTTGCCGTAGCCGATGCCAAAGCCAACTGGGATGCAATCAACGAACGTTCCGAACAACAGCTGGTCGAGGCCAAAGCCGCGCTCGCCGCGTTGAAGGATAAGACGGCCGCCGAAGAAAAAGTGATGGCTGCCGAAGCCAAGTATACCGAATGGAAATCTGAGGTTGAAGCCGCCGTTGCCGCCGACTCCGATCCGAAAGCCGCTTTGCGCAATGCTTTGTTCGGAGAGGGCAAGGTAGGGGCCGATATGAAATTCGATTGGGTGAACAAAGACAACATCCATGCGACCTACCAGAATTTCATCCACACGGTAGAAAACAACAAAGACAAATACACCCGCGAAGACTGGGACGAGATCAAGGTGCTTTATGAGGCGCTCGATACCCGCAAGAATGTGGTCGAGAAAGAAGGACTTTCTTCCGAAGACAACATGAAGATTGCCGGTTTGAAAGTAAAATTTGCGCCCATGCTCAAAGTGAACCGCGTCGGAGAGAAAACACAAGAGAATGCCGATGCCAAAAAATAAAGGTTCAATTTATTAGTTCGAAAAATGACCGTACTCTGCGACGGTCATTTTTTGTTTCTGGTCGATTGGACAAACTTTAAAATATCGATTAAATGCAAATTTTACCGACAAAATACATAGAATGTTTGGTAATTGTAATTTTTGTACTACATTTGCTCTACATTCGCCAGAACATGAAACCACATTCAATTGTAAAACTGCTTTTTGCGCTGTTTTTCGTGCAATCGCTTCAAGCCCAGGTTGGTATCGGTACCGCAAGCCTGGCGCCGGGATCGCTGCTCCAACTCGAGAGCACCAGTGCCGCGTTTGTCATGCCGCGTATGAAGGACGTCGAAATGACCGCGATTGCCGATCCCATCAGCGGCGCCATGGTTTTCAATACCAACGAGAACTTGCCGTATTTCAAAGGCCCCGATGGTTGGTCGGGCTTTGATATCAATTCGAATCCGAGCATCATTTTGTCGCGAAGCAACGGCACCTTCTCAACATCGCCAACGCTCAGTTATCCGATGGCCCTTAGTGCGGGCCAAGTGGTCTCGAACAGTTCGGCCTATTTTTCGGTCCCTACCTGGGGAACGGTCAAAGTGGCCCGTGCGGGTGTTTACCTGCTGTCGGTTTCGCTGGCCACGACCAATATGCCCGCCGGAAACCGCAATTATTTCCTTGCGGCCTACAAAAATGGCGCGCTGATCGGTTATCTGTCGCGTTCGCGGTTACAGAATCCGTCCAGCGACTATTGGGGTACCACGGGTACGCTGATGTATACGGCAGAGGCTGGCGACGAATTTTCGTTCCGCTATTTTATTGCCCACAACGCCACACTTACGACCGCTTTCCAAACCATTTGCATCACCAAACTCCACTGACATGACACCAAAGGTTCGCAAAAACGAAACAAAATCACCACCCATGTATAAAAAACTATGCTACCTTCTGGTCTTGGTTTACGCAACTGGATTCTCGCAAGTAGGGATCGGCACATCGAGCCCAAGCGCAAGCGCGATCCTGCAACTCGAGAGCACGACCCAGGCATTCGTCCCGCCGCGTATGACCGATGCACAAATGCTTGCCATCGCGTCGCCGCTCGCCGGATCGATGGTTTACAACACCACGTTCAACGCCATGTTTGTGCGTACATCGAGCGGATGGAAGAGCTTTTTTGAAACCTCGAACCCGTCGGTGGTGCTCAACAAAGTGTTTGCGTCGGGCAACACGTTGGTGTCTACGGGCAACAACACGTACTACAATTTTCCACTGGTCGCCGCCGATGCACTGTCTATCGACAGCAGTTTGTTTACGGTGACATCTGCGGGAAAAATCAAGGTCACCGAGGCCGGCGTATACATGGTTACGGCGAGTTTTTCTGTAGCCAACATGCCGTCGGGCACCAAGAAATTCATCATCGGATTGTACCAGAACGGCAGTCTTGTAGGATATTTGTCCCGTGGTACGGCCACGCTCGACGCCACCGACGAATGGGGCACCAGCGGTTCGCTCAGCGTTGCGGCTTCGGCGGGCGACAACCTCGAACTCAAGTACGTGCTCAACAATTCGGGCACGGCGCTCGAAGCCAAGATATTCAACATCGGCCTCACCAAGCTCAAATAAAAAACTTAAATCAGGTCGAGTTTGGCCGCGGCCTTGATCAGCGCCGCAGTATTCTTGCTCTCGAGTTTGAGCATCAGGTTTTGGCGGTGCGTGCTCACCGTGGTCACGCCGATGTAGAGCCGCTCGGCAATTTCCTGGTTGGTATACCCTTCGGCGATTTCGCGCAATACTTCTTGCTCGCGCCGCGTGAGCACGGGTTTTTCGGTAAAACGCGATTCGGTTGGCTTGCTGTAGTCGACGTTAAAGAACAGGTTGTCGCCTGCCACCTCGTCGATCGCCTTGAACAAATCTTCGCGCGAGGCATTCTTCAGCAAATAACCGCGCGCGCCGCTTTGGATCATGCGCGAAATGTAGCTCCGGTCGTTGAAGGTGGTAAGCGCCAAACATTTTACATCCGGAAATTCGGCCGTGATCTTCGCGCAAAGTTCTATGCCGTTGATGTCGGGCAGGTTGATGTCGAGAAACGCAATGTCTACGGGGTTGTTTTTCAAAAAGCCGATCGCATCGAATGCATTTTCGGCGCTTCCCACGACCTCGGCGTCGGGATGTTGACGCAGCAGCGTCTTGAATCCTTCTGAAACCAGCGGATGGTCGTCTACGATAAAGATGCGCAATTTTGTTTTCATGGGTTTTCGAATTCAAGATGTACCGAGGTGCCTTTTTGGTCAGACCGGATGTCGAGTTTTCCGTCAAGGTAATCGGCGCGGCTGCGGATGTTGGCCAGCCCGATTCCATTTTGTGCGTTCGACACGTCAAATCCCTTTCCGTTGTCTTCGACGGTGAGCGAAACCCGCGCGCCATTGCGACTGATTTGCACATGCGCTTCGGTGGCTCCAGAGTGTTTGGTGATGTTGTTGAGCAATTCCTGTACGATGCGGAACAGCGTGATCTCGACGGTTTGGCCGAGTCTTTGGTCGAGCCCGAACTGCTCGTAGAATACTTGTGTCGTGCTGCTCTCGGATACCGACGCGCACAAATCGCCCACGGCCTCGTCGAGCCCAAATTTCAAAAGCGATTCGGGCATCATGTTGTGCGCCACGCGCCGCATTTCGGCGATGGCGTCGTCGAGTTGGGTGAGGCTTTTGGTGAATGCCTGCGCGTTTTCGTCGGTCAGGACCACATTGCCCTTCATGCTGTTGAGCTGGAATTTAACACCCGAGAGCATGCCGCCCAGCCCGTCGTGGAGGTCGCGCGCCAAACGGGTCCGTTCGATTTTTTCGCCTTCGAGCATGTTTTGCGTGGCCACGATTTGCCGTTCCTGCTGCAACTGCAACACTTTCTGTTCGGCGTTTTTGCGTTGGGCGGCCATGAAGCGGTAGAGCAGGAATCCCGCCGCGCACAACAGCAGCAAAACCAGGGTCAGCGCAATCATGTACAGCCGTGTGCGGTCTTTTTCTGATTCAAGGTTTTCGATGTGGCGCTGTTTTTCGGAGTTCTGGAATTTGGCGTCCGATTCGTCGAGTTTGGTTTTGAGTTCGATCGAGTTGAGGCTGTCGTGGAGTTGTCGGTAAGACTGCAGGAAATCATAGGCTTCGTCAAAACGCCCGTTCTTGTTGTATACCGTGGCCGCGGCATCGTAGGCATATAGGAGTGAAGGCAACATCTTGTTCGCCTTGGCCAGCGCGACCGCCTTGTCGACGGTAGGAATCGCTTTTTGATTTTGTCCGTCGAGTTGGTAGTAATCGGCCAGCGCACACATGCCGTTGACGAGTCCGTGTAAATTGCCCGTTTTTTGGTTGTGGGCGTTGCATTTGAGCACCGTCGCAATGGCCTGGTCGTATCGTTTTTGGTGCGATAGTATCCGCGATTTGTCAAAAAGTGCGGCGTAATACCGGTTGTCGTCGCTTTCTTTTTGGGTGACGGCCAGACACTCTTCGATGACGGGCGCTGCTTTGTCGTATTGGCGTTTTTCGATGTAGGCGCTGCCCATCAACGACAGGGCTTCGGCAAGCACCGCGGGCGCGTTTTCTTTTCGGGCCAAATCGGCGGCCTTGCCGGAATAGTAGATGGCCTTGTCGAGATTTCCCATGTTCAGGAACGAGACCGCCAGAAAATTGTAAATGCGTTTGGTATAGGCCGGTTCGTTGTTTTGTTGGAACAGCCTCAGGCCTTCTTGAAAACACGCCACCGCTTTTTCGTAGTCGGCGATGTACAAATAGTCGTTGCCGAGATTTGTGGTAAAATACGCGATCCAATGCTTGTCGTTGCGCGCCTTGGCCCGTTTCAAGCCCTCGCGGGTAAGCGCCTGCATTTTGTCGTACTGCGCCGTGTAGATGTACACCGATGTCGCTTTGCCGGGATAGCCGTAAATTCCTTCGTCGTAGTCGTGCTTCAGACTAAGGTCGTACGCTTTTTTGTAGTACACCAACGCCGAATCATAGCTCACCTCGCAGTAATATTCGCCTATCTCGTTGAGTGTTTTGACTTTTTCTTCGACGGTTTTCGACACCTCGTATTGTTTCTTGAGCGACAACAACGCGTCGGGCTGTGCGGTTACCGCCATACCGATGAAAAGCATGCCAAAAGAAAGTAGGTGTTTCATGTTGCGTGATTGTTTTACAAATCAAGTCAAAAGTGTCGGTTTGGAACTCCTATAAAAATAGGATGTTTTAAATCGTGTTTTCATAGGAAGGCCAATTTTTTTTCCGGAAGTAGTTTTACAATCTAAATCCAAAAATCTACAACATGAAAAAGTTAACTCCTTTCGCCATTGCCGCATTGCTGGTTTTGAATGTGGCTTGTTCTTCGGATGAAACCACGCCCATCGTGCCGCCAACAGCGCAAACACTCACGGTCCAGACCGCCGATCCGCAAGTCTCGGGACTGAATGCCATCGTGGGCGGATCGATCGCATCTTTTGGCACCGAACCCATCCTTGAAACCGGTGTAATATTGGCCAACCAACCCGACCAAACCATCGAGAGTCTGCCCGATGGCGCCTATCCGATTGCGCTCGAAACCAACCAGTTTGAAGAAGCACTCCTTTTCGACGCCTCGCTCGCGGGCATGCCCATTTATGTACGCGCGTATGCAAAAACCGCTACGCAGGTGGTCTATGGCGACTCGAAGATGTTTGTGCTCGAAGGCTGCACCGTACATCTGGTGACCCCCGACGGCCCGGTAACCATCAACGCCCCGCAAACCTGGGCATCGGGCGAAGTGCATGTGATCACGCAAAATGTAACGATCACCTCGCAACTGACCATCGAACCCGGGGCCATTGTCAAGGTCGACGGGGCACAAATCAGGGTCAACCCGGGGGGCACCATCCAGGCCTTGGGTACTTTGGAAGCGCCCATTGTTTTTACTTCGCTCAAGGACGATGTATTTTGCGGCGATACCAATTCCGACGGTGCTTCGGAAGGGCAAAAAGGCGACTGGACCGGCATTTACCTGACCGCGCCCGGCAGCCAATTCACCTATTGCGGCATCCTTTACGCGGGCGCCAACGACGGCGGCTATTACAACGCGGTGCGCATCAGCGGAACCGGTGCCGATTTTGGCTTCGACCATTGCGTGTTCGCTTATACGCTGGGGCATCCGACGGCTTCGGCTGCGTTTGCGTTCTATGGCGGCGCGACCATGAAAGACGCCACCGAATCGCAATTCACCAACAATGCGTTCTATGGCAACGACCGCCCGATTTACCTCAATATCTATTACAATTTTAACCCGAACAACCAGTTTTTCAATCCCGACCAACCCGCCGAGAGCAACACGCGCAACGGCATCTGGACCTGGCATACCACCATGCCCGGCGTCACCGCGACCTTTATGGAAGACGAAGCGCCCTATGTGGTGGATGCGTTTTTTAATGGCGGCGGAAGTGCGGCCACAGACGGCGTGATCATCGGGCCCAATGTCATCGTCAAGTTCAACGGTACGCTTTCGGGGATTTCTAGGGCGGCCAACAGGAATATTTCGATCGATGCGAGCGCGGCACTCACCTCGTACAAAGACGATTTGCGCGGCGGCGACACCAATGGCGACGGCAACGCGACTTTTGCTTCCGATGGCGACTGGGACGGCTACTACAACTACCAGACGACCACCTATTTGGGCGGCGCCAATATTTTTTACGACGCACACTGATGAAAACCATCGCATTCCTCTTGCTTCTTTCGAGCGTCGTCAATGCCCAGGTTGGGATCAATACGGCCACGCCCGATGCCTCGTCGGTACTGGATGTAAGCGCCACCGACAAAGGTATGCTGATCCCGAGGGTGTCGCTCGTAAGTCTTTCCGATGGTACTGCCCCCATTTTGAACCCAGCCGTGAGCACCTTGGTCTACAACACCAACCAACCGATGGTGGGCGGCTTGGTGCGCGGGTTCTACTACTGGAACGGCGCGGTTTGGGTGCGGCTTGCAACCCAGCCCGAAGACAAATGGACGCGCAATCCGTTCTCGGGTGCCATGTCTCCGGCGACGCCGACCGATTGGGTGGGTATCGGTACCGCCAGCCCACAGCAACGACTCGATGTGGCGGGCAAGATCCGCATCGCCGACGGTACGCAGGGGCAAGGGCGTGTGCTGGTTTCCGATGCCAACGGCGCAGGCACCTGGACCGACAATGTGGCGATCACGCCGTCTGTCATCGGGACGTTCGGCAGCGGTGTGACCGTTGGCAACGGCGCGACGGTGGGCAACATCACGGCCAATTTTAACAGTGGGGTTTCGATCACGTTGCCGCCGGGTAAATGGATGATTTTCGGCACGTTTTTGATGCAGGCCTACTTGCCTTACGACGGTTCGATGTTTGTGCGCACCATGTTTTCGTGTAACCCTACGACGGCCGTGGGTTGCGATACGGTGATAGGCGGATTGATGTCGGGCGAGGTTTCGGGGCCGAGCCATTTTTCGATCCTGAACGGCCAAAGCGTGATTTGGAACCAATCGGGCGCCAACAGGACGTACTATCTTTTTGTCAACGTGACCAAGTACGGCAATGTGCCTACGACTACTACGCTCAACGCTTTCGGTAGCTCATTTTGGGCCGAGAACATGCTGTCGGCCATCCCGATGAATTAGGCGCGGATTACAAAGTCTTGTTTTTCCTGCTCTTTTCGAAAAAAGACGAATCCCCATTGGAACGTGTCGACCGTGACCGTGACGTGGGGATTTTTTTTGATCGTTTCCCAGGCTTGTTCCATGTCGGGCGACCAATGGATGTCGTCAAAAATCCAGACGGAATCGTTGGTTGCGGTGGGCAAAAGCAGTTCGAAATATTTTAGTGTGGCGTCTTTTTGGTGGTTGCCGTCGAAGTAGATTAAGTCGAATGTCGAAAGTCGAATGTCGAACGAGTCGAGCGCCGATTGGAATTCGGAAACTCTATTTTCGATGTTGTTGAAACCGAATCTTTGGAATTGCGATTGCGCCGTTGCCGATGTTTGCGGGCAACCTTCGAGCGTCATAACTTTTGCTGTAGGATTTCCAATCGACAAAGCCGATGTAGCCAATCCGAGCGAGGTTCCGATTTCCAAAATCGATTGGGGTTTGAAATAACGCACGACGCGAAACAGCAATTCGGCATTTTTGGCCGTGATCCCGGCGGTTCGCGCGATTTTTGAGATTTGTCTTTTGTTCGATTTGAAGATTTTCGAACCCGCGCCAAAATCGGTCACTTCGATCGTTTCGCGGTTTTGCAACAACGACCGGCGGTAATTTTTGAGCGTTTGGTATTCGGGATAATTGGTTTTGTCGTAAAAACATTGGGTGACCAAACCGAACACAAACGGCGAGTGTACGCCGTGCTCGTTGGTCGACTTCAGTAGAAAAGTGAAATATGATTTTATTGGGTGTAGCATTTGCCGCAATTTACCGCAATTTACCGCAAAGCGCGCAAAGTTTCTCACGAAGCTTATCTTCTTCACTTTACGATACCTCTGCGGACTTTGTGGTTGAAAACTAGCCTTTCATGATTTACCGCAAAGAACACAAAGTTTCTCGCAAAGTTTCTCACGAAGCTGATCTTCTTCACTTTGCGATACCTCTGCGATCTTTGTGGTTGAAAACTAGCATTTGCCGCAATTTACCGCAAAGAGCGCAAAGTTTCTCACGAAGCTTATCTTCTTCACTTTACGATACCTCTGCGGACTTTGTGGTTGAAAACTAGCCTTTCATGATTTACCGCAAAGAGCGCAAAGTTTTTCGCAAAGCGCGCAAAGTTACTCACGAAGCTTATCTTCTTCACTTTG
Organism: Flavobacterium caeni; assembly: GCF_900101895.1. GTDB lineage: Bacteria > Bacteroidota > Bacteroidia > Flavobacteriales > Flavobacteriaceae > Flavobacterium > Flavobacterium caeni. The sequence continues at coordinate 57,900 of NZ_FMVF01000002.1, forward strand.
CGATACCTCTGCGATCTTTGTGGTTGAAAACTAGCATTTGCCGCAATTTACCGCAAAGAGCGCAAAGTTTTTCGCAAAGCGCGCAAAGTTACTCACGAAGCTTATCTTCTTCACTTTGCGATACCTCTGCGACCTTTGTGGTTGAAAACTAGCCTTCCATTTTTGAACTCAACGCAAACCAACGTTCTTCTTTCGCCTCGATTTTTTGAATCACCGCTTGCAACTCATTCGCCTTCTTCTCAATATCCGCATCGGCAACACCTCCCTCAGCAAACAACTGCTCAATCTGCTTTTTCTCGTATTCCAAATCCTTGATTTCACGTTCGATTTTCTGGAATTCCTTTTGCTCGTTGAACGTCAACCCGTCGGATTTTTGCTGCTGTTTCCAGTTGTTCTTCTCGGTCGACACCGAATTCAATTCCTTTTTGGCAGGCTCGGCCGAATCTTCATACGCCCTAAAATCCGAATAATTCCCCGGAAAATCCTCAATCTCGCCCTGTCCGCGAAACACAAACAAGTGGTCGACGATTTTGTCCATGAAATAACGGTCGTGCGACACCACGATCAAACAACCCGGATAATCCATCAAGAAGTTTTCGAGTACGTTCAAGGTCACGATGTCCAGGTCGTTCGTCGGCTCATCGAGGATCAAAAAGTTCGGATTTTGGATCAAAACGGTACACAAATACAAACGCTTCAACTCGCCACCCGACAGCTTCTCGACATAATCGTGCTGTTTTTTGCGGTCGAACAAAAACCGTTCGAGCAATTGCCCGGCCGATATCGTCCTGCCTTTCATCAGCGGAATGTACTCGCCGAATTCCTTGATCACATCGATGACTTTCTGCCCCGGTTTGGGGTTGATGCCGCTTTGCGTGTAATACCCGATTTTGATCGTGTCGCCTGTGACCACCTTGCCCTGATCGGGCGGAATCACGCCAGTCAGGATATTCAAAAACGTCGATTTTCCCGTGCCGTTTTTCCCGATGACGCCCACACGGTCGCCGCGCTGAAAATCATAACTGAAATTCTGCAAAATCACACGCTCGCCAAATTTCTTGTGCAATTTGTGCATCTCGATGATCTTGCTGCCCATGCGCTCCATGTTGATCTCGAGCTCGACCTGTTGCTCGCGGCGGCGTGAGCGCGCTTTTTCCTGGATCACGTAAAAATCATCCTGACGCGATTTGGATTTGGTCGTACGCGCCTTGGGTTGACGGCGCATCCATTCGAGTTCCTTCACATACAAGTTCTGCGCCTTGTCCAAACTCGCATTTTCAGACGCGATGCGTTGGTCTTTCTTCTCCAGATAATAGGAGTAGTTGCCTTTGTATTGGTACAATTTGCCGTTTTCGAGTTCGATGATTTCGTTGCACACGCGCTCCAAAAAAAACCGGTCGTGCGTGACCATAAACAATGTGATCGGCGCCTTGGCGAAATAATCCTCAAGCCATTCGATCATTTCCAAATCGAGGTGGTTCGTCGGCTCGTCGAGGACCAACAAATCCGGACGGTTGATCAAAATGATCGCGAGCGACAAACGTTTCTTTTGTCCGCCCGACAAATTCTTGACCTTGAGTTTCAAATCCTCGAGCTTTAACTTGAATAAAATCTGCTTGAATTGCGTCTCGAAATCCCACGCGTTAAAACGGTCCATGTTGTCGAACGCCTTTTGGTAAGCTTCTTCATCCTCGGGGTTTTCGAGCGCCGTTTCATACGCCTCGATTACCTTCAAAACCTCGTTGTCCGATGCAAAAATCGATTCCTCGATCGTCAGTTCGTCCTGCAAATTCGGCACCTGCGACAAAAACGCCATCTTAATGTCCTTGCGTACCACAACCTGTCCGGTATCGGGCTGGTCGAGCCCGTTCAAAATGTTCATGATGGTCGTCTTGCCCGTCCCGTTCTTGGCGATAAACGCAATTTTCTGGTCCTTATTGATGCCAAACGAAAGGTTGTCGAACAGCGTGCGCTCGCCGTAGGATTTGGAGATGTTTTCTACAGATAGGTAATTCATGCGGCAAAAGTAGGGTTATTAGTCGAAAGTCAAAAGTCATAAAGTCATAAAGGCGTTGTCGATCGGGGCGCGCCGGCGGTCGAACATTCGTTTTCTAAACCAGTCTGTTGGCCGCCGTCGGGCTATCCGCTTTATCTTTTGCTTTGTAAACGCCGCAAAAGGATGCCGCTGCTATCCCTCGCGCACACTACTGTACTGTCAAAAATACAGGGTAAAATGTCAATTTGTCTTTTGAATCCTGTCGATTTGTACGATTTTTTTATTTGGTACAAATCTTGAAAAACCGATGCCGTAATGTTTAATCAAAGTTTAACTTTAAAATTTATTAAAAATGAACTTAGTCAAGCGTAACAACAGTAATTCGAATTTCTTTCCTTCGATCATGGAAGAATTATTCCGACCGGATTGGATGGGCGGCAGTCAAAATCTGAACACAATCAGCGTTCCGCCGGTCAACATCCGTGAAACCGATACTTCGTTTGAAGTAGAACTCTCGGCCCCGGGAAAGAGCAAGGACGATTTCAACATCGAGGTAGAAAACGAGCTGCTGACCATTTCTTCCGAATACAAATCGGAAAGTACGACCGAGGAAGGCAAATTCACCCGACGCGAATTTTCGTATTCGTCGTTCCGCCGCTCGTTTACTTTGCCCGAAACGGTTAAAGACGACGACATTAAAGCCAATTATGAAAACGGCATCCTCAAGATCAGCTTGCCGAAACGCGAAGAGGCGTTACCCAAACCCAAGCGACTCATCGAGATTATGTAATTGTTCCAAAAAACAATGTAAGCGTCCTAGAAAGGGCGCTTTTTTGTTTACGGTTTACGTTTAAAGTTGGCGCGGCGTTGAACTTTACATTTTAAACTTTTACATTTGCAAGATGCAATTGTCCGTCGTCATCCTCAATTACAACGTCCGATTTTTTCTCGAACAATGTGTCGAATCGGTCCAAAAGGCCATCCAAAACCTCGATGCAGAAATCATCGTCGTCGACAACAATTCCCCCGACGACAGCTGCCCGATGATCAAAGCAATGTTTCCCAATGTTGTTTTGATCGAAAACAAAGAGAATTCGGGGTTCCCAAAAGGCAACAACATCGGCGTGGCGCGCGCCAAAGGAAAATACATTTGCATCCTCAATCCCGATACCGTCGTGGCCGAAGATACGTTCGAAAAAGTCCTGGCCTTCGCCGAATCCAAAAAAGATTTGGGCATCGTAGGCTGCAAACTCATCGACGGCACGGGGCATTTTTTACCCGAATCCAAACGCGGCATCCCGACGCCGTGGGTCGCGTTCACCAAAGTCACGGGCTTGTACAAATTATCAGATGCGTTCGGCAAATATTACGCATCGCATTTGCAGGAAAACCAAACCGGAAAAGTCGAAATCCTTGTAGGTGCGTTCATGGTCATGACACGTGAAACCTACACGTCAGTCGGCGGATTTGACGAAGATTGCTTTATGTACAGCGACGACATCGATTTGAGTTACATGGTATTGAAAACCGGCAAATCCAATTACTATTTTCACGAAACATCCGTCATCCATTACAAAGGCGAAAGCACCGTGCGCGACGGGTTGTATATGAAACGCTTTCGCGAGGCGATGGATTTTTTTTACCGCAAGCACTTTCGCGTCAACTTTTTGTTTGATGTTTTCATGCAAACGGGCGCGTTTGTTTTCACGTTGGCCAAGAAGAACAAAGTGGTCGAAGCCAAGCGCGTCGCGCAATACCGTTTGGTTTCGGACGATGAAACGCTTTTGGCCAAAATAGCATCCGTCACTGGTAAAAACATCGATTTTCAGGCCGAGACCGCACAGGAAGAAACGACGCTGCTTTCGAATACCGAAATGATTTTTGACGCAGACCATCTGACTTTCAGGCAGATAATTTCGCGGATGGAGATGCTCAAAGAAAAAGGGATGACGTTTAAGATAGCGCACAAAAAATCGGGTTTTCTCATCGGCAGCAATTCGAGTAACGACAGGGGCGAAGTCATTTTATTGACAGATTATCGGTAACGGGCGCCTGTTGGTCTAAAATGTGTACGACAACGATTGAAACCGAATAAATTTTTATTAATTTCGCAGACATAAATACCCAATCTTAGGTTTACGACATGGCAAGATACGAACTCAAGCTCCCGAAAATGGGGGAAAGCGTTGCAGAAGCGACCATCACCAACTGGTTAAAGAACGTGGGCGACACCATCGAAGCCGATGAAGCCGTCCTCGAAATCGCCACCGACAAGGTCGACAGCGAAGTGCCTAGCGAAGTATCGGGAACACTTGTCGAGCAATTGTTCCAAAAGGACGATCTGGTCCAGGTGGGCCAAACCATCGCCATCATCGAAACCGAAGCAGGAAGTGTTGCCGCCGCACCAATCGCCGCCGTAGAAGCTGCTCCAGCCGCTGCTCCCGTTCAGGACGCGCCCGCTGAAGTGGTTGCCGCCGCACAGGAAATTCAGAAAACGGTCGAATCGGCGCAGCAATATGTAGCCGCTCCAGCCGCCGCGCCAACCCGTGAAGAATACCACAATTCCGATAAATTCTACTCGCCGCTGGTCAAAAACATCGCCAAGGAAGAAGGTGTTTCGATGGCCGAACTCGATGCCATTCAAGGCACCGGGGCCGAAGGGCGTGTGACCAAGAACGATATTTTGGACTATGTCGAAAAACGCAAATCGGGCCAGGTGGCTCCAGCCGCTACTCCAGTAGCCCAGGCTCCTGCCGAAGCGCCTGTCGTGACATCGGCGCCAGCCCCGGTCCAAAGTCAAGAGCAGCCTGCGGCGCCAAAAGCCGAACCAGCCGCGCCAAAAGCAATGCCGGTTTCGGTCAACGGACAAGACGAAATCGTCGAAATGGACCGTATGCGCAAGCTCATTTCGCAATACATGGTGCAATCGGTACAAACCTCGGCGCACGTGCAGTCGTTCATCGAAGTCGACGTCACTGCGATTTGGGATTGGCGCGAAAAGAACAAAAATGCATTCGAAAAACGCGAAGGCGAAAAGCTTACGTTCACGCCGATCTTCATGGAACTCATCGCGAAAGCGTTGAAGGATTTCCCGCTCATGAACATCTCGGTCGAAGGCGATTACATCATCAAAAAGAAAAACATCAACCTCGGGATGGCAGCCGCTTTGCCGAACGGTAACCTGATCGTGCCGGTCATCAAGAACGCCGACCAACTCAACCTGCTCGGGATGGCCAAAGCCGTCAATGATTTGGGCAACCGCGCCAAAGCGGGCAAACTCAAACCAGACGATACGCAAGGCGGAACGTATACGGTAACCAACGTCGGCACGTTCGGCTCTGTGTTTGGTACGCCAATCATCAACCAGCCGCAAGTGGGCATCCTCGCGCTCGGTGCCATCCGTAAAGTGCCTGCCGTAATCGAAACGCCAGAAGGTGACTTCATCGGCATCCGCAAAAAAATGTTCCTGTCGCACAGTTACGACCACCGTGTTGTCGATGGCGCGTTGGGCGGAAGCTTTGTGAAACGCGTCGCGGAATATATGGAGGCGTTTGATGAGAACCGGACCTTCTAAAAAATAAAAAGCCTCCTATTTTGGGAGGCTTTTTTCTTCTGTATATTGCGCAGCCGCTTTGGCCGTACGTTTCTTAATCCAACCCACCAACTGCCGCGGCCCCAAAACTTTCACGCATTCGCCAAAACCCAGGATTTCCTTTTCCAATTCAAAATTGAGCACCACATCTATGCGGATGATAATGCCATTTTCATCCTGCTTTAATAGCGTCTGCGAATGGTGCAGCGGCTTGGTCAATACATAGGGCGCATTCTGTTTGTCGAATTGTAAAATCACCTTGTGCGCGCGGTCGCGTTCCGATTTGGTTACGCCAAGCAGGTCGTCAAAATACCGTTCGAAATCTACCCCGTCATATTCGACAAAAATGTCCTTCTGTAACTGGTGAAAGCCAACGATTCGGTCCAAAGCCAACGTCAACAGCATGCCTTTTTGTGGCTTGGCGAGCAAAAACCAGCGGTTTCGGTACTCCTTTAGTAAATACGGAAAGTAAATTTGCTGCCGCGACTGCAATGCCTTGAACGACTGGTATTCGATCAGCAATGGAATCTTGTTCAAAATTGCCTGGTACAACGGATTGATGTGCTCCAAACCCTTGAGCCTCGTGTTGCCTTCAAACTGGATGTAATTCTTTTTCTTGTCGCTTGATTTGTATAAGTTGTTCTCGAGCTTGGCGATCATGTCGCTCATCTCGTCAAAATAGCTAAAGCCGTTGAGGTGTTTCAAAACGCTCACGATTTCCTTCATCTTCTCCATATCGGCGGTATTGATCGGCGAATTGGTGATCGAAAAATCCTTGTCTTCATAACTGTAAAACTTGCGATCGACAATCACGATAGGCGCGTTGTAGCCGAGCTTGTCGCTGCGCATCATCTGAATGTCGCCTTGCACGGTGCGCTTGCTCACGCCGCTCGAAATCCCCTCGTATTCATACAGCGCGTCCGAAACCTTCTCCATCAAATCCTCGAGCGTCCATTTCCGGAAACGGTTCTTGAGGCAGTTGTCGATTGTTTTGTAGCGGATCAGTGCGAGTTTGTTGGTAGCCATAATGTTTGTTTTTTGGGCGTGCCACCGCAAAAAGCTGGTGCGTTTTGCTGCTGTCGTGCTATCGGCTGCACGCGGTGCTTGCCTCTATCACTCACGCGGTCGTGAAATCCAAAATCCACCAAAACTTGATGTTTGGATCTTTTCAAATGTAACAAAAATCCATTTTACTGCGCAATCTATTTGCGCACTTCAAGTCAATCTCAAGGAAATAAGAAATATTTTTCTGTCGGAGGTATTGTAAATAAAGGCTTGGCTAAAATAATTGCAATTTTATTTTTACTGCGCAAAACTGCTGCGCACTTACCCGTGCATCTTTGCCTTGTCAGGATAAGACAAACGTTCATTGCCATATCAAAAATATCAGCCCGGTCTCGTTGCGTGTTTCAAAAGGCACCATTGCGACATACTTTGCCAAAGGTATCAAGTCTTGTCGTGCAACCAGCTGGAGGTTTTTTGGGGATTTTTTCCAAATAAAAGTGTCCACCAATCTATGGGTCGCGGGTTCGAATCCCGCTTTCGGGCAACCGGAATAGTTCAGTTAGGTTAGAACAATAGAAACCATGAAGGTTCGAATCCTTCCCGCATTCGTGCGGATGCTCAATGGCTGGAGCCCTACATTTTGGATGTAGTCGGAGGCGCTCGACTCCTAAAACAGAGTACCGTTAGAAGACCAACTGTCTTTGCCCGTGCAAAAGTTGCCTGCAACCAAGCGCAACCGGGTAAAGGCCAGCAACCGGAATCCCGGCGCTGCACGATCGGATGCTTCGACCAACAAACGTAATCCTTTTGGAATTAAAGGCGTTGGAACAACCATTCGAAAACAACAAAGCCGACTTCGGTTTCCGCCCGCACAAGGTGGCAAAGGCAGAGCGTTTTCTTTAAATCAAACAACAATAAAAAATAAAAAATAACAATAACTAATAACTAAGGTCATGATACAAAACATCAAAATCAAAGCACACCAAGCCGGATTGGTTTTCAAGAACGGCAGCTTGGTACGGGTAATCGACCAAGGCAAACACTGGACATGGGGATCAGAAAGCGTCATTGTTTTTGACAAAACACAACCGTTCCAAAGTCCGATCGAGCTCAATATTTTGTTGGCCAATGCAGATTTCGCCAGCAGGGTACAAGTGGTCAATGTGTCCGACAACGAGCTTGTGTTCCAATACGTCAATGGCAACTTCAGTGAAGTTTTGACGGCCGGCCGATACGTTTTCTGGAAAGATGTCATGGCATACCAATTTGTTACCGCCGATTTGTCGGACATCAACATAGCCGACAACATTCCGAAGACCTTGCTGGAATTCCAGAAAGTTCGCGCGTTCACAAGGCGATTCAACATCGCCGCCAACGAAACCGGCCTGTTGTTCGTCGATGGCAAGTTCACGAGACAACTCGCCGCCGGAACCTGGCAATTCTGGAACAACAGCACCACGATCGAGGTCAAGACCGCCGATTTGCGCAAGCAACAACTTGAAATCACAGGCCAGGAATTGCTGACCAAAGACAAGGCCGCGCTCAGGATCAGCTTCTACGTTTGGTTTACCGTCGTAGATTTCGTCAAAGCCATCACGCAAAACAAGGACTACGAAAAACAATTGTACGTCCTCATGCAATTGGCCCTGCGTGAAAGCACGGGCGCGCTCGCGCTCGACGAATTGTTGTCCAAAAAAGAGTCGCTTGGCAAGGAAATTCTCGAGGGAACCGTCGCAAAAGCCAAAGCGATGGGCATCGAATTGTCTGAAGCCGGCATCCGCGACGTCATCTTGCCGGGCGACATGAAGGACATCATGAACCAGGTGTTGGTTGCCGAAAAGAAGGCGCAGGCCAACAGCATCATGCGGCGTGAGGAAACGGCGTCTACCCGAAGCTTGCTCAACACGGCCAAGTTGATGGAAGACAACGCCATGCTTTTCAAATTGAAAGAAATGGAATACGTCGAGAAAATTGCCGAGAAAATCAACACGATCTCGGTGTCGGGCAGCGGCCAATTGGTCGACCAGCTCAAACAAATATTTGTCAAATAGAAAGGAATAGCGCGCCCTGTCGATATCGGATGTTCGGCAGGGCAGGCGAAAGCCGGCTATTCTTAAAAATAACTACATTTAAGATATGAACACAATGATTACAGGAACCGATTTGTTAACAGTCGGATACCAGCAAAACGAAATATTAGGCATCGCCTTACAATTGGCCAATTCAAATTTTCTTGAATTGTCAACCCAAGAAACGATCGCGCTATTCAAAAAAGTCAAAGCGTATCCTGAGAATTTCCTCGACGATGAAATCTTGGGAAGTATGGCCACGGCGATGATCGAAGCGGCCAACGCGCCCAAGGACGAAACCATTCCGTTGAACGAAAAAGCGAAAGATTATGTCGTTTATGGTGCCGAGCACATCGAGCAAGGCGCCAAAAACCAAATGGACATCGCGATGAAATTGCCCGTTACGGTTGCCGGCGCGTTAATGCCCGATGCGCACCAAGGCTACGGCCTGCCGATTGGCGGCGTATTGGCAACCAAAAACGCCATCATTCCTTATGGAGTGGGCGTCGACATCGGTTGCAGGATGGCGTTGTCGGTTTTTGACATTCCGGCAGAACATTTTGAGATGAACCGTGCCAAATACCAACGCGAATTGATCGCGCACACCAAGTTCGGCGCTGGCCACGGTTTCCACGGACAATACAAAGCCAATCACGCGGTCTTGGACCGAAGCGAATTCAACCTGTCGCCGTTTGTCAAGCATTTGCAAGACAAGGCTTGGTCGCAGCTTGGGACTTCGGGTGGCGGAAACCATTTCGTCGAATTCGGGATCATTGAATTCGAACAGAAAGACGAGATACTGAACATCGAGAAAGGAAAGTATGTGGCGCTTTTGACGCACTCGGGTTCGCGCGGATTCGGTGCTACAATCGCCGGACATTACACCAAATTGGCCAAAGAGAAAACCAAATTGCCGAGGGAAGCCGCGAACTTGGCCTACCTCGACTTGAATTCGCAACAAGGCCAGGAGTATTGGATTGCGATGAATCTAGCCGGCGATTATGCCTCGGCGTGTCATGAAGTCATCCACAACAAACTGACCAAGGCGGTGGGTGCGCAATTGCTCGCCAAAGTCGAGAACCACCACAATTTTGCCTGGAAGGAAATCTGGAACGGGCAGGAAGTCGTTGTACACCGAAAGGGTGCTACACCAGCCGGAAAAGGCGTGATGGGAATCATTCCCGGATCGATGACCGCGCCCGGATTCTTGGTTCGCGGAAAAGGCGACGAAGGAGCGATCAACTCGGCATCGCATGGTGCAGGTCGTCAAATGAGTCGAACGCAGGCGATCAAAACCATCACCAAAAACGAGATGCGAGACGTGTTGAAAGACCATGGCGTGACACTTATTGGTGCCGGAAAAGACGAGGCGCCTATGGCTTACAAAGACATCAATCTTGTGATGGAATCGCAAAAGGAGTTGGTGGATGTGGTCGCGAAGTTTACGCCCAAACTGGTGAGGATGGCCGACGACGGAAGCCGCGAAGACTAATCGACTTGAACAAACGATAAAGCCGCTCTGAAAAGAGGGGCTTTTTTTGTGCCGACGGTGGTCCATCCACCATTCATCGGATACTTTTGTCACACATCGTCAAAATTATTTCAAACCAATTTATCGGATTAATTTCCCTGTCTTATTTCGGTCACAATGAAAAGGATAGGGGTATTCTTGGGGGCATTGTCGTTCTTTGGAACGCAAATCAACGCGCAAACACTTTTTTCAGACACCATGTTCGGGCAAAACGGATTGGTGAGTTGTTCGTTCGGTACGCAAAACCACAATTTGCGCCGTGTCGCGATCCAGCCCGACGGCAAGATCGTGGCGTGCGGCGAGTACATTTTCCGCGCGCCGGGCAGTGTGCAGAATACCGTGGAAATAGCGCTCTCGCGCGTACATCCCGACGGCAGTTTCGACCACAGCTTTGGCGTCGATGGCAAAAAGCGCATCCCATTTTTGGCCAACGAAGAAATGTCGCCCGTGGCGGTCAAGATCCTCGACAACGGCAAAATCCTGCTGTTGTGCTACAAACGCTATGAGCCCAACGTGTTCTTGACGCATACCGCGCTTGTACGGCTCCATCCCGATGGCAGTCCCGACGCGAGTTTTGGCATAAACGGCATACTCGACATCGATCCTGCGGCTTCGAGCATGGCCACAGGTCTGGAAATACAACCCGACGGCAAAATACTCGTCGGCGGATACACCGGAAGCCTGCAGGTGCACGACTTGGCGGTTTACCGCTTGCACCCCGACGGTACGCCCGATCTTACTTTTGGCGCGAACGGACTTTTTTCGATCAATTGGGGGCGCGATACGAATCCGTTCGAGGAAACCTATGATGAAATCGATGTGCTCAAGTTGGCGCCAGACGGGTCTATTTTTGCCGCAGGCGACGTGACCCAAACCGAGCCCGATGCGCAACCCACGAGCAAATTTGTGGTCGTCAAGTTAACGCCCGATGGTGCTTTGGATACCTCGTTCGGGTCGGATGGCAGGGTGATGACCCAATTTGCCGACGACGGCACGGGACATATTTTACGCAGCCTGGAGATCGGTGCAAACCAAACGGTGACCATCACAGGAATGACCACCAGCGCGAACGACTACTATTATGGTGTGGCCACGGCGCGCTATTTATCGGATGGTACGCCAGACGCCGCCTATGGCAACCAAGGAGTAACTTTTTTCGACAACGGGATGACCTATCCCAAATTTGCGGTGTTCAATTCGGTGGCGCGCGAAGACGGAAAACTCCTGATGGTAGGCGTCGGAAACAACCAAGACACGCCGCTTTCGGGTGGGCAATCGACCACCCATTCGATCCTGTTGCAACTCAACCACGACGGTACGGTAGATGAGTCTTTTGCGTCCAACGGGCTGTACTGGCCTGTTTTGCCGGGAATCAATAACGAGGTGGCTACATGGGATTTTGCAGTGCAACCTGATGGGGAATTGGTCATCGGCGGACGTTACAAAGACATCGACAACAAAAACAAAATCGGACTTTGGCGCTTGCAATCCACGGCGCTCGGAAGCAAGTCGTTTGTACAGGGCGGTTTTTCGGCCACCCCGAATCCGTTTGTAGACCACATCGACATTCGTTCTGGTTGGGGTCGAAACATGTCGGCCGAATTGTTCGATCTTTCCGGTCGAAAAGTGGCGGCCATTTCCCAGTCGGTTGCACTTGATGGAGAAACTTTGCGATTGCCCGTCGAATCGCTGCCAAAAGGAACTTATTTGCTGCGGATTTCGGACGAAAACCAGCAGTACGTTTTCAAAATGGTGAAGTAGTTTGAAAGATTATGACGTAAGGTTTGGCCGTAGATTTCTTTTTACGGCGAATTAGCCTACCTTTGTCTTTCTAACGGCATATCATGGAACTCAAACTCAACAAACCCATCTGTTTTTTCGATCTCGAAACCACAGGCATCGATATTTCTAAGGACCGTATCGTCGAGATTTCGATCCTTAAGGTTTTCCCCAACGGCAACAAAGAGAGCAAGACCTGGCTCGTGAATCCCGAAATGCCGATTCCCGAAACCGCGACGGCCGTTCACGGCATCAGCAACGAAAAAGTGGCCGGCGAACCCACGTTCAAGGAACTGGCGACGAACGTTTACAACATGATCAAGGACGCCGATTTGGCTGGTTTCAATTCGGATCGTTTCGACATTCCGCTGTTGGCCGAGGAATTGTTGCGCGCGGGCGTCGATTTTGACATGAAGAGCCGCGTTTCGGTAGATGTACAGACGATTTTTCACAAGATGGAAGAACGTACACTGGGTGCCGCGCTCAAGTTTTACTGCGGCAAGTCGCTCGACAACGCGCATTCGGCCGAAGCCGATACGATGGCGACTTATGAAATTTTGAAGGCGCAGCTCGACCGTTATCCCGATCTAGAGAACGACATGAAGGCGTTGTCTGAATTCACGACGCGCAAGAAATCGGTCGATTTTGCAGGATTCATCGCCTATGACAAAGACGGTGTGGAAATATTTACGTTCGGCAAACACAAGGGCGCCAAGGTAGAAACCGTACTCGAAACCGAACCGGGTTATTTTGGTTGGATCCAGAACGCCGACTTTCCGTTGTATACCAAGAAGGTGTTGACGGCGATCAAATTGCGCAAATTGAACAATAAATTTTCTTAGAACGACAAAGCCCTAGCCCTGATAGCAGTGGAAATCCTTTTTGTGTAGCGTAGCGGAACAAAAAGATTGCAACGAATAGCAGGTTCCCGGCTCCTAAAACTCGTTCGACTTTTGACTTTCGACTTTCGACTAAAATGAAAATCATCTGCATCGGCCGCAACTACGCCGCCCACATCGACGAACTCAAAAACCAGCGCCCCGACGAACCGGTCGTGTTCCTCAAACCCGATACGGCCATGCTCAAGGAATCGCCGTTTGTGATCCCTGAGTTTTCGCAGGACGTACACCACGAACTGGAGCTTATTGTCAAGATCAACCGCGTGGGCAAATACATCGACCAAAAGTTTGCGCACAAATACTGGGACGAGATTTCGGTGGGCATTGATTTTACCGCGCGCGACCTGCAACAAAAGCTCAAAGACAAAGGCTTGCCGTGGGAAAAAGCCAAGGCTTTTGACGGTTCGGCGGTGATTGGCGACTTTATATCGAAAAAAGTTTTTAGTTCGGTAGAAAGTGTTAATTTTGAACTTCGAAAAAATAATACCACAGTTCAAAAAGGTAATTCTGCCCAGATGTTGTGGAGCATAGACGAACTTATTTCGCATGTTTCGCAGTATTTCACGCTGAAAACCGGGGACATTATTTTTACCGGAACGCCGCAGGGGGTATCGCCAGTAGCCCCGAACGACGTCCTGGAGGGATATTTAGAGAATTACAAACTTTTTACAATTACAGTAAAATAATGGCCTTAAATTATAACCTTGCCAAGGTTTACGCGCTTTCGGACAATGATCCCGAGTTCGTGAACCAAATCATCTCCTTGTTTGTGACCGAAGTGCCGCTCGACCTGCTTCAGGTGAAGCTCGGCATCAAGACCAAAGACCATAAATTGGCTTATGCCTATGCCCATAAAATTAAACCCACGCTCGATTTGTTGGGAATGAACAACGCGTTCGAGGAAATCCTGCAAATCGAGGCCTGGACCAAGCGCGAAGGCAAACGCAAGGAAATCAATGATACGTTTGACAGCGTCGAATCGGCGGTTGAAAAAGCGGTCAAGGAGATCAAAAAAGATTTCAATTTACAATAGTGCGGGGTAGGGGCTTGTTTTTGCAGCCTTTCCAGCTTTAAATATTATAAAATCGTCTTCGGTTTCACTTTTTGAGAGGTGGGGTTGAAGGCGGTTTTTGTTTTTACGGTTTTTTACTTCGTACAGTTCGCCCTTCGGGCTGGGGTCTGCAACAGATGTATTTTTAAAAGTGGTAACTTGGTGCCAGGGAAGGGGGCATTGGAAGTATACCCCAACGAAATAAAATCGATACTTAGGTACACAAAATCTGCCGAAATTGTTAAAGTTTTCGCGCTTCGGATCTGCTGCATACCAAATCCAAGATCACGCCAAATTTCGCCGCAATACGAACGCCGATTAAACGGCAATTCCCTAATTTTACCACAATAAAAAATAACAATAAATAATAAACAATAATATTGTGCGCGCAGCCATCATTACCATCGGCGACGAAATCCTCATCGGCCAAATCCTAGACACCAACTCGGGTTACATCGCCAAGGCGTTGGACAAGATAGGCGTACAAACCGTAGAAATGGTTTCGATTTCGGACGATAAAACGCATATTTTAAATACTTTTTCAAAGTTTCAGGACCAAGTCGATTTGGTCATCGTCACCGGCGGGCTCGGCCCCACCAAGGACGACGTCACCAAAAAAACGTTCTGCGACTATTTCGACGATGAACTCGTCAGCGACCCAAAGGTTTTGGCGCACGTAGAAGATTTGTTCGAAAAGTTCACGGGCAAGCGCCAGCCGTTGCTGCAAACCAATATCGATCAGGCGCTGGTGCCGTCCAAGGCGACCGTTTTGTTCAACCATTTTGGCACCGCGCCGGGACTTTGGATGCAAAAAGACAATACCGTTTTCATGTCGCTTCCGGGCGTACCGTACGAAATGAAAGGGCTCATCGACCAGGAAATCATCCCCAAGATCGCGCGCGAATACAAACGGCCATACATTGTCCATAAAACCATTTTGACCTACGGCATGGGCGAAAGCCTGCTGGCCGATAAAATTGCCGGTTGGGAAAACAACCTTCCCGAATTCATCAAACTCGCCTACTTGCCAAGCCCCGGACGGGTGCGTTTGCGGTTGTCGGCGCGCGGCATGGACAAAGCCCTGATTGAAAAAACGATCGAACAAAAAGTACACGATCTCACGGCGATCATCGGCGACATCATCGTCGGGTTTGACGATTCAGAAACCATCGAAGTGATGCTCGGCAAACAACTCACGCAAAAAGGCAAAACCATCGCCACAGCCGAAAGTTGTACAGGCGGCAAGATCGCACAAGTGCTCACTTCGGTACCGGGTTCGTCCAAATACTACAAAGGCAGTATCGTCGCCTACCACAAGCAAATCAAGACCGAGATGTTGGGCGTTCGGCCAGAAACGATCGCGCAACACTCGGTGGTCTCGGCCCAGGTTGCAATAGAAATGGCGCAAAACGTAAAAAAAATACTCAACACCGACTATGGCATCGGTGTCACGGGCAACGCCGGCCCCACGACCGACGACACGCCCGAAGAAATCGGGGTGGTCTACATCGCGTTGGCCACGCCGCATGAAACCGTTGTAGAGCGCTTCAACTTTGGCCAGCCGCGCGAGAAGGTCATCGATCGCGCGGTTTCGAAAAGTTTTGAGATGTTGCAGAAAGAAGTGTTGAAGTTGAAAGACTAAAGACGAAAGACTAAAGACGAAAGACAAAGGACAAAGGACAAGAAATAAAGGGAGGAACAAAAGATTGAACGGCTAACCTCAGTCAGTTTTCAATAACTCGAAAAGTTCGGAGGTGCGAAATCGAAATCGGCTGAAATATAGTGGGTTGTTTGGGCGGTCCTTCGGTCTTTCGTCTTTCGTCTTTCGTCTTTTCAAATCCGACAAAAAAAATCCAAAATATTTTTTGCAGTAAGGTTTATTTTTCTTTTCTTTGCACCCTGATTTTGAATAACGATAAAAGAAAAGCACAATGTCAAGAGTTTGTGACCTTACAGGCAAAAGAGCGATGACCGGAAACAATGTTTCCCACGCGATGAATAAAACCAAGAGAAAATTCTCTGTGAATTTGGTTAAAAAGCGTTTCTATCTTCCTGAAGAAGGCAGATGGGTAACCTTGCGTGTGGCCGCTTCTACAATTAAAACGATCAACAAGAACGGGATTTCTGCTGTCTTGAAAAAAGCCGAGCAAGAAGGGTTTATCTCTTTGAAATAATCCGTCTAATTATATTACAAAATGGCAAAGAAAGGCAATAGAATCCAGGTGATTTTGGAGTGCACAGAGCACAAAGGGACTGGTCTTCCAGGAACTTCTCGTTACATCACGACCAAAAACAAAAAGAACACTCCAGACCGTATGGAGATCAAAAAATTCAACCCAATCTTGAAAAGGGTAACCGTTCACAAAGAGATTAAATAATTAAGTCATGGCAAAGAAAACCGTAGCAACCCTCCAGACATCATCTAAAAGATTGTCTAAAGTGATCAAGATGGTGAAATCACCAAAAACCGGCGCCTACACTTTCGTAGAAGGTATCATGGCTCCAGAATTGGCAGACGAATTCCTGAAGAAAACCAAATAATTCAGGCTTATCATACAACAAAAGCTACTTTCGATAGAGGGTAGCTTTTTTGTTTTATATACTTATATTTGTAGCTGTTCCGGCTGTACGCTGCAAGTCCTCGCTTTTCAGGCGCTTTTTGTAATATTCCCGCTGGCTTCCGTTGGTCGCCGCGGCAATCTTCAAAAAGCAAGCCTTCAAAACTGCGGGCTTTGCGCTGCCATCCGGGCTAGAATTTGAAAATTTGGAAATTTGAAAATTTGAAAATGAACTCGTTCTTAGGGAACATTTTCAAATGATTGAAAATCCAATTTTCAAATTTTCAAATTTTCAAATTTCCAAATTCATGTCATTTTTCAAAAGACTATTCTCCTCCGATAAAAAAGAAGCCAACTTCACCGAAGAAGCACGCGAAACGCTCGACAAAGGCCTCGAGCAAACCAAGACGAGTTTTTTTACCAAGCTCACCAAGGCCGTCGCCGGAAAATCAAAGGTCGACGACGACGTACTCGACAACCTCGAGGAAGTACTCGTCTCGTCCGACGTGGGCGTAGAAACCACGCTCAAGATCATCCAGCGCATCGAAAAACGCGTGGCCGAAGACAAATACCTCGGCACCGACGAACTCAACCGCATCCTGCGCGACGAGATTGCGGCCCTGCTCTCTGAGACCAACACCCATGTCGCGTCAGAATTCACCATTCCCGCCGACAAAAAACCGTATGTGATCATGGTGGTCGGTGTCAATGGCGTCGGCAAAACCACCACCATCGGCAAACTCGCCAACCAGTTCAAGAAAGCCGGCTATTCGGTCGTGCTCGGTGCCGCCGATACGTTTCGTGCTGCGGCCATCGACCAGTTGCAAATCTGGGCCGACCGCGTGGGCGTTCCCATAGTCAAGCAACAAATGGGCAGCGATCCCGCCTCGGTCGCATTCGATACCTTGCAATCGGCCGTGTCACAAAACGCCGATGTGGTCATCATAGACACCGCGGGTCGTTTGCACAACAAAGTCAACCTCATGAACGAGCTCACCAAGGTCAAACGTGTCATGCAAAAAGTCGTGGCCGATGCGCCGCACGATGTGATGTTGGTGCTCGACGGATCCACCGGCCAAAACGCGTTCGAACAGGCCAAACAGTTTACCGCGGCCACCGAAGTATCGGCGCTTGCCGTCACCAAACTCGACGGTACGGCCAAAGGCGGTGTGGTCATCGGCATCTCCGACCAATTCCAGATTCCCGTCAAATACATTGGCGTGGGCGAAGGCATCAACGATTTGCAGGTGTTCAACAAATACGAATTCGTCGACTCCTTCTTTAAATAAAAAATAGCAATAAATAATAGAGAATAATAGATGCGCTATTGGTACAGCGCATTTATTTTTTGCCACAACACCTCGTCAAAATCCGAAATCGCCGGATTCTGATCGTCGGCGGCATCGCCCATCCGGATCACGATCATTTTTCGCGACGGCACCACGTAGATCTTTTGGTCGTTCATGCCCAAAGCCATGTACATGTCGCCCGGCCCCGAAGGGATAATGCTGCCGGGGAATTCCAACTGCGATTGCGGCAAACGAAAACTCGACTCGCCGTTGATCCACCACAAATACCCGTACGATTCATTGATGTCTTGCGTTGGATGCGTGGCCGTTTCAAAGAAGCTGGCGTTTACGATTTGTTGCCCTTCCCATTGCCCGTTGTGCAGCGCGAGCAACCCGAAGCGTGCCATGCTGCGCGCGGTGCTCCAGTATATGCTCAAATCGCCGGTTTGGATCCAGGCGCCCGTCATGCCTATTTTGTTCTTGAGTTGCGTGCTGAAGTAGCTGTCCCAGGTTTGTCCGGTGGCTTCGGCCACCACATCCTGTAGTTTCACATAGACGTTGTCGTAGGCCCAGCGCGTTCCCGCAGCCGCGGCAAACGTCAAACAGTCGGGCGAAACGCAATCGTCGTTGCCCGCGTCCTGTAGCCCCGAGGTCATCGACAACAAATGCTTGATCTTGATCTGGTTTTCCTGTTCGGTGGTTGCGCTTGTCCATCCGTTGCCCAAATAGGCGTTTACAGGGTCGTCTACCGACAAAAAGCCTTGTTGTTGCGCGATGCCCGTGACGGTGGCGGTCAACGTTTTTCCCGCGCTGGCCCAATACCATGGCGAACTTGCCGTGTGGTCGCCAAAATAATGCTCGATGACGATACGCCCGTTTACGAGCACCATAAAACTTTTGGTGTGTTTCGATTCCAGGTAGTCGAGCAAAGGTTGTTTGGCTTGGTTGTTCCACTGCAGCGCATCGAGCGATCGGGTTTCCCAGGTGTTGCCCGAAAGCGGCGGGAAATAATCGGTTTCTGTAGGTGTGGTTGGCGTTGTCGGGGCATCTGATGAAGAAGAACAGCCCAACATCGACACGGCGATCAATACAAGCAAACGTTTCATGGCGGGATTTTTTGCGCGTTAGAGCCTAAAGATACGCAATAGTTTAACCGACGCTAAAAATAGTACCGATGGGTTGGCAGGTCGTCGGCAAAATGGCTAATTTTGCAACATGAAGAAATGGTTGTTTTTGTGTGTTGTCGGCGTGCTGGGTTCGTGCGGCAAAAAAGTCGAAATGGCCGATGTGCCCAAGATGAACGGCTATTGGGAGATCCAAAAAGTGGTCTTGCCCGATGGCAGCGAGAAAGACTACAAGATCAACCCCGTTTTCGATTATTTCGAAATCAAAGATGGTCGCGGCATCCGCAAGAAAGTCATGCCGCAATTCAACGGAAAATACCTCGTCAACGATTTGTCGGAAGCGGTCAAGGTCGTGGCCAAGGGCCAGAAAATTTACTTGGCTTATACCACGCCCTACGCCAAGTGGCAAGAAGAACTGGTGTCGCTCACCGATTCGACCATGGTTGTCGCCAACGAAGAAGAAAAAGAATACCACTATAAGAAAACAGCCGCACTCGATTTGACCCATGTCCAAAAAACTCCCTAACGACAGCCCTATTTCAGATGTGCTCAAGGCCATCATCGTCCAGAACAAGCTCCAGCCCGGTATGGACCGCGTGGCCGTGGCCGATGCCTGGAAGAACCTCATGGGCAATGGCGTCAACACCTACACCCGTGCCGTGGCGCTGAAAGGAAATACGTTGTATGTCGAGCTTACCTCGGCGGTTTTGCGCGAGGAGCTGAGTTACGGCAAGCAAAAAATCATCGCCATGATCAACGAAGAATTGGGTAGGGAAGTGGTGAAGGAAGTAATTCTCAGATAGCTTTAGGCTTTAAGCCGTAAGTTTAGGAAGATTTCGGAAATAAAAAAATCCCGGTTCGGATGAAACGGGATTTTTTATACGTTGAATGGCTTAAAGCCTATTGCAATATTAAAACTGCTCTCTTCCGGCAAAGTGGAAAGCGCCTTCGATGGCTGCATTCTCGTCGCTGTCAGAGCCGTGAACCGCGTTTTCACCAATCGATTTGGCATATTTCTTACGGATGGTTCCTTCGGCCGCGTCGGCAGGGTTGGTCGCACCGATGAGCGTACGGAACGCTTCGATCGCGTTTTCTTTCTCGAGGATGGCGGCAACGATTGGGCCACGTGACATGAACTCGACGAGTTCGCCGTAGAACGGACGTGCCGCGTGCACTTCATAAAATTTTTGCGCGTCTGCGACGGTCAATTGCGTCAATTTCATCGAAACGATCTTAAAGCCCGCTTCGGTAATCATGTTGATGATGCCTCCAATGTGACCGGCTTCTACCGCATCGGGTTTGATCATGGTGAATGTTCTGTTCGTTGCCATTTTTTGCTTTTTAAATTTCGAGTGCAAAAGTACGGCGAATAAACCGAATATGGAAATGAAATTAACGTCAATTTTAGACCGATGCGTTACAACACCAACACGTCGAATCGGTTTTCGAGCGGATCGAGCGCAGCAAGCAGATTTTGGATCAGCGCGTCGCCCGATTGCGCATAAAATTCCGCGAAGTTGACCTTGCGTTCTTGCAGTCCGCCGCCAGGAAAAAGTGACTCCTGTAGCAATGCGATGCGTTCGAGCTCGTCGGCATGCTTTCGTTTCTGGGCCTTGAGCAAACGTTTCTCTAAATTCTCGAGACCTTTGGTTTGCTTGGCCTGCTGCGCCTTGACCGCGCCCGAGAAAGAACGGTCGGTTTGTTCGGCGATGCGGTACAAATCGTCGAACTGTTTTTCGAGCGCCGTTTTGTGTGCCGTCAAATCGATCGGAAACTTAGAAAGTTCGTTGATTTTTTGGTTTGCCAGTTCCGATGGTTTGCGAAACAAATCCTGCCAGGTCAAACCCAGTCGGTTGGCTTTGTCGGCTTGTTTTTGCGTCGCCAGCAGTACCGAATTGCGCAATAACAAAATTGGAAACGTCACGTCGACCGATTTGAAAAACGATTGGAGTTCGAACCAATACGCGAGCTCGCCGCCGCCGCCAATGTAACACAGGTTGGGTAAAATGACTTCCTGGTACAACGGGCGCAGGATCACATTGGGGCTAAAATTCTCGGGCTTGGCATCCAATTCGGCCAGTATTTCGTCGCGGGTCCATCGGATCGAAGTATTGTTGACACGGTAGCCGTTTGCTTCAAAAACAATCCTTTCGCGCAAGTTGTCGCCAATGTAAAAAAGGTTGATCTCACGCGGGTTGACCTGTATCGCATAATCCTTCAAATCGTCGATGGTTTCCGATACTTTCGCGAATGACCTTTGCTCCAGCAGTTCGGTTTTGACATAAGGCGCGAACAACTGTTTGAGCGCAGGATCGTCGCCGTCGACAATCACCAATCCTTGCTCGCCGAACAATCGGTTGGCCAAATGGCGCGTCGCATCGGCCAGGTTGTCGTGCGACAGATAGGCATCGCTGAACCATTGGCGCAATGTATCGGCATTTTTACCCAGACCGAGTTCGTGCGCAAAAACCTCGTAAACATCCTGTAATCCATCGAGGTTCAAACGCCCTACGGGGCCGGTCGATTCGCGGTTCCAACGGAATTTCTTGCCGTTGCAGTTAAAATAGTTGATCTCCTCAAAATCGTGGTCCTCGGTGGCCATCCAATACACGGGTACAAAATGACAATCAGGATAGGCCAACTGGAGTTGTTTGGCCAGGTTGATGGCCGAAACGATTTTGTACAAAAAATACAGCGGCCCCGTAAACAGGTTCAATTGATGACCCGTCGTGACGGTGAATGTGTTTTCCTGCGCCAACGCGTCGATGTGGGTCTTTGTCTTGGCGCTTACGGTGAAATTCTTGTATTGATTATGTAGACTTTCAACCAAAACAATTCGGTGCGCCGGATTAAAATTTGGTTTCTTCTCTTCGATTTGCGCGCCAAAATTTTCAAGTGTCGGAAAGCGATTGTAAAAGGGGGCCAATTGCGGTTGGCGGTCCAGGTAATCGTTGATGATGGGCGTAAAGTAACCCGATTCCTGGTAGCTGATACAGTCGGTTGGCATGTTTGGCAGTTGAAAGTTCGTGTAAATTTACAAAAATTACCCCAGCTGTAGCGGGTTTAACAAAGGCTTGGCATTTTCGGCGTTGTGGATGAATATGATTACTTTTGCCCCATGCAACCAACCCGAACCAAAGCATTACTGATCACGCCACCGTTTACGCAGCTCAATACGCCGTATCCGGCAACGGCCTATCTGAAAGGCTTCCTGAACACCAAAGGGATTGCATCGGTGCAAGCCGATTTAGGGATCGAAGTCATTCTCGCGGTGTTCTCGAAACAGGGTTTGATCGATTTGTTTGCACATATCGAAGCGAAACAAGAGTTGTGGTCGGCCAATGCACAGCGCATCCTTGCGTTGCAGTCGCACTATATTGCGACCATCGATTCGGTCATCGCCTTTTTACAAGGCAAGAACCCGACCTTGGCCTTACAGATTTGCCAAGAAGATTTCCTGCCCGAAGCTTCACGTTTTGCGCAACTCGAAGAACTGGACTGGGCGTTCGGCGCGATGGGAACGCATGACAAGGCCAAACATTTGGCGACGCTGTATTTGGAAGATCTTTCAGATTTGATCGTTGAATGTGTAGACGACCATTTCGGGTTCAGCCGTTATGCCGAGCGATTGGGGCGCAGTGCGAATTCGTTCGATGAATTGTACGAGGCATTGCAACAGCCCGCGACCTATATCGACGAGATTCTTTTCAAAATATTGGATGCCCGTCTCGATCGGGTCGCGCCCGATTTGGTGTTGGTCTCGGTGCCGTTCCCGGGCAATTTGTATGCGGCGTTCCGTTGTGCGCAGCGTACCAAACAACGTGACCCGAAAATAAAAGTGACCATGGGCGGCGGTTTTCCCAATACCGAGTTGCGTTCGCTTTCCGATGCCCGCGTGTTTGCGTTTTTCGATTTTATTACGCTCGATGACGGCGAAGCGCCCGTGGAGCTTTTGATCGAACACCTCGAAGGGCAACGTGACGTCACCGCGCTCAAACGCACATTTGCACTGATCGACGGCCAGGTGGTGTACACAAACAACGCGCAGTGCAAAGATTATAAACAAAGCGAAGTCGGCACACCCGATTATTCCGATTTGCCACTCGACCAATACATTTCGGTCATCGAAATCGTCAACCCGATGCACCGCATGTGGAGCGACGGCCGCTGGAACAAACTGACGATGGCGCACGGCTGTTATTGGGGTAAATGTACGTTTTGCGACATCTCGCTCGACTATATCAAAATTTACGAACCGGTGGCTGCCAACCTGTTGTGCGACCGCATGGAGGAACTGATCGCGCAAACCGGCCAGAACGGATTCCACTTTGTCGACGAAGCCGCACCGCCTGCATTGATGCGCGCGTTGGCGCTCGAAATCCTCAAACGCAAACTCACCGTGACGTGGTGGACCAACATTCGGTTCGAGAAGAGTTTTTCACGCGATTTATGCCTGTTGCTCAAGGCGTCGGGCTGCATTGCGGTTTCAGGTGGATTGGAAGTGGCGTCGGACCGTTTACTCGCGCTCATCGACAAAGGCGTGACGGTGGAACAAGTGGCGCGTGTAACCCGCAATTTTACCGAATCGGGCATCATGGTGCATGCCTACCTGATGTACGGCTATCCGACGCAGACGGTACAGGAAACCGTCGACAGCCTCGAGATGGTGCGGCAGATGTTCGAAGCCGGCATCCTGCAATCGGGGTTTTGGCACCAGTTCGCGCTTACGGCGCACAGCCCGGTGGGGTTGGAACCCGAGAAATTCGGCGTGGTCAAGGATTCGGATATCATTGGGTCGTTCGCCAACAACGACATCGCATTCAAGGACAAAACGGGTATCGACCATGACCGCTTTAGTTTTGGGCTCAAGAAATCGCTGTTCAATTACATGCATGGTATTTGTTTCGATTTTGCGTTGCAGGATTGGTTCGATTTCAAGATTCCGAAAACCAAGATCAGTCCCGATTTTATTGCCGACGCCCTGCATGCCGATACTGACCTGTTGGTCAAGCCGACGGCAAAAATCATCTGGCTTGGCGGTAACCCATCGGTCGAAACTTTTACGAAAACCAAAAAAGGCAACAGTTGGGAGATGCTGGCGCTGACGTTTCACGACAAGCGCGAAACATTCACGATCCAAGTCGGCCAACAAGAAGGCGAGTGGTTACTTCAAATGCTCAAAGGGCTTTCTGTGGCCAACGCCAAGGTGCAGACGTTCCAACAAATTAAGTCCGATTTTGAACAAACGCTGGACGATTTCGAGCTGTTTTGGTTTTCCAAACCGATGCAGACTTTGCGCGAATCAGGTTTGCTGGTGCTTTAGGAGTATGCGTTGGTGTCAACGGTTGTCTGGGTTCGCGCCTGAGTTAAGATTTGGACGTCGCGGTTCCACTAAACTTTAACAAAATCGGCAGATTATCTGTACCAAAGTGCCAGGACTATTGCTTAGGGATAAACCCTATGCCCCTTCCCTATAGTGAAAAAATACGATTTTTTTCGATACAGCACCTGCAGAAAAACTGTAAACCACAAAATTTTATCGGCTGTATTTCCCGCAAAAAAAAACGCCGACCTCTCGACCGACGCTTTGGGTAGCAGAAGCTTTGTGATTTATTCTTTGACCAATTTTACCACTGCACTTCCTTTTTGTGTTGTCACGCGAATCAAGTAGATGCCGGCCGCGCGCTGCGAGAGATCGATGCGGCTGGTTTTGCCGTCGCCTCCTTTATATTGAAGAATACGCCCCTGAACGTCAAACAATTCGATGGATTCGATGGTGGAATCGGCCTTGAGATCGGCCCATTCCCGTGTAGGATTCGGATAAACCAAAACGCTATCATCAACCGCAAACCCATGACGGCTTAACAACGCAAAAGTTGTCCTGGCCTCGTTGGTCTCGATCGGATGGTTGTAATCGAAATAAATGTTGGCCGTGTTGGTCACCATGTCGCCAACCTGCAACGTTTGCAACGTCTTGATCTTGAACAGCACATTGCCATGACCGCCTATGGCATTGGTAGCAGACGGTGGCAAATTGATGTTTTCGAAGATGAACTCGACAATGTTGCCACGTAAGATGATCTGCACCGGATGCGAGCTGTTGAGTACTTGCAGCGAACTAAGGTCGAACATTTCCGGGTCGATCACATCCTCGACCACCACATTGATCGCATCAGAAGTCCCGGTATTCTCGAAATTGATGTTGTAGCGCAGATAGTTCCCGATTTCGGCCACGTCCATATAATCGCCTTCGAGACAGGTCTTGTCGTTCGGGTCATAAGAATTGACCACTTCCTGCTCGAGGTTGCAGATGTTGTCCAACGGTGACTCATCGAGACCTGGCGTGGCTACCACCTGCGCAACAAAATCCAATACATCGCCGGCATTTACCGGAGGCGTGTCGGCAGGAGTATTGGTGCGCAGCGTCACGATGATCTCACGGCTTTCAAAAGGCATGATGTTCGTAAAGTTAAAGCCAAGCGAATTGGGCAATTGCGTATCGGGTGCCACAGTCGAACTGATGTATTGCAGTTCCGGATGGCTGAACTGGAATGACGCCAATCCCGACAATGTTTGGTTGCCCTTGTTCTTGTAGATGATCTTGTAGCGCGTTTCGAACCCTGGTCTGGGTTGGCCGAGTGCCGCAATGGCGATTTCCAGATCCGGGTGTACGCCGTTGGCCGAGATACAGAAATCCTGTACCGAGACGCTGTTGTCAACCAAAGGGAAATGGATCGTGGCGTTGGCCGGCGTGAAGTTGAAAAAGGCCGCATTTTCTACATCGGGCGCCAAAGTAAAGGTTCCGGCTTGGGTCAGAAACGAATAATTTCCAGCGCTGTTGGTAAACGTGGCACCGGTTTGATCGCCGTCATCGATTGCGATCTTGATGAAGGACTGGTGCGCATCCGAAGCATCACAGCCATTGTCGTCTGCGTCGAACGTAATGGTTCCTGAAATCGTGTTGTAATCGCCACCCGGGGTGAACGTACAATACGAATTGACCACGGTCGTAGCCAGCCCGGCATCGGCCAAAGACGCCGCAATCGCATCGATTTGCACGTCGTCGGCGCAAATGTATTGCAGCGAATTGCCCGTAAAGATATGCCCTTGGTCAATATTGTTTTCGATCGCCCCGTTTTTAATGTACAGCGTTTGCATGCCGTTCGAAAACGTATACAAATCGACCAGCAACGGATTGTTGCTGCAATCCAGTGTCGTCAGGTTATTGCCGGGCAGGTATAGCAATTTGAGATTGGTCAACGTGGATACGTCGATCGTACCAAGGTTGTTCCAGCCTGCCCTGAACTTTTCGAGCTGGGTGAGCATCGTTACGTCCATCACGCCAACCGGATTGCCCGTGGTGTCGAGTTCGCGGAGCAACGGACAATTCGAGAAATCGAGCAGCCCAATGGTGTTGATTCCGCAGTCGAGATAGTACAACGCGGTCGAGCCGGTCAGGTCTAACGCAGTCAATGCATTGCCCCGGCAACTCAGCCTGCCCAAATTGGGAAGATTCGTGACATCGAGCGCACTGATCTGGTTGCCGAAACAATTGATTCCATTCATGAGCACATTCTGGGAAACATCCAGCGCCGTCAGTTGATTGTTGCCGCATTCGAGCCAGTCGAGCGCGGGCAAGGCTGTCACATCGAGCGCGGTCAAGGCGTTGCCGTTGACGTTCAGATAGCGCAGGAACTGCAGGCCGCCCACATTGATTGCCGTCAGGTTGTTGGTGTTGGCATTCAAGCTGCGCATATTGGTAAAGTTTTGTATGCCCTGCAAGTCGCTGATGCCACGCATTTTCAGGTTGAGCGTGTATACCGCATCGGCTTCGCTCTGTTCGATCTCGCCGCTGGCATTGGCATCGACGGTCATCGGCAGGTAGTCAAAACCGATGGCAACAGCTTCATACTGATCATCCGATGCACTGGCGGCGAGTACGGCAGATTTGAACGCCGGATCGGGGATATTGACTATTTGCGCGTTGACCGGCCCGGCCACCAGCAGCAATAAAAGCACTATCTTTTTCATTTGGATTGGTTTTTTCCGTCCCACAAATTCCCAAAAAGGGCATTGCGTTTCGGTGGGTTAATTGTGGTCTTGACTTATTCCTTTATGATTTGCTCCACCTTGATTCCGTCTGCAGTCGTAATCTTGAGGAAATAAATGCCACTGGATCGGGCTGAAATATCCAATGTGGCTGTGTTTTTATTTTCGATGGAGGTTTGTAAAATGCGCCCCTGCACATCAAAAACAGCAATGCTCTGGATGTTGCTTTTTGCCTTTACCCAAACGGACCGTCTGGCCGGATTCGGATAGACCTTCACGCTCGCATCGGTTTTGAATTCGCTGCGCCTGAGTGTTTGGAATGTCGTGCGCGCTTCGTTGGTCTCGATCGGATGGTTGTAATCGAAATAAATATTGGCCGTATTGCTCACCTGATCGCCCGCCTGCAGTGTCGGCAAGGTCTTGATCTTGAACAGTACGTTGCCGTGCCCGCCGATAGGATTGACGATGCTGGGTGGCAGGTTGATGCCTTCGAAAATGAACTCGACGATGTTGCCGTTGAGGCGCGTGTATACAGCATGCGACGCATACATGATTTGCAAAGTGGCCAAATCGAACTGCGTCGTATCGATGACGTCCTTGACCACCACATTGACCGCGTCGGCGGTGCCGATGTTCTCAAAGTTGATGTTGTAATGCAGGTATTCGCCGATCAATTCGGTCGTTACCGTATCGCCTTCGAGACAGGTTTTGGTGTTCGGATCGAGCGAATTGACCACCATTTGGTCGAAATCAAAATAGTTGTCGTACGGCGTCGGGTCGTCCGACAGGAAATTCATCCCGGCCGTAAACGAAAGGACATCGCCATCGTTCACGGGCGGTTCATCGGTAGGTCCGTTGACGGCCAGCCAAAAGTTAATCGCACGCGTCTCAAACGGCAACAAGTTGTTGTAATCCCACATCAGCAGGTTGTCGGTTTGCGAAGCGGTAGGCGCGCTCGCCGAAACAAAGTCGAGCCTGTCGCCTTCGAAGGCCACGGTAATTTGTCCCGTCATGGTTTGGTTGCCCTTGTTGCGGAACACGAGTTGGTAGTGCGCGTCAAATCCCGCCCGCGCGCCAACGAGTGGCAAAAGCACAATTTCCATATCGGGATGAAAGCCGTTGGCGGTAAGGCAAAAATCGCGAACCAGCGTCGTGTTGTCCAGCAAAGGGAAATCGGCCGTTTGTGAAACTGGGGTGATGTGAAAATAATCGGGATGTTCCATTTGCGGCGTCACGGTATGGTTGCCCGCGCCCACATAAAAGGAATAGTTGCCCGCCCCGTTGATGTATGTCGCCCCCGATGCCGCCCCCGACAAATTCACGCGCAAATAGTCGGCTTTGATGTCCTGTGCGTCGCAGCCGTCGTTGTCCGAATCATAGCTGATGTGGCCCGTGATCGTATTGTAATCGCCGCCGGGCGTAAACGAGCAGTAGGAGGTAACCACCACATTCGGGTTGGCGTCGGCGTTGGCTTCGGCTTGTACGGGCGCCAATTGCGTTTCGTCTGCGCAAATGAATTCAAGCGCTGTGGCATTGGTCAGCGTCAGCGTTTCGTTGGCACCATTTTTCATGAACAGCGTCGTCAGTTGCGGGCCGCCACAGCTCAATGAGGTAAGCAACGATTGGTTCGAGACATCAACGCTTGTGATCGGATTCGAACTGCAACCCAAGGTAGTCAGCAAAGGCAGCATCGTAACGTCGATGCTCGAGATCTGATTCGAGCCTACATGTAAAGTCGTCAAGGCAGGACTGCCCGAAACATCAATCGACGTCAACGAATTGATCGGTACCCGCAAATAGTCGAGCGCCGGCGTATTGGCCACGTTAATCGACGTCAGGCTGCACTGCTGGCACTGGATGTTTTCTACCGCCGGATTGTTGCTGAAATCCAATGTGCCGAGCGGCGTAAAACTTCCGTTGAACCGTTCCAGGGCCGTCAAGTCCGACAAGTCGACCGATGTGATTTGCGTCACTTCAATGTCGAGGTTGGTCAACTGTGTCAACCCCGATACGTTTACAGATGGGATGGGGTTGTTATAGATCGAAGCATACCGCAAATTGGGACACTGGCTCAAATCCATCGGGTTTGTGATGGCGTTGTGCGAACACATAAGCGTTATCAACTGTGGCATGGTCGTTACGTCCAGATACGGGAAGTTGTTGTCTTGGGCGTGCAGTATCTTGAGCCCAGTAAAGTATTCGATACCGGTCAGGTCTTCGATATTCAGATGTGCGATATACAGCGCTGTGATCACCGCGGCTTCGGCCACTTCGATTTCTCCGTTGGCGTTGGTGTCTATCGTACAATAGACATTATTCGCTAACGGGTTGGCCACATTCTTGGCGATGTTCAACGACGGATTCGCCGCCAGCAAAAGTGCCTTGAACACCGGATCGGGAATGTTGATGATTTGCGCCTGCGCGGCGATCGAAAACAACAAAAAGAATAGTATTTTTTTCATCGGGTTTGTTTTGTAATGGTCGGTTTTATCAAAGCGAACGGATCAAATCCTGCAACCGTTCTTTTTTGCGTTGCGAAATAGGAAGGTTGGTGTTGTCGGCCATAATCACATAACCGCCGTCGTTCTTGATGTACGATTTGAGGTAGGCCAGGTTGATCAAATGCGACTGATGGATACGCTCAAAGCCATGTTCGCCCAGTAATTCTTCGTATTCTTTCAAGGTTTTTGAAATCAAAAGCGGCTTGTGGTTCTTGATAAAGAATTGCGTGTAATTGTCGCGCGCCTCGCAACGGATGATGTCGGCAATCTCAAACAAATGGATGCCGTCCGAAGTCGACAACGCGATGCGCTTGAAATGGTCTACTTTTTTGCGGATGTTTTCCAAAAGCAAATCGATGTGCTCAAACGAATGTTGTTTCTCAAGCGTCACCTTGATTTTGCCGATGCATTTCTGCAATTCCTCGGGATCGACGGGCTTGAGCAAAAAATCGAGCGCGCTAAACCGGAACGCCTTGAGCGCGTATTGTTCGTGCGCAGTGATGAACACCACATGGGCGTTGATCTTGCCATGCCGGTTCGAGATTTCTTCGAGCATGTCGAATCCGGTGCCGTCGCTAAGGTGGATGTCGAGAAACACCACTTGTGGCTTGTATTTTTCGAACGCAACGATGCCGGTCTTGACGCTTTCGGCCTCGCCAATGATCGCCATTTCAAGGGCATAGCGTTCCAACAGGCTTTTCATGCCTTTGCGCAAATGTTTGTCGTCGTCGATGAGTAATGCGGTTATCATATCCTGGGTTTGGTGTCTGCGGTGTATTGGATGGGCAAAAGGATCACGGCCTTGGTGCCCGATGTTTGGTTGTCGGCATTCTTGATTTCTTCGATGGTAACCTGCGCCGATTGCGATGTTGTGGCTTCCATCATTTCCAGACGTTTTTTGGTGATGTCGAGCGCCATCGATTGGTGCGCCGTGACCGAATTTTCCTTTAACGTCTTCGAAGTCTGGTAGCCGATGCCATCGTCGGTGATCGTGCAAACGAGCTGGTTGTTGCGCACGTCGAACCGCACGTCGATTGAGCCGTTGCCTTCTTTGGGCACCATGCCGTGCAGGATTGCATTTTCTACAAACGGCTGGATCAAAAGCGGCGGCAGCGCCATGTCGTCTTCGATGTCGGGGCTGGCCGTGATCGTAAAGTCGAATTTTTTGTTGAAACGCAGCTGTTCGAGTTCGAGGTAGTTTTGCAAGGCTTCGATTTCCTTGTCGATCGGAATCAGCGAACCTTTCGAATACTCGAGCGTCAGTCGCATCAGTTTAGAAAATTTCGACAGGTATTTGATGGCCGAATCGGTACCGTTCTGTACGATGAAACTCGAAATCGACCCCAGGCAATTGAACACAAAATGCGGATTCATCTGCAGGTGCAACGCCTTTTGCTCGTATTCGGCCACCTCTTTTTGCAACGTCAGCCGTCGCTTGATTTGCAGCCGGTTGTAGGTCACGAACACCAACGTGAGCAGCAACAATCCGCCGATGATCAAGAACAGCAAGAACTGCTGATGGCGTTTGGTTTGCTCGCGCAGCAGCGCTTCCTTTTTGTCGTATTCGAAGTCCATTTCGGCGCGCACGAATTTCTTGGCGTTTTCATTGTTTTCCAGACTGTCCTTTACCGCGATGTATTGTTTGTAATGGGCAAACGCCCGGGTTTGGTCGCCCGTTTGGGTGTAGATGTCGCTGAGCAATTTCTCGGACTCCTTGATTTGGTCGAGCGTTCCCATTTGTCGTGCCAAGTCAAGCGATTGCGTGGCCGCCAAAAGCGCATCGGCCCATCGGTTATGCTGGTAGTGCAACAATCCCACTTGGTATTGTACGAGCGCCGTCCCGAATTGGTTCCCCAGCGCTGTGTACATTTTTTGCGAATGGTCGTAATGCACCAGCGCCTTTTCGACATCTTTTTGTTTGCGGTAGTAGTCGCCCAGGTAGGAGTGGAGCAGCGCCTCGCCGCGTTTGTTGGCGTTCGACGCAAATTGCTTTTCGGCTTTTCGGTAGTATTCGAGCGCCCTGACATCGTTCCCGATTTCGAAATGGATGGCACCGATGTTGGTCAACGTAACCGGCGCACTTTGCTCACCGATTTGGGTTTGTATCGCATAGGCTTTCTCCAGATAGGAAAGCGCTTGCTGCAAATGCCCTTCCGATTTGTACACCACCGCGATGTTGTTGTAGGCCTTTGAAACGCCTTGCTTTTGCCCGATTTCCTGGTACATTTTGAGCGCCTTGAAGTATTGTTCGAGCGCTTTCGGATAGTTGTTTTGCTCAGAATATACCACCCCGGCGCTGGCCAGGGCACGTGCCATCCCGCCTTTGACGACGCTTGGGTTGCCCGTAGTTTCCATCGCCGATTCGAATTGTTTTTGTGCCGACAGAAAATAGCGCAAAGCCGTCGGGTAATCGCTCAGGATGATGTGTGCGTTGCCCAGATTGAGGTGGGCGTGCGCGATACCCAAGAAGTATTTTTTTTGTTGGGCCAGGGCCAATGCTTTACCGGCATAGGTTTGCGCTGAATCGACGTTGGTTTCGCGGAACTGATACGCCAATGCGTTGTACAGGTTCACTTTGGCCGTATCGATCCGGGTAACGGCCAGTACGCGTTTGAGGCTGTCCACTTCGGTTTGTTGCGACCAGGCGGACCATCCTACGGCAAAAAACAAGATCGCGAGAAAGTACTGTTTCGACATATCGATTGGTTATCGGTACAAATATAGCCGAAGTGTACCGCAAAAAAACGGCCGTCGAGAATTCGTGCGGTTTGGGTTAGGATTCGTCCGAATCAGCGCTGGTCGACAAACCTGAACCCAATCCCGTGCAGGTTTTCGATCGAAATGCCGGGTTCGCCCGTCAAGATCTTGCGCAGCCGCGAAATGAACACGTCCAGGCTGCGACCCATGAAGTAATCGTCGTCGCCCCACAATGCCTTGAGGATCTCTTCGCGTTTAAGTACTTTGTTCTTGTTGTCGAGGAACAACTTAAGCAGTTCGGCCTCGCGTTGGGTAAGCGTCACCGTCTGCCTGCCGTCGGACACGGTGTAGTTGCCCGGGTCGAACCGGTACCGGCCTACGGTATACCCCAAATCGGCAGGTTTTGTCTTTTGCGAGCGTTTGAGGAAAATCTCGATCTTGAGCAACAATTCCTCGATGCTGAACGGTTTGACCAGGTAGTCGTCGGCACCCAACCGCAGCCCCTTAAGCCGGTCTTCCTTGAGCGTTTTGGCCGACAGGAAAATGATCGGTATGTCGGTGTTGGCCTTTCTAATTTCTGATGCGATTTCGAAACCGTCCTTCTTGGGCAACATGATGTCCAGGATGCACAGGTCAAAGTTTTCGCGCGCAAAAGTGTCAAGACACAGCTTGCCGTCGGCGCAATGCACGACCTCATACCCGTGCTGCTCGAGGTTGTCGCGCGTCAGGAAAGCGAGCGTTTGGTCGTCTTCGGCATATAGTATCTTGGCCTGGGTCATTGCTGTAGCGGGATTAGGATGGTGATGGTGATGCCGCGATCGGGATTGTTGCGCGCGCTGATCTTCCAACGGTGCAAGGTGCAGATTTTTTTGACGTAATACAAACCAAGCCCAAATCCGTTGACTTCGTTGCTCTTGGCCGACGGGATGCGCGTAAACCGATCAAAAATATAAGCCACCTTGCCCGGCGGAATCCCGATGCCGTTGTCGATAAACGAAAGGTGGAGCGTTTTGTTTTGGTGCGTCATCCGGACGGTGATGTCGGGTTCGGTATCGCAATATTTGATCGAATTGTCGATGAGGTTGTACACCAGGTTCGAGAAATGGAACGGATCGGCCGAGACCACATACTCGTGGCTCGATTTGACCTTGGCCAACAAGGTCGGGTGCTTGACCTTGATGTTGTCGATGATGTCTTCAATGACCGGTACCAGACGCAAGTCGATGCGTTCGAGCTCGAGCGGCGCGCTGTCGCTTTTGGCCGTGTGCAGGATCTTGCCGATGTGGTCGTTGAGCTTGTCGCTTTGGTCGATGATGATGTCGGTGTATTTTTCGAGTTTGTCGTCGGCTTGAATGGCCGGATGCTTTTTGAGGAAGTTCGACGCGAGCAAAATAGAAGACAGCGGCGTCTTGAATTCGTGCGTCATGTTGTTTACAAAATCGCGTTGCAGTTCGGAATATTTGCGTTGCTGCAGGATCGTAAAAATCGAATACACATAGACAATCAGCACCACCATCAGCGCAAACGACAAAATGAACCAAAACCGCAGCGAGCTGAACAAATAATTGGTCTCGCCGGGGAACCGGATCGCAAAATAGTACACCAGGTTTTGGTGTTTGGGAAAGTAAACGGTGTGTTTGGCCTTGGCTTTTTCGTCAAACGGTACGTAGTTCCCGTACACCATTTCGTCTGAATGGCAATTGTACATTGCATATTCAAAATCGGTCTGCAGGTTGATTTTGTCGAATTCGTGGCGCAAATAGTATTCGAGAATTTCGGGCTCGAAGTCGTTGTCGATGTTCACGATGTAGTAGTCGTTCGACACTTTTTGCACCGGGCTTTCGGCGGGCAGTTCATGGTTGGTGCCTTCGTACAATTTTTTGGCGACCTCCAAAAGCGCGATGTGTACTTTTTGGCTGAACTTCTTCTCCTCCAGATTGAAGGCTTCGCGCGTCCAAAGCAGCTGGACGACCAGGATGCCGATGATGGCGGCCAGGCCAAGCAGGATGGCGATGTTGAGCTTGTTGATCTTCATGGGATGGCGTATAGGTCCCGGGCAAACGAATCGGCCGATGGACCACACAATATTACTCAAAAAAACGGCGCGATTTTTCGGTTAACAACTCGTTAACAAACATTTGAAACCGCTTAACACGGTGCATCGACAGGCCGCGCTACTTTTGGAATGTTCAAACAATCCATTAATCACTAAATCGTTAAACCATGAAAACACTTAAAATTTCAATTTTTGCCGCTGCGTTGGGTCTGATGTCTTTTGCGACGCTTCCTACACACAACGACCCGATTGTTAAAACCAAAACCGCGTCGGCCGTAGCCTGGAAAAGCGAAACCATCGAAATCGGGAACATCCCGCAAGGCACGCCCAAATCGGTCGATTTCGAATTCAAGAACACGGGCAAGACCGATGTCATCATCACCAATGTCAAGGCTTCTTGCGGATGCACCGCCACCGATTACACCAAAACGCCAATCAAACCTGGCCAAAGCGGCAAGGTAACGGCAACCTACAATGCGGCCAACAAAGGCGCGTTCACCAAAACCGTGACCGTAACAACCAATGCCGAGGAAACGCCCAAGACGTTGACCATCAAAGGAACTGTGATTTAATAGTTAGTTATAGGGTTAAGTAAAAAACTCCGATGTTTCCATCGGAGTTTTTTTATTTTTTGAAATTCAGCAGTGATCAGACCGGTTCGCCGTACAGGTCAAATTCGGTGGCGTCGGTAATCTTGACGTTGAAAAAATCACCCGTCTTGACGTAATGTTGTGTCGCGTCGATGAGCACTTCGTTGTCTACGTCCGGGCTGTCGAATTCGGTGCGTCCGACAAAATGGTTGCCTTCCTTGCGGTCGATGATACACCTGAAAGTCTGTCCGATTTT
The DNA here is from genome assembly GCF_900101895.1 of Flavobacterium caeni. Lineage (GTDB taxonomy): Bacteria > Bacteroidota > Bacteroidia > Flavobacteriales > Flavobacteriaceae > Flavobacterium > Flavobacterium caeni. Next base: position 92,942 of record NZ_FMVF01000002.1, read on the forward strand.
TTCCTGGTTCAATTCCCATGAAATCTGCGACTGGATTTCCATGATTTCGTTGGCGCGCTGTTGTTTGACTTCGGCCGGGACATCGTCTTCGAGCAGGTAGGCGTGCGTGTTTTCTTCATGCGAGTAGGCAAAACAGCCCAATCTTTCAAAACGCATTTCCTCGACCCAATTCTTGAGGATCTGAAAATCTTCTTCGGTTTCGCCCGGATAACCCACAATCAACGTCGTGCGGATGGTCATCCCCGGAACGGCCTCGCGGAAATCCTTCAACAGTTTGGTTGTTTTTTCCTGCGTGGTGCCACGACGCATCGATTTGAGGATTTTATCCGAAATGTGTTGCAACGGAATGTCGAGGTAGCTGCAAATCTTGGGTTCGCGTTTCATGAGCTCGAGCACGTCCATCGGGAAACCCGTCGGGAATGCGTAGTGCAGACGGATCCATTCGATGCCTTCGACGGCGGCCAACGCTTCGAGCAATTCGGCCAGGTTTCGTTTTTTGTACAAATCGAGCCCGTAGTACGTCAAATCCTGTGCGATCAGGATCAGCTCCTTGACGCCGTCGCGCGCCAAACCTTGCGCTTCCTTTACCAATTTTTCGATCGGTTGCGAGACGTGTTTGCCGCGCATAAGCGGGATGGCACAAAAGCTGCACGGACGGTCACAACCCTCGGCAATCTTGAGATAGGCGTAGTTTTTGGGCGTGGTCGTCAAGCGTTCGCCCAGCAATTCGTGTTTGTAATCGGCGCCGAGCGCTTTGAGCAGCAACGGCAGTTCGGTGGTGCCAAAAAATTGATCGACGTTCGGGATTTCCTTTTCCAGATCGGGTTTGTAACGTTCCGACAAACATCCGGTTACAAACACCTTGTCGACCATACCGCGTTCTTTTTTGTCGGCATATTCGAGGATCATGTTGACCGATTCGGCCTTGGCGTTGTCGATGAAACCGCAGGTGTTGATGACGATGATGTTGCCTTCTTCTTTTTCGGGTGCTTCGTGCGCGACGTCTTTGCCGCTGGCCTTGAGTTGGCCCATCAGCACTTCGCTGTCGTACACGTTCTTCGAGCAGCCCAGCGTGATGACATTGATCTTGTTCTTTTTTAAAGATTTGGTTCTCATCGACTTAATTTAGTAACCTGTTGGATTTGAGCGGGCAAAAGTACGGTTTTTATTTGTTTCGGTTCAAGCATTTGGGAAAATTTATGATGCAAAAAAAGCCGTCGGTAACGGCTTTGTATTATTTTGGATGTTTATAGTTACAGTTCGAAAATCAAGCTCAGCGTCACATTGTTGTTCGTGGCATCGTTGATGACGGGATCCGTAAGGCCTTGCGCGAACAGTCCTTGCTGGGTTTCGCGTTGGATGAACGTATAGGACAAGTCGAGTCGCGTACGCGGAAACTGATAACCGAAACCTGCCGAAAAACTTGTCAAATCGCCTATGGTGTCGACGTTTTCATACGGGCTTTCCTCGTAGCGGAACCCGCCGCGGAAACTCCATGCCTTGGCCCGTACCTCGGCGCCGATACGCAATTCGCCCGCCATGCCCAATTGGTTGGACATTGCCGCGTTGACGGGCCTGAAGTAATCGCCGCCCGAACGGAACCGTGTATTGCTGTAATCTTTGACCGAATAATCGGCGCTCAAAATGGCGGTCTTGCCAAACACATAGCCCAAACTTCCGGTGAATTTACCCGGCGTACGCAGGTTGTACGGTTCGTACAAGATCAGCATGTTGGAGTCGGTTTGCGCCGAATTGCTGCCGTTGCCATAGTTTTGCCCGGTGCTGTATACGATTTGCCACACCTCGTCGCTGAACTCATACCACGTAGGCGACTCATACGACAATCCGGCGCGGAACGCCTGTGTTATCTTGGCGATGGCACCCAACTGGAACGAAAATCCGTTGCCGTAGGTATACGTTTGCTGGTCGAATGAAATGCTGTTGACGCTCGGGCGGCCCATCAGCGGATCGTTGTCGTTTTGCTCGTAAAAACTAGAATACTTGGTATACTCGCTGAAATAGGCGTTCAGGTTAATCCCAAAATAAAAACGGTCGTTGTAAGACGATGACGCATTGAGTGTCACCTTGCCGTTGTAGCCTGTGGTTTCGGTAAAATTATCCTGCGCATAGCTTCCGTTGGGAACGTTCGAAATGAACTGGTTGCTGTTCGGATCACCCCCGAGCGGATCGATGATGTAAGCATTGTAACCCATAAAAGCCTGGCGCTCGCGCAACGAGAGTTGGTCAAAATAGGCGTTACCGTAAAAATTGGCCGGAAGCCCGAGTTGGTTGGCATGGTGCACGAAATAGTCGGCCACCGAGTGGTTGGTGTTCACGCCCGCCGTAAAAAAGGCGTTGTCGAAACGGTTGGCGCTGTCATAATTGACCGAAAGCGCCAGTTTTTTCCAGCCTGTATTTTGCATCGGGTTATTCAGGACGAATACCACACCGGCCTGGTTCAAATCGAAGGCATTGTCCGAGTCGGAAGTCTTTGTTCCAAAATAACTCGATTTGTTTTTTGTATTGTAGCTGCTCAATGAGGCGCCCACTTGACTGTTGGCGAAAACCGCAGAACCTGCCGGGTTGACATTGATGGCCGAAAGATCGCCGCCAATCGCACCAAATGCGCCGCTCATGGCACGGAAACGCGCCGTACCGTTGATGTTGTCTTGGGCATACCGCAACGCATCGGCTACATCTTGTGCCTGCACCGAGCCAAAAGCCATCGCTCCAAAAAGTAGGAGAAGTTGTTTTTTCATAGGTTTCAATTTTTTCAAAAAAATACCTATGGCTCGACCAGGGTCAATACATAGGTATGGGCTTGTTTTGGATTATCTTCTTCCGCCGCCGCCGCCGCCGGATCTTCCGCCGCCACCGTAGTTTCCACCACCTGAGCCTGAATAGGAGCGGGAAGGAGAACTCGATGGTGTATAGCTGTTGTTGCGCGTCGAATTGCCGTAGTTGCGTGTAGCGCTGTTGTTGCGCGGGGTATTGTACTGTGATTGCGTACGGGTATTGTTTCTCGGTGTGCCGTAATCGCGCGAATTGCTGTTCGACGGTGTGCGTACCGAGGTATTGTTGCGCGGCGTGTTGTAGGTACTGTAGCGCGTTCCGGTCCTGGTTCTTGTGGCGTTGTTCCAGTTGTTGCTGCGCGCTCGGGTGCCGCTGTAGTAACTGTTTCTGCCTCCGGTGGTCACGACATTTCTATAACCCGAAGACCTGCGCCCGTTGTAGGCATAGCCATTGTTGTAGTAACCGTGTCCGTAACCGTAGGGGTAGTAATTGTACCATCCGCCGTAACCCCATCCGGAGTAGGCGTAAGGAGAGAAGCCCCATCCGTAGTAGGCAGGGCCGTACCAGGAGTTCCATCCCCATCCGAGGTTCCATCCCCAATAACCCGAATACCAATAGTTGTTCCAGCCCCAGCCGCCCCAACCCCAGCTGTTGTCGTAGACATTGACCGTGACATTCTCAGGGTTGCTGCCCCAAGCGCCATAGCCGGCGTCGTAATTTTCGTTGGTGGTTTGGGCATTTTCGTAATCGTCTGAACGGTAGTTTTCGACGTCGGTAAAAATTTGATCGGGCTCATTGTTTTCCTGTAACGACCCGAAGTACTCTTTGTATTGGTCCCCTTGCGATGCGGCTCTGGCGGGCTCGGTGTTGGCCGTAGCGCCGTAAATGCCGTCGCGGTCATTGTACGTGGTGCTTTGTGAAGTGCCACAAGAAGTAAGCAGGATGCTAAAAAGCCCCAACGTAGAATAGACAGAAGTGCGAAGTGTAGAAAAATTGGTTTTCATAATCTGTGGCAATTTTATTGTTGGACTATACAAAAATAGTTAGTTTTGCCGAACTATTTAGTTAAAGAAAATCAAACAATTTTTGTGCCAAAACAAACGCTATGAGCAAGAACCTGACGACAAGAGCAGAGGATTATTCAAAATGGTATAACGAACTGGTGGTCAAGGCCGATCTCGCAGAGAATTCTGGTGTGAAAGGCTGTATGGTCATCAAGCCATACGGCTACGCCATTTGGGAGAAGATACAGGCCGAATTGGACCGTATGTTCAAGGAAACTGGACACAGCAATGCCTATTTCCCGTTGTTCGTGCCCAAAAGCATGTTCGAGGCCGAAGAGAAAAACGCCGAAGGTTTTGCCAAAGAATGTGCCGTGGTTACGCACTACCGCCTGCAAAATGATCCCGATAAACCGGGTAAGTTGCGCGTAGATCCGAACGCCAAACTCGAAGAGGAATTGGTTGTTCGTCCGACGAGCGAGGCCATCATTTGGTCGACCTATAAAAAATGGATACAGTCGCACCGCGATTTGCCGCTGCTCATCAACCAATGGGCCAATGTAGTTCGTTGGGAAATGCGTACGCGTTTGTTTTTGCGTACCGCCGAGTTCCTCTGGCAGGAAGGGCACACCGCGCACGCTACGCGTACCGAAGCCATCGAAGAAACCGAAAAAATGATGAACGTATACGCCGAATTCGCCGAGAACTTCATGGCGATTCCAGTGGTCAAAGGTATCAAGACGGCCAACGAGCGTTTCGCAGGCGCCGAGGAAACCTATTGTATCGAAGCATTGATGCAGGACGGGAAGGCGCTCCAGGCAGGTACGTCGCACTTTTTGGGACAAAACTTCGCCAAGGCATTCGATGTCAAATTCGCCAATGCCGAGGGCAAACTCGAGCACGTTTGGGGTACGTCATGGGGTGTTTCGACCAGGCTTATGGGGGCGCTTATCATGACCCATTCCGATGACAAAGGGCTGGTACTGCCACCAAACCTTGCGCCTACACAGGTGGTGATTGTTCCGATTCACAAGACCGACGAACAACTCGAGGCCATCGACGCTGTTGCCAACGATTTGGTCGCGCAGTTCAGAAAACTGAAAATATCGGTCAAGTACGACAACCGCACCACACTCAAACCAGGATTCAAATTCAACGAGTATGAGCTGAAAGGTGTTCCGGTTCGTATCGCCATCGGGCCAAACGATTTAGAGAACGGTACGTTCGAGGTGGCCCGTCGTGACACGCTGACCAAAGAAGTGGTTGCAAAGGACGCCGTCGTCAAACACATCGAACTTTTGCTGGAGCAAATCCAGGATGAGTTGTTCGACAAGGCATTCGAATACCGAAACAGCCACATCACCGAGGTGTCCAACTTTGACGAGTTCAAAGACGTTTTGGAAAACAAGGGTGGATTCGTGTCGGCGCACTGGGATGGTACGTCTGAGACCGAAGAAAAGATCAAAGACCTCACCAAGGCCACCATCCGTTGCATCCCGCTCGACCGCAAAGAAGAGGCCGGAAGATGTGTGCTCACGGGCAAACCATCTGCCGGACGCGTGCTGTTTGCCAAGGCGTATTAAAAAAATAGAAAAAAAATTGCGTGGGTTCTTGCGCGAATAAAAAATAGCTGTATCTTTGCATCCGCATTACAGCAGTTGGCCCGTTCGTCTATCGGTTAGGACGCCAGGTTTTCATCCTGGTAAGGGGGGTTCGATTCCCCCACGGGCTACAAAAGTTCTCTACCAAATTGAAGTTGGAAAATTAAACCGAACTAGAGGAATAATGGTCCGTTCGTCTAGGGGTTAGGACGCCAGGTTTTCATCCTGGTAACAGGGGTTCGATTCCCCTACGGACTACAATCAAAAAATACATTACAAAACAAAATGGCAAATCATAAGTCAGCTTTAAAAAGAATCAGAAGCAACGAAAAGAAAAGAGTGTTGAACAGATACCAACACAAAACCACGCGTAATGCAATCAAGGCGTTGCGTTTGGCTACCGACAAATCAGAAGCTTCTGCAAAATTGTCTACTGTTATTTCTATGATCGACAAATTGGCCAAGAAAAACATCATCCACGACAACAAGGCGGCCAACCTGAAATCGAAATTGACCAAGCACATTGCAAAATTGTAATTGGCTCTAAGTTATATATTGGAAAAGGCGCTCAATGAGCGCCTTTTTTTATGGGTTTGTTTTTGCTAAAAGATTTTCTTCAAATCCTCGAGCATTTCCTTGGTGATCGGCTTAGACATGAAGTCGATGACCATCGGATAGGTTTTTGATTTGTTGATGTCGCGCGGATCGATCGTAGACGACAACACAATCACACGTGTTTCCTTAAACACATCGGCGTATTCGGGTTTGGCGAATTCGTCGAGGAATTCCCATCCGCCCATGACGGGCATGTTCAAATCGAGAAAAATCAACTTTGGGTAACGTGCGATGTCGTTGCCGAGGTTGTTCAGTTTTAAATCGTCAAAATAGGCGAGTGCTTCCTCGCCGTGCTGTGCAGTAACCACCTCTTGGGCAAAAGATGATTTGGCGATGACCATTTTGCACAGCATCAGCGTGATCGGGTCGTCATCTACACAAAGGATTAAATCTAGCATTAGGTATTCTATTTTTTAAAGGTTAACGTAAATGTGGTGCCCTTGTCTACTTCGCTTTCTACCTGGATCGAGCCGCCCATGGTTTCTACCTGGGATTTGACCAGATAAAGTCCGAGGCCCTTGCTGTCGGGGTAGTTGTGAAAGCGCTGGTACAGTCCGAAAATCTTGTCCCGGTTGCGTTCCATGTCGATGCCGATGCCATTGTCCTTGAAAATCAAAGTGATTTCGTCGTCGACTTCTTTAGAGGATACAAAAATACGCAAAGTGCGCTTAGGAGAGCGGTATTTAATCGCATTTGTAAATAGATTGAGCAAAATACTCTCAAGATACGCTTTGTTGATGTTGAGGATCGTCACTTTTTCGAGTTCGATTTTCAAAATCGGTTTGTGCAGGCTGATCAGGAAACTGAGCTGGTTGAACACGTTCTCGAACACATCCTTGATGAGCACTTCTTCTTTTTGGATCGACGGATTGTCTTTGATGATGACCACCTTGACCAAATCGTTGATGGTTTCGTTGAGCAAATGCGTCGACGTCGAAAAACCGTTCAGGATTTCCTTGAGTTCGAGGTTTTCTACCGGAATGTCCTGCATCAAATTGAGCAAACCCGTAAGGTTCGACAACGGTGCGCGCAGGTTGTGCGAGGTGATGTAGGAGAACTGTTTTAAATCCTTGTTGTTCTGCGTCAGTTCGCGGATGAGCTGCTCGCGCTCCTTTTCACGGTGTTTTTCCTCGGTGATGTCGCGTTGCATCGAAATCCAATGCGAATGTTCGCCTTCGCTGTTGGTGATCGGGATCATCGAAAAGCTGATCCAATATTCGTCGCCGTTCTTTTTGTGGTTGATCGTCTCGAACTTGAATTCTTCTTTTTTGCGCAACGCCTGCGAAAGCCGCTGCATGTCGTTCTTGACCGACTGCCTGCCCATGAACACCGTAGGCGATTTCCCGACCACTTCGCCCGATTGATAACCCGTCATCTCTGTAAACGCGGGGTTCACGAAAACAATCTTCGGGATGCCTTTGTTGGCTTTTTCCGATTCGGTGATGATGACCGAATCCTTGGTTTGCGTGATCACGGTCTCGAGCAGTTTGAGTCGTTGCTCTTCTTCTTTTTGTTTGGTGATGTCCTGAATGGCTCCGATCATCCGGATGGCCGTACCGTTTTCGTCCTTGACCAAAAAGCCCCGGTCGAACACGTATTTGTAGGAACCGTCGGCGCATTTAAAGCGGTATTCGTCGTGCCAGCGTTCGGTTTTTTGTTCGATGAACGAGTAGAGTTTGATCGACATCTTGATCGAATCCTCGGGATGGATACGGTCGAACCACCATTTGGAGGTGTTGCCCACGTCTTCCTTCTTGTAACCAAAAATCCCCTGGATTCCTTTGTTCCAAATAAAATGGTCTTCCTGTATTTTCCAGTCCCAGATCGTATCGCTGGTTGCCTTGGCCACAATGTCGTAGCGTTCGTTCGACTCGCGGATCTCGTCGTTGTTGCGTTTGAGCTTGTCGAAGATCTTGTTGTTGCGCTGGTTGTTTTTCGAAATCGTATAATTGAAGATGATGCCCGAAATCATGATGATGGCCAGCGTGATGATCAAATGAAAAGTTCCCGAATTATTATCTGAAGTGAAGTGGGTCAGCAGCTTGTGGCTTACGAAAGCCAAAAACATCAAAAAGAGGATAAAAAGTAAAGATATTTTACTGACCTTGTTTTTCATTTCCCCAAATATAATTATTTTATTGTTCGATTGGCCGATGGAATGGTAAAGTCTAAACCGAGTTTTTAACAAATTAACGGCTAAAAAGTTAACAAACGGCAAAGTCTTGGTCTGGCGTTTTTTTTCTCAAAATAAAGTGTACCTTTGCGCCCATTAAAACCAGAAGATGGAATCTATCAGAAACATTGCAATCATCGCGCACGTCGACCACGGCAAGACCACACTCGTCGACAAAATCATGTACCATTGTCAACTGTTCCGCGAAAACGAGAACACCGGCGATTTGATCCTCGACAACAACGATCTTGAGCGCGAGCGTGGTATCACGATCACGTCCAAGAATGTTTCTGTGGTGTACAAAGGCACCAAGATCAACATCATCGATACCCCGGGCCACGCCGATTTTGGTGGCGAGGTAGAGCGCGTTTTGAACATGGCCGACGGCGTTTGCCTTTTGGTCGATGCGTTCGAAGGCCCCATGCCGCAAACCCGTTTCGTATTGCAAAAAGCCATCGACCTTGGCCTCAAGCCTTGTGTGGTGATCAATAAAGTCGACAAAGAAAACTGTACGCCAGAAGAAGTACACGAAAAAGTATTCGACCTCATGTTCGAACTCGGCGCCGAAGAATGGCAACTCGACTTCCCGACCGTTTACGGATCGGCCAAAAACAACTGGATGAGCGAAGACTGGAAAAACCAAACCGAGAACATCGAACCGCTTCTCGATATGGTCGTGCAGCACGTACCGGCACCCAAAGTGTCCGAAGGTACGCCGCAAATGCTCATCACCTCGCTCGACTTTTCGTCGTTTACGGGGCGTATCGCGATCGGTCGTTTGGAACGTGGCGTCCTGAAAGAAAACATGCCGATTTCACTCGTCAAAAGAGACGGCAAAATCATCAAATCCAGAATCAAGGAATTGCACACTTTCGAAGGGCTTGGCCGTAAGAAAGTAGAGCAAGTCATCGCAGGCGATATCTGCGCCATCGTCGGGATCGAAGGATTCGAGATTGGCGATACCGTAGCCGATTTCGAAAACCCCGAAGCGTTGCAAACCATCGCCATCGACGAACCTACGATGAGCATGCTCTTTACCATCAACGATTCACCGTTTTTCGGAAAAGAGGGCAAATTCGTCACCTCGCGCCACATCAAGGACCGTTTGGCCAAAGAACTCGAAAAAAACCTCGCACTGCGCGTGGCCGACACCGATTCTGCCGATAAGTTCATGGTTTTCGGACGCGGCGTTTTGCACTTGTCGGTCTTGATCGAAACCATGCGTCGCGAAGGCTACGAACTCCAAATCGGGCAGCCGCAGGTCATCATCAAGGAAATCGACGGGCAAAAATGCGAACCGATCGAAGAACTCACCATCGACTTGCCAGAACATTTGTCGGGTCGTGCCGTCGAATTCGTCACCGTCCGCAAAGGCGAGATGCTGTCGATGGAAACCAAGGGCGACCGCATGATCATCAAATTCAACATCCCGTCGCGCGGCATCATCGGCCTGAGAAACATGCTCCTGACCGCTACGGCAGGCGAGGCCATCATGGCGCACCGTTTCATCGGCTACGAACCGTACAAAGGCGAAATCGCGGGCCGTATCAATGGTTCATTGATCTCGATGGAAAACGGCAAGGCGATTCCTTACTCGATCAACAAATTGCAGGACCGCGGTAAATTCTTTGTCGATCCGAACGAAGATGTATACGAAGGCCAGGTTGTGGGCGAAAACTCGCGTTCAGACGATATGGTCATCAACATCACCAAAACCAAGCAGCTCACGAACTTCCGTTCTGCGGGTGCCGACGACAAGACGCGCATCACGCCGGCCATCAAGTTCTCGCTCGAGGAAGCGCTCGAATACATCCAAAAAGACGAGTATGTCGAGGTGACGCCAAAATCGTTGCGTTTGCGCAAGATTTACCTCAATGAAAACGACCGCAAGCGTTTTTCGAAAGACTAATAAAATTATCACAATAAAGAAAGCCATTCCGCGAGAGTGGCTTTTTTTATGGGCGTTGCCGCGATCGACGTCATCGGTTTGTTGAAATTTTTTTCGCGGCCGGGCTTTCCGCTGCAATCTTTTCGCGTCTTCGCTTCGCTGCGACGCAAAAAGGATTTCCGCTTCAATCCCTAACGCAAACTATCGTCCGAGCAGAAACATAAGCGGGATGTCGAGTCTTTCGGCCCACGAATGTTCGGCATGTTCCGCGCCGGGGAATTTTTGGGTGGTCCAATTGCGCGCATCATACCCTTTAGCCATCAAAATCAAATCGACTTCTTTTTGGTAGGGTTCATAGACCGCGTCGAGCGTTTGGTCGCCATAGTCAAAGTAAATCTTGTGCGTCATCGGCGACGGCAAATTGCGTTTGAGGTAGTTTTGGAACGCCTTCGGGATCGGGTTGTCTTTGGTCTCGAACGTCCCGATCCAATGCGTCGACAAACAGGCCGCGCCACCAAACACATCGGGGTACTCGCACAACGCATACATCGAAATCAGCCCGCCCATGCTCGAACCCGCCACAAAAGTGTGTTCCTTGCCTTTCTTGACCGAGTAGGTGTGTTCGACAAACGGCATCAGCTCCTTGACGATGAATTTCAAATAATTGTCCGAGCCGACCTTCGCGGCAAAAAGCGGTTGGGCGCCACCCAACGCATACAGCGAGTCCTTTTGTTTTTGCGTCAACGATTCGAACGGTTTTTGCGGAAAGTAGTCGCTGTGCCGTGTTGCGCCGCTGTTCCAGATGGCCACCACGATAAACGGGCGCGTTTTTTTGCCGGCGATCAGTTGGCCCGCCACGTCGTCTACACGCCATTCCTGTTTGTTCCAGTTGGTGTTGGCGTCAAACAACGCCTGGCCGTCGTGCATGTACAACACGTCATAGGTTTCTTTTTGCGAATAGCCGTCGGGCAGCCAAACTGCCACGTCGCGCGCCGCCACATACTGCGATTTGAATTCGGGATGTCTTTCCAAACGGCCCGACACCACTTTGATGTCCTGCGCCTGCATCGCCATAGAAAAACAAAGGAATAGGATTGCTTTTTTCATCGTTTCAAGCTGAAATGGCCTTTGGCCGTACGGGCATCCTCGAGTTCCATGATGTACCAATAGTCGTCGGCGGGCAACGGCTGGCCTTGGTAGTTGCCGTCCCATCCGGCGCTCAAAGGACTGATGTGTTTGATCAATTTGCCGTTGCGGTCAAAAATCCGGATGATTGTTTTCGAATAATGGTTCCCATCGACGCCCTTGATGTTCCAGGTGTCGTTAAAACCGTCGCCATTGGGCGTAAAATAGTGCGGTACGCCCAACACATTGACCTGAATGGGTCCAAGGACGCCGCAAGCGAGCAAGTCTTTGATGTACAAGTCATGGATGCCCGGATCGACGTTGGCGAATACCGGTGAACTTTGAAATGGCCCTTGCGGGGTATCGAGCGCGAATACATAATCGCCCAGGCTCACCGTCGATATATTTACTGTCACCATAGGATAATCGGTATCCAAATCGTCTATGATTACCGATTCGATGTAGGCAGGCGCCGATTCCAAAACCGTAACGGTTCGCGTCACCGTACACCCCAATCGCGTCACTTCGACCGTATAGTCGCCCGCCTGGTTCACCGTTATCGTGTAGCTGGTTTGGCCCAAATCCTGGCCATTCCTGAACCAACGGTAGGTGTAGTCCGATGGTGTTCCCGACAAAATGCCCGCGTCGAGCGTGACGGTCAAATCGGGGTTGTCGTTGCATACGTAGCCGCCCGACGCCAGTCGTTCGACATCCGGCAACCGATTGACCTTGAGCGCGAGCGTACTGATCGATGCGCATTGGCCGCTGTCGTCGATACGTACATACACCACATCGTTGTAGGGCACTATGTTTTGATGCATCGAAGGATTACCGATCGGATTTTGGGCGAGCAACGCATCTTGTTCCGTTGCGTAAAAAGCCACCGACTGCGTAGCCGTCAATACAATATTGGTCGTGGTCAAATCGAACGTCGCCAAGCCGTTTTCGACACCAAGGACGTCACATTCGGGCGCGATCGAAATGGTCGGCGGCGGAACGATGTTTCCAACAAGCGTCACCGAACCCCAGCTCTGGCAGCCCGTCGCCGAATTTCGGATACGCGCCTGCAACGTCTGTGGGTTACTTAAATTATCGTACAACGACGCGGTTATAGGGGTAGTACTTCCGGCTTCGAAAAACGCGACTTCGAGATTGCTGTTTCCACCTGTCAAAGCGCCAATGGCTTGGCTTAGGTCAAATTGCGTGAGGCCGTCGGGCACCAAGCCGGTGTCGCAGTGCGCGAGCGTGGTATGTACTACCGCCGGACGCGGCCAAACGCGCAGGTGTACCGGTTCTACCAATACACAGCCCGTGGTGTTGCTTATACGAACGTAAATGTCTTGTTGGTTCGGGATGGTATTGTAGAACGTCGTCCCCAAGGCGCCCGTATTGCTTTGGGCCGCCAATGCCGAACCGAAATACGCCACATTGAGCCCGGCCGTATTTTGTCCCGACAGCAAGGTTTGTGTAACCACGTCCAAGTCGAATACCGTTTGGGCGTTGGTGCCGTCGCCATCGGCCGCGTCGTCGCACAGCGAAAAACTATCGGCCGAAAGCGCTGCGCCGTTGGTTACGGTGAGTGTAAAATCGGTCAACGAAAAACAACCGCTTGTGGTGTTGGTCAACCGCGCGTAGATGGTTTGCGGATTGTTGGTGTTGTTAAAAATCGTCGGAGCGAAGATTTGGTTCGAACCCGTGATCGCGTCGTTGGCGTTGGTGTGGTAGGTGAGATGCACATTGGGTTGTCCGCCAACAATCACATTAAAGTTCTCGTTCAAATTGAATACGCCCGTATTCCCGCTAGGCACGCAAGTTTGTAAATTGTTTGGCGGGGCAGCGATGTTGGGTTGCATCTCGAAAGTAGCCGAACCATCCCATTGGATCGAGAAATTGGCATTGCCGATCGGGCGGTCGACGACTATAAAATAGGTCTCGCCGGCCACCACGTCCAGCGCCTGTACGAAACTGTTGCCCAACTCGCCCGGACCTTCAGACGTATCGGTTTCGGCGCTGTTCATGCCCGTCAGGTTGTCGAACTGGCCCGCCATAAGCGGATTGGTCGTAGAGCAACGGATCGCCATGCCCAAATCGTCGCACGTGACGTTGGGGCCGAAGATGAAAAAGTCAAAATCCTCCTCGAGATCCATGGTGCCAGGCGTAAGCGTAAAAGCGAGCGTACCCGTTGTGGCCACGGGTAATTTGAGCCAAATGCTGTTGTTTTCCTGGCTGCCGCAGGTGTTGAGGAAGTCGATTTCCTGGTTTCCGATTCCCGAAACGGTAAGTCCCTGGAACCCGGTATTCCCGCATACGACAATCGCGTCGGTACAATCGTTTTGCGCGCGTGCAAATGGCGCGAACAACAAAAAAAGCACAAGCGCGACCGCGCCAGAGAAATGGCCCATGTTGGTGTTATCGTTTTAGGGAGAAATGTCCTTTGGCCACACGTCCGTTTTCGAGTTCAATCGTGTACCAGTAATCGTCGGATGCCATCGGTTTTTGGTTGTAAGTACCGTCCCATCCGTCGCCGATAGGGCTGATTTGCTTGATCAATTTCCCGTAACGGTCAAAAATGTGAATGATCGCATTGCGTTCGCGGGAGGCATCGGCGCCGCGCAAGTTCCAGGTATCGTTGTAGCCGTCGCCGTTGGGCGTGAAATATTTCGGGATGCCCAACACGTTTACTTGGATCGGCCCCACAATGCCACAACCCTTGAGGTCCTTGATGTACACGTCATGGATGCCCGGCAAAACGTCGTTGAAAAATGGTGAGACCTGGAAAGTATCAGCATGGTCCAGTGCAAAGACATAATCGCCCGTGCCGCTTACATAAATCGAAATCGAATTGATATCGGCCAGATCGACCACCTCGATGTCATCGACCTGCGCCAAATCCGAGGAGGTAACCGTGATGGTTTGCGTACGGTGACAACCAAACAAACTCGTTACCTTGACCGTGTAAATGCCCGGGGCGTTGACCGCGAGGGTAGGTGTAGTTCCGCCCGGTACCGGATTGCCCGCAAACGTCCACAGGTAGGTGAACGTCGTAAGATCGGCTTCCTGTGGCAGGCCCGAGTCGAGTGTGATGAATTCTTCGTTGAGGTTCAAGCAAATCATGCGCTCGTCGGTCAAACGAATATCCGGAAGCGGTTCTACGACCAAGGTGATGTACGGGCCCAATCCAAAACACGCATTGTCGATGTCGCTTTCGATACGTACCCAGATTTGCTGGGTATCGGGGTATCCGATGTTGCGGTAATTTGTTAAATTGTTGATTTCAAGCGAATTGCCCGACGGGTCGGTTTCGGCCGCGGCATCGGCGCCGTTCCGGTAGTATTTGATGCTGTATCCCGAAGATGAAGGCAACAGCGCAAGAATGTCTGCGGTCACCGAACTAAAATCGAACGAAGCAATCCCGTCGCGGTCGTTGTTATTGGCGGTGTCGTTGCCGTTGGTGTCCAGAAAATCGTCGCATGTACGGAAGATTCTGTTCAATCCCGTAATGTTGGTGGCCGTGACGCGGATGTTCAGGCGCGCCACGCGATAGCATCCGTGAACCGTTTCGACGCGCACCCATACCGAGGTATCGCTTGTGTTGTAGGCCGTCGGCGAAGTTATTTGTTCCAAGGCGTTGGCGTTCGAAGCACCTGTTTCGCTGGTGTAATAGCGAAAAGTCAAGTTCGCGGCGTCGGCCGAGATGAACGACTCCTGTTGACGCAAGTTGACATCGGTGATGGCATTGGATACGCCGTCTTCGTCACACTGTACCAGGTCAATGGGCGAGTTGATTACCGGCAGTGGGTTTACCGTGAGCACGGCTTCGTCGCTAAACAATCCGCAGCCGTTCCCGATGCGGTCCAGACGAACGCGGTACCGCGACGCTTCCATGGCTGCGGTTGCGTCGTTGATTTGGAGCGTGGCCGAAGTGGCGCCCGAATATGTGGTATTATCAATGAGATTGACCCAAATACCGCCTTGCAGGGTTTGCCATTGGTAACTGTCCACCGGATCTGGATTCGGAACCACAGCCATCGTAGCATCGCCTGTATCACAAGTTGCCGTCGAAAGCGGTTGCGTGGCAATCGACAACGGTGCCGATACGATGTAGTTGTTGTTGATCGGCGGTAAATAATTGCCCACACCGGTCACCAATCCGCGGCTGTTCACCAGCGGCGTACCGACGCCCAGAATACCGTCGGCGTCAGGGTCTTGGAATCCGGCCTCGGTGACGTCGAAGCAACCGTCGGCATCGCTGTCTTGTTCAATGTAGTCGTTGCGGTTGTCGCCATCGGTATCCACGATCGAATAGGTCAAAATGCCCGAGTCGGGGAATGTTTCTATGTTGTCGGGAATCCCGTTGTTGCTGTGCGATCCGTCCACGGTACCCGAACCATTGGTGTCGGGAGCACCGCTACCGGATTCTATCAAATCATAAATACCGTCGTTGTCGCTGTCGAGGTCGAGATAGTCGAAAACGCCGTCGCCGTCGGTATCGATAGGGGTCAAGCCGCCGCCATACACATCGGCCAAACCGTCCTGGTTGGCGTCGGTAGTGGTGGGTGTTATGAAAGTGGTTCCTTGCGCCTCTACATTGTCGAGAATACCATCGTTGTCGCTATCGCCGTCGAGTTGGTCGGGCGTCGTGTCGCCGTCGCTGTCCTTGGGAACGCATTTGGCCTTAAGTGCAAAGGTAGCGTTTACCGGTACCAAATCGGAAAGGTTCTTGTGGACATAGGTGAGCGCGGTCGTGCGGTATACATGGAAACCAAAATTGCCGATGCCAAACGGCAAAAGCGATTGGTTCAATCTAAAGCGGATCTCGAACGACGAATACTTGGTGATGCCGCTCTCGTAAATGCCGTCATAATTGGTGTCGATGAGCAGTTGGTCGCCCGGATTGACCACCGTGATGGTTTTATCGGGTGTGGTTTTGAGGACGAATTCGGAATCTGAGCTCAGTTCAAAGCCAGGCGTTCCGGTCATGACATACTCGAGCGCCAGTGATACCGGTTGCGAAAAATTGATCTGTGTGGTGACCGAGTTACCCTTGCCCGCCGTTACGGTAGAAGAGAATTTACCCAATTCCGAATCACTTCCTGCAAACGCGTGGTTGGTTTGGTCCAAGCCTGCAAAAGTCACGGTTTGCGTGTGCGAATTGTTATAGGTTCCCACGGCAATGGGTGTGCTCGCTGGGCTCAGATCAACCCATACGTCGCCATGCGATTCGGTGCAGTTGGCGATGCCATCGTTGTCGTTGTCGCGGTCTATGTTGTCGTTTACGCCATCGCCATCAATGTCGGTCGGACACGAACTGATGGGTATTTCGTCCGAAATGAGCGTAGTCCCACACGCGGCTATCGTGGCCTTGACGTAGTAATAACCGGGTTGCGTGGGGTTGTAGTTCCCGGCAGTAGCGCCTGGAATCTCGGCGCCGTTAAAATACCACTGGAATACGTCAAAGGCCGTCAGCGTATTGACCGAAAGCGACACATTCGGGATGCAGCTTTGTTGGGTAAGGTCTACCGGAACAAACGAGATTTCGGGCTTGTAGGCAAAACCTGAATAGAATCCGCCAAACGTGGCCGCATCGTCCGATCCGTACGAAGCCAAATACAACTGCCCTGTAGAATAGACACCCACATTGCCCGTAAGCCCTGTGATGGTGTAGGTTTCGTAATCGGGGTTGCCTACCACGCTGGTTGGTCCATCCACAAACACACCGGGCAGGAAATTGAGCGCAAGCAACGAGTAATCGATGCCGTTGATGTTAAAGGTAAGTGTTGCGCCCACCTCGGTCACGAGCGTGACCCGGCCGATGAATGTTCGCGTGCCGATTTTGTCGATCAGCGGGATGTTGTCGATCACATGCGGGGTTTCGCAATTGAGCGGCGGAACGAAGAACATTTTCTGGTTGGCAAAATCGGGTCTGGAATTGTCGCCAACCGATTGGTAGGCAAATACCTTTTTCGAAGTTTGGATGTACAGGTTGCCGTTGGCATTGTAGTCGACGCCGTCGAGCTGGATGTACTCGCCTGCGTTGAGCATATACATGGGCGAGGGAATCCCGTTGAGAAACACCTCGGTGTTGTCCTCATGCGCCACAAGCAGGATGCGTTCGGTGACCGGTTGCCCAGTACTTTTGATGAAAATGTATTCGGTGCCCGTTCGTTCGACCGATACGATTTGATCGAAACCCAAATCGAGGTTGGTGTTGGCGTTGCTCCCGGCAAACGATCCGCAATTGACGGCAATCGGTTTGTCTGAAACGACCATCGATCCGATGAGCCCGTCGCGGTTGGCATCGAGCGGTCCTTCTACAGCCATCACAAAACTTTCGCCCGCATTGAGCGTGACCCAGGAAGGCGTGCTTCCGGCGGCCGCGTTGTTGATGAGCTCTACGCCGGGGCCGATGTTCTCAAACTGAACAAGGGTGTTGTTCTCGGTCGCCAAAACCGATACAAAGGTATAGTGGTTGGTACCATACGAAGCGAAATCGACATCGATGTTGTTCAAACTGCCGATGCGGAACGTCGTACCCAAAGCGGCCAATCCTTTCGATACCAAACCGCCGGCATGGTTGCCGTTTCCTGCAATCAGCCTGACCGATACATAGACCATGTCTTCGGCTTCGACAATATACCCTTTGTCCGATCGGATGCTGCTGACCTGGGTTCTGCTGGTGTGTAACTGTGTTCCTGTGCCCGAACCGATGTTGTGGACATAAGGCGTGCTTTTGGATACCGTTCCCAAAATGGTGGTGCCGCCCAACTGAATGATCTTGAAATTGACCGGATTGACGTTGGGTGTCGAGATGTACAAGAATTGCTCTTGCGCCCTCGAAGCGGGATTGTCCGACCCTGATACCGGAGGGATATAGTGTGTCTTGCTGAATTGCGCCGAACCAGTGACAAAAACGAGCAAGAAACACAACAGGGTAAGTCTTTTCATCGGTTAAAAGTAGGGAATAAATCACAATAACTACCGCACGAGCGAAAAATGTCCTTTGACGTTCCGACCGTTTTCGAGCGTGATGACAAACCAGTAATCGCTTGAAGGCAAGTCTTTTGAGTGGAATTTGCCGTCCCAGCCTCTGGCATCGCCGTTAAAACGCGTGATCAATTTACCATACCGGTCGAAGATGCTGACGGTGGTGTTGGGTTGCGTTCTCAAGCTCGACACGGTCCAAAAATCGTTGATACCGTCGCCATTGGGCGTAAAAAACCGAGGGAAATTGAACACGCTGATTTTCTTGCTCGTCGCGCCACATCCGAATTTATCGCGCACCACGACGGTGTATTCTCCCGCCGCGACACCCGAAAAATAAGGGCTGTCTTGAAAATGTACGCCGTCGAGCGAAAATTCGTAATTGCCCGTACCCGTATACTGGATCAAAACCGTGTTGTCGCCAGGGGTCATGTCCTCGATCTCGACGTTGGTAATCAGGGGCGCGTCGGGAACCGTGACGATGAACGTCTTGGTGGCCGTACAATCGTTTTCCATGACCGTGATCGTGTAGATGCCCGCTTCGGTTACTGTTGTCGATGCGGTGGTCCCGCCATTGCTCCAGGTGTAGGATTCATAGATGTCGTTCACATCGAGCTTGACCGATTCGCCCGCGCAAATAGAAATGTGTGCATCTTCAAAATCGGGTGGTGCGAGCGTGTTGACCACGAGTTCGACCGCGATGATGTCATGGCAATCGGGGCCGTTGATGATTTTGGCAAAAATGGTCTGGTCGTTCTGGACCGTATTGTAGTATACATTGGGCAACACATTTTCGGGATGCAGCAACGCGTCCTGGACGGTTTCGTAATATTCGACCACCAATCCCGGCGGCAAACCGTCGAGCACCTGCGGGTCGGCATCGCTGAGCGTGAAATGATAAAAGCCGTCCTGTACGGGATCGGGATCATGGTCGCACGTTTCGAGCAACGGATAGTTGTACACCGAATGCCCGCTTATTTGAAGCGTTACGGTTGTCACGCCAACACAGCCGTAGATGCTCACCACGCGCGCATAAATGGTTTTGGGGATGCTGAGGTAGTTGGTCGCGTTGGTGATCCAATTGACGCCCAATTGCGCATCGCCGTTGGTTTCATAAAAAGTAACGTTAACCAGATCAGGGTCGCCGCCGGTCAGCAAATCGATTGCGCGCTCCAGGTTGAAAAACGTGTTGCCGTTGTCGTCTTCGTCGCATTGTACCAACGTGGCAGGCGCGGGTGTGGGTAGCGGCGCGTATTCGACGGTCACTTCACCTGTGATAACGCAACTTGTTGAACCCATGGTAATTTCGACACGGTAATCGCCCGGCGTATTCCCGACAAAAACCGAACTGAACGCACCCGGCACCTGTACATTGTTACGGAACCATTTGTAGGTGTTTGTTCCAGGCTCATTGGCGGTCAAAGTAAAAGTACCGCCTGCACAAACCGCATTGTCTGTGGCAAGCAAGAGGTCCGGACCCAGGTCGACATCGGCTTGAAAACTGCCGCCCGAAAGGAATATCGCCGAATCGTAACGGATGTTTTCATGATCGGCGATGACAATTTTGATGTGGTAGCTGTTGCCGGGAACGACGGTCGCCTGTGCGGTCATCGGCACGGTTTGTCCATTGAAATTGGTCGGGTGGTTGGTGCCGTTGAACGCGTCGAAATACAGTTCATTCTGCGCCGGACATCCACCAGAACCAGGGATTTCAGGGTGTACCGACGTCACCAGCACCGGAGTAGTCGTATTGGGGATCAACGCCAAATTTTGGTAAGGTCCCGGGCTGCCTGCTTCCTTGAGCAAAAACGCAAACCCGTCAGAATAGGTACACGTTGCGGTGCCATGGTATTCTTCGGACGAAAAAATGTAGTCGAAACTGATGTGGCTTGAATACGGAATGAAATCAAACTCGAGAACCGTAGCATTGACCGTATTGTTGATGCCAAGCGCCTGTTCCAAATCGGTGTCGCCGCCCCACGAATTCGATCCTTCGTCGATGAGGTTGTTGTTTGGGCCTTCGGTCCTTGTGGCGCGCGAGGTGGCAAGCACAATACCGTTGGCAAACGGAAAGCTGCTCGTGCCGGCGCTGAAGTACCCAAAACTTTGTTGTCCGGCGCTGAATGTATCGCCGCTGACGGTCATGTTGGCCGCATTGGAACATGGGTCGCCACTGAGCAAGGTAGAAACGAGCTGCGCGGCGGTGTAGGTGTCATCAACCTGGATGTATTGGGCTTTGGCGCCCAACGAAACGCAGGTTAATACGAGTGAGAAAAGGGTGGTCCTGAGTGTATTCATAGCATCGGCGAAGATACTATAAATCCCTTTTCTGTAATAATTTAAACGATGTGATGAAGAAAAAAACCGTCCAAATGACAACGACAGAAATTTCGTACCAGTGCACGCTGTAATCTTTTGGGGCGGCACCCGCGTTGACCTGGTTTTCGATGGCCTTGTACGCCTGGAATTTCGTGATGGGTTCCTTGATCAAATTGGCCATCGATTCGAGTGGAAAAAAGTCGACGATACGCGCCGAAACTTCAGTGCTGCCGATGATTTTGGGTAAAATCAAATGTTGCAGCATCCCTTCGAAAACCCACCAGATGAACAAAAAACCGAGCGCAAAAGCCGACCGTTTGACCAGGATCGCCAGAAAAATGCAAAACGAGAAAAAACACACATGTTTGACAAAATAGGCGATAAGATAATCGAGGTCCGAGAAAATGATGCCCGGCTCGTTGTACGACGAAAAACAAAGCCCCAACACCAACGAAAGCGCGAACACAAAAACCGTCGAAACGAGCGAGAAGACAATGACGGTAAGGAATTTAGATTGCAAAAATTCTTTCTTGCTGAGCCCGTCGATGAGGTTTTGCTTGAGCGTCCCGTAGCTGTATTCGTTCGAGACCATCGACACGACAACAATCGCCAGAAACAGCTTGGCCCAATCGGCGAGCCAGGTGTTGAAATGCCAGATGTACGGAAAGTTGAAGATGCCTTGGTCGGCGATGCGGATCTGGATGCCAAGGACGTCGAATTTGATCGACGCAATCAGCGCCAAAAACGACAACAGTACAAAGTAACTGATCGTGAGCACGCGGCTGGCTTTATTTTTCCAGGCTTTTTGCAATTCAATGGCGAGTAGTCTTTTCATCAGGCGAGCGTTTTGGTGATTTCAAGGAATTGCTCTTCGAGGCTGTTGCGTCTGAAATTCAAATGCGAAAGCACAATTTGTTGCTCGAACAGCCAGCGGTTGAGTTCGTGGGCTTCGAGCGGTGCCTTGAGATAAACGAGTACTTTGCCGTTTTCGAGCTGGGTTTTCTCTACCGAACGGTGCTGTTGCAATACCGTGACCAATCGTTGCAAATCGTCCGATTGCAGTTCAAAGAAACCTTGTTTAGACGACATCCCGTCTACCGCGCCGCTGTACAACACCTCGCCCTTGCGCAAAACCATCACGTGCGAACATACTTTTTCGACCTCGTCGAGCAGGTGCGAGGCCAGCAAGATGGTCGTGCCCTGCGCGGCGATTTGTTTGATGATGTCGCGTATTTGGTGGATGCCTTGCGGGTCAAGCCCGTTCGTGGGTTCGTCAAGGATCAGGATTTCGGGGTCGTTGAGCAGCGCCGAAGCGATCGCGAGCCGCTGTTTCATCCCGAGCGAAAAGGTGCGGAATTTGCTGTTCCGGCGGTCGTAAAGCCCTACGAGTTCTAGTTTTTCGGTTACTTTTGAATAAGGGGTTCCTTTGATTTTGCACACCAGCCTGAGGTTTTCCTCGGCCGTCATGTAAGGGTAAAAGTTCGGCCGTTCGATGATGGCGCCCACTTTCTTAAGGGCTTCGTGCGTTTCGAGTTTGCCGCCGAACCACGCATAATCGCCCGAGGTCTTGTTGACCACGTTCAGGATGATGCCCAACGTAGTCGATTTGCCGCTGCCATTGGGTCCCAAAAGCCCGTAAACATTGCCTTTTTTGATCTCAAGCGATACATTCTTGACCGCGTGCAACGGGCCGAATCGCTTGTTGAGGTTGCTGATAGAAAGTATGGTTTCCAAATCCCGTTCGTTTTGATTTCGGTTTTAAACGAACAAGGTAAGGAATTGTTACGGCAATTTTCAAAAAAAGTCAAACGTGCGAATGCCTGCGCTGGTAAAGGCTTACGAGCGCCTCGTTGATCTCGCGGTGTTCCTGCGTCAACGAAATTTTGTGTCCGTGAAGGTCGTTGGTGACCTGCATGTGGCAACAGGTACATTCGAATTCCTTAAAATGCTCGGTGATGGTTTTGGTGGTCACGAACTTGTGTCCAAAAAGTGAACATAACAATCGGCCGCGCAACGAGTTTTCTTTGTAGATGACTGATTTCATGTGATTTGGATTTAACTGCGTTCAGTTGGGCCTATGGCCTCGGTAACAAACGTATGTAATTTTATCGCTGTACAACCAAAATAGTCGATGAAATACACTTTTTAGTCAAAAAAATAAGTTTATACATACAAAAAAAGCCTCTCGATTGAGAAGCTTTTCTTTGGTGCTTAATGGGTTATGATTTCTGCTCCTTGTTGAAGTAGACCAGGTAGTAATACATCTGCTTTTCCTCGTCCCAGCCTTTCTCGACAAATTTCTCGGCGCTTTCGGGGTTGATGAAATCCATCTTGATCTGGATGTTCGTATCAAGGTTGATCACATTGCGGATCGATTTGCGCGCATCGGTCACCGCGGCATTCGCAATCGGGAATGTGGTCACGTCTTCGATGCTGTATTTTTGTCCCTTGTCGACTTTGTAGTTCTTGAACTCGGGAATCAGGTCGGGGTTGTCCAGCACTTCGTTGAGGAAATTCGTCTCCTCGAACTGGTCGTTCTTGGCAAAATAATTCACCGAACGGTTCATGAACATCACTTCTTCTTTTTTGTCTTCGGCGGGCAACACCACGTCTTTCGCGAATCCTTGGCAGAATTTGAGGTATTTTTTGGTGATGAAATTCTCGTCCTCAAACGCATCGACCGACAAGAAATGCTCGAGCCAGTATCTTGCATCGTACCGGTTGCTGTCTACGGTCAAAATTTTATAACCTTCTTCTTTTTTGTGGTTGAAAATCAAACAGCCCTTGTCCAGTTTGTTGAGGTTGATGCCGTGCTGCAGGATCATCTCGAGTGTCGTGCCGCGTTCTTCAAACTGCAAAAAGTCGGATTGAAGTTCGCTTTTGAAAATACCTACCGCGTCGACCACCTGGTTGTCGATGTTAAGGTTGGTCAGATAGGCCACATACACCTCGCCGTTCTTGATGTGCGGATGGTTCGACTGCTCGAACAGGTGCTTGGTGATTTTTTTCGACACCTCATGGCTGTTCGAAGGATTCGTGAAAATCTCGGTCGCCAGGTTGTACATTTCGTTGTATTCCAAATCGACTTCGTGCGCAAACTGGTAGTAGTTCTCTTCTTTTTCGCGGAACGGTTTGAGGAAAAACTCCTTGATCAGCGGCGCAATCTCGTCGTTCATGCTGAACGGTTGCCCCGAAAGGAAAATGGCTTCGTTGCGGCTTTTGTTCCCCACGCGGTGGATGGAGAGCGTTTCGATGTGGGTGTTGTATAAATTAATCATATAGTAGGTGGTCGGCCCAAGCCAATAAATAATGACAATAAAAAATAATCAATAAATCAGTTCCAGTTCTCCTCAAACCCGTAATCCTCGAAATTCTCTCCGCCTTCGTCAAACATGTCAAGGTCGTCTTCATCAAGGTCGTCTTCGAATTCACCGTAAATGTCGTCGCGCATTTCCTCCGATTCAAACGATTTATCGCCCGCATGCGCTGGCATTTGTCCGTGGCTGAAGAGCAAATCGGGATAGCTTTGTCCGGCTTCGGGTTCTTCGATCGCGGCCAGTTCGACCAAAAACGTCCACATGTTCATGAAATCGTACACATAGATGATCTTGGTGTTGTCCTGATCGAGCAGTTCCGATAGTTGGTAGTCGGCCATGATTTTTTGCTCGCCCGGATTGTCGCCCGTATCAAACAACGAAATCTCTTCGTCCTGGTTCCATTTGTCGTCGCAGGTATAGAACGATGCAAGTTCGCTACCGTCAAAACCGAACGCGTTGACGATGGTGTTGTGAAAATCCTCCAAAGAATCGTCTTCCTGGATGGCGATGTCCCTAAAAACATCGTCTTCGGTGTCGAGAATCACCCTGAATTTGTAAATCATGACCGTATTATTTTGTGGATTGCAAAGGTAAAATTAATATCGGTTTTGCGCGCAAAAAGAAATCAACAATATTGCTTTTCACGACGGTAATTTTTGTCATCGGCCGAATTCTGCTTCTGGGCCCGCAAAAAGGCAGTTTTTCTGCACTGGGGGTATCGGCCAAAACCGTATTTTGGTAGCCGTGAAGGGGAGGGGGCATGAAGGTTTCCCTCTAAGAAATCGCCACGGGATTTCGATACAGAAATACTGTACATTTTGTTAAATCTTCAGCCATGAAAGGTTTGCGGATGGATTCGACTTTGCGAACTTGTTTCAATCCACAGGAGTTCCCGATTTAAAATAGCCATGGATACGGTTCCGGATCTTGTGGTATTTTTTGTGGTTCGGATAATGGCGTTTGGTTGTCAGGTTGTTGAACACTAGGGCTACGGCCAGCAAAATCAAACAGCCTGTAAGCACCGGCGAAAACACATACCAATAGCCCAAGTTTTTGATTTCGGCCGATCCGGTCACCGCAATCAACGCCGTCGCGCCACCCGGCGGATGCAACGTCTTGGTGATTTGCATCAGCACGATGGACGACGAAACGGCCAGCGGTGCGGTAAGCCAAACCACATCGGGAACCAGTTGCAACACGGTAACGCCCGCCAGGGCCGACACCAAGTGGCCGCCGATCAAGTTGCGCGGTTGCGCGAGCGGACTCTGGATCACACCATATACGAGCACGCTCGACGCGCCAAACGACCCGATCAAAAATACCACATCCGAATGTGGCAATTGACGCGACTGCAAATAGGCAATGATCCCGATGCCGACAAATGAACCCACGAACGCCCAAAAATTCTCGGTAAAATCGACCAACGTCTCCCGGTAAAGGATGTAGCGGGTTTTGCGGTAGCTGCGTTTGATTTTTTCGACTGGCATTATCTAATGGTTTGCGGGATGCTGTATACGGTAAAAGGAAAAATCCACTTGGCGACGAATTTCGAAACCAAACAAATCGTCAAGATAGGAAAAAACAGCGTGTAGTCGTTGGTCAATCCGCACACCAAGAACAAGGCCGTAAAAGGCGCGTGGATGCTCGCGCTAAGCACGGCGGCCATGCCTATGACCATAAAGTTCAACGGAATTACATGGGCGTCCAAAAATGTATTGAGCACCGTGGCCAGTCCAAATCCGAGGAATGCGCCAAGGAACAAGCTGGGCGCAAACACGCCACCATCGCCACCTGCGGCCAAAGTTACCGACGTCAGCAAAGGTTTCAGTACAATCACCGCAACGGTAGCCAGCGCCAACGTTGGTGTCCACGCAATCGGTTTCTCGGGGAACAGCAGGGCAGTGACCGCATGGTATCCGTCGCCGTACAGCTGCGGCAACAATAACAGAGCAGCACTCAGCAAACCGGCGCCAAGCAAAACGCGCAGGGTTTGCGTTGGGATTTTCGCGAAGGTCGATTTCAAAAACAACACGCTTTTGGTCAAATAAACCGAGTGCAGCGCGGCCAGCACACCCAGCACCAAAAACCATGGTACCGCATGCCAATGCCATATTGAAATGTCGAGCGCAAACAAAGGTGTTTCCTGCAACAACCACGTCATGCCGAAAGCCACCGCTACGGCCAAGAGCGTCGTCAGAAAGAACAATTTTGAAGGCTTCTTGGCGATCACTTCAAGCGCAAAAAGCAATCCGGCCGCCGGACTGTTGAACAGCGCCGCGACACCTGCGGCCACACCTGCTGAAATCAGCTCGGTTTTGTAAAGCCGAAAAATGCTTTGTTTTTGTTGTGCGACCGAACCTATGGCCGCCGAGGCCACCACCGTCGATACCTCGATGCCCGTAGAGCCGCCAAAAATAACGGTCAAGAATCCGTTTACAAAATGCGACGGGACTTTGTAGGCAGGCATGTTCCTGCCCGTTCGGATGCTGTCATAAATCTCGCGGATGCCCTTGTTGGCTTTTCCCTTGAACAGGTAAGTCCTGAGAAAATAAATGGTCGATAATCCCAAGACCGGGAACAGCAACAAATAGAATCGGTTGGTCTCGGTGAGCGCGAACAAGATGTCTTCGTAGTGTTCGGTCAGGTGTTTGAGCGCGAGCGCCAGCAACGCCGACAAATAGCCGATCAGCAGCGACGCGACGGCCAATTTACCCACAATCTGTTTCCGGTAAGCCATCAAATTGGATTGGAATTCGGCTGCAAAAATACGCAAACGATTCGCGAACCCCAGCCGCTATCGCCAATTTTATGATTTAGTTAACCCCGATACGTCATCAAAAAAAACAACCGATGGTTGGGCTTTCGGTCAATGTTTTTCTCCGGTGCACAGCCCGACGATTTCATGGAAGATGTCGTGTGCCTGGCTGAGCGCCTTGGTGATTTCGGCGTCCGAGGCCTTGCTGGTCACCAGTTTGTGGATGGCCTTGGTCTTGAGTTGCAGTTTTTCGGCCGAATTGAGGATCGCATTGGTCCTGAAGTCGGCGGGAACGTCCGATTTGAGCAACGCGGCCGACTTGTGCATCAATTCTTCCGACCGGGTCTTGATCGGCTCTAGGTTGCCTTCCTCGGCCGGATGGAAGGTTTGCGACATTACGGTGTGCAGGTCTTTGAGCGCGGGCCATTTGTCCATCGATTGCGCCGACGCCGCCCCTGCGAAAAGCAACAAGGCGACAATTGCAAAAAAATTGGTTTTCATACGTGTTGTTTTTAGTTGTATTGAGAAGTTAAAGCGATTTGCCCTGAACGATCCGCCGTCAGAACCCATCGCCGTTTTTGGTCGTTAAGGAACCTAAAGCTAGTCATTTTTTAAAAACGCCCCGCTCGTTTTAACAGAATGTTCAAAAAAAAATCCCCGTCGCACAGACAGGGAATAAGTAATATAAATAATTAATAAACAATTGTTTACCGAAGCACCGCGCCCAGTTCTTTCTCGAAGTTCTGCTGCAGCTTGCCCATCACTTTCTCGACCTGTTCGTCGGTCAAGGTTTTGGTGTGGTCCTGGATCACGAAGCCCACCGCATACGATTTTTTGCCTTCGGGCAAGTTGTTGCCTTCGTATACGTCGAACAGGCTGATGTCCTTGAGCAGCGATTTTTCGGATTGGCGTGCAATCTTGTAGATCGATTCGAACGAAACGGCCTGGTCTACGAGCAACGCAAGGTCACGGCGCACTTCGGGGTATTTCGGGATGTCGGTAAATTTGATTTTGTTCGAGACGATTTTCAGCACCTGGTCCCAATTGAAATCGGCGAATAAAACTTCCTGCTTGATGTCGAAATGCTTGAGCACCGCTTTTTTGACCGTCCCGAATTCAACCAAAACGGTCGGGCCTACTGCAATCGCCAGGCCTTCGGCAAACACGTCAGAAACCAGCGGCTGGGTTTGCGTCTTTTCGATGCCCAGACGCGACAAGATCAAATTGACATAACCCTTGAACAAAAAGAAGTCCGATGCTTTGGGGGTGTTGGTCCAGTTTTGCGTCGCGCGGTTGCCCGAGACAAACAACGTCAAATGTTTGCGCTCGTCGTTGCCGCCAGGCAATTTGTGGTAGGTTTTCCCGAACTCGAACAGTTTCAAATCGGCGTTTTTACGGTTGATGTTGTAGGACACGGCCTCGAGCCCCGAAAACAAAAGCGATTGGCGCATCACCGAAAGTTCGCTCGACAACGGATTGAGCATCGCCACGTTCTGATTGGCCAACAATTGATCGCTCAAGTCCACATAATCAGGGGTTGTCAGCGAGTTGGCCATCATCTCGTGGAACCCTACCGCATTGAGCTGGCCGGCCACGATGTTTTGCAATTTATAGTCTTCGGTGCGCGGCGCATTGAACACCGTCGCGTTGATCTTTTTGGTGAAGTTGATGTTGTTGTAGCCGTATACGCGCAGGATTTCCTCGATCACGTCTATTTCGCGCTGCACATCGACACGGTACGCCGGAATCGTAAGCCCGAGCCCCGCATCGGTCACGCTGTTGACCTTGATGTCGAGCGACGCCAGGATTTTCTTGATGGTTTCCTTGGGCAATTCCTGGCCGATCAGTTTCGCGGCTTTTGCAAAGTTGAGGAACACCGGAAAATCTTCGAGTTTCTTCGGATATACGTCGATGACATCCGATGTGATTTCGCCGCCCGCGACTTCCTGGATCAACAAGGCCGCCCGCTTGAGCGCATACTCCGTGATGGTCGGGTCGATGCCGCGCTCGAAACGGAACGACGCATCGGTCGAAAGCCCATGGCGCTTGGCGGTTTTGCGGATGCTTACCGGATTGAAGTAGGCGCTTTCAAGGAAAATGGTATTCGTGGTTTCGGTTACGCCCGAGTTCTTGCCGCCGAATACGCCCGCGATACACATCGGGCCTTTGTCGTCGCAAATCATCAAATCTTCTTCGTGCAGGCTGCGTTCGATGTCGTCGAGCGTCGTGAATTTAGTGCCCGCAGGCAAGGTCTTGACCTGAACTTTTCCGGTGATTTTGGCCGCGTCGAAGGCGTGCAACGGCTGACCGAGTTCGTGCAACACATAGTTGGTCACGTCCACCACGTTGTTCTTTGGGTTCAATCCGATCGATTTGAGCCTGTTTTGCAACCATTCGGGCGACGGCTTGACCGTAATGCCCGAAATGGTAACGCCGCAATAACGTGGCGCGAGCTTGTTGTCTTTGACATCCACGTCGATCTTGAGGACGCGTTTGTCTACGCGGAACGTGCTTACCGATGGTGTGATCAGCTCGACCTGCGTGCCTTTTTGCAGCATGCCGGCGCGCAAGTCACGCGCAACGCCCAAATGGCTCATCGCATCGGCGCGGTTGGGCGTGAGCCCGATCTCGAATATTTCGTCGTTTTCTATTTTGAAAACCTTGGCGACGGACGTGCCCGGTTTAAGGTCGTTTTTCAAGACCATGATCCCGTCATGGCTGGTGCCGAGCCCGATTTCGTCTTCGGCGCAAATCATACCGTGGCTTTCCACATCGCGGATCTTGCCTTTTTTGATCGTAAAAGCGTTGCCGTCGGCGTCGTACAAGACAGCGCCAATGGTTGCCACCGGAACTTTTTGTCCTACGGCCACATTCGACGCGCCGCAAACGATTTGCAACGGCGTGCCTTCGCCCACATCTACGGTCGTGACTTTCAAACGATCGGCGTTGGGGTGTGACGCGCACGTGAGCACATGGCCCACGACAATTCCTTCAAGTCCGCCTTTGACCGATTGGTAGGCGTCGACTACTTCGACCTCAAGACCCAAATCGGTCAGCAATGCCGCCGTGTCTTCGGATTTCCAGTCGATTTTGATGAATTGTTTGAGCCAGTTGTACGAGATTTTCATTCCAATTTTTTTTAACGGTCGCAAAGATAGCAATTGTACCGAAACGACTCAATATAAATTAGCGGCTTTTTGGGTGTTTTTAAGCTGTAAAATCGCATGCGAATGTTGTAAGCCGACGACGCGCTTAAATCTTTAATTTTATGGGCAATCATCTTGCAATCTTTCAAATTTTTAATCTTTAAATTCAAGATTATGGACTATCCTAACTACAAAGGCCAGCGCAACAAAAACACCGATGGGTACAAAGTCCCGGGCGATGGCAACCAGCCCAACAAGATAGACATGGTGCCGGGCAACGAATCGTTTGCCGAAAACCCGCATGCCATGACGCACAAGACCGCCGAAGACATTCCCGGGCAACAATACGACACGGGCGACAAGGCGTTCCACGACAGCTCCAAAGCCGATTTTTCTTTGACCGTTTCGAATTTCGTGCATGCCGGATCGCAAGCCAATACCGAATCTACATCGGACGGGCAAGCGAAAGCACCCGATGGCGATCGTTGAGTATTTTTAATATTTCGTTCACTTTTTTTTAGCATCCCGTAATAAATTGGCGTTAAAATTACGGGGTTGAAAACATCGTGCTATAAACTGCACAAAATGTGCTATCGTTTTGTTTTTGGTCGGTCTACATTTGAGAAAACCAAAAATCTAAAATTATGAGCATAGCACAAAGGCCATCATTCAAGGCCAAATACGACAACTTTATCGGCGGAAAATTCGTCGCCCCGTCTTCGGGGGAATATTTCGACAACATTTCGCCCATCGATGGCAAGGTCTTTACGCAGGCCGCGCGTTCGTACAAGGCCGATATTGACGCCGCGCTCGATGCCGCGCATGAAGCGTTCAAGAGCTGGGGGAAAAGTTCGGCGGCCTATAGAAGCGGCATCCTCAACAAAATTGCCGATACCATCGAAGCCAACCTCGAATACCTGGCCGTTGTAGAAGCCATCGACAACGGTAAAGCCATCCGCGAAACACGCGCCGCCGACTTGCCGTTGGTGATTGACCACTTTCGCTATTTTGCAGGCGTGATCCGCGCCGAGGAAGGGTCGATCTCGGAACACGATGAAAACACGGTTTCGATTTGCATGTACGAACCCATTGGCGTGGTAGGACAAATCATTCCGTGGAACTTTCCTTTGCTGATGGCCACCTGGAAAATTGCGCCGGCGCTCGCGGCAGGGAATTGTTGCGTGGTCAAGCCCGCCGAACAAACCCCGACGTCCATCATGGTTTTGATGGAATTGTTGCAGGACATCGTTCCGCCCGGGGTGCTCAACATCGTAACCGGATTCGGTCCTGAAGCGGGCAAACCGCTCGCGCAGTCGGATCGTATCGCCAAGGTTTCGTTTACAGGCGAAACGACCACGGGCCGACTCATCATGCAATATGCGTCCGAGAATTTGATTCCGGTAACCATGGAATTGGGCGGCAAATCGCCGAACATTTTCTTCTCGTCGGTGGCCGATGCAGACGATGCGTTTTTTGACAAGGCGATTGAAGGGGCGGTGCTGTTTGCGCTGAACCAGGGCGAAGTATGTACGTGCCCATCGCGGATCTTGGTGCAGGAAGACATTTACGACAAATTCATGGAGCGTGTGATCGCAAGGACCAAGGCCATCAAGACCGGGCATCCGCTTGACGGCAGCGTGATGATGGGGGCACAGGCCTCGAACGACCAGTACGAGAAAATCCAATCGTACCTCAAGATCGGGCGCGAAGAAGGTGCCGAAGTTTTGACCGGTGGCGCGGTCAACGCCTTAGACGGAGAGCTTTCGGGCGGCTACTACATCCAACCGACGATTTTTAAGGGACACAACAAAATGCGCATTTTTCAGGAAGAAATTTTCGGACCGGTGACCTGCGTGACAACTTTCAAGACCGTAGACGAAGCCATCGCGATTGCCAACGATACGATGTACGGGCTGGGCGCAGGTGTCTGGACGCGCGACGCACACGAGCTGTACCAAGTGCCGCGCGCGATCAAGGCAGGACGTGTCTGGGTCAACAATTACCACGCCTATCCGGCACACGCACCGTTTGGCGGATACAAAAAATCGGGCTTCGGGCGTGAGAACCACAAGATGATGCTCGACCATTACCGTCAGACGAAAAATATGCTGATTTCGTATGACAAGAACAAACTGGGATTCTTTTAATATTTAAATTGTTGGAACCCGGCGGGAAACTGTCGGGTTTTGTTTTTTGCTTCGCGGAGTTTATACCGTTTTTATCAGACCAAAAGGGTTCCTTACGAAAAAGAAAGACAAGTTCGTCGTATATTTCCTGTAGCCGGACGTCGATTTTATTTTGTAAATTGTCAGTATGGGCGGGGGAGGGGGACTATAGGCGTTCCCTACGAAAAAGAAAGATAACTTTGTTAAAGATTTTCTGCCGAAAAGTGTCGGTTTGATTTTGTAAATTGTCAGTATGGGCGGGGGAGGGGGACTATGGACGTCCCTACAAAAAACAAAAATACCGCAGCTAAAGATTTCCTGTAAAAATACCACAAAAGTTCCACCTAAATTTACCGCTATGTTCCCAAGGGTTTCCGTAACGCCAAAAGCCGCGGCGTTGATCGCAACGCTCAAGTCTAAATTCGGCGATTTGATGTTCCACCAAAGCGGTGGCTGTTGCGACGGTTCGCAACCCATGTGCTTTGAAAAAGGCGATTTCAGACTCGGCCAAAGCGACGTATGTCTCGGCGCAATCGAAGATTGTGAATTTTGGATGAGCAAAGACCAGTTCGAATACTGGAAACACACCCATTTAACCATCGATGTGATGGATGGCCGCGGGTCGAGTTTTTCGCTCGAGATACCGATGGGTAAACGGTTTTTGACGCAATCGCGGTTGTTTACGCCCGAAGAAGCTGCAGATTTACAACCTTTGAGATTCGTCGAAGATTAGACCGATTGCGCAAAAGATTACCTCACCAATTTAATATTTTTAATTGGTGTTCGGTCAGTTCGCTTCGCTCGGGTTTAGCGTACAGCCTGCCCGTGGCGCCCAAAAAAATCAATTGATGTGCAGCAACTGGTACTGCTTTGGGGTAATGCCTTCGTACTTCTTGAACAACCGGATGAAGTAATTGCAATCTTCGAATCCCGATAAGAAGCACACTTCGTTGATTTGCAGGCTAGGATCCTTGAGCAATTTTTTGGCGCACTTGATTTTTTCGCTGAGCACAAATTCGATAGGACTCATGCCCAGTTCGCGTTTAAAAAAGCGATAGAACGAAGTGGTGCTCATGCACGCCTTGTCGCTCAAACCCTTGAGGCTGATGTTCTCGCGAAGGTTTTTGCGGATGTACTCGACCACTTGCGCGATGGCGTTGTTTTGGTCGGGCGCGTCCTGGTCTATCGACTTCACCGTTTGGGTTTGGATGATCCGGATCAGCAATTCCTGTAGCGTCAAATCGGCCAGCGCGTCCTTGGTGAGCGCGCTGCTCATACATTCCTTGATCAGTTTGTTGATCGTCGCGGCCAAATCGACGTTGTTGTAGAAAAAATAATTCTGGTAATCGAGGTGCCAAAAGTTGCCCTCCTTGGGGTACCGTTCGTTGAGAAAATGCAACGTATCGGCAATTTTCTTTTGGTCGATGGCCAGCGCAAGACATTGCGTAGGATTGTGGGTCGTGGCCTCGGGAAAATCGATTTTCATCTCTACATTCGACGGGATCACGACCGTCTCGCCCGGCAAATAGTCGAACTCAGGATCGTCGAACAAATGCATCACTTTCTTGCCGCGCAGCATGCTTGTCACGACCAGGTCGTTGAATTTGAGCGGCACCAATTCCGAAGCCTGGTAGGTCTCGAACAAGTTGAGTTCGCAATGGTTCAGGCTATAGACGGTGCGGTTCTCGACGAGCGTCTTGAGCGATTTTTCGTTCGAAAGCCGTGGCGGTGTGAGGAGTGCTTTTTGCGGAAACATGTGGTCGGGTTATAAGCCTTAAATATAAGCAAAACCAAGCGAATACGATTTCGTGAAAGGTAATTTTTAACACCCAAAATCAAAAATACCAACATTTTACAGGAACAGAGAAACGCTTACGGTTTGCCCGTTTTCGATTTTGTTTTTTTCGCGGATTTCTTTCTTGACCGGAAGTAGGTATGTCTGCTGTTTGGTGTCGAACCAAATGGCAGTTTTCCAACTGGTGTCGCCAATTTGGGCAACCGCCTTGAGCCGTCCCCAGCCTTCTTCTTCGTTTTGCAACAACCTTCTGATTTCGGCCGACATTTGGGCCGGAACCGAGATGAATTGCCATCCCGATCCATGTCGCCACAAAGGCCCTGCAAAAGCATACGTCAGTTTGCCCACGATGTTAGAATTACAGGATTTCTTCGACGTGCTTCTTGATGTTCGAAGCGATTTTTTCGGTAGGTAAGTCGTTTTCGTCGTCGCCGAACGGATCCTCGATTTCCTCGGCAATCAGCTCCAAACTCGCCAAAACATAGAAGATAAACACCACCACGGGTGCCACAAAATAACCAAGACTGAACGAGTAACCCAACGGCAAAGTCATCACATAAAAGAAAATAAATTTTTTGATGAACGCGCTGTAAGAGTAGGGAATGGGCGTGTTCTTGATGCGTTCGCACGCACCGCAGATGTCGGTAAACGATTGGATCTCGGCGTTGAGCACAATCAACTGGTCGCCCGTTATTTTTTTCGACATGTACAAATCGTGGATCTTTTGCACCATCATTTGCGCGACATGGTTGGGTTGGTGGCGGTTTTTGTTGATTTCGAGCTCGGTATCGTCAAACAATTGCTGGCCGGTTTCGCTGTTGTTGAGGTGCTTGTGCAGGATCGATGCATAACCCGGGATCATCCGTCTAAAAAATGCGCGGTCGTGTTCGTCGGTCAGCATCACCGAAAGTTTGATCGCAAAATTACGGCTGTTGTTCACCAGCGCGCCCCACATTTTTCGGCCTTCCCACCAGCGGTCATACGCCGTGTTGGTCCTGAAAACCAAGAGCAACGAAATCACAAAACCCAGCATGTTGTGCATGAGCGTGATGTTCTTGATGTAACTGCTTTCGGTCAGTTGCCAGTGTTCGACCTCGAGCCACCCGATGATTGCCGAGTACGCGCCAATGGCCAACATGATCGGCATCAACAGCCGGAACGTATCGGCTTTGTGAAACCGGAAGATAAAGGTGAACCAGTCTTTGGGATTGTACGAGACCATTAAAAGTTTGAGGTTTAGCGTTTCAAATTCTTTTCAATGGACCAAAAATAATCAAAAACTCAAATTACCGGCCAATTGTTTTAACGCGACTTCCGATAATTTGGCCTGGAACTGCGCATTGCTGTTGCGCACCTTGGCGTTGATGTAGTTGAGTTGCGCGGCCCTGAATTCGAGCGTGGTGATGGTGCCGATACGGAATTTATCGAGTGTAATCTGCAAATTTTGTTCGGCGATTTCCTCGTTCTTGCCTTCGAGTTTGGTGAGTTCGATGTTGGTCAGGTACGTTTGATAGGCCGTCGTGAGTTGCGATTTGAGCGTCAGGTTTTGTTGCGCGATCAGATAATCCTGGTTTTCGACCTGCAATTTGGCGACTTTTTCCAATCGGTTTTGGTTGAGCCCGTCGAACAGGTTGATCGTGGCATTAAAACCATACGTCCAGCCGCGCGAATAGGCTTGCGACGTAAAACCCAAACTCGACTCCGACTCGACAATGTTGTACCCCGTGCTCACGCCTATGGTCGGGTACCGCGTTGCACGCGTGTTCTTGAGACTGAGTTCGGCGATGCGCTTGTTGATGAGCTGCGCCTGCAGTTCGGGGTTTTGCTTTTCGGCGAGTGCGGTGAGTTCGCCCAACTGCAGTTTGTCGTCTACCGCCACCGATTCGCTGACCGTGAAATTGAGCGCGGTGTCGCGCGCGAGCAGCTCGTTGAGCCGTGTCTTGGTGTTGGCGTACAATTCTTTCTGGCGTACGAGATTCGTCTCGTCGGTGTTCAAATCGACCTGCGCATTGAGCACTTCGAGCTTCGACGCCTTACCGATCGTAAAGCGGTTTTGCGCGAGTTCGACGCGTTCGCGCGAGATGATGAGCGTGGTGTCGAGCGCCTTGAGCTGCTGTTGTTGCTGTACCAGGTCATAGTAGGCCGTCATCACGTCGCCCACACGGGTTTGCACCATCAGGCGGTATTCGGTTTCGCCCAACTTTTCGATTTCCTTGAGTTGGTTGTAACGCGCAAACATGCCAAAGCCGTCAAAAATGGTCCAGTTCAGCCCCACGCCATAGCTCAACGAGTTGTTGCGCGCGTTGTCCAATCGGTTGACGGTGCCGTCGTTGCGTGTTTGCGAGCTGTATTGGATGCCGTTGTTGTCGACGACATTTGCCGCGAGTTGCGGAAGCATCCCCGCGTTGCCGATGGTTGCATTGGTTTGGTCGACCTTGAGTTCGTTGGCCGAGATACGGATGTCGTAGTTGTTTTCGAGCGCGATTTTGACCGCGTCTTCTATCGTCAGGATTTCCTGCGCATCGGCCAAAAAGGAAAAGCCCAGGGCAAGGACCGATACGAATATTTTGAATTTCATGTTACGCTTTTTCTAGTTCTTCGATGCGGTCGAATTCAGGACGATGCTTCTTTTCGCGCGACCACATCAGGTAAATCGCCGGAATGACGAACAACGTCAAAATTAAAGAAAACAAGGTGCCGCCCACAATCACGACCCCCATCCCGATGCGGCTCGTAGAGGCTGCGCCCAGCGACAATGCAATCGGCAATGCGCCCAGTGCGATGGCCAAACTCGTCATCAAAATAGGACGCAAACGCGATTCGGACGCTTCCATGATGGCTTCGAATTTTTCCTTGCCCTGTTCGCGCAACTGGTTCGCGAATTCGACAATCAGGATGCCGTTCTTGGTGACAAGCCCTATGAGCATCACCGTACCGATCTGGCTAAAAATGTTCCACGTTTGGTCGAACAGCCACAGCGAAAACAACGCGCCCGCCACGGCCATAGGCACCGTCAGGATGATGATCAACGGGTCGACGAAACTCTCGAACTGTGCGGCCAGGATCAGGTAAATCAGCAACAGCGCGAGTCCGAACGCAAAAGCCGTGTTCGACGAGCTCTCGACAAAATCGCGCGATTCGCCCTGCAGGTCGGTGGTAAATGTATCGTCTAGCACTTTTTCCTTGATCGCGTCCATGGCTTCGATGCCTTCGCCCATACTTTTGCCCGGCGCGAGTCCTGCCGAAACCGTCGCCGACATGTACCGGTTGTTGTGGTACAACTGCGGCGGGCTGCTCATTTCTTCGGTGGTCACCACATTGTCTAATTGGATCAGTTCGCCCTTGTCGTTCTTGACAAACATCGATGTCAAATCCATGGGCGCGTCGCGGTCTTTTTTGTCGAACTGGCCCATGACCTGGTATTGCTTGCCGTTCATCATGTAATACCCAAAACGTTGTCCGGCGAGCGAGAGTTGCAGCGTTTGCGCGACGTCCAGCACCGATACGCCCAAACTTTGCGCCTTTTCACGGTCGATGGTCACGTAAATCTCGGGCTTGTTGAATTTGAGGTTTACATCGGTGGTCGAAAACGTAGGGTCTTGCGCCACCGCCTCCATGAATTGTGGGATTTTCTCCTCGAGTTTTTTGAAATTCTGCGCCTGGATCACATACTGGATCGGCAACCCACCGCGACGGTTCACGGCAATGGTCGGGCTTTCGGACACGTTGGTTTTGGCCTCGGAATACTTGCGCGTGAGTTGTGTCAGTTTTTCGGCGATTTCTTTTTGCGAACGATCGCGCTGGTCGGGTTGCACCAGTGCGATGCGCGCCCTTCCCGCGTTCACCGAAGAGGCGCCCCAGCCCGGCGACGTGATGATCAAGCTCACTTTCTTTTCGGGAATCGAGTCGTTGATCAAATCAGTGATTTCGTTCATGAAGCGGTCCATGTAGTCGTACGAAGCCCCTTCGGGCGCCGTGATGTTCATGCTCACGAAACTGCGGTCGTCGTACGGTGCGGTTTCTTTTTGAAGCGTCGTATAAAACAAAACGATCAAACCGATGCAAATTGCTAAGATAGGGAAACTCAGCCACTTGCGTTTCATGAATTTACCCAACGATTCGGCATAGCCCTGGTTCATTTTTTCGAAATAAGGCTCTGTCATTTCGTAGAACTTCGATTTTTTCTGGACGCCGCCTTTCATCAAATAGGCATTGAGCATAGGCGTCAAGGTAAGCGATACGAACGCCGACACAAGCACGGCCGCACCAATCACGACCCCAAATTCGCGGAACAGCCTGCCCACAAAACCTTCGAGGAAAATCACGGGCAAGAACACCGCGGCGAGCGTAATCGAGATCGAGATCACGGCAAAGAAAATCTCGTTCGAGCCTTTGATTGCAGCCTCGATAGGTGTCATGCCCTCTTCGACTTTCTTGAAGATGTTTTCGGTGACCACGATCCCGTCGTCTACGACCAGTCCGGTGGCCAATACGATCGCGAGCAGCGTGAGTACATTGATCGAAAACCCGAACAGCCACATGATAAAAAACGTCGCGATAAGCGAAACCGGGATGTCGATCAACGGACGGAACGCAATGGCCCAATCCCTGAAAAACAGATAGATAATCAAGATGACCAGAATGATCGATATCAGTAAGGTTTCGGCGACCTCGACCACCGCTTTCTTGACAAACGTGGTGTTGTCGATGGCGATGTTGAGCTTGAAACCTTCGGGCAGGTCTTTTTTGAGCTGGTCGTATTGTTTGTAAAATGCTTCGGCGATGTCGAGGTAATTCGTGCCCGGCTGCGGAATGATCGCCATGCCCACCATCGGTTGGCCCGAATCGGAAAGCTTGGTCTCGAGGTTTTCGGCTTCGAGCGCGGCCTTGCCGATGTCGCTCAGACGGATGATTTTCTCGCCGTCGGCCATGATGATGATGTTGTTGAACTCTTCTTCGGTCGACAGGTTGCCGACGGTCTTGACCGTAAGCTCGGTGTTCGCGCCCGTAAGTTTACCCGACGGCAGCTCGACGTTTTGCGCATCGAGCGCGTTGCGCACATCGGCCACCGTCACGCCATAAGACGTCATCCGCAC
Organism: Flavobacterium caeni; assembly: GCF_900101895.1. Lineage (GTDB taxonomy): Bacteria > Bacteroidota > Bacteroidia > Flavobacteriales > Flavobacteriaceae > Flavobacterium > Flavobacterium caeni. The sequence continues at coordinate 131,712 of NZ_FMVF01000002.1, forward strand.
GGGGTCGATCCACAAACGCATCGCGTATTTGCGTTGCCCCCAGATTTGTACGCTCGACACGCCCGGGATTGTTTGCAGGCGTTGCGCGATCACATTGTCGGCATAGTCCGAAAGTTCGAGCACGTTCTTGGTATCGGACTGTACCGTCATCGTGATGATGGGTTCCGAATCGGCATCAGATTTAGAAACAACAGGCGGCGCATCGATGTCCTGCGGCAACGAGCGCACGGCCTGAGAAACCTTGTCGCGCACGTCGTTGGCGGCTTCCTCGAGGTTTTTGTCGAGGTTGAATTCGACGGTGATGTTGCTCGATCCCTGGTTGCTCGACGAGGTGATGTTGCGGATGCCGTCGATAGAGTTGATGGCCTTCTCTAGCGGCTCGGTAATTTGCGATTCGATGATGTCGGCGTTCGCGCCAGAATAGCTCGTCCTGACCGAAATTTGCGCGGGATCGATCGATGGGAATTCACGCACGCCCAAATAGGTATAGCCGATGATGCCAAACAGGATGATGGCCAGGTTCATCACGATCGTGAGTACCGGCCTTTTGATGCTGAGCGTCGACAAACTCATGGCTGCACGATTTTAACTTGAACCGGGCTGCCTTCCTTGAGCGACATCACGCCCGAGGTGAGTACGGTGTCGCCGGCTTTGAGCCCCGAGGTGATCCGGACGCTTTTGTCGGTACGTGCGCCTGTTTCGACGATGACTTCTTTGGCCTTTCCGTCGAGGGCTACGAATATCTTCTTGCCGCCTTGTATCGGGATGAGCGCTTCGGTAGGGACGAGTAGGGCATCGTTGATCTTGTCGAGCGGTAACGATACGTTGGCGAAAGTACCCGGCAACAGTTTGCCGTTGGGGTTTTCGGCAATGGCGCGCATCTTGAGCGTACGCGTGGCCACTTCTACGCCGGGTTCGATGGCGTATACTTTTGCGAAGTATTTGTCTTTGGATTCCGAAGTCGTAAACGAAAGCTGGCTGCCCGTTTTCATGAGCGGCGCGTATTTTTCGGGGATCGAGAACGTGATTTTGAGTTGCGCGGTGTTGACCAGGTTGGCGATGGGCGTCGTGGGCGTCACATAGGTTCCTTTCGAGATGTAGCGCAAACCGATTTTACCCGAAAACGGTGCGCGTACCGTGGTCTTGGCCAATTGCGCCCCGATGAGCTGGCTTTCGGCTTTGGCCGATTGGAAGTCGGCGCTGGCGATGTCGTATTCCTCCTGGCTGATCGCTTCTTTTTGCAACAACAATTTGGCGCGTCGTTCGTTTTCTGAAGCCAATGACTGCGCCGTTTTTGCCTTGGCCAGTTGCGCGCGCAGTTCGATGTCGTTTACCTTGAAAAGCACTTGTCCTTTCGAAACCGTGGCGCCTTCGGCAAAATTGATGCTCTCGACCACACCCGATACTTCGCTGCGGATTTCTATTTGTTCGTTGGCTTCGAGCGAGCCCGACAACGACAAATTGTCGGCGAATACCTGTGGTTGCAGCACCATGCCCGAAACGGCGGTCGGTTTTTTGCCACCCTTGTCGGCCGCGGCATTTTTTTCGGTTTTGTTTTCGGTAATCCGATAGGCGATGAGTGCGCCGACGCCGACGATCAGGATCGCATAGACAATGTGTTTGACTTTCATATGCTGTTAGGGTGGCCGCCGCCACTAAAATTGGGTACAGGCAAAGCTAATTGTTCTGGCGCGAAATGGTTGGGGAGTTAAAATTTATTTAACACTTGTATAGACAACTATTTTAACTGATGTAGTTCCACAAGTTTTTCTTTTTCGACAACGCGATAAACGTCGACCGCAGTACGGCGTGCTCGGGTTTTTGCATGGGCGCATCGTCCTTGAGAATTTTAAGCGCATACTGTCTGGCGAGCTGCAAAATATCTTTGTCCCGTACGATGTCGGCAATTTGAAGGTTCAACACACCGCTTTGTTGCGTGCCCATCAAATCGCCGGGCCCGCGCAACTTAAGGTCGACTTCGGCGATTTCGAAACCGTCGTTGGTGCGTACCATGGTTTCGAGCCGCGTTTTGGTGTCTGATGATAGTTTGTGGCCCGTCATCAAAATGCAATAGCTTTGTTCGGCGCCACGACCCACGCGTCCGCGCAGCTGGTGCAATTGTGAAAGCCCGAAACGTTCCGCCGATTCAATGATCATCACCGATGCGTTGGGGACATTGACGCCCACTTCGATGACGGTGGTGGCCACCATGATGTTGGTCTTTCCTTGGGCGAAACGCTGCATCTCGGCTTCTTTTTCGGCGGGTTTCATCTTGCCGTGTACGATCGATACCGAATACTGCGGCAGCGGAAAATCGCGTGAAATGCTTTCGTAGCCGTCCATCAAATCCTTGAAATCCATCTTGGACGATTCTTCGATGAGCGGGTACACAATATAGACCTGTCGGCCTTTGGCGATTTCGTCCTTGAGGAACTTCCAGACCTTTAGTCGGTTGTTGTCGAAACGGTGTACGGTTTGGATGGGTTTGCGCCCTGGCGGCAGCTCGTCGATCACCGAAATATCCAAATCGCCGTACAAACTCATCGCAAGCGTACGCGGGATGGGCGTGGCCGTCATGACCAAAACGTGCGGCGGGATGTCGTTCTTTTTCCAGAGTTTAGACCGTTGTTCGACACCGAATCGGTGTTGCTCATCAATCACCGCGAGTCCGAGGTTGTGGAATTGCACCTTGTCTTCGAGCAGCGCATGCGTCCCGATCAAAATGTGCAGCGTGCCGTTTTCGAGTTCTTCGTGGATGATTTTACGCTCGGCGGTCTTGGTAGACCCGGTCAAAATCTTGATGTTGATGCCCAGTCCTTCGGCCAATTCAGAAAGCCCATTGAAATGCTGGTTGGCGAGGATTTCGGTGGGCGCCATCAGGCAGCTTTGGAAACCGTTGTCGAGCGCGATCAGCATGCTCATGAGCGCGACGATGGTCTTGCCCGAACCCACATCGCCCTGCAACAGACGGTTCATTTGTGCGGGGCTGCCCATGTCGTTGCGGATTTCCTTGACCACGCGTTTTTGCGCATCGGTGAGCGCAAACGGCAGACGGTGGTTGAAGAAGTTGTTGAAATGGTCGCCTACTTTCGTAAACGGATGCCCTTTGATTTTGTGTTTCCGGATGAGGTTTTTGGTGATGAGCTGCAACTGGATAAAAAACAGTTCCTCGAATTTGAGCCTGAATTGCGCCTTGGCCAGCAAATCGGCACTTTTTGGGAAATGGATGTTAAACAGCGCGGCGTTTTTGGGGATGAGCTTGAGTTCGTCCATCAGCCATGCGGGGAATGTTTCGGCAAACATCGCCTGCGTTTCGAGAAACAATTGCTGCATCATTTTGTTGACCACGCGATTGGAGATGCCTTTGCTGGTGAGTGTTTCGGTAGACGGGTAGACGGGTTGTAGCGCCGACCGCAGGTTTTGTTCGTGGTCCTTGAGCAATTCGATTTCGGGATGCGGCATGTTGAACATGCCATTGAACGACGACGCCTTGCCGAACACCACGACGGGCACACCCAATTGCAGGCTTTCGCGGACCCATTTGTGACCCTGGAACCAAACGAGTTCCATGGTGCCGGTCTCGTCGGTGAACGTGGCCACAAGCCGTTTGCCGCGTTTGGCCTCGACGGTCTTGAGGTGGATGATTTTGCCGATGAGTTGCACCTCGGCGGGGTTGTCGCGCAATTCGTTGACCTTGTAATACCGCGTACGGTCGATGTAGCGGTTGGGGTAAAGATTGACCAGGTCGCCATAGGTATGGATCCCGAGTTCCTTGCGCAACAACGCCCCGCGGTTCGGGCCGACGTTTTTGAGGTATTCGATGGGTGTGTCGAGCAGGTTGTTCAAAATTTGTTGGTCTTCTCGTTAATCGACATTTGCGAAGATAAAGGTTATTTGAAAAATCAAGAAACAGAAAATCTATCGCAAACAATTTGATCGGCAATAGCTACGCCCACCCAGCACAAATTTACCCAATCCCAACCCAACCCCACTACAGAAAATCCACAAATCCCCACCCCCAATCTTCCCAAACTTCCCTTAAACGTGTTTCGCAATTCGCCCCAAATCCACTAACTTTACCAATACCTAAACATACCACATGAGATTCGCCTTGCTTTTTTTGTTGCTTCCGACCGCGCTTTTGGCCCAAAAACCACGTGTAGACTTCAAGACCATCTTTGCCGCCATCGAAATCAATCCCGTCAAACGCAACGTGGCCGGGACCGGGAGTTACACCTTTGACGTCATCGACAAAAAAATCGATACCATCCGCATCGACGCGCAAAAAATGGAATTCACGCAGGTCAGGATCAACGGGCGCGACGTCAAATTCAAGAACAACCAAAAACAGCTGTTGTTGTACGACGGTTTCAAAAAAGGCGAGAACACGCTAACGTTCCACTACGAAGCTTTCCCGACCCAAACCATGTATTTCGTCAACTGGGATTTCACCGCCGATGTGCTCAATCCCGAAGAACTCTCAGGCCAAATCTGGACGCAGGGCCAAGGCAAATACACCAGCCATTGGTTGCCGAGTTTTGACGACGTGAACGAAAAAGCCGTGTTCAACCTCGACATCACGTTCCAGAAGAGCTTTGAGGTCGTGGCCAACGGGCAGCTCGTTTCGCGCAATCCGTCGGGCGATAATTTTGTGTGGCAGTACCGTATGAAGGACCCGATGAGCAGTTACCTGGTAGCCATCGCCATAGGGCATTACGAAAAAAAGATGACCCATTCGACATCGGGGATTCCGTTGTATTTTTATTATGAAGACGAGGACAAGCGCCGCTACGAACCCACGTACCGTTACAGCAAAGAAGTTTTCGATTTTCTCGAAGAAGAGATCGGGTATCCGTATCCGTGGGAAGTGTACCGACAAGTACCGGTGCGCGATTTTTTGTATGCGGGCATGGAAAACACCTCGGCCACGATTTTTTCGCGCGATCTGGTGGTCGACAGCATCGCTTACAACGACCGCAATTACCTGAACGTGAACGCGCATGAACTCGCGCACCAGTGGTTTGGCGATTTGGTGACCGCCACATCGGGCAAGGACCATTGGCTGCAGGAAGGTTTTGCGACTTATTATGCGTTGCTGGCCGAACGCAAGGTGCTCGGCGACGATGATTTTTACTGGCAACTGCTCAAGACCGCGCAACAACTCAAGGCCGCGGCCAAAACCGATTCGGTGCCGTTGTGGAACCCCAAGGCCAGTTCGCTTACTTTTTACCAAAAAGGGGCTTGGGCGTTGCATGCCATCCGGCATAGAATAGGGCGCGAGAAGTTCAACAAGGCGGTCAAGAATTACCTCGAGAAGTATGCTTTTAAGAATGTGACCACCGACGATTTCCTGGCCGAAGTGACCGCCGTGGCCAAATTCGATACCGACGCGTTCAAGAAAACCTGGCTGGAAGCACCGGGTTTCCCGCTGGCCGAAGCCGAGGCGATGCTCGTCGATGAAAGCGCGCTCGCCAAACAATATGTGCAGTTGCGCGACCACAAGCTGTCGCCCGAAAAAGACCGCGACGAGATGCTCAAGCTGATCCGCGGCCGTGTGCATTACCCCATCAAGGAATTGCTGTTGTACCAGCTGCTCGAACAGCCGTTTGAGGTCAAGCAACCGATGCTCTCGGCCGCGCTCAAAACCGGTGACTGGCGCGTTCGGCAAGCGGTGGCATCTACGGTCGAGACCATTCCAGAGGGTTTTCGGGCAGAATACGAAACGTTACTAAACGACAAATCATACGAAACCCAGGAGATAGCGCTGTTCAACCTGTGGCGCATTTTTCCCGACGAGCGCAAACGCTACTTGGAATTGTCCAAAAATTGGGTCGGGTTCCAGGACAAGAACCTGCGGTTGCTGCACCTTTCGTTGGCCTATGCGACCACCGAGGACAAAGCCGAGAAATTCTCGATGTACCGTGAGTTGCTCGCCTACACGGGTACCAATTACGATTCGGGTATGCAACAAAATGCGCTCGAGAAACTCATCAGCCTTGACCTCAAGACCGAGGACGTGTTACGTAGTTTGGCGTATGGTCTGGGCAACCACCGTTGGCAGTTCGTCAAATTTTGTAAAGACAATATCCGTATCTTGCTCAAGGAGAAAAAGCACCGCGACGTGTTTATCAAGATCCGCGCAAAGCTTCCGATCCGCGAAAAAACGCAACTCCAACGGTTGCTTGAAGAATAACTATGAGAGCACTCGTGATTTCTGGCGGCGGCAGTAAGGGCGCCTTTGCGGGCGGTGTCGCGCAATATTTGATCGAACAGCACCAATACCAATACGATTTGCTGTTGGGTACGTCTACGGGCAGTTTGCTCATCCCGCACCTTGCGCTGGGCAAGGTCAACAAGATTTACGACATCTACACCAGCGTAGATGAACACAAGATCTTTAACGTCAACCCGTTTGTGGTCAAGGTACGCAACGGTGTCGAGATCGTGACCATCAACCACATGAACGTGTTGCGTCAGTTTTTCAAGAAGAAACGAACCTTTGGCGAGAGCAAGCAGCTGCGGCGTTACATCAGGGAAAGTTTTACGAAAGAGGAGTTTGCCGCGCTCAAATCGTCGCAATGCAACATTGTCGTGACGGTGACCAACATTTCGCGCAACGAGGTCGAGTACAAATGCATACGCGATTTCGAATACGAGGAATTTTGCGACTGGATCTGGATTTCGTGCAACTATGTACCGTTTATGAGTTTGGTGGAACGCAACGGCAGTCTGTACGGCGACGGCGGATTCTCGAACCTCGTGCCTATACGCGAGGCCATCCAGCGCGGCGCGACCGAAATAGACGTCGTGGTGCTCGAGATGGAAACCAACCGTACGCCAAAGGTCATCGGCAAGAACCCATTTTCGCTGATGGTGGATTTGTTCGGTACGTTGCTCGACCAGGTCGAAAAGCACGACATCACCATAGGCAAGCTTGCGGCCAAGAACAAAAACGTCAAGCTCAATTTGTACTACACCCCCACGTCATTAACCACCAACGCCTTGATCTTCAACAAGGAAAAAATGAAACAATGGTGGCACGAAGGCTACGAATATGCGCAAAACAAAAGCGAACTGATGAGCGAAAACAAATAAAACTGTTTTAGAAGTAGGGTTTTTCGCGCGGCGATTGTTATTCTATTAACTACGGCATCCGTAGCGCCCCATAGTTGTAATTAAATTGGGTTTAATTAATAAAATTGGGAATAAATTGCTGTGAGAAAAACCTTCCCTGATACCGGGAGGGTTTTTTGTTTATAAAAACTCCTTCACCTCATTCTTAATAAACGCCAATGCCGTACTGCTCGGCGTGGCCTTGTCGAACATCTCGCCCAAAATGGTTTCGCGCAAATGGTTCGCGTCCTTGACCGAAGCGTCGTTGGCCGTTTTGCGCAACAGCTGGATGGTGGCGTTCTTGGCCGTCGTGATGATGCCCCAACATTCGTCTGAAAGGTAAATTTGTTGCGTGAGGTTGTGTTCGTATTCCTGTTCGATTTGTGCAACCACAAAATTCGCGTAATCGGCCTTGTCTTCAGAAATCGGCTGGATGCGGATCAGCGCCTTGGCCGGATCGATGCGTTCCATGAGCAAAGCCATGCGCTCGTAGGCCTGCAAACGCAACGGCAATGCGGCTTTCTGGTTTTCGCGCATCAACACGAATTTGCGCGTGTTGCGCTCGTTGGCAAAATGCATCTGGAAAAAATAATACGCCACAGCGCCCGTGATTGCGGCGGGAATGCAATAAAACAACAGTTCAAGGATTTTGTCGGTCATGGTTTGTTTTTAGTTGGTAACGCTAGCAAAAGTAAAATATTACGGCTACAAAAAACCAATTTAACGCGAATTTAATTGGCTATCTTTGGCAAAACTTTTCGCTTGGAAACCTATGTCATCGTGCTGTTGTGCATCGCCTCGTTCTTCGCTGGTTTGGTCGATGCGATCGTGGGTGGCGGCGGACTCATCCAAACGCCGGTCGCGCTGGTCGTGCTGCCCAATGTGCCCGTGGCCAACATTATCGGGACACTCAAGATTCCGGCTTTTAGCGGGACATCGTTTGCGGCCAGGCAGTACTTGAAGAACGTGAAGCTCGATTGGAAATTGCTCGTGACGATGATGGTGCTCGCGGTGCCGTCGGCCTACGTCGGATCGATTGCGCTCACGCACATGCCCAACGATTTCATGAAACCGATTTTGCTTGTCGTGCTGTCCTTGCTCGCCATTTACACGTTCGCCAAGAAGAATTTCGGTCAACACACCGACAAATCACATTCAAATTTCCAGCAACTTTTATACGCCGTCATGCTCAGTATGGTCGTCGGCTTCTACGACGGATTTATCGGGCCGGGCACGGGTAGTTTTTTGGTTGTCGGGTTCATTGCGTTGCTCGGATTCGATTTTTTGCACGCGTCGGCCAATGCGAAGATGGTCAACCTGGCGACCAATTTCGGGTCGATTTGCCTGTTTGCGCTCAAGGGAAAAATCCTGTGGGCGGTGGCGATCCCGATGGCGTTTTGCAATGCGCTTGGCGGTTTCATCGGCGCAAAATTGGCCATCAGCCGCGGGAACAAATTCATCCGCGTGTTCTTTTTGTTGGTCGTCGTCGGTACTTTAATCCGATTCGGTTATGATGTTTTCATCGGAAAGTAATCGTTAACGTTAGGCCACTTCACGCATTGCCGATCAAAGTGGGCCGGGTGCTGTCTGCCGAAGATACCATAACTTCCAACTGCCGAAACCCCGCGATGTCTTGAAACTGCGGTTGCACGAATTATCTGGGTGTTGGCGGTTGATTTTCAAAGCCTTTTGTGTGATTTCAATTTCAAAAAGTTTGTATGGCTCAGTGATATTTTGGTATAAAATATTTTTTTGTCACACAAAAAGCTGTGACATTTTGACAATAAATGCTATTATGTCACACAAAAAGTTGTGACATTTTCACATAAAATATCATTATGTCACACCTGTGGAAATAGTATAGAAATTATAGGAGCATATTTTAGCCTATATCGGCATACTTCGAAGAAATGGGGAGATTTTGGGAAAAGAACAATTGTACTTTAAGAGTCTTAATCACGAAGTTTGTTGTATGTCACTCGGACAATTCGTATAACTTTGTGCCATGGGCCACAAACTTCGCCAACACATCGAACAAATCACGCCGCTTTCCGACGCCGAATTCGACTACATCCTGTCGCATTTTACGCCGAGGAAATACAAGAAGCACCAATTCTTGCTGCAAGTGGACGATCCCGTCCGCAACGATTTCTTCGTCCTCAGCGGATTGCTCAAACTCTACCACACCGACGCCGAGGGCAAGGAGCACATCCTGCAATTCGCTATGGAAGATTGGTGGATTTGCGATTACCAGGCGTATTTTAACCAAACGAATGCGACGCTCGCCATCGACTGCATCGAAGATGTCGAGGTGTTGTGTTTGTCGTTGCAGAACCGCGACAAATTGTGCTCGGAATTGCACAAGATCGAACATTTCTTCCGACGCAAATCCAACGGCGGGTACATCGCGATGCAACGCCGCGTACTGTCGCTGTTGAACAACAACGCCAAGGAGCGCTACGAACAATTGCTCGCCCAGTATCCGATGCTGTTCCAACGCGTTCCCAAAACGTTAATCGCTGCCTACTTGGGCGTTTCGCGCGAAACCTTGAGCCGACTTTCCTAAAAGTGTGACCTACATCACACCAAATTCTTGACTTACATCATTGGTGTAGCGGTGCGTTTCATCGGAACTTTGTATCCAACAATCAGCAACAAATCCGATGAAGAGAATCGTTACATTGATGGTCATCGCCGCCACCATTTTCAATAGTCAAGCGCAGGCGCCAATTCAAAAATCAACCAAAATGAAGAAAGTGTTATTCGTGGTCACGAGCCACGACCAAAAAGGAAGCACGGGCGAACCGACGGGTTATTATCTGGGCGAAGTGTCGCATCCGTGGGAAGTTTTGCACGACGCGGGTTACGAAATCGACTTTGTGAGCCCGAGAGGTGGCAAGGCACCCGTCGACGGTTTCAACCTTGACGATGCGACCAACCGCAAATTCTGGAACGACGCCCAATACCGCCACAAAGTCGAGCACACGATGAAACCATCCGAGGTCAATCCAAACGATTATGCCGTCATTTATTACGCAGGCGGACACGGTGCGATGTGGGATTTTGCCGACAATGTAGAATTGGCGCAAATCGCTGCGAAAATCTATGAGGCCAATGGCATCGTCGGCGCGGTTTGCCACGGCCCGGCGGGATTGGTCAACATCAAATTATCGAACGGCAAATACCTCGTCGACGGCAAGAAAATCAACACCTTTACCAATGAAGAGGAGGAAGCCGTCGGGCTCACGAAAGTGGTTCCGTTCCTGCTCGAATCGAAAATGATCGAACGCGGTGCGAAATTCGAAAAGTCGGGATTGTGGCAAAACCACGTGGTGGCCGACCAGCGCGTGGTCACCGGGCAAAACCCGCAATCGGCCAAAAGCGTCGGCGAAGAAATCCTTCAATTATTGACCAATAAAAAATAAATAATAACAATAAATAATAAATCATGGATTTACAACTCAACAATAAAACCGCCTTCATCTCTGGCTCTACCGCCGGAATCGGGCTCGCCACCGCCAAACGATTGGCCGCAGAAGGCGCCACCGTGATCATCAACGGCCGTACGCAACAAAGTGTCGACCAGGCCGTAAAACAACTCCAATCTGAAACGGGAAACCCAAATGTTTCAGGCATCGTCGCCGATTTTTCGAGCGTCGAAGACATCAGCAAACTGATCGCGCAATTGCCAGACATCGACATTCTGGTGAACAATACCGGCATTTTCGAGCCCAAACCATTCGCCGAAATCCCCGATGAGGACTGGTTCCGGTTTTTTGACATCAACGTCATGAGCGGCGTGCGTTTGTCGCGGCATTTCTTTCCGAAAATGGTGGCCAGGAATTGGGGCCGCATCATTTTCATCTCGAGCGAATCGGGGATCATGATTCCGGATGAAATGATCCATTACGGAATGACCAAAAGTGCGCAACTGGCCGTTTCGAGCGGACTCGCCCAACTGACCAAAGGAACGAATGTCACGGTCAATTCAATTTTGCCCGGCCCGACCAAGTCGCGTGGCGTGGGGCAATTTTTGGAGGATTTGGCTGCGGCCGATAGCAAATCTGTGGCAGAGGTTGAGGCCGATTTCTTTAGTAAGATGCGTCCGGGGTCGTTGATCCAGCGGTTTGCGTCGGTGGAGGAAATTGCCAATACGGTGGCGTACTATGTGAGTCCGTTGGCGTCGGCGACCAATGGTGCGGCGATTCGGGTGGAGGGTGGATTGGTACGGTCGATTGTGTGAGCGGTTGGCTTGTTTTTGATAAACAAATTTGGCAATAAAATGTACAGATTTTTTGCAGGTTGGGTATTGAAATTTTTTGTATTTTTTCTCCGTGAGGGAAGGGGGCGTGAGGTTTACCCCTAACAAATCCGGATGAAACTGGGCTACAGAAAATCTGTGTATTTTGTTAAATCTGAAACTATTTTTTGTCACGGCAGCGTGTTTCATCAACTACAGATTTTCTGCAGGTTAGGCATTGAAATTTTTTGTATTTTTTCTCCGTGAGGGGAGGGGGCGTGAGGTTTACCCCTAACAAATTCCGGTGAAACTGGGCTACAGAAAATCTGTGTATTTTGTTAAATCCGAAACTGTTTTTTGCCACAGTGGCGCATTTTTTCAGTTGCAGATTTTCTACAGGTCAGGTATTGAAAAATTTTGTATTTTTTCTCCGTGAGGGGAGGGGGCGTGAGGTTTACCCCTAACAAATTCCGGTGAAACTTGGCTACAGAAAATCTGTACTTTTTGTTAAAACCGAACTAAATTTATGCACTTGAAAAGCGGCATTTTTGTTCGTAAATAGTTCGGGATTAACACAAAATCCGTAGTCGAATTCCCTTCAAAATCCTTATTTTTGGCCTTTTGATTTGACCATGCAAAAATACATTGACCAGCTCAATGAGGCCCAACGCGAACCCGTACTCCACAAAGACGGCCCCATGATCATCATCGCGGGCGCGGGTTCGGGCAAGACCCGCGTACTCACGATCCGTATCGCTTATTTGATGAGCCAGGGTGTCGATGCGTTCAACATCCTCGCGCTGACCTTTACCAACAAGGCCGCGCGCGAGATGAAGAACCGTATCGCAGGCATCGTCGGATCGGCCGAAGCCAAGCATTTATGGATGGGTACGTTCCACTCGGTGTTCGCGCGGATATTGCGCGCCGAGGCCGACAAGCTGGGCTATCCGTCGAATTTTACAATTTACGATACGCAGGATTCGGTTCGGCTCATCTCGGCCATCATCAAGGAAATGCAGCTCGACAAGGACGTCTACAAACCCAAGCAGGTGTACGGCAGGATCTCATCCTACAAAAACAGTTTGATCACGGTCAAGGCCTATTTCAACAACCCCGAATTGGTCGAAGCCGATGCGATGTCCAAAAAACCGCGGCTGGGCGAAATTTACCAACACTATGTAGACCGGTGCTTCAAGGCCGGTGCGATGGATTTCGACGATTTGTTGCTCAAGACCAATGAATTGCTCGCGCGTTTTCCCGATGTGTTGTCCAAATACCAGAACCGTTTCCGCTATATTTTGGTGGACGAGTACCAGGACACGAACCATTCGCAGTACCTTATCGTGCGCGCATTGTCGGATCGCTTCCAGAACATTTGCGTGGTGGGCGACGACGCGCAGAGTATCTACGCGTTTCGCGGGGCCAACATCAACAACATCCTCAATTTCCAAAAGGACTACGACGGCGTCAAGACCTATCGTCTGGAGCAAAATTACCGTTCGACGCGCAACATTGTCGAGGCGGCCAACACCATCATCGACAAGAACAAGACCAAGCTCGACAAAGTGGTTTGGACGGCCAACGACGACGGCCCGAAGATCAAGGTGCACCGCAGCATCACCGATGCCGAGGAAGGCCGTTTTGTGGCTGGCGAGATTTGGGAGCAAAAGATGAACAGGCAAATGAACAACGGCCAGTTCGCGATCTTGTACCGCACCAATGCGCAGTCGCGCGCCATGGAGGATGCGCTGCGCAAACGCGACATCCCGTACCGCATTTACGGCGGCCTGTCGTTCTACCAGCGCAAGGAAATCAAAGATGTGCTTTGCTACCTGCGGCTGGTCATCAATCCCAAGGATGAAGAAGCGCTTGTTCGCGTGATCAATTATCCCGCGCGCGGTATCGGCGATACAACCGTAGAAAAAATCACCATCGCGGCCAACCATTACAAACGCTCGATGTTCGAGGTCATGGAAAACATCGACAAGATCGACCTCAAGCTCAATGCGGGCACCCGGAACAAACTGACCGATTTTGTCAACATGATCAAGAGTTTCCAGATCATCGAGAAACAGCACGACGCGTTTTACATCACCGATCACGTGGCCAAAAAAACCGGATTGGTGCAGGAACTCAAGAAAGACGCTACGCCCGAGGGCATCCAGCGCATCGAGAACATCGAAGAACTCCTGAACGGTATCAAGGATTTTACCGAAGGCCAAAAAGAAGTCGACGGCGCGCGCGGTGCATTGGCCGAATTCCTCGAAGACGTGGCCCTGGCGACCGATCTCGACAAAGACACCGGCGACGACGACCGCGTGGCACTCATGACGATCCACCTGGCCAAAGGGCTCGAATTTCCGTACGTTTTTGTCGTCGGGATGGAGGAAGACCTGTTCCCGAGCGCGATGAGCATGAACACGCGCAGCGAACTCGAAGAAGAACGCCGTTTGTTTTATGTTGCCTTGACACGTGCCGAGCACCAGGCTTACCTGACCTATGCGCAATCGCGTTACCGCTGGGGCAAGCTCACCGACAGCGATCCGTCGCGGTTCATCAACGAGATCGACGGGCAGTTTTTGGAATACTTGACCGCCGAGGAATCGAATTACCGCTACAAGCCGATGATCGATGCCGATATTTTTGGCGATGTCGACAAATCGAAACTGCGCACGGTCAAACCCACCGCGGGTACACCGCCCAAGTGGCTTACCGACAACGAACCCAAACCAACGGCCAACATCCGAAAGCTCAAGCCCGTCGCATCGAACGGATCGTCCGGCGGCAATTCCAATTTGTTCGACGACAAACTCACCGTGGGCAGCGTGGTCATGCACGAACGTTTCGGTAAGGGCGAGATCATCAACCTCGAGGGCGCAGGTGCCGATAAGAAAGCCGAGATCAGGTTTGAGGTGGGCGGGATCAAGAAGTTGTTGTTGCGGTTCGCAAAGTTGGATGTGATAGGGTGATTGATTATTGATTATTGATTATTGATTATTGATTATTGATTATTGATTATTGATTATTGATTATTGATTATTGATTATTGATTATTGATTATTGATTATTTCAATTAATTGACCAATCCTAGCTCCGATTGCAGCGGAAAACAGGAATATGCTCCCAAAAAAAAATCTGAATTATACAAATGTTCCCAGTTAATTTTGAGTAACTTCATTTAACACTTATAGTTCAACATTTATAATTTCAAGTATGGCCCAATTCATCAAAATATACAACGACAAACCCAACGAAGCCGCGATCGACAAAGTCGTCAAGGTGTTGCGCGACGGTGGGCTCGTGATTTACCCGACCGATACCGTTTATGGTTTGGGTTGCGACATCACCAACTCGCGCGCGCTTGAGAAAATCGCCAAGCTCAAGGGGGTCAAGTTAGAGAAGGCGAATTTTTCGTTTGTGTGCTACGATTTGAGCAACCTGTCCGACTACGTCAAGCAAATCGACACGGCCACGTTCAAGCTGCTCAAGCGTTCGCTGCCCGGGCCTTACACGTTTATTTTGCCGGGCAACAACAACCTGCCCAAGGAGTTCAAGAAGAAAACAACGGTGGGGATCCGTGTGCCCGACAACAACATCGCGCGTGCGTTGGTCGAGAAATTGGGCAACCCGATCGTTTCGACGTCCATCCACGACGACGATGAGGTACTGGAATATTCCACCGATCCCGAACTGATTTTCGAGAAATGGCAAAACCTCGTAGACGTGGTCATCGACGGCGGTTATGGCGACAACGAGGCATCGACCATCATCGACTTGTCGGGAAGCGAACCGGTTTTGGTCAGGGAAGGCAAAGGCGATCCTTCGATCATCGACTAAAACATCAACCTGTTAAACAAAAAATCCCGGCGCAAACCAGGATTTCTTTTTTTTCAGTGCCTTCTTGTCCTTCGACTTTCGACTTTAGACCTTCGACAAATAATTATTTCTGCGAAAGGGTTTTCATTTCCTTTTCGATCATTTCATAAAACTCGTCGATTTTTGGCATCACCACAATACGCGTACGACGGTTGGTTTGGCGGTTGTCCGAGGTAAGGTTGTCTACCAACGGGATGAACTCGCCACGGCCGGCCGCAATCAGTTGCTTAGGCTGTACGCCCAGTTCGGTGAGCACGCGAACAATCGAAGTCGCGCGTTTTACAGACAAATCCCAGTTGTCGAGCAAGATGCCGTTTGATTTGTAAGGGACGTTGTCGGTGTGGCCTTCGACCATACATTCAAATGTAGGTTTGCTGTTGACCACCTTGGCCACTTTGCCGAGCACTTCTTTGGCGCGGTCGCTCACGAGGTAGCTGCCGCTTTTGAAGAGCAATTTATCGGCAATCGAGATGAACACGACGCCTTTTTCTACGTTGACCTGGATATCGGGGTCTGAGATGCCGACTTCTTTCTTGAGGCTCGTGACGAGCGCAAGCGTGACACTGTCTTTCTTGGTCAGGGCGTCTTGCAGGCGGCTGATCTTCAGGTCTTTTTCCTTCATCGATTCGAGGGCTTTTTCGATGTTTTGCGCGCCCTGCGTGGTGAGCGTGGTCATGTTGCCCATGTTGTTGATCAAATCGTTGTTGTTCTTTTTGAGGTAATCGATTTGGCTGTTGAGCGCTTCTTTTTCGGACAAACAAGTATTGAGTTTGACGGTTGCCGTGTTAAGCAAATCCTGGATTTCCTTGTTCTTGGCTTCGCACGCGGCCAGCTTCTTTTTGGTTCCACACGATGTTGTCGCAAGTGCCGCAACAACCGATAAGGCTAAGATTACTTTTCTCATAATTGAATTTTTTCGGTTGTACAAATTTAACATTTATCTGTCTTGACAAAATGCCCGATGGCATAAACTATTGTTAAAACAACTCGGTAAACTTACGGCGTTTTTTGACGAAATAGTTATACACAATGCCGTTTACCTTATAATATTCGCCCACTTGGCGGTCGCCGCGTTTGCGGTAGGTTTTCGAAAGCGCGCCGTAAAACGAAAAATGTGCGTTGACGATCGCCATCGTATGCGTGATTTTTCCTTGCCACGCAAACTGGATGCCCGCCACGCCGTCCAGACACAAACGCGCAAAAATTATAGGCAGCAGTCTGGAAAACGGCAAATTCTTGAGCAGCATCAACAGCGAGTTGCGAAAGTTCAAAAATGTTTTGCGCGGGCTGCCTTGCTGCAACGTCGCGCCGCCAACGTGGTACACCACAGATTGTGCGATGTAACGCGCTTTGTGGTTTAAGTTGAACGCGCGCCAGCACAAATCGATTTCTTCCTGGTGCGCAAAAAAGTCGCCGTCAAAGCCGCCCAGTTTGCGGTACACGTCGCTTCGGATGAACATGCATGCGCCCGACGCCCAAAAAATAGCTACGTCGTCGTTGTACTGTGCGTGGTCTTTCTCGAGCGTATCGAACAAACGCCCACGGCAAAACGGATAGCCATACTTGTCGATAAAGCCGCCTGCCGCGCCCGCATATTCAAAGTAGTCCTTGTTTTTGTAGTCCAGTATTTTGGGTTGCACGATGGCCAATGCAGAGTCGTTTTCAAAGGCCGAAACAATCGGAGCGAGCCAGTTTTCGGTGACCTCGATGTCTGAGTTGACGAGCGCAAACACCTGGGCGTCGACTTTCTTGAGCGCCTCGTTGTAGCCGCCTGCGAACCCGTAGTTTTTGTCGTTTTTGATGATGCGTACCGACGGGAATTCGGCTTCCAATACCGCAATCGAATCGTCGGTCGACGCATTGTCGGCCACATAGATAGCGGCCTGCGGCGAATGGGCCACCACCGACGGCAAGAATCGGCGCAACAAACCCGCGCCGTTCCAATTGAGGATGACAACGGCGATTTTCACGAGCGAACGGTTGTAGGTTCGTAATCGGGTAGTGCGGGCAGAAAGACGTATTGCTGGTTTTCGTAGTCCATGCGGCAAAAGTAGTGGTCGAGCCCGTTGGTGACCATCAGGAACTGCGACTGCATCGACAGGTTGTACCGCGCGATCTGGTCGAAAACCGATTGCGAAATCTTGACGTGCGGCGCCTTACATTCCACCAATATTTGGATCGATCCGTCGGGGTTGTACACCACCACATCGTACCGTTTGGCCAGTCCGTTGACGAGCAATAGTTTTTCTACATTGAGCAGCGACTTGGGTGTTTTTTTCTCGGTCAGCAAAAAATGCACGACGTGTTGGCGCACCCATTCTTCGGGTGTCAGGACGATGAACTTCTTGCGGATTTCATCGAAAACCGAAATCTTTTCGCCCGTTTGTTTGAACCGAAGCGGATAGGCGTTAAAATTGAGTCGCTGCATGGTGCAAAGAAACAAAAAACCGCAGGAACCGCAAGGTGTCGTTTTTTCAATTTTACGGCGAACTTTGCCCAAGTTTCATTGCGCGGCCGTATAAAAAAGATTATTTGTAGAGCAATTGCGCCAGACGGTCGTCACGTTCGTAGACGTCGTCAAAAAACGCCGCCACGCCGTCTTGGTTGGCCCATGCGGTAAAGTAGGCGAGGTAAACGGGTATCTTTCTGTCGAGCGTGTACTGTCGTTCTCGGCCGCTGTGCATGGCCTTGTCGATTTTTTGCGGATTCCAATTGCGGTCGTCTTCGAGGATTTTGATCGCGAGTTCACGCGCTTTCTCGACGCGCACGCATCCGTGGCTTCGGGCGCGATCGTCCATCCCAAAAACATTTTTCGCAGGCGAATCGTGCAGATAGATGTTGTTCGAATTCGGGAACATGAACTTGACCAGCCCCAGCGAATTGTGGTCGCCGGGTTTTTGTCGCAAATTGTTGCCGTGCCATTCCATGTGGTGTTTGGCCAGATAATTCGGGTCTTTGGCCATGGCAGGTTTGATTTCTTTTTTTAGGATGCTGTTCGGGATGTTCCAATAAGGGCTGAACACCAGATAGCTGATTTGCCCGCTAAAGATGACCGTTTTGTTGGCTTCTTTACCCACGACGACATTCGATTGCAAGACAGGTTTGCCATTCTTGAAATAATGCAATTGGAACGCGGGAATGTTCACGGCAATCAGTTCTTTCGATTGGGCGATATCGGGCGACAACCAACGGCAACGTTCCATGTTCACGACAAGCGTCTTGATGCGTTTCTCGACGGGTACATTCAAATGATTGGCGAGCATGGGCGTGAGGTGTGCACCCAAAATGTTGTTGCGTTTCCGATACGCCGCGATGGCGGTCTCGAGTTCGGCATCGTAGGTGGTGCTGCCGTTGTCGGTAGCGATTTCGCCCGTGGCGGCCAATCGTTTGCGTGCTTGGGCCACGGCCGGGTCGTTGTCGCCGGGTTGCAGTACTTTCTTCGAATCGGGAAAAGCGATTGCGCCCCATCCGCCTTGGTCGCGAATGTCGCGGTAGCGTTGCAGTGCTTTGCGAAGATGGTAGTACTGCGCGATGTTTTCGGTGTCGTCTTCCTCGATCTTGGCGGGTTCGAGCAGCAACGTGTCCAGGTAGGATACGTAGTCGATTTTGTCGCGCGGCAGGAACCAACCCGTCGATTTGCTCTTTTGGGCATCGACACCCGCGACCACCTTTTGCGCATAAAAAAAGTACATGGCGCTCAGGAGCAATTCGTCTTGCGGTTTGGCTTTGCCGTCCTCGGCGAATACGGCTTCGATTTCGGCCTTGTACGGGATCTTGGTCAGCACGCCATCGGCACCGATCTGGTTGACGCGGTTGTAGAGCGCTTCGGCAAAATCGATGCGTCCGTTTTGGTCGTACCAGATATAATGGTAGCCGTGTTTGCGGTACAGTTCGGTAAAATCGCTTTTGTAGTTTTTGAACTCGGGATGGCCCGCCAGAAAAGTTTCGACATGGGTGCTGTCGAGCGCAATACGGTCTTCGCGGTCGGTCGACAGTTGCGCATCGTTTTTCTTACATCCAAGCAAAAACAATACGGCCCACAACAAGAGGTGTTTTGTCATAATGGATTGGTGTTAGGCCTCATCCTTGGTATTTTCGACCAAGTTGATGCCCGAAAGAAAAAAGGTGAAGCCAAGTACGCCAAAGATAACAATCGATTTGATATCGCGTGTGGCGCCGCCCGTATTAGAAAACACATAGGCCGTATAAATCAGCCCGATGATGCCGAGTACGGTGAGCGTCGTGCCAAAGATTCTTTTGATGTTCATGATGTTTCGATTTGTTACGGTAAAGGTCGGGTTATTGTGCGGCGTAAACCTTACAGGATTCTGAAGATTTCTTGCAAGATTTTACGCCGCGGTAAAAAGTAGGATTTTTAGAAATAATCGACGGAATTGTGTAATAAAAAACACCGCCTGTCGGCGTAATTTTATTCCATACTTAATCACGTACAATCGTTACATTTTCATGCATGCATGATTTTCATGATTGATTGGTTACTTGGTTAGTGAGCAAGGGGCCGGTTTTTACTGGCCCTTTGTTGTTGGGACGGGCTTCATTCGTTATTCGACTTTCGTCAATCGACATTCATCATTTGACTACCCAGTCGAACACGTCATCTTCATTCAAAAACACTTGCCGTTTTGCCCATTAAGAACTACTTTTGAAAACCGCAAGCAATTCCATGGACGACATCCTCAAAATAGTCAACGACATCAAGGCCGAACGCATCAAACCCATTTACTTTTTGATGGGCGAGGAGCCGTATTACATCGACAAGCTATCCGATTACATCGAAGAAAATGTACTGTCCGAAGACGAAAAAGGATTCAACCAAACCGTTTTGTACGGGCGCGACGTGTCGGTAGAAGATGTAGTTTCGACCTGCAAACGCTACCCCATGATGGCCGAGCGCCAGGTGGTAATCGTCAAGGAAGCGCAGGATTTGTCGCGTACGATAGAAAAGTTCGAATCGTATGCCGAAAATCCGACGCCAACCACCGTGCTCGTGTTGTGCTACAAATACAAAACACTCGACAAACGCAAAAAAGTCACCAAGCAATTCGAAAAAAACGGACTGGTGTACGAAAGCAAGAAATTGTACGACAACCAGGTCGGACAATGGATCTCGCGTGTGTTGCAGGGCAAGGGCTATGGTATCGAACCCAAGGCCAACGCCATGCTTGTCGAATTCCTGGGCACCGATTTGAGCAAGATCAACAACGAACTCGAGAAATTGCAAATCATCTTGCCCAAAGGCACGACCATCACGGCCAAGCACATCGAGGAGAACATCGGTTTCAGCAAAGACTACAATGTGTTCGAATTGCGACGCGCACTTGCCGAACGCAACCAACTCAAGTCTTACCAAATCGCGCAGTATTTTGCCGACAACCCCAAAGACAATCCGCTGGTGATGACCAACGGGCTTGTGTTCAGTTTTTTTGTGGGCGTGCTGCAGTACCACGGGCTCAAGGACAAAAACCCCAAAAATGTCGCGGCCGTGCTCAAGGTGAATCCTTATTTTTTGAAAGACTACGACGTGGCGCTCAAGAATTATCCGATGAAAAAAGTCAGCCAAATTGTGGCCGCGCTGCGTGACATCGACCTCAAGAGCAAAGGTGTGGGCGCCAACAACATTCCCGACGGCGACCTGCTCAAGGAGATGCTCGTCAAAATATTCCAATAAAAAAGGGAAACCTTTCGATTCCCCTGGGCTTTATTTCTTGATGAATTTGGCGGTCTGTTTGCGGTCGCCCGATCGTAGCTCTACATAGTACAGCCCGTTTGACAAATCCGATACGTCTACAAACGGCGCGTCCGTCACAAATGTATAATGTTTTCAGACATAGGCAAGTGGTTGCGCATCGGCCTACAGAATTTGACAAAAAATGACGCTTACGTTCGTCAAAAAATGCCGTTCAAAGAGTTTTCTGGCCGTTGAACGACTTTTGTAGGTTGGTTGCCGCAAACCGCTTTTACTTTGTCGTGTAATTAAAATTCACCCCAAATGAAAAATATTACCTTAACCGCTTTGGCAATCTTGCCTTTTTTCGTGTCTTGTTCGACCGATCCAGACAGACCGGCGCCTGCCGACAACGTCAAACGGGTCGAAACCGCCAAATTGGCCCAAGAGGTCAACTTCACCAACCAGACTTTTGCGCTTACTTACAATCCCGATCATACGCTCGACAGCGCCATTTCTGATAACGGCTATTATTTGTTGTCTTACGAAAACGGCCGTATCAGCAACGTTTCGGGTGAAATGGAAGACCAGGCGTTCGACGTCGATTTTACCTATTCAGGGAACATGATCGCCGGGGTAACCGTCAACGGTGTGGCCAAGGTGATCACCTATGATCCGGTTCAAAAAGCCTACGAAGTGCGCGACACGGCCGAATCATTGGCCAAGGTCACGTATTTCCTCAACGGCGATGCCGATTTGAAAGAAGTGCAATCGTTCGGTAACCAAGGCAACTTCATCGACGGCAAGATCTACTATTACGACGACATGCAAAAAGGCCCGCTTTTCAACGCCAACCGCGTGACCGTGCAGCTGGCCATCGCATGTAAAAAGCAAGCTTTGTACTCTTGCGCTTTCGGCGGATTCCGTCCGTTCAAGCATTTTGCGGGTGCGCACAATGGGCCGATGATCATGAACAACACCTTCGACGCCGAGGGTTATGTGATCGACAGCGACGACAACGAACAAAACTTCGCGACGTTCAGCTACGCCAACCTCTAAACAAAACAGACTTATATATTTGAAAAGTCCCGTACTCCCTAGTGCGGGATTTTTTTTGTGGCGTCGATTTTTTACCGATATTTGTCTCCCTTGAATTTACAAATACCACCATATGGGAATGATGAATAAAAATACCGTGCTCGGCTGGGCCACCCTGATCATGGTGATCATGGGATTGGTGCTCATTGGTTTGGGTGCGTTCCGTTACGACGACGTAGCGGGCTGGGGCTTTGGCGCCGTGGGTGTTGGTTTTTTGGCCAATGCTTGGGTGTTCAATTCGCTCAAAGGACGGGTATAATCGTTTTGCACAATTTGACTATAAATGGCGACTTCTCTCCGATGGGAAGTTTTATTTTGGAATAGAGGCTTTTGAACTCGGGGCAATTGGGTCGGCAGATCGCTGTGGACGCCCGCCCAAAAAAGTAGAATCTTGATCGATAATTTAGAGTAACAATGAAACTATCTTTTGTGATACCGGTTTTTAGGAATGAAGGTTCGATACATCCGACCTATGAAAAACTGTTATCACTCATACACCAATTGCAACTGCAATATGAATTCGTTTTTGTAAACGATGGATCGGACGACAATTCACTTCAAGAGTTGATCGCGTTGCAAGACCGGGATTCGGCGGTAAAGATAATTTCGTTTTCCAGAAATTTTGGCCAAGTTGCCGCTGTAGTCGCGGGTCTCAAGGAAGCAAATGCCGATGCGGTGACCATCATGTCGGCCGATTTGCAGGAGCCTGTAGAACTCATCGCCGACATGATCGCCAAGTGGAAGGAGGGCAACGAAATTGTAATCGGGCACCGCATTGACAGGGAAGATGGTTTTGTGGCCAATACGGCATCTGTCATTTTTTATAAATTGATGAAGTACGTGAATCCTAAAATGCCCAAAGGCGGTTTCGATTTCATGCTTATCGATAGGAAGGCGCTCGATGTTTTGAATCAAATCGACGAGAGAAACCGTTTTTTTCAAGGCGATATTTTGTGGCTCGGATTCAACACGGCCTTTATTCCCTACACCAGGCTAAAAAGAACCATCGGAAGATCGCAATGGACATTGTCTAAAAAACTAAAATACTTTATCGATGGCTTGTTGAACACCTCCTACATTCCCATCAGATTGATGTCTTTGCTGGGGATCTGTTTTTCCGTTTTCGGGTTTCTGTATGCCCTTGTTATCGCTTACAACAGATTCATACACAACACACCATTTACTGGCTGGGCACCCATCATGATCACTATCTTGATCATTGGCGGATTGATAATGCTCATGCTGGGCATTATTGGGGAATACGTTTGGAGGACGTACGATGAAACCCGGAAACGGCCGCTTTACATCATCAAAGATAAATTCATCAAATGAAGAGAATAATCGACTTTGTCGCAAAGTACCCGGTGGCCATTACGGCGTTGATTTGTATCGTATTCCATTTCTTGCTGCCGTTCAAACCCAAGCCTTTTGGTGACGGCGAGTACCACGAAGGAACCATCCAACTGGTCGAATACATCCTGAACGGATTTCAAGGAAACATTCGCGTAGACAAAGGCATGTTTACGCTGTTTTACTATCTTACGCCGTACAGTTTGGCTTATGCCTTTCACAGCGACGCGGTATTTTATTTGTTTGGGATTGCGTTCAATTCGATCGTAGTTTGTGCCGGCATTTTTTATTTGTTCAAAACACTTGACTTGTTGGGTTTTTCGAATAAAGTGAAGGCCTGTGCGCTGATCATTTTATGCCTGTTTCCAATCCATGTATATTATGCGATGGGAATTTTGGCCGAAACTGCCGCTTTTTTTGCCATCACGCTTTTTGTCTATTCGTGGGTGAGGATCAATGAAAAGTCGGGTTCGCGGCGGCATTTTGTCGCGCTGTCCTTTGCGCTGTTGATGCTGGTGGGAACGCGGCCCAACCTGCTTCCTTTTCTGATTGTCTTTTTGCTGTATTTCCTGGTTTTAAAGTTTGATTGGAATCGTAAAATTGCTGTTATTGCGCTTGTTGTGATTCCCTTGTTTTTGTTGGGTTTCTTTGAAGGCAAGGTGAGTCGGGTCGATGAAAACTTCAAGAGCATCGTTTTTAGAAATCAAATCCTGTGGTCCCGATTCGAATTGCGGGACGAACCGTTTAATTGGCTACCGCAGCACGGACAAGACCAATTTGCCTCGTCCGACTACTTGAACAACCTCAAGAAAAGGGCCGAACTGGACTCCATTTGCGACCAAAACAACTTCGACAAAACCCAATATTATTTGAATTGGGTCAAGGACGACATCATCCAAAACCCGGGCCTCACGCTGCGCCAGTATTTCTTGAAATTTTTCCAATCGCAGAGCTTCATCATTTCTCCCTTGATGAAATCAAACAAGAGCAATTTGATCAAGTATGGCGTACACGGGTATATCAATCTTATCAATTATGTCTTGATTCTTTTTGCGCTGATCGGCATGTATCTTTTGGCGAAGAACAGAAAGTATAGATTATTTTTCCCATCACTTTTTCTTTGGGGATGGAGTTTGCTCTACGTTTTCATTTTTCATTCAGAACAACGCTACATGTTTCCGGTTCGACCGTTGTTGATTTTTCTCTTTGCATATACCATAAATCATTACTTTCAAGACAAAAAAAGTTCAAGTTCGCAGGCGCACTAAAAGGCAACGCCACCAGGGTGGCCTAGATGAAAGGCAAGGGCTTGGACATAAGAACAAAAACAATAACATAATTCAATTTTCCATGTCAGACGATAAAAAAGTCATATTCTCGATGTCGCGCGTCAACAAGACGTATTCATCCAGCAACAAACAAGTCCTAAAGGACATTTATTTGAGTTTCTTTTACGGCGCCAAAATAGGTATCCTTGGTCTCAACGGATCGGGTAAATCCTCGCTCTTGCGCATCATCGCGGGTGTCGACAAGAATTACCAAGGCGATGTGGTGTTCGCGCCGGGCTACACCGTTGGCTACCTCGAGCAGGAGCCGCAACTCGACGAGAACAAGACCGTCATCGAAATCGTACGCGAAGGCGTGGCCGAGACCATGACTTTGCTCGATGAGTTCAACAAGATCAACGACATGTTCGGGCTTCCCGAAGTGTACGAAGACGCCGATAAGATGCAAAAACTTATGGACCGCCAGGCCGAACTGCAAGACAAGATCGATGCGGCAGGCGCCTGGGAAATCGACACCAAGCTCGAAATCGCGATGGATGCGTTGCGCACACCCGAAGCCGATACGCCGATCAAGGTTTTGTCGGGCGGGGAGCGCCGTCGTGTGGCGCTTTGCCGTCTGTTGTTGCAACAACCCGATGTCTTGCTTTTGGACGAACCTACCAACCACCTCGATGCCGAGAGCGTTCTCTGGCTCGAACAGCACTTGGCGCAGTACGCCGGAACGGTCATCGCCGTGACGCACGACCGTTACTTCCTCGACAATGTCGCAGGTTGGATCCTGGAACTCGACCGTGGCGAAGGCATTCCGTGGAAAGGCAATTATTCGTCTTGGCTCGACCAAAAGTCCAAGCGCATGGAGCAGGAGGAGAAGGTTGCCTCAAAACGCCGCAAGACGTTGGAGCGCGAGCTCGAATGGGTGCGTCAAGGCGCCAAAGGTCGTCAAACCAAGCAAAAGGCGCGTTTGCAGAACTACGATAAATTGCTCAACGAAGACCAAAAACAACTCGACGAAAAACTCGAGCTCTACATCCCGAACGGTCCGCGTTTGGGAACCAATGTCATCGAGGCCAAAAATGTGGCCAAGGGCTACGGCGAAAAATTGCTGTACGACAACCTCAATTTTACGTTGCCGCAGGCGGGAATCGTGGGCATCATCGGGCCAAACGGTGCGGGTAAGACCACCATTTTCAGGATGATCATGGGCGAGGAACAACCCGATGCGGGTACGTTTGTCACGGGTGATACCGTCAAGATTGCCTACGTAGACCAATCGCATGCCAACATCGACCCAGAGAAATCGATTTGGGAAAACTTTTGCGACGGACAGGAACTCATCATGATGGGCGGCCGTCAGGTCAACTCACGCGCCTACCTGAGCCGTTTTAACTTTGGCGGATCGGACCAAAACAAAAAAGTATCGATGCTGTCGGGCGGTGAGAGAAATAGATTGCACCTGGCCATGACGCTCAAGGAAGAAGGCAACGTGCTGTTGCTCGACGAGCCTACGAACGACCTCGACATCAACACGCTGCGTGCGCTCGAGGAAGGGCTCGAAAACTTCGCAGGATGCGCGGTGGTCATTTCGCACGACCGTTGGTTCCTCGACCGTATTTGTACGCACATTTTGGCGTTCGAGGGCAACTCCGATGTGTATTTCTTTGAAGGCGGTTTCTCTGATTACGAGGAAAACCGCAAGAAACGCCTGGGTACCGACGTGACGCCAAAACGCATCAAATACCGAAAACTCATTCGAAATTAATCTTTAACAAAAATCCCGTCGGTTGGCGGGATTTTTTTTGACTAATAACTGTATATTTGGCCAGATATTTATATGCAGCATGCCCTATCCCCGAATCCTAGGCTTGTGGTTTTGCATGGTTTTTCTGGCTTTTCAAGGGTTTTCGCAAACGGCAACGCCTTCAAAGAAAGAAATCACCAAGCTTTCCGATCAAGCGTCTGCCTACCTGACCCATGCGCAGTTTGAGAAATCGCTGGACGCGTCGCGTTTGGCTTTGCGGTACGCGGTCGAAATAGGCGACGATTATCTCATCGCGACCAACTACAACACGATTGCAGGCAATTTCGATGAATTGTCCGAGCCCGACAAAGCGATCTTTTTTTACAACAAAGGACTCGAGCACGCCAACAAAACCCAGAACGACACGCTCAAGAACTGGCTCAACAACAACCTCGGCAACATGTATTTTTTCGAGAAGAAAGAGTACGAAAAAGGCATCGCCTACTACAAAAAGTCGATCGAATACAGCGAAAAGACCGCCGATACGACACAATTGGTGTTCACCAAACTCAACATTTGCTGGGGTTATTTCGACATCGGGCAATTCGACAAAGGCGCCCCTTATTTGGCGTACATCAACCGCTACCACCAAAAGTTTGGCGACGAGACGACCATTGTGGCGCTCAACATGCTCAACGGCATGCACTACAGCCATTTGAACGACCGCAAGGCCGAACAGTATTTCTTGACGGCGATCAAACTGGGCACCGAAGGGAAAGAAAAATTCGATTTGTCGTATTCGCACGAAGAGTATTCCAAATACCTGCTCAAGAACGGTCGTTACAAAGAGGCTTACGAGCATCTGGCGTTGTTCAAAAAAATCAGCGACCAGCTCTACGATCTGCAAAAGCTCAAAAAGGCCGACATGGCGGGCATCAACCTCGAGCTCGACGAATACAAACGCGAAATAGGCAAGGTCGAATCCGAAAAGGAAATGCAGGCGCTCAACCTCAAGAAGTCGCAAATCATCGCCGTGCTGTTTTTTGTGATCCTCATCGTGCTGCTGCTGTTGCTTTATACGTTGTACAAGAGCAATATTTTTCGCAAAAAGGCCAATGCCGATCTCACGCTGGCCAACGAAGAACTCATCGTCGCCAACCAAAAAGCCGAAGAAGCCTCGTTGCTCAAGACCCAATTCGTCTCGACCATCAGCCACGAGTTGCGTACGCCACTGTACGGCGTGGTGGGCATCACCAACATGATCCTCGACGAACACAAGGAACTGGCCGACAGCCCGCACCTGAATTCGCTCAAGTTTTCGGCGCGTTACCTGCTGTCGCTGGTCAACGATATTTTGCAGATCAACAAGATCGAGGAAAAGCGCATCGTATTGGAAACGCTTACCTTTAATGTAGCCGATGAGATCCAGGTGATCACGAATTCGCTCGAATTCATCGCCAACAAGAACGAGAACAAGGTGCATATCGACGTAGATCCCGCCATTCCTGAATTTTTGATCGGCGACAAACTGCGCTTTTCGCAAATTTTGATGAACCTCACGAGCAACGCGCTCAAGTTTACCAAAAAAGGCGAGGTGACCATCGCGGCCAAACAAGTCAAGGTCGACGGCAAAAAGCACCACATCGAATTCAAGGTGATCGACAACGGCGTGGGGATTGCACCCGAAGACCAGGCCAAGATTTACGACAAATTTGTGCAGATTGGCCGAAAAGACGACGATTACCAGGGCACAGGACTCGGGCTATCGATCGTCAAGCGGTTGATCGAATTGTTCCAGAGCGAAATTTACCTGAAAAGCGAATTGGGCCAAGGCACCACCTTTACGTTTACGATCGTTTTCGAATCCGATGCGATCAAGACGCGCGAAATCATCAACAACATCGAGGTCGATTTGACGTCGAGCCAAATCCTGCGCGTGCTGGTGGTCGAGGACAACAAGATCAACCAAATGGTCACCAAAAAAATCATCGAGAAGAACAATTTCAAGTGCGACATCGTCGAAGACGGTTTGTCGGCCATCGCCCTGACCGAGCGCAACCAGTACGATATCATCCTGATGGACATCAACATGCCCGTCATCAACGGATTCGAAACCACCCGACGCATGCGCGCCCAAGGCGTAACGGCGCCCATCGTGGCGCTCACGGCGTTCGACAAAGGCGAAATCACCGAAGAAGCCATGTCGGCCGGGATGAACGACATCATCATCAAGCCGTTCGAGCCCGTTAAATTGTTTCAGATCATCAACAGCCAGATTATTAAAAGACGAAACGCCAACGGGTGAGGTTTTGGAGTCAAGAGTCAAGAATCAAGAGTCAAGAATCAAGAGCCAAGACGTCGAAAATTTAAGTTCTTTCGCGGTCTTGGCTCTTGCAGTGAAACGGTCTTGATTCTGGCAGCGTAGCGGTCTTTTTAATACCAACGCTTCTTATTGTTCTTCGAGCCTTGCGACTTTCTTGATTTGTTTTTGTGGTGTCCGCCGCTGCGGTTCGAGTTTTTTTCGGGCGCGGCCGGAACAACGATTTCACTCGGGCTGCCTTCGTGCCACGGATACGGATGGTCTTCAATCACCGAAACATCCACTTTGATCAGTTTCAAAATGTCTTTCCAATACGGATGTTCGTCCTTGCCGCAAAAAGAGATCGCGATACCGCTTTGTTGCGCGCGTCCGGTGCGCCCAATGCGGTGCACATAGGTTTCGGGTACGTTCGGCAAATCAAAGTTGATCACATACGGCAATTGTTCGATGTCGATGCCACGCGCCGCGATATCGGTGGCCACGAGCACGCCGACTTCCTTGGCCTTGAACGCATCGAGCACACGCTGACGGGCGTTTTGCGATTTGTCGCCGTGGATGGCCTCGGCCGGAACGCCTTTTTTGCGCAAGGCGCGCACGATGTTGTCGGCGCCATGTTTTGTTCTTGAAAACACCAACACGTCCGAGAGTTTTTCGTTCCGGATCAAATGATAAAGCAAATTTCTCTTTTCGCCTTTTTCGACAAAGTAGATGCGTTGCTCGACTTTCTCGGCCGTCGACGAAACCGGTGTTACCGTCACCGACGCTGGATTTTTAAGGAACATTTCGGCCAATTCACGAATCGCAATCGGCATGGTTGCCGAGAACAACAACGTCTGACGGTTGTCGGGCGTGAGTTTGACGATTTTCTTGACGTCGTTTACAAAGCCCATGTCGAGCATCTGGTCGGCTTCGTCCAAAACCAGCGTGTGCAAATGGTCGAGATCGATAAAACCTTGTTTGTGCAAATCGAGCAAACGGCCCGGCGTGGCAATCAAAATATCGACGCCGCGGCGCAACTGATCGACCTGCGGCACCTGCGAAACCCCGCCAAAAATAGTAATCTGACGCAAGTTTGTATACTTGCCATAGGTGTCAAAACTCTCACCAATCTGGATCGCGAGCTCGCGCGTAGGCGTCACCACAAGCGTACGGATTTTCTTGGTTTTGTTCGATGAACCCACAATGCGGTGCAAATTATGGATGATTGGAATGGCAAACGCGGCGGTCTTACCGGTACCGGTTTGCGCGCACCCTACCAAATCTCGGCCGTCCAAAACGAACGGAATGGCCTGCTGCTGGATAGGGGTGGGGTGGGTATAGCCTTCTTCTTCGACGGCTTTTTGGATGCTTTTGGAAAGCGATAAATCTTCGAATAACATAGGATGGGAATTGCTTTAGGGCAATTTGGGGGCAAAGATAGTGTTTTATTTTTGGAGCTGTTTCCCGCTTTCCACTGCAATCTTTTTGCGGCTCCACTGCGTTGCGCCGCAAAAAGGATTTTCGTTTCAATCGGGGCTATGCTGCCGCAGGCTTTCTTTTGCCTTGACGCAAAAGAAACAATCCCGAAGCGTCGGGACAAGGCCTACAAATCCCAGGCTCAAAAACTACGTCGGTTCTCGTTCCAAACCGCTAACCGCTCGTCGCTTGCTGATCGCAGCGACTCGGCTCTACGCAGTTTTGGGTTTAATAATCTACCTGAAGCCCAGTGGGCTTCCTCCTTTTAATTTCAAATCTTGTTTTTTACGCCTGTTATTTGATGGCCGCTGGCGCTCAAGGAAAGTGTCTATTTTATTTTTGGCTTGCCCGCGGCGCCAAAAATCCGTACGAGGAGCTTCGTTTAAAGTTGAATGAATCGTTTCGCTTACGACGTTCGTCGTGGGACGTCCTCCGCGGGGAAAAATCTTCCGGCCACGACATATTTCCCTGCGCGTTGGACGAACGCACAAAGCGAGGGACGTATTTTATACTTACGACAAACTTTCTTCGTGAGGCTGGCGCATCGACCTTGCAGGCGGGCACCGGCCGTTCGAAGATGGTGCAAAATTAAAAGCTGTCTGAGCCATTTGATATTAAGAGGAGGAAGTCCAGTGGACTTCAGGTATTTTTTCTAACCCGAGTTCTTTTAATTTAGCCATCGAGAACATGGCTGGTCGCCGAAAGGTCTGCGCCTACGCCGTTTTGCTACTTTTGCGGCGAGCCAAAAGTAGACCCGCGGTAGCGAAAACACCTTAGAATTCCAAAACGTGCGGTTTTGAAGATAGTCCGAGCAACGTAGTCAACCCCTAGCCCCGATGGCAGTGGAAATCCTTTTTGCGCTTACAAAGCGCAAAAAGATTGCAACGTACAGCGGGAAACAGCTCCCAAAAAATCACTCCTTTACCAAAACAAACTCCCCCAAAATAGATTTAGAAAGCTGCATTTTGACCCGCATGCTGGTTTGCTTGAACTTGAGGACCTTGATCTTGAGTCTTTGGCTTTTGCCGGTAAGCAGAATGGTTTTTGTCTTTTTCTTGTAGGTCCAGTTCGTGACGGTGCGTTTGGGATCGGCGGTAGATTTAAAGGTGCCGTCTGGGTTGAACGTCAGGATGACATTGCTTTCGAGCGCTTGCTTGGCGTCTTTGAGTTTGGCTTTCGATAGGCCGTCTATGCTGACCACCTGGTGGATTCTCCATTGGCCAGCCA
Source organism: Flavobacterium caeni (assembly GCF_900101895.1). GTDB lineage: Bacteria > Bacteroidota > Bacteroidia > Flavobacteriales > Flavobacteriaceae > Flavobacterium > Flavobacterium caeni. The sequence continues at coordinate 163,101 of NZ_FMVF01000002.1, forward strand.
GCGATTGCGCGTTTTGGGCGTGCGCGGCAAACGTTAAAAGGGCGAGCAGGATGGCGATGATTTTTTTCATGACTGCGTCGAATGGGCTTTGATGAAATCGGTGACCAGGTAGCCAATGAGCTTGCCGATGAGGTGGTTGTTCTTGTCTTCGCCCAAATCGGGCGCGCCTTCGCAAATGTGCAGGTAGGCGGCGTTCTCGTTCTTGCCAAAAAAACTGACAAACTGCCGAAGTTCCTCGATCGAGAACCCGCTGAGCGTCATGGCGCTGCTCGCGATGTTGGGGATGGCGTCGAGGTCGATCTCGATGCCGTAGCGGTCTGATTTGATGAAATGCAGCGCGCCTTCCATTTCGGTGGTAAAGTATTTCTCGCGTCTGATCGCGATTTCGTCATACGTATTGTAGCGCACGCGGTCGTCTATTTTCTTGATGATGTCGAGTACATTTTTTGAGGTATAGTTCTCGTGCAACCCAAAAATGAAATACTTTTTGAGGAAGCCCTGGTCGTAGGCATACGAAAATCCATTGCCGCTGTGGCGTCCTTCGAGGATGCGAAAATCGGAATGGGCGTCGAAATTGACCGCGTTGATGGCCTTGCCGTGCGCGAGCGCCGTGCCCTTGATGTTGCCGTAGGCGTTGTTGTGCCCGCCGCCAATCACGATCGGGACTTTTCCCGCGCGGACAATGATCGAAACGATGTGCGCGACTTCTTTGTCGATGCTCTCGACCAGGTGGTTGAATTGTTTGCGGTGGTCGATGTTGTGAAAGTCGAGTTTTTGCGCCATTTTCATTTCGGCGGCCACGTCTATGGTTCCCAAAACGAGCAACTGGCTGCCTTTGCAAAAACGGTTGTGCTGGATGTTGGCGATGCTGCGAATGGCGCTGTCCCACGCCGACGCCGCGCCCGGACGCCCAAAATTGGCACGTACGCCAATGTCTTCGGGTATACCGAGCAGTACGTAACGCGCCGTAGATTCCCGCAAAAAGCCAGCAATGTCGATGCCTTTGGGCACCGTCTGCATTTTTTCGCCAAACTTGATTTCGCCGCTGCGGTGGTTGGTGACCTTGGCCAAATCGGTAATTGAAAACGGGACAAGCTTATCCATACGTATCGTTTAGGAAATCAAAAATATAATTTTTTGCACAAAATTTCGTTAACAGATTTGTTGTAAATTAGAATTAACATAACTTTGTTAAGTTGTAAAATAAAAACTTTCTAATTCGTTAAAACTTAATTATTTGTTTATGGAAAATCAAAAAAATAATTCAAATCTTAAAGCAATCATCGCCATCTTGGCGGTCCTACTCGTCGGAAGTTTGGTTTACATCTTTAAAATGACCTCAGACGCGAAAGCGCTTCAAACAGAACTAACCACCACCAAAACAGACAAGGCATCGGTCATGAAAGACCTCGAGGAACTCAAGGCTACCTACGACGCTGCCATTGCCGAAAATACATCGATGTCGGACGAATTGATTGCCGAAAGAGAGAAAGTCGTCAACCTCATGAAGGAGCTCGAAAAGTCGAAAGGCGATGCGGCTTCACTCAGAAAATACCGCTCACAGTATTTTGCGTTGGAGTCTAAAATGAAGGCGCTCGTGGCCGAAAACGACCAACTCAAGAAAGACAACCAGGTACTTACCACGCAACGCGACAGCACCGTGATGGTACTCGGCGAGGCCCAGAAATACAACGAAGTATTGGTAGGCCAAAACGAAGAGTTGTCGAGAACGGTAGAGAAAGCCTCTAAGCTTAACATCACCAACCTGCAAACGGCGGCCTACAAACTCAGAAGTTCAGGCAAGCAAGTCGAGACCGAGCGCGCCAGACGTGCCGATGTGTTGAAAATCAGCTTCGTGATCAACGAAAACGCGGTGGCCAAGCCAGGTGAACGAACCTATTATGTACAGGTGATCGACAGCAAGAACAATGTATTGGGCGAGAAAAAGACCGAAGCTTTCGGCGACAAATCGCTTACGTACAGTTTCTTGACCACCATCAACTACGAAAACAAGCCGGTACAGGTAACGCAAGATTTACCGGGCGAAAACTTCGAAAAAGGAACGTATTTCGTCAATGTATTCGACAAGGCAGAGCTCGTTTCAAAAGCCAGCTTCACCTTGAAGTAATCAACAAAATTTATAAAACTGAACTCCCATGCCGTTGTAACATGGGAGTTTTTTTATGCCCATTTTTTGCCGTCCAGCCACACCTGTTCGATCAGGTTGCTGCCAAATGCGTACGGCAGTTGGTAAAATGAAGTGATGGGTTGGGTGACGATGAAGTTGGCTTTCTTGCCCGCGGTAATGCTGCCGTGCGTTTTCGAAAGTCCCATGGCGTAAGCCCCGTTGATCGTGGCGGCGTTGATCGCTTCTTCGGGTGTCATCTTCATCTTGATGCAGGCCGTGGCCACTACAAAATTCATGTTGCCCGATGGCGTAGACCCCGGGTTGAAGTCGGTGGCCAGCGCAAGCGGTAAACCTGCGGCGATCATTTCGCGGGCCGGCGTGTACGGGATGCTCAAAAAGTAGGAGCAAGACGGCAGCGCCACGGGCATGGTTGTGGTATTTTTAAGGATGTCGATGTCTTGCGGGGTCATAATTTCGAGGTGGTCTACCGAAAGCGCACCGTGTTTGACGCCGGCCGCAACACCGCCAATGGCGGTGAATTGGTTGACGTGGATCTTTGCGACCAAGCCATGTTTGTGTCCCGCTTCGAGGATGCGCTCGGTTTGCGCGACCGAAAAATAGCCGGTTTCGCAAAACACATCGATGTATTCGGCCAGTTGTTCGCGCGCGATGGCAGGAATCATCTCGTTAACGATCAAATCGATGTAGCCGTCCTGGTTTTGTTTGTAGTGTGCCGGAAAAGCGTGCGCGCCCAAAAAGGTCGCCTTGATGGCAATCGGATAATCGGCCTTGAGCCGACCGATCACACGTAGCATCTTAATTTCGTCTTCTACCGACAGCCCGTAACCCGATTTGATCTCGACCGCGCCCGTTCCCAAACGCATGACTTCTTCCAATCTTTTTTTGGATTGCTCGTAGATCTCTTCTTCGGTCGCATCGTGCAGTTTTTGCGCCGAATTGAGTATGCCGCCGCCGCGGTTGGCGATTTCTTCGTAGCTCAATCCGTTGATGCGGTCTACGAATTCCTGTTCGCGGTTGCCCGCATAAACAATGTGCGTATGGCTGTCGCACCAAGTAGGCAGGACAATTTTACCCGCAGCATCGATGGTTTGTCCGTCAATTTTAGGGCAATCGGTCATGGGGCCGAACGCTTTGATCGTATCGTTTTCGATCAGTAAAAAGGCATTTTTGATGGTCGGAAGTGTCGCCATTTGTGCACCCGAAACCTTGTCGGTCGGGGTTTCGCGTACCTGTAACAATTCCTTGATGTTCGTAAAAAGCGTCTGCATCGGATTTTTTTGTAAAAGTAGCAAGGCATTTCAAAAACTCCTATCTTTAGGACAAATTATTGCCGTGGAACGCATCAAATACAAGAAATCGCGCAACATCCAGCCCAATTATTACGAGTATACCGGCCACCATAAAACCGAACCCGTCGACATGCAGTTGTTTGTGTACGACGATTCGGGCTATGAGGAATACCAACACGTTTCGATCGAGAAGATCAAGGCCGAGTGCGACGATCCTGCCCAACACAAAGACGTCAAATGGCTCAACGTGCACGGGCTGCACGACACGGCCCGGATCCGAGCGCTCGGGGAGATGCTCGACCTGGAACCGTTTATCATCAGCGACATCCTGAATGTGGTCAAACGCCCCAAATTGGAGGAACTCGACAATGTGTTGTTCTTTAGCATCAAATCGGTGTTGCCTTCGGCCGATGGGCAGGAAGAACGCGTCGAACAGCTGAGTTTTGTACTCAAGGACAAATTGCTCGTGTCGTTCCAGGAAAAGAAGAGCGACTTTTTTATCCACATCCGCGAGCGCATCAAAACCCACGCGGGCATCGTACGCAAAAAGAAAAACGACTATTTGCTGTATTTGCTGCTCGAATCGGTCATGGAGAATTTTTACATCACGATCGAATTTTACGAAGACCGCATAGATGATGTCATGGCCGCTGCCAAAGTGAGCGACCGTCGCGAAATCCACGAGGAAATCCAACGGATCCGTTCGCGGTTCGGCGTGCTCAAACGATCGATCCAGCCCCTGCACGATGCGCTGTATTTGCTCAAGAGCATACGCGAAGAAGACGAATTCAACGGGATCGACAAAAGCAATTACGCATTTTTTGCAAGGCTCAACCAAAAAAGCCTCGAGTTGCTCGAACAAATCGAGTATGATATGAATTCGCTCGACAGCGCCGCCAATTTTTATTTTGCGTCGCAAAGCCGCCGTATGAACGAAATCATGAAGGTGCTCACCGGGGTGTCGGTTATTTTCATGCCGCTGACTTTTATCGTGGGGGTGTATGGAATGAACTTCGACTACATGCCCGAATTGCGCCACCCGTACGGTTATTTTACGGTGCTGGCCGTGATGTTTTTCCTGGTGGTGGGCATGGTCGTGTTTTTTAAGAAGAAACGCTGGTTTTGATGTAAAACATTGAATAACTGATAGTAAAAATTGAAATAATATAACAAAGTTCTGTTAAACCATAATCGGCACGCTGCAACGTTCGTTACATTTGGGATACTAAACCAAGACCAACAATGAGAACGTTCACCGCACAATTCGTCCTGCCGGGCAACATCGGCATTGGAAAAATGGACCCCGATTCGGCCCAGGCGCAAAAACTCCTTTCGGAGCAAATCACGAGCAATTTTCTCGCAGGCAACGCCCAACTCACACAGGTAAATGAGTTTTTTACCGAGCTCGACGACCATTCGGGCGAAAAAGACGACTCAACCGAATTTGCCACCATCGTAGACATCAACCTGTGTTTGAACGAAGCCGAAGGCCGAAACTACCTCAAACACAAAGAGCTGATCACCAGAAAAGCGGTCGAGACGTTGCGCAACAGCAAGATGTTCTTGTCCTACCTCTGGCAAAAAAAGAACACCGAACACATTGGGCTCGAAACCATTTTCGTGTAACAACCTCCAAACGGAGGTTTTTTTATGAAAGGACCTCGCACTCGAAACCGTTTTGCAATACCAACGCCCTGACCTGCGATTCGGAGTAGGCCACCGATACCACGCGCAGCACCAAATCGCAATCTTCGGTATCGACACTCCACGAGAGGATCGTTCGGTACGGGTTGAACAGTTTTTTGACCAGGGCCAAATCTGCCTGGCCGATGTTGGTCTTGAAAATGTGGATGTGGTCTAGCGAAACCTGCCGATCGCGTCGGGTTTCAATGTTTTTTGGGATGGATAGATACATGACGGTGTTTTACGACAAAAAAACAGCCACCTACTGACAACCGTGTGTCAACAACTTTTGATCCGCTGGAAAAATCTACAGGTTCTGGCTGATTTGTGCCACCAAGTCGCGTAGTTGGGTCTTTAGGTGCGTGGGCTGTACAATTTCGGCATGGTCGGCGAACATCAGCAGCCAACGCGCAAAACCCTCCATGTAAAGGGTGTGGAACGTCATTTCGACATGCGTACCCAAATCGGTTTCGGCCGCAAACCCAAAGTAATGCCTTTGGCCTTGCATATAGGCCACGATTTTTTTCGGGACGCGGATCACGACGGTTTCCACCGCATGGTTTTTCTCGGATTGTTCGAGGTATTCCTTAAAGTCAGGATGCTTTTTGTGGAACGGCGTATCGGTGGCGCAAATCTGCGTCATTCGATCGGTGCGGAATTGACGGTAATCGCCCCGCAAATGACACCACGCGACCACATACCAAAATTGGTTTTCGTGAAAGATGCCGATGGGTTCTATCGTGCGCTCGGTGCGTTGCTGGGCGTCGAAGGTTTCATAGTGCAGCCGCGCCGCGCGCTGTTCGGCGATACATTGCAGGATGCAATCGAGCGCGTTTTCGGGCGCCGATTGTTGTGGCTGAAATCTTTTGCGGACCAAGATGCGGTCTTCGATGTTTTCGACCAGGTCCTTCTCGTCGCCGCGCAACACGGCTTTCATCTTGTACATGGCCGATTGGTAGCTCGACCGCGTGGCGGCATCGGTAAATTGCGCCATGAATTTCTCGGCCGTCACGAACGTCATCGCCTCTTCTCGGGTAAACATGATGGGTGGCAACCGGTAGCCGTCTACGAGCGAATAGCCCACGCCCGCCTCGCCATACAACGGAACGCCCGCTTCTTCAAGCGAACGGATGTCGCGGTATACCGTGCGCAGGCTGATCTCGAAACGGTCGGCGAGGTCTTGCGCCTTAACGATTTTTTTCGATTGGAGCTGGATCAAGATGGCGGTGATGCGGTCGAAGCGGTTCATGGTAGGTTGGATGTAGCCCAAAAATAGGCAAACTTTTGCAGTTTCTGCTGCCGATAAAAAAATACAATCCATCCCAAAAAATCGACAATTCGGTTACGATTAGTTTCATAGCTTTGTGTGCCGTCGCACTTTTGCGGTATCAAAACCATCGTCATGAAACTACTTACCGCACTGTTGTTTTTATTTTCGGTCACCGCTTTTGGGCAACATACGATCTCGGGGAAAATTGTCGATCCCAAAGGAAAGCCCGTTCCGGGTGCCAACGTCTTTATCGAAGGCACGTACGACGGCGGATCGAGCGACGACCAAGGCACTTTTAGTTTTTCGACCGACACCTCGGGCAACCAAATGCTCGTGATTAGCGTGCTCACGTTTGAAACACAAAAAATCCTGATCGACGTGGCCAATTACCAAGGGCAAACCGTCAAAATGCGCGAAAGCGTCAACGCGCTCGATGCCGTGATTGTGACCGCAGGGACTTTCGAGGCAGGCGACAAGGCGCGGGTTTCGGTGCTCAAGCCGCTCGACATTGTGACCACGGCGGGTTCTGCGGGCGATATTGTTGCGGCGCTGCAAACCCTGCCCGGAACGCAAACCGTGGGCGAAAGCGGTCGATTGTTTGTGCGTGGGGGCGAAGCCGATGAAACCCAGACTTTTGTAGACGGCATCCGCGTGGCGCAACCGTACGGGTCTACCACCAACAATTTGCCGACACGGGGTAGGTTCTCGCCGTTTTTGTTCAGCGGGATTTCGTTCTCTACAGGCGGCTATTCGGCCGAATACGGCGAAGCGCTGTCGAGCGTCCTGCTTTTGAATACCCAAGACGAACCCGATCAGAACAAGACCGACATTTCGCTGATGACCGTCGGGCTCGGACTCGGACATACGCAAAAATGGGCCAAGAGCGCGCTGAGCATCAACACGGCTTATATCGATTTGGCGCCGTACCAGAAAGCGATCCCGCAAAACCTAGACTGGAACCGTCCGTACCAAGGCCTTTCGGGCGAAGCCGTGTACCGTTACGGGTTCAACAACGGCATGTTTAAGATGTATGCAGCCTTCGACGCGTCGCGTTTCGACATGAACCAGGAGAACGTCAACCGTCCGTTTGTCAAGGACCGCGTAGAACTCATCAACAACAATTTTTACCTGAACACGTCCTATAAAGGCAATTTTGGCGTGGGCTGGCAACTCACCACGGGGTTGGGGTATGGCTACGGACAAAACAAGATCGGCTACAATTTGAACGACATCGAGAACGTAGAACACGCGGCCCAGCTCAAATTCAAGTTGCGCAAAAGTTTTTCGGACCGGTTCAAGTTGTCGTTCGGCGCCGATTATTTCGTGACCGATTTTGTCGAGGATTACCTGCCGGTCATCGGCCAATCGGGGCAAAGCGGCTACAATGCCAACATTGCGGCGGCCTATACCGAAGCCGATATTTTTTTCTCGAAGAAATTTGCCGCCAAATTGGGCGCGCGCGTTTCGAACAACAATTTGCTGAACGAGACCGTGGTTGCGCCAAGGGCATCGGTGGCCTACAAAGTGGCCAAGTTCAGCCAGTTTTCTTTGGCCTACGGCGAATTCACGCAAGCGCCCAAGCAAGACTATCTTAAGTATTTTCACGATTTCGAAAGCGAACGCGCGTCGCATTACATCCTCAATTTCCAGTATGCGAGGGACCGTCAAACGTTTCGTGCCGAGACGTATTACAAAAAATACGACAACCTGGTCAAGTTCGATTCTGTAGCGGCGCCTTTGTTCCGCACGGTGTACGACAATTCGGGGTCGGGTTACGCCGCAGGATTGGACGTGTTTTGGCGCGACGGCCGTACGTTCAAGAACCTTGAATACTGGGTGTCTTATTCGTACATCGATACCGAGCGCAATTACCGCAATTATCCGTATGCGGTGACGCCCAACTTTGTGGCCGACCACAATTTGTCGGTGGTGGGCAAGTATTGGATCGAGGAGTGGCGCTCGCAGCTTGGCGTGACCAATACGTTCATGACGGGCCGTCCATACGAGAACCCCAACGATGTGCGGTTCATGGCAGGCAAGACCAAGGGGTACAACAGTTTGAGTTTGAGCTGGGCGTATTTGCTCAGTCAACAAAAAATCTTGTATTTTTCGGTGTCGAATGTACTGGGTACGCAAAACGTGTTTGGGTATGAATACACGCGCAACCCAGACGCCAATGGGGTGTACCAGCGTCGCGAGATTACGCCCACGGCAGACCGGTTCTTTTTTGTCGGGTTCTTTTGGACCATCAGCCAGGACAAAAAGAGCAACCAGTTGGACAACCTGTAATAGGAATAGCAACAAGCAATGCGTTCAGTTCATCCGTCAAATTCGACAATTCGGTAGCTTTCGGTTTTTAATGTGAACAATCGAAGTTACTTTTGATCCAACAATCAGCATCATCAAAATCAATACATTATGAAAAAAGCCATTTTAGTTTTAGTATTTTTAATCGGCGGGTGGATGCAGGCGCAAACCATCAGCCTCGAAGTCAAGATGACCGGGTTTCGCACCGACGCGGGCAACGTCAAAGTAGGATTGTACAACAACGAGGACGATTTTCTCAGGAAAGTTTTCAAGAACGCGGTGGTCGACATCAAGAACGGGACAGCGTCGGTGACGTTCAAGGATTTGCCCAAAGGGACTTATGCGGTATCGGTATACCACGACGAAAACAACAACGGCAAAATGGATAAGAATACGTTCCACATCCCGACCGAGGGCTACGGAACGTCCAACGACGCCAAAGGTTTTATGGGACCGCCCAAGTACGAAGACGCCAAATTTGCGGTAGCCAAGAACGCCAAGGTCAACATCAAACTCAATTATTAATCAAAATACGAACACCATGAAAAAGATACTATTTGCATTGGCGCTCTTGACCGGTTTTATCGGATGGTCGCAAACCGCCTACGAAAAAGGTATGTCCAAGGCTTTTGAGCTGTGGGGACAGGGCAACAGCGCCGAAGCATCGGCCTTGTTCGAGCGCATCGCGTCGGCCGAGAAAGACAACTGGCTCCCGAATTATTACGTGGCGCTGGTCAACACCACCGAATCGTTCCAATCGCAGGACAAGGAAAAAGTGAGCGCGCTTTTGAACAAGGCGCAGGCGGCGCTCGACCTCGAAATGGTCAAGAACCCCGAAAACGACGAAATCCTGGTCATGCAGGCCTTGATTTATACAGGTTGGGTGGCCTTCGACCCAATGACCAACGGTATGAAGCTCTCGGCCAAAGTCATGGAATTGTACGACCAGGCGCTCAAGATTGCACCCGAGAATCCGCGTGCGGTGTTTGGCCGTGCCGAATATGAAATGGGCGGCGCGAAGTTTTTTGGCGGCGACATCAAGCCGATGTGCGCCGAAGTCGACCGTTCGATCGGATTGTTCGAGAAGTTCAAGCCCGCGACGCCGTATGCGCCACAATGGGGTAAGGACCGCGCGTTGATGGTGCAGCAGGAGTGTAAGAAGTAAGTCGAAAGACGAATGACGAAAGACGAATGACGAAAGAGCAGTCAGGGAAAGCAAAGGATAGTGATATGAAATTGGGAATCAAACAAATGTTGCGGTTGTTTTTGTTGGGCGTGGGCGTCATGGTGGTGCTCGTGGTGTTCAACTGGACTTTTGGCGGGACAATCGCTTTTGATCGCGCGTTATTGATCACCTTCGGGTTTACGTTGCTGTATACCTATTCGCTTTACATTTCCAACAGCTTGGTGTTCCAGGCGCTCGACCGTTATTTTGCCAACGAGCGGTTCTCCAAAAAACGCATCGTGTTGGGGTTTGTGTTGTCGTTCTTTGTTTCGCTGCTTACGGTGTTTTTGCTCAGGATATTCGAAGATGTGGGCATCGAGCAGGAGACTTTCGCCCAATTTTGGGCCGAGGAGAAACCAAACAACTACGTTTTTGCGATCGTCATCACGTTTTTTATCACGCTGTCGGCCTATGCGTTCAATTTTTACCGCGCCTACCAGGAGAACAAGGTCAAGGAGCAAAAGATCATCGCGGGCACGGCTTCGGCCCAATTCGAGACGTTAAAAAACCAGATCGATCCGCATTTTTTGTTCAACAGCCTCAACGTACTGTCGTCTTTGATCGAAGAGAATCCCGAAAATGCGCAAAAATTCACGACCTCGCTGTCCAAGATTTACCGCTATGTGCTCGAGCAAAAAGACAAGGAACTCGTGGGGATTGACGAAGAGCTGTCGTTCGCCAAGACTTACATGAACCTGCTCAAGATGCGCTTCGAGAACAGCCTGTTCTATGAGTTACCGCAGGGAAGCATCGACCCCGAGGCCAAAGTGGTACCGCTGTCGTTGCAATTGCTGCTCGAGAACACCGTCAAGCACAACATCGTAAGCGAGCAAAAACCGCTGCACATCCGCATTTTTATCGATGGCGATTACCTGGCCATCCAAAACGATCTGCAAAAGAAAGAAGTATTGCAGGACCGCGAGGGCGTAGGGCTTCAAAACATTGTCAACCGCTACGGCATCATCACCAACCGCAAGGTGTTGGTCGAGCAAACCGAAAAAACATTCACCGTCAGGATCCCGATCTTGACCAAACAAATCACCGTCATGGAAACAAATTACAACGATCTGGAAAGCGCCTACCAAAAAGCGCAGAAAAAGGTAGAGGACATCAAGGGGTTTTACGGCAATTTCTGGTCGTGGGCGATCATTTCGATCGGGCTGGCCGTCGTGAACCTGGCGACCTATCCGCAATACCTTTGGTTTTTATATCCCACGCTAGGCTGGGGTATAGGCGTGGCCATCCACTGGATGAGCGTTTTTAACGTGATGCCGTTCCTGGGGCGCGATTGGGAGGAGAAAAAAATACGCCAAATCATCGAAAAAGAAAAAACAAGCAAATGGAAGTAGCCATGGAAATCGACAAGAATTCAATCGTTTACAAGAAGGCCAAGAAGAAGGCGCAGGAAATCCGCTCGTTTTACATCAATTTGGCGTGTTATTGTACCGTCATTCCGGTGCTGGTGTTCATCAACCTGTATTTCACACCCGAATATTACTGGTTTGTATTTTCGATGCTCGGGTGGGGGCTTGGGCTGTTTTTTCACGCGATGGGCGCCTTTGGCTGGAGTCCATTTTTAGGGAAGGATTGGGAGCAGCGCAAGCTGCAACAATTCATCGATGAAGAAAAGAACAAACAACAACACAACAAATCATAGATCATGGAAAACAACCTCGAACAACTGCAGCGCGAACGCGCACAAAAACGCGTCAAGGCCTTGGCCGGATTTTACAAACACCTTGCGGTATACCTGTTGGTCAACGGATTCTTGATCGCACTCAAGTATTTCAACCTTGATCCGGGAGAACAATTTTTTGAATTCGGCACGTTCAGCACGGCATTTTTCTGGGGCATCGGCCTAGGGTTCCATGCACTGAGTGTGTTTGGTCCGAATGTGTTTTTGGGTTCCGATTGGGAGGAACGCAAGATCAAGGAAATCATGGAAAGGGAAAAACGCAACAAATGGGAGTAGTATTATTTGACTTTATGTAAATAACACTATAGCTTTGTTGGTTAATATATTAAATTTTTTACAAGTAGATAAATACACATGAAAACCCTCATCATCGAAGACGAAAAACCGGCGGCGCGTCTGCTGCAACGCAAGTTGGAGAAACTCGGGATCCACGCCGATGCGATGCTGCATTCGGTGGCCGAATCGATCGCGTGGTTTGGGCATAATCCGCACCCCGATTTGATCTTCCTCGACATACAGCTTTCCGACGGTCTGTCGTTCGAGATATTCGAGAAAATAGACATCAAAAGCGCGGTGATCTTCACGACGGCCTACGACGAATATGCGCTCAAGGCATTCAAGCTCAACAGCATCGACTATTTGCTCAAACCCATAGACGAAGACGATCTTGAAACGGCCGTCAACAAATTCAGCGCGCGCATTCCGTCAAGCAGGCCTACAGCCATCGATTTCGAGCAAATCAAGGCGTTGTTGGCCAATCCGTTCGACAAGACCTACAAGAAGCGCTTTACGGTCAAGATCGGGCACCAACTCAAGGTGATTTCGATCGATGAGGTCGAGTGTTTTTACAGCGAGAACAAAGGGACCTACCTGCATACCAAAGACAGCCGCGACTATCTGCTCGACGGTACGCTCGAGGAATTGGAACGCGAGCTTGATCCTGCCGAATTTTTCCGCGTCAGCCGAAAGTTTATCGTCCCGCTGCGCGCCATCAAGGAAATTGCGGTATACAGCAATTCGCGGCTCAAGGTTTTGTTGCCTACCTACAAAGCCGATGAGGTGGTGGTGAGCCGTGAGAAAGTGTCGGATTTTAAAGCGTGGATCGATGCGTAGGATCGGCGTTTACGGAGTTGCCATGGCGCTGGCTTGTGCGTTTTCGGGAAATGTACGGGGTCAAAGCGCCGCCGTGCTGTCCGACAGTTTGTTCGTAATCCGCGACAGTGTAGAAATCCCGACGCGTAGCGGTATTCCGATTTCGGCCATTGTGGTGCGCAAAAAAGGCAATGACGCACCGTTGCCCGCCGTACTTTTTTATACGACCTATTTTCAAGGTCCTAAAGATGCGGTGCTCGGCAAACGATCGGCCATTAGGGATTACGTGGGCGTGGTGGCCTATGCGCGCGGCATCCGGACAAACCTCAAGCATTATGCGCCGTACGAACACGAATCAGGCGATCTGTACGACATCATCGACTGGGTCGCCAAGCAGTCGTGGTGTGACGGACGCGTAGGTATGCTGGGTGGCAGTTACACCGGATTTGCACAATGGGCCGCGGCAAAAAAGAGACATCCGGCGCTCAAGACCATCGTGCCGCAGGTGGCCGTGATGCCCGGTTTCGATGCGCCGATGGAAAACAACGTCCCCATTGGCAATGTTTTCAGCTGGGCGCACGAGAACATCTATAGATTTCCGGCCATCGGGAGGGGGTTGGTGTTTGAGTGGTTCAATGCAGGAAGTTCGTTCCGCGGCCTCGACAGCCTTGAGGGTCATCCCAGTCCGATTTTTCAAAAATGGCTCGCGCATCCGGCCTATGACGCGTATTGGCGGTCTTTGGCGCCCACCGATGCCGAATATGCGCAAATCGATATCCCGATCCTTTCGACGACCGGTTATTACGATGGTTCGCAGATCGGCGCGCTGCAATACTACAAATCGCATCTGAAGAACAATCCCAATGCCGAGCATTATTTGGTTATAGGTCCTTACGATCATTGGGGAGGGCAAAGAAATGCGGCTTCAAATCTGATGGGTTATGACATCGATCCTGTGGCGCAAGTGAACATGGGCGATTTGGCGTACCAGTGGATGGATTATATCATGAAAGCGCATCCCAAGCCCGATTTGCTTCGCGACAAGGTCAACTACGAGGTCATGGGTGGCAACCATTGGAAACACGCGCCTTCTGTCGACAAAATGGCAAACAACAAACTTAAGTTTTACCTCAATGGAGCAAAACTAAGTAGTAAGCCCGATGGGTCACGGTATGTTTCGCAAACCGTGGATTTCAAAGACCGCGAAAACCAGAACGCCTATTACACGCCAACCATAGTTTTCGATACGCTCGATGTAAGCAATGGTCGTGTGTTTGTGGGCGAACCGTTTGCAAAATCGATCGAAATCAGCGGTTCTTTCGAAGGGGAGCTATGCGTCACGATCAACAAAAAAGACATGGACGTGTCGCTCGCTTTCTATGAACTAACCGCCAACGGCAAGTATTTTTTCTTGACGCGCTATGTAGGGCGCGCGAGTTACGCAAAGGACCGCACCAAGCGTTCGCTGATCGAGCCCGGTCGGCGCACAAAAATACCGTTGGCAGCTACGCGTGTGGTAAGTAAAAAGATGGAAAAAGGGAGTAGGTTGGTGGTTTTGCTCAACGTCAACAAACACCCGTTCGAAGTGGTCAATTATGGGTCGGGAAAAGAAGTCAGCGACGAAACGATCGACGATGCGGGGGCGCCGCTCGAAGTGAAATGGCACGGGGACAGCTTTATTTCGGTCCCGATTTGGGAAGATTAATTTTGGGATTTTATTTAAAGTATAAGTTTTTATTAGTTAATTTATATCTTTGAAAATCAACAATAAAAATACTTAATATAGATTTGCTCTATAGCTGTTTTTTGGCTGCCCTCGCCTCCAAAACCAAGTAAAATTGAACGCCAAACAATGCCGATGCCAACACCAAATGCGCGGCCTGCGAACCAAACGGGAAATCGAAATAATACATCGCGATCCCGGTTGCAATTTCGAGCCCGATCAAGCCCAACACCCAATCGAGTTTTTTGTAGCCAAGCACCAACCGTCGGTTCCGCAAATACAACCAAACGTTAAAAAACAAAACGACAAACGAAAAGGTCCGGTGCAAATAGAAGTCCCAGTCGGGGTTGGAAAGTACCGCGGCCATGTTGTCGTAACCCAGGTTTTTGACTTGCATGTCGACGAATTGACGCACCTGCGTCCCAATGACTACTTGCGTTAGGGATAAAAAGAGCGCCCCCCACAACATTTTCGTGAACAAAGGGTCGTATTTCTTTTCGCTGCCTGTTCCGCTCGCTGTCCGAATAATGTACAGCATCAAAGCGACAATCACCAAAGCAACCACCATGTGCAAGGTGATCTTGACCGGGTTCAGTACAGAATACACTACCGTGGCACCAAGCCAGGCCTGAAATCCCATCAGGAACACCGTCAGCCACGACAAAGCCGTGATACGCGCCTTGCTTTTTCGCCAGGCAAGCGAATATACTGCCATGATAAACACGGCAATGCCCGCGAGTGCGCCGCAAAGTCGGTTCAGGTACTCAATCCAGGTGTGTGTAGGGTTGAATATGGCGTAATCGTGCTTGGTGTACGGGCGCCAATGGCTTTCGTTGAATTGTTCGGCGGTCGTGAAATCGGCGTTGGCCACCCAAAGCGCTTCGTCCTTGACGATGACTTGGCCTTTCTCGAATGTTTTGTTCGGTCGCCAGGTCAGTTCTTCTACGTCGGTGGGCGGGATGTAGTAGCCAAAGCATTTGGGCCAATCGGGGCAGCCCATGCCCGAGCCCGTCATGCGAACCAATGCGCCCGCGACAATGACGCTGTATACCAATACCAAAGCGATTTTCGCCGAGGGTAAGAATTTCTTTTTCATTTCAAGCAGATTGGGTTGTAAAAGTCCAATTTTTCGACGACGTCATGCGGTATTTATTGCGGTTTGAGCCCGAGCTTTTGCGCGCGTTGCATCATCAATGCATAGGCGGCTTCGTATTCGTTGGGGATTTCGCCTTCGAGTATGGCCTCCTTGATGGCTTCTTTCAAAGTGCCGATCTCGCGCGATGGCGGCAGGTTAAAAATTGCCATGATTTCTTCGCCTGTGATGGGCGGTTGAAAGTTGCGCACGCGGTCGCGCTCCTCGACCTCGACGATTTTCTCGCGGACGACCTTGAAGTTCTTGTGGTATTTCTTGAACTTGTTCGGGTTTTTGGTCGTAATGTCGGCCTCGCACAACGTCATCAGGTTCTCGACATCCTCGCCCGCGTCGAATACCAGCCTGCGCACGGCAGAATCGGTGACCTGGTCTTCCGAAAGCACGATCGGGCGTGAGCTCAGCGTGACCATCTTTTGTACAAACTTCATTTTGTGGTTGAGTGGCAACCGCAGTCTTTCGAATATCTTCTTGACCATTTTTCCGCCCAGGAATTCGTGTCCGTGAAACGTCCAGCCTTGTTTTTTGGTGAACCGCTTGGTGGGTGCCTTGCCGATGTCGTGCAAAAGCGCGGCCCAGCGCAGCCAAACGTCGTCGGTGTGCGGGCAAATGTTGTCTACCACCTCGAGCGTGTGGTAAAAGTTGTTTTTGTGTGTATGGCCTTCGATTTCCTCTACGTTGTTGAGCGCCGTGAGTTCGGGCAGGATCAAATCGAGCAGCCCTGTTTTGTACAGCAACAAAAATCCTTTGGACGGCTTGTCGGTAGACAGAATTTTGTTCAGTTCCTCTACGATGCGCTCGCCCGAGATGATTTTGATACGCTCTTTGTTCCTGCCGATGGCATCGAGCGAATCGTCTTCGATCTCGAAATCGAGTTGCGTCGAAAAACGAATCGCGCGCATCATCCTGAGCGGATCATCCGAATACGTAATATCCGGATTAAGAGGTGTTTTTATGGTTTTACTTTCCAAATCACTTAAGCCTGAAAACGGATCGAGCAAATCGCCGTAATCGGCCCTGTTCAATGAAAGTGCCAACGCGTTGATCGTAAAATCGCGGCGGTTTTGGTCGTCTTCTAGCGTGCCGTTTTCGACCATGGGTTTGCGGCTGTTGAATTCATACGATTCCTTGCGGGCGCCCACAAATTCAACGTCGATGTCGTAATAGCGCAACATGGCCGTGCCGTAGTTCTTGAACACCTGTACCTTAGGTTGGTGCGGCAACAGTTCGGCTACCTTGAGCGCGAGTTCGATGCCGCTGCCCACGGCCACGATGTCGATGTCCTTTTTGTAATCGCGGCCCAGCAAAAAGTCGCGTACGAATCCTCCGATCACGTAGCTCTCGAGCCCCAATTCGGCCGAAGCACGGGCAATCACATCAAAAATTTTAGGGTGTAAGGCTTGTTTGAAATTTTGCGCCACGGGTTGAACTATTTCCGGATGATCTTTACTTGCGAATCGTGCGTGAGCTTGATGATCGTAGACGGTTTGCCCGACACTTTGTCGCGGTGCAAATTTACGACATAGTCGACGCCGTTTACAATTTCGGGACTGATTTCTGCAAAACTTTTGGGTGTGGGTTGGCCCGAGATGTTGGCCGAGGTAGATACGAGCGGTTTTTTCATGCGCTCCATCAGCTTGTAGCAAAATGGCTCCTTGACGATCCGGATCCCGAGCGTCTTGTCCTGGCCGATCACGTTGGCCGCCACATTGCGCGGGTTGTCGAGGATGAGCGTGGTAGGGTTCTCGGACAAATCGAGGATTTGCCATGCCACTTCGGGGATTTCGCGGAACACGTTGTACATCATCTTTTCGCCATTCATCAAAACAATCATGCTTTGCGTTTCGGCGCGTTGCTTGAGCCGGTAGATTTTGGCGACGGCCTCGGCATTGGTGGCGTCGCACCCGATGCCCCAAACCGTATCGGTAGGGTACAGGATGATGCCGCCACTTTGAATCACCTCGAACGCTTTTTGGATTTCCTCTTGCATGGGATTTTCTTTCGCGCAAAGCTACGATTTTTGCATGAAATACCGCGACGCGCGATCGCCGTGCCCGATTCCACAAATGCTTCCTCGGTTCTTTCGGAAACATTTTGCGGCCGCATCGGATTCTGGAAAAAATAGTCGAATTGTTGACAAAATAAAGCGCGAGGGGCGGTAAATATCTTTATTTTTGCTAGTCCAAAAAGGTTAAGATGGGTTTCAGTATTTTTCGCAAAAGTCCGGTCAAGATCGGTTTTTTGATTTCCTACGATTACAAATACATTTTCGACGCGTTGCCGATCGTATACGATTATGCCGACGAGATCATCCTGTGTGTAGACGTCAACCGCAACACTTGGGCAGGGAAGAAGTACGACCTCGATCCCGCTTTTTTTGACCAGATTCGCGCCATCGATCCCAACCAGAAAATCGTTTTTTACGAAGACGATTTTTACGTCCCGACGCTCACGCCCATGGAAAACGATACGCGCGAACGCAACATGCTGTCCGAAAAAATGGGTCCCGATTGCTGGAAGCTCCAGATCGACGCCGACGAGTATTTCCTCAATTTCGACGCCGTGTACCATTTTTTGCAGAAACACCGTTACCTGCTGTCGAAACCCGACCACAACCCGGTGTGCATCCGCGGCAACTGGATCACATTGTTCAAGAAAACCAAGCACGGCTACATCTACATCGACAACGAAGAGGATTTTTCGTTCGCAACCAACTTGGTCGGAAAACACTTTTTTGCGCGCGATCTCGAGGGCAAGACCAACCGCGAGATCTACACCAACTTTCGCGTACTGCACCATTCCTGGGCGCGCGAGCCGCACGAGGTGCACCAAAAAATCAAGAACTGGTCGCACAAAGACGATTTTGATGGCGATGCGTTTTATGAATTCTGGATGTCGATCGACGAAAGCAATTACATGAATTTCCACGACCTGCACCCGATTTACAAAGGCGCGTGGCAAAACCTTAAGTTCATCGCTTGTTCGGATGTGCAGGACTTCATCAACAAGTTCAACGCCACGCATCCGCCGCTCGAAACCACCGAACTGCCCAAGCGCTATTTCAAGAAATACCTCAAAAACACGCTCAAAGTCTGGCGCAAATAATGCCTATGAAGCTATTACTCGATCCGCAGGCCTACAACATGCAGCGATTTGGCGGCATCACACGCTACCACACCGAGGTGCTTGTCGAATTGTCTAAGATGGGCGTCTCCATCGAATGTCCGGTCCTGTTTGCCGACAACCTGCACCTTAAGGAACACGGGCTGTTTCAAAGCCAGTGGAGCGACGTGATGCGTTGGCGTTGGTTGCCCAAATTTGTGCGCAAGAAAATCGCCAAGAAGTTCCGTCGCAAGAATTTCAAACGCACCAAAGAAGCGCTCAAAAGGCAGGACTACGACGTTTTTGTAAGCACCTATTACGATCCGTATTTTCTCGATTACATTGGCGACAAGCCGTTTGTGCTGACCTTGCACGACATGATCCACGATTTGTTTCCGCAGTATTTTACGCGCGACAAGAACACCGTGGCCTGGAAGAAGTTGTTGCTCGAGAAAGCCACACGCGTGATTGCCGTTTCCGAGAACAGCAAACGCGATGCGCTTAGGATTTATCCGCAGCTTGACCCCGATAAATTCGATGTGGTGTACTTGTCACAAAGCATCGATACGGTGTCGAAAGTGCATGTCGATTTGCCGCAAAAGTTCATCCTTTTTGTCGGCAACAGAACGATATACAAGAATTTCAACTTTTTCATCGAGGCCGTCGCGCCGCTTTTAAAGACCGATCCCGATTTGTTCGTGGTGGCCGCGGGTGGCAATGGTTTCGAAAAGGACGAAGCCGACTTGTTGCAAAAACTCGGTATCGCCGCGCAGGTCATCCAGCAGAATTTCGAGGACAACGAGCTCGCTTCTTATTACGGGCAAGCCCAGTGTTTTGTGTTTCCGTCCGAGTACGAAGGTTTCGGGATTCCGGTGCTCGAGGCCATGGCATGCGGATGTCCGGTGGTGTTGGCGCACCACAGCTCGTTTCCCGAAGTGGCGGGCGAGGCGGGCGTTTATTTCGAATTACACAACGCCGACGATTTGAAAGACAAAGTCGCGCAATTGCTTTCCGATCCGGCCTTGCGTGCCGATTTCAGCCAAAAAGGCCTGCAACGCGCCGCCCAGTTCAGTTGGCAAAAAACCGCCGCGGGATGCCTAGAAAGCTACCGCAAGGCGCTGGCGCAAAAAGCCTGACGGCAACGAAATTTTGCCTATTTTTGCACGGCATTTACGATAGTAGACAAACAAAAACAAAAATATATGAAAGTCGCATTGGTTACAGGGATTACAGGACAGGACGGCGCTTATCTGGCCGAATTGCTGTTGGAAAAAGGCTACATGGTGCACGGCATCAAACGCCGCAGCTCGTTGTTCAACACCCAGCGCATCGACCACATTTACGAAGATCCGCACGTCGAGCATCCGCATTTCAAGCTGCATTATGGCGATTTGAGCGATTCGACCAACCTGATCCGCATCATCCAGGAAACCCAGCCCGACGAAATCTACAACCTGGGCGCGATGAGCCACGTCAAGGTGAGTTTCGACGTGCCCGAATACACGGCCAACGCCGACGGCATCGGGACTTTGCGCATCCTCGACGCGGTGCGTTTGCTCGGGCTGACCAAAAAAACCAAGATTTACCAGGCCTCGACGTCGGAATTGTACGGATTGGTGCAAGAGGTGCCGCAAAAGGAAACCACGCCGTTTTATCCGCGTTCGCCGTATGCCGTCGCCAAAATGTATGCGTATTGGATTACCGTCAACTACCGCGAAGCCTACGACATGTTTGCCTGTAACGGCATTTTGTTCAACCACGAAAGCCCACGCCGCGGCGAGACGTTCGTGACCCGAAAAATCACGCGTGGCGTCGCGCAAATGGCGCTCGGGATGGCCGATACGCTTTACATGGGTAACATCGATTCGCAACGCGACTGGGGCCATGCCAAGGATTATGTCGAGGCGATGTGGCGCATTTTGCAACAAGACAAACCCGAAGATTTTGTGATTGCGACGGGCGTGACCACAACGGTGCGCGATTTCATCAAGATGGCATTTGCCGAAGTGGGCGTGGTGCTCGAGTTCAAAGGCGAAGGCGTCGACGAAAAGGCTACCGTCGTTTCAAGTTCGAATCCGGAATACAAATTCAAGATAGGGCAGGTGGTTGTGCAGATCGACCCGGCGTATTTCCGCCCAACCGAAGTCGACTTGCTCATCGGCGACCCGACCAAGGCCAAGACCAAATTGGGCTGGCAGCCTAAATACACGCTCGACATGCTCGTCAAGGAAATGATGGCGGCCGATGTAGAGATTTTCAAAAAGGAATTGCACCTCAAAAACTTCCAATAATCGATGGAAAAAAATGCCAAGATATATGTGGCCGGACACCGCGGTATGGTGGGCAGCGCGATCGTCAAGGATTTGCAGGCGCGCGGCTTTAACAACATCGTGACGCGTACGTCCACCGAACTCAATTTGATCGACCAGACCGCCGTGGCGCACTTTTTCGACCAGGAAAAACCCGAATATGTGTTTCTCGCAGCGGCCAAGGTAGGCGGCATCGTGGCCAACAATACCTACCGCGCCGACTTTTTGTACGAGAACCTCATGATCCAGAGCAATGTGATCCACGAAAGTTACAATACGGGCGTCAAGAAATTGCTGTTCTTGGGGTCTACGTGTATTTATCCGAAGATGGCGCCACAGCCGTTGCGCGAAGATTATCTGCTCACGGGGCTTTTGGAAGAAACCAACGAACCGTACGCCATCGCCAAGATTTCGGGCATCAAGATGTGCGACGCTTACCGCGACCAGTACGGCTGCAACTTCATCTCGGTGATGCCAACCAACCTTTACGGATTGAACGACAACTACGATTTGCAGAATTCGCACGTGTTGCCGGCTTTGTTGCGCAAATTCCACGAAGCCAAACAAAATGGCGACAAAACCGTCACCGTTTGGGGTTCGGGATCGCCGTTGCGTGAGTTTTTGCACGCGACCGATATGGCGAACGCTTGCGTCTACCTGATGCTCCATTACAACGACCGCGGGTTTGTGAACATTGGTACCGGCAAAGAAATCTCGATCAAGGATTTGGCCTATCTGGTCAAGGATACGGTTGGGTTTGACGGCGAAGTGGTGTTCGATACGACCAAGCCCGATGGCACGCCGCGCAAGCTTACCGATACGACCAAACTCAACGGCCTCGGATGGAAACATTCGATCGAACTGCCCGACGGCATTGCGAAGGTGTACCGCGAAAAATTCCTCGAGGTCTGATGGGAAAAATCTCGATCATCACCATCAACTACAACAACAAGACGGGGCTTGAAAAAACCATCGGCAGCGTGCTGTCGCAAAAAGGCGTCGATTTCGAATACGTCGTCATCGATGGAAATTCTAAGGACGGCAGCCGCGAGGTTGTCGAGCAATACAAAAGCCAGGTCGCCTATGCGCTGAGTGAGCCCGATACGGGTATCTACAACGCGATGAACAAAGGCATCCGTGCCGCAACAGGCGATTATTTGTTGTTTTTGAACAGTGGCGATACGTTGCTCGAACAGGACACGCTGGCCAAGGCCGCGGCTTTGATCGACGGGCAATACGATTTTTACTACGGCAACCAGATTTACCTGAGCAACCGCAGCAACCAGATCGAACACTGGATTGCGCCCGAGCAGGTTTCGCTTGGTTTTTTTGTCGACAACAGCCTGCCGCACCAGGCCACGTTCATCCGCCGGACGTTGTTCGAAAAGTTCGGGATGTACAACGAAAACCTCAAGATCGCATCGGACTGGGAGTTTTTTACCGTGGCGATTTGTTTGCACAAAGCCAGCTACAAACACATCGGGATGGTGGTTGCCGACTATGATTTTACGGGGATTTCGTCGAATCCGGACAGTTACAACCTCGTGCAATCCGAAAAGAAGATCGTCATGGAGCGGTATTTTGGGATGAACGCCGAGGAGTTCGATTTGATGAGCGAAATGAAACTCAAACGCGTCAGGAATTTGCTGTACATCAAAAAGTTCCGCTGGCCCTGGAAACTGCTCAAAGGTTTTTCGAATATTTTACTCGCTTTTTTACCCAAACCCAACAAACGCTAAACCATGCTGTTCAACTCGGTCGACTTTTTGATTTTCTTGCCCATCGTGTTTGGGTTGTATTGGTTTGCGACCAAGGGAAATCTGAAACTGCAGAACATCTTGCTGCTCGTGTCGAGTTACTTCTTCTACGCCTGTTGGGATTGGCGCTTTTTGTTTTTGCTGATGTTCTCTACGGTGCTCGACTATTACACCGGCCTGCAAATGTACGACGCCCAATCGCAGCGAATGAAGCGGTTCTGGTTTTGGCTCAGCGTGTGCATCAACCTTGGTTTTTTGGGCGTATTCAAGTATTATAACTTTTTCGCCGATTCGTTGGCTACGGCGCTCAACGGCATGGGATTCGAGGCGCATTTTTGGACGTTACAGGTGATTTTGCCCGTAGGGATTTCGTTTTACACGTTCCACGGATTGTCGTATGTGATCGATATTTACAAAGACCGCATCAAGCCCGAGCGCAATTTTGTCGATTATTCGGTGTTTGTGAGTTTCTTTCCGTTGCTTGTGGCGGGGCCTATTGAACGTGCGACGCACCTCTTGCCGCAAATCCAAACCAAAAGGCAATTCAACTACCGCCAGGCCGTCGACGGTTTGCGTCAAATCTTGTGGGGCTTGTTCAAGAAAATGGTCATCGCCGACAATTGCGCCGAGTATGCGAACATGGTTTTCGCCAATTCGGCCGACCATTCGGGCAGCACGCACATCATGGGTGTTATTTTCTTTACGTTCCAGATTTATGGCGACTTTTCGGGCTATTCCGATATCGCACTCGGGACGGCGCGTTTGTTCGGGGTCGAGCTGTTGCGCAATTTTGCCTATCCGTTCTTTTCGCGCGACACGGCCGAATACTGGCGTCGCTGGCACATTTCGTTGTCGAGCTGGTTCCGCGATTACCTGTACATTCCGCTCGGCGGCAGCAAAGGCGGCACCTGGATGAAGGTGCGCAATACGTTCATCATTTTCATTGTATCGGGTTTCTGGCATGGCGCGGCCTGGACCTATGTGTTTTGGGGATTCCTCAATGCGTTGTACATCATGCCATCGATCATATTCAACACCAACCGTCACAACATGGAGATTGTTGCCAAGGGGCGCGTATTTCCTACCTTTAACGAACTGTTCCACATTGTCACGACCTTTTCGTTGACCGTTTTTGCGTTCATCTTTTTCCGTGCCGTCGATATGGCGCATGCGTTCCAGTTCGTGACCGAGATCTTTTCGATGTCGACCTTTACGCCGCCCAAGGGCATACGCAACGAAGTCGTTTGGCTGATCGTGATCATGTTGCTCGTCGAATGGGCCGGACGCGAAAACAAGTACGCGCTCGAAAAACTCGGGATGCGTTGGCCAAGGCCATTGCGCTGGGCGTTTTATGCACTGATCGTACTTTTGATTTTTTGGTTCCAGACGATGAAAGAAGTGGCGTTTATTTATTTCCAGTTTTAAGATGAAGCAATTCCTCAAAAAAACCGTTTTGTTCCTTTGCATCCCGATGGCCGTGATGCTGATTGGGCTGTTGTTGCCGCCAACCCCGCGTGCCGAGCAGTCGCTGTTGCTCGTGGCGCCCATCAAGGATTCGATGCTGCAACACGTCAAGCAACCGCGCATCATCTTGGTTTCGGGGTCGAGTATGGGCTTTGGGCTCGTGAGCCAGATCGTCAAAGATTCGCTGCACCGCAACCCCATCAATACCGGAATCCACGGAGGCATGGGACTGTATTACTTGCTCGACAATACGGCGCAATACATCCAAAAAGGCGACATCGTGGTGCTTGCGCCCGAATACCATCAGTTTTTTGGCGATTTCTGTGAGGGCAACGAAGAACTGTTGCGCGTGTATTTCGACAACAAAAACGGACTCGATTTTTTCAAGTTGCGCGCGGTGCAACTCAAGAAGACGTATCCGTACATCCCGAGGTATGCGATGTCTAAGTTCATCCCGTCGCAATATTTCAACCTCAAGACGCAAGAGTTTTATTCCAAGCGCGCGTTCAACGAATACGGCGACGTAAACCAACATTGGGGGCAAACGTGGCCGAATCCGGTCGTGTTCGAGAAAATCGACGGCGACTACCTCAATACCGATGTGCTCCAGGCCGTGGTCGAATTCAACGAACTGGTCAAATCCAAAGGCGCGACACTTTACTTTACCTTTCCGGGGTACTTGGAACATTCCTTCGGGGTGGGCAAGCCGCAAATCAAGGAGTTTGAAGCAGCGTTGCGCAAGACCAATTTGACGATTTTGGGTACGCCCGAGCAATACATCATGACCCCCGATTTGATTTTCGATACGCCGTACCACCTCACCAAAGAAGGTGCCACCAAGCGCACGCAATTGCTGGTGAAGGATTTGAAGACGCAAATGCAAAAAGACCACCTCGAGTAATGAAGTCTTTCCTGATCAAATTGACGGTTTTTGTGTTGATCGGCGCCGCGGCCTTTCACCTCAAATCCTATTTGTTGCTCAGGAACGACAAATACCAACGCAAGGTGTCGGCGCGCGAAGTGTACCACGTGATCGGCAAAAGCCAGCAAAAGAACCCGTCCAGGAAAGTC
Organism: Flavobacterium caeni; assembly: GCF_900101895.1. Taxonomy (GTDB): domain Bacteria; phylum Bacteroidota; class Bacteroidia; order Flavobacteriales; family Flavobacteriaceae; genus Flavobacterium; species Flavobacterium caeni. The sequence goes on from NZ_FMVF01000002.1 coordinate 188,388, forward strand.
TTGATAGGCGACAGCGTGGCGCGTCAGTTCTTCAACAGCGAATCCGAAAACGACACGCTCAATTCGCTGGCGTCCAACCAAGCCATCAGTCTGGCGGGGCAATACATCCTGCTCGACAATTACCTCAAGGCGGGCAATGTGATCGATACGTGTTATGCGGTTTTTATTCCGTCGAGTTTTCAAAACAATCTGCAACAGCTGTTTACGTACAATTATTTCGTCAAACCGTTTTACAAAGACCAGTACAAGCCTTTGCTTACAGAGACCGTTAAAAATCAAGTCGAGAAGATCCCGTACCACGGCGTCGCGCAGTATTTTGGGGTGCTCACCAACAACTGGGCGCCCGAATTTGTGTCGGATGACCAACAAGATTATGCGTTCTTTTCGCCCGTATCGGTCGAGTACATCCACAAAATGTCGGCCTTGGCCAAAGCCAAACATTTCAAATTGATTTTCGTACCTGCCGTGTGCAACGAAAACCAACGCAAGAACATCGAATCGTTTGACAAAACCGAATTGGCCAAAAACCATATTGAACAGGAGTTTGCGGGTTATTTCGACCACATCCAATACGTAGATTCCAAAGAGTTTGTAGACGATATGCACCTGCACGCGCCCGAGAAATTCATCCACCTGTACCAAAACCAAATACGCTGATGCTGTTCAATTCGCTCGATTTTGCGTTGTTCTTTCCCGTGGTTTTCGCGCTGTACTGGTTTGTGGCCAAGGACCACCTCAAGTGGCAGAACTTGCTGTTATTGGTGGCGAGTTACTTTTTTTATGCGTGTTGGGATTGGCGGTTTTTGTTCCTTTTGATGTTTTCGACCGTACTCGATTATTACACGGGTCTGCAAATGTACGATGCCAAATCGCAGCGAATGAAGCGGTTCTGGTTTTGGCTCAGCGTGGGCATCAACTTAGGGTTTTTGGGGATTTTCAAGTACTACAATTTTTTCGCCGAATCGCTCGCGGCGTCGCTCTCGGCCGTAGGATTCCACGCCGATTTCTGGACGTTGCAGGTCATTTTGCCCGTCGGGATTTCGTTCTACACGTTCCACGGGTTGTCGTATGTGATCGACATTTACAAAGACCGCATCAAGCCCGAACGTAATTTTGTCGACTATTCGGTGTTCGTGAGTTTCTTCCCGTTGCTTGTGGCCGGGCCTATCGAACGTGCGACACACCTGTTGCCGCAAATCCAGTCCAAACGGGTCTTCGACCGCAACAATGCCGTAGACGGGCTCAAGCAAGTGCTGTGGGGGCTTTTCAAGAAGGTTGTCATTGCCGACAATTGCGCCGAATACGTCAACATGGTTTTTGCGAATTCCGAAAACTATTCAGCCAGTACGCATGCCGTGGCCGCGATTTTCTTTGCGTTCCAGATTTATGGCGACTTTTCGGGTTATTCCGATATCGCGCTCGGGACGGCCAGGTTGCTCGGTATCGATTTGCTGCGCAACTTTTCCTATCCGTATTTTTCGCGCGACATCGCCGAATTCTGGCGTCGCTGGCACATTTCGCTTTCGACCTGGTTCCGCGATTACCTTTACATTCCGCTGGGCGGGAGCAAGGGCGGCGACTGGATGCGCATCCGCAACACGTTCATCATTTTTCTCGTGAGCGGATTCTGGCATGGCGCCAACTGGACGTTCATCGTTTGGGGCTTGCTGCACGCGCTGTTCATCATGCCTTCTGTCATCTTCAAGACCAACCGCAACAACCTCGAAATTGTCGCCGCGGGTCGTATTTTTCCAAAATTCAAGGATTTGACCGCCATTGTCGTCACGTTTGGGCTGACCGTTTTTGCGTGGATCTTTTTCCGTGCCGATAGTCTGGCGGGCGCGTTCCAATTCATCGGCGAGATGTTCAATGCGTCGATGTTTTCAAAACCCGAAGGCGTGCGCAACACGACCGTCTGGATGATTGTTGCACTCGTGGTTGTCGAATGGCTCGGACGCGAGCAAAAATACGGCATCGCCAAGCTGGTAGACCGTTGGCCTTTGGTTTTGCGTTGGCTGTTCTATTATACGATCGTTTTTCTTATTTTTGAATTCCGCGGTTCGAGCCAGCAGTTCATCTATTTCCAATTCTGATATGCCGAAGTTTTCCATCATCACGATCAACTACAACGACCACGAAGGGTTGAAGAAAACCATCGGCAGCGTCATCGGCCAAACGTTCAAGGATTACGAATTTTTGGTCATCGATGGCGACAGCACCGACGGGTCGAAACACATACTTTCACAAAACGCCTCGCGCATCACCTATGCGGTAAGCGAGCCCGACAGCGGCGTGTACAATGCGATGAACAAAGGTATCCGTGCGGCCAAGGGCGAGTTCATCATTTTCATGAACAGCGGCGATTTGTTCCACGATCCGGAGGTTTTGGCCAAGGCCGATGCGCTCATCGACGGACAACACGACATTTATTACGGCGACGTGATTGTCAAGAAGCCCAACTCGGAACGCCACAAGACCTATCCCAACAAACTCACGTTCGCCTATTTTTACACCAATGCATTGTGCCATCAGGCGACGTTTATCCGCAGACAGTTGTTTTTTGACCACTTCCTGTACAACGAGGATTACAAGATTTATTCGGATGGCGAATTTTTCCTGTACACGATCTGCAAAATCGGCGTGCCCTACAAACACATCGATTTGACCGTCGCCATTTACGATTTTACCGGAATTTCATCCAATCCCAAATACGAGAAGCTCCACGAGGACGAGCGCATGGCCTCGATCGAAAAGTTTTTCCCGCAATTTGCCGACGACTACAAGGTCTTGAGCAAGCTCAACGCCAAGCGTACCAAGCAGTTGTTCCATATCGAAAATTATCCGATGGCCTGGAAACTTACCAAGGGTTTTATGAGCCTGGTGTTGTTGTTCCTGCCTAAAATCAAGAAATCATGAAAAAGATCCACGTCGGCTTTTTGCTGTCCTACGACTATATTAAACTCAAGAATTCGATCCCGCCGGTGTATGCCGAGGCCGACCGTATTTTTATCGCCGCCGACGAGCACAACCGCACCTGGTCTGGGCAGCAGTTCGAGGTTGACCCTGCGTTTTACGACTGGCTCAAGGAAATCGACATAGACCAAAAGATCACGATTTACAAGGACGATTTTTATGTCCCGCATCTTTCGGCCATCGAGAACGACAACCGCGAGCGCCATTTGCTTTCGGTCAAGATGGGGGTCGGCAATTGGCTGATCCAGGTAGACAGCGACGAATATTTTCTTGATTTCAAGAAGTTTGTCGCCGATTTGCGCCAGCACGACCACCTGCTCGACGACCCCGAAAAGAACAAGGTGCAGTTCGCGTGCTTTTTGATCAACATGTTCAAATATACCGACGGCGGCCTGTTGTATGTAAAAGTCCCGACACGCGGGCTCATGGCCACGACCTATCCGAATTACCGCGTTGCGCGGAACACACGCCAGCGCATCATCTATACCGACAATGTGCTCTGGCACGAGTCATTGGCCCGTACCGATAAGGAGATCGAATTCAAGCTACGCAACTGGGGACACAACGACGAGGTCAACGTAGATGCGTTCATGGACAAATGGCGGTCGGTCAACAAGGGCAATTACCAATCGATGCGCGGGTTTTTCTACATCCAGCCCGAGAAATGGAACGAACTCGATTTTGTCGAGGGCAATACCATCGATGAGATCACCAAAAACTTTGACGGGTCGAACCTTGTCCCTTCGAAATTTTACATTTGGAAGAAGAACTTTGGGCAGTGGTTTAAGTTCTTGTTCAAATAGTATTTACTGCAAAGAACGCCAAGTTTCCGCAAAGAAAAGAAAGGTTTTGGAGTTACCGCAGCGCGCACAGTGAATGCTTTTTAAACTTTGCGTAATCTTTGTGGTTAAAAGATTTACCACAAAGAACGCCAAGTTTCCGCAAAGAAAGGAAGGGTTTTGGAGTTACCACAGCGCGGAAAAGAGAAAACTTTTAAAACTTTGCGCAACCTTTGTGTGCTTCGCGGTTAACAATTACCTTTATGTGCGTTGGTGTTTACCACAAAGCGCGCTGAGTTTC
>NZ_FMVF01000002.1:192450-497943 GCF_900101895.1 Flavobacterium caeni
TTACCACTGAGTGCGCAAATTGAAAACTTTTAAAACTTTGCGCAACCTTTGTGTGCTTCGCGGTTAACAATTACCTTTATGTGCGTTGGTGTTTATCACAAAGAACGCCAAGTTTCCGCAAAGAAAGGAAGGGTTTTGGAGTTACCACAGCGCGGAAAAGAGAAAACTTTTAAAACTTTGCGTAAGCTTTGCGTGCTTTGCGGTTAACAATTAACTTTAAGCGCGTTGGTGTTTACGCAAAGCGCGCTGAGTTTCCACAAAGAAAAGAAAGGTTATATTTACCACTGAGGGCGCAAATTGAAAACTCTTAAACCTTTGCGTAAGCTTTGTGTGCTTTGCGGTTAAAAAAGTAATTCCCGATAAACATCCAAATACTGTTGCGCGGCGACTTTCCAATCGAAATAAGCGGCGCGCTGTTTCATTAATTGTTCCATTTCCGACCGGTTCGCATCAAAATGGTCCAGCCCTTTTTCGAGTTCGGTTTTCATGTAGTCGGGGTCAAAATGGCTCCAGTAGTATGCGTCGGGGCCGCCAATTTCGGGCAACGACGTCTTGTCGGATAAAAAAACGGGTTTTCCGAACGCCATCGCTTCGATGGGTGGGAGCCCAAAGCCTTCACGGATAGAGGGAAACACAAACGCACGGCAATGCGCATAAAAGAACTGTTTGGCCGTATCGTCTACTTTTCCGGTCAGGAACACTTGGTTTTGCAGCCCGTTTTCGGTGATGTATTGCTGGATTTGTCTGCCGTAGTCCTTGTCGTGGTTGCCCGACAGGATAAGGTTCAAATCGGGTAGGAGCGGCATCATCCGGACGAGCGCCATGAAATTCTTGCGCTCGAGAAAATCGCCGATCGAATACAAAAAAGGCTTGTCGGTAGGTACGTTCGGTTGGTATTTCGAAATATCCTGCAACGTCGAAATCGGATTGCCGTTGTAAATCACAAATTCTGGTACGTTCGGAATGACGAAATGTTGGTGCGCCTGTTTCTTGGCGAATTCAGAGATGTACGTGATGGCCGTCGCGCGCGCGAGCTTGTCGGTGAACAACCGGTGCAGCTTCGAACTTTTGTCGCCCGTTTCTTCGGCAAAATTGACATCGTGCACCGTAAGCAGGTATTTAGAAACCCTTGCAGGTTCGACCTTGGTGTTCTGGTTGACCGAATGCCACAGGTCATAATTTCCACGGTTCCTGAAGATTTTATGACGCGAAAGGCTCGAGTATTTGTGGTAGTCGAATTGATCACCGAATTCGGCCCGAAGCCGCGCCGGGTCTTGCACGTTGAGCGTCAGTTGCAAATCACCAAAATCGAGTTGCGCCAAGCCCTTGATCAGTTCATAGTTGAACGTGCCGAGTCCGCCCGCGCGGTTCTTGAGGTTGTGCGTCTCGAGGAACACTTTTTTTGCCATCTGCGCCAAATTTGCGTAAAAGTAGGGGTTAAATTGGAAAAATAAAATGCAATACCTATTTTTGTCGGAGTTAGACCCAGTCGATGCAGTTACATTTCCATCCCGATTTTTCCTCTTATGCTGCCGATTTAAAGCGTTTCATCGAACAATTCGACAACTCCGGGCAACTGTTTGGCGACGGCAAGCGCAACAAGATCAAGTTGTTTGATCTCGATGGGAAAACCGTCAACATCAAATCCTTTAAGATCCCGAACCTGATCAACCAGGTCGCGTACAAATTTTTCCGGAAATCCAAGGCGCGGCGCTCATTCGAATTTGCGAACATCTTGCGCTCGCATGGCATCGGGACACCGCAGCCCATCGCTTATGCCGAGGATTTTTCGACGACGGGTTTGCGCAAAAGTTTTTACCTGAGCGAACATCTGTCGTGTGATTTGACCTACCGCGAACTCGTCGAGATTCCCGACTATCCCGACCACGACAACATCCTGCGCCAGTTCGTCCATTTTTGTTTCAAACTGCATGAAAGTGGTATCGAATTTCTCGACCATTCACCGGGCAACACGCTCATCCGCAAAGAAAGCGATGGACGATATTCGTTTTTTCTCGTCGATTTGAACCGCATGCAGTTCCATCCGGCGATGACGTTCGACCAACGCATGAAAAACCTATCTCGATTGACGCCCAAAAAGGAAATGGTGGCGGTCATGGCCAACGAATACGCGAAGCTGTATCCCGTGCAAACCGAGCAGGCCATTTTCGAAAAGATGTGGGCGTTTACCGATGCGTTCCAAATCAAATTCCACAAAAAAATCAAGCTCAAAAAAGCGCTCAAATTCTGGAAGTGATGGCGGTTTTGGGGTGACGATTACCTGGATTCGGCGCGCATTTTCTTGAGTTCACGGTACCTGACGGTGACGCTGAGCGCATTGAGGTAGCAAATAATCACCCCTTTCTTACCGTCCAAAAAGCCCAGACGGATCACAAACTGGTACATGAATTTGTAGGCCGGGTGCAGGTAAAAATGGTAGAAATTCGGCCGAACGCCTTTGAGGAATTCTTCCTTGGCCTTGAATTTTCCGTAACTGACCATTTTGCTTTTGTACGATTCGTAATCGGTGTACGAAAAATGGATCAGTCGGTGCTTGAGCTTGCCGATGGCGCCCTTTACCGTCAGTTTTTCGTGTACGAGACGTTCGGTGGTGTAGCGCGCCTTGTCTTTTTGGAACAAACGGAAAATCTTATCGGTTTGCCAGCCGCTGAAACGCAATTTGCGGTTTTCGAAAATAAACGTCCGGTAAAACAGATAGGCACTCTTGGCATCTTTCTTTTGGATGGTTTCGATGATCTCGTCCTTGAGCTCGTCGGTCAGGCGTTCGTCGGCATCGAGGAACAAAATCCACGGATTGCGTGCGGCATCGATCGCAAAATTACGTTGCGACGTATAGTCGACGAATTTGTTCTGGATGAATTTGGCCTTTCCGAAACCTGCTACGATTTGTGGCGTTTGGTCGGTGCTGTACGAGTCCACCACGATGATTTCGTCGGTAAAACCCAGGTCTTCCATCACCGCGGCAATGTGGTTTTCCTCGTTGTAGGTGATGATGAGCGCGCTGAGCGGCAGCCGCACGGGGACAATCTTAAGTGGCTCGGCTTTGACCAAGCCCAAGTTGTAGGCCAGGAAATCGAGCATTTTCGAGAGGAACAATTCCGGCAAGAATTTCGGATAGAGTTCGGGCGTCAGCGCCTTGAGTTCCTTTTCGCTGCGGTCCTCGAACAGTTCGGGTTTGAATTCCTGCAAGTGTACCGACAAATGATGGATGCCGTCTTCGAACGTCGACCAGATTTTCTTCTCGATCCACGGCGAAAAAATAATGAACGACGATTTGCCCAACGATTTGGCCATGTTGATCGCGCCGCCGTCGTTGCCCACAATCAAATCGCAATTGTTCATGATGGCGATGAACCCGCGCAAATCGTCACCCAAAAGATCGAAATAGATTTTTTGCTGCGTACTTTTTTTGCAGGCTTCGAATACCTTTCGCGCATCGGCCATCTGCGACGGAAAATAGTTGAACAGGATGTTGACTTCGTGCCGGTCGGCGATCGCATCGACCAATTCGGCCATGTACGCCAACGGATACGTCTTTGATTTTTCGCTGCCCAACAGGCTCACCATGACGGTCTTTAGGTTGGATTTAACACCGTTTTTTTCGAAAAGCGCGCGTGCTTTAGCGTTCTCGGCCTCTGTGACGTACAGCTTGGGTAGCGGGTCCAATTCGATGTTCAGCGCCAAAGGTTTGAGCAACGACAAACGCCGCTCGATGGCCAGTCCCATGTTGGTTTTGGGAAATTCGGCAAAAGGGACATTGTCGGTAAACAAAAAGTGACGGCCCGCCTTGGCATACGAAATGCGCCGTTTGGCCCCGCCCAGCAACACAAAAACATAACTCTCGAGCTTGCCATAGGCGTCGATGAGCAGGTCGTATTTTTGCTGCCGGATTTGCCACGCGAGCTGGAGCAAAGCCCAGTTACTTTGGCGGTGTTTTTTCTTGAACAGGACGATGTTGTTTATGGCCGGATTTCCTTCGAGCACGGGCGTGGTCGACTCATACACGAGGTAGTCGATCTGCGCGTCGGGATAGGCCATGCGCAAATTGTTGCAGATGATACTGCTCACGAGCACATCGCCAATCATTTTTTGCTGGATGACCAATATCTTCATGCAGGACGGCTAGACGGCCACGTCGTATTCGCGCAAGGCGTCGTTGAGTGAAGTTTTTAGATCGGTCGATGGTTTGCGCTGCCCGATGATGAGCGCGCACGGCACCTGGTATTGACCCGATGGGAAGTCCTTGGTATAGCTGCCCGGGATGACCACCGAACGCGCCGGTACGACGCCTTTCATTTCGACGGGTTCGGCGCCCGTGACGTCGATGATCTTGGTCGATGCGGTCAGGCAAACGTTGGCGCCCAACACGGCTTCGGCTTCTACACGCACGCCCTCGACCACAATGCAACGCGATCCGATGAACGCGCCGTCTTCGATGATGACGGGTGCGGCCTGCAACGGTTCGAGCACGCCGCCAATACCCACGCCGCCGCTCAAATGCACGTTCTTGCCGATTTGCGCACAACTGCCCACGGTGGCCCAGGTATCTACCATGGTTCCTTCGTCGACATAGGCGCCGATGTTCACATAGCTCGGCATCATGATCACGCCCTTCGAGATGTAGGCCCCGTGACGCGCCACGGCATGCGGCACCACGCGGATGCCCTTTTCGGCATAGCCTTTCTTGAGCGGGATTTTGTCGTGGTATTCAAAAATGCCCACTTCGAACGTTTCCATTTTTTGGATCGGGAAATACATCACCACGGCCTTTTTGACCCATTCGTTGATTTGCCATCCGTCGAGCGTGGGCTCGGCTACGCGAAGCGTTCCTTCGTCGAGCAACGAAACGGCTTTGCGAATGGCGGCAATGGTGTCGGGGTTTTGCAACAGGGCACGGTTTTCCCATGCTTCTTCTATGGTGGCTCGCAAGTGGTTCATGGTTGAATTTTTAGCAAATATAGCCGCATTTTTCCAAAAATAAAACCATTGTCGGGGCTAATTTGTTGCAAAAAATGGAACGACGGGTCGTTTGTAAAAACGGCAAAAGAAAGCGGTTAGAAACCAGTCGCTTAATCCGAGTCGGCCATCAGCGCATGCGAAGAAAACACGTCGAAGTTGATCAAAAAGCGCTTGGTTTGGCTGTAAAGGTACATCTTGACGTTGTCGATCAGCATGACGGTCACCTGGTTGGATTTTTCGTCCTTGCACAGGTAAATAACGCCGTTGTCGGGTAAATCGGTTTTAGAAACGATGCTCAGGTGGTAGTCTTTGTCGGCCTTGACGTCGATTTGCGTATCGGTGAAACGCGCCAATTGGGTACCCACGAACTTGTTGTCGCCCCATTGCTGTTTGTCGTTGCGCGTTTGGATTTGGCTGTAGGCGAAGGTTTTCTTCTGCGCGAATCCTTGGACGGACAGCAACACGGTCAATAGGAACAGCAACTTTTTGACGGTCATCAAAATTCGATTTGGTACCGCAATAACGCAATTAAATTCGACCTATTATAATATTTCTACAAAAAACACCGATTAACTGCATTTTTTAAGAAATTTATTTAGAAAATTCCTACTTAAATATATTTGATTTGATTCGGCGCACAACCCGATAACCGCTATATTTGTGCGACAAGCCACCGCGATGAAAAAAAGGTTCAAGAACAACAAGCAGGTCTTATACGTCAAGACCAAAATCCGCAGCCTCAAGGCCAAGTACCGCAACCCGATACGCGGCAACGGCAATACCGTGCGCAACAAAGGCGTTTTGCTCAATTGTACCTACGACATCAAAGGCGACAACAACACCGTCGAGATCATGCCCGGTGCGGTACTCGAGAACATGCGTATTTTTATGCGCGGCAGCAACCACACGCTGCGCATCGGCCAGCGGTGCCACCTAAAAGGCGGTGATTTTTATTTCGAAGACGACCGTTGTACAATCCAGATTGGCGACAACACCACCGTCGAATCGGCGCATTTTGCCGTCACAGAACCCGACCGAAGCATCACCATCGGGCAGGATTGCATGTTTTCGACAGGTATCGAGTTCCGTACGGGCGATTCGCACAGCATCATCGACAACACCACCAAGTTGCGGATCAATTACGCCAAGGACATCCACGTCAAGGACCATGTTTGGATCGGCGCCAATGCGATCATTCTCAAAGGCGTGACGCTCGGCAACGACTGCATCGTGGGTACGGGTTCGCTGGTGACGTCCGACGTGCCCGACAATTGTATCGCCGCGGGGATTCCCGCCAAGGTGGTCAAGGAAAACATCAACTGGCTCAAGAAACGCATTTACGACCAAGGATACACCGGATAATATGCCCAGGATACTCGCCATCGATTACGGACTAAAACGCACGGGAATTGCGGTAACCGACCAGCTGCAGATCATTGCCTCAGGGTTGACGACGGTGGCTTCAGAAACCGTGCTCGACTTTTTGTCCGACTACTTCACCAAGGAAAAAGTCGGTCAAGTGATCATCGGGGAGCCGCGCCAAATGAACAACGAGGCCTCGCAGTCGGCGGCCATGATCGATGCGTTTGTCGTGCGGTTCCAAAACAAATTCCCCGACATGCCCGTGGTGCGCGTGGACGAACGTTTTACGTCTAAACTCGCGTTCCAGTCGATGATAGACGGCGGGCTCAACAAAAAGCAACGCCAAAACAAGGCGCTCATCGACGAAATCGCCGCGACCATCATGCTCCAGGATTACCTCTCGCGCAAGATGATTTGACGCAATCGATTTCGCAACTTTCCTTTGTTTTCAAGGGATTTACGTTAGATAATCGGTATCTTTGAGCAACCAAATTACCACCATGATTAAACTCGTCGTCACCGATATGGACGGTTCGTTGCTCAACGACGCCAAAGAAATCCCCACCGATTTTTACGAAATTTTTGCCGACCTCAAGCGTCAGAGCATCCAATTTGTCGTGGCCAGCGGCCGGCAAATGTACACGCTCCAGCACGATGTGTTCGACGTGCGCGAGTCGGTCTATTTTATTTCAGAAAACGGCGCATTCGTAGCCAAGGGTGATCAGGTATTGCACCTTGACGCGCTCCCGCGCGAAGCCGTAAACGAATTGCTCGAAGCGGGCGCGACGGTCCCCGACGCCTATTTCATCCTGTGCGGAAAAAACAGCGCCTATGTGCGCGACACCGATGTGCGTTTTTTGAACGAAGCTAAAAAATTCTTTAAACGGCTCGAAATCGTTGAGGATTTTGCCAGCATAGACGATGACATCCTTAAGGTGACGATGTGCGATTTCCGCAATGCCGAATTCAACAGCCTGCGGTATTTTGAACGCTTTTCCGATCGGTTCAAGGTGACCATCGGTGCCGAGCGCTACCTCGACGTGACCAGCCTTACCGCAAACAAAGGCCATGCGCTGCGCGGTTTACAGACGCAGTTGGGCATTACGCCCGAAGAGACCATCGTGTTCGGGGATTACCTGAACGACCTCGAGATGATGCAGGCCGCCACTTACAGCTATGCGATGAAAAACGCGCACCCCGAAATCCTGCAGACAGCCAACTTCATTACCGAATGGGACAACAACGAATCGGGGGTGACGCGAACGCTGCGCGCCTTGGGGTTGGCCCAAAAGCCTTCGGCGGCTAAATCTTGCTGATCCGCGCCGACGTCCCCACGATATTCTCGGATAAATTCGTGAGCCAGATCAACTGTTCGATCACCAGTTGCGCTTCCTGCATTTTGAGTTCGAGCGCCTGGGCGCCGTAAAGATGCGCCTGCTTGAGCTCTTTTTCGCGTAGGTTTTTGAGTTCGGTGAACCGCAGCGCGACCTCTTCGTTGGCCGGACTTTCGGTTTCGGTTTGCCCGTCAAGCAACGCGGTGGCGCGGTTCAAATTGCGGATCACGCCGGCAACCACCACATTAAACGCTTCGGACGCCGATGTGGTTTTGTGCGATTGGATGTAGGTGCCCAACGAGGCCGAAGACGACAACAACGTATGGTTCAACACCACCAATTTGTACAACTGCGGCAGCGCACGTTGCTTGGACCGCGGTTCCTGCGACATGCGTTGGAATGAGGCCATCAGGTTGCCGATCTCGACAAAAGCATTTTTTCGCGCCAACCGATAATCGGTCGTGACTTGGCCTTTTTCGTTGTAGAATTTTGAAATCTGGATCAGATAATCGCGGTTGGCCTCGATCGATTTTTTGAGGTGTACGCGAACGTTCAAAAATTCCCACGAAGGCCAAAAGAAGTAGTTGGCCACAAACGCGAGTCCAGCACCCGCCAGCGTATCGACAATCCGGAACTGGATGACGTGCTCGATATCGGGGGTCAGCAAGCCGTATACGAAAACCACATAAATGGTGACGAACGTCGCGCCGATCTTGTAATTGGTGGCCGTATACGTAAAACCCAGGATCAACGCGATGACCGTAAAAACGCCTATCGCCACCGGATTGTGGATAAAGCTAAGCAACGCAAAGGCGATCAATCCGCCCAGGACGGTCCCAAAAATCCGCTGCCACGACCGTTCCTTGGTGAGTCCATAGCCCGGCCGCATGATGACGATCACCGTCAGCAAAATCCAATACACGTTTTGCAACGGGAGCAGTGCCCCGATCGCAAAGCCGATCAGTATTGTTATGGTAAGCCGAAGCGCATGCCTGAAATGCATGGACGAGAAAGTCAAATTCTCGCGAAACGTGCGCCACGGATAGTATTGCGGCGCGAGGAATTTCTCGAGTTCGCGATCGCGTCCCTTGAAATCCTGCGAACTCACGGCCTGCAGGAACGCGCGTTCGATCACCGATATTTTCTCGACCTGCTTTTCTACATAGTACAACATGTTGGTCAGCATCCAAACGCCTTCGGCATCGTGGGTGTTGTCGTTGTATTCGGCAATGACGCGCTCGAGGAGTTCAAGGTCTTTGAACAATTGGTGTTTCGAGACGTATTTCTGGTGGTTGGCAATCGACTTTTGCAGCTGCTTAAGCGTCGCACCCAAATTGTAGGCAATTTGCTGGTAGGTGGTCAGCACTTTGGGGTGCGCGCTGAATTTTTGGTGCAATTTCGAATGATCGAACGAAGTCGACAGCGCCAATTCCATCACATCCACAAGCGAAATAAACACGAGCAACATCTTGCGGTGCTGGTTCGAGCTGCCCGAATCAGGTCGGTTCCGGATCAGGATTTCGCGTATGTTTTCGTGTATGGCGTTGAGTTCTACCTGCAGGTGCAGCTGTTTTTCGATGATCTTGGCGCGGTTGGCTTCGACATGCCACAAATCGCCACGCAATTTGAGGTATTTGGCCGTCAGCTTGATACATTCGGCCAGTTGGAGTTCGGTGTAGCGGTGCGGGCTCAGGAATTGGAAACACAGCGAAACGAGCAGGTAAAACAATCCGCCCACGAACATCAATCCCGCGTGGATCAAAATGTCCCATCCTTGCTGCAGATGCCCAAAAGCCAACGCCAAGGCGAGCAGGCCAGAAAACGAAACCATGTTGGCGCGGTGCCCGTAAATGCCAATCATCGACAAAAAGAAAATGGCGGCCGTCACGACGGGATACAACGCCCACGGGTAAGGGTGCAGCACATTGACCAGCAAGTTGCTTCCGGCCACAATCAACGCGGCCACGAGTACGCCCTTGATTTTGTGCCGAAGGTTGCTCGGGATGTCGCTCGGATAGGTCAAGAAGGCGCCGAGCGCGATCGTAAATCCCACATCGAACCGATCAAAATACGAGAGTGTCAACACCGGAACGACCGAAGCCACGGTCACCTTGAGCGCATTGGTGAACGGCGTGCTGTCGGCAAAATTGCGTAACCTGTCGATCATAGAAAGTGTTGTGCGCAAAGGTACGGAAAGCGCTGGTTCAAAGCGGGAAAAGCGCGGCGTTTTAAGATAATATTGTAAAAATTTGCCAAATGTGTCGGGGCTCCTGCGCGATGTTCATTTTTTGTTTATTTTTGCCATCCACAACGTGTTTCCAAAAAAAGAAAACGATGATTTTACCCATTATAGGATACGGCGATCCGGTGCTGCGCAAGGTGTGCGAGCCTATTGCGCCCGATTATCCGAACCTTAAGGAAACCATAGCCGATATGTACGAAACCATGTACAATGCCTACGGTGTAGGACTCGCGGCGCCGCAGGTTGGCCTTCCGATCAGGCTTTTTGTGATCGATACCAAGCCGTTTGGCGAGGACGAGGATTTGTCGAACGAAGAGCAGACGCAACTCAAAGGTTTCCGCAAGACGTTCATCAACGCCAAGATGATCAAGGAAGAAGGCGAGGAGTGGGGCTTTAACGAAGGCTGTTTGAGCATTCCCGAGGTGCGCGAAGACGTGTACCGCCACGAGCAAATCACGATCGAATACGACGACGAAGACTTCAACCGCAAGATCGAAGTGTTCGACGGGTTGATCGCGCGCGTGATCCAGCACGAATACGACCACATCGAGGGGATTTTGTTTACCGACAAGATTTCGTCGCTCAAAAAACAACTCATCAAAAAGAAACTGCAAAACATCATGGACGGCAAGGCGCGTCCCGATTACCGGATGAAATTCGTCGCTCCCAAAAAAGGACGGTAACCGACAAAAAAGTAAAAAATAATAATAAAGAATATTTTCCATGAATTTAGAAAAAATACTAGCGATTTCGGGAACACCAGGTTTGTATGCACTCAAAGTCCAGACACGTTCGGGTTTTATGGCAGAATCGCTTATCGACGGCAAGAAAGTCACCGTGGGGTTGCGCAGTAACGTAAGCCTTTTGTCGGAGATTTCGATGTACACCCATTCCGAAGAAAAGCCGCTGGCCGAGGTCATGCGCAACATCGCCATCAAAGAAGACAACGGTCCTGCGATTTCGCACAAAGCCAGCAACGACGAATTGTTGGCGTATTTCGAGGCGATTTTGCCCGATTACGACCAAGACCGCGTGTATCCGTCGGACATCAAAAAAGTGCTGAACTGGTACAACATCCTGCAGGCCAAAGGGCTGGTTTCGAAAGAAGCGCCCGCGCCAAGCGAATCCAAGGCCGAAGCCACAGAGTAAACCGAATTTTCTACAAAACAAATCCTGTCATGAATCCGATTCACGACAGGATTTCTTATTTTTATAAAAACTTTCCGAATGAACTCCAGACCACTCCAGCTTGATGCCTTCAACCGATTGCTCGACATCATGGACGATTTGCGCGCCAAATGTCCGTGGGACAAAAAGCAAACCATGCAATCGTTGCGCCACCTCACCATCGAAGAGACTTATGAATTGGGCGATGCGATACTGGACAACGATTTGAACGAAGTCAAGAAAGAGCTTGGCGATTTGCTGCTGCACATCGTGTTTTATGCCAAGATCGGTAGCGAGACCGACGCGTTCGACATGGCCGATGTGTGCAACGAGATCTGCGACAAACTGATCCACCGACATCCGCACATTTACGGCGATGTACAAGTGAACGACGAAGAAGACGTCAAGAAAAACTGGGAGAAGCTCAAACTCAAGGAAGGCAAAAAATCGGTGCTCGAAGGTGTTCCGCGCAGCCTGCCCGCGCTCGTGAAGGCGTCGCGTATCCAAGACAAGGTCAAGGGCGTCGGTTTCGATTGGGAAGAGCCGCACCAGGTTTGGGACAAATTGCAGGAAGAACTCAACGAATTGCAACACGAAGTCAAAGCCGGCAATCAGGACCAAATCGAAGGCGAGTTCGGCGATGTGCTGTTTTCGATGATCAACTACGCACGTTTCCTTGACGTCAACCCCGAAGACGCGCTCGAACGCACCAACAAAAAATTCATCAAACGGTTCCAATACCTCGAAAGCAAGGCGGCCGAAATCGGCAAACCCCTGTCGGACATGACCTTGGCCGAGATGGACGTGTTTTGGAACGAAGCCAAGAAGTTGTAAAAAAGAAAAGAGGCCCTAAAGCCTCCTTTCCAACTAATAAAAACAACTACAACTAAAAAAAAACTATTTCGTAAGGGTCAGTATTATTTTTTGCTGCCAGCGTTTGGCCAGTTCCTGGTCTTCGTGCAGGCAAACCTGCGTGATCTGGTCGTATTCGATTTCATACACAGCGACCATTTGCCGCGACAAATCCCGATGAAGGAATTCGAGTTCGATTTTGGTGGTGTCGCCCGCGCTCATGGTGGGAACCAATTTGCACGCGCCGATGTCTGCAAGGTTTACGAATGAGACTTTTTCGGGCACCGGATTGAAGTCGATCAATAGAAAACCTTTTTGCTGATCATCGAGCGCATAGGTGCGTTTGTTTTGGGTTTCGAGTTGTGTAAATTGAAAAGTCGGATGTTGCGCCAGTATGGCCTTGATCCTTTTTTTGCTGACTTGGTTAGACCGCATCGCCATATAAAGCGGTACGGCGATCAGTGCCGTAATGGCAAGACCGATGAGGGTTACAGAAGTATCCATGTTGAATTTTTAGTAAATGAAACGAATTCCCGAAGTATTAGGCTCCGGGATAAAGTGGTCTGTCGTTTCGTTTACCAGAAAAGATGATACGGGAAAAGCAACCGCGACACAGATTGGCACCGGTTGATGTCCTGCGTCAATAGTTTGCCGGCGGTTCCAAAGACAGGAGCAGCGTCCAATCGGCAGTCGGTAAAATCGACCAGCCGCGCGGGCGAAAATGAAAATGCCTTGGCCTTGGCCACCACCGTACGCGCCGTTTCGGTTGGCACGAACCCGTCGGTGTGCATGTGTTCCTTAGACAACGACGGCAATGAATCGATTGGAAGCACCCGATTGTTTGGCGCGGGTCTTTCTGCAAAGAAAAACAGCGCCAGGAACAAGGCTAGAAGAAACAATATGGGTTTAAGGTGCTTCATTTTTTCAAATATAGACAAATACTTGTAAGCGGGCAACAAAAAAGCCTCCGGATGGAGGCCTTTGTCATTCGTGCGTCATGTCGCGCAATTGTTTGAGTTTTTCCTTGAGCGTGGCCAATTCGTCTTTGTGCTTTTCGATGCTTTTGCGCACCTCGGCAATCATCGGGTTTTCCTTTTTCGGATTTTTGTCCTTGCTCGTAAAGAATTGGATGTTGTTCTCGAGCTGGAAAATCTCGCTTTGTACCTCGTCGATCTTGCGCATCAGGAAAATCTTCTCGTTGTCGAGTTTGCGCGTATCGTCGCTTTCGGCCAATTGGTTGACGCGGTTCGAGAAACGCATCATGTCCGATTCCTTCTTGCTCAGGCTCAATTTTTCGAACAACGCATCGAGGATTTTGTTGAATTTGCCTTCGATGTGGCGTTTCGGGAACGGCACCCTGCCATAACTTTTCCAGTTTTCGATGTGTTTCTTGATCGCATCGAGGTCGGTTTTGTGGTCGCCCGTAAGCTGAAAATCGCGCAAAGTGTCGAGGTAGTTTTTCTTGCTTTCGAACGCCTGCGCCTCCTCGGCATTTTCCTCGCTGCGCGATTCCTTGAGTTTTTCGAAATAGTGGTTGCAGGCGCCCTTGAATTCGGCCCACAACTTATCCGAAAATTTGCGCGGCACGTGGCCGATGGTTTTCCATTCCTCCTGGATTTGTTTCATGACGGGCGTGGTTGCCGCAAAGTCGTCGCTGTCCTGCAATTCCTTGGCTTTGGCCACCAACGCTTGCTTGCGGCTCAAATTGTCGCTTTGGTCTTTTTTGATGTCCTTGTAAAACGAATTTTTGAGCGCATTGAACGCACGCACGGCGCTTTTGAACGCGCTCCACGTTTCTTCGTTGACTTCGGCAGGGACTTTTCCGGTCGCGAAAAATGCGTTGCGCAACGCCTCGACTTTCTCGATCTGTTGCAACCAAAGTGCATGCGAATTGACTTTTTCCTGCGCCAGTGTTTCGATCTGGCCGATGATGTCCTTTTTCTTTTCGAGGTTTTCGGTTTCGCCCGCGCGCATTTTTTCGAACAAGGCTTCGCGTTTGTCGTGCATTTGCTTGGTCAGTTCGCTAAAACGGTTCCAGATTTCCTCGCGGTGCTCGCGCGACACGGGCCCGATGTCTTCTTTCCAGATTTTGTGCAGGTCTTGTAATTCGCGGAATGCCTTGTTGACGTCGGTTTCGGTTACCAATTCCTCGACGCGCGCAATGATTTTTTGCTTTTGTTCGAGGTTGTGCTTGAAGTCGATGTCACGCGCCTCACGGTCGAGGTGCAGGTAATCGTAAAAATTCTCCACATGGAAATGGTAGTTGTTCCACACGTGGTTGTATTTGTCCTTCGGGATCGGTCCCGCGTTCTTCCAGCGGTCGCGGATCTCGTTGAAATGTTTGAGCGTGTCCTTTATGTTTTCCTGCGGATTGATCAAATTCTTGAGTTCCTCGACAATCGCCAGACGCGTCTTGAGGTTGGCTTCCAAATTGCCTTGCAGGTTCTTGAAATGCGCGTTCTTGCGGTCGCGGTATTGCCCGTAGATGTGGTCGAATCGCTTCTTGAGCGGAAATTCGTAATGGAAATCCTCGGTGGTGTCGGGGTTTTCGGCATGCCATTCGTCGCGCTTCTCGTCGATAAAGTGGTGGAACTTAGACATGAATGCCTTGCGGATTTCCTCGACATGGTCTTTTACGGCCATCACCTTGTCGTGCGCCGCCACATGTTCGAGCTCTACGACCAAATCGTCCATCGACAAGGTGTCGTAATCCTTCATGGGAATATCGTGGCGCACCGTTTCGTCTTCGCTTTCCTCGGCATTGGTCGCCGCAATGGTTTGCATCACATCAAGGTCGGCATTGTCTTCTACAACAAGGGTTTCGTCGGCCACTTGCTCGGGCGTGAGTTCGATGACGGTTTCGGTATTTTCGGGTTCCGAAACAACGGCTTCCGGTGTTGCAGCTTCGGTTTCGACCGCGTCTTCGGTTATGGGTTCTTCGTCAGGAGTAAGGATGACCGCATCGTCTGCCTCCGATTCCGCGCGTTCTGCCGTCATGGCATCGGCTGCGTGTTGCGTGGTCGGCTCTTCGATCGCTTCGGGCTTTTTGGCCGCCGCGGTTTTTTTGGCCGCTACGACCGCCTCGTTACCTGCAGGTTCGCCTGTATCTTCAGGTGTGACCAGGATCGCATCTTCTACAGCGGCGTCTTCGCGTTCGGCCGCCATGGCGTTGGCGTTTTCGTTGGCGTTCTCGACCAATTGATCTGCATCGGTGGCGGTATCGGTGGTGTTTTGCGGTGCTCCGTCTGCCTCATTTACCGGGTGCGGCAGGTTGTCCTTCTTTTCTTCTGACATTTGAAAAATGTTTAAGTTGATGAATTTTGAGGGCGTAAGTTAGTAAAGCGGCGTAACAAATCAAAGCAATTCGCCCAATTTAAAGCGGTTGGGGGCTTTTCGATTGCAAAACTGCAATCGGCTTTCGGGATGGAAACGACAGTTTTTTGTTTGTCGGATGATTTCGGGTGTACAGCAATGCCGTGTTATCGGTTCCAGATTTTCCATGCCTTTTCGGCTTGCAGGACCAGCATCTCATGTCCGTTTTTAGTGTCCGCGCCAAATGATTTGGCCTTTTGCAGGAACAGGGTTTCCTCGGGGTTGTAGATCAAATCGTAGGCGATGTGTTGCGCCGAGAAGTGTTCGTAAGGCAACGGCGGACACGCGTCAAGATTAGGGCTCATGCCCAGCGGCGTACAATTGATCACGATCTGGAAATTGTCGAAAGTGGTGGCGTTGATGCGCTCGTAGCCGATGGTGTTTCCCGCCGGCTCGCGAGACACAAACGTATACAGGATGTCGAGCTGTTCGAGCGCATAGGCCACGGCCTTGGCCGCACCGCCCGTGCCCAGTATGAGTGCTTTTTTGTGGTGCGACTGCAGCATCGGATACAAAGACTCCTCAAACCCGTAACAGTCGGTGTTGTAGCCTTTGAGCTTTCCCGATTTCGTAAACCGGATGGTGTTCACCGCACCAATCTGCGCCGCTTTCTTCGAGAGTTTGTGCAAATAGGGCATGACGGCTTCCTTGTACGGAATCGTCACATTGAGTCCGGCCAAATCAGGGTTGTCGGCAATCAAATCGGGAAACCGCGAAAGATCGGGCAAATCGAAATTGACGTACGTATGGTCATGGAGTTCGTCCTTGGCAAACCTTTCGGTAAAATAAGTTTTCGAAAACGAATGTCCGATATGGCGTCCGATAAGCCCAAAGATTTTTCCCATACCGCTAAAATAAAAAATCGGCCCGAGATATCCCGCGCCGATTGTATTATTGTGGTGTTTTTTTTTATCCTTTTCGGTACTTGCCGATGAGTTGTTGTACCGATTTTTTGTCCCAAACCGCCGGGAACAATTCATCGAGCAACACATGCGCGTCAAAATCGAGCCGTAGCGCGTTGGTCAAATGAAATTTGCCCTTTTCGGTTTCGTGCATGAGGTAGCTGATGCCCGCCAGTCGGTATTCGAGCTCGAATGCATCGGGGAAATATTCCGAGGCCTGCAACAGCGTTTGGTTGGCGCTGTCGTATTCGCCCAAAAACAGCAGCATGTCTACCCAAAACAACCAGGTGTCGAGCTCGTAGTCGCCAAATTCGACGGCCTTGCGGAATCCTACTTCGGCTTCTTCAAAAAAGTTCATCTCTTTGTTGATCGCGGCGTAGCGCTTCCAGTACAGGCGGTTCTCGTTGTCGATGTTGAGCGCCTTGTTTACATAAAACAACGCCTTTTGGTAGTTTTTCTGACGTACGTAAAAATCGGTGATCGCGATCCAGCCTTTGTCCAAAAGCGGGTCTTCGTGTACGGTTTTGTTGAAAAACTTGAGCGCCTGTGCGAGGTTGCCTAATTTTTCGTGGCATTTGCCGATGCGCAATAGGGCATAAGAAGTCGGGTCGTCGAGTTCAATCGTACGGTTGTAGCTTTCGATGGCTTCGTCGTATCGTTTCAATCGCTCGAACGATTTGGCTTTTTCCATGAACGCGCCCAGGAATTCGTCGTCAATGAGCGTCGCATAATCGAACGCGCGCAGGGCTTCTTCGTATTGTTTGAGCCCGTAATGCAAACGGCCTTTCTGGTGCCACGCGATTTCGCTGTACGGATTCTGGTCGATGTATTTGTCGAGGTAGGCGATGGCCTGCTCGTTCTGGTCGAGGAATTCAAAGCAGTACACCACATTGTACAACGCGGCCTGGTCTTCGGTGTCTTCCTCAAGACATTTGATGAAACTGTCCTTGGCCATCTCGAGGTTGTCCATGAACAGGTATTCCATGCCCAGCAAATTGTACACATCGGCGTAATCGTCGGTGTATTTGAGCGCCACGGTGAGCAGTTCTACCGCTTTTTCGTGGTTGTCGCGTTTGGAATAGATGTTGGCTTTCTGGATGTAGATTTCTTCGTTCGTCGGCTCGAGGGCGTAGAGTTCGTTGAGCAATTTTTCGGCCACGTCCAGCTTGTCGTCATACACCAGCATTTCTACTTGTACGAGCTTGAGACCGGTAGATCGGGGATGTTGCTCCAGTGCTAATTTTAAGGCTTTTTTGGCTAAAGAGGCTTTACCCATATCGAGGTAATGAAGAATGATCTCTTCGAATTCCTCTGAATCAAAGAAGAAAACTTTGTTGGTTTTCAGCATCGATTCGAATCTTGATAAGGATAAATTGTAGTTTTCTTCTTCGTCGCTTAAATGCATACTGTAAATCTTTAAAATTATCCTGAAATAAAAGTAGCTAACGGTTTTATTGGGTTCAGGACAACGGGCATTAGTTTGTGAACAATTTAATTAACAAATATCTGACGGGAGTTTTTCAACGTCAAACAGTTACGGCTAAAATGTCACAGGTGGTATTTTCAGATTCCTTCTTTCATTACTTCATCCATCGCTTCGAGGATGATTTGGCAGCCTTGTCGGATCTCGTCATGCGAGATCGTCAGCGGCGGCGTCATCCTGATCGCGCAACCTTCAAAAAGCAGCCAGAACAAAATCAGGCCCTTGTCTTGACACTTGAATATCACGCGGTTGGTGATTTCGGGGTCACGTGTCATGGCGGCCAGCATCAAGCCTTTGCCGCGGATTTCGGCCAGCAAAGGATGTACCAAAAGCGACCGGATGAGTTTTTCTTTCTCGAGTGTTTGTGCAATCAACTCTGTTTCAGTGATTTCGCGTAAAGTAGCCAGACAGGCTGCCGCTATGACAGGATGTCCGCCAAAAGTGGTGATGTGTCCGAGTTTCGGGTCGTGGCTCAGCAAATCCATGTGTTCCGATTTGGCGACAAACGCGCCCACGGGCATGCCGCCACCCATGCCTTTGCCCAATATAATGACGTCCGGAACAACATCATAATTTTCAAAACCCATCAGTTTTCCCGTACGGCCAAATCCGGGCTGGATTTCGTCGATGATCATCAGCGCGCCCACTTGCTCGCAGCGTTCTTTCACCTTGCGTAAAAATCCATTCTCGGGTTGGATGAATCCCGCGCCGCCTTGGATGCTTTCCAGGATGATGCCCGCCGTTTTTTCGGTGATCTTTTCCAGATCGGCTTCGTTGTTGAACGTGATGAAATCGACGTCGGGGATCAACGGACGAAAAATTTGCTTTCTTTCCTCGAATCCCATGACGCTCATCGAACCCATCGTATTGCCGTGGTAGGCGTTCTTGCACGAAATGAGCTGGCTTCTGCCCGTGACGCGGCGCACGAGTTTTAACGCGCCTTCGGTGGCTTCGGTTCCTGAATTCACCAGATACACTTTGTTCAAAGGTTCAGGCAACAACGAAACGAGCAACTTGCAAAATTCCACCGCCGGGCTTTGCGCATATTCGCCATACACCATCACGTGTGAATATTTGTCGAGTTGGTCCTTGATCGCATTGTTCACACGCGGATGACAATGTCCGAGCGTACACGCCGAAACGCCCGCGACAAAATCCAGATACGCCTTGCCGCCCGTATCATAAATATAGGAGCCGTTCGCGTGCGAGACTTCCATGCCGAGTGGGTAGGGGGAAGTTTGGGCTTGGTATCGTAAGAAATCAGATTTCAATTGCGTAATATTTTTGTTGAAATTCCAAATTCCAAGCACCAAATTCCAATCGTTCTAGGGTCGGCATTTGGTCCCGACACTTCGGGATGGAATTTGGAATTTGGAATTTGAAATTTTCTTCAGCTATGGGTTGGAATTTGGAATTTGTGATTTGGAATTTTCTTTAGGTTGCGGATTATTTTTGTCGTAATCGAGCGTTTCCTTCCTAATTTCCATCGGCACGTTTTCCTTTTCCATTTCGGCTTTGCTTTCTGCTATAATCTTGTCGTTGAGTTCGTTCTCCTCGGGCGGAAAAATATCGTCCTTGCTCTTGATCATTTCGTCGCCGCGCCAAACGAATCCGCGCAATTTCCGCGCATTTTCGGGCAAATCCTTTTCGGGATAAATGTCGCCGTCGATGTTGGTAAAGAACGTCATCGTATCGATTTGGTTCTCGTTCATGGTCATGTTGATCTTCGAGCTCACGTTTTTGTTGATGCCGATGAGTTCGTTGTCATCGTTGTACATGTAATAGATCACTTCGGTGTTCTTGACCACGTCGGCTTCGTTGAGCTTGTTGTCCTTGAACTTCCCGAACAGGTTCAATCCCTTGACCTGGTTGTAACCCGTGCCCAGCGTGTCTTTCGAAATGATGAACGCATTGTTCAAAACCTTGAGCGAGTCGAGTTTTTCGGTCTGGTCGTTGCCAATCAGGTGCATCACGTCGCCCGTGAGCTGGTTGTCGAAATTCCACAAAATAGGCCGTCCGATGAGCTGCGTGATGTTGGTTTGCTGGCTCGAATGGATCGAATCGCATTTGCCCGCCAAATCGGTCTTGTAAAAACGCGCATTCTTGAACGCGCGGATGATGCGGTTCTCGGGCTTGCCGGTAATCATCAAAATCTTCCCGTGGATGTACACCGAATCCTGCTCGACCAGGTTGATCGCCACGGCGCGCTTGGTCACGAACATCGAGTCCTTTTGTTTGTAGACTTCGGCATAATGCCCTTTGACGATGCCTTTGTTGATCGTATCGGTAATCTTGACGTTGTTGGTGGCCGATGCGAATTCGATTTTGCGGTCATAAAACAAACTGTCGCCTTCGATCAAACGGTCCTTGTATTTGATGTACGATTTCCTTAAAAAGTGCCCGATGTTCTTCTTGCTGTCGTAAAAACCTTTTTCGGTGTAGATGAAATTCTGCTCGCTCGTGATCGTGCTCGGCCCTAACAAATAGGAATGTCCCGAATTGTTGAAATAGTCGAGGTGGTTCGATTTCAAGACATACTTTGGGTTGGTGAGCGTTACCGCGGTCAAAAACTGGAATTTCTTTTGCGCCACATAGTACCGCCCCGATTTGCTCTTGAGCACATTTTCCTTGTTCGTGATCGTGCCGTACGTATTGTACCACGCTTCCTGCGTGTTGCGGTCAAAGTTGATGGTGTCGGTCACCAGCGTCATGTCGGGCGAACGCATCACGACGTTGCCCGTCGCAAAGGCCTGTTTGACGTTGCCGTTGTATTCGGCGTAGCGGCCGTTCAAAAACAGCGTGTCGCCTTGTACCATGCGTACGTCGCCAAACGCCTTGATGTAGTTTTCTTTCTGGAAGTAGTACGCCTTGTTGCAGTTCATGATTACGCCGTCGTGCGAGATGCGCACGTTTCCGGTGAGCAGGGCCGCGTCTGGGATTTCAAGCTGGTTGACGTCAAAAAAATCGGCGTGCTCGACATTGATCTTTTTGGGTGCCTGGTTGGCGGGCATCGCGGGCCTGGCCGGCGCGGTTTTTACCTTGCGCACAGGCTTTTGCGTAGCCTTGGGTACTTGCGCCCACAAATCGCCATGCCCCAAGGACAGCAGCGAAACCAAAAACAACAGCCAAAGCTTTTTCAAGTCGAAATTTTTGCCAAATTTAGGAAAAACACCGCAACGCACGCGGCAATTAAGAATTATTTATGGCAGGCCCGCACATCGGTCCAAATCTTTATATTTGTAGGTTTACGGATAAAATCCTTGCCATGAAAAAAATATTCATCCTTTCGGCGCTGGCCTTTTCGCTGGCGGCCGTCGCCCAAAACCAAAAACAAGCCATGACCAAGCCCAAAACGACGCCCAACAAAGCGGTGGTGTACCAAGTGTTCACGCGCCTTTTCGGCAACCAGAATACCACCAACAAACCGTGGGGAACCATCGAGGAGAATGGCGTGGGCAAGTTCAACGATTTTACCGATCTCGCGCTCAAGGAAATCAAGGACCTTGGCGTCACGCACATCTGGTACACGGGCGTGCCGCACCATGCGCTCGTGCGCGATTACACCAAATTCGGGATCTCGAACGACGACCCCGAAGTGGTCAAGGGCCGCGCGGGTTCGCCCTATGCGGTCAAGGATTACTACAACGTCAATCCCGATCTGGCGGTCGATCCGGCCAAAAGGCTTGAGGAATTCGAGGCCTTGATTGCCCGTACGCACAAAGCCGGACTCAAGGTTCTGATCGACATTGTCCCGAACCATATCGCGCGCAAATACGAAGGCAAGACCAATCCTGCGGGTGTCCGCGATTTTGGTGCCGACGACGATACGTCGGTCGAATACAAACGCGACAACAATTTCTACTACATTCCGGGCATCCCGTTCCAGGTCCCGACATCTGATACGTACAAACCCCTGAACGGCGAGAAAAACCCGCTCATCGACGGTCAATTCAGCGAAAATCCCGCCAAGTGGACGGGCAACGGTTCAAGGCTCGCGCGTCCCGACATCAACGATTGGTACGAGACGGTCAAGATCAACTATGGCGTGCGCCCCGACGGGTCCAAAGATTTTCCGCAGCTGCCCGAAGGTTTCGCGGCCAAGGAAGTCAAGGCGCATTTTGAATTCTGGAAAGACAAGGACGTGCCCAATTCGTGGGTCAAGTTCCGCGATATCGCGCTGTATTGGATCGAGAAAGGCGTCGACGGTTTCCGTTACGACATGGCCGAAATGGTGCCCTATGAGTTCTGGAGCTACATGAACTCGGCGATCAAGGCCAAGAACCCCAACGCGTTTTTGATGGCCGAAGTGTACAACCCGAAAGAATACCGCAACTACATCCATTTGGGCAAGATGGATTATCTGTACGACAAAGTCGAGACCTACGACAAACTCAAAGAAGTCATCCAGGGCAAGACGATGCCCGATCCGATTTCGGACATCCAGAACGGTTTGGCCGACATCGAACACCACATGCTGCACTTTCTCGACAACCACGACGAACAACGTTTGGCAAGCCCTGAATTTGCGGGAACGCCCGAAAAAGGAAAACCGCTGATGGTGGTTTCGGCCACGATCTCGACATCGCCCACGATGATTTATTTTGGGCAGGAAGTGGGCGAGCCAGGCAAGGAAGACGCCGGTTTCGGGACCCATTCGCGCACCTCGATCTTCGACTATATCGGCGTGCCACACCACCAGCGCTGGATGAACGGCGGCAAATTCGACGGCGGCCAATTGAGCCAGTCCGAGAAAGATCTGCGTGACTTTTACAAACGGTTGCTGAATTTTACGGTCAGCAGCCCAGCGGTGCCGTCCAAGTTTGTCGATCTGCAAAAAGTCAACCGCGAACACATGTCGTACGATGCCGGGCTTTACAGCTTTGCGCGTTGGTCCGACAAACAAAAAATGATTGTCGTGGCCAATTTCTCATGGCTCAAGGACAGTTTCTTTGAACTTCGCATCCCCGCCGAACTGATCGCGCAGTGGAAGCTCCGCGACGGCAATTATGTACTGCACGAAAACCTCTACGGCCGACGCCATGCGTTGCTTAAGGTTGTCGGCGGGCAGGGAACGGCCACCATTTCGATCAAACCTTCGGAGTCTTTTGTGTTTACGCTGGCCGATTAGACCGTGGCATTCGCATGATTTATCTGTTCTGTTACATAATGGCATTTTGTGCTAAAATGTAACAGCTTTGGTTGTGACATAATGACATTTTATGTGAGAATGTCACAGGTTTTCTTGTGACATAAAAATATTTTGTGTGAAAATGTCACACTTTCTGGCCGGCAACAGCAATCAAAAAAAAACGCCCCTTTTCTAGGGGCGTTTGCTATTTCATGATGGTTTGTTTTCGATCGGGGCCGACCGATACGATCTTGATCGGGACTTCGACTTCCTTTTCGATAAAGGCGATGTAATCCTTGAGTTCTTTTGGCAACTCATCGTAGGTAGACATGCCTGTCAAATCGGCTTTCCAGCCTTTGAATTCGGTGTAATTCGGTTCGACGTTTTCGGGTTCGATGTTGTACGGCAAATGGTCGATCGATTGGCCGCGGTAATTGTACGAAGTGCATACTTTCAACTTCGAGAAGCCGCTCAAAACGTCGCCCTTCATCATCATCAGTTGTGTGACGCCGTTGATGCGGATCGCGTACTTCAAGGCCACCAAATCGAGCCAGCCGCAACGTCTTTTGCGTCCCGTGACCGATCCGAATTCGTTGCCCACCTTGGCCATGATGTCGCCCGCTTCGCCAAAATCCTCGGTAGGGAACGGGCCGCTGCCCACGCGTGTCGTGTAGGCCTTGAAAATCCCGTAGACTTCCTTGATTTTGTTGGGTGCGATGCCGAGTCCGGTACAAGCGCCGGCGGCCGTCGTGTTTGACGAAGTGACAAATGGATACGTCCCGAAATCGACGTCCAAAAGCGAGCCTTGCGCGCCTTCGCACAAAATCGATTTGCCGTCTTTTTGCGCCTGGTGCAAGTATTCTTCGCTGTCGATGAACGTGAGTTTTTTCAAATCTTCGATGGCGTCGAAGAATTCTTTTTCGAGTTCGGCCAGGTTGTATTGGATCGCGACGTCATAGAATGCGATCATCGCTTCGTGCTTGTCGGCCAGCGCGCGGTAACGCTCCTTGAAATCGTCGAGTTCGATGTCGCCCACGCGGATGCCGTTACGGCCGGTCTTGTCCATGTAGGTCGGGCCGATGCCTTTGAGTGTCGAACCGATTTTGGCTTTGCCTTTGGCGGTTTCAGACGCCGCATCGAGCAAACGGTGTGTTGGCAAAATCAGGTGTGCCTTGCGCGAGATGATGAGTTTTTGTTTGATGTCGAGGTTGAATTTGGCCAGGCCATCGATTTCGCTTTTAAAGACGACCGGGTCGATCACGACGCCGTTGCCGATGATGTTGATCGAATTCGCGTGGAAAATCCCCGACGGGATCGTGCGCAAAACGTGCTTGATGCCGTCGAATTCGAGCGTGTGCCCGGCGTTCGGTCCGCCTTGGAACCGCGCGATGATGTCGTATTTAGAAGTGAGTACGTCGACGATTTTGCCTTTGCCTTCGTCGCCCCATTGTAATCCGAGTAGGAGGTCTACTGTCATTGTTGTGTTGTTATGTTGTGGATTCGGTAATTCGGTAATTTGTTGATTTGGAATTTGGTCCCGAAGCGTCGGGATAGGATTTGGAATTTTCCGCGTTAGATTTGATATTAAGAGGAGGAAGCCCAGTGGGCTTCAGGTATAAAAAACTTGATTGGAAAAGTAAACGTGAAACCGAGCGGGATTTGCGTTAGGGATTGAAGCAAGGTGCCGCGCACCGCGAAAAGCCCGGCGGCGGCGTCCAGAAACCCGAAGTTTCGATGATGTTCCAGCCGACGCAACGCCCCAATATTCCCCATGAATCTAGTTTTCTGATTTTTTCTTCTGCCCGTACAAATACAGCGAATGGTTGTGGATCTCGATGTCGAAAATCTCCTCGATTGTCTTTTTGATCGATTGGATGCGCGGGTCGCAAAACTCGATCACTTCGCCCGAATCGGTCATGATGATGTGGTCGTGCTGCTTGTCGAAATACGATTTTTCGTAATGCGCCTGGTTTTGCCCGAATTGGTGTTTGCGGACCAGTGCGCAATCGAGTAGCAGTTCGATGGTGTTGTACAACGTCGCACGGCTCACGCGGTAGTTTTTGTTCTTCATCTTGAGATAGAGGTTTTCTATGTCAAAATGCTCCTCGCTGTCGTAAATTTCCTGTAGGATCGCATAGCGCTCGGGCGTTTTGCGGTGGCCTTTATTTTCAAGATACATCGTAAAAACGTTCTTTACGATCTCCTGGTTTTTGCTGTTATCTACTGAAATGAGTGTCATGGAGCAAAGGTAATTATTAATTATTGATTATTAATTATTTTTTACCGAGCTCAGATTCGAGTTTTTCGAGCGTCTTGGCGATGCGCGCAATCTTGTCGTCCTCTGTTTTGGCCGAGAAAATCCAGTCGATCGTTTCTTTTTTGGCTTTTTCAGGATAGGATTCAAATCGCTTAAGCAGTTTCGGCTCGTCGCGCAAACACACCATGAAATCTTCGGGGATCACCATTTGCGGTTCGTCGAGCCAGAGTGTGACTTTGACGGTATCGCCTTCTTCTTTTTTGATGGCTTTTCGGATTTCGGCCTTGACCGCGAGAAACGTGCCTTTTTTCATCGCCCAAATGTGGAAATCTTTGAGTTCGTAACTGTCGATGAAGCCGCGTACACGAACGGTGCTGTTCTTTTTCTTGGGCAGGTTTTCGAAAATCGGCATGGTCAAAAACGTCCAGCCGCCTTTTCCGGCGGATTTTTCGAGTTTGCAGTGGTCGTCGAAGAAAGGTTTTTCCATCTTTAGTGAAATTCCAAATTAACTCGCTGCGCTTCGTTCAGTTCGGCTGCGCCTCGGGTCCAAAATCCAAATTCCAATCGTTGACTCCGCGTTTGTAATTTGGGATTTGGTGCTTGGAATTTGGAATTTAAATTTTAGTTTTTATACACCCGCGTCACTTTATCAATCCCGTCGATCTTCTTAATGTTGTCGATCAGTTTCTTCAAAATCGTATTGTTTTGCACGATCACCGTGACTTGCCCGTTAAAAATGCCCGCTTCGCCACTGAGCGAGATGCTTTGGATGTTCACGTGCATGTTGTTCGAAATCACCTTGGTCAGTTCGTTGGTGAGGCCCAAGGAATCCATGCCGTGGATGTTCAGGATCGCCTTGAATTCCTGTTGCGACGAATCGATCCATTTGGCCTGGATGATGCGGTAGGCGTAGTTCGATTGCAGCGAAATTGCGTTCGGGCAATCTTTTTTGTGCACCTTGATGCCTTCGTTGATGGTCACAAAGCCAAACACTTCGTCGCCCGGGATCGGGTTGCAGCACGTCGAGAGTTTGTAGTCGAGCTTGTCGTGTTCGGGCCCAAAAACGAGCATGTCGTAGTTGGCCGAGAGTACCGGTTTGTTGATGTCTTCGTCGGCGGTGTGCGGTCTGCGTGTGATTTTGTTCTTGAAGAAGTTCATCAGCGTGTTGCTCTTTTGCGCCGCGAAGTCCTTGAGTTGCTGGTTGTCGATCGCGCCGATGCCCACGCGGTAAAACAAATCCAGACTGGTCTTGAGCCTGAAGAAATTGACCATTTCGTTGACCACCTGCTCATTGAGGGTCACCTTCAAATGCTTGAGCTTGCGTGTGAGCAATTCCTTGCCTTCCTCGGCGATCTTCTTGGTGTTTTCGTTCAGGACGTTCTTGATCTTGTTCTTGGCGCGCGAGGTGGTCACATAGTCGAGCCAGTTGATCGTCGGTTTTTGGGTAGACGAGGTGATCACTTCGATCTGGTCGCCGCTTTTGAGCTCGGTGTTGAGCGGTACGAGCCGTCCGTTGACGCGCGTCCCCCTGGTTTTTACGCCCACTTCTGAGTGTATCGAAAATGCAAAATCAAGCGATGTCGCGCCTTTCGGAAGCGATTTGATCTCGCCTTTTGGGGTAAACACAAAGATTTCCTTGGCGTACAGGTTCATCTTGAAATCCTCGACAAAATCCACCGCATTGGTTTCGGAACTTTCAAGCGCTTCCTTCAACAGGTTGAGCCAGGTGTCGAGCCCGCTTTCTTCGTTACCGCCGCCTTGTTTGTATTTGTAATGCGCCGCATAGCCTTTCTCGGCAATCTCGTCCATACGTTCCGACCGTACCTGTATTTCGACCCAGCGGCCTTTGGGCCCCATGACCGTAATGTGCAACGCCTCGTATCCCGTCGATTTGGGCGACGAAATCCAGTCGCGCAAACGGCTCGGGCTCGGGCGGTAGTGGTCGGTGACGATCGAATAGATTTTCCAGGCGAGGAATTTTTCGTCGTGCTGGTTCGATTTGTAGACGATGCGCAACGCGAATTTATCGTACACTTCGTCAAACGAAACGCCCTGCGCGAGCATTTTGCGTCGGATTGAATAAATCGATTTGGGACGGCCTTTGATGATGTAATCGACGCCTTCTTCATCGAGCGATTTCTTCAAAACATCAGAAATGTCCTTGATGTAAGCGTCCTGTTCTTCCTTGGTTTCCTTGATTTTGCTGACGATTTCGTTGTAAACGTTCGGCTCGGTGTATTTGAGTCCCAGGTCTTCAAGTTGCGTCTTGATGTTGTACAAGCCCAAACGGTGGGCGAGTGGCGCATAGATGTAAAGTGTTTCCGATGCAATCTTGACCTGCTTGTGCTCGACCATCGAATCCATCGTTTGCATGTTGTGCAGGCGGTCGGCGAGCTTGATCAGGATCACACGCACGTCGTCGTTGAGCGTGAGCAACATCTTGCGGAAGTTCTCGGCCTGCATCGAAATGTTCAAATCCTTTTGCACCTGCGCGATCTTGGTAAGCCCTTCTACGAGTTGCGCGACCTTTTTGTTGAACATTTTTTCGATGTCCTCGATGGTCACCTCGGTGTCCTCGACCACATCGTGCATGAGCGCCGCGGCGATGCTGGTGGCACCCAAACCGATTTCGGATGCGACGATCTTGGCCACCGCGATCGGATGAAAAATATAGGCCTCTCCCGATTTGCGGCGCTGGTCCTGGTGCGCGTCTACGGCCACATCGAATGCCTTGCGGATCAGTTTTTTGTCGTCGGGCGACAATGTCTGGTAACTGATGCGGAGCAATTCCTTGTATTCCTGCGCAATCGCCTTGTTTTCTTTTTCGATATCGATCTCGACCATAGCTTCCTTACTTCAAGTCCTAAAAATAGTGATAAGATTTGAGTTGTGCAAGTCGGGCGCGCGGCGAAAATCGCGGCTGGTTGGTGGTTTTGTGGATGAAAAATTCGACACTCGTTATTTGTTCATTATCTGGGTTTTGAACATCGAATGTCGATTAACGAACTTCGAATACCGAACTTCGAATGCGCGGCGGTCAATCGGCGGTCGAGGTTCGGGAAAAATCAAGATCCTGAAAGTCGTAGCTAAAATCGGTCAGCGGCGAGATCGGCTTCATGGTGATGCGCGCGCCATCGGCCGAAAAGGTCAAAAACGCATCGGCCAAAAAACTGCGGTTGAACCATTTGACGGCATAGGTCTGGTCTTTGTAAAAAAAGATTTCGCCCGAAAGCTGCGGCGAACGCACCGACCGGAAGTAGCATTTTCCCTTTTTTTCCGACAACGTGATGTCGCCAAACCAAGGATCGGTATAGGTGCCGATGCGGTCCTTGAACGCCGTTTTCGATTTTGGATTTTGGACTACCGTTGCCCAAACCTCGTCGGTGATTTTGTCGGCGTCGTCTTCTTTTTGTTTGATTTGCTGGCTCAAATTGGCGATGTGATCGGTGGGGCCAAGACCGAGATAGCTGTCTTTGATGGTATTCGAGATCGCGTAAAACGCCGCGCCCGATTGCTGGTTGGTGAGTACGATGATGCCCAGGTTGATCTCGGGAACCATCACCACCTGCGTCACAATGCCGTCGAGCCCACCCGTATGCGAAACCTGCTTGAACCCGTTGATGTCGGTGAGTTGCCAGCCCAGCCCGTAGCTCTTGAAATTCGAACGGTAAGGCGGCATGGGCGTGTTGGGCATCACGGTTTGCGACGACCACATTTCCTTGTGCTGTTTTTCGGAGAACAACGTTTTGGTGCTATCATATTTGCCTCGGGCGAGTTGCGCGATGACCCATTTGGAAAGGTCGTGCACGCTGGTATAAATCCCGGCGGCGGCGTCGAACGTCGATCCTTTGTAACGCGAAATGACCTTGAGTTTGCCATCGGTAGGCACATGCGGGACAATCACGTTCGCGGTGTCCTTGAGTCGTAGGAACGACGCGGCGCTTTGGTCCATGTGCAGCGGTTTCATGATCCGCGATTCTATAAAATCGCACCACGACAGGCCGCTCACACGGTGCACGACTTCGCCGGCCACGATGTACAGCAAATTGTCGTAATCATACTTGGTACGGAACGCCGATACGGGCCTGAGATACTGTAAATTCAAGATGATGTCCTGCGTCGTGAAGTTGTTGCCGTCGGGCCAGATCATCAAATCGCCCGCGCCCAAACCCAGCCCGCTGCGGTGCGTGAGCAAATCCCTGACGGTGAATTCCTTTGTGACATAATCGTCATACATCTTGAACTCGGGCAGGAATTGCACGACTTTGTCGTCCCAGTTGAGCTTTCCTTCGTCTACGAGCATCGCCAAGGCTGCAGCCGTAAAGGCCTTGCTGTTCGAGGCGACGCCAAAAAGCGTGTGCTGGTCTACCTTTTGTTTTGTCGCGATCGATCGAACGCCATAGCCGTTGGCATGGACAACTTTTCCGTCCTTGACGATGGCCACGGCAATACCCGGAACATCAAAAGTTTGAAGTGTTTTTTCGACCAATGCATCGACTTGGGGCGTCGTCAGTTGGGCGGTGCAAATGCCCGAAACGAGCCAAAGCACCAAAAAAGAATACCTCATCATGTTCTTGTTTAAGTCTCACTTTTTTGCTACAGACGCAAATCTTATCGCTTGAATCCCCGTTGCCGCTTGGCTTCGAAGATCAAAATGGCGGCCGCCACCGATACGTTCATCGAATCGATTTCGCCCTCCATTGGGATGATCACATTTTGCGTGGCCGCGTCGCGCCATTGTTGTGTGAGTCCTGTGGCTTCCGTCCCGACGACCAGCGCGGTAGGCGTGGTATAGTCCTGTTGGTCGTAAACGGTCGCGTTTTGTAACGTCGCACAAAAAAAGCGAATGTCGCGCGCCTGCAAAAAGGCGATGATTTCGGCCGTGCTGCCCGTGGCGATCTGGTTGGTGAACAAACACCCCACGCTCGAACGTACGATGTTGGGGTTGTACAAATCGCCGCGCGGGTTGGCAATGATCACCGCGTCGAGCTTGGCGGCATCGGCGGTACGCAACAGCGCGCCGATATTGCCGGGCTTTTCGGGTGCTTCCGCGACCAAAATCAACGGGTTCTTCGACAATTTCAAATCGTCGAGTTCGAGCGACTTGCTGCGCGCCACGCCGATGACACCCTCAGTTGTGTCGCGGTAGGCGAGCTTCTCGTATACTTCCTTGTTGATTTCGACCAGCGGAATCTGGCCGCTTGGGTTAAGCTGTGAGACTTGGGGTCCTGAAATGACTTCGGGGTAAAACAGCAGTTGTTCCAATACATAGCCGCCTTTGAGCGCGAGTTCGATTTCGCGTCGTCCCTCGATCAAAAAGGTGCCGGTTTGTTTGCGGGACTTGCTTTTTTCCTGCAATTGCACCAGCGATTTGATCATCGGATTTTGCACGCTTGTAATCTGTTTCGACGGCATCGGCTAGAATTGGACTACAATAATACTAATAAATTCGACAATAAAACACGGCCAGGCCAACAACTGTGGGATTTTCTTTAATTTTGCGAAAAATATTTCGTCATGTTCCATTGGTTGGATGTCATCGGTACGATGGCTTTTGCGATGTCGGGTGCGCTCACGGCCATCAACAAAAAACTCGATCCGTTCGGGGTGTTCATCATCGCCTTTGTGACGGCCGTGGGCGGTGGGATGCTGCGCGACGCGTTGATCGGGCAAACGCCTGTGAGCTGGATGCGCGATTTGAATTACGTGTACGTGATTTGCATCGGCTTTGTGTTGGCCATACTGTTCCGCAAAAAATTGGACCGTTTGCGCACTTCGTTGTTTTTGTTCGATACCATCGGGTTGGGCGTTTTTACCCTAATTGGGCTCGAGAAAGGAATTGATGCGGGGCTGCACCCGGTGATCTGCATTGCGCTCGGTACCATGACGGCCTGTTTTGGCGGCGTGCTGCGCGATATTTTGTGCAACGAAATCCCCGTGATCTTCCGACGGCAAATCTACGCGACCATCTGTATCATAGGCGGCGTGGTGTTCTTTGCGCTCAAGAAGTTGCCTTTGGACGACGATGCGGTATACGTGATCACGTCGGCGTTGATCATCCTCATTAGACTCGTGGCCGTCAAATACAAATGGTCGCTCGCCCCGCTCGAAAAATAATCACTTTTTGTAGTACAGATATCCTTTGAGCGGCGCCGGATAATCGGGATCGTTGAGCTCGAGTATGTAGAAATACGTGCCGTCGGGTGTGCGTCCGTCGAGCGGGATAAAACCCTGGTTGTTGTTTCCGGTCCAGTTGGGCATGTTGTTGTTGCCCATCCAAACCAGTTGGCCCCAGCGGTTGTACACCGACAGTTTGAAGTTCAAAAAGATGTCGCGCAATCCGTCGATGAAAAAGTCGTCGTTGTAACCGTCTTCATTGGCCGAAATGTAATTGTATACCGTAGGCGGGCAATTGCGCGTACGCAGCAAAAACGACGTGATGGCGTAACAGGTAGGGCCTTCGATACGTACAAAAACCTCGGTAGGCGAGGCCGTCGCCGTATAGTTTTCAGTATTCAGGATCGGGTTTTGTCCGCTTTGTGCGTCGGCCAGCGTTTCGTGGAACGACACCCCGTGCGCCGGATCGGTTACCACCAAGTCGCGGTGTCCGGAAAAATTGTACGTACCCGCGCCCAATCCTTCATTACAAGCCAACACTTCGGGCAGCGCGTGGTATTCGGGCACCACAGGAAACGCCACCGTGGTCACAAAATCGTTGTTGCTTTCCTCGAGTTCGACGATGCCGCCGTTGCCGTTGCCGTCGTTGTCCACCGAGAACCGCAGTTCAAAAGGATCGGGAATGATATCGGGTATGGTCAGCGTAATTTGCCCCGATTCGCTGCCGCCTATCGGAATCTCGCCCGTGGTTTGTGTAGAAGCGAGATAAAAGTCATCGACAAATACGGCGATACGCGCTGGCGCCGGTAGCTCGTTGGTGCAGTCCACATTATAAACCGTATAATCGACGGTAATCTCGCGTGATTCGCACGGCAGTTGGATGTTGTCGATGGCGATTGTCGCGTCGGGCAGCTGGCTGTTGAGCTTGGTCACGACGGTATTGATCATCACGACGTCCTGGCCCGAGGTGAGCCTGATTTCGGCCGAGACATCGCCAATGTCGATATAGCCCTGGATGTCGTACACGTCGAGGTCCATGTTGTACAACGTATTCGAATTCGTAAAGCTGTTGGTGCCGTTGAACGCATTGTTGGTAGGGTTCAGCGGTGGATTGCCTACCAAAATCCCGTTGATGCGCAGCGTTTCGTTGTTGGCGATGAGTCGGTCGCCTTCCCACGCCACGAACCCAATCTTGGCGCCTTCGTTGTCGATCACGTTGAGGTTGTCGAGCGTGATGGTGAGCTGGTTGGGTACGCCTTGCAATCCGTCGTACACATTGAGCTGGTTGATGGGCAGCGCGGGGTTTTCATACACCACGACAATCGCCCAGCCCGCAAAATTGGTCGCGTTGCCGCAATAGGTCGAACCTGGAACGAGGAACTCCGAAACATCGAGCTCCGAAAGCAAGTAATCGCCGTTGCCCGTATCGATGATTTGCTGGGTGACGTCTTTGAACGCGCTGAAATATTTGAGCCCGGCCGTGTTCGATAGGTGCGAAAAAGTACGGTCGGGCGTGATGTCGATGCCGTTGAGCTTGACGTTAAAATCGCCAGTACCCGATCCGGCCCAGTACAAATAGGCCTTGGCAATTACGTCGGTTGGCGCCAGATTGAGCGCGGCCGAGGCCTGCGTGAGCGTCTGGCACGGAAAGCCCGATCCATTCTCATGTGGGTTGAGCGTGTTGCCGAAAAAAACAAAATCATACCGTCCGTTGAACTGTTCATAGAGCGTAACTTCCTGGGCCCCGGCTACGCCCGAGACCAGCAAACCCACAATAAATAACAGGTTTTGTAGTTTTGTTTTCACCAAATAAAATCTTTGCGGCCTAAAGTTACACATTAAAACCATTCGGATGTCATTTTTTGGTTAAGGCTGCGTTTTAGGAAATAATTGTTTAATTTTCGGCAGTCTAAAACCAACGGGTGAAAAACTACACGGTCCAACCATACGAACCCCAATACTACGACCTTTGGAACGCCTTTGTTTGCAAGGCCAAGAATGCGACTTTTTTGTTCGAGCGCGACTTTATGGAATACCATTCCCATCGGTTCGAAGACTGCTCGCTGTTGGTGTTCGACAACCAAAAACTGATGGCCGTGATGCCCGCCAATCGGGTAGGCGACGAGGTTTTTTCGCACCAAGGGTTGACGTACGGAGGCCTGGTCTTGCCTCCAGGAGCGACACCGTCGATCGTTTTTGACCTATTTGACGCGGTGTTGCGCCATTTGAAATCGAAAGGATTTCGCAGGATCGAAATCAAACCGATACTGTCGTTTTATCACCAAGAACCCGCGTTCGAATCGGATTGTTTTTTGGTTGCCCACGGGGCAAAATTATACAGACGCGATTGCAATCTCGCAGTCGATTTCAACGGACCTGATTTGCTTTCAAAGAGCAAAAAAAAGCATTACAGACGGGTTTCGTCTGCGGGTATCGAAATTGTCGAGTCGCGCGATTTCGGGCCGTTTTGGAAGGAGGTGCTCGGGCCCAAGCTTGCGTCGAAATACGGTGCGAAACCGGTACACAGCCTCGACGAAATTACCTTGTTGGCAAAGCGCTTTCCGCACAACATTACGCAGTATGATGCCTACTACGATGGCCGAATCGTTGCCGGTATTACACTGTTTGAATTTGAAAACGGCATCAAATCGCAGTACGGCGCCACGACGATCGAAGGCGAAAAGTGGCGTGCACTCGATTTTTTATTCATTACGCTGATTGACAAGTTCAAGGAAAGAATGGCCTTTTTTGACATGGGCACCGTTATGGCAACCGACGGTCAAATCAACACCGGGTTAATGAAGCAAAAAGAAGAATTGGGCTGTTCGGTATACCATCAGGATTTTTATTCGTTAGCGCTATGATCAAGTTCCTCGACCTTCAAAAAATCAATACGCCCTATCGTTTGGCGTTCGAAAAAAAACTAGCGACGGTTTCCGATCGCGGCTGGTACATTTTGGGCGAAGAAGTTCAAAAGTTCGAGAACGAATTTGCAGCCTACTGCGGTACGAAACATTGCATTGGCGTGGGCAACGGGCTCGATGCGCTCGTGCTTATTTTTAAATCGTACATCGAACTCGGCAAACTCCAAAAAGGCGACGAGGTGATCGTGGCGGCCAATACCTACATTGCCAGCATCCTTGCCATTTTACAAGCCGATTTGGTGCCTGTTTTGGTCGAACCCGATGCGCAAACCTACAACCTCGACCCCGATCTGGTGGGCGCCAACCTGTCGGCCAAAACCAAAGCGATCCTTGCCGTGCATTTGTACGGGCAACTTTGCGACATGCACAAACTGCAACGCATCGCCAAGCAGCACGGTTTGTTGCTCATCGAAGATGCGGCGCAGGCGCACGGCGCGCAAGATGGCCATGGCATCAAGGCGGGCAATTTGTCCGACGCAGCGGGTTTTAGCTTTTATCCGGGCAAAAACCTGGGCGCTTTGGGCGATGCGGGCACGGTCACGACCAACGATCCCGAACTCGCCCAAATGATCCGTTCGTTGCGCAACTATGGGTCGGAGGTCAAATACTACAACGACCACATTGGCTACAACAGCCGCCTCGACGAACTACAGGCCGCTTTTTTGCAGGTCAAGTTGCCGCATCTGGAGGGCGAAAACCAAAGGCGCAAATACATCGCTAAACGTTATCTCGCCGAAATCAACAATCCCAAGATCGGGCTGCCTTTTTACGACCGAAGCCTGAACCACAACTTTCACCTGTTTGTGATCCAAACCAAAAACCGCGAGGCATTACAGCACTATTTGCAGGAAAGCGGCGTCCAGACGATGATCCATTACCCTGTGCCGCCGCACAAGCAAAAGGCGCTCGGCCAATGGAATGATTTGTCGTTTCCGATTACCGAAAAAATCCATCGCCGGGTGTTGAGTTTGCCGATGGGGCCGGTGTTGACAGACGATGAGGTGACTTCGGTGATTCGGATTCTAAATGATTACCGTTGAAAATAGTCAAAGCCATATCGCGTACGCCATTGGTCAAGGTTACGTCCTTGAACAGTTTAGGTGTACTTTTAAAGATAGCGAGCGGATTGATCACGTCTAAGATGCTGGCGTTGTTTGTAGGTCCGGCGGGAGTCGCCTTGGTGGGCAATCTGCGTAGTTTTGTTTTTTCGCTTGAAGCTGTTTCTACGTTCGGTTTCCAAAATGGAATTATCAAACTCATAGCCGAAAACAAAGACGACAACGTTGCGGCGCAGCGAATTTTCGCAACCGCATTTTACAGTTTGCTTTCAGTTTCGTTGGTGTATTCGGCAGTGTTGTTTTTTTCTGCGGGATATTGGACGACGTTGCTCTTTGGCGACAAAATCAAAACGATTCGCGTAATTCAAATAACGGCGCTTGCGTTGCCATGGTATGCGATGGGCGTATTTCTGACGGCAGTCATCAACGGATTAGGGAAATACCGTCATGTAATTTACGCCAGTATTGTAGGCAATGTCATAGGGCTTGCGTTTTCGGTGTATGCCGTGGTTCATTTTGGAACGTTCGGCGCGCTTTTGTCGATCGTAGTACCTCCTGCTTTGCTTTTCTTTGTGGCCTGTTATTTTCTGGGTAAGGAGTTGTCGTTTTTCAGGTCTATTTCCTTGGGCAAATTCGACCAATCGGTTTTGCGGAGTCTGGCATCTTACTCGGTGATGACATTGGTCACGGCGGTTGCAGCCCCGATTGTATACTTGTTGTTGCGAACCCATTTGATAGAAACATCGGGCTATGCGGCGGCCGGATTCGTCGAGGCCATAAGCAGGTTGTCGTCCTACTACATGCTGTTCATTTCAACGATACTGACCGTCTATTTTTTGCCCAAGCTTTCGTTGGCCGACAATCGAAAAGCAACGAGAAACGTGTTCAAGAGTTACTACAGTGGGCTTTTGCCTGTATTTACCGTAGGGCTGGTAGCCGTTTATTTGTTGAGAATGTATCTCATCCAGATGCTGTTTACCGAAGAATTCCTACCAGTGTCCGATTTGTTTTTCTGGCAGCTGTTCGGCGATTTTTTCAAGGCCGCTTCGCTGATTTTGGGCTACCAATTTTTTGCCAAAAGACTGACGCTTGCGTTTGTCGTGACCGAATTGTTTTCGCATTTAACGATGTTGTGTGTGGGCTATGGATTGATTGGCCTTTATGGTGCAAAGGGTGTGGTGATAGCGCATGCGCTGACTTACGTGGTTTACTTTGTGGTTCTGGTGGTGTATTTCCGTAAGAATCTGTTCCTATCGGCAAAATGACGTTTCGATCATTTTAGCGTACGTTAAAATCAGACCGTAATTTTCACGTCGTATTAAAATAAGTATCTTTGAAAAAAAATCCAAATGATTCCACTCTATTTTGATCCCGGAACAGGCGCACTCATCGTGCAATTTCTGGCAGCCGCCGTGGCTGGGGTCTTGCTTTTTTACCGCACTGTCGTAGCCAAAGTCAAATCGATCTTCGGGATCAAACCCAAATCGCAAGACGGGTTTGCCGACAGCATCGACACCAAAGAAGAAGCCGATCAATGAGCCAGGAGCGCATCACTTCGTCGTTCAGGGATCCGTCGGGTTATGTGGTTTTAGAGGACGATGCCATCAAGCGAATCATCCAGCCGATATATTTTGCACCCTACGACGCGTTGCAGCAATCGGGTTTTTACGACAAACTTTTCGACCAACACTACTTGATCCGGCACCGTGAGATTTCGCGTTCCCAAACGCAAATCGTGCTCGAAGCCGAGAAAATTCCGTTTGTGACCTATCCATACGAATGGAGCTTTTTGCAATACAAACACGCGGCGTTGCTCACGCTCAAGATCCAGAAATACTGTCTTGAACACGGCTTTTCTTTGAAGGATGCCACGGCGTTCAACGTCACGTTCCACCAAGGCAAGCCCGTATTCATCGACACGTTGTCGTTCGATTTTTACCAACAAGACCAGCCATGGCATGCCTACAAACAATTCGTCATGCATTTTCTCGGGCCGTTGGTGCTCAGCAAATACTACGGACACGATTTCCTCAAAACGCTGGCCCACGAAATCGACGGCATCCCACTCAAAAAGCTCGCGCAATTGCTGCCGTGGAAGTCTAAGCTCAATCCGACGTTGTGGGCGAACATCCACCTGCTGGCGCGTTATGACGATAAATTTTCGGCCGGTTCGGGCGACAAAGGTGTCCAAAAGTTGTCCAAATCGGCACAAATCAAATTGCTGACGGGCCTGTACGACTACATCAAGGACTTGGACGCCAAGGAAAGCACCGAATGGGACCACTATTACAGCCAGACCAACTACAACGATGCGGCCTACGCAATCAAAAAAGAGAAGGTCAAGGATTGGTTCGAGCAAATCGGACGCGGCAAAATCATTGACCTGGGCGGTAACGACGGCACGTTTGCGCGTGCGCTCGGTTCGAACGAATTGGTGCTCGTGGCCGATATCGACCCCAATGCCGTGGGTCAAAATTACAGGCAAATCCAGCAGAACAAAGAAACGAATATTGTACCGCTCGTGGCCGATGCACTCAATCCCGCAGGCGGTTACGGATTCAATAATGAAGAACGTTTTTCGCTGATCGACCGACTCGAAAAATTGCAACTTTCGGGCTGTCTGGCCTTGGCCGTCATCCATCATTTGACGTTGTCTGGCAACATCCCGTTCGAAATGTCGGCGCAGTTTTTTGCGCGGCTCGCCCCAAACCTGCTCATCGAATTCCCCACGCGCGACGATTCGTGGGTGCAATACCTGCTCGAGAGCAAACGCGAATTCAAGGCGCATTTCGATTTTTACGACGAAAGTAATTTCGAACAAGGTTTCGGGACCGTATTCCAGTTGGTCAAAAAAGAACCCATCGAAGGTTCGGCGCGTATCCTGTATCATTTTAAACGACGCTAGCCGATGGCCTTTGATCCCGCAAAAAAGCTCAGGACATTCGTAAGCAACGACAAGCCGTACCCGCTGATTTCGGGGTTTGTGATTGGGTTTTACATGCTGGCGTTTTACTATTCGAAGAACCTGGAACTGGGCAGTTCATGGGAAAGTCTTGCGGTATTTGCCGCCTACTTCGTTTTGTTGCCCATGTTGGGCATTGCGCTCGTTTATCGTCTGGTTTTGCGCACGAGATGGCGCCCGTTTGCCGCGCATTGGGTTTTTGTGTCAACCCTTGCATTCCTGGGTTATTTTTTACTCGAACATTTTTCGATTCCCTACAGCAAACGTATCGTTTTGGGCGTTTCGGTGTTGTTGGCGTTGGTTTCGGTGAAATTCAGGAACCACAAAATTGTGGTGTTGTTGGTCGCGTTCATGACGGCTTTCCCGCTGATGCAGACGGCAAAGAAAATAGTACACAACTTCTCGAATCCGGCGCATTGGAATAAGTTACCCGACGCCATCGAGCAATGTCGTTTTACAAAGACGCCCAATGTCTATTTTCTGCAAATGGATGGCTACGCCGATGCGTTGGCGCTGCAAAGCAAATTGTACCGGTATGACAACCTTGCGTTCGACGCGTGGCTGAGGTCTCGCGGGTTTACCCTTTACGACGGTTTTCGCTCGAATTACAATTCGACGCTGAAATCCAATTCGTCGATGCTTAGCATGAAACACCACTATTCGCTCGAAAATGTCGGTTTCAAGAATGCCCGGGATTATGTCATGGGCGATAACCCCGTGCTTCGTGTTTTTAAGAACAACGGCTACCAAACCCATTTTATCAGCGAACGCCCTTATTTTTTGATCAGCCGACCTGTTGTTGCATTTGACCACGCTAATTTTGCGACTTCCGAGGTGCCGTATCTCAAAGACGGTTGGTCGGCATTCAAAGACATCACACAAACCGTAAAATCGGCGGTGTCTGCCAAGGGAAAAAAGTTTGTGTTCATCCAAAAATTCAATCCTGGCCACATCGCGGTTTACCAGGCGCAAAGTCAAGGTGTCGAGGGCGAGCGAAAACTGTATATCGAAAAGTTGGAACAGGCCAACGCCTGGTTGCGCGACATCATCCCTTTTATCGAAAAGCACGATCCTTCGGCCATGATCATCATCGGTGCCGACCATGGCGGATTTGTGGGCATGCAAAGTACAAAAGAGGCATTTGCAAAGATCAACGATCCAGATTTGTTGCGCTCGATTTTTGGCGCCAAGCTCGCCATCAAATGGAACGGCGAAAGACACGCCGAATTCGACCTTGGATTGCGCACATCGGTCAATTTGTTCCGAACCGTTTTTGCGTTCTTGGGCGATAGTCCTTCGTACCTACAGCATTTGGAGCCAGATGTAAGCTACAACAATTACGATTTCCAGAACCACGAAAAAATCTATCCAGCCATCAAGCCTTAAGCCATGACGCCAACCCTCATCAACCTGCCCAAAGCCACCGACCCCAACGGCAACTACGCCATCATCGAGGGCAACACCATCCCATTCGCCATCAAGCGCGTGTACTACCTGTACGACGTGCCGAGCGGTGCCGAACGCGGCGGGCACAGCCACATCGCGCAGCAGGAGTTCCTCATTGCGGTTTCGGGTAGTTTCGATGTCATTTTGACCGATGGCCAACAATCGGTGACTGTCACGCTCAACAAACCGAGTGTGGGGCTGCTTATTGGTACGGGCACCTGGCGCGAGCTCAACAATTTTTCGGCGGGCGCGGTGTGTTTGGTGATGAATTCGGACGTATTCGACGAAGCCGATTACATCCGCGATTACGATGCCTATTTGCGTTCGCAGGGACTTTGAATTTTAGCATAAAATTGGCTGCAACCGTCAACATCTTGTCTTAAATTTAGGTTTTAGACCATGGAATCTGTCCTTACCCAAATCACGATTTTTGCCGACAAGGCCCACGGCGACCAGATGCGCAAGTATTCGGCCGACCGTTATATCGTACATCCGGTTCGTGTGATGGCCGCCGTCAAGTACTGCGACAACCGTTTGCCGATGCTGGTTGCCGCGTTGCTGCACGATGTACTCGAGGATACGCCGGTGACGCGCGACCAAATGTTCGATTTTCTGCTTTCGGTGATGGATCCGGACGATGCAGAACAGACCATAACGCTCGTTGTAGAAATGACCGATGTGTACGTCAAGGCCGACTATCCGCAGTGGAACCGCCAAACCCGCAAGGAGAAAGAACTCGCGCGCATCGTCACTACAAGTCCCGACGCGCAAACCATCAAATACGCCGACATCCTAGACAACACCACAGAGATCGCCGCAAAGGATCCGAATTTTGCACCGCGTT
The DNA here is from genome assembly GCF_900101895.1 of Flavobacterium caeni. Classification (GTDB taxonomy): domain Bacteria; phylum Bacteroidota; class Bacteroidia; order Flavobacteriales; family Flavobacteriaceae; genus Flavobacterium; species Flavobacterium caeni. Next base: position 232,881 of record NZ_FMVF01000002.1, read on the forward strand.
ACCTGCGCGAATGCCTCGTCATTTTGACACAAGCCGACAAAGGCAACCCACGTTTGCGCGAGACGGCGTTGCATGCCGTTCGTGAGGCGTTGGCAGGCTTACGCTGAGGATGTTATCGGTAAAATTTTGTTAAGGGTGTAACATTGTTTTTTTGTGCGGGTCTATTTTCGCATTATCAATCATCTAATCAATCAAAAAATGAAAAATGCAATCCTGCTCGCGTGCTGCTTGGCCGCGACCCTTGCCCAGGCGCAAGACAAGAAACCCATCGAATTCAATACCATCGAAGCGCACCACATCCTGCCCAGCGGCCAGGTGATGGCAAAAGACGGCAACCACGCCTTTGCGTTGCACGCCAACGAATCCACCGAAGTCAACCTGACGTTGCAACTCAAATCGCCGGGCGCGCTCAAGGTTACGGTTACCGACAAAAACCACAACATCGTGCGCACCAAGGAATTTACGTGTAGCCAATCGTCAAATTTGCTCTCGTTCGCAGCCGAACAAGGCCAGGACTACACGGTGCACCTTTATGCCGCCGCCGATACGCGGTTCAGCGTAGATGTAAACAGCCTGTAAGCCAAAGCCGAAACGAAAGTTTCGGTTTTTTTGTAAAAAAAAGATGCCGGAGCAATCCGGCATCTGGCACTAAAACAAAAATCAAGAAACTTATTGTATCGTGTAACTGCGCGTGGCCACCTCGGAAAGCCTGAAATAGCCGAACGCGAAATTCACGGGATTGGTTTGGTTGACGACGTTGCCGCGCACCACGTTGGGTACGGGTTGGAACGGCATGCCGTCGTTGCCCGTGGCGGTCAGGAGCTTGTAGAAATACTCATAGTAGCGTCTTGAAATACCGTAAAGTTTGATGTTGATGACATCGCCTGCCACCAAATCTTCGTGTGCATAATACACCGGAATCAGGTTGCCCTGTACATCGTCGTCGTCCTCGATCTCGTAATCGGGGAACGCGAGCCGCGGCGTCCTGACGCTGTAGAGGTAGTAGTCCACACGTGTGCCGTCGTCCTGATGGTAGTAGGTGATTTCCATTTCATCGCCCGCCATGCCACCCTCGGCGTTTTGTTCGATTTGCTCCTCGATAGGGGTAGTAGGGGTCAGCGTTTCGGTGGCCGTATAGGTTTGACCGTTGAGCAAAATGGTGAGCGTATAGGTTTCGCCAATGACGGGTTCAAAATTGCCGCACACATACTCGCCTGTACCCGGTGTTTCGACAAATTCGAAAATGGTGCCCGCCGTATTGCGCACGGTGATGTCGGCACCCGAAACGGTCGGAAACGTTGCGCTGTAATAGCCGGTCGTGGTGGTCAGTTTGATTTTCTGCTCGGCCCCCGTCGTGTTTTGTTCCCAGTCGATCGAAGCATCGATCACCAATCTCGGCGCGGCCGTTTCGAGGTCTACGGTGACCACGTCTTCGCATCCGACAAAACACCACGCGATGGCCATCAAGCCTATGATTTGCATTGTTTTCATGTCTTTTCGTTTTAGAATTTAAAGTTATAGGTCACGCTCGGGATGATCCCGAATATCGACATGCGGCGCACCTCGCTTTGTCCGTAATCGGGGTTTTGCCCGAACGTATACGAGGCGGCATTGCTGCGCGCATAAGCGTTGTAGATGCTGAACACCCATTCCGCCTGCCAGCCTTTCTTTTTGTTGGGCTTCGGGATGTAGGTGGCCGACAAATCGAGGTGGTGGTAGGCCGCGAGCGCGCCGTCGTTGCGCTTGCCGTAGTTGGCAACGGTCACGCCCATGTATTGGTACTTGCCGTTCGGAAATGTGGCCGCCTTGCCCGATTGGTAGGTGAAAATCCCGCCGAACGACCACTTGGGTGTAAACTGATAGGCCGCCGTAAGCGACAGGTTGTGCAATTTGTCATAATTGGCGCGGTACCAATCGCCGTTGTTGATGCCCGGTTCGTCGGGCGTGCGTCCCGGCGTTTTTTGTTCGGCGCGCGAAAGCGTATACGACAGCCAGCCCGTGAGTTTGCCCGTGTTTTTCTTGGCCATGATCTCGAGTCCGTAGGCGCGCGATTCGCCGTTGAGCATCACGCGTTCGATGGCATCGTTGGCGATGAGTTGCGCCCCGTCGATGTAATCGGCCTTGTTCTTGGTTTTCTTGTAAAACGTCTCCACCTCGAGCGAATAGGCGTCGTCCTTGAAATTCTGGAAATAGCCAACCGACACCTGATCGAGGATCTCGGGCAGGAGGTATTGGTCGCTTGGCGCCCAGATGTCAAGCGGTGAGGCCGACGCCGTATTCGAAATCAAGTGGATGTACTGGCTCATACGGTTGTAACCCGCCTTGAACGACAGGTTGTCGTTGACCGAGTAGGCGAGGGCCAAACGCGGTTCGAGGTTGTCGAAACCCGCAATCTTTTTGTTTTTCCCATACCAGGTTTGCCCGGTTGGCGTGGCTTCTTCATAAATCTGGAACTCGCGGTTGTACACCACGGGCTGGTTGCCCGCATAGGTGTTGACCATCTGCTCGCCCACACGTTGGAAGTTGCTGTAACGCAAGCCATAGTTGATCGAGAGACTTTGCGAGAGCTTTTGCTCGGCGCTGATGTAAACCGCACTTTCATACGCATATTTCTTGGCGATCTGGCGCGGATTGATCGCCGATGACGCATCGTACGGCTTGATCGTCCCCGGATTGAATCCGTACGAAATCCCGTTGAGGCCGTAACTCAGCGTCAGGTTGGCCGAGACGTAGTGTTTGAAATCGTATTTGAGGTTGTAGTTGTTCACGTCCGAATCCCAATCGATGCCCACCGATTTGATGCGCAAACCATAGGTATACTGGCTGTAAATGGCCGAGGCGTTCGAGAAAATCTTGTCCGAAAAAATGTGGTTCCAACGCACATTGAGCAGCGAATTGCCGTACTCGTTCTCGAACGCGTTGTTGAAGTTGAGGTTGTCGTTGCCAAAATACCCCGACACAAAAACGTTGTTCTTGTCGTTGAAACGGTAGTTGAACTTGGCGTTGAGGTCGTAGAAATACGCCGAATTGGGTTCGTCGGCCAGCTTCATGAACAAATGCGCATACGATCCGCGGCCCGCCACGACAAACGAACTTTTGTCCTTGACGATCGGCCCTTCTACAAGCAGTCGGCTCGCCAGCAATCCGATGCCACCCGTGACATGGTATTCCTTGTTGTTGCCCTCTTTCTGGTAAATGTCGAGCACCGACGAGATGCGTCCGCCAAAATTGGCCGGGATGCCACCTTTGTACAATTTCAAATCCTTGATGACATCCGAATTGAACACCGAAAAGAACCCGAACAAATGCGACGTATTGTACACGACGGCCTCATCGAGCAACACCAAATTGCCATCGACCGAGCCGCCGCGTACGTTGAATCCCGAGGCGCCTTCCTGTGCGTTGGTCACGCCGGGCAGTTGTAAAATCGACTTGAGCACATCGACTTCGCCCAAAACCGCAGGCATTTTCTTGATCGTCGAAATCGAGAGTTTGTTGACCGAAATTTCAGGTTTGCGGATGTTGGCCTTGGTCTTGTTGGTCGTGACCACCACCTCGTCGAGCGCCTTGCTGGCTTCGGTCATCCCAAAATTGCGCTTGGTGTTGCCGGTGAGCGCGATCGTTTCGGTAAGGTCGTCGAAACCGAGGTAGCTGATGATGATGGTATAATCGCCTTTGGGCAAGGTGATCGAATAGAAACCGTAGGCGTTGGTCACGGTCGATACATTGGCTTCGGGAATCACGATGTTGATCCCGATCAGCGTTTCGGTATTGCCAGTATTGGACACCGTTCCGCTGAGCGTAAACTTGGCCTCTTGCGCTTGTGCGGCAAGCGACGCCAAAAAAACCGATAAAAAAAGTCGGATTTGATTTTTCATTGATGGTTAGGAATTGATTTCGGGGCAAACCTATCGCGATATGACACGCGTTTTTTTCGATTTATACCAAACCCTTGGTTTTTTATAGCAAAACGCGTTTGGCGTCGATTAAAAATTTTGGGGTATTTTGCCTTCGGATGCGCGGTTTTATTTTGGTATAATAAAAAGGCGATTTGGTATAATATCTACCGCACGGCGTTTATTGACGCTACTTTTGTCTTATTTTTATACGACCCTATGCGTGAAACTTTACATCCCACCATCGACACCAAGCCGTTGCAGCTGATCATCTCAAAAGAATACAGTTGGCTCAGGCACCTGACGGTTTATGTTGTCAGTATTTTTGTGTTGTATTACAGCGAGGCCGAATACGTCGAACCGTATGAGACCTACAGCCGCGCCGTGATTTTCTTCCAGATCTTGTTCCTGGCCTATACCAACATGTATTATTTTGTGCCGCAGTTCCTGTTCCGCAAAAAATATGTGGCCTATGGGCTCTCGATCGTGTTCAGCATGGCGTTTTGGTCGCTCACGCACCGTATCGCGAACGATTTTTTTAGGCCGCATTTGTTGCCGTATGTCGAGGATAATGTGGGGTTGTTGTCGTTTTCGTTCATCATCCTGGTGCTCACCGTGGCCTCGGCGGCGATCAAGTTGTTCCAACGCTGGGTGCACGACGCGCAACGCATTTACGACCTCGAACAGGCCAAGACCCAGGCCGAGCTCGAACAACTCAAGAACCAAATCAACCCGCATTTTTTGTTCAACATGCTCAACAACGCCAATGTGCTCACCAAGAAAGACCCCGACAAGGCCTCGCAGGTGCTCATGAAACTCAGCGATTTGTTGCGGTACCAGCTTTACGACAGCGCGCGCGAAAAAGTGTTGCTGACGGCCGACATCCGTTTTCTCGAAGATTTCTTAAATTTGGAGAAAATCCGCAGGGACAGTTTCGATTTCGTGATTTCGAAAGAAGGCGATTTGAGCGGCGTACAGATTCCCGCGCTGTTGTTCATCTCGTTTGTCGAGAACGCCGTCAAACACAACAACGATTCGGCCAAGGCGTCCTATGTCAACCTGTTTTTCAACGTCTGGAACGACGAACTGTTTTTCAGGTGCATCAACTCCAAGCCCGCCGTAAATGCCGTGCGCAATGAATCGGGCGGATTGGGGCTGGTCAACATCAAGCGCAGGCTCGAATTGCTGTTCCCGTCTACGCACACGCTGACCATCGAGGACAATGCCGAAACCTACTGCGTGACCCTAATCATCAAATTATGAATTGCATCATCATAGACGACGAACCGCTCGCACGCGAGGCCATCCAGATGCTGGTCGAGCAAACCCCGACGCTCCGGCTCATGGGTTCGTTCAACAGTCCGATGGCCGCGCAGGAAATACTCGGCGCAGGAAAAGTCGACTTGATTTTTCTCGACATCCAGATGCCGGGCACCAACGGCATCGCGTTCGCGCGCACCATCCCGGGCGACGCTTTTGTGGTGTTTACGACGGCTTTTCCCGAGTTTGCGATCGACAGCTATGAAGTAGACGCCATCGACTACCTGATCAAGCCCGTCAAGTTGGAGCGTTTCCAGCGCGCGGTCGAAAAAGCCCAGACCTATGCGCAATTGCTCAAGGCCGATCATGCCGCGAGCCGCATCGCCGACATCACCGAAGACCATTTCTTCCTCAAGGCCGACCGCAAGATTTTCAAAATTTATTTCAGCAACATCCTTTACATCGAAGGGCTCAAGGATTATGTGGTCGTGCATACCCAAAACCAAAAGATCATCACGGCCATGAACATCAAAACCATCCACGACCGGTTGCCCAAACAGTTGTTTGCGCGCGTGAGCAAGTCCTACATCGTCAATGTCGACAAGATGGAGTCCGTAGACAACAACACGGTGTACATCGGCAAAAACGAAATCCCGATCGGCAACATTTATCGCGACGCTTTTTTCGGCGAATTCGTCTCCAAGAAAATCATCAGCCGGTAATTACCCCAATTGCTGGCGCAGGCTGCCGATCTCGCGCTTCAAATCGGCAAACATCCCGTATACATCGGTAGGGGCTTCGGCTTTGCGGTCGTCGCGGCCAATGTGCGCCACATATTCCCATATTTCCAGAATATCCGACAGCTTGATTTGGTACGGGCTGTAAATGACGTTGTCGGGCTCTACCGTAATGGCATCCCCGTGTTTTTCCGCAAGTCGTTTGTAGGTGATGCCCTCGTTGGCGGTGATCAATATATAGGTTTTGTCTTTTCTGATTTCGCCCAGATTCTCTACATAGCGCCCGACAATGAAACTCTTGTCGTCGTGCGGCGGCATCGAATCGCCACCCACGGGAAACGCGCGGTGTTTGCCCGGGCCCAAAAAAGGCAACGCAATCTGTTGCAGGTTGGCGATGAATTCGGGGTCGGCATAACCCGTCAGGTAGCCCGCGCGTGCCTTGTGCGGGACAATCTCGATCAAATCGTTGCCGTTGGCGTCTACCGTGATCGGCAACACGATGCGGTTGTCGTCGAGCAAAAGCAGTTGCGAAAGGTCGTATTTGCGCACATCCACCGACAGCAACAAATCGATGCTGATGCCAAAATGCAGCGATATTTTTTTGAGGATGTCATACGGCGGTTCTACTTTTCCGCTCTCATAAGGTTCATACCTACCGCGCTTGATCCCAAAGCTTTCGGCGGTTTGCTGCTGGCTTTCCCTACGGGTTTCGCGCAGGTAACGAAGGTTGTCCGAAAATAGCGACATGTGTTAATGTTGTAAGTTGCAACAACAAATATAATTAACTTTGCTGTAAAATACAACAATTAAATCCAAAAACGTTTTTCCATGGTCACGCCCGACAAAAAAGCCCTTATCAAACAGCTCCAATCACAAATCAATGCGATGCAGGGGCTGGGCAAATTGTCGGGTGAATCCACCGATGGTTTCGCGCCCTTTGCCGATGCGTTCCCCGAGCGCACGTTTCCCAAAGGCGTCGTACATGAATTCATCAGCCACGAGCCTGCCCATGCGGCTTCGACCCACGGTTTCATTGCGGCCCTGGCGGGTAAATTGCTCAAAGAAGGCGGGCTTTGCCTGTGGATCGTTCCAGACCAGAGCATCTTCGCGACAGGGCTTCCCGTTTTTGGCTTGCCGCCCGACCGCATCGTATTCATCCGCGCCCCCAAACCCAAGGACGCATTGTGGATCATCGAGGAGGCGCTCAAATGCGAGGCGCTCACGGCCGTCATCGCCCAAATCAAGGAACTCGGGTTTACCGAATCGCGGCGGTTGCAACTGGCCGTCGAGCGCAGTGGCGTGACGGGATTCGTACACCGGTTCCAGCCGTTTTCCGAGAATGCGGTGGCCTGTACCACGCGCTGGCGCATCGTCCCGCTGCCGAGCCAATCGGGAGGTTTGCCAGGGGTAGGTCATAGTTGTTGGGAAGTCCAATTGTTGAAAGTCAAGAACGGCAGGCCCCGTGTGTGGCAGGTTGGTTGGGAGGCGGGTTGTTTTGTCGCCGTGCCCAACCACACCACCATCGTACTGCCACAACGCCACGCCGTATAATGTCACGTTACGTCTACCTCTTTTTTCCGCACCTGCTGGCCGAGTACGCCACGCGCAAGAACCCCGAACTCCGCGAGGTGCCTTTGGTATTGGCTTCGCCCGACCGTGGCCGTATGGTGGTCGATTCGGTCAATGTACGCGCGTTCCAGAAAGGCATCCGCGCGGGTATGGTCCTGGCCGATTGCAAGGCGCTGTACCCCGAACTGCACATGGTCGAGACCGAGCCGGGGCGGGCGGGCAAGTTGCTGCATGCGCTGGCCGAATGGTGTGTGGGCTATACGCCTTTTGTGGCCGTCGACCAGGACGGATTGGTCCTCGACGCAAGCGGTTGTACGCACCTGTGGGGTGGCGAACGCGGCTATCTCGAAAACATCCGGAACCGTCTCGAAGCCTATGGTTATACAGTACGGATGGCGATGGCCGACACCATCGGTACGGCGTGGGCGGCGGCCCATTTCGGCAAGCCGTTCCATATCGTGCCGCCCGAAGGGCAACGCGAAGCCCTGCGCCAATTGCCCGCGGCCGCGTTGCGTCTGGAACCCGATGTTTTGGCGCGGTTGCGCAAATTGGGGCTGCGACACATCGTCAGTTTTATGGACATGCCGCGGCAGGCGTTGCGCAGGCGGTTCGGGCCATCTTTGTCGTTCCGGCTCGACCAGGCATTGGGGCAGGAAGTCGAATGGGTGGTACCCATCGCACCCGTCGAACCGTATCAGGAAAGGCTTTGCTGCGCAGAACCCATCACCACGGCCACAGGCATCGCCATCGCGCTCAACCGATTGCTCGAAGCCTTATGCCTGCGTTTGTCCCAAGAGGCGATGGGATTGCGCCATGCCGTGTTCAAGACGTTCCGCATAGACGGCAACATCCAGCAAATCGAGATCGGGACGGGGCAACCTTCCTGCGATCCGGCGCACCTGCTGCGGCTTTTCGAGCACAGGATCGCTACGTTGGAGCCCGATCTGGGGTTCGAGTTGTTTGTACTGGAAGCGTCCAGGGTAGCACCGATTGCGCACGAGCAATCAACCATTTGGGCCGTCTCGAGCCAGAGCGACAAAAAGGTGGCCGAATTGCTCGACCGCGTGACGGCCAAGACCGGCGCGGGAAAGGTGTCGCGTTATTTGCCTGTCGAACACCATTGGCCCGAGCGTTCGATCAAGGAAGCCGCGCCGCTGTGGGAAAAGCCCGCCACCGCTTGGCGTACAAACCAACCGCGTCCCGTTGCGCTGTTGCCCAGCCCCGAGTCGATCGAGGTGACCGCGGTGTTGCCCGACAATCCGCCCATGTTGTTTCGGCACAAAGGGAAGCTTCACACCGTAGCCAAGTCCGACGGGCCCGAGCGCATCGAACAGGAATGGTGGCGTGCAGACGGCAACTACCGTGACTATTATTGTGTCGAGGACGAAGAGGGCGCGCGGTATTGGGTGTTCCGTTCGGGGCCTTATGTCAAGGGGCAATTGCAATGGTTTTTACATGGTTTTTTCGCATGAGCTATACCGAATTACAGGTCACGACCAATTTCAGCTTCCTGCGTGGCGGCTCGCATCCCGAGGAATTCGTGGAGCAGGCCGCCGCATTGGGCTACAGCCGTATCGCCATTACCGACCGCAATACGCTGGCGGGCGTGGTACGCGCACACAGCGCCGCGCGAAAAATAGCAGGTTTCGGCATTGTCGTGGGGTGTCGGCTCGAATTGCTCGACGGTTCGCCGTTGCTGGCATTCCCGACCGACAAGGCAGCCTATGCGCGGTTGTCGGGGTTGCTTTCGCTGGGCAACGGCAGGGCAGAGAAAGGGCAATGCCATTTGTATCAGTCGGATGTGTTTGATCATGCCGAAGGCATCCGGTTCATTGCGCTCGCGCCGGTTTCGCTCAATGCCTCCTTTGCTTTCGAGGACGATTTTATCCGGACGCTTTCGGCATACAAAAAACAATTGGGCAACGCGTTGCACCTGGGCATCGGCCGATCGTACCAGGCCAACGACAACAAGCGGATGTACCGTTTGCAACAGCTGTCTGAATCGCTCGACATTCCTTTGGTGGCGACGAACGACGTGCATTACCACATACCCGGGCGGCGGGAGTTGCAGGATGTCCTGACTTGCATCCGTGAGAAATGCACGATTCATGCAGCGGGATTTAAGTTGCACCAAAATGCCGAACGCTATCTGAAACCCGTCGACGAGATGGCGCGTTTGTTTGTCCAATATCCCGAAGCGCTCGAACAGGCGCAGCACATTGCCGATGCCTGTCGGTTCTCGCTCGACAGCTTGGAGTATGTGTACCCCGAAGAAATCACCTCGGGCGACAACACCCCGCAGCACGAACTCGAAATGCTGACCTGGCAGGGCGCCAACGAAAAGTTCCGCAACAAGATTCCCAAAAAGGTACGAAAAACCATCCGGTACGAACTCGATTTCATGAAACGCAAGAACTATGCGGCCTATTTCCTGACCGTATACGACTTTGTCCGGTTTGCGCGCAGCAAGGATATTTTGTGTCAGGGGCGCGGGTCGGCGGCCAATTCGGTGGTGTGTTATTGTTTGGGGATCACCTCGGTCGATCCGTCCAAATTCAAGGTGTTGTTTGCGCGGTTCATGTCGGATGCGCGCGACGAACCGCCCGACATCGACGTCGATTTCGAACACGAACGCCGCGAAGAGGTCATCCAGTACATCTACGAAAAATACGGACGCGACCGCGCGGCCATCGTGGCCACCGTGACGCAAGTGCATTGGAAAGGGGCCATACGCGACGTGGCCAAGGCGATGGGACTTTCGAGCGATGCGGTCGATAAGTTGTCCGCGACAATTTGGGAGTTCCGCGACGATCTGGACGACGGGCGCATCACGTCTGAAGGATTCGATTTGTCCGACCCGTACCTGCTCAAGGTGCTCGACATCACCAGACAGTATGTTGGGTTCCCGCGCCAGTTGGGCCAGCATACGGGCGGGTTTGTCATCACGCGTGGCAAGCTGCCTGATTTGTGTCCGACGCTCAACGCGCGCATGGACGGCCGTACCAACATCGAATGGAACAAGGACGACATTGAGGCGCTCGGATTTTTGAAGGTCGATGTGCTCGCACTTGGGATGCTCACGTGTATCCGCAAGGCATTTGATTTGACCGAACGGCACTACGGTAGGAAGCTCACGCTGGCCGAAGTCAACAAAGGGCAGGACGATCCGGCCGTATATGAAATGATCCAACAGGCCGATACGCTGGGCGTGTTCCAGATCGAAAGCCGTGCCCAGATGTCGATGCTGCCGCGGCTCAAGCCCAAGTGTTTTTACGACCTTGTGATCGAAGTGGCCATTGTGCGTCCGGGACCGATACAAGGCGATATGGTGCATCCGTATTTGCGCAGACGCGACGGCATCGACCCCGTATCGTATCCGTCCAAGGAACTCGAAGGAATTTTGGGCAGGACGCTGGGCGTACCCTTGTTCCAGGAACAGGCCATGGAAATCGCCATCGTCGCGGCGGGATTCACACCTGCCGAGGCCGACGGGTTGCGCCGTAGCATGGCCACGTTCAAGGCCAAAGGGAAAGTCAGCGAATGGCACCGCAAGCTCGTGGGCGGGATGATGAAAAATGGTTACGAGGAAGCCTTTGCCGAGCGCGTGTTCAAGCAGCTCGAAGGGTTCGGGTCGTATGGATTCCCCGAAAGCCACGCGGCCAGTTTCGCGCTGTTGGTTTATGTGTCGTCGTGGATCAAGTGCTACTACCCCGATGTGTTTGCCGCCGCGTTGCTCAACAGCATGCCCATGGGCTTTTACCAGCCCGCTCAAATCGTCATCGATGCGCGCAAGCATGGGGTAACGGTGCGCCCCGTCGATGTCAACCATTCGGAATGGGACCACACGCTCGAGGAAAAGCAGGGCAGGTATTGTGCATTGCGGCTCGGGTTCAGGCAGGTCAAGGGCTTGCAGTCCGGCGAGATGCAGCTGTTGCTTGCCGCGCGGGCGCATCCGTTCCAAACGGTGAATGCATTACGCGACGCAGGGGTATCTGTGGCGGCGCTCGAAAGGTTGGCCGATGCCGATGCGTTCCGCTCGATCGGGCTCGACCGCAGGCGTGCGTTGTGGGAAGTCTCGGCCTTGTCCGACAGCCCCGTGGGATTGTTCGAGGGGCAGCCGTCGCCGAGCGCGTCCGAACCGCAGTTTGCGTTGCCGCTGTTGACCGAGGCCGCGCATGTGGTCGAGGATTATGCCGCGACGGGCTTGTCGGTCAAGGCGCATCCGGTGCACTTCGTGCGTCCGCAACTTGAAGCGTTGCGTGTGACGCCCTCGGCGTGTTTATCCGAACTCAAGAACGGCGATGCGGTCAAGGTGGCCGGACTGATTACCGTCAGGCAGCGGCCCGGGACGGCCAAGGGGGTACTGTTTATCACCATCGAAGACGAGACGGGATTCGCCAACATTGTCGTATGGGACAAGATTTTCCAGAAGCACCGCCGCGACATCGTCAAAGCGCGGCTGTTGCTCATCGAGGGCAAGGTGCAAATCGAAGGTCGCGTGATCCATGTGGTGGCCGATGGTTGCTACAACCTGTCGCATCTGTTGCGCGGGATGACGGCGCATGTCGATGCCGAACAGGCGGTAGAAACACTGTCGCGTGCCGATGAAAAAGACCCGGAGGAGGTGTTTGACAAGGGAAGGAATTTTAGGTAGGTTTTGCAGATGTAAGATAGTCCTTAGGTGATTTGCGCCACCACCCGTAGGGTAAAGCCCTGAAACGGGGTAGGCAAAAATAGATTGGCCTGTAACGGTTTAAATGTCAATTTTGATTCCATTCGAATCCTGGTCATGTGGGGTTTGAAGATGAACGGAATCAATCATTTAAACCTTAGTACCATGAGTTTTTTACAAATTGCCAGTTGGAACATCGAGCACCTGTCGGGCCAAGCAAGAGCCCAAAGAAGACAGAGTGCCTATGCCTTGACCGACCACATCGAAATGGCCGGTATTGATTTGATCGCGCTCCAGGAAGTGTATCTCACGCCTACCGACGAGGAAGTTCGGATGGCACCGCACCAGCCCATCATCCCGAGCCATGCGCATACCGAACGCCGGAATTCAGATTTGGACATCGTGTGTTACCTGCTCGAAGAACACCTCGACGTCCCTTGGAAATACCTGATCCTGCCCAATCGTTCGGACGGCGACCGGTCGCAACTTTGTGCGGTTTTGTGGAATACAGACCGTTTGACCTTGGGCGACGTTCAAGCTTTGGATGTCAAACACAAAGAAGGCGATCTTTCGCTTTGGGACCGCAAGCCACACGTGGTTAATTTCTTTTCGAAAATAGACGTCTGGCGCAAGGATGCCGACGGGAAGTGGCAAATCGTATGGGAGAAACGCGAACTTTGTGTGGTGCCACTACACATGAAATCGAACTATGGCGGGGTAACCAAAAACCGGCAGGTGCGTGGGTTGGAAGCCGAAACCCTGTGCGTTGAGCTGGCAAAGTTGCGACCACAAATAGACCCTAGCCTTGTTTTGCTGGGCGATACCAACATCCTCAAGAACGACGAGCCGGCCATCGAGACTTTTGTCGACCACGGGTTCATCGACCTGAACAACAACGACACGTCTACCTATTGGAGCAAGGATTACAGCGGGGCGCCGTTCGATCGGTTTTTTGTGGCCAAAGACCGCCCCGAGTTCAAATACAGCCGTCAGTATGTGTTGCGTTCGGCCGACTTGGAGATGCACGACCGGTTCCTTTCCGACCACTACATGATTAAAATGAGCGTAAAGGACTATTTGGACGATGCTGTGCCACGGCCATAAATGCCAGCTGTAAAAAGTAGGAACACCAACGCGACTGTTGGTGTTTTTTTATGGCAAAACACAGGGGGTAGCTGGGATTGCAGATAGGAAACTATGGGTGCGGTTTTGTTTAGGGAATTCTCCGTAAAGAAGCGATCGCGTCTTTGCCGCTCACGAAAACAACACCGCATAACGCTGCTCCAACAGCGCCCTGTACTTTTCCCGATAGGATTCGGAAAGGAAGCTGCGGTCGATCCATTGGTGGGCGAGCGGCTTGTTTTTTTGGAAGCGTTTGGCGATGCCGTTGATCTGTTTGTCGTTCAGGTCCAAAGCCTTGCCCAATCTGTCGAAATGCTCCCATTTGAGTTTTTTCTTTTTTCCTTCGAGTGTCAAGGCGAGTTCCTCGGTATCGCTGGGGTTTACGATGGCCACGTTGAGCAAATCGTAGGCAGGCGCCAATACCCATGCGTCCCCGTTATGGATCATCGAGAAGTTTTTCAGGTGCATGTCGTTGTTGCCCGTCAGGAAACTGAAAATACCCAATTCGAGAAAATACAATTTATCGAGCAATGTATTGTTGGAATATTCGTCCAGCGCCCGGCCTACTTTTTCCATCGAGCTTTTGTATTTGTCGAAGGCTTCGGTGATTTGGAACATATCGAGCATGTGGATCTTTGCCCCGGTATCGGTACGGTCGATGCGTTTGGTGATGTACGACAGTTCGCCCGATTGCAGTCGGATAAGGCTCGATTTGACGACATTGATCCCGAACGCTTGGGCGATACGCATGGTGACGTGCTCATTTTCGGGCATTTCGTGGAAGTGGTCGGAAGGCGGTTTGAAAATATAATTCCCGCCCAACGCGCCCACCACTGTCAAGCGTCCGTTGTGCCCATCCTGCAGCGCGTCGTGCACCAGGGATAACGACAATTTGGGTTGTACGCCCGGGACGGCCACGCTTCGTTCGACCACATTTTTTGCCAAATCGGCCATTTGCGCGAGCGAATGTCCGAAAGCTGGTTGTTGTTTGGTTCCAAAAAAATCCAAACTACAACGCTCGTGAAAGTCACCCGTCGCGGTATCGTCCAGTGGCCGATAACAGTACAAACATTTGTTATTCATTTTCATCCGGCATAGATTGAACGCTTACCGCACCTATACAATTTTGGCAACAGGCCAACAGCAGCCCCATGCGGTCATTGGGGTTGATTTTCCAGTTTTTGGACGCGATGTCCAACAACCATCCTTCAGGGATCAATCCGTCGAAAAAGGCAAACAAGCGTTTCTCGGTATACGGCTTGGCGGTCACCGGCATGGTCACGCTAATGGGTTGTTTCGGATGCGCTTTGATGTAGGCCTCCTGGTACTGAAAGACGTAGTCGCCCTCATCTGTTTCAGTAAGGGTTCCTGCCAGAATCTCCTGGTAATAAATGGCGGCACTTCTCATGGTGTCCGGTCGTTGGTTCGGGACAGTTCACGCGCATTGACGGGCGCCAACGTGTGCCCAAACATTTTGAGTACCTGGTTTACTTTCTCGAGGTTCAGGTTTTCTTTGCCCTGTTCTATTTTTCGGATGACCGTAAGCGCAACGCCTGCGCGTTCGGCAAAGGCTTCCTGTGTGAGGTTTACTTCGTTTCTTTTGGTCTTGACGAACTCGGCTAAACTGGTCATGATTATATGCTTTTACATCGATTACAGGCAAATATAGTAAATTATATGTAAAAGCATATAGTTTTGTATTTTTTGTTTGGTTTATATGTGGAAGCATATAGGTTGGTGGTGTTCGTTTGTGCGGTCGAGGTTTGGGATCGATTGCGTCGAGGGGTAAAACCGTTGATTGTTTTGTGATTTCGGTCGGGAATTTGGGGCGAAAACCAAACGCGGGTGGTATTTGCTATGGACGAACGCCCTAGGCATTCGCTTGGATGTAGAAGGGATTACTGGCGTGATCCCGTTTTGGGGAATTTGGGGTAGGGAAAACCAAACGTCTGCGACATTCGTTGGCGAACGCCTTAGGCATTCGCTTGGATGTAGAAGGGATTACTGCGTGATCCCGTTTAAGGGAATCCGGGGCAAAGAAAAACCAAACGCCGGTGGCGTTTGTGTTTTTTTGTTTCCGTCCGCTTACAAAAGCTGGTGGCTTTTGACGCGTGCGGAAACAAAAAAACCGAGAGCGATGCTCTCGGTTTTTCTTTGCGGAGGAAGAGGGATTCGAACCCCCGGACCTGTTACAGTCAACAGTTTTCAAGACTGCCGCAATCGACCACTCTGCCATTCCTCCAATAAGTCGCATCAGTTGCCCAATGCGGATGCAAATATAACAAGGTTTTCTATTCTGCAAAAACTATTTGGGTAAAAAAAACAATTTATTTTTTTGGGGTTTTTAAGCCGTTGATGGTGTTGGGTTTAGGGGGTTGTACGCCAATCGATCCAATGCGATACCGACAAGATTTACCGGGCGGTTTTGCCATCGAGGTCGGCAAGCCTCGATTCGAGCAGGTTTTTTTCGAACGCCAGCACTTCGAGCCGCAACGCATACTCCAGCAGCCGTGTACGGCTTTCGTGGTCCTGGGTTGCGGTGGCTGTTTTGGGTGCCACGAGCGGCCAGGGGTGTTGTTTGTTCGTTTTTTTGCGGTGTGCCACAAACCCGGCCAGCAGTTGACGGCTGTGTTGTTTGTGCTGTTGCTTCTCGAGGGTAGCCTGTTCCCGTTGCAAACGCAGGCGCTGGTATTCGTTCTCGGCCAGCAAACGGGTGAGCCATTGCCTATCGGCGGCGGTATTTGCGGGTTTTTCATCGGCCTTTTTAAAGTCGGGCGATTGCGTGTGCATCAGTATTTCGGTCAACAGTTGCGCGGCATGGGCCGGAAGGTCGCGGTTGCCGCCTTCGTACATAGACCATTGGCTTCTGTTCACATTGAGTAAAACGGCCATTTCCTGTTGCGTGATGCCAAGCAGGTTGCGGAGTGCGTTTTGTTTTTTCATGATCGTTGGTGTTTCAACTTCGAGGAGGCAATTTTTTTGCCAAAGTCTCCTTGTGTCAATTTTTTTGTGTCAATTTTTTTTGACACAAAAATTTTGACACAACCCACAATCTTCAAAGCGCAACGGCATTGCGTATCCCACACCTTGCCGTACCGCACTGTTTGCGCATCATGTTTTTTTGTTTTCCGGTGGGTTTCGGCATCTCGAAAATTATCGCTATGTTTGGCTTGCCCCATCGGTTTTTTTCGGGGGCAATGCAACCCTTTCGTTTACAGCAACTACCATGTCAGAAGAACAAAAACGCCTGCTCGAAACGCAGCTCTGGAACATCGCCAACATCCTGCGCGGCAAGATCAACGCCAACCAGTTCCAGGATTACATCCTTGGGTTCATCTTTTACAAATACCTGTCAGAAAAGATGGAGGCCCACGCCAACAAGATCCTCGTGCCCGATGGCATCGGCTACACCCAAATCGACGAAACGTCTGCCGATGGCAAGGAATACCTCGAACACATCCGCGAAGACGCCATCAACTCGATCGGCTTTTTCCTCAAACCGTCGGACTTGTTCAAGAGCCTGGCCGAGAAAGGCAACGCCAAACAAGCCAAGGACGACGACGCGCACGAGAGCGCGGGCAATTTCATTCTCGAAGACCTCGCGCGCATCTTGAAGGACATCGAGAAAAGCACCATGGGCACCGAATCCGAAGAAGATTTCGACAACCTGTTCTATGACATCGACCTCGATTCGGGCAAGATCGGGCGTACCGTGGCCGACCGCAACACCATCATCGTCAAGATCATCACCGCGCTCAACGCCATCGACTTTAACCTGGGCGACTCGCAGGGCGACGTTCTGGGCGACGCCTACGAATACCTGATCGGGCAATTTGCCGCGGGTGCCGGGCAAAAGGCGGGCGAGTTCTATACGCCGCAGGCCGTGTCTACCATACTGTCTAAAATCGTGACCACGGGCAAAAGCAGGCTCAAATCGGTATACGACCCTACGTGCGGCTCGGGCTCGCTGCTCTTGCGCGTGGCCAAGGAAGTGGATGATGTCGCGCACTTTTACGGACAGGAACAAAACCGTACGACCTACAACCTGGCGCGCATGAACATGATCCTGCACGATGTGTCCTACCACGATTTTACGATCCGGCACGAGGACACACTCGAACGGCCGCAGCACCTCGATTTGCGTTTCGAAGCCATCGTGGCCAATCCGCCGTTCTCGGCCCAATGGAGCGCCAATCCGCTGTTTATGAACGACGAGCGTTTCGCGCAATACGGCAAGCTCGCGCCCAAGACCAAGGCCGATTTTGCGTTCATCCAGCACATGGTACACCAACTCGACGACAACGGCATCATGGCCTGTATCGCGCCGCACGGCGTTTTGTTCCGTGGCGCGGCCGAAGGACACATCCGCAAATATTTGATCGAAGACCGCAATTATGTGGACGCCATCATCGGGCTGCCGGCCAATGTGTTCTATGGCACAAGCATCCCGACGTGCATCCTCGTTTTGAAGAAATGCCGCGAATTCCCCGACGATATCCTGTTCATCGACGCGAGCAAGGAATTCGAAAAGGTCAAGAACCAAAACGTGCTGCGGCCCGAACACATCGACAAGATTGCCGAAACGTACCGCGACCGCGCCGTGATCGATAAATTTTCAAGCACCGCCAGTCTCGAAGCCGTCAAGGCCAACGATTACAATTTGAACATTCCGCGGTATGTCAATACGTTTGAGGAAGCCGAGAAGATCGATTTGGATGCGGTGGCTTTGGAATTGCGGGAACTCGATAAGGCGATGGTTGAAACCGATAGGGTGATTGCGGGGTTTTGTGGGGAGTTGGGGATTAGTGCGCCTTTTTAATTTGAAAATTTGAAAATGAGACAATTTGAAAATGGGTTGGTGCCGAGTTTAAGATTTCCGGGGTTTGTTGGAGAATGGAAGGGGAAAAGTATCGGAACAATAGCGGAACTAACATCAAGTAAACGCGTGTATCTATCCGATTATGTGGAAAAAGGCATTCCTTTTTATCGAGGTAAAGAAATCACGGAATTAAGGCAAGATATTGAACCGACCGAAATTCTATATATTTCCGAAGAAGCTTATTATGGTTACAAAGAATCTTTCGGCGTCCCCCAACTTGATGATATTTTAATGACGGCGGTCGGAACACTTGGAAATGTTTTGCGAATAAAAAATGAGAGCCCCTTTTATTTTAAGGATGGAAATTTAATATGGTTTAGAAAGATTTCCGAGAGTAGTCGTTTCTTAGAAATATTACTTGAACTTAAAAAGAAGGACATCGAGAAGACCTCCATTGGTTCTACACAAAGGGCTTTGACTATGGTTGAGCTAAGAAAATTGGTTTTCAAGTTTCCTTTTATCGAGGAGCAAGAAAAGATAGGTACGTTTCTTAGCGTTGTTGACGATAAATTAAATCTCCTCAGAAAAAAGAAATCCCTCCTCGAACAATACAAAAAAGCCATGATGCAAAAAATCTTTAGCCAGGAGGTGCGGTTTAAGGATGGGGGAAAGGATTTTGGGGAGTGGGAGGAGAAAACGTTAGGAGAAATAGGAAAGAGTTTTATTGGACTAACCTATTCTCCAGATGATGTAGTCGAAAGCAACGGCACTTTGGTGCTGCGTTCTTCCAATATTCAAGATGGTGTTTTATCTTTTAAGGACAATGTTTTTGTTACGATGGAGATTTCGGAGAAGAACTTCGTCAAAGAAAATGACATTCTCATTTGCGCAAGAAATGGAAGTAGAGATTTGATTGGTAAGTCTGCGTTAATAAAAAAAGAAAATGAAGGGGCGGCTTTCGGTGCTTTTATGACGATTTACAGAAGTGAATTTAATGACTTTCTTTTTCATTTGTTCAAGTCGCCAATTTTTTTAAAGCAGGTAAATGAGCATTTAGGCGCAACAATCAATCAGATTACGACAAAAAGTCTAAATGGATTTGTATTCCCTTTTCCGACTAAAAAAGAACAAACCAAAATCGCCCAATTCCTCACCGCGCTCGACGACAAAATCGCCCACGTTTCCACCCAAATCGAAAAAATGGAAACCTGGAAAAAAGGCCTGCTCGCTGATATGTTTGTGTAGTTAATAAAAAATAACAATAAAAAATAAAAAATAATAGGTCCTCACCGCGATCGACGACAAAATCGCCCACGTTTCCACCCAAATCGAGAAAATGGAAACCTGGAAAAAAGGCCTGCTCGCTGATATGTTTGTGTAGTTAATAAAAAATAACAATAAAAAATAAAAAATAATAGGTCCTCACCGCGATCGACGACAAAATCGCCCACGTTTCCACCCAAATCGATAAAATGGAAACCTGGAAAAAAGGCCTACTCGCCGAAATGTTCGTTTAGCCAATAAAAAATAACAATAAAAAATAAACAATAAATCACCGCCCTCGATGAGAAGATCAATCATGTAGCGGTGCAGATTGAGAAAATGGAGAGGTGGAAGAAGGGGTTGTTGGCGGATATGTTTGTGTAAACATGATAAAATTAAACTAATAAGTGTATGGAAAATATTTTAGAGTTGAAGACAATCAATGAACTTAGTGAATTGTCATTTTATATTCCATCTTATCAAAGAGGATACAAGTGGACTGATAAAGAAGTACGAGAACTACTTGACGATATCAACGAATTCGTCCCAAAGCAAATCGGCGATTCTGACGAAAAATCTTGGTACTGTTTACAGCCGATAGTCGTAAAGAGTAGAAGTGACGACGAGCTCGAGGTAATTGACGGACAACAACGGCTTACTACCATCTATTTAATTTTGCATTATTTGAATCAGGATTTTAAAGAAGAACGTCGGGACAAGCTTTTTCACCTTGATTACGAAACGAGGAATGATACTAAAGTTTTTTTAGAAAATCTCGGCGACAATCCAGAATTTAACGATGAGAATATTGATTTCTATTATATAAGTAAGGCGTATAAGACAATTGAAAAATGGTTTGGCAATCAAGGAAGCAATTTTGATAACAGTAACTTTAGGTCGAAGTTTAAATTTAATTCAAAAGTAATTTGGTATCAAAGTAACGAGGATAACCCGATTGCAGTTTTTACTAGGATTAATATTGGAAAAATCCCGCTTACGAATGCGGAGTTAATAAAAGCTCTTTTTCTTAATAGTTCCAATTTTGATAAAAAAGACTTCGAAAAGTTGAAGTTACGCCAACTAGAGATTGCAACAGAATGGGATCAAATCGAGAGCAAATTTCAAAATAATAAATTCTGGTACTTTTTAACGGGCAATAAGGTTGCAACCAATCGTATCGAATTTATTTTCGACTTGATGAATGAAGAGATTGACGAATCTGACGATTATTCCGCATTTAGATTTTTTAGCAAGAAATTTAAAAGTAAAACACAGATAGCGGTTGAAAAAAATTGGAAAGAGGTGAAAGACTATTTTCAACGATTTAACGAGTGGTATCATGAGCGAGAGCTATATCATAAAATTGGATATTTGATTTACAGCGGTGCGGTAACGATCAAACAGTTGTATGAAAGTTCAGCAAGTATGACGAAAAAGGATTTTCGGACTTACCTTGACCTGACAATTCGGGAAAGTCTTGTGGGAGTCGAGCTAGAAAATCTTCAGTATGGCGATAATGAGGTGAAAAACATATTATTACTTTATAACATTTTAACAATGCTATCAAGTCAGAAGGACAACTCGTATTTTCCTTTCGATATTTTTAAAAATGGCAGTTGGGATATTGAACACATCACTTCGGTAAAAGACACAATGCCTGATAAAAATCGAAGGGATTGGCTAAACGATGCATCAATTTTTATAGACGAATCTAAAAAGGAAGGGAAGGATTTACTTAAAAAAATTCCAAATTGCGACGTCAATAACAATGATGATTTTAAGAGCTTGTTTGAAGACATCGTTTCCCATTTCAATTCCGATATAAAAGATGAGGACATTAACGATCTTTCTAACCTAACACTATTGGACTCCGAAACTAACAGAGGTTACAAGAACGCCGTATTTCCACTCAAGCGAAAAACAATTATTAATCGCGACAAGGAAGGTGTTTTTATCCCAATTTGCACAAAAAATGTTTTCCTCAAATATTTCAGTGAATACCCGCCAAGAATATCATTTTGGACTCAGGACGACCGAGAAAATTACGAGAAGGACCTTTACAATGTTTTACAAAATTATTTAGAAGTATAATTATGGCAGATACAACCGTATATAAAGGGAAGACAATTGGTTTCGCAGAATTGACCGAAATTGAAAAAATAGAAATACCAATCATCCAACGAGATTACGCGCAGGGTCGAAAAGACAAAAAGGAGCTAAGGGAAAATTTTCTTAAAGCGTTGCTGGAATGTGTGGAATCCAACAAGAGCATTAAACTCGATTTCGTTTATGGAAGCAAAATAAACAACACTTTCCAACCACTTGACGGCCAGCAACGGCTTACAACCTTATATCTTTTATATTGGTACGCCGCGGCGAAATCAAAAATAAACGTCAGTAGTTACCAAAACAATCTGAAGAATTTTACTTACGAAACCAGGATTACTTCAAGAGATTTTTGTTTAGCTTTAACCGAAAGTCAAATTGATATAGTTGATGACATCGAATTTCTAAGCGATTTGATCGTAGATTCAAATTGGTTCTTTTTATCGTGGAAGAACGATCCAACTATCGACTCTATGCTAAGAACGATTGACGATATACATCGTTTGTTTTTTTCAACAGAAAATCTGTGGGAAAAACTCGTCAGTAAACCAAATCTAATTTCATTTTATTATGTGGAATTAGAGAACATTGGACTAACCGACGATTTGTACATAAAGATGAATGCCAGAGGAAAATTATTAACTCCCTTTGAAAATTTTAAAGCAAGTTTTCAAAAGTATATTGATGATGAAAAGTGGGAGGCTGGGGTTTCAGTAGAAAAAACTTTAGCGTTAAAAATAGATACAACTTGGACTGATTTTCTGTGGTGTCATTTTAAAAAAAATCAAACGGTGGATGAGGCGTTTATGCGACTTATTGCAACAATTGCAATGATAATGCAATCAATTGAGAGAACTGCCGGCAGAATCGATGAAAGAGCTTCGATAATAAATAAGTTGCAAGAGAGGCCGAACTCTGTAAAGCCGAACGATTTTACAAGTCATGGGTTTAAGTACTTGTACGATATTTTCGAGCTCTATACTAATCTTGAGTCAACTGAACTTATTTTAAATTTTCCGATGTGGAGACATTCTTTTAGGAAGTCGGTTTTGTCAGAGATAGTTTTCGATGATAATAATTATTCACAGATTCAAGTAAATAGTGCTACCTACACACAAAAAGTCCTCTTTTTTGCACAAACAGAATATCTAAAGAGAAATCCAAATTTTGATCTTGGAAATTTTCAGGATTGGATGCGTGTTATAAGGAACATAGTTTCTAGAGCGGATATAGATAAAGACGGAAATAGACCTGACGTAGTTCGAAGTCCTCAAGCCTTTGACGGTGCTATTAATTTGATAAACGAACTCGCAGCCATGAGCAGCGATATTTACTCGGCTCTTGCATCCGTTGATTCCGTTAGATCGCAGTTTGCTAAAGATCAAGTTGAAGAAGAGCGAAATAAGGCAAAAATATTAATATCTAGACCTCAAACTAAAGATTTGATATTTGAAGCGGAAGATAATGAACTTTTGAGGGGGAAAATAGACTTCATGTTTTATTGTATGGACTACGACAACAATCCCGAGAATTTTGATGAGGAACTATTCAAAAACATAAAAAATGTTTTTGTCAAATTTTTTTCATCAGAAAACGCCTTAACAAATGACTTGCGAAGGGCCTTTCTAACGATTGATGTTAACGGACATTACGGCTTCTATAACTATTGGTGGTCTTATTGGTATACCGTTGGCGCCACCAAGAGAAGACTATTCGATAAGTTTAGAGAGTTGGAGTACTTCCTTTATAGTGAGCACCGGGAATATTTCAAGAAATTAGTATTGCTATTAATTGAAAAAGACCTAAAAGAAATCGTCGAGGATTTTTCGGCTCCTTTATCATTTCCTAATTGGAAATTACGATTGATTAAAGAGCCTGAAATTTTAGACAAGAAAAGTCGCTCAAAATATATTGCTATCGAAGATGATAATTCAGCTTGTTGGTTATTAAAAAGCAAAAGACCTCGTGACACAGAAGGTTGTATAAGAATTGAATAGGAGATATTTACCCTCAAAACGAACTCAATGTAAGCCTAACATGACCCACCAATCCGAACACATCCTCGAACAAACCCTCATCGCCCAACTCATCTCCAACGGCTACGAAAACGTCACCATCAAAGGCGAACAGGATTTGCTCGGCAACCTCAAATCGCAACTCGAAAAACACAACAACAAAAAGTTTTCCGACAACGATTTTGCGCTCATCCTGAACCACCTGACCAAGACCAACAACGTCTTTGAAAAGGCCAAATTGCTGCGCGACAAGTTCTCGTTCCGCAACGATGCCAACGAGGTCGTGTACATCGAGTTCCTGAACATGGAGCATTGGTGCCAGAACCAATACCAGGTCACCCACCAGATCACGATGGAAGGGTCGTACAAGAACCGTTATGATGTGACGCTGCTCATCAACGGATTGCCGCTCGTGCAAATCGAACTCAAGCGCCGCGGGCTCGAGATGAAGGAGGCCTACAACCAAATCAGCCGCTACAGCAAACATTCGTTCGGGGCATCGCTTGGCTTGTTCAATTTTGTGCAATTGTTCGTGATCAGCAACGGGGTCAACACCAAATATTTCTCGAATTTTACGGGCCAAAAACCCGATTTCAAGCAAACTTTTTACTGGACAGACGAGCACAACAAACGCGTCTCGCAATTGGCCGATTTCACCAACCTGTTTTTGGAGAAATGCCACCTGAGCAAGATGATCACCAAATACATCGTCCTGCACGAGACCAACAAGGCGCTTATGGTGCTCAGGCCTTACCAGTATTTTGCCGTAGAGCGCATCATCGACCGCGTCAAGACGACGGGCAAAAACGGTTACATCTGGCATACGACCGGATCGGGGAAAACGCTCACGTCGTTCAAGGCCAGCCAGATTTTGTCGAAACTGCCCAAGGTAGACAAGGTGGTTTTTTGTGTAGACCGACGCGATCTCGATTACCAGACCTCCAAGGAATTCAACGAATTTTCACCCGACAGCGTCAACGGTACGCACGACACCAAGTCGCTCGTCAAGCAATTCGCCGACGATGGTACGCGGCTTATCGTGACTACCATCCAAAAATTGTATACGGCCGTAACCAAAGAGCACCACCTCAAGGTGATGGACAAGCTCAAAGACCAAAAGATCGTTTTCATTTTCGACGAATGTCACCGTTCGCAGTTTGGCGACACGCACAAGAAGATCAAGTCGTATTTCAACAATTACCAGATGTTTGGGTTTACGGGCACGCCCATATTCGGCGAGAATTCGATGGCCAAGTCGGGCATTCGACAAACCACGGCCATGTTGTTCGACGAAAAGCTGCACCAATACGTGATCACCGATGCGATCAAGGACGAGAATGTGCTTCGTTTTGCCGTCGAATATGTAGGGCGGTACCGCGAAAAAGGCGATACGCGCAACGAGATCGACATCGAGGTCGAAGCCATCGATACCCAAGAATTGATGGAAAGTCCCGAACGGCTCGAGAAGATCGCGCAGTACATCATAGAGCAGCATCCGTCCAAAACCCACCGCAAGGAATTTACGGCCATGTTTTGCATCAGCGACGTAGACACCCTGATCAAATACTACGACCTGTTCAGGAAACGCAAGCGCGAGGGCAAGCACGATTTGAGCATCGCCACGATTTTTAGTTATAACGCCAACGAAGGCGAGAAGGATTTTACCGAAGATTACCAGGATTTTGACGATGTGGCCGATCCGCGCGAAACCTACAACGCCATGCATACCCGCGACAAGCTCGAAACCTACATCCAGGAATACAACCAGGAACACGGGATGAACTTCACGACCAAGGACAGCGCATCGTTCTACAAATACTACAATGATATTTCCGATAAGGTCCGCAAGAAAAAGATCGACCTGTTGTTTGTGGTCAACATGTTCCTGACGGGCTTCGACAGCAAAAGCCTCAACACGTTGTTCGTAGACAAGAACCTGCGCTACCACGGCTTGATACAGGCTTATTCGAGAACCAACAGGATTTACGGGCAAAAGAAATCGCAAGGGAATGTGGTGGTGTTCCGCAACCTCAAGAAAGCCACCGACGATGCCATTGCGCTGTTCTCGAACAAAGACGCCAAAGAAATCATCATCATGAAGCCGTACCGCAATTATGTAGACGATTTCAACGAAGCCTATGCCAAAATGGGCGACATTGCGCCTACGGTAGCTTCGGTCGACGATTTGTTGGGCGAAGACGACGAATTGGCGTTCATCAAAGCATTCCGCGAAATCATGCGTTTGCGCAACGTCATGACATCGTTTGCCGATTTTACGTTCGATGATCTTGATATGGATTTGCAGGAGTTCGAGGATTACAAGAGCAAGTACCTCGATTTGTACGACAAGGTCAAGAACGACACCAAGCAAAAGACATCCATTTTGGACGAAGTGGATTTTGAACTCGAACTCATCCACCGCGACGATATTACCGTTTCCTATATCATGGGGCTGTTGTCCAAGCTCAACAACATGGCGCCGGCCGAAAAGCAAAAAAGGCAAAAGGAAATTCTTGATATGGTGGCGGGCGATGTCAAACTGCGCAGCAAACGTGAGCTGATCGAGAAGTTTATTCTAGAAAACCTGCCGCTGATCGACAAAGACCAGGTCGAGCAGGGGTTCGATGATTTTATGGACATCGAGAAACAAAAGGCGTTCGAAAGGTTTGTCCAGGAGGAAAACATTAACGGTGCGAAGCTAAAGGAATTGATCGAAGACTATCTGTTTTCGCAGCGGATGCCTACAAGGCAGGAGGTGATCCAAACGCTCGACCAGCAACCGTCGGTCCTACAACGCAAAAGCATCGGCGAGATGCTGCTGCATAAGTTACAGGGATTCATCGATACTTTTTTTGACAGTTGATTGTTCGTCCTTCGTCCTTCGTCCTTCGTCGCTCAATACCTCACATACTCCGTAATCTCCAACCCATACCCAATCATCCCCACACGCTTGGTGCTTTCCGAATCGGAGTTCGAGACCAGTCTGATCTTGCAGATGTCGATGTCGTGCAAAATTTGCGCGCCGATGCCAAAATCCTTGACGTCCATCACAATCGGCGGGGCCTTGAAGTCGCCCTTGGCCTGCAGCGATTTGAGTTCGACGATACGGTTCAAAAGGCTGTTGTCGGCCAATTCCTGGTTGATGAACAAGATCGCGCCGCGTCCTTCGTCGTTGATGCGTTGGAACATGCCGTCGAGTTTTTTGTCGGCGTCGTTGGTGAGCGTGCCCAGGATGTCGTTGTTCACCAGCGTCGAGTTGATACGTGTCAGCACCGGTTCGCCCGAGTTCCACGTACCCTTGGTCAGCGCAATGTGAACCTGTTTGTTGGTGGTTTGCTGGTAGGCGCGCAGGCGGAACGTCCCAAAACGCGTCTCGATATCGAAGTCTTCTTTCTTGACGATCAAACTGTCGTGCTGCATACGGTAGGCCACAAGGTCTTCGATCGATACCAGTTTGAGGTCGAGCTTCTTGGCGATGTCGGCCAGTTCGGGCAAACGCGCCATCGAGCCGTCCTCGTTCATGATTTCGCAAATGACGCCCGCGGGCTTGAACCCGGCCAGTCGCGCAAAATCGATGGCGGCCTCGGTATGGCCTGTTCTTCTGAGTACGCCGCCCTGCTTGGCGATCAGCGGAAAAATGTGCCCCGGTCGCGCCAGATCGTGCGCCTTGGTGTTGCCGTCCACGAGCGCGCGTATGGTCTTGGCGCGGTCCGAGGCCGAAATGCCCGTGCTTACGCCGTGTCCGCGCAAATCCACCGATACGGTAAACGCGGTTTCCATGTGGTCGGTGTTTACCTGTACCATCGATTGCAACCCGAGCTCCTTGCAACGGCTTTCGGTGAGCGGCGCGCAAATGAGCCCGCGGCCGTGCGTGGCCATAAAGTTGACCATCTCGGGCGTGGCTACCTCGGCGGCGGCCAGAAAATCGCCTTCGTTCTCGCGGTCTTCGTCGTCGACCACGATGATGATTTTACCTTGACGGATGTCTTCGATCGCTTCTTCGATCGTATTGAGTTGTATTTTTTCGACAGACATTGTTATACGTTGCTTTCCTGCAGCGCCTTTTGCAGCGCGCGTCGGTTGTTGAAATAAAGGATGAAGTAAAACGCCCAACCCACGATCATGGCGATGTAGATGTTCGGGCCTATGTTGCGCTGGGTGAGTTTTTCGATTTCTTCGAGTTTTTTCTCGGTGCGGAATACGCAAATCCAAAACACGACAAACAAAACAAAAAATGGTATGATGAGCCACATCAGGTTGCGGTTGTTTTGCACCACCAACGACAGGATGAACACCACCACATACAGCCCAAAGGTCACGTTGCCGTCCGAGCGGTAGTCCTCGACCACTTGTTGCAGCCTTTCGTAGTCGCGGTTGTAGAGCTTGCCGTCGCGCAACAGGTCTTCCTGCGTGATGCCGCGCTGCTCGAGTATCTTGAGCGCACCAGTGACCTTGGCTTTCGAATAATTGAATTTGGTTGCGTTGTATACCGTCCCGATCAGCACCGCATCGGATTGTTCGGCCATGGCGTCCCATTCGCTGTCCTTAGGGCCTTGCACGGCGGCCAGGTTGATGATACGGTCGGCGTCGGCTTTGTCGGTTTTTTCCTTGCGCCCGAACATTTTGCGCACGGGGTCGATGAGCCAGTCGAAATCGATGATGATCTGGCGGTCGTTGGTGGCGCGGTGCGTCAAAAAGATGGCAAACGGCGTGAGGATCATCGTCGACATCCAGCAACCCAAAAAGGGCGTGATGCCGTTCTCAGACGCGAGCTTCTTGCCGAACGTATTGACAAAATGGTACACGATAAAGATCAACACGGCAAAAACAATCGGCAGGCCCAGTCCGCCCTTGCGGATGATGGCCCCGAGCGGCGCGCCGATAAAGAACATCAGCAAACACGCATAGGCGATCACGAATTTGTCGTACAACGCGATCCAGTGGCTGTTGATGAGTTTTTGCTTGGTCTGCAATTCGATCTTGGTGCCTTCGATCTGGTATTTGGCGCTCGAGAGGTTGCCCGAGGCCACCTTGAGCACGTCGGCTTTTTGTGACGAAGTAAGCCCGGCGGTTATGTCTTTGCCCGTCGGGAACGCCTTTTTGGTCGAGTCGGCTGATTTCCTGTGGATGTAGTTGATGCCCGTGCGTTGGTAGATGTTGTCGCCAAAAGACACCACATCCTTTTTGTAGCTCTTGCCAAGCGAATCGAGCGTGTAGCGCAGCTCGCTTACGTTGAGCATCGTATTGGTGTTCGAGATTTCGTAGTCGACGCCCTCGGGGTTGTTGAGTTTCGACAAATCGAGGTTGATTATGTATTTCTTGAACGAGCTCTTGGCGAACGGCATCTTCTTTTTTTCCTCGTATTTCTTCGGGATGATATCTTCGTAATAGTAGCCGTCGTTGAGCACGAGCTGTAGGATGTTCGAGTTTTCGTTGCCCACGAGTTCACCGTCCTTGGCCTTGATGACGTTCTTGACGCCCTCGAACTGGTTGCTTTTGCGGTGGATGGTGATGCCGGTAAGGTGGTTGCCGTCCTGGCCCGATTTTTTCTCGACCTTGATGTTGTAGGACCCCACATCGTTGAATTGGCCTTCGGCGATGGCCATGGCGGGTTTCATCTGCGCGATGTCTTTGCGGAAGTTGATGAATTTGTATTCGGCATATGGGATGACGTTGTTCGCAAAAACGAACGCGCAAACGCTCAACACCAGGATAAAAATCGTAAGCCCCTTGAGCGCGCGCTGCAACGAGATCCCCGACGATTTCATGGCGGCAAACTCATAGTTCTCGGCCAAGCTCCCGAAGGTCATGATCGACGCGAGCAGGATCGACAGCGGCAACACCAGCGGGATGATGCGCGGCATGGCAAACATCAGGAACTTGATCACCATCAACACATCGAGGTCTTTGCCCGCGAGTTCCGAGATAAACAGCCAAACGGTTTGTAGGATGAAAATAAAAAAGAGAATGACGAATACCGAACCAAAGGTCCCGGCAAAGGTTTTGAGCAGGTATCTGTCGAGGATTTTCACAAAAAAATTAGTCTAACCTGTTGATGATGTAATTGGAATATTTACTCTCGGCAAAGGTAAACTGATTTTTCGATAAAGGTTGGTTGGTTTTAAAAGAATTAACGGTGAGCGTGGTGCGTGTGCCGTTTTTCCCTACTTCGATCAAATTGTAGATGTTCTTGGTCTGGCTGTCGATCCCGAGCAGGATTTCCTTGCGTTGGTCTTTGCCCGTCGGCACAAGCTTGATGTACTGGATCTTACGGCCCTTGACGTTTTGGGTAATGTCCCAGTAAAACTTGTAGCCGGTGTTAAAAAAGGTAAGCAGCTTAGAAGGGGAGATGTCCTTGTCGTCCTTTTCGTTGAACTTCTGGATCGTGATTTCTTCGTCTTCGGGGTTGATGGTGTAGATTTTCTTGCCGTCGAACATTTTGGTGACGCCCATCAAATTGAGCACATATTTGTTGCCTTGCATCGTCACGTTGCCCTTGCTTTCCTGGTTGATGTTTTCCTTGCTGTTGTTCAGGGCATACTTGAAGTCGATCACGATGTTGTTGTAACTCTTGACCTTGGCCGTTACCTGATCGAGCAGGTCTTTGGCTTTTTTGTCCTGCGCTTGCGCAGTGAGGCCAACAATCAACA
Source organism: Flavobacterium caeni (assembly GCF_900101895.1). Classification (GTDB taxonomy): domain Bacteria; phylum Bacteroidota; class Bacteroidia; order Flavobacteriales; family Flavobacteriaceae; genus Flavobacterium; species Flavobacterium caeni. Next base: position 262,990 of record NZ_FMVF01000002.1, read on the forward strand.
ACAGGGCAATCTGGGTAATCCGTTTCATTTTAAAAATCGTTTTGTTCATTATTAAAGAATTGATCGAGCGCGTTCAAATCCGTAATGTTGACGTTTCGGGCTTTGGAACCCTCAAATGGGCCGACGATGCCGGCGGCTTCCAATTGATCGATCAGTCTTCCGGCGCGGTTGTAGCCGAGTTTGAGTTTTCTTTGCAGTAAAGAAGCCGAACCCTGCTGCGCCGTCACAATAATCTCGGCAGCTTCCCTAAAGAGCGCGTCTCTTTCAGAAATGTCGATATCAAGATTGATGCCACTTTCGCCCTCGCCGATGAATTCCGGCAGCAAATACGCATCGGGATATGCCTTTTGCGAACCGATGAATTCCGTAATCTTTTCGACCTCAGGCGTATCGACAAAAGCACATTGTACGCGTGTGACATCGTTGCCGTTCGAATACAATAAATCGCCGCGTCCAATGAGCTGGTCGGCGCCCTGCGTATCGAGAATCGTCCTTGAATCGATTTTTGAAGTCACGCGGAAAGCGATACGCGCCGGGAAGTTGGCCTTGATGATACCCGTAATCACATTCACCGACGGTCTTTGCGTAGCGATGATCAAATGGATGCCGATGGCACGTGCCAACTGGGCCAAACGCGCGATCGGCGTCTCGACTTCCTTGCCCGCGGTCATGATCAAATCGGCAAATTCGTCGACCACCAAAACGATGTACGGCAAAAAGCGGTGTCCGAGTTCGGGGTTGAGTTTGCGGCTGCGGAACTTTTCGTTGTATTCCTTGATGTTGCGCACCATCGCGTCCTTCAAAAGCGAATAACGGTTGTCCATCTCGACGCACAACGAATTGAGCGTGTTGATGACTTTGTTGTTGTCGGTGATGATGGCATCGTCGGTATCGGGCAATTTGGCGAGGTAATGGCGTTCGATTTTGTTGAACAGCGTGAGCTCGACCTTTTTCGGATCGACGAGTACGAACTTGACCTCGGCCGGATGTTTTTTGTAGAGTAGGGAAGTGAGCACGGCATTGAGCCCGACCGATTTTCCTTGTCCCGTGGCGCCCGCCATGAGCAAGTGCGGCATTTTGGCCAAATCGACAACAAACGTTTCGTTCGAAATCGTTTTGCCCAATGCAATCGGCAGTTCCATTTCGGCTTCCTGGAATTTGGCCGCCCCGATGACCGATTTCATCGAAACCATGGTCGGTTTTTGGTTCGGGACCTCGATACCGATGGTGCCCTTGCCTGGAATCGGTGCAATGATACGGATGCCGAGCGCCGAAAGCGAAAGCGCGATGTCGTCTTCCAAACTCTTAATCTTCGAGATGCGGATGCCCGCCTCGGGTACGATTTCATACAATGTCACCGATGGGCCAACGGTTGCCTTGATCTGCGCGATGTCGATCTTGTAATTGCGCAACGTCTCGACGATCTTGTTCTTGTTTTCCTCGAGTTCTTCTTGGTTGATCGTGATGCCGCCGCCGTAATCCTTGAGCATGTCGAGCGTCGGGAATTTGTAGTTCGACAGTTCGAGCGTCGGGTCGAACAAGCCAAAATCGGCCACGAGTTTTTCGGCGAGGTTTTCGTCTATGGTCGCTTCCTCAGGCGCCTGCTCGATCACGAACGCCTCGTCGTTGGTATGGATGATTTGCGGGGTAGGCGCGGCAACAGGCGCGGGCGGGACTACGGCAAGCGGCTGGTCGACAACCGTTTCTTTGGCCGTAGGCTCGAGGTGTATTTCAGACGGGTGTTCGATCGTAGGCTTGAGCGCGTCCTTGTTGATCTCGAACTGCGAAACAGGTTTTAGTTCGGGTTCGGGCAAATCCTCGTCGTCTTCATCGGTCGGTTCCTTGACTTCGTATTCCTCCAGGTTGTAAAGCGCATTGTCCTCGGCCACTGGCGCGGTCTTGCGCATAGAAGCGAGGCTTTCTTCCATATCGGCCTTGCTTTTCTCGAAAAACGACTTGACCGCATCGGGCGAAATCTTGATCTTGAAAATCAGGTAAATGATGATGCCGAAAATCAGCACGAGCAACGTTCCGGTCTTGCCTAGGTAGTCCTGCAAGAATTGGTTCATCTCGAAACCCACCACGCCGCCCAATTCGGGCAACGAATCGGCAAAAAATCCAAACAGCACCGAAATCAGCACCAGCGCGAACAAGTCCCAAAACCAAATGCTCTTGAGTTTTTTGAGCGGGATGTCGAGCGCAAGGAAAGCGCCTGTCAGGAAAAACAGTTTGACAAACAAAAACGACGCGGCACCGAACCCGCGGTACACAAAAAAGTCGGCCAGGTAAGCCCCGAATTTGCCGAGCCAGTTGCCTACTTTTTCATCGCGGTTGCCCATGGCCTCGATGGCGCTTTGGTCCTGCTGTCCGTAAACGAAGAACGAAATGAAGGCCACCAGCAACGCAATCGAAAACAACACGAGCAAGCTGCCGAGCAACATTTTGTGCTGGCGCGTGAACCTTGGTGCTTTCTTGGGTTGGTCGGATGTAGGCGCGCTGTCTTTCTTTGTCTTTGCCATAGATGAAATGATTGCTATAAAAATAGGGAATAAATCAAATGCGTCTTACAAAATTTTGGGAACATAAATGATGGCGCCGATTGCCATGGCGGTCAGCGCGGCAAAGAATACCGCACCGGCGGCGATGTCTTTGATGAACCCGATTTTTTCATGGAATTTCGGGTGTACAAAATCGGCGATTTTCTCGACCGCGGTGTTCAATCCTTCGATTGAAAGCACCAGCCCGATGGCCAACGTTTGGAACATCCATTCGGTGGCCGAGATGTCAAAATAGAAGCCCGCCGCCGTGACCAACACGCCAATGGCCGCCTGGACCATCACGCTGTGTTCGGTGGTGAGCAATTTGACGGCGCCACGCAAGGCGAATCCCATGCTTTTGAGCCTGCCGGTAAAAAAAGTATTGTCTTTTTCGAATTCCATCACAAAGCGGCCAGCGCCGTGTCGTAGTTGGGCTCGTCGGCGATTTCGGGAACTTGTTGCGTGTATACCACGGTACCTTGTTCGTTGATGATCACCACGGCACGCGAATGCAATCCTTCGAGCTTGCCGTCGGTGATTTCGAGTCCGTAGTCCTGGCCGAATTTTCCGGTCTTGAAATCAGAGGCCGGGACCACGTTGTCGAGTCCTTCGGCGCCACAAAAACGCTTCATCGCAAAAGGCAAATCGCGCGCCACACACAACACCGTGGTGTTTTCGAGCCCGCTGGCTTTTTCGTTGAATTTGCGTGTCGAGGCCGCACATGTAGGCGTGTCGATGCTCGGGAAAATATTGAGGATTACGCGTTGCCCCGCCAAATCGGCGAGCGATACGGTAGAAAGGTCGGTTTTGACCAGGTTGAATTCGGGTGCTTTGGATCCGACGGCCGGCAATTGGCCGCTGGTTTGGGTAGGATTACCTCCTAGGGTGATGGTTGCCATAATTTTGGTTTAAGCCCCAAAAGTAGCAATTTTAGTCGAAAGTCAAAAGTCAAAAGTCGAACGAAAAAGGTGACCTCAATTTGATTGGAATTCGATACGGTCGCGTGACCCCGTTACGCTTCGGGGGATAGCAAGTGCCGTATGGTCAACAGCGATCCTCACCCAAATAGCTATCGGGAGCCAAAAAGAAATGCTTACTTGACAGAATGGTGCGGGGCAGTTATCGGATGGTTGCGTCATCTGCTAGGCCTTTCGGACCAACTATTAAAGTTTAACAAAATGTACAGAAAATCTGTAGTGCAGTCTCGATTTTATTTCGTTGGGGTATACTTCCAATGCCCCCTTCCCTAGAGCTAAGTTACGTTTTCCATCGATTATCACATTACAGAAAAACCGTAAATTTCATTGGCGCTGGCCAGCAACAAAAAAAGCCCCTGGGTTTCCAAGGGCTTAATAATGGTGACAGCTGGGCTATTGGTCTATCGACCCCAGCACACGCTGCATGAACGCATTGAGCGCTTCTTTTTTTTCGGTGCCCGATTGCATCATCTTGTGCACTTCGAGCGCGCCGTACATGTTCGAGATCAGTTCGCCAATCACGTCGAGTTCTTCGTCTTTGAGCGACGGGACTTCGGTGAGCGCTTCCAAGACTTCGATGGTTTCGATCAAATAATCCTGGTCGTTGTCCTCGATGAATTGCGTAAGGTGTTTGATGACGGGCAGCTTCATACGATTTCGGCTACCAGTTCGTTCAACACTTCGGCTTTGTTGGTCTGCGTCTGGTTTTTCAACACGCCGCCCACGAAAGTCGCGAACGTAGGCAAGTTGGAAACGTTCGCCAGTTTACGCGATTCGGGAAACTGCTCGGCATCGACAATCGCAAACGCGACGTTTTCGTTCTCGGAGGCCAGTTTCTTGAATTTGGGTTTCATGATCCGACAGTTGCCGCACCACGACGCCGAGTATTGCACGACTACTTTTTCGTTGTTCTGGACGAGTTGCGCGAGGCTGTCGTCTGTGAGTTCAATCAGCATGAATAAAAAATAACAATAAACAATAATTAATTATTCAGGTAATTCGCAACGCCTTCACGTGTCGCAAACATCGCCTCTTTTCCTTCTTCCCAGTTCGCCGGGCACACTTCGCCTTTGGTTTGAACGTGCGTGTAAGCGTCGATGAGTCGCAGGTATTCGTTCACGTTGCGGCCCAACGGCATGTCGTTGACGCTTTCGTGGAAAATCTTGCCTGTTTCGTCGATCAGGTAGGTGGCGCGGTAGGTGACGTTCGAACCTTCTACGATCATCGAGTCGGTGTCTTCATTGTACGAAGTCGATTCGATATCGAGGATGCCCAAGATGTTCGACAGGTTTCGGTTCGTATCGGCCAAAAGCGGGTAGGTCACGCCTTCGATACCGCCGTTGTTTTTTGGTGTGTTGAGCCAAGCAAAATGCACTTCGTTGGTGTCGCATGACGCGCCGATAACGATGGTGTTTCTGTTGTTGAACTCTGGAAGCGCCGCTTGGAACGCGTGCAATTCGGTCGGACAAACAAAAGTGAAATCTTTCGGATACCAGAACAGCAATACTTTTTTGTTGTTGTTTACGGCTTCCTCAAAGATGTTGATTTTCAGGTTGTCGCCCATTTCAGAGATGGCGTCTACGGCAATGCTTGGGAATTTTTTACCTACTAATGACATAATTTTATATGGTTTTTAAATTTTGATGTTGCAAAAATAGGCCGAACCAGTGGCTCTCGACCATCAAAAATGATTATAAAACACAATTGCAAAATAGGGTTTTGTTATTTTTAGGCTTCGGTTACGAAATCCGCATTTTGCGTGTTGACCGATTGTAGGATTGACAGCGAATCGATTTTAAAATTCCGTATCCCGTATTTTTTATTTTTGCTTTTTTATATTTGTTTTGCCGACAGGCCACACCAAACCCACATTTATGAGCTTATTCCGAACAAAACCCCTGACGACCATTCTACAACAAGGCGGCGATGGCGAATCGCATGGCGCACTCCACAAGGTGCTCAACGTGCGCGATTTGACCTTTTTCGGGATTGCGGCCATCATCGGGGGCGGTACCTTCAGCGCCATAGGACAGGCGTGTTATTCGGGCGGCCCGGGTGTGACGTTGTTGTACATCATTTGTGGTGTCGCCTGCGGATTTACGGCCATGTGCTACGCCGAGTTCGCTTCGCGCGTCCCTGTTTCGGGCAGCGCGTATACCTATGCCTACGTGTCTTTCGGCGAGTTGTTCGCCTGGATCATCGGCTGGGCGCTCATCATGGAGTATTCGATAGGCAACATCTACATCGCCTTTTCGTGGAGCGGTTATTTTACGAATTTGCTCGAAGCCTTCCACATCCATTTGCCCGATTGGCTCACGATCAACTACCGCGCCGCGCACCAGGCTTTTCTCGATGGGGCCAAAGGTGAGGGCATGCAGGCATGGACCACCGCACCGCAAATCGGTTCGCTCAAGGTGATTTTCGATTTGCCCGCCGTTTTGATCAACGTACTGATTACCTACCTTGTTTACCGTGGTACCAAGGAGTCGCGCAATTTCAGCAACGCAATGGTTTACATCAAGCTGGCGATTATTGTATTGGTGATCCTTGTCGGGGCCATGTATGTAGACATCAACAACTGGACGCCGTTCATGCCCAATGGGTTCGGCGGCGTGATGGGTGGTGTTTCGGCGGTATTTTTTGCCTACATCGGATTCGACGCCGTATCCACGCTGGCCGAAGAGTGCAAGAACCCGCAACGCGATCTCCCGCGCGGCATGATCTATTCGCTGGTGGTATGTACGGTGGTTTACATCATCCTGGCGTTGGTGTTGACGGGTATGGTGTCGTACCAATACCTGGGCGTCAGCGACCCGCTGGCCGAGATTTTTGCGCTCAAAGGTGTCAAGTGGATGTTGTTCATCGTTTCGATCGCCGCCGTCGTGGCCATGACGAGCGTACTTTTGGTGTTCCAGATGGGCCAGCCGCGTATTTGGATGACGATGAGCCGCGATGGGTTGATGCCCAAGCAGTTTTCGCAAATCCATCCCAAATACAAGACCCCGGGTTTCGCGACCATCGTAACGGGATTCGTGGTCGGGTTGCCGATCTTTTTCACCGACGAAAACTTCGTGCTCGATTTTACGAGTATCGGTACCTTGTTCGCATTCGTATTGGTGTGTGGCGGCGTGTTGCTGCTTTCGCCGCAAAGCCCCGAAGAAGTAGCCGAGGGCAAAACCAAAGGCAAGTTCCGCATCCCTTATGTCAACGGCAAGTATATTTTTCCGCTGCTCGTAGCTGGTTCGGGCGGACTCATTGCGTTGTTGTTTCCCGATTTCTTCATTTCGGCCTTCGACTATTCCGAAGGCAACCGCGCCGCGAGCATTCCGATGACGCTGTTTTTTGTGCTGTGTACCGTCATGTCGGTATTGGCGCACCTCAAGAACCTGTCGCTGATCCCGCTTTTGGGATTGGTTTCGTGCTGCTACTTGCTTACGGGAATGGCCGCTTCGAACTGGATGTGGTTTGGGGTTTGGCTCCTGATAGGGCTCGTGATTTACTTTGGATTCAGCCGAAAAAACAGCAAACTCAACACCGAAAACTAAAGACTACGGGTCATTGCTTGACGATCTTATACGTCGATTCTTGCGTGGCCGTACGCACCGAGATGAAATAAAGCCCTCTGGCCCAGTTCGATACATCGATCGTGGTTGCCCCGACGTGATCCAATCGTTTTATTTCTTGCCCCAATCCGTTAAAAACGATTACGGAACATTCGTTTTCCCATAAATCGATATGCAAAACGTTCGTGGCCGGGTTAGGGTAAATCGAAACGTCTTCCCACGATGCCGATTCGGTTGTTAAAATCGAGCAATCCTCAGGACAATCGGTCACATACGTCACGCCATCGAGCGCCACGCCCCAGTTGATGAAATTGTATTCGCCCTCGTCGTGACACACGGTTTCAAGTAGAGGGCAATCATTCAAAATAATAGGCGACAGCGGTGGCGGTGTTTGCGGGAAAAGTCCGTCCGTGGTGACAATGCCGTTCCTGCTCGAAAAATAGGTCAGGTTGGGCAAATCGTATCCGTCAAAATACGTCAGTCCCGTCCCGCAAAAATTGAGCGTCGTGACCGGAACCTCCCAAAAACGGGCAAATGACAAATTCGCCAATCCCGTAAAGTCTATTTGGGTGATAGGCTCGCGTACGACCTGAAAATTTTCAAGCGCGGCAAGTTCCGATAAATTGACGGTGGTCACCTGATTGTCTGTAAAGTTCAAGTGCGTCAACCGTTCAAGCCCATAGCCGCCAAAACTTGTCAGCGGATTGGCGCCTATGCCGAATCCCCAAAGGTTTTCAAAATGTTCCAATCCGCCAAGGCTTGAGATGTTTCCTGCGCTTATTTGTAACGTAATGATCTGTTTGGCCTCGTCGACATCGATTTCACCATCGTTGTTCAAATCGGCGTCGCCGTCGGTGTAAAAGTTGCCTTCGAAGTGTGCACAATCCTGGGAAATCAGGTACTGTTTGAAATTAGGATCGGTAAAAACAATGAAGGCGGGCAACGGACAATCGGTGACGATCGATACCAAGGGTTGGCTTTCCAAAACCGTTTGCATGACCGACACTTCGGCGTCGTCGCAACATACGGTTTCGAGCGCAGGCAAGTTCGAAAAGTCGAATGAATTGATCGGGAACGGGACCGGCGGCTGTTCAAAGGTAAGCGGCGAATCGACATTGTTTCGGATCTTGATCGATTGCAACGCCGGATTGTCCGAACAGTACAAGACCTCGACCGCCGTTTGGTTCAAATCGAGCTGGGTGAGTTGGTTGAGTGCGCAAGAGACGGTTTTCAAGGCAGGGTTGTTCCCAAATACCAACGACGTCAGCGCATTGGTGTTGCAGTTTAAGGTTCTTAACGCGGTAAGCCCTGCGGGAACCAGCGTTTCGATTTGGTTTTGGTCGCACAACAAAACCTCGAGCGCGGGCAAATTCTGGACGGCCAGCGCGGTCAGTTCGTTTTGTGAACAATCGAGGTAGGCCAGGTTCGGCAGCTCTGGCAACATGAGCGCCGTCATCGGATTGTGGCTGCACGCCAAATGATCCAGATGCGGTAAGTCGGGGAGCTCCAATTCAACAAGCGCATTGTCCGAAAGGTTAAGCTTGCGCAAATTGGTGAAAAATTCGAGCCCCGCGATGTCGGCAATCGGCAAGGCATCGGTGGTGCGTTGCGAATGGCCTCCGCCTGCGGGGCGCAAAGGTGGCGGCGGGGTATAAAACAAACGGTACACCGCGAGCGCCTCGCTTTGTTCGATTTCGCCATTGTCGTTCGCATCGATCTTGATCGACTGGTTTTCGGCGTCCTTGGCGATGTCGTTGGTGACATCGGCCTCGAGCAACCGTGTCTTGAAATTCACATCGGGAATGACAATGATTTGTGCGTGGGTCGCTCCGCAAAGGAACAACACCCACAAAAGGCTAAGCCGGTGCGTCATGGTTTACAGTTTGAAGAATTTTTGCGACGATTCCCTGCCTTGTGCCGAGGCCCTGACCAGGTAAAAGCCCGATGCCCAGCCGCTGGTGTCGATCGTATTGGCGCTGGTCTGCAAAATGGTCTGGCCGAGCGAATTAAAAACAGTGACCGTATCGAGATCGCCCGAAGACTTCAGGTGCAATAAGCTCGAGGTTGGGTTCGGGTATACTGTAAATGTAGCGCGATCGAATGTTTGTTGGCCCAAAGTAGCCATCACCGTCGTGGTTACGGTGTTGGTCACGACAGGCGCATTGAGGTCGAAAAAAACTTCGGCAGTGTTGGCCAATACGTCGCCAATGCCCACCGATGTCTTGGCTTTGACCTTGAATGTCGCAAACCCCTGGCTCAACTCGGCATTCGCCGATGCGGGAGGCAGGTTGATGTTTTCGAAAATGATTTCCAATTTGTTGTCGGTTAGCTCTGCGCGGTACGGGTGGCTCGCGCTGGTGGTTTGCAGTGTGCCCACATCGAGGTTGGTGGCAATCACATCCTGAATGACCACCGTCTGCACAGCATAGGTTCCGGTGTTTTGAAAGCGCACGGTGTAATTGAGGTAGTCGTCGAGTTGCAACAGCGATATGTGTTCGCCCTGCGCGACCAATTTGTCGCACACGCCCTGCGCATGGCCCCAAAAGCCTGCGACAAGTAGCCCCAAAGCGAAAAATATCCTCATGACCGGTGTGTTGTAGGTAGTAAATGTAAACAAAAAATCCACCCAAAAATAACATTTGGGCAGATTTCTTAATTTTTAGTTAAACGAAATGTAAATATTTTACTTTTAGCGCATTAGGATTAGCTGCTTGACGGCATCGGTTCAGTTCCAGTCGATTTTTCGCGACGCATACATCACCGCACCCAGGATCGCAAATAGACCGATGCTGCCGAACAACAACGCGTAATTTTCGAGTTGGATGATGACGTAAATAAAACCGTACAATGCCGACAACGCACCCACAATAAAAAGTGGGAATTTACGGCCTTTCAAGATCGAAACCGAATACAGTCCGATCATCGCCACGACCGACACCGCTGCAATCAGATAGGCCGTCAAAAAGCTGCTGTGTTCGGTAATCGAAACCAGTAGGGTGTAAAACATCACCAAGGCGAGCCCGATCATCGTGTATTGAAAAATGTGGATGCGCACCTTGCTCACCACCTGGATCAAAAAGAACACCAGGAACGTCAGGCCGATGACGAGGAACCCGTACTTGGCCGCGCGTTCGTTTTGCTGGTATTGGTCTACCGGGACGATGAAATTTACGCCAAACGCAAAATCGCTCAGGTCGGGCAGGTTGCCAAACGACTGCTGGCCGAACGGACGGTTGATGTGCAGTATTTTCCAGTCGGCGACAAAACCTTTGTCGGTGATTTTCTTGGTCGAATCGCTTGGAAGGAATCGCCCCGAAAAGCTCGGATCGGGCCAATTCGAAGTCATGCGCGCCTGCGTGGTCTTGCCTATCGGGACCATCCTGATCTGCTGGCTGCCATTGTATACCACATCAAAATTGAAAGCCACCGAAGGTTTGTCGAGAAAGGTCTTCGCATCGATAAACCCGGTTTCGAGCGTCGCAACCGAGTCCTTGGTCTCGCTGTACATCGGCTCGAACGCATATTTCTTACCGCCCAGCGAAAGCGTCACTTCGTCGCGGATGCTGCCCATGTTCGAGGTGCGGATCATGACCGTAGCCTTGTCCCAATGGATGTCGGCCGCCGCAATGTCCTTACCGCTAAAATCGGGCGTGACGTACCTACCCGAAAACTGCATGCGCGATTCGTACACCACCGATTCGTAGTTGTTGCGGTAGCGCTTGGTGGTGTTTACGGCCGACGTGTTTTGCAGCACTTCGGGAAAAAAGTACGCATAGTGCGTCTCGGGAATCCGTTGCGTCGTGGTCTCCTTGGTTTTTTCGTTGACCGACGTGGTCTGGGTATATATCTGAAACGGAACTTTAAGGATCGGGCCGTAGAAGTAGACACTTTCGCCCCATTTTCCAGATATTTCACGCACGACTTCCTTTTGCCGGTATTGTCGTTCCTGGATCAGGTTTTGTACAAAGAACAAAGGGATCAACAAAATTAAGGTGAGCGCACCTACCATGATCATACGGGCGGTGTTCGACTGAAAAAAACGGGTAATCGGTTCGGGTGTTTCCATAAGGGTAAAGATTTGATGATTAAACGATTAATAGATTGAAGTTGTTGTTAAGATTGATTGTTTTTTCGGGCGTCGGCGATACCATACGATAGAAAGAAGAAGACGCCGTAGCCTATCGAAAAGCCGATGCTTTCGCGTTCGAGCACCAACGGCGTTACGTCGCCCAAAAGGTCCCACGGATGACACAGCAGGTCCCAACTGTTGTAACGCAGGAACCGCCCAAGATAAATCCCAAAGCCGCTCAGCATACAGCAAGCGAGCATCATGCCCCAAGCGGTCGAGACGCCCCAGACACGCGCCCAAAATTGTTGCATGGCGTCCATCGAACAGAAGGCCAGCGCGAGGCCGTTCCAGGCAAAAGCCATCAGCAACAAAATGTCGAACCATTCGGGCATGTCTGTTTCCCGTCGGAAATGCAAAAAATCGGTGATCAGGTACGGTGCGTTCGGCAAGAATAGCAACCACACGGCCGAGAACGCAAGGAGGACTCTTTTTTTGGTCGCCAGGATTGGGTTTTCGCCCAGATACCATGTGACGAGATAGGGGATGGCCGCCAAGATGAGGTTCCATACCAAAAAGCCGTAAAACAAACTTTGGGTGACGGCCATTCTAAGGGCGAGCAGGCTGCCGTTGAACAAGGCAAGCGTCAGCAGTGCGTGTTGCCGGGTGTGCCAGCGGGAGAGGATTTGAATCACGTTTTAAAATTTAAAGTACTTTGTTTTTCAAAGTGAAAAAATAAAAAAAATCAACTTTTTGAAATCAGCTTCTCGAGCGCCTCGATGTGATCGCGAAAAGCCTGCTTGCCCTCGCGCGTGGCGCTGTAACGCGTGTTCGGTTTTTTGCCGATGAATTGCTTCTCGATCATGATGTATTGTTCCGATTCGAGCGCCTTGGTATGGCTCGCAAGGTTACCATCGGTCACGCCGAGCAATTCCTTGAGCGTATTGAAATCGGCCGATTCGTTGACCATCAGCACGCTCATGATGCCCAGCCTGATGCGGTGGTCGAATGCCTTGTTGATATGTTGGATGATGTTTTTCAAACGGTGACGAAATTATTAATTATTCGGCATTAACTAATTTCTGTCGTACTTAAAATACATGATGCTGCCGTAAACGATGTGGCAAACGCCAAAGCCCAGCGCCCAGAATTCGACCCCGTAACCCCGGTAGGACGCGGCCAACAAGCCGAGTACCACCACGGTAAGGCCAAGATAGCGCACGTCACGCAACGTGTATTTGCTGGCGTGCACGCAGGCCAGGCCGTAAAAAATGAGCGTGACCGGCGCAACCCAGGCGAACATACCGTCACGCAGCAGGATCAGCGCGAGAATACCACCTGCGATCAACGGGATCAAAAAGTTGACGATCAATCGCTTTGAGGTGCTGTTCCATACTTTCTCGCCTTGACGGCGGGCCTTAAAATAGGTCATCACAAATGCCGTCACCACCGATAAAACCAGAACTCCCAGCGCAATGGCAACAATCGAAAGGGTAGGGTCTGCCGATGCGGTTTCGTATTCCCTGGAAGGTGCGCGGTGCCGGAGCAGGTCGCGGCCAAGATAGGCGCCTATAAGTGCATAAATACCGGCCAGTACGCCCGAAAGCCCGCTTAGCGAAATGAACTGGCTCGAGCGGTTCATCATGTTTTTGATGTCGCTGATGTCCTTGAGGTAGTCGTTTTGATTCATTGCGGAAGTACTTTGAAATGCAAAGTAAATGAATTTTCTATTTCAAATCCAAAATTATTTTTGACTATTTTGAATGTTCTTGTTGAAAAAAGATGGTATGCAGATGCCTTCTGGCGACAGGTCTTGGAAATGCGTTAACGGTTCTCTTTTTCTTTCTCCTTTTCGAGCTGGTTAAAATAAGCGACACCCATCCAAACCAAACCCAAGCCAACACCAATGGTAGACGCCAATTGAAGCGCGTCGAAAATAAACCCCAGAATCACAGCAATGATTACACAGCAAAAGAACACGCCCAGCGCCTGAAAAAAACCCTCTTTAATAATTTTCATGATTGTACAATTAAATGTTGGTCCAAAATTTAGGTTTTGCGGTTTCACGAACCTGGAAAGAGCGCCAAAAAAATGTGTCTTCATTTCAGAATCAGCGCGTTTCGTTGAAATAAATGTATGAAAAAAATGAATCGGTTGGCACGTCACGGACAGAAATTTCAAAACCCGTCCAACTTTCATCCAAAAACCGTAATTTTACGCCACGAAAATTAAAACCAACACCATGAGTTCATTTGACGTTGTCGTTATCGGTTCAGGTCCGGGCGGTTATGTATCCGCGATTCGCTGTGCCCAACTCGGTTTCAAGACCGCCATTATCGAAAAATACCCAACCCTTGGCGGCACGTGCCTCAACGTGGGCTGTATCCCTTCTAAGGCTTTGCTCGATTCGTCGCACCACTACCACGATGCGGTATCGCATTTCAAGGAGCACGGCATCGAGATTTCGGGCGAAATCAAGGCCAACATCGAGCAGATGATCGCGCGCAAGGCATCGGTCGTAGACCAAAACGTATCGGGGATCAAATACCTCATGGACAAAAATAAGATCACCGTATTCGAAGGCGTCGGCTCGTTCGAAGACGCGACGCACATCAAGGTGACCAACGGCAAAAAGTCTGAAGTGATCGAAGCCAAGCACACCATCATCGCAACGGGTTCGAAGCCATCGACCTTGCCTTTCATCAAATTGGACAAAGACCGTATCATCACTTCGACCGAAGCATTGAAGCTCAAAGAAATCCCGAAACACCTGATCGTCATCGGCGGCGGTGTCATTGGGTTGGAATTGGGACAGGTGTATTTGCGTTTGGGTGCCGAGGTTTCGGTTGTCGAATACCTCGACCGTATCATTCCGGGTATGGACGCCGCATTATCTAAGGAACTCACCAAGGTTTTGAAAAAGCAGGGGATGAAGTTCTACACCTCGCACAAAGTCAAATCGGTCGAAAGCAAAAAGGGCATCGTGACGGTGCAGGCCGACAACGCCAAAGGCGAAACCATTACGCTCAACGGCGATTATTCGCTCGTGTCGGTGGGACGCCGTCCGTATACCGACGGATTGGCTGCCGATAAAGCCGGGGTGAAAGTATCTGAACGCGGTATGATTGAAGTCAACGACCACCTGCAAACCAATGTGCCGAACATTTACGCCATCGGCGACGTTGTCCGTGGTGCGATGCTCGCGCACAAAGCCGAGGAAGAAGGCGTGATGGTGGCCGAGATCCTCGCGGGCCAAAAACCGCACATCGACTACAACTTGATCCCAGGCGTCGTGTACACTTGGCCTGAAGTGGCGGCCGTCGGCAAGACCGAAGAGCAACTCAAGGAAGCCAAAGTAGACTATAAAACAGGCAGTTTCCCGATGAAAGCGCTCGGGCGTTCACGTGCCAGCGGCGATACCGACGGATTCGTCAAAATCCTCGCCGATGCCAAAACCGACGAAGTCTTGGGCGTACACATGATTGGTGCCCGCGTCGCCGATTTGATTGCTGAAGCTGTTACAGCCATGGAATTCAAGGCGTCGGCCGAAGATATCGCGCGGATGTCGCACGCACACCCGACGTATGCCGAGGCGGTCAAGGAAGCGGCTTTGGATGCGACCGAGAAGCGTTCGATTCATATGTAAGGAATTTTAAATTCCAAATTCCAAATCCCAAATTCCAAGGCAGCGCGGCGGAGTTTGGGATTTTCTTTTGGTTAAAGTATATAGATTTTCTGCAGCGGGGGTATCGAAAAATTTTGTATTTTTTGCCTAATCGGGTAGGGGAAATCGGGCTTGTCCCTAAGGAATAGTTTTGATACTGCTTGGTAGAAAATCTGTACTTTTTGTTAAAGTTTGAGTTTGCGGTTAAGACAACGTTTCGGATTTTTTTAGTGTACAGATTTTCTGTAGCGATCGTATCGAAAAATTTTGTATTTTCTGTCCAATCGGGCAGGGGAAATCGGGCTTGTCCCTAAGGAATAGGTTTGATATTGTGTTGTAGAAAATCTGTACTTTTTGTTAAAGTTTGAGTTTGCGTTTAAGACAACGTTTTCGGATTTTTTTAGTGTACAGATTTTCTATAGCGACCGTATCGAAAAATTTTGTATTTTCTGTCCAATCGGGCAGGGGAAATCGGGCTTGTCCCTAAAAAATAATCTTGACATTGCATTATAGAAAATCTGTGTATTTTGTTAAAGTTAGGGCGGCAATAAGTCATTCGATAGCAATAAAAAAGCCCGGTCGTTTTGAACGGGCTTTTTTGCATTTTTTCGGGAATCTTCTATCGTTTTTCAATATGCTTTGTCTATTCTTTCCAAATGGATAATCGCTTCTCCCGCTACTTCGCGACGGGCTAAGAAACGTTGTCCTTTCAAACGCCCGTCGCCAATCATTAATTACTGATCGAAATCGGTTTCTTTCTCAAATATCGCCTAAAGACAAACACCGCAATCCCGCCGATCAAAAACAACGACCACAACTGCACAAAAAACGCGATGATGCGCTCCAAAATGAACCAGCCATTTTTCACGCCGTCCCAAATCTCGAGCCCAAAACTACTGTAATCGCCCGGCGTTTTGGCGATGGCGACCAGTTCAGACCGCACCGACTCGTTCTGGTACATCGCCAGCGTAATCGTCGAAAAGTTCACCTGATCTTGTAACGATAAGTTTTGAATCGCCGCATTGTCGCTTTGCTCGTCCTTGCCCAAAAGATTGTTTTCGGCATCGGCCACCTGGTTGAGCTTCTTGCCGACACGATCCACGCCATCGGCCAAACGCGCATTGTGCTTTGCGTTGCGTTGTTGCGCGAGTTGGTTGGCCAGCATCTGCAAGGCCACATCATCGGCCTTGATGACACGGTAATCGAGGTATTGGATTTCGTGCGCGATGGCCTTGACCACGGTATCGAGCGCGCGGTTCGGCACGCGCAAGGTCAGGTTGTTCTCGACCACATACTGCGTCGTTTCGCGCAGGCTGTCGCGGCTTACTTTGGTGCGGCTCACTTCAGAGATGTGGCTTTGCAGGTTGTTGTTGGTGATCAATCCGCCATAGCGGTTAACGGTGCTTTCGATGGCATAAGTCGATTTTGCCACGTCCTTGACCTTGAATTTGATGTCTGCGGTTCGCACGAGTTTTCGTTCGGGAATGTTGGTTTTCGAGGCGTTTCCAGCCATTTCGACGCTACCCGATTCGCCCATGGCTTTGGTTTCAGATTGATCGGCCGGGGCATTTTCGGATGATTCGTCGCCGTACTTGCATGCGGTGGCCAACGCGAGCAATGCGACAGCCAGTCCAATTTTAATGGTTTTCATAAAATTCAAATTAATGGTTAATGCTCAGTTAATGAAAGTAGTGTTCAAGCCATCAAGATGAATTTTATCGGTTTATGGTTTTTGGGCGTACTAAGAATTGTGCCAAATTTTAAGCGATGAAACCGCATGGGGAATTTTGTTGTAATTTTGAACCGAAAAGCTACTTTTTTGAGAACGTCCGTCCACAAGAAAATCGAGAATCCCGAAGTATTCAAAATACAATTGCTCCTTTGGGCATCGTCGTTTCGCGAAGCGGTTTTTTTAGACAGCAACAACTATCCGCAGTATTACGGCTCGTTCGATTGCGTGCTCGCCGCAGATGCGCTCACCTCGATCCAAACCGATTTTTCGGGCGCTTTCGAAGACCTCAAACAATACCAGCAAATTACCCAAGACTGGCTTTTCGGCTATCTTTCCTATGATTTGAAGAACGATACCGAGGCGTTGCAATCGCGCAATTTTGACGGATTGGGTTTTCCCGATCTGTTCTTTTTTCAACCCAAGAAGTTGTTTTTGCTGCGTGGCGACGACTTGCAGATTTGTTACCTGAATCTTTGCGACGATGAGGTGGAGGCAGATTTTGCCGAGATCACCGAATGTGTGATGTCGCATGTCGATCGCGCCGAAAGTCTGCAGATCGAACAACGTATTTCCCAATCGGAATACCTGTCTAAAGTTGGGCAAATGCTCGAACACATTCACCGAGGCGATATTTACGAGGCCAATTTTTGCATGGAATTTTTCGCCCATGGAGCAATCGATCCGGTAGCCACGTTCCAACAACTCAACGCAATTTCAACACCGCCATTCGCCGCGTTTGTCAAGAACCACCAACAGTTCTTGTGCTCGGCGTCGCCCGAACGGTATCTGCGCAAGCAACAGGACAAAATCATTTCGCAACCCATCAAAGGAACGGCCAAACGCAGCGCCGATCCAGCAGAAGACGCAGCGATCCAACAAGCGTTGCTTCTTTCCGAAAAAGAACGTGCCGAAAACATCATGATTGTCGATCTCGTCCGTAACGATTTGTCGCGAACGGCAACCAAAGGATCGGTCGCGGTCGAGGAATTGTGTGGCGCCTACACGTTCAAACAAGTCCATCATTTGATTTCTACCGTTGTGTCAAAAGTTGATAGGCGAATGTCAGTGGTCGAGGTGATTAAAGATTCATTTCCGATGGGAAGCATGACGGGTGCGCCCAAGATTTCGGCCATGCAAATCATCGAAAAACTCGAGACAACCAAACGCGGATTGTACAGCGGCGCGGTCGGCTATTTTACACCCGATGGCGATTTCGATTTTAACGTGGTCATCCGCAGTATTTTGTACGATGCGCAAAAGCAGTACGTGTCCTTTTCGGTGGGCAGCGCCATCACGGCCGAATCGTCGCCCGAAAGCGAGTACGAGGAGTGTTTGCTCAAGGCCCGCGCGATGCGCACCGTTTTGGCGTAATCAATTTTAATGTTATTTTTGGGGATGCTTTCCGATTTCAAGTCCCACATCGCGCAAAATTTTCGGTTTCTCGAAGGGAAGAAATTGTTGCTTGCCGTGAGCGGTGGGCTCGACAGCATGGTGCTTTTGGATTTGTTTTGGAAAGCCGATGCCAACGTTTCGATTGCGCATTGCAACTTTCAACTACGTGGTAATGAGAGTGATGTCGATGCTAATTTCATCGAAAGCTTTGCAAATCAAAACCAGATTCCATTTTTCGCGGAACGATTCGATACCCATCAGTTTGCCTCGGATTACAAATTGTCGACGCAAATGGCCGCGCGCGAATTGCGGTACCGATGGTTTGCCGAGCTGGCCGAACAACACGGTTTCGATTTTATCCTCACGGCGCACCACGCCAACGACAACCTCGAGACGTTTTTGATCAACCTTTCGCGCGGGAGCGGCATCGATGGGCTCGTGGGTATTCCCGCGCAAATCGACAATGTTGTGCGGCCGTTGCTCGGTTTTTCGAGAAACGAGATCGAAGCCTACGCCAAAACCAACCGACTCGAATGGCGCGAGGACAGCAGCAATGCATCGACCAAATATCTGCGCAACCAAATCCGGCACCAGGTCGTTCCGGCCCTTGAGGCAATCGATCCTGCATTTCTTTCGGCTTTTTTAAAAACGCAAAGCCACTTGCAGCAAACGCAATCGATGGCGCGTGATGCGGCCGTCCTGGTCTACAAACAGGTGGCGCGAGAAACCCACGACGAAATCCATTTTAACCTAGAGAAGTTGCTTCGGTTGCCGAATTACGCGGCCTATTTGTACCATTGGTTGCATGAATTTGGGTTTACGGCTTGGGACGATATCAACGATTTGACGTCCGGCCAATCGGGCAAACAGGTGCTTTCGCCGCGGTATCGGCTGGTCAAGGACCGCGATTTTTTGATTTTGTCATCGTTGAAAGATTCGAACGAAATCGAGTCGTTTGTTATCGAAAAAGACCAAAACCAAGTTAATTTTCCCATAAAATTATCGATTTGTAAAGCAGACGGCGTTTCACATGTTTCGAATAACACTATATTTGTTGACGCCCAAAAAATCGATTTTCCGCTCGAGTTGCGCAAATGGCGAAACGGCGACCATTTTCAACCCATCGGCATGAACGGACAATCCAAAAAAGTCGGCAAGTTTTTCAAGGACGAGCGTTTTTCGATCCTCGAAAAAGAGCGGGCCTGGCTTTTGTGTTCGGGCGACCGTATCGTCTGGATCGTAGGACACCGTGCAGACGAACGTTTTAAAGTGCAAACAACCAACCCAATACTGAAAATTACACTAACCCAATGAAACCAAAACAACTGTTGCTTTTGCTGGCCGCGTGCCTGTCGCTGTTTGCCGCAAACGCCCAAATTATCGAGCCCGTCAAATGGAGCTCGCGCGTCGAGAAAAATTCCGATACCGAATTCACGCTGGTCATGGAAGGCAAGATCGACGACGAATGGCATGTCTATTCGCAGTTTACGCCCGATGGCGGCCCGCTTCCGATTGAGCTCAAATACGAAAACCAACAAGGCAACTATGCGCTGGTCGGCAAAACCACCGAGAGCAAAACCGAACGCAAATTCAACGACGTGTTTGGCGTCGACGAGATTTTCTTTTCGAAGAAAGTCGTGCTCAAACAAAAGGTAAAAATCCTCAATCCAGGGCTTTCGTCCATAATCGCAAAGATTGATTATCAGGTGTGTAAAGAGGTTTGCATCAACGGAAACGAGAAGTTTACTTTTGCCATCCCGAAAATCGCACCCACAACCACGGCGGCCATAGAAGAAGCCAAAGCCACCAATGCCGAAAATCCGGTGTTGGTCGATACGGTGGCCGTTGCGCCCGATACCACCGGGGCAGCGGTACGGCCTACCGAAGTACCGGCCGCGCCGCCCGTCACCACGGAACCCGAAGACGCCGACCGCAGTTTGTGGTCGATTTTCTTTATCGCGTTCCTCTCGGGATTTGCGGCATTGCTTACCCCATGCGTGTTCCCGCTGATCCCGATGACCGTCAGTTTCTTTACCAAACAAAGCAAGACCAAGGCGGCGGGCATCCGAAACGCCATCATTTATGGTGTCTCGATTATTTTGATCTATGTGATCCTCGGGTCGCTTGTGACCGCCATTTTTGGTGCCGATGCGCTCAATTCGCTCGCGACCAATGTGTGGTTCAACCTGATTTTCTTTGCGTTGCTCGTGTTTTTCGCGGCTTCGTTTTTGGGTGCTTTCGAAATTATGCTCCCGAATTCCTGGGCCAACAAGGTCGATCGCCAGGCCGACCGCGGCGGCATCATCGGTATTTTGTTCATGGCTTTGGCGCTTGCCATCGTGTCGTTTTCGTGTACGGGTCCCATCGTCGGGACGCTGTTGTTCGAAGCCGCTTCGAATGGCGGTATAGGTCCGATCGTCGGGATGCTAGGTTTTTCGTTGGCGTTGGCCTTGCCGTTCATGTTGTTTGCGATGTTTCCGGGCTGGCTCAATTCGTTGCCCAAGTCGGGCGGATGGCTCAATACGGTCAAGGTGTTTTTGGGCTTTTTGGAATTGGCGCTTGCGTTTAAATTTTTGTCCAATGCCGACCTGGTGCTGCAATTGCACCTGCTCGAGCGCGAAGTTTTCCTTGCGATCTGGATTGCCATTTTTGGCGCCCTTGCGTTGTATTTGTTTGGCAAGATCACGATGCCCCACGACAGTCCGCTGAACCATATTTCGGTAGGCAGGTTGATGCTGGGCTTGCTCGTCCTGTCGTTTACCGTATACATGATCCCGGGGTTGTGGGGCGCGCCGCTCAAGCTCATCAACGCATTTCCGCCGCCTATGGAGTACAGCGAGAGTCCGCGTGGTATTGGCGGCAGTAACGTCCAACACGCCAACGCCGACCAGTTGCCCGAAGGCGCTAAATTTGGCCCTCACGACATCGTGACTTTCGACGATTACGACTTGGGGTTGGCCTACGCCAAATCGGTCAATAAACCCATCATGATCGACTTTACGGGTTTTGCGTGCGTGAATTGCCGCAAGATGGAAAACAACGTGTGGTCGGACGAACGCATCATGCAAATCCTCAACAACGACGTGGTGCTCATCTCGCTTTATGTAGACGACAAACGCGAATTGCCCGAATCGGAGCAACATGTTTCCAAAGCCACGGGCAACGACATCGAGACCATTGGCGACAAATGGACCGAGTTCATGCTCACGCGATACCAAACCAATACACAGCCGTTGTATGTGCTGACCGATCTCGAAGGCAAAACGCTCAACGGAACAACCAGCTACGATCCCGATATCGAAAAATATGAGGGCTGGCTTAAAGAAGGCATCGCCAAGTTCAAACAATAAAGACATCCCGGTTTTGGCCGGGATTTTTTGTTCCTGTAAGACAATAAACAATAGCAATAAAAAATAAATAATAAATAATAAAAAAGTAGGGTGCAGGTGTTTTCGGTTGTCCTAGACTAAAAATCAAAAAACCAATTATGAAAACAATCAAACTTATCCTTTGTTTTGCGCTGCTTGCCGTTGCGGGCTTTTCGTGCACCGATTCCGATCCGGTATCGACCGCGACACCCACACCGCAGGAAAGCGTTGCGGTACGAACCGCCTTTAACGAAATCAAACAGGCCAACGCGGCCGGAAGACCCGAAGGGCGTACCGCGAACGATCCGTTTTGTTTCGAATTCATCTATCCGCTGACCGTACAATACAACAACGGCATGGTCGTGACGGTCAACTCGTTTTCGGGGCTGCTCGATATCGTTTTGAGCGAGACGGCCAACCAATATGTTGTAGGGATTGCTTTTCCGTTTTCGGTACAATACCAGGGCGCGGTGACGGTGATCGAATCTGAAGCCGAATTTACCGCCTTGCTTGTTTCCTGCGGCTACAACACGCTGAACAACGATTTGTGGTATTCGTACTGTTTCGATTTGGTGTTCCCGATTGCCATCCAGCAGAACGGGCAAACCATCGTTGTCGAGACGCTCGAGCAGTTCGCGGCCTATGTCAATACGCCAACGGGCGGTATTGTCGATATTGTGTTTCCGATTTCGGCCTATTACGAAGGACAGCAAATCACTATCGCCAACCTCTATGAATTGTATGAGCTGATCAACAACTGCGAGGATTGCGCTTGCACCTACGAATACGCGCCGGTGTGTGTGCAAACGGCCACCGGGATCTTGCAATTCGGCAATTTGTGCCATGCCTTGTGCAGCGGATACACACAAAACGATCTCGTGCCTTGCGACGGTCCCGATCCGTGTATCTCAAACTTGACCGTTACCACAGGCGATTGCGACAATACGGGCGGCAGTTACCAGATTGTCATCGATTTTGACCACACCGCCGATGTCAACGGCTATTTTAACGTGCTCGTCGGCAGCTTGACGGCCGTCAGTTATCCGTTGTCGGGATTACCGTTGACGCTTAACGTTCCGTATTCCCAAAATACCGCGGGTTATTTGACCGTCAACATCATAGGGACCAATTGTACGGCAAGCCAGCAATGGTCGGCACCCGATTGTACGTGTATTTGCACGGCCGTGTTCGATCCGGTTTGCGTAACCGATACCGTGGGCAACATCCAACAGCTTCCGAATGCATGCGAGGCGTTGTGCGCAGGGTATACGCCGGCCGACTTTGTACCGTGCATCAGCACCACCTATAATTTTGGCGCATTGCTCGGCACGTGTTTCTCGATTGCGCTTCCGGTTCAAATCCAGCACCAAGGGCAATTGATTACCGCCGATTCCAACGGACAGATATTGCAATATTGGTTCCCGGCGCAAGGCCCGATGCCGGCTTTCCACTATCCGATCACAGTCACATTCGACAATACCGTTCAAATTGTTCAAAACCAATCCCATTTTGAAAGTTTGATCGAGACGCATTGCGACTGAGAGGTTAATTGAGTTAATATTCCCGTGCCACATGCTTTTTCGAGCATGTGGTATCGGTTTTTAAGATATGTCAAAAACAAACGCTTCTTTGTGTTCCGAGTCGGTGTTCCGGTCGGTGTTCGATACGCACTTCAAGTTGTTGCGCAACTTTTTGGTGTTCCGCTACCGCAACGTCGATGCCGCCGAAGATGTCGCGCAGAATGCCTTTGTGATCCTGTGGCAAAATTGCGCGGCACTTGAACCCGAGCAGGCGCGGAGTTTTTTGTTTACGACGGCCATCCGGTTGTCGCTCAACGGCATCAAGCACGACAAAGTGGTCGAGCGTTTCAGGTTGCAGGCCAAGCCGTCGGATTCGTGTGCCGAGACCCCCGAATTCTTGCTCGTCGAATCAGAAGTCAAGCAAAGGCTCGAGTGGGCCATCGCCAATTTGCCCGAAAAACAACGCGTGGTATTCCTGATGAACCGGTTCGAGAACCAGTCGTATGCCGCCATCGCAACATTGCTCGGGATTTCGGTCAAAGCCGTCGAAAAGCGTATGCATCTGGCGCTCGTCGAACTTAGGAAAGTGATCCATAATTTGTAGATTGAGGTATGAAAACAACAGATTCCCCAAAAGACCCGTTCCTGTCTGAATGGATCGAAGGCCGAATGACCGACGAGGCGTTGCGTCAAAAAGTGTCGCCCGACGATTACGCGGCCTATCTCAAGTTGCGCGACGCGCTGGCCGGTTTGTCGTTGGCCGAACCCGATTTGGAGCGGCATTACCAGATGGTCAAGCAAAAGAAAATTGACGCGCTCGATGCAAAGCCCAAGACGCGACCATTGTACGTTTGGCTCGGTGCAGCGGCGGCCTTGCTGTTGTTTTTTGGCATCTATCGGTTTGTAACGCCAAACGTATTGGCCACCGGCCATGGCCAAACGGCCGATATGGTCTTGGCCGATGGATCCGAAGTAACACTCGCGGGCCAATCGTCGCTGTCCTATCCCAATTGGTTTGCCTACAGACGGACACTCGAGTTGAGAGGTGAGGCGTATTTCGAGGTAAGTAAAGGCAGTACTTTTACCGTGCAAACGCAGCAGGGTACCGTCACGGTTTTGGGGACGCGTTTCAACGTACTGGTGTTGCCCGACTATTTCGAGGTGACGTGTTTCGAAGGCAAAGTGGAGGTCGTGTCCGGCACCAGTCAGGTGCTCGAAATAGGGCAGGCGGTGCGTTTCCTGGGCCGAGAAAAAGAAAACTACGACACACCGCAATCGGAACCCGCTTGGCTGCACCGCGAATCTATTTTCGACAGTGCGCCGTTGGAGGCGGTTTTGTTGCAGTTGTCGCGCCAGTACAACCGCAAAATAATATGTCCCGATTCGCTCAAGACCGTACGGTTTACGGGCAGTTTTACGCACAACGATTTGCAAACGGCGCTTCGCTCGGTGGCCACGCCATTGCAAAAGGAATTCAAGACCGGTACCAACGGAATCCTCACGTTGGAATGAGGTTCATTTTCGGCACGGTACTTTTTTTTGCTTTTTGCACCGGTTGGTCGCAAAAGACCAAGCCGATGGGCTATGAATCGGTGGCGCTCGACCGTTTGTTGCATGAACTTGAGCGGCATTTCGACGTACAGTATTCCTACCTCGACAGCATCGTTGCGCCGTACCGATTACAAGTGCCGCAAAAGGACTATGCACTCAACGACATCCACACGGTCATCGAACACCAAACGGCGCTCAGGATCGAACCGATCGACAAGCGTTACTTCTCGGTGTTCCGCCCCGATATGCCGCAACCGCAATGGCTCGATGAAATCCTGGTCGAAACCTGGTTGTCGAAAGGTATCGACCGAAAAGCCAATGCTGTTGTCGTGTCGCCGCAAAAAATAGAAATTCTCCCAGGTGTTACCGATGCCGATGTGATGCTGTCGTTGCAACAGCTTCCCGGGGTCAAAAGCCCGAACGAAACGGCCACGGGATTGCACGTGCGCGGCGGTACGCCCGACCAGAACCTGGCGTTGTGGGACGGCATCCGCATGTACCATCCGGGGCATTTGTTCGGGATGATTTCGGGTTTCAACCCGAACACCAAACAAACTGTAAAGTATATCAGTAAAGCGACCGATGCGTTTTACGGCGAGCGTGTGGCAGGAACCATCGACATCCAAACACGCGATAAATTGACCGACAAAGTGGCTTTCGAGGCGGGTGTCAACGGGCTCAATGCCGATGTATGCGCGCAAATTCCATTGATCAAACAAAAACTCGACCTACAGCTTTCGGCGCGCAAATCCTACACGCAATGGTGGCCGTCGCCCGCTTTCGACGCGCTTGCCGATAAGGTATTCCAACACACCGAACTCGATCGGTTTGACCACCGCAACCGCTTTGGCTTCGAGGATTACAACGTCAAAATCAACTTTAAACCGTTTGAAAACACACACATTGGGCTTAGTGGCATCCTGATCGACAACGGGCTCGACTATACCACGGGAAACGGTGCGGCGCTTCGTCAGCAACTCGATGTGCGCAATTGGGGTTACAGCATCGGATGGCGGCAAAATTACTCCAAACGGTTCTGGCACCGTGCGGCATGGCAGTTTTCGGCCTATCGGTTCGATTATTTCAGGACCAACAGCCACGGGATCGATTATGAGACGTTCGAGAAACGCAACCGCATCACCGATTCTGGTTTTTCGATCGATTGGCATTACGACGTTTCAGACCGATTGCAGTGGACCTTGGGCTATCAGTTGTCGGGCAACGACGTGTCGCATGTGTTCCGCGCGGGCAACGAAGGACTCTCGGTAGACCTCGACCAAAATCAGGCCTATGGCAACGTGCACACGGTTTTCGGTCAGGGCTCTTTTTCGGTTAATCGATGGCAGTTTTTGGCGGGTTTGCGCAGCAGTCGCTACGATGCGGCGAACCTGTCGGTCGAACCGCGTGTACTCATACAACGAAAACTCGGACGTTCCTGGGTATGGCAAAGCAGCCTGGAACGCAAAAGCCAACGCATCGGTCAGGTACGCGAGGGCGTGGCCAACGACCTGAGTTTGGAAAATTACGTTTGGGTTTTGGCCGACGGGGCGCGTTATCCGATACAATACGCGATGCAATACACTACAGGATTGTTGTTCAAGTCCAAGGGGTGGTTGGTCGATGCCGATGCCTACTACAAAACCATAAACGGCATCACGACCCAATCGTTCGGCTTTTGGCAACAGCAACACGCGTTGGCCTTGCGCGGCGACGGGACCACCAAGGGATTTGACTGGCTTCTGCAAAAAAATGGTCCCGATTGGCGTGCCTGGGCTACCTATACCTACCAGGATTCGCAAAACCGCTTTTCGGAGGTCAACGGTGGGCGCTATTTTGCGACCAGCACCAGCATCACGCATGCCGTCAGTATATCGGGCTTCAAAAAATGGGGACGGTTTTCGGCCACAGCAGGTTGGTTCTGGCATAGCGGCAGGCCGTTCAGTACGCTTGATACGCAAGGACGCGTGGCTTCGTTCAATGTGTCGCGGTTGCCCGCATACCATCGCTTGGATCTCTCGGCGCAATACCTTTGGCGCCAGACAAAAAAATGGCAGGCCAAAATAGGGGTATCGGTAACCAACGTCTACAACCGCCGCTCGGTCATCAGCAAGGAATACGAGCGCAATTTTGCCGGGGTCTCGGATTTGTTCGATGCGCGTTACATCATGCGCGATTATTTCAGCCTTGGGGTGATGCCGAACGTGTTTCTTCGCGTGAGCCTCTGATTATTTTAGGATGTGCTGGCTCAGGATGCGGTAAACGTCGTTGATGTTGTCGCCGCCCTTGCCGAATTGTTTTTTGATGGGGAGCGTTTCGTCCTTGATCCAAATCTTGAGTTCGGCGTCGAGGTCGAGCAATCCGGCGCTTTCCTTCGAGAATTTGATGACGTTGGCATACGGAATAGACAAATAATCGACCTTGCCGCCCACGAGTTGTTTCTCGACCAGGATCAGTCGTTTGTTGGTAAAGATGAACATGTCCTTGATCATCTTAAACGCTTTTTCGATTTGCTCGCCGTCGATCAGTATGGGTTCAAATTCCTTGCGGATGTTGTCGAGGTTGACTTCGGATGCGTTCCCTAAAATGGCGTTGAATAATCCCATGGCTTTTGTATTTATTGCCCTCAAATTTACAGGAAATCTGTAAAGACAGGTGTCAAATGTTTGCTAAATTTCGGTCTATCCGCCAACCAATCAAGTATGCTCACAAAAGTTTACGGCAGCGCCGTTTTTGGTGTCGAAGCCACGACAATTACCATCGAAGTCAACATGGACAAGGGAATCGGCTACCACCTGGTAGGCCTGCCCGACAATGCCATCAAGGAAAGCAGCTACCGCATCGCAGCGGCGCTCAAGAACAACGGGTTTGCGATGCCCGGCAAAAAAATCACCATCAACATGGCGCCCGCCGATTTGCGCAAGGAAGGCTCGGCCTACGATTTGACGCTGGCCGTCGGGATCTTGGCAGCCTCGAATCAAATCAAGACAGACCAAGTCGAACAGTATGTGATCATGGGCGAATTGTCACTCGACGGCAGCCTGCAACCCGTCAAGGGTGCACTTCCCATCGCGATCAAGGCGCGGGAAGAAGGCTTCAAAGGTTTTTTTCTTCCGATACAAAACGTAAAGGAAGCGGCCATCGTAGACGGGCTCGACGTGTTTGGCGTGACGAACCTGCGCCAAGTGGTCGATTTTTTTGAAGGTAAAGACGGCGTCGAGCCGACAAAAATCGACATCCAATCGGAGTTTTACGAAATGCGCGACGCACACGATGCCGACTTCAGCGAGGTCAAAGGGCAGGAGGGCATCAAACGCTGTATGGAGATTGCGGCCGCAGGTGGGCACAACATCATCCTGATCGGGCCGCCGGGATCGGGCAAGACGATGCTCGCCAAACGGTTGCCCAGCATCTTACCGCCAATGACTTTGCGCGAGGCGCTCGAGACGACCAAAATCCACAGCGTCGCGGGAAAACTCAAAGAGGCGGGACTCATGACCCAGCGACCGTTCCGAAGCCCCCACCATACGGTTTCGAATGTGGCGCTCGTAGGCGGCGGCAGTTATCCGCAACCCGGCGAGATTTCGATGGCGCACAACGGCGTGTTGTTCCTCGACGAGTTGCCCGAATTCAAACGCGACGTGCTCGAAGTGATGCGGCAGCCGCTCGAAGACCGCGAGGTGACCATTTCACGCGCCAAGTTTACGATCACTTATCCGTCGTCATTTATGTTGGTGGCGAGCATGAACCCGAGCCCCGGTGGCTATTTTAACGATCCCGATGCGCCTGTGGCGTCGTCGCCGGCCGAGATGCAGCGGTATTTGAACAAGATTTCGGGACCGCTGCTCGATCGCATCGACATCCACATCGAGGTGACGCCTGTACCGTTCGAAAAGCTGTCTTCGATGCAAAATGCCGAGACCAGCAGCGACGTACGCACCCGGGTGACCAAGGCACGTGAAATCCAGGGCGAGCGGTTTGCGTCTTGCACGGGCATCCATTACAACGCACAAATGGGCACCAAGCACCTACGCGAATTCTGTAGGCTCGACGAGGGGTCGCTCGTATTGCTCAAATCGGCCATGGAACGGCTGAATTTGTCGGCGCGCGCCTATGACCGCATCTTAAAGGTTTCGCGTACGATCGCCGATTTGGACGGATCGGCATCGGTTTTGTCGTCGCACATTGCCGAAGCCATCCAGTACCGCAGTTTGGATCGGGACGGATGGTTGGGTTAAAACCAAGCGATACTGTAATGTTTGTGTCGATTTTTTCAAATAAATATAAGAAAAAAGAGGTTAAAAAGCGAGGTTTTTGGCGTAGTCAGGCCTATTTGCTGGAAATAGCAGTCCGTTAGTCGATTTGTTAGTATAGGACTAAAGCTTTCATTCTAAATGGATTAAATTTAGGGGAACTAAAAAATGATCCCCAATCATGAAAACCTTAACCTATCTTATCATTTTTATGATGATCCCCTCTGGCGTGATGGCCCAGGTGGGCATCAATACGTCGGTGCCTGCGGGCGCTTTAGACGTGAACTCGGCTACCCATGGCGCGCTGTTTCCGCGCGTGGCGCTTACGGCGAACAATGTAGCGGCACCTGTCGTCAATCCGCAGGGCGGGGCGTTGGCCGTTTCGACGGTTGTTTACAATACCGCAACCGTAGCCGGTGTGAATGGCGTGAGCCCTGGATACTTCTACTGGGATGGAGCCCGTTGGGTTTCGTTTACAGGCAACAATTCCAGGGACTGGAGCCTTAACGGAAACTCGGGAACAGACGATCCTGCCGCGCCCGCCGTCTATGGTACATCGACCATTGCGGGTACCGAGAACTTCTTGGGTACCACCGACGCCAACGACCTTGTGCTGGGTACCAACAACATCGAGCGCGCGCGCTTTCGACAGACCAATGGATTTGCAGGGTTTGGTACGGCGAATCCGCTCTACCGTTTGCACGCCAATACCACTACTGGTTCAGCCGTGGCCACGTACGCCGAGAATACCTATGCGGGAACCTTGGACGGTACGGGGCTCTATGGGCGCAGCCAAAATGCGCCTGGCTATGGCTATGGCGGACGATTCGACGGAACTTATATGGGCTTACGCGTAGAGAACCTGTCGACGAGTTATACCGGAGCCACTTTCGGGAGCTATATTTTGAGCACGGGCAACGCGGGCGCGGGTGCACGGTATGGTACGTATTCGAGTGCCGTGGGCGGGCTAACCAGCTACGGGGCCTATTTTGAAGCGATGGGCGCCACCTACAACTACGGGCTGGTTGTGGCCAATGGGAATACAGGTATTGGTACCATCGCACCCGATCGTGCCAAGCTACAAACGCAGGGCGCGGTGGGAAACACCGTGGCGACGTTCAATTTGAACGCCAATTCGTTGGGCATGGCCATGGTTTCGGATTGGCCGGGCATTTATTTCAACGCCTATTACAATGGCGGGACGCGACAAATGTCGAACGGGAATTACCCGGCGATGTTCAATTACAATCCGGGAGGTCAATTTGAATTTTCGATGAACAATACGGCCAACACCACAGCAGGGAATATTGCCGGAGGGAGTTTCGTCAACCGATTCTCTATACACAGGGATTTGGGCGCCACTTTATACTATACCAACACCACGGCCACGGGGCTCAACGTGATCAGCGGCGGGCACGGTGTCAATTTGGGATGGTTTAACATTGGTGCTGTCGGGGCGGTCCCCGAACCGGGCAACGGCATCGCCGCGGCAGGCGAATACGTAGGTGTAGAAGGCCGGTCCAATTATGGCGCTTCGGCGACTATTGATCGCATGGGCGGTTTGTTCTATGTGAGCAGTGCAGGGGGCATCAATGCACTGGCCACCATTGGGTCGGTGGTAGACAATGTGGTGTACAAGATCTTGGGTTTCGGTACCGTCAATACGCTGGTGCAAGACCACGACGGCAAGGAACGTATCATGACCGCACCCGAGGCGCCCGAAGCGCTGTTCCAGGACTATGGGGTGGCGAATTTGGTCAACGGGCATGCGAAAATCGACCTCGATCCGGTGCTTACCAAAAACATCCGCGTCGACGACACGCATCCGATGAAGGTTTTTGTCCAGCTGGAAGGCGACTGCAACGGGGTCTATGTCTTTAACAAAACCGCGCACAGTTTCGAGGTCAAAGAACTGCAAAACGGCAACTCGAACGTGTCATTTTCTTACCAGATCATTGCGTTCAGGGCCGATGAAGAACGGGCAGGGCATGTATCCAAGTATTCGGACATGCGCTTTAAACCGCTCAATCGCGAACTCAAAATCGTCGAAAAAGAAATGAATTTCGAAAGCCAGTCGGGTAGGAACATGGCTTCGGCAGCGCAAGACGCGATTCCGTCTCCCGAAGTGCGCCCGCGAGAAAAACCGACTGAATAACAAGCGAATCGTTACACCTTCTAACCGGGCATTGTCCCGGTTTTTTGTTTTTTAAAAATGCCGCGTTTTTCAAACAATGATATTTTCGTATTTTTGGAATCCAAACCCATCCGCATGAAAATCATCATTTCGCCCGCCAAATCGCTCGATTATGTAACAACCTTGCCCACGCCGCGACATACCACTGCCAGGTTTCTCAAAGACGCGCGTGTAATCAACAAAGTCGTCCGCAAATTGAAGCCAAAAGAATTGTCGGCGCTGATGGACATCTCAGACAATCTGGCCGCGCTCAATTGGCAGCGCAACAAAGACTGGAAAACACCGTTTAATGCAGAGAACGCCAGACCGGCCGTGTATGCGTTTGCGGGCGATGTATACGTTGGGTTGGACGCCTATTCGTTGCCGGCCGACAAACTCGACGATTTGCAGGACCGTTTGCGGATCTTGTCTGGGCTGTACGGATTGCTCCAACCGCTCGATTTGGTCCAGCCGTACCGACTGGAGATGGGAACGTCGTTGGCCATAGGCGAGCACAAGAATCTGTACGGCTATTGGAAGCCCAAGTTGACGGCCGCGCTGAACAAGGAGCTTAAAAAAGGCGAGGTGTTTGTCAATCTGGCGAGCGACGAATATGCTTCGGCGATCGATTTCAAGTCGTTGAAGGTGCCGACGGTTAAGGTCGATTTTAAGGACATGAAAGACGGCAAGCTCAAGATGATCAGTTTTTTTGCCAAGAAGGCGCGCGGGCTGATGGCGCGGTACATTGTAGACACCAACGCGCAAACGGTAGAGGATTTAAAAGGGTTTGATTACGAAGGCTATCGGTTCGATGCCAACCTTTCGAAACCCGAACACCTCGTTTTCACGAGATAAACAATAACAATAAGCAATAAATAGATAATAATATGATGAAGAAAAGTCTGCTGATCGCAGGAATGTGTTGCTCGCTGGGCGTGTTTGCACAGGATGATTTGATCAAAAAAGTAAGCGGTAACGCATCGGCCACGTCAAAATTTGTATTCAAGGAAGTGATCGACCTCGAGAATACGTCGGTGAAGAACCAAGGCTCGGCGGGAACCTGTTGGAGCTATTCGGGGAATTCGTTTCTCGAGTCGGAGATGATCCGTATGGGTAAAAAGCCGGTCGATTTGGCCGAGATCTACACCGCGCGCCACGTATACCTGAACAAGGCGCGCAACTACATTTTGTTCAATGCCAACCTCGGGCTCGGCGACGGCGGCGAGACGCACGACGTACTCAACATGTTGCGCAAATACGGAGCGATGCCACAGGTGGCCTACACCTACGAAGACTACGGAAAAGGCGCGGTCAAATCGTCGGAGTTCCAGGAGCAGTTCAAGGCGATCCTCGACGCCTACATCAAGAACGAAGATCCCAAGAAAGGCATTTCGTGGGTAAAAGACATCGACAATTACCTCGACGAGAAGCTGGGCAAACTACCATCGACATTCACTTACGAAGGCAAACAGTACACGCCGCAGTCGTTCGCCAAGGAAGTCGTGGGCATCAACCCCGACGATTATATCGAATTCTCGTCGTACCAAGACAGCCCGTACTATCAAAAAATGGTGCTGCCCGTGCCCGACAACTGGAGCTACGACCTGGTGTACAACGTACCCATGAAGGAACTGACCGACATCATCGACAATGCGCTCGCCAAAGGTTATACCATTGCGTGGTCTACCGATGTGTCAGAGCCTTATTTTAGCTGGCGCAATGGTGTGGCGCACGTGCCCGATATCGATTTGACGGGCATCACGGCCGAACAGAAGAAGCAAATCTTCGACGGCCCGCTTCAAGAAAAACAAGTAACCGAAGATTTGCGTACCGAAGGTTTGTACAGCCTGAGCACCACAGACGACCATGCGATGCAAATCGTGGGGTTGGCCAAGGACCAGAACGGCAAGGAGTACTACAAGGTCAAGAATTCATGGGGTACGAGCAACGACTACAAAGGCTACCTGTATGTCAGTAAAGCGTTCGTACAGCTCAAGTCGACGGGAATTTTGCTCAACAAAGACGGCGTCCCGAAAAGCATCAAAAGTAAATTACAATCTTAAAATCAAAAGCCCCGTCGTCAGACGGGGCTTTTTTCACATATTAAAGCGCTCAATGGTCGTACTCTTCGTATAACCATTGGGTTTCGGTGGTCAATTTCTTCTGGCTTCGCGAAAGCGCCCGCATGGCTTCTACACCGTTGCGCGCATTTCGGTTGACGCGGTTGAGCTTGGAACCGAACGCCTCCAGTTTTTTAGCATCGGCCGAATCGAGCTTGTTCTTGAGTTCATTGACCAAAGCTTCAAACTCGGGAACGACCTCGCTGTTGGATTCGTATTCCGAACGAAGTTCCTCGAACGACTCCTCGATGTCCTTGCGGAAATCGTCAGAATAATACGTCGTCTTGTCGCGTACTTCCTGGATTATTTTCTTGATGTCTTTACCAAATAGCCCCATTTTCTAGTTGTTTGTGTTGTAACTGGTTTGTAGTCAATCAAATATAACGAAAACTTTACAAAGATGCATCATGATGCCCCGGTTTTTTTGTTATGTTTTTTTCGACGCTCCGAAATTAAAGGATTCCGATGGAATTCCAATGTTAAGTTTTTTGTCGGTTTGACTTTTAATGCATCGCTTCGGCCGGATCGACCTTGTTTTTGCCACGCCGGATGAACAAAATAATGGGAATGCAACACAAAAACAACACGCCCAGATACAGGAAAATATCCATGTACGCCATCACCGTACTTTGCTTGGTGAGCCCAAAGTCAAGCACCTGGTAGGCTTTTTCGAGCGCGTTGTTGGCGCTAAAACCTTTGGCCATGAATCCTTGCTGGAGTTGGTGTACGCGGTCCTGCACTTCGACGCGGTTCACGTCCAGGTGCGCCCCGAGCGCCACGCGGTGTTCCTGTCCGAGCCTTGTAATGAAGGTGGTGATGATCGCAATCCCGAACGATCCGCCCAATTGACGCATCATGCCCGTAAACGCCGCGCCTTCGCCAATACTTCGTCCTTGGAGCGTCGACAAAGCCATGGTTGTGATCGGCACGAACAACAATCCGAGTCCGATCCCGCGCAAAATAAGCGGCCAAAACAAATGCTCCTCGCCCGTATCGGGTGTCATCGCGTTGTGCATCCACAGCGTGAAAAAGAAAAAGATCAAGAAGCCCAACGCGACCATGTAAGTTTGCGGGACGCCTTTTTGGATCAGGTTCCCGATGATGGGCATCATGATGGCCGTCGTGATCGAACCCGGGATCAACAGCATGCCCGCTTCGGTGGCCGTCCAACCCAGGATTTGCTGTGTATAGATCGGGATGATGAGCGTCGATCCATACAGTCCAAACCCAAGGATAAAACACATGAATGTCCCCACGCGCAGGTTGCCGTCGTTGAGCACTTTGAGGTTTACGATGGGATGCGCATACGTGAGTTCGCGCCAAATGAAAGCCAACAATCCCAACACGCTCACCACGCTCAGCACAATAATCGTCGTGTCTTCGAACCAATCGTCCTGCTGGCCGTGCTCGAGCACGAATTGCAGCGAGCCGATGAACGATGCCAGGAACACAATGCCCCACCAATCCACCTGGTTCGACTTGAGTTTTTCGGCATATTTAGGGCTGCGCACATAGGTGAGCGTCAAAAATGTCGCGATGATGCCCAGCGGAATGTTGATGTAAAAAATATAAGGCCACGAATAATGCTCGACCAGGTACCCGCCCAACGGCGGCCCAAGCGTAGGCCCCACAATCACGCCCATCCCGTAAATGGCCTGCGCCATCCCGCGTTTGGCGGCCGGATAGCTCTCGGTGATGATGGTTTGCGCCGTCACCAGCAACGCGCCGCCACCCAAGCCCTGGATAAAGCGAAACACGACCAGTTCCCAAATGTTGGTGGCGTTGCCGCACAAAAACGACGATACCGTAAAAATCACGATCGACACCGCAAAATAATTGCGTCGGCCGAATTGCTGCGACAACCAGCTCGTCATCGGAATCACGATCACATTGGCGATCGCATAGGCCGTGATCACCCACGCCACATCGGTCAGGGTCGCGCCCAACGAGCCGCGCATATCGGTCAGCGCGACGTTGACGATCGTGGTATCGACAATCTCAAGAAGCGCACACAGCACGGCGGTAACCGTAATGATCACGCGTCTGAAGCCGTATTCTACAAGATCGTCGTGGGAGGCGGTTGCGGACATTGTTAATTGGAATAAATAATATTAATAATCAATCATTTCAGGTGTACATCGACGTCTACGTTCATGCCCGGTCTGAGCAATTTGACCTTTTCGGCATCGTTTTGCGCCGTCAGGTTGATCTTGACCGGCAAACGTTGGATGGTCTTGACAAAGTTGCCCGTTGCATTGTCGGGTGGGAGTAAAGAGAAGCGTGACCCCGTGGCAGGAGAGAACGACGTGATGGTTCCCTCGAAGTCGGTGTCAGGATACGCATCGACGTGGATGATCGCCTTTTGTCCGACGACCATTTTGTCGAGCTGCGTTTCCTTGAAATTGGCCACCACCCAAACCTCCTGGTTGTTGATGATGTAAAACAACGACTGTCCCGGTTGCACGAATTGCCCCGGCTGTATCGCAATCTTCGAAACCTGTCCGTCGATCGACGCCGTCACCACCGTATAATCGACGTTGAGTTGTGCCGCATCGCGTTTGGCCTGCGCGCTTTTGATATTGGCCGCGGCCACTTCGGTTTGCTTGCCCGCCACATTCGACCGCGCCTGCGTCACCGATTTTTGGTAGGCGCTCGCGCGTTGTTGCTGTTGCAGGATACGCAACTGGCTCTCGGCTTCCAATTTGGCGGCCTCGGCCTGCTCGTATTGCTGCTTGGTGATCGAATGGTTTTTGTACAGGTTGCTGTAGCGCTCGAAATCGTTTTGCGCACGCGTCAAACGGATCTTGGCCGTCTCGATGTTCCCGCCCGCCGATTGTACGTTGGCTTCAGAGACCGATACGTTGGCATCGGCGCTGCCCACATCGGCTTTGGAAACCGCAAGGCTGCTTTGGGCCGCCGCGAGTGCCGCGTTGGCATCCTCGAGTCGCACCATGTAATCGCGGTTGTCGATGGTAAACAGCGTATCGCCTTTTTTGACAAAATCGTTGTCCTTGACATACACCTTGGTCACATAGCCGGCCACGCGCGGGATGATGGGGTTCATGTTCTTTTCGATTTGCGCGTCGTCGGTTTCTTCGTGCGCCAGTGCATGCATGTATTTGTAGATGCCGTAGGTGCCGCCAACGAGGATCAGCGCGCCAAAAATGAACAGGAATTTCTTGTTGGTTTTTTTCT
The DNA here is from genome assembly GCF_900101895.1 of Flavobacterium caeni. GTDB lineage: Bacteria > Bacteroidota > Bacteroidia > Flavobacteriales > Flavobacteriaceae > Flavobacterium > Flavobacterium caeni. Next base: position 299,098 of record NZ_FMVF01000002.1, read on the forward strand.
TTTCTTCCATGGGTTTAGTTTTGCGTCAAATTGAAGGATTGGGTGAGTTGGCCGGTGGCGTCGAGCAGTTCATAGAACTTGAGCGCGACATTGGCGCGGGCATAGGCCTGGTTGATCTTGGCCTCGAGGTCTTGTACATCGGCTTCGAGCAAGTCGTTGGTATCCGAGAGCCCGTTGTCGTATTTGTCCTTGACGATGCGGTAATTCTCGTCGGCTTGCGCCACGGCCTGGGTGTACACATTGTTTTGTTTGAGCGACAATTCGTAGCCTTCGCGCGCCGCATTGACCTGCGTCTTGATGGCGTCGGTAAGGATCGACTGCTGGGTTTGGATCTCGAGTGCACGGCTTTTGGCGGCCTTGACTTCCTTGCCGTTCTTGAACAGCGAACTCAAATTGTACGACAATCCCACGCCCACATTCATCGCATTGTCTACACGAACCACATTGTCGAGGTCGAGCGCGATGTAACCACCGCTAAGCGTCAGCGAAGGGAAATAAGCGGCTTTGGCCACTTTGATGTTGGCGTCGCTGGCTTGCTTGAGATGACCGAGTGCCGCGAGGTCTTTGCGTTGCCCGAGCGCATCGGCTTCGGTGCCCACGCCAAACGCAAACAGGTTGGGGTCTATGTTGTCTTCGCGCACAACGACCTTGGTCTCGGGTGCCATCTTGAGCAACGTCACCAGCGAATAGTTAATCAGCCTCACATTCTTTTCGGCCTCGTCGAGCGACAGTTGGATGCTCGATTCCTGCAACTGTGCCTTCAACAAATCGTTGCGCGCGAGCAGCCCGTTTTGTTCCATGGCCGAAAAGTCTACCACGCGCTGGTGGCTGCTTTTGAGGCTTTCGCGGAACAGCTCGACCGATTTTTGTGCCTTGTACAAATCGGCGTAGAACTGCACGACCTTCATGGCGGTTTCTTGCTGGGTTTGGCTCGCGTAGGCCAGTTCCGATTCGTACAATTGTTCCGATGCCTTGACGCTGTTGTGCAGCTTGAATCCTGAAAAGATGGGCATCGAAACGCTGGCTTGGCCGAGCGCGACATATTTGGGCGCTTCGGTTTCTTCGTTTTGCGCTGTCGACCCCGATTCGTTGTTTTGCGCGTTTTTCATCGTCATGTTGGCGGCGGTCAAACGCATGTATTGTCCCGAGAGTTTCAAATCGGGGTATTGGTTCATTTTGACCGATTGCGCTTCGTAATTCTTGGTGGCGGCCTTGGTGTGGGCCAGGTTTACCTCGTCGCTTTTAGAGAGCGCGATTTGCACGGCTTCCTTGAGCGACAGGTTGGTTTGGGCGTGCGCCGAGATCGCGAACAGGAATACGACGAGCGCCAGGGCATTATACTTCATGGGTCAGTAAGGCTTTGATGGTTTGTTTAATGTGCGCGGTAAGTTCGTTTTTGATGTAGTGGTTGAAGGCCGCGTCCGATTTGAGGTTGAACATTTCGGCATACATCTCGCGGTTGGTGTGGAACTGGAAGATGAGCCCGATTACGGTGGGCGGGATCAGCGCAATGTTGACGTCCTTGCGGAACACGCCTGCGTCCTGTCCTTGTTTGACGATTTGCTCGACCATGGCCACGTTGCGTTTCTTGACTTCGATGAAGGCATTGAAGTCGAGGTCGCGGTGGTTGTTGGCCAGCTCGAAATGCACAATCTGGTAAAGGCAGCGGTTTTTGTGTACGCGGCTGATGTACAGTTCGACCAATTTGTCGAGTTTCTCAAGCGGGGAGAGGTCTTGGTGGGCCAAGGTGTCGAGTTCCATTTTGGTGGCGTTCGAACGGTAGAGGATCAACGATTCGAGCATTTTTTCTTTCGAACCAAAATAGTACGAAACCATCGCGATGTTGATGCCGGCTTCCTTGGCGATGTTGCGCACCGAAGTCCCGTCGAATCCTTTTTCGCCGAACAATTTTTCGGCCACGTGCAGGATATGGATTTGTTTTTCGTTTAACGTGTGCATGGATTGCGTTTCAAAATCGAGGACAAAGTTAAACGATTGTTTAAGTTAAACGTTTGTTTAATTTTTGATTTAACGATTCTTTAACGGAAAACGTTTTCGGTTTTTACTGAAGGCAATTCAGTGCAGCAGTCCCGCGTGAAGGATCGAGGCAAGCACCGCGTGCAGCCGAGAGCCTGACGGCGCCAAAGAGCTGAAAATGGCAGGGATGCCGATCGCCGGCACGCCCAAAATCAACCCAACCAATTGCGCAATATTTGCTTGCCTTGCGGTGTGAGCACGCTTTCTGGATGGAATTGCACGCCGCGTACGTCCAGCGTTTTGTGGCGCAACGACATGATGTGGCCGTTGGCGTCGACCGCGGTGACTTCTAGCGTTTCGGGAAGGTCTTGGGCGTTTACGATCCACGAGTGGTACCGCCCGACGAGAATTGGTTCGGTGAGGCCTTCGAACAGCGGCTCGTCGGACACGGCCAGCCGAAGTTCGGTACCCACGCCGTGGTAGACTTTGTCGAGGTTCGAGATGGTGCCACCAAAAACCTCGGCGATGGCCTGTTGGCCCAGACAAATGCCAAGGATGCTCTTGGTAGGCGCAAACTTTTTGATGGCAGCCTTGAGCAGGCCGGCTTGGTCAGGAATACCGGGGCCGGGCGAAAGCAAGAGTTTGTCGAACGGCTCGAGTTCGTCGAGTTCGAATTCGTCGTTGCGCAGTACGGTGACGTCGGCGCCTAGATCTTCGAGATAGTGCACGAGGTTGTACGTAAAACTGTCGTAGTTGTCGATGACGGCGATCTTCATGATAAAAAAAGCCTGCCGGTGGCAAGCTTTGCAAAGGTATGGATTATTTTAAGGGAACGGTTGGCGGGCTTGCATTTTGTGATGGTGGTTCATGATAGAAAACGGCTTTGAAACTTTAACAATTTCTACAGTTTTTCTATAATGCAGGTTCGGTTTTTTTCGTTAGGGATAAACCCTACAGCCCCTTCCCTACAGGGCAGAAAATACAAATTTTCCCAATGCCTTTGTTACAGAAATCCTGTATTTCTCCCGTTGCCGGTTTCGCTAAAACCGCAAATTGACCTTGACATCGAATTCGTCGTAAATCGTGCGGTCGCCCAAATCGGAGAAGAATGTACCCGACCCGTACTGGATGCCATACTTGGTGCGGTCTACGGTGAATTCGGTGCTCGCTTTGTTGCCCTTGACGGCCAGATCGAATTTGACCGGGTTGGTCTTGCCCTTGATCGTCAAATCGGCCGTGACCGAGTAAAGCCCCGCGCTTTTCTCGCCTATGGTCTTGAAAACCAGTTTGGCGGTTTTGTGTTCGTCGGTGTTAAAGAAATCGGCCGAGCGCAGGTGGCCTTCTAGTTTTTTCTTGCCATCGCCGGTTTGGTCGGTATTCGAAAGCGTGGTCATGTCGGCTATGAACGATCCGCCGACCACTTTCTTGCCCTTGAAGATGAGCATGCCTTCCTGGAATTGCAGGCTGCCGCTGTGTTCGCCCGTCACTTTTTTCCCCGTCCAGGTGATGGCACTTTCCTTGAGGTTGATTTTTTTGGCCTGGGCCATGAGCGTGGCAGATAGGAGCAAAGCCAATACTACGAATGCGATTCTTTTCATATTGCTGTAATTTTAGTTAAACCGATTGATGATGGTATGGATTCAACTCAAATGCTTGGATGCGATACCTAAAGTTACAAAAAAAATCGTACGGTTGGCAATGCGCTTGACAATTAACCTTTTAAAAAACAAAACCCCGGACGTGCCGGGGTTGTTTTTCATAGCAATGTTGTATTTAGAATACGATGGAAGCGTCGATTTCGAAATCGTCGTTGATTGCCTTGTCGCCCAGGTTGTCAAAGAAACTTCCCGAGCCGTACTTGATGTCGTACTTGGTTCTGTTGACATTGAATTGGGTCGTGGCCGTGTTGCCTTTTACCGCAATGTCAAAACTTACCGGAGCGGTCTTGCCTTTGATTGTCAAATCGGCGGTCACACCATATACGTTGTTGCCTTTGTCTTTGATGGTCTTGAATTCCAAAACCGCGGTAGGATATTTGTCGGTACCAAAGAAATCGTCGTTTTTCAAGTGCCCGTCGAGTTTTTCCTTGCCTTTTCCGGCTTCGAGGTCTTTGGTCGAGATCGAATTCATGTCTACGGTAAATTTACCGCCGGTGAGTTTGGTTCCTTTGAACACCAGGGCGCCTTCTTTGAGGTCGACGGTCCCGTTATGCTGGCCGGTGACTTTTTTACCTACCCAGTTGATTTTGCTCTTTGCAACATCGACTTTCTTGGTTTGGGCCGATACAGCCGTAGCCGTGGCTACGAAAAGGGCGAGGGCAATTGTTTTCAAGTTTTTCATTTGTAAAGTAATTTAGTTATTGAATATTAAAGTTTATAGATTCCGGTATTTTTCGAGTAAGGTATTAAGGTGTTCGAGCTCGGCAGCACTCAAAGTCGATGCCAAACTGGCCTCGTGCGCGTCTACTTGCGGATCGAGTTCTTCCAGAAGCGACAGGCCTTTGTCGGTGATCATCACTTCCATCTTGCGACGGTTATCGGGACAAATTTCGCGCGTGACCAATCCTTTGAGCAACAATTTATCGACGAGGCGCGTCGTGTTGCTTGTTTTGGCGAGCATGCGTTCCTGGATGAGCGACATGTTGGCGGGCTTGCCTTTTTGTCCGCGTAAGATGCGCAACACGTTGAATTGCTCGGCCGATATGTCGAAAGGCTTCAGGATGTCGGCAAATCGTTCGGCCAGCAGGTTTTGCGTATACATGATATTGAGTACCGTCTTTTTCGGCAACGCGAGCGGCGAGTTCGATTTGATGATTTCCTCAATGGTCATATTTGTAACTGTAAAAGTTGTAGGTACAAATGTAAATGAAAAGATTTATTTGTATATACAAATGTCTAGATAAAGTTTTGTTAAATTAATCGGGATAGGGGCTAAATGATTAATTTTATTGGCACCAAAAAAATCCGATGAAAAAGATTCTAGTCGTTTGTATGGCGTTGGGCGCGCTGGCCTGTCAAAAGAAAGAACCTGCCGTGGACGCCGATCCAGTCGCCACCGATCCGACGCCGACCAAGGTATACAGCAAAGACGGCGTTTCGGTCAATTCCTATGATTTCAAGGCGTTCGAACCTTTGCTCCACAAAAACAACGATACCACTTATGTGGTCAACTTTTGGGCCACGTGGTGCGCACCGTGCATCGCCGAGTTGCCGCATTTCGAAAAGCTCAACCGCGATTACAAGGACAAAAAGGTAAAGGTGATCTTGGCCAGTCTCGATTTCAGCAAACAGGTCGAAAGCAACCTGCTTCCTTTCATCAAAAACAAAAACCTGCAATCTAAGGTGGTGCATTTGGGCGACCCCGATGCCAACGCCTGGATCGAAAAAGTAGATTCGACTTGGTCTGGCGCGATTCCGGCCACGGTCATTTACAACAAGACCAAGCGTAACTTTTACGAACAATCGTTTACCTATGAGCAATTGCAACAAGAACTTGCACAATTTCAATAACCATTAAACCCACAACCATGAAGCAACTACGCATTTTAGCCCTTGCCGTTGTCGTGGCCGCCGCGAGCGCGTTCACGTTAAAAACGGTCAACCCCGGATACAAAGTAGGCGATATCGCCACCGATTTCCGTTTAAAGAATGTCAACGACAAAATGGTGTCGCTCAAAGACTACAAAGACGCCAAGGGATTCATCGTCGTTTTTACGTGCAACCATTGCCCGTATGCCAAGGCCTATGAAGACCGCATCATCGCGCTCGACAAAAAGTTCAGCAAACTGGGCTATCCGGTCATCGCGATCAATCCGAACAATCCGGCCAAGCAGCCCGAGGACGCGTTCGATCGTATGAAGACGCGCGCCAAGGAAAAGAAATTCACGTTCCCATACCTGTTCGACGAAGGGCAACGCATCTATCCGCAGTACGGCGCAACCAAAACGCCACACGTCTATATATTGAAGAAAACGGCCAAAGGCAACCAGGTGCAGTACATCGGCGCCATCGACGACAACCATGAGGATGAGAAAGCCGTCAAGGAGAAATATGTAGAGAATGCCGTCAATGCGTTGCTCGCAGGCAAGGACGTTCCCGTGAAAGAAACCAAGGCCATTGGCTGTACGATAAAAGTATAACCATGAACCTGAGCCAACAAGACTGGGCTTCGCAACTCGAAGCCGATCCCAATGCCGTAATCCTCGACGTGCGTACCGAAGACGAATTCAACGATGGTTACATCCCCGGTGCGCTCAACATCGACATCTACAAAGGACAGGGATTCATTTATGAGGTAGACCAACTCGACAAGTCTAAAAATTATTACGTGTATTGCAAAGCCGGCGCGCGCAGCGACCAAGCCTGCCAGGTGATGAACCAACTGGGTTTCGAGCACACGTTCAACCTGCTGGGCGGGTTCATGAATTGGCATGGCGAGAAAGCGCTGCCGTAACAAAACCTCGATAAAAAGAAAAACCGCAATTGTTGCGGTTTTTTTTGTTTAGGAAATTCAGGTGGTATTTACTGTTGTTTGTGAAGGTAGATCCAACCTGTTTTTGGATTTAGATCGGTAAAGTCGATGACGTAATAATAGGTGCCGTCGGGCAATTCGTCGCCATTGTCGGTTTGGCCGTACCATTGGTTTTGGTAATTGGCCTGCGCATAAACCGCCGTGCCGTAACGGTTGTAGATGTGCAATTGCGCCACGTTAAAGCCTTCGAGGTCGAAATAGTCGTTCAAGCCATCGTTGTTGGGCGATATCCCCTTTTGGATCGTACACGAGACGGTCGTCACGTTTATGGTTTTCCTTTGGCTACAGCCGTTTTGCGTCACCACCAGTTCATAAATTCCCGGCGATGCAATCACCACCGAAGCAGCACTTCCAATTGGCGCCCCCGACGGGTCGAACCACGCATAAAGCGCGCCCGACGTACCTTCAAGCACCGCGGTCAGCGTATAATTTACCCCGTTGCATCCTTCGGCTATCGTAAAGTCGATGGCACCGTTTACTGCTATGGTCAATGTCGCGGCCGTCGCACACTGGCCCGCATTGGGCGTAAAAGTATAGGTCGTGGTTGCGTTGTTGTTGGGCGCAGGCGACCAGGTTCCCACAATGCCATTGTTCGAGGTGGTCGGCAACGGATCCAAGTCTTCGCCCGCGCAAATGGCCGCGATGGGCGCAAACGTGGGCAAGGTCGACGGATTGACCACAATCGTCAAGGTCGTTGGTGTTGCACATTGGCCACCGTAGGGCGTAAAAGTATAGGTCGTGGTCGCGTTGTTGTTGGGCGCAGGCGACCAGGTTCCGGTAATGCCGTTGTTCGAAGTCGTCGACAATGGGCTTAAAACAGCGCCCGCGCAAATCGGCGCAATGGCCGTAAAGATAGGCACCGTGTTGCTTGGATTGACGGTAATCACGAGCGTCGCGGTGGTGGCACATTGCCCGGCATTGGGCGTAAAAGTATACGTCGTGGTCGCGTTGTTGTTAAGCGCAGGCGACCAGGTTCCGGCAATGCCGTTGTTCGAAGTCGTCGGCAGCGGCGTCAAAACCGATCCTGCACAAATCGGCGCAATGGCGGTAAAGGTAGGCGCGGTGTTGTTCGTATTGACGGTAATCACAAGCGTCGCGGTGGTGGCACATTGACCCGCGTTGGGTGTAAAAGTATACGTCGTGGTCGCATTGTTGTTGGGCGCAGGCGACCAGGTTCCGGCAATGCCGTTGTTCGAAGTGGTCGGCAATGGACCCAAAACAGCGCCCGCGCAAATCGGCGCAATGGCCGTAAACGCAGGAACCGTCGACGGGTTCACGGTAATGGTAAGCGTCGCTGTCGAAGCGCATTGCCCTGCCGTTGGCGTGAACGTATACGTGGTGGTTGCCGTGTTGTCGAGCGCCGGCGACCAAGTTCCGGTTACCCCGTTGAGCGAAGTTGTCGGTAGCGGATTGAGCGCATCGCCCGAACAAATTGCCCCCACGGCGTTAAACGTGGGTACGGTACCGCCCGATACGGTCACGGTCACCGTTTCCTGGTACAAACAGGTCACGGTTTCCTTGAAGGCGATGTCGTCCAGCGCAAAGTCATTGCCGCCGCTGGCCGAGTTAAAGTTGAACAATGCCACGTTGGCCGTGGTGTTGGCGCCCGAATTCCAGTTGTAGGAAACCTGCGTCCAAAAACAGGTCGCGCCCGGAGCGAGTACAGGATCTCCTTGCGAAACACCGTTGATCTTGACTTCGAGTCGCGCGGGATTCTCGGGCGAGACCGAGGCCACATAGTACGAAAAAGTATAGTCGGTGTTCGGAAGTACCGCAATCGGATTTTGGTTGGCCCATACAATCACATTGCCCGTCGGGTCGGTCGATCCGTCATACACGATCATGTTGCCCGCGCCCGTCGTGTGGTCGCCGCAAGACACAAAAGCGGTAAACCACGCCGCAGGATTGGTCACGACACTGTAGGCCGCCTGTACGCCAAACGGATTCGGATCGGCCACATACATGTATTGGGTCGTGAACAACGCATCGCCCTGCGAAAAGTCGCCGTTTTCGATCAAATTGACCGGCGACGATAACGAACCCGAAGTCACCGTATAGGTCGTGGTCACCAAAGGACTTACCGTTTGCGACGCCGCGTTGGGGTTGGTGATCGAAGCGTCGGGCGGACTGGCCGTCCAGGTGTACGACCCCGTTCCGCCCGAAGCCGATAGCGCGGCCGTCCCGCCCGGGCAGATGTTTGCCGGTGCGCCCACCACCAATGGATTCGGGGCGGCCAGCACAATGCCGGTTTGGGTGTATGGGGTTCCGGCAGCATCGGTGACGCTGATGTTGTAGGTTCCTTCGTCCAGTCCGGTAAATACACCCGTGTTGTTGGTTTGGCTGGCCGATCCCGTCAAAGTATACGCAGAATAAGGCAGCATACCGCCCACCAGACTTACCGTGACGGTGCCGTCGTTGCTGTCGGGGCAGGTGGGATGGCTGAACGTGTACGATCCTTCGAGATCCAATCCGCCTTCGGTGATCGAAAAATCGTCGACCGCAAAATCATTGCCGATAGGCCCGGGATTGTTGGTCTTTAAACGTACCATGACGTTATCGGCCGTCGCCACGAAAGAATATTGGATGTGCACCCAACCTTCGTCGGGAAGCGGCGCGAGGAAGTTTTGGTTGGCGGGGTTGATGTTGTTGGCGTTGACAAAGAAAAGGCCGATGCTGGCACGTGTCGCATCGTCCGAAGTCACTTCGTTCGATACCGACCTGATCCAAAAGCTGAACGTATAGGTGGTTCCCGCCGTGAATCCGCCGATAGCGCCGCCTGTATTGCCCGTGGTCCAGAAAAAGCGGTTGGCGAGCGTAGATCCGTCAAAGACGAGCATGTTGCCCGTGCCCGTAGTGTGGTCGCCTTGGGCAATGTAGGTCGAATTCATGAGCGCGGGATTGGTCGTGCGCGCGTACAAACCGGGCGTGCTGGTGCCCGTAACCGGGTTGATTACGGTGTAGTCGTGTACGAAGAATCCGTTGCCGCTGTCGCCGGCTTCAAAATCGCCGTTGGTAAGGATTTGTGCGCTGGCATTGAGTCCTGTCGCGAGCAGAATGGTGAATAAGGCTGTCCTTATCGAATGTCCAAATGATTTTTTCATAAATCGGGAATTACGGTTAATAAAAATATTATTTGTTGGCTGACATCGCATGTGCATCGGTGTGATAAAAACCATACAGCCGCGAATGCCTGTCGAAGCTGGAATTACAAGGCGAAAAACAGTTTTTTGTTCGTTCCAATTTTTGGCTTTTGTTGTGGTTTGTTGTAGTAATGTTAAGTTGGCGCAAACGTTTTCGTAGCTGAAATTTCTTATAAAAACATCGATTTCGGACCATTTCCTACAGCGGAATTCCAATTTTATTCAAAATCGGACCATTGTTTCGCACCAAAATCAAAATGTGGCGACGACGCGGAAAAGTCGCGTCGTCAATCAAAAATGAATTGGTAAATTGCAACATGAAAATCCTCATCATCGAAGACGAAACGGCCATCGCCTCGAGCATCAAGGCGTATTTTAAACCCAATGGCGTCCAATGTGAAACCGCAACGACCACCAGCGAGGCGCTATCCAAGATCGGCCTGTACGACTACGATTGCATCCTGCTCGATTTGATGCTGCCCGACGGCGACGGCTTCGACATCCTCAAGGAATTGAAGCGCACCAACAAAACGGAAGGCGTCATCATTATCTCTGCCAAGGAAAATCTAGAAACGCGACTCGAAGGCTTCAACCTCGGCGCCGACGATTACCTGACCAAGCCGTTCCATTTGGCCGAATTGCTCGTCCGGATCCAGGCGCTCGTGCGCAGGAAGAATTTCCAGGGCAGCAATACGGTGTCGTTCAACGAAATCACCGTCGATGTGCTCGCCAAAACGGTCAGCGTCAAAGGCGCAAGGCTCGACATTACCAAAAAAGAGATAGATTTGTTGTTGTTTTTGATCGGGAACCAGAACAAGGTGTTGTCGAAGGCGGCAATCGCCGAACACCTCTCGGGCGACATGGCCGACATGCTCGACAACCACGATTTCATTTACGCCCACATCAAAAACCTCAAAAAAAAACTCGCACAGGCCGGCAGCGGGGATTACATCCAAACCGTTTACGGACTCGGTTACAAATGGCAAAATGAATAAGAAACTCTTGCACAAAACCACGCGGAATTTCCTCGTGCTCGCCGCCGTGATCCTGTTGATTTCGGCGCCGATTTTCTATTTCGTGAGCCATTTCCTGTACATTTATGAAGCCGATGAGGTACTGGTTTTCCACAAGGAGGACTTTGTGGCAAAGGCCAGCGAGCAAGGATTCAGCACCGCCGATATTGCCCTTTGGAACCAATACAACCGCAGCGTCGAAATCATTCCCGACACCGGCCTGAAAAAAGATTCGCTGTTCAGCAAAGATTATTTCGACGCGACTTCACAGGAATACGAGCCGTTCCGCGAATTGTGGGCACCCATCGTCATCGACGGCCAAAAATATACGTATACCGAGAAGAACAACCTCGTGGTCATGGAAGGCATGGTCATCGCCGTCGCCGTGATGTTCTTGATGGTCATCGCGTTTTTGATGACGGGCATCATCTGGTTTTCGAAACGTTCGGCGTCGCGGTTGTGGGCGCCTTTTTATGATACGCTCAAACAAATCCAGGATTTCGAACTCGACAAAAGCCATCATCCGCAGTTTGCCGATACCGACATCGAAGAGTTCACGCGGCTCAACAAAAGCCTCGAGCGTTTGATTGAAAAGAACGTCGCCATTTTCAAAAGCCAACGCGAATTTGTCGAAAACGCCGCGCACGAACTGCAAACGCCACTCGCGTTATTCCAGACCAAGCTCGATTCGCTGTCGCAATTGCAGATGACCCGCGAGCAGTCGGAATTGCTGGCCTCGCTGGAACAGGACGTTTCGCGCCTGAACCGACTCAACAAAAACTTGCTGTTGTTGTCCAAGATCGATAACGAAACCTATTTCGAACTCGAACCGATCGTCGTCAACGAATACCTCGGCAAGAACCTCGAATTTTTTACCGAACAGGCGGCTTCGAAAGGCATCCGCGTGGCGTTCGACAACACCCGTCCGGTAACGGTCAAGGCCAATCCGATACTGTTCGACGTATTGGTCAACAACTTGTTCATCAACGCGATCCGACACAATATTGAAAACGGGGCCATCCACATCACGCTCGATGATGGCGCGCTTTCGTTTGCGAACACCGGAATCGGTACCGCGCTCGATGCCGAACGGATGTTTAACCGGTTTGCCAAAATCAATCCGTCGGGCAAGGGCAACGGGCTTGGGCTGGCCATAGTGCGCAAGATCGTCGAGGTCAACCATTGGACGATCGGGTACCATTTTTCAGGCGACCGGCACATTTTTACCGTCCGTTTTTAAAAATTCAGACTTCCTTCCAAATCGGGTTGCAGCTTTGCCAAAAATTACCGGCAAATGCAAAGCAAATCGTTTCTACTACTAATCATTATTTTGTCCTTCGGATGGGCGACGGCGCAGAACAAACCCGTAACCGTTTCCGGTGTCGTTAAAGACCGCGCGTCCAAATTGGCGCTGCCTTACGTAAGCGTCACTTTGCAAGCCCCAGACGGCGCGCCCATTCAAGGCACCGTCAGCGATGAAACCGGCCGTTTTAGCCTTAAGGTGGCTACCGCGGGAAATTATGTAGTAGAAACAGCAATCATCGGCTACCAAAAACACACGCAAAAAATCTTCGTGGGCTCGCTGACCGAATTCCTCGATCTGGGCACCATCGAAATGGGCGAGCAGGTCAACGCGCTCGATGAAGTCGTCATTGCAAGCAAACAAGAAACGGTGAGCGCCAAAATGGACAAAAAGACGTTTGCCGTGGCCGACCAAATCGCACAAAGCGGCGGATCGGTGTTGCAGGCGATGGCCAATTTGCCCGGCGTGACGGTGCAGGCCGGCAAATTGCAGTTGCGCGGCAACGACAAGGTTACGGTGCTCATCGATGGCAAACAGACTGCGATGACGGGCTTTGGCAACCAAACTGGGCTCGACAACATTCCGGCGTCGGCGATCGAAAAAATTGAAATCATCAACAACCCGTCGGCCAAGTTCGATGCCAACGGTAATGCGGGCATCGTCAACATCGTATACAAAAAAGAAAAGCAGGCGGGCATCAACGGAAAGGCCGGGATTGCTTCGGGATTTGGGTCGCTTTGGGAGCGCAAGGCCAATCTGCCGAACATTCGTCCGCAGTACCAATTGACGCCCAAAATCAATCCGACGTTGGCGTTGAACTACCGCAAAGGTAAAGTCAACCTGTTTTTTCAAGGCGATTACCTGTATACCGAAACCTTGAACAAGAATGAATTCGTGACGCGCACCTATGACGACGGCACGGTCATCCACCAACAAACCAAGCGCAACCGCGACACGCATTTTACGACCGTCAAAACCGGCGCCGATTGGAATTACAACGAGCACAACACCGTAACGGTTTCGGGAATGTTCGGCAGCGAAAAGATCACCGACAACGGCGACGAGCCTTTCTTCAACGCCGATTACAGCCAGCGGCTCAGGCTTTGGCAATTCCTCGAGGACGAGCTCAAGATCACCGCGATGGCGACGCTTTCGTGGCAGCACAAATTCGCGCAGCCTGGGCATTTGTTCAACACCGGCGTGAATTATACGTTTCACCGCGAGGACGAAAAGTATTTTTTCGACAACATCCTGCCGGCATATGCGGGAAAGGATTCGTTCAAGCTGCTGTCTGACGAAAAAGTCGTCGATTTCAATTTTGATTACGTCAAGCCGTTCAAATATGGGCGTTTCGAGTTGGGCGTAAAGTTGCGCAACCGTGAAATCCCGACCAATATGCAGTTTTTCCAGGGGCTCAATTCGCCGTTGGATGCCAGTGCGGGCGGCGCGGCTACCTACAAGGAAATCATTCCTGCGGTTTACGGAAACTACGTTTTCGAGAGCAACAAGGTCGAAGCCGAGCTGGGATTGCGCATGGAATACATCAAACTGCGCTACGAGGTCAATCCGAACCATCCCGTGTACAAAACCGATGGTTACGACTATTCCGAGCCGTTCCCGAACATCCGTTTTGCCTACAAATTCAATGACCACAACAAATTGTCTGTGTTTTACAACCGCCGCGTCGACCGACCGAATGAAGTCGACATCCGGATTTTTCCCAAGTATGACGACGCTGAAATCATCAAGGTCGGCAATCCGGCATTGCGGCCGCAGTTCACCAATTCGTTCGAACTCGGATACAAGCGCAACCTGGCCGATGGCTATCTGTTTGTGTCGCTTTACAACAAATCGGTCGACCAGACCATCACGCGCATCGCCACGACCGCGCCCGGCAGCAACGTGATTTATGCGGTGTTCCAGAACGCCGACGAAAGTTACAGCACGGGATCTGAAGTGATCTTCTCGAAAAAAATCGGCTGGTATGCGATGAACCTGAGCGGCAATGTGTACCACAACGTCATCGATCCGTTTACGGTCACCAACCTGTATCCGACGCCCACGACCTTTACCGCCAAACGCGAAGAAATCGTTTCGGGCAACGTCAAAAGCAACAATACCTTCCATTTTTCCAAAACGCTTACGGGGCAACTCTCGGCGGTGTGGCTCGCGCCCGACATCATTCCGCAGGGCAAGATCGGGCAGCGGTTTTCGATCGATTTGGGTTTGAAGAAATCGGTGCAAAAAGGCAAGGGCGAAGTGTTTGTCAATGCCAACGACGTGCTCAATACGCTCGTGACCAAACGCGAAATCAACGCAGACGGTTTTCGCTACACCAGTGCCGATTACAATGAAACACAGGTAATTCGGCTGGGCTACAACTATAAATTCTGATTTTTTGCGAATTCAAATTTAATTCAAAATCGCGCGGCAATCTTTGCGCATAATCCTTTGTACTATGTATCGTTCGTTTGGCAATTTGAAGCGGTTTTCAGTGCTTTTTCATTTCGTGATTTGGTTTTTGGCGACCGCGACGTTGCTGCGTTTGGCTTTGCTGGCGTGGCAGTATGACGACGTTTCGTGGAACGCGATTGCCGTCCTGCGCACACTGTTTACCGGGATTTTCTATGATTTGGGAACGGTGGTTTTCATCAGCGTCGCGGGCATTTTGTACTATGTGTTGCTGCCCAATCGTTGGGTCGGCAGCCTGGTCGACAAAATCCTGATTTGGTTTTTTACCGCGCTCACGATTTTTGTGCTGGTGTTTGCTTTTTTTGCCGAGCTTACCTTTTGGGACGAATTCCGCACGCGGTTCAACTTCATCGCCGTCGATTATTTGATTTACACGCACGAAGTCGTTTCGAACATCCAGGAATCGTATCCGTTGCCGCTTTTGATTGGCGGCGTGCTGCTCGTGACGGTAGTGGTTTTGTATGTTTTTTACAGACGAAGGGCGTTCGCCGAGGCCTTTTCGAACCCGCTTTCTTTGCGCAGCCGCGGCTTGTTCCTGGCGGTGACGTTGGTGGTTTCGGCGCTTTACGTCGCATTGGTGTCCAATGCCGATGCCGAATGGTCGCCTAACCGCTACAATTCCGAGATTTCGAAATCGGGCATTTATTCGTTTTTTGCCGCGTTCCGCAACAACCAGATGAAGTACAGCGAATTTTACACCACGATCGACAACGAAAAAGCATTCGCCATCGTCCGCCAAAAATTGGGCAGGGCCAACAGCCGTTACAGCCGTGAAGGATTTTCAGTGCACCGCACGATCACCGACGGTTTGCCGTCCGAAGAAAAAAAGAATGTGGTGTTTGTCTTGGTCGAAAGCCTGAGCGCGAGTTTCCTCAAAGAATTCGGCAACCAGCAAAACATCACGCCATTCTTGGACAGCCTTGCGCAAAAAAGCGTCTTTTTCGAAAATATGTATGCCACCGGAACACGCACCGTCCGTGGGATGGAGGCGGTCACGTTGTGCATTCCGCCGACGCCTGGACAAAGCATCGTCAAGCGGCCCGACAACCACAACCTGTACACCGTCAGTAATGTGTTCAGGAAGCGCCAATACCAATGCAATTTCTTCTACGGCGGCGACGGCTATTTCGACAACATGAATTCCTATTTTGGCGGCAACGGCTTCAATATCTATGACCGCGGGCGCGGCAGTGTGCTCAGCGATGACATCAACACCACGCGCCGCAACGTCGACGATAACGAAGTCACCTTCGAAAACGCGTGGGGCATTTGCGACGAAGACATTTTCAACAAAATGATCAAGGTAGCCGATGCGCATTACCAAAACCACGAGCCGTTTTTCAACTTCGTGATGACCACGTCTAACCACCGGCCGTTTACGTACCCCGACGGAAAGGTTTCGATTCCGCCCGGCATGAGTAGGGAAGGTGCGGTACAGTACACCGATTTTGCGCTGCGTGAAATGTTCAAAAAGGCACAAGGCAAGCCGTGGTTCAAGAACACCGTTTTTGTCGTGGTTGCCGACCATTGCGCGAGCAGCGCGGGAAAAGACGAGATTGACGTGGCCAATTACCACATTCCAGCGTTTATCGTCAATATGCCTGTCGCGAATCGGAAAATCGACAAGTTGTGCTCGCAGATTGATTTGTGGCCGACGTTGTTCGGTTTGTTTCACTGGAATTATGAATCGGATTTTTTTGGTGCCGATGTGCTTGATCCGGCTTTCGAGCCGCGCGCGCTGTTGGGGACCTACCGCAAATTGGTGTTGATGAAAGGCCGTGAGGTCATGATTTTGTCCGACCAGAAAAAGCAGTCGTTTTACCAATGGAACAAGGCCGACAACAGCCTAAAATCCAAACCAATCCAGCCCGACTTTTTCGAAGAAACCATCGCCTGGTACCAAACCGCCGATTATCTGTTCACCAATAAATTGCTCCAATGACCTATTTGCATTTCATCGTCAACCCGATTTCGGGCAACGGCAAACACCACCTCGGCGAAACCATGCTGCGGCAATTTTTTCCCGAATCGGAATACCGGATTGCCGTCGACTATACCAAACACAAAGGCCACGCAAAAACACTGACCGAATCGATCATCAAGCTGCATCCCGATTGTATCGTGGCGTGCGGTGGCGACGGGACAATCAGTGAAGTGGCGTCTGGTTTGGTGGACAGCGTGATCAAATTGGCCATCGTGCCGGTGGGATCGGGAAACGGTTTGGCGTCGAATCTTGGGATTCCGCAATCGGTACCCGCAGCGCTTGATACGATCAAAAACGGGACGGTCGCGTTCATCGACGTGGGCAAAGTAAATCAGCGCTATTTTTTCAGCAACATGGGAATCGGGGTCGATGCGAAAATCATCAAACGCTACGAGCGCACGGGCAAGCGCACGCTTTCGGCGTATATCGCAGCCACACTGCGCGAGAGTTTCAGGTTTGCCCCGCGCCAAACCATGCTGGCGTACAACAACCAAATCGACAGCCAAATGCCATTTTTGCTGTTTGTCTCGAACTCGAACGAAATGGGTTATGGAATGTCGCTCACGCCCGAGGCCAAGCTCAACGACGGCAAGCTGGATTTGTTGCTGGTACCGCAAATTTCGCTTTTCCGCAAACTGCAACTCGGTTATTCGGTGCTTTCGAAAAAGACCAAACGATTTTCAAAAAGCACACACACCACATTTACCAATTTGGTTTTGGAGCAACAAGAAACCATTTACATGGATGTACAGATCGACGGCGAATTCCACAACCTCAAGACCAACAAATTGACCATCGATGTTTTGCACAAGGCTTTGCGCGTGGTCGTTCCTATTGTATAATTAATAAAATCTGATTCATTCAATCTTTTAAAAATCAACAAATAAAGCCCGTATGACGCAAAATTACTTCACCCCTAAATATTCGGAACATGAAGCTTATTTTCGCCATTCCCGTCCTTTTTTTGTTGTCGTTTAACGGCCACGCGCAAGACGCAACGGTCAAAGATTCTACTGCGCTGGATTCGGTCGGCAAACCCAAATTCAATTACAAGGCGCTTGCGATTCCCGCGGCGCTGATCGGCTATGGCTTGATCGGCATCGAAAGCGACCAGATCAAATCATTCAACACCCAAATCAGGGCCGAAGTCACCGAGGACATCGACGAAAAACTAACCATCGACGATTTCAGCCAATACGCCCCGGCGGCGTCGGTCTTTGCGCTCGATTGGATGGGCGTCAAGGCCAAACACAGCCTGCGCGACCGGAGCGTCATTTTGGCAACTTCCTATCTAATTCTGTCGGGAACCGTGCTCGGGCTCAAATCCGGTACAAAAATCGAACGTCCCGATGGCACTTCCAAGAATTCGTTCCCATCAGGGCACACCGCCACCGCCTTTGCCGGTGCCGAAATGATGTACCAGGAATACAAAGACCAGTCGATTTGGTATGGTGTCGCGGGTTATGCCGTGGCCACGGGAACCGGATTGTTCCGCATGTACAACAACCGCCATTGGCTCACCGACGTGGCCGCGGGCGCCGGAATCGGGATCTTGAGTACAAAAATCGCGTACTGGGTCAATCCGTATTTGTCGAAAAAACTGTTCGGGAAGGAAAAGAAAACCACCACGTTGTTCAGCCCGACTTATGACGGGAAGACGCTGGGCATCGGATTGGTCAGGATGTTCTAAAAAAAATCCGCAAACCATTGTTGATTTGCGGATTTTTGTGGAGTCGCCGGGAATCGAACCCGGGTCCAAACAAGCAACCAAAGCGCTTTCTACACGTTTATCTCCCGATTGTTTTTTCGACGTCCTGCCTGGCCGGGAGCAGCCACAAAACGCTTAGCCTCTTAAGATGTCAGAAAGGCCGCAAGGCAAGGCCAATCCTAGGTTTATTTTTACGGTTCCTCGTGATCGGCCGCCACAAACCAAGGCTTCCGCGAAGAATCCAGCTTCTGTACCTTGTACAGACGTGGCATTATCTTACTATAATTCGGATTATGCAGCTAAAGCGTAGTTATTTTCGCCGTTTAAAAGTGTTGCGACTATGGATTAACGAGAATCTGTCGCGCTTCTCGACGTGCTTACGGTTCAATTGATCTTGCTGTCAAAACCAGTCGACCCCAGTATTAAATTCCAAATTCCAAATTCCAAAAAAAACAAATTCCAAAATTTGGACTGCAAATATAGTGGGAAAAATGAGATTTGGTTGTTAATCGCAAGATAAAGTTTTGGGGCGTGCCGGCGGTTGAGGTTCTGCGCAATCAAGAAAAAAATTGGCCGCCGTCGGGCTTTCCGCTGCAATCTTTTGTTCCATTGCATTCCACAAAAGGATTTTCGCTGCAATCCCTCACGCAGTCGTTTGGAATTTGGAATTTGGAATTTGGAATTTGGAATTTGGAATTTGGAATTTCTAAAATTAATCCTCATCCCCAAACTCAAACGGATAATCCCCAAACAACGGCGCCAACTTGCGCACCGCATAAGTGTTGCGCGTGAATTTGTTCGACAGCGCAATGATCGTCACATTGTCCTTCATCAACGAAATATACGACGACGTGCTGCCGTGCCACCACCCATTGTGGAAATAGAATTTCTGCCCGCTGTCCCATTCATACATCCTGAACCCAAGGCCGTAGTTTTTTTCGCCCTTGCGCTCGTAGCTGTAGCCTTTGTACATCTCGGCGCGCAGCTTGGCGTTCAAAAAAGTCGGGGCCGTACGCGCCAAATCGAACTTGAGGATGTCGCGCGGGGTAGAGTAGATGTTCTTGTCGCCATATACCGCATCCAGGTGGTCGAGCCCTATTTCCATGTTGCCCTTGTAAGACGGGACGGCCGTTTTGCGGTCTTTCTCGTATTCGAACACATAGGTATCGTTCATCTCGAGCGGTTCGAATATCATGGTTTTCATCGCCTCGGGGTATTTCATGCCCGTGACTTTTTCGATCACCAGCGCGAGCATCGCATAGTTGGTGTTACAATAGCAAAACCGCGTGTCGGCAGGGCAGTCGCATTTGATGTCCTTTTCGGTAAAAAGGTTCAGGATGTCCTGGTTGGTGATGGTTTGGTGCAAATCCCAAACGCCTTTGTCTTCGATGAAATAGGCATAATTGCGCAAACCGCTGCGGTGGCTGAGCAGGTTGCGGACCGAGATTTCGGTAAACGGGAATTCGGGCAGGATCGAGCTTACTTTTTGATCTAATCCAATCTTGCCTTTCTCTACGAGCAACATAATGGCGGTGGCCGTAAACACCTTGCTCACCGAAGCGATGTGCAACGGCGTGTCGGGTGTAATTTTGGTGCCTTCGATCTTGTCGGCGTCGCCTTGGTAACGCTCATAGATGATTTGGCCGTTTTTGGCCACAAGCAGGCTGACGCTGTTGTTTTCGTTGCGGAAATACTTGTCGCAAAACCGTTCCACAGCCGCCTTTTTGTCGTTTTTGTAGGCCTTGGTCAACGTTGGGTATTTCACCGTAGACGGCTTCATCCACGGATAAATCTTGGCGTTGGTTTGGGCGTTGTCTTCGTCAGACCGTTCCTGGTTCGAACAGCCCGTCACGAGGAAAAGAAGTGCTATATAAAGGTAGTGTATCGTTGGTTTTACTGTCATTGTTGCGTTGCTTTAAAGCAAATATAACCAAACAAATTGCGCGTCGATTGTCGGTTTTGTTAACGATTTTACAATATTTATTAACTATTTCCATCAAATCGTTGGTTTTCAAGAACTAGTAGCCAAGTTATTTTTAACGCAAAAGTTTTGAAAACATTGTCGTAAAAAGTACATTTGGCACCGTACAAAAAATTGCTGCTTATCCATGAAGTTCGGAATCATCAAAGAACGCAAAACGCCACCAGACCGCAGGGTCGTTTTTACCCCCGAGGAACTTGCCCGTTTGCAGGCGCAATATCCCGAGGCCCAAATCAAAGTCGAAAGTTCAGACATCCGGTTTTTTACCGACGAGGAATACGCCAACCTTGGCCTCGAGGTCACCAAAGACGTCAGCGATTGCGACGTGTTGTTTGGCGTCAAGGAAGTGCC
The DNA here is from genome assembly GCF_900101895.1 of Flavobacterium caeni. GTDB lineage: Bacteria > Bacteroidota > Bacteroidia > Flavobacteriales > Flavobacteriaceae > Flavobacterium > Flavobacterium caeni. The sequence goes on from NZ_FMVF01000002.1 coordinate 319,557, forward strand.
GGTAGACGCGCTGATTCCCAATAAAAAGTATTTTTTCTTTTCGCATACGATCAAAAAACAGCCGCACAACCAGAAGTTGCTGCGCGCCATGCTCGACAAGAACATCGATTTGTACGACCACGAAACCATCGTAGACAAGAACTACAAAAGGCTTATTGGGTTTGGGCGTTACGCCGGAATCGTGGGCGCCTACAACGGCATACGCGCGTTCGGGATCAAGTTCGAACTGTTCAATTTGCCCAAAGCCGAGTCGCTTTCTGGCCGTGCCGCGCTCATCGAAAAACTCAAAAGACAAACGCTTCCGCCCGTCAAAATTGTCCTGACCGGACATGGCAAGGTGGCCAACGGCGCCAAGGAAATGCTCGATGCGATGAAAATCAAACAGGTGTCGGTCGAAGATTACCTGTCCAAGATTTATTCGTCGCCGGTCTATGTACAGCTCGACACGCTCGATTACAACAAACGTCTCGACGGGAAGCCTTCGTCGAAGGAAGATTTTTACGAAAATCCAACCGCATACACGTCAGATTTTGAACGATTTACGAAAGTGTCCGATATTTTCATGACCGGGCATTTTTATGCCAACGACGCACCCGTGATCCTGACCCGCGAAATGCTGCGCGCGCCCGATTGCAAGATCAAGGTCGTGGCCGACATCACCTGCGACGTAGACGGCCCGATTGCCTGTACGATCAAGGCTTCTACGATTGCCGATCCGCTGTATGGCTATCTCGCGTCTAAAGATGCCGAAGTCGATGTGTTCCATCCCGGGGCCATCGTCGTCATGGCAGTAGACAACCTGCCGTGCGAGTTGCCGCGCGACGCGAGCGAAGGCTTTGGCCAAATGTTTATGGAACATGTAATTCCTGCATTTTTCAATGGCGACAAAGACGGTATCCTGGCCCGCGCGAAAATCACCGAGAACGGACAGCTTACCGAAAGGTTCGCCTACCTGCAGGACTACGCCGACGGCAAGTAAACAAGATGCTTCTTCGGAAGCATTTTTTATGCACATTTGCCACGTGGCGAAATCTCGCTATATTTGAGAAAAATCGTATCGCTTGAAGATTGTCGCGCAAATCCTTTTCTGCACCGTGTTTACGCTGGGCCTCAGGGCGCAGGAATTATTGCCTTTTGTAGAGAATTTCACCAAGACGGAATACCAGGGCGACAACCAAAACTGGAGCATCGCACAAGGTGCCGACCACGCGCTCTATTTTGCCAACAACCACTATTTGTTGCGTTACAACGGCGTCAAATGGGAGAAGTATACGATGCCCAACCGCACCATTATCAGGGCGGTGGCGGCCATCGGCGACAAAATCTACTGCGGTTCTTACAAAGAGTTTGGGTATTGGGAGCGCAAAGGGGGCAAAATGCGCTATGTTTCGCTTAGCGCGGGCAAGAATTTGTTTTCGGGCCGATCGGCCAACGAAGAAATTTGGAAGATTTTTACCAATGATGGGCGCATCTATTTTCAGTCTTTCAACGAATTGTTCATTTACGACCGGCAGCGGATCGAGAAAGTCAGGTTCCCGTTCCAGATTTCCTACTGTTATCTGGTAGACGACGACATCTATGTGGGTTCGGTGCGCAAAGGCATCTACCTGATGCAAGCGAAGACGTTCGAACGCTTGCAGGGCTGGTCGGCGGTCGACAACGACATCATCCACCACATCGAAAAGCAAGGCGGGAAGCGCTACGTATTTACAAGGGCCAACGGTGTTTTTGTTGAATCTGGAAATCAGCTCGTTGCATGGAACCATCTGTTGAACAGTAGGTTAAAATCAGAAATCATACTGACCGCCAAGTTTGTCGGCAACAACAAGTTGGCCATCGGTACAGCGCAGCAGGGCCTTTACCTGGTCGACCTAACAGATCAATCCTATCGTTCGATCAACCGCACCAATGCCATCAAGAACAACGCGGTGCTTTCGGTTTTACAGGACGGCGAAAACGACCTCTGGCTTGGGCTTGACAACGGCATCGCGCATGTCGAGATCAATTCTTCGATCGGCGTTTTCACCGATCAGTCGGGTGTTTTGGGATCGGTGTACGCGATGTCTACTACGCCTGGAGGGTATGTGTTTGCAACCAACCACGGTGTTTTTTCGTATTCGGGGAACAGTTTGTCGGCCGTGCCCGCCTCGCAAGGACAGGCTTGGGACATTTATGCGGCCGACACCGGCTACGTCATCGGCCACAACGACGGGACGCTGGTGTACAACGATGGACGGGTAAGCAAAGCCAACGGTATCAGCGGCGGCTGGAAATTGCTCAAGAGCGAAGTCGAGGATGCTTTTTTCCAGGCCCATTATTCGGGGGTGTCGGTGTATCGCAATGGCGATTTTTCGAATCCGATGCCGCTCGAGGGTTTGACCAAGCCCATCCGGAATATCGCTCAAACCAAGCGGGGCGAACTTTGGGCGGCCGACAATTACCGCAGTTTGTACCGCATCACTTATGACGATCGTTTCAAGACCAAAAAAGTCGAGAATGTGTCGCAGTCCAATGGCATTTTGAATGATTTTAGCGTTAAACTGTTTCATTACAAGAACGAGGTTTTGTTCTTGATAGACAAGGTTTGGTATACTTATAATTCGATTGCGGGCAAGCTCGAGCGCGATCCGCTGTTCAACAAATCGTTTCCCGATATTTCAGATATTTTGACGATAGACGACAACCATTTCATGATCCTCAACGGCGGATTGCTGTATGTGGTGTCGCAAGAAGGGAGTGAGTTTGTCTGGGAACTGATTCCTGAGAAATACTACCAAGGAAAGCTCATGCCCGAAGATTCGCGGGTTTTTAAAAACGGCAATGAAATTTTCGTCAATCTCGACGACGGATTTCTGTCTTATATGCTCAGCCGCAAGCAGGGTGCGGCGCCAAAACCCGTAATCGAGGGGTTTTACAACAACAGTCTAATTACCGCCGATACGAGGGTGGCTTACAACCAGCCGATAGACATCGATGTAGTTTCTGGGGTGTATGGGCAGGCGCAACAAGACTTTTTCTATACGCTCAACGGCGCAAAAGAATTCAATAGGATCCGCAACGGGCATTTGACCTTGAACAACCTTGGGGCAGGCGAGCAGCACCTGGAGTTTTACCGGTTCGATGGGAAGATATTCGCCAAGGTGTCGGATTACAGGTTCGACGTCAAGAACCCTTGGTATTTTTCGATTTGGATGGTACTGGTCTACATTTTAGCGGTTTCGGGCAGCTTCTTCCTTTATTACCGCTGGAACAAGATGCGTTACCTGCAAAAGCTGCAACTTAAGGAAGAGGAGTTGCGTCACCAGCAAAAAATCCGGGAGCTTGAGATCAAGACCGAAAACGAGCTCAACATCCAGGAATACGAAAAGCACATCCTCGAACTCGAGTTGCAAACCAAATCCTCGGAGGTTGCGGGTAAGTCTTTGTCGATCGCCAAGCAAGGCGAGATGATCGAGAACATCCGTCAAATTCTTGAAAGCGAAGACGATATCGCGCGACTGAAGGCCGAGGTCCTCAAAGCTATCAAGATCAATTCGATCAACAGGCATGAATGGGAGGTTTTCGAAAACAACCTGAGTCAAATCCACCAGGGATTCATATCAAGCGTTACCTCAAAATACCCGCAGCTTACCGCCAAGGACATCAAGCTGTGCATTTACCTTAAAATGAACCTTTCTTCAAAGGAAATTGCCCCGCTGATGAACATCTCTTTCAGGGGCGTCGAATTGCACCGCTACCGTCTGCGCAAGAAGCTCGGCTTGTCTGCCGAAGATAATCTGTACAAATTTATGCTTTCGATCTAACCGGAACGGTTACGAAAACGATATAATTAACAGATTCTTAAACTCATCATTACTACATCATTGCTGCATTTTAACATTGCTATTTTAACTCAATTAGCTGTTAATTAGTAATTTAGATAGGGTATTTTAATGATGTAGTTGTGAATGAATGTGCGTTTGCAACTACAACGTTGTAATTTCCTAATTTGGTACAACTAACTCTAACGCAATTCAAACAAATGAAGAAAGTAATCCTATTGGTTTTCCTGTTCTGTTTGGGCCCGATTACCGCTTTTGGCCAACAAATAAGCGGTACGGTATCCGACAAAACGGGTTTGCCGCTGCCTGGCGTCAACATAAATAGCGCTACGGGCAAGTCGGCTGTCACCGATTTTGACGGAAAGTTCAGCATCGACGCCGCAGCAGGCGAGGGGCTGACATTCACGATGATTGGGTACGTCACGCAAAGCCTTCCCGCATCGGCAAATATGGCCGTTTCGATGCCCGAAGAAGAAAACAAACTCAACGAAGTAGTGGTCGTGGGTTACGGTACGCGAAAATTGGGAAGCATTACCGGGTCGGTGTCGTTGATCAAGTCGGCAGACATTGTCAAGACGCCCGCGCAGTCGGCTGTCCAAGCAATTCAAGGTAAGGCGGCGGGGGTCAACATTGTTGCCAACGATGAGCCAGGCGCTGCACCGTCGATAAGAATTCGCGGATTGGGAACCATTCTCAATAGCCGGGATCCATTGTACATTATAAACGGTGTTGAAGCCTATGGTTTGAACGGCATCAGCCCGAACGACATAGAAAGTATCAATATTTTGAAAGATGCGTCATCCTTGGCCATTTATGGTCAAAAAGGAGCCAACGGCGTCGTGATTGTTACCACAAAGCGAGGTAAGCAAGGTGATATCAAAGTCTCTTACGACAGCTACTTTGGGCAAAAGGATGTGTTGAAGAAAGTAAAGATGGCCGATTCTTATCGGTTCTCCTATTACAACAATTCGGCTTTGGGTGATGCAGATTACTTTAATATGAACAGCCAGCCCTACAGTACAGATTGGTTTGAGGAAATAACCCGAAAAGGAGAGGTTACCAATAATTCGGTCTCGATTACTGGCGCGACCGAGAAAACAAATTTCAGTTTTGGCGTAAGCCATTACACAGAAAGCGGTATTTTGTTGGGAACCGAATACAAGCGTACCAATTTCATCAATCGGAATGAGTACAAACTTGTAGATGACAAAGTAAAGATTTCGCATTTTGTAAATGGTTCAATAGAACACGGGACGCCAAAGCCGCTGAGTGCTTTTACCAATGCCTACAAACAGTCGCCTATTATGCCGGTCCGTTATCCGAACGGTAGGTGGGGCGTGCCATTGGTCAATCTTGCAACGGGGCAAAACGATCTGAACGGTACGGCCTATAACAAGTACAACAACGTCGGCAATCCAGTCGCGCAGTTGACCAACACACATGATAAAAGTCGTCTGTTTACGTTGACTGCTAATGTTGCGGCCGAAATAAAACTGTATAAGGACCTGACTTTTACCTCGAGTTTCGGATCGACGGCAAAATGGTATAAGGCCTACTCGTTTGTCCCGACAAGGGAAATATGGCTGTCGCAAAACCCTACAGAAGATGCAAGCGACTATGCAACGACACAGAGTGGGGCGCCGGTTAACTCGCTTTCGCAGACACGTGGCGAGGAGTTCGACTGGAACTGGGACAACTATCTTACTTATAAAAAGGAATGGGAGAAGCACGCGCTTACTGTGGTTGCAGGTATTTCAAGGACTACACGCGACAACGACGAGTACTTACGGGTCATGCGCTATAATGTACCGGAGCAAAGAAATTACTGGTATTTGGATTTCTCATCGAGTAATGAAGAAGTCGCGCCCAAGAGTTTGATCACAAACAATCATTTGACGCCAATCGTTTCGTTGGCCTATTTCGGAAGGGTCGAATACGAATTCCTTGAGCGTTATCTGTTGACGGGTATTGTGCGTCGGGAAGGAATCAGCTCCTTTCAAGGCGACAAAAAATGGGCTGTATTCCCGTCGGTTTCTGCAGGATGGGTTGTTAGCAACGAAGCGTTCCTACGCGATTCGAAAATAGTTACCAACCTGAAATTACGGGGAGGTTATGGGGAATTGGGTAACGGAAATGGCCCATCTTTCAATTTTACTTCTTTTACGCCAAATGTCAACTATCCGTTCGGGAATGGGCAAGTGATCAACCCGGGATCTTATATCGATGCGGCGGTCGACCCTAACCTGACATGGGAATCAATGAACGAGTTGGATTTAGGTATTGATTTCGGGCTACTCGAAAACCGTCTAACAGGTACATTTGATTACTACAATCGCAAGTCAGAAAATTTAATTTTACCAGTACAGGTCCCTTATGTTTTGTCTGAAGGCGAATCGTACGTCAATTCTGGCGAAATTACAAACAAAGGCATCGAATTGACCTTGCGTTGGGACGGCAAGATTGGTGATAATTTCACCTATTATATCGGCGGAAATCTCTCCAAGAACAAAAATGAGGTAAGCAAGATAGACAGTCCCTATTTTCAGAATTTTTCAGGGAGCGGAAGCTTGGGCAACGGCGAGTTTACGAAATTGGTCAAGTTGGGCGAGCCGCTGGGTAGTTTTTATGTATTTGAGCAAACCGGTTACGATTCGGGAGGCGTACCTACCTATCGTGACACCAATGGTGATGGGCGTTTGACAAGCGACGATCGAATCAACGCTGGAAGTTATATTCCCGATGTGACTTACGGATTCAATATCGGTTTCACCTACCGCAATATCGATTTTTCTGCCGATGCCTACGGGGTAAGCGGGAATAAAATATACAATGGTAAAAAGGCACAGCGCTTTGGAGGTGAGAACATTGAATATGATATCCTCGATGATTTTTGGACGCCTTCTAATCCGAACGCCGAAAATCCAAAACCTAACAATGACGTGCCAAGAGCGTCAACCTACTACATCGAAGACGGTTCCTTCTTGAGGATCAACAACATAACGTTGGGCTATACTTTGCCAAAAATGTTCGACAAACTGGACAAAGTACGTTTGTATGTCACGGCGGTCAATCCGTTCCTGTTTACCGAGTACTCGGGCTATTCGCCGGAGATTGTTGGCAACGAGAATGCCAATCCATTGCGTACTGCGGGGATTGAGCTCGATGCTTATCCAACCAACAAAACATTCCTCGTGGGAGCCAATGTCAGTTTCTAAACCCAAAGCCATGAAAAAAATCAACTATATTTTTTTGGTCAAAGTACTTTTCTTTTGTGCTTTGCTAAGCTCGTGTGAGAGCGACCTTGAAGTCAGCCCGCAAGACAAAGTGAGTCTGGCCGACTTTCTGAACAACCCCGATAACGCCAAGCAATTGGTTAACGGCGTCTACAACAAGAATCTAGAATACAATATGCATGGTTTTTCTTGGATAGGGGTGTCGAGTATTACCAGTGATGATGCCGATAAAGGTTCGACGCCCGGAGACAGCGGATCCGACAAAAATAGACTTGACGCACTGGATTTCATCTCGTCAAGCACTTCGTTCGACGACGTCTGGAAGGCGCGTTACCAAGGAATAGGGAGGGCCAACAAAGCCCTGTTCTACCTCGACCAATTTACAATTGACCCTGTGTTAAAAAGCCGGTTGATCGGAGAGGTCAAGTTCATGCGCGCGCTGTGGTATTTTGATCTGGTACGTTGCTTTGGAGGTGTGCCAATCATTACCAGCGAAATCGACATCAACGATACAGAAGCGGTCAACAGTATTGTCTATACGCGAAAGACCAAGGAAGAAACCTACGCCCAGATAGAAATCGATTTAGAGGATGCCGTCGACAGATTGCCACTCAAATCGCAGTACGCGCCAAGCGATATGGGACGGGTCACCAAAGGAGCTGCGCAAGGGCTTTTGGCCAAAGCCTATCTGTATCAAGGGAAATACCAACAAGCATTTGATATGGCAGGCGAAGTCATGACTTCAGGGCAGTATGACCTTTTGCTGAGCTACGCTGAAGTTTGGAGACAAACGGGCGAGAATGGTGTGGAATCGGTTTTTGAGGTCCAAGCAACTTTGACCAACGGGATTCAAGATTATACCAACGTGCAGGGCCCACGTGGAACACCCGATTTGGGATGGGGCTTTAATACGCCGTCCGAAAGCCTTTCAAACGCTTATGAGCCAGGCGATTTACGTCGTGAGGCTACAATTATGTTTGTCCCGTCTACCTTATGGGACGGATTTATCGCACCAACAACCTGGACCAATCCGAGATACAACTACAAAGCATACCAGAGCAGTATAGCCGAGGATTGGGACGGCAATAAAGGCGTAACCGCAAAAAACCTACGTATTCTTAAGTTCAGTGAAATCCTATTGATTAGGGCCGAAGCAGGATTCAGGATCGGCAACACCGGCGAAGCCCTCACGCAAATCAACCGTTTGCGAGATCGTGCCGGCCTCGACGACTTGGCCGCTATCACATTGCAGGCGATATTCAAGGAACGACGTCTGGAAATGGCGATGGAACACGACCGTTGGTTTGATTTGGTTCGTACAGGACAGGCCCAGGCGGCGATGACGGCAAACGGCAAGACCTTTACGCTGGGTGTCAACGAAGTATTTCCCATTCCTCTGAATCAAGTGATAGCCAGCGGCGGGCGTCTTGCGCAAAACAATGGATATTAAACATTAAATATCAATAATTAACTTAATCTTAAATTTAAACATTAACATTATGAAAACAATGAAATTAACAGGTTTCGCTTTAACCGCTGCATTGGGCATCGGGTTGGTAAGTTGTTCAGACGACGACAACAACAACGGCTTCACCCAGCTTCCTCCGATTGGCGGCTATTATTCCGCTGACGAGGTAGGTGCAGCTGATCTATTGGCGTATTGGCCATTGAACGGAAACGGAACCGAAAGCAAGTCCAACACAGCGCCTAACAACACGCAAAACACGTCGTGGGTGTCAGGTATCAAAGGACAGGCGGCAAGCTTCAATACAGGATTTTTGGATTATCCGTCAATTCCAGCGTTGAATTCTCCAGAAGGTAGCATCACCATTAGCTGCTGGGCAAAAATCAGCAATACCAAATTGGTCGATGGTGGGCCAAGTAATATTTCGCCGATAGTCGCATTTTCAGGTGGTCCAAACACCAACATCGGTAATTTGGCGTTGTTTGGAAACACGCACGGTTTGGTTTCAAGCGACTCGATCCAAATCAAAGCCGAGTTCCACTTTGCGATGCCTGATGGGGTCACCGATTTTAACGGCGATTGTATCAACATGATCAAGCAAGAAAGTTGGATGGACGACACCCATACTTGGAACCCGAACAAAATTGGTGGTCAGTGGGCGCACATCGTATACGTTTACGACGGAAGCACAGCCAATAACAGAATTTACGTAAATGGCGTGAAAATTTCGAACTCTGCGTGGGAAAGCCGCAACAATGGCGACGCCATGCCTATGGACTTTTTCCAACCGACGCACCCTATGATCGGTGCCACACCGTCGGTGGCAAACGGAACCAATTCTGAGGCATGGAACGCAGCGCTCAAAGGCGATGTAGACGAAGTTCGCGTTTGGAAAAAAGTACTGTCGCTGGCCGACATCAACTCGCTCTATCAACTGGAGTTGGCAGGAAGATAATTTTCATAAACAACTGGCAGGTTTTCGAACCTGCCAGTTTCTTAAATCACCATACCTAAAATTTATAATACCGTGCGATTACTAAAAATAATAGCGCTGTTGCCATTTGTTTTTTCGTGTTCGAGTTCATGCGATTCAAAAAATGAAGATGCAATCCAGCCTACCCCCACTTTACCCGACGAGCAGTTTACCGACGAGCAGTTGCTTGATATGGTCCAAAAAGATGCGTTAAAATACTTTTGGGACTATGCCGAACCCAATTCAAAATTGGCCCGGGAACGTTACCACGTCGACAATCCATCTTTGGACGCCAATATAGTAACCAGTGGTGGAGCTGGATTTGGCTTGATGACCATCATTGTGGGCGTCGAAAGAGGCTTCGTTGGTCGAGATGAAGCGGTATCGCGTATGGCTACGGCACTAGGTTTTCTTGAAAATGCAGACCGGTTTCATGGGGCGTGGTCGCATTGGATTGATGGCACTACAGGACATGTGGTTCCATTTGGCAACGACGACGATGGCGGAGATTTGGTCGAGACATCATTCTTATGTCAGGCGCTTATCTGCGTGCGCGAATATTTCAAGGACGGTACGGCCGCCGAGCAAGCACTTGCCCAAAAAGCAGACATGCTTTGGAAGGGCGTCGACTGGACTTGGTATACAAGAGGCGGACAGAATGTGCTTTATTGGCATTGGTCGCCCAACTATGAATGGATCAAGAATTTCAAACTCGAAGGATATAATGAATGTTTGATTACCTACGTCATGGCTGCATCATCGCCTACACATCCGATCAGTACCGCTGCATATACCCAAGGATGGGCGCGCAACGGGGCAATCCAACACGGAGGTAGCCGTTACGGAATACCGGTTATTTTTAGCTACAACGGATCACCGGGCAATGTAGGGCCTATGTTTTGGGCGCACTATTCTTACCTCGGACTTAACCCAATTGGGCTTACCGACCAGTATGCAGATTATGGTCAACTTACACAAAACCACACCAAAATCATGTATGAATATTGCGTAGACAACCCCTACAACTGGAATGGCTATGGCGAAAACTGTTGGGGATTGACGGCGAGCTACACGCGCAACAGCAATGGGACCGTTGGCTATACCGCCCATTCGCCAACCAACGACAGCAAAGGGGTCATTACGCCTACGGCTGCGCTTTCTTCGTTTCCTTATTTTCCCGAGGCCTGTATGAAGGCTTTGCGACATTTTTATCAAGACAAGAAAGACGTTTTGATAGGACCGGCCGGACCATACGATGCATTTTCGCCGCACTATGATTGGGTTACCAAGCGCTACTTGGCTATCGATCAGGGAACAATTGCCCCGATGATCGAAAATTATAGGACGGGCTTGCTATGGGACCTGTTCATGAACGCGCCGGAGGTCAAGGCAGGTTTGCAAAATTTAGGGTTTAATTCTTCAACATACAATTTTTGATGACTAGATTGTTTTGGTTGTTTTTTATGTTCCCTTTTTTGGTTTGGTCGCAAACCGAAACGAAAGGGAAATTCTCGACAGAGATAGCCTACAAAAAAAACTACGGGTACGTCTTGCAAAGCCCCGAAAACAAAAAAGACAAAAAGCCGCTGATCGTCTTCCTGCATGGGTCGGGCGAAAAGGGCTCCGATTTAGAAAAGGTCAAGGTGCACGGGCCGCTCAAGTATGCCAAGACGCATCCAATCGATGCCTACCTACTGGCCCCGCAATGTCCCGACGGCGACTATTGGGATGCCGAAGCGTTGCACCGCTTGGTCCAAAAAATAGTGAAAGACAACAACATCGATCCCGCGCGCATTTACCTGACGGGACTCAGCATGGGCGGATGGGGTGCCTGGAACCTTGCGATCGCGCATCCCGAAACGTTCGCGGCGTTGGTGCCGATTTGCGGTTTCGTCGACCGCGTGCCGATGATCGAAAACTGCAAGCTCGGGCGTTTACCGATCCGTGTATTCCACGGATTGCTCGACGATGTGGTGACGGTGGATTATTCGACCAACATTTATAAGAAATTAAAGGCCTGTCCCGAATCGCAGGTCGAGCTGACCATATTTGACGATGCCAACCACGACAGTTGGACACGTGTGTACGACACCCCGGAGATTTACGAATGGATGCTCAAACAAACCAAACCAAACACCCGATGAAAAAAATAGTCCTTGTTGTTTTGCTGCTTACCGGCGTTGTGTCGTTCGCGCAAAAGAAAGACAAAAAAACACTCAAGCCCAAAGCCGAATTCGTAAACGAGCTGTTGTCTAAAATGACACTCGAAGAGAAAATCGGCCAGCTCAACCTGCCTACCTCGGGCGACATCACGACCGGGCAATCGGGCAGTTGGGATATTTCGAAAAAGATCGAAGAAGGTAAGGTAGGCGGGCTCTTCAACATCAAGGGCGTACAAAAAATCGCGCAGGTACAAAAACTGGCCGTCGAGAAGAGCCGGCTCAAGATTCCGCTCGTTTTTGCGATGGACGTCATCCACGGGTACGAAACCGTGTTCCCGATACCGTTGGGGCTTTCGTGCAGTTGGGACCCCAAGCTGATCGAACAATCGGCGCGTATCGCTGCGCAAGAAGCCACCGCGGCGGGCATCAACTGGACGTTTTCGCCCATGGTCGATTTGTCGCGCGAGCCGCGTTGGGGCCGTGTCGCCGAAGGATCGGGCGAAGATCCGTACCTGAACAGTCGTATCGCCGAGGCCATGGTCAAGGGTTACCAGCAAGACGATTTGTCGAAAACCACGAGCATGCTCGCCTGCGTTAAGCATTTCGCGTTGTACGGCGCATCCGAAGCGGGCCGCGACTACAATACCGTGGACATGAGCCGCATCAGGATGTACAACGAATACTTCCCACCGTACAAAGCCGCCATCGATGCGGGTGCGGGTTCGGTGATGGCATCGTTCAACGAAATCGACGGCATTCCGGCCACGGGCAACAAATGGTTGCTCACCGACGTGCTGCGCAACAAATGGGGCTTTAAGGGATTTGTTGTATCGGACTACACTGGCATCAGCGAGATGATCGATCACGGGATGGGCGATTTGCAAGCCGTGTCGGCGCTTGCGCTCAACGCGGGCAACCACATGGACATGGTGAGCGAGGGCTACCTGACCACGCTCCAAAAATCGCTAAGCGAAGGCAAGATCACGATGGCGCAAATCGACAACGCCGCGCGACTGATCCTCGAAGCCAAATACGACCTCGGGCTGTTTGCCGATCCGTACAAGAACTGCGACGAAAAACGCGCCAACACCGAGATATTCACCCAAACCAACCGCGACATCGCGCGCAAGACCGCTGCGCAATCGTTTGTCTTGCTCAAGAACGACAAGCAAACGTTGCCCATCAAGAAAACCGGCACCATTGCGGTGATCGGGCCGCTGGCCGAAGCCAAGGAAAACATGGGCGGTACGTGGAGCGTGGCTGGTAAATTCGAAACTTCGGTTTCGTTGGTAGCGGGAATGAAGACGGTGGCGCCCAAAGCCAAAATCGTGTACGCCAAGGGCAGTAACCTCGATTACGACGCCACGTTCGAAACCAACGCTACCATGTTCGGCAAGACGCTGCACCGCGACAACCGCACCGACAAACAACTTTTGGACGAAGCGCTGCAGGTGGCTTCGCAAGCCGATGTGATTGTAGCGGCCATCGGCGAGTCGGCGGAAATGTCGGGCGAGAGCAGCAGCCGTACCAACATCGAGATCCCGCAAGCGCAAAAAGATTTGTTGCACGCGCTCGTCAAGACGGGCAAGCCGGTTGTTGTCGTGTTGTTCAACGGTCGTCCGCTGGTGCTGGTTGATGAGGAAAAATCGGTTCCGGCCATTTTGGATGTTTGGTTTGCCGGTTCCGAAGCGGGACTCGCCATTGCCGATGTGTTGTTCGGCGACGTCAATCCGTCGGGTAAACTCACAATGACGTTCCCGAGAAGCGTCGGCCAAATCCCGATCTATTACAACCACAAAAACACAGGCCGTCCGCTTGGAAACAAAGACGGCAAGTTCGAGAAATTCAAGACCAATTACCTCGACGAGCGCAACGAGCCGTTGTTCCCGTTCGGGTTTGGCTTGAGCTATACGACGTTCGCTTACGGCAACCTCAAGGTGTCGGCACCCAAAATCAATACGCGTGAAAAAGTGACCGTTTCGGTAGAAGTATCGAACACGGGAAGCGTCGATGGCGCCGAAGTGGTGCAGTTGTATGTACGCGATCTCGTGGGTTCGGTGACACGTCCGGTGCGCGAGCTCAAAGGATTCGAAAAAGTGTTCCTCAAAAAAGGCGAAAAGAAAACGGTCGCGTTCGAACTTTCGGCCGCCGACCTGTCTTACTACGACAACGACATGAACAACATTGTGGAGCCCGGCCAGTTTACTGTTTTCGTGGGCGGAAGTTCCCAAGCCGAATTGCAACAGAATTTTGAGTTAGTTAAATAATTGAGTTTCATGTTTTTGTTTAAGTGACCCTTCGGCACCCAATTGCCGAAGGGTTTTTTACAAAGCCACAGATTGACTAACTTTGGATACAAATATTGGAATATGAAAAAACTTATTTTAGCCGCCATGCTGGGCGTTTCGATGTGGTGCCACGGACAATCGGTTTCGTCGCCGTCCAAGGAGATTACGCTCGATTTTAAACTGATCGACGGAAAACCAACCTATGCCGTCATGTTCAAAGGCAACCCGATTGTCAAGACGAGCGAACTGGGTATCAAGCTCAAGAGCGGCGGCGATTTGACGTCGGGTTTTGCCATCGACAGCGTGGGACGGTTTTTGGTCAACGAATCGTGGAAACCGGTATTGGGCGAACAATCGACCATCGTCAACCATTACAACCAGCTTACGGTGGCGCTCTCGCAGCCCACCGGCGGACGTCGTCTTAATTTGGTGTTCCGCGTGTTCGACGAGGGTGTGGCGTTCCGGTATGAGTTTCCGCGACAGCCCAAGCTCAACTATTTCATCGTCACCGACGAGGTCACGCAATTCAACCTGACGGGCGACCACAAAGCCTTTTGGATTCCGGGCGATTACGACAGTCAGGAATATGTGTACACCGAGACCCCGCTGTCGGGCATCGACAACCAAAAGGTCGACATGAACAACGGCATCGCGATGAAGTCGCTCAATTCGCGTTACCGCGTGCAGGCGCCGCTCATGATGAAATCGGCGGGCGGATTGTATGTCAATATCTTCGAGGCCGCCGTTGTCGATTATCCGGTCATGCACCTGGATGTCGACACCAAGCAATTCAGGCTTACCGCGCATTTGACACCGGGCGCACTCGGCGACAAGGCCTATCTGCAGGCACCATGCCATACGCCTTGGCGCACCGTGATGGTCAGCGATGACGCGCGTGACATTGTCGCATCTAAAATGATCCTGAACCTTAACGAACCCAGCAAGATCGACGACACCTCGTGGATCAAGCCGATGAAGTACGTGGGCGTTTGGTGGGAAATGCACGTGGGCAAATCGACGTGGGATTACGCGGGATCGCAAAACGCGCAAAACAACCAAACCGGCGAACTGATCGCGTCGGGCAAACACGGCGCCACCACCGAAAACACCAAGCGCTACATCGACTTTGCCGCCAAGCACGGTTTCGACGGTGTGCTCGTCGAGGGCTGGAACGTGGGCTGGGAGGATTGGTTCAACAACTGGAAGGAGGATGTGTTCGATTTTACGACGCCGTATCCCGATTTCGATCTCAAGGCCGTCAACGATTACGCCAAGTCGAAAAACATCAAGATGATCATGCACCACGAAACCTCGGGTTCGGTGGGCAATTACGAAAGACACATGGACCGCGCGTTCGATTTGATGAAACGCTACGGTTATCCGGCGCTCAAGTCGGGTTATGTGGGTCGCATCATCCCGAGGGGCGAATTCCACGACGGACAGGCCATGGTGCGCCATTTCAATTTTGCCGCGCGCCGTGCCGCCGATTACAAACTGATGGTCAATTCGCACGAATCGGTGCGTCCGACGGGCTACCACAGGACCTATCCGAACTACATCGCCGCCGAGGCCGCGCGCGGCAACGAGTTCAACGCCTGGAGCACGGGCAACAACCCAATGCACGAGACGATCTTGCCGTTTACGCGTTTGCTCGGTGGCCCGATGGATTACACGCCTGGTGTTTTCGAAATCAAGATGAGCGCTTACGATCCGACCAAGAAAGAACAAGTGCACACGACGTTGGCCAAGCAGTTGGCGCTGTACGTGACCATGTATTCTCCGTTGCAGATGGCTGCCGATTTACCCGAAAATTACGAGAAGCATCCCGATGCGTTCCAGTTCATCAAGGATGTCGAACTCGATTGGGACGACAGCAAATACCTCGAAGCCGAACCGGGCGATTATTTGACGGTCGTGCGCAAAACCAAAGGCAAAGACACTTGGTTCCTGGGCGCGGTCACCGATGAAGACGCCAGGAAATCCACCATCGCACTCGACTTCCTACCGAAAGGCCAAAAATTCCTAGCGACCATTTACGGAGATGCACCCGATGCGCATTGGGAGAAAAATCCGAAGGCCTACAAGATTAGGAAGATCGAGGTGACGTCAAAATCCAAGATCGATCTTAATCTTGCCGCAGGTGGCGGAACCGCTATTAGTTTTGAACCAAAATAGATCGCTTTGCTACAGGACCGCTGACGCTGCAAGAGTCAAGACCGCTACGCTCCAAGATGACAAGCTATAACTGTAAAAACATTTCCATGAGATGTAAAATTCTTTTTTTTGCAATAATCGTTGCTTTGGCGGTAAACGTTCAAGCGCAGCAGAAAACCTATTGCAACCCCATCAACATCGACTATGGCTATTGTCCGATCCCGAATTTCGTGACCCAGGGCAAACACCGCGCGACGGCCGATCCGGTCATTACGTTTTTCAAGGGCGAATATTATCTTTTTTCAACGAACCAGTGGGGGTATTGGCATTCGAAGGACATGCTCGACTGGAAGTTCATCCCACGAAAGTTCCTGCGCCCCGAGCACAAGGTGTATGATGAATTGTGTGCCCCGTCGTTGTCGTTTGTCAACGATACGCTCATCGTGGTGGGTTCTACGCACGGCAAGGAGTTTCCGATTTGGATGAGTACGAATCCGTCGACCGATGATTGGAAGGAACTCGTCCACAAATCGCAGGCAGGTGCATGGGATCCGCAGATTTTTTGGGACAAGGAAAAAGACGAATTGTGGGAATACTACGGTTCGAGCAATGCCTATCCGCTGCATGTGGTCAAACTCAACCGCAAGACGTTCCAGCCCGAGGGCGAAGTGTACGGCATTCTTGAACTCAACGACCACGAACACGGCTGGGAGCGGTTTGGCGAAAACAACGACAACACGTTTTTGCAACCGTTCACCGAAGGCGCGTTCATGACCAAATACCAAAACAAATACTATCTGCAGTATGGCGCGCCCGGCACCGAATTCAGTGGCTATGCCGATGGGGTTTACGTTGGCAGCACGCCTACCGGGCCGTTCGAATACCAACTGCACAATCCGTTCTCGTACAAACCTGGCGGGTTCGCGCGCGGGGCGGGGCATGGGGCAACCTACCAGGATGCCAACGATGCCTACTGGCATACGTCGACCATTGGCGTGTGCGTCAAGAACAATTTCGAGCGCCGCATCGGGATTTGGCCTGCAGGGTTCGACAAGGACGGCGTGATGTATTCGAATACGGCCTATGGCGACTATCCGACGTTTTTGCCGTCGCAGCAAAAGGACCATGGCGCGGCGAGTTTTGCGGGATGGATGCTGCTCAACTACAACAAACCCGTACAGGTGTCGTCTACGCTGGGCGGATTCCAGCCCAACTATGCGGTGAACGAAGATATCAAGACCTATTGGTCGGCCAAGACGGGCAACAAAGGCGAATACCTGGTTTCTGATCTGGGCGAGAAAAGTACGATCCACGCGATCCAGATCAATTATGCCGACCAGGATGCCGAATTTATGGGCAAACCCGATAGAACGCCCGGTCACCAATACATCCTCTACATTTCGAACGACGGTAAGAACTGGAAGCAACTCGTCGACCGATCAAAAAGCACCAAGGACGTGCCGCACGAATACATCGAACTTAGCAATCCGGCTTCGGCGCGTTATGTCAAGCTCGAGAACATCGGCATGCCGACGGGTAAATTTGCGGTGTCGGGATTCCGGATTTTCGGCAAGGCCAATGGTGACAAACCCGCGGCGGTCAAGAATTTCGTGCCGTTGCGCACCGACAAAAAGAAAGAAGGCGAGCGCCGCAACGTATGGCTCAAATGGCAGCAGGAGCCGTCGGCCGATGGCTACGTGATTTACTTTGGCAAGTCGCCCGACAAACTGTACGGTTCGATCATGGTGTACGGCAAGACCGAATATTATTTCAACGGGCTCGACCGATCGGACACCTATTATTTCCAGATCGAAGCGTTCAATGCGAGCGGTATCGGACCCAAATCGGATGTTAAAAAATGTGAATAATACACTTTTCGCAAACGTTGTAATTCGTTAAAAAATGCGGTCCTGAAATCGATTTCGTTGATAAGTTCGCGCGGTGTGTCGACCGTCAGTTTGTATATCGACGTATATTTAAACCCATAACCAAACCAATAACCATTTATGAGTTCAGAAAATATCCAAACCCGGTGGGCACAATTCATCCCGTTGGTCACCGTATTCTTCTTTTGGGGATTCGTCGCGGCCAGCAACGACATCCTGATTCCCGTTTTCAAAAAAGCGTTCGATCTCTCGCAAGGGCAGAGCCAGTTGGTGTCGGTCGCGTTTTATGTGGCGTACACCGTAGGCTCGTTGCTGTACATGCTCATTTCGTATTTGAGCAAGGGCGACATCATCAACCGCATCGGCTACAAGAATGCACTGGCTTGCGGGCTCGTGATTTCGGCGCTCGGGACACTTTTGTTTTATCCCGCGGCCAACAGCGGCTCGTTTGAACTGATGCTTTCGGGCTTGTTCATCGTAGGCCTTGGCTTTTCGTTGCAACAAACCGTAGCCAACCCGTTGGCCATTGCGCTCGGCCCTGTATCGACGGGTTCACAGCGTTTGACGTTGGCAGGCGGTATCAACAACTTCGGCACGACCATCGGCCCATTGATCGTGAGCTACGCCATTTTCGGATCGTCTACATCGGGCAGTACCGACGTGAGCATCGAAAGTGTCAAGGTGCCCTATTTGATCTTGGGCGCGGCATTCATCGTTGTAGCGGTATTGCTCAAAATGTCGGCCATCCCGAACCGCCCGAACGTGGGCGATGTGGTAGAAGACGAGGTAACCCCGGCGACCAAATCGGCGCTCAAGTACCCGCAATTGGTTTTGGGGATGATCGCCATTTTCATCTATGTAGGGGTCGAAGTGTCTACGGCGAGTAACCTGCCTGCGTATATGGAAACCAACCTCGGGTTCGAGACCAAGGACATCGCGCCTTATGTTTCGTTGTATTGGGCCAGTTTGATGATTGGCCGTTGGACGGGTGCCGTTGAAGCATTCAGCGTGAGCAAATCGGCCGAGAAAATCTTGAAACTGATCGCGCCGTATTTGGCCTTTGGTGTATTTTTGCTTGTCAACTGGATCGCCGACCACGACCTGGCGCCGTTTTACATCTACGCGCTGTTGATCCTGGTATTGATCATAGCCGATATCGCCAGTAAGGGAAGTCCTGCGCGCATGTTGCTTATTTTCTCGTTCCTCGGGATAGTGGCCACGTTGATCGGGATGACCACGACAGGAATGGTGAGCGTTTACGCTTTGACCAGCGTCGGATTGTTCTGCAGTACGCTGTGGCCATGTATCTTTACGCTCGCGATCGCCGGACTCGGCAAAGCGACCAACCAAGGCAGTAACTTTTTGATCATGATGATCATGGGCGGCGGTATCGTTAGCTGGTTGCAAGGTGCGGTGGCCGATGCGACCGACATCCAATTCAGTTACATCGTAGGGATCGTTTGTTTTGCATACCTCGCGTTCTACGCATGGCGCGTGAGCGGCATCCTGCGCGCGCAAGGCATCGACTTCGATAAAAAAGCCGATGTGGCGCACTAAAATTTTCGATCGATAAAATCAAACCCGAACCAGTTTCGGGTTTTTTTATGCCCGATATTCGCGTACATTTGGGTTTAAAATTCCAGATCCCCATGAAGAAGTTTTTGCTCCTTATGCTTATGTTCCCGTTGCTGTCGACGGCCCAAACCGATCACGAAAGCACGTTCAGGAAAATCTACGATTCGGCGCTTACGCAATCCAAATGCTACGCATGGCTCGACGATTTGTCCAACAAGATCGGCGCACGGCTTTCGGGCTCCGAGAATGCCGAAAAAGCGGTTTTGTACACCAAGACGCAAATGGAGCAATCGGGCTGTTTCGACAAGGTGTGGCTTCAGGAAGTCATGGTGCCCAAATGGGTGCGTGGCGAAAAAGAAACCGCGTTCATCCGCGACGGCAAAAAAAAGACGGCCGTACCGATTTGCGCGCTCGGCAGTTCGGTGGCCACGCCCAAGGTAGGGTTGGAGGCCGAAGTGGTCGAAGTCCATTCGATTGCAGAACTCGAGACGCTTGGCACGCAGCGACTAAAAGGGAAGATCGTTTTTTTTAACCGGCCTATGGACCCCAAGCACGTCGACACGTTCACGTCCTATGGCGGTTGCGTCGACCAACGCGGCAAGGGCGCGCGCGAGGCGGCCAAGTTTGGCGCGGTAGGGGTGATCGTGCGGTCGATGACGTTGCGTTTGGACGATTATCCGCACGCGGGCAACATGGGTTACGGCGATTTGCCGCGCGACCAGTACATCCCGGCGGCGGCCATCAGCACCAACGGCGCCGAGTTGCTTTCCAAGACGCTCAAGGCCAATCCCAAACTCAGGTTCTTTTTCAAGCAGTCCTGCGAAACGTTTCCCGACGTATTGTCGTACAATGTCATCGGCGAGATCACCGGGAGCACGCATCCCCAAAACATCATGGTCGTGGGCGGACACCTCGATTCGTGGGACATCGGCGACGGATCGCACGACGACGGTGCGGGCGTGGTACAAAGCATGGAGGTCGCCCATATTTTCAAGAACATCGGTTACCAACCGCAAAATACCCTGCGCGTGGTGTTGTTCATGAACGAGGAAAACGGCGGACGCGGCGGCGACCAATACCAGGCCGAAGCTGCGCGAAAAAAAGAGCACCACATCTTTGCGCTCGAAAGCGACTGCGGCGGTTTTAGCCCGCGTGGCTTTACGTTCGATGGAAGTGCGGCGCAACTCGAATGGGCCAAACAAACCCAGTCGTTGTTTGAGCCTTATCTCGTACACGTTTTCAAGAAAGGTTACGCGGGTGTCGACATTGCGCCGCTCAAATCGCCCAATTTGCTCAAGGCCGGATTCCGCCCCGATACGCAGCGGTATTTCGACCACCACCATGCGGCCACCGATACTTTTGCCGCGGTGAACAAACGCGAACTCGAGTTGGGCGCCGCTACCATGGCGGCATTGGTATACCTGGTCGACCAACAGGGCCAATAAAAAAGCCGTCGGTGGACGGCTTGGGTTATTTTTTGGGTTGGTTTTCTTTGTAGCGCATATCGGGCGTTCCGTCTTTCTTTAGTTTTTTGGACGACTTGTAGCGTTTGTCGGGCGTGCCGTCTTTCTTGAGCACGACCTTTTCGGTTTTGGTCGTTTTGACCGTCTTGCCGTCTTTTTTCTTGGTTACCGAGGTCTCGGTTTTTTTGGCCGCCTTGTTGTCTTGTGCGTGCGTGGCCAACGTGAACCCGAGCACGGCGATGAGCGCTAAAATGATCTTTCTCATGGGATACCGTTTTTGGTTATACCACTAATGTACAAAAATGTCGTGACCGCGAGTCTTTTTTTTTAAGTAATGTCCTAGAATATTGTGTAATTCGATTTTACCGCAAAGAACACAAAGTCTTCAATAGGCGAAAAGTACTTAAGTTCGCAAAGCTTAATTTCCGTAAGGAAATCTTTGGGTGCTTTGCGCCTTTGTGGTTAAATTTTTTTTACACACTATTTTGGGACAATGCTTTTTTTTAAAGCAAAAGAAATTACCGTTAAATCTTCGGTTTGGGCTTGTCGGGTTTTTACAAAAGTCTTATTTTAGAGACCCAATACCCATTACCATGAAGTGCTACGTACAAAACCTGGCCATGCTTTCGGCGGTGATTGCATTCGGCTGCCAGTCCAACAAAACGGAAATCCACCCAGAGGAAGTAAAAACACCGGCGGTATCGGCCAAAGGCACTTCCGATGCGCAAACCACTGCGGCCAAGGAAACCCAAACCATCGACGGGCTGGTTAAGGAAACCAACCATGGCAAGGACGGGTATACCGCCAAAATCGAAACCAACGACGGCAAGATCTTTTATGCCACGGTGAGCCGTGCCAACCTGAAAGACGCCAAACAATACCGCGATTTCAACGCCAACGAAATCGTCAAGCTCACCGGCGAAGTCTGGCGGCTCGAAGGCAAGGACCAGCTTACGGTTCGCGAAATCAACTAAAAAACAAAACCCGGACACTGCCGGGTTTTTTATTAGAATTTGTTGATCGTTTGTCTTATGGCGACCAGTCTTTGCATCAACCCTTCGAACAGGTCCAGGTGCAACATGTTCGCGCCGTCGCTTTTGGCGTTGGCCGGATCAAAATGCGTTTCGATAAAAATACCGTCTACGCCCACCGCAATGCCCGCTTTGGCTACGGTTTCGATCATGTCTGGACGACCGCCCGTCACGCCCGCCATTTGGTTGGGCTGTTGCAACGAGTGCGTCACATCGAGCACGGTGGTCGCATATTGCTGCATGGTCGGGATGCCGCGGTAATCGATGATCATGTCCTGGTAGCCGAACATGGTCCCACGGTCGGTAACCATGATGTTTTGGTTGTTGCAGTCGAGCACTTTCTGTACCGCGTGCTTCATGCTCTCGGGGCTCATGAACTGGCCTTTTTTGAGGTTGACGGTCTTGCCCGTATTGGCGGCGGCCACCACCAGATCGGTTTGGCGTACGAGGAATGCGGGAATCTGCAATACATCGACGTATTCGGCGGCCATGGGCGCGTCTTCGTTGGTGTGGATGTCGGTTACTGTAGGAATGTGGAACGTTTCGGACACCTTGCGTAAAATCTTGAGCGCTTTTTCGTCGCCGATGCCGCTAAAGCTGTCGATGCGCGAACGGTTGGCTTTTTTGAACGACCCCTTGAAAACATAAGGGATGGCAAGTTTGTCGGTGATGCCGACCAATTTGTCGGCGATGCGCAGGGCCATGTCTTCGCCTTCGATGGCGCAAGGCCCGGCCAATACAAAGAAATTGCCGCTATCGGTGTGTTTGATGTTTGGGATGTTGTTGATGTTCATCGGATTGCATTTAGACGCCGCAAAGATAGCCCTTTCAAGCGGTTTACGGCTGGGCGTTTAGAATAATTTATCGGTTACGGCTTTTTGAGCGTAAGCCCCACGGGTACCATCAATGCGCCCTTTTCGTGGATGTTGAAATACAGCCGGATAGGCGTCGGGTTGCCCTGCCACGTGATCTGGTAAATGTCGAGCAGTCCCACGCCCATGCTGTTGCGTTTGGTCGGGAACGGACAACACGTCTCTACTTTGTTGTACACCAGGTGTTCGCCGTTGGGCCCCGCCAGTGCATTCAGGAACCGCTGCTGGTTGATTTTGTCGTCTTTCGTGTTCAAATAGAACACATTGATCGGATAATCGGGATCGTAGCCATATTGGTTGTCCGGTGCCGTTTGCGTGATCACAAACGCGCCATCCTTGAGTTGGGGCGCCGGTGCGTTGTCGTCGACATTCTTGAGTGTCGACTTGGTGCTTACACACGATGCGGCCATAAAAGCCAGGGCAATCAAAACAAAACGTGATTTCATGGTTTTGGATTTTTGGTTTTAACGATGAGCGCCACAAGTGCCGATGTGAATACGCCCATCGACAACGATTCGGTGATGCTTTTTTTCATATACGCCTGGATGTTGAATTGTTCCAGTGCATGGGCTTCGGTAAAGCGGTTCTTGTCGACATAAAACCGGACCGCCTTGGCAAAGAATTCGGGCGAAATCAATTCGAAAATGGCCCACTGTGCTATGGGGCTCAGTACCGCGATGAACAACGACAGTACAATGCCCGAAACCGTTCCTTCTTTCCAAGACATTTGACCGCCATAGGTCTTTTGCTTTTTTTCGAGCAACGCCAAAACATAGATCCCGACTGCGGGCAAGGCAAACAGCATCGAGAAAATGGGTTGCGTCCCGATGTTGGTGTCGTGCATCCCGAACAATTTTTCGATACCCGCCCACAGTATCGTGGCGACGGTAAAAACAAAGGCCCAGCGGATTTCGATCAGGTAATTTTTCATGCGGTATTTTTTGCCCTTCAAATGTAGGCAGATTTATCGTAAGTCGAAAGACAAAAGACAAAAGACAAAAGACAAATGACAAAAGACAAATGACAAAGGACAAAGGACAAATGACAAAAGTCGAAAGACAAAGGACAAAGGACGGGGGGACGATTTTGATTGAGAACTTGGCGCATGACGTTGGGGCGTTGGACGCAGTTGCCGCAAAGTGAGCTGCGTTCAGGTTGCCAAGATGATGTTTCTTCATGAAGTAACTTCGGGCTATCGAAAAGGCCGCAAGCGCTTTAAAAGTGGTTGAGCGAAGATGTCTTACTTCTTAATCGTCAAAATTTCAAAACAGCCAAAACTAGGATTGTTTTCAAATTCCTGAATTTCTGAAAAGTGTATTTTTAGAATCTTGGCCAATTCCTCTGTCTTCAAATTACCAGTTCTGATCCAAATTATCTTTGGTGGAAATCCATAAAGTGAATTCAAATCATTGAAATCAGAATCTTGAGTTACGATAATGTAATTTGACTTCTTTGCGAATTCCCAAATTGTCTTGTCAGAACTGTCGATAAGATTTTCACTTTTAACCAAAGTAGAACCTGAAAATTCATCGGAAAGAATTTTAAGTATTCTATGAGAGATGTTTTGGTCAAAAAGCAATCTCATACAGCGATTTGATAGATTTTATTTTCTCTATCTGCGGCATAACTGAGCGCTGCATAAATATCTTCTTGGGTTAACTCATCAAAATCGGCAAGAATTTCTGGGATTGTCATTCCAGAAGCCAGCCAATTGAGAATATCGTTTACGCTAATTCTCATGCCTCTGATAGTGGGTTTCCCTCCACGCTTACCAGGTTCGATCGTAATTATTTCTTTATAATCTTTCATGAGAAATTTATTTTTGATAAATGTACGAATTTGGTTTGGATTTTCAATCGACGACAGGCTCTGGCATTTTCGCTCAACTTTAAACTTTAACCCTGAACCTTCCTACTTTCGGCCGCTTTCGCTATTTTTGCACAAAACAAAAAACATGAATGCACTTTACCAAACCTGGCCCTGGTATGTTTCGGGGACACTCATTGCGCTGGTGATGCTGACGCTTAATTATTTCGGGAAAGTTTTTGGCATGTCTTCGAACCTCAGGACGCTGTGTACGATGGCGGGCGCCGATAAATTTGCCGATTTTTTCAAATTCGATTGGAAAGCCCAACGCTGGAACCTGACCGTCGTGGCCGGTGCAATGCTCGGCGGATTCGTGGCCGTGCACTACATGAGCGATCCTTCGAACGTAAATTTGAACCCCAAGACCATCGAACAACTTGCCGCCATGGGCATCGACGCACCCAACGGAAAGCTGGCGCCGCAGGCCTTGTTTGGCAACGACATTTTCCAGTCGCCCAAAATCATGTTCATCCTGATCGTAGGTGGCGTGTTGATTGGTTTTGGTTCGCGGTACGCCGGCGGTTGCACCTCGGGACATGCGATTGCAGGATTGAGCAATTTGCAGCTGCCGTCGCTCAAGGCCGTCATCGGCTTTTTTATAGGCGGACTCATCATGGCACATTTCATTTTACCGTTAATCTTCTAAATCATGAATTACCTTAAATACCTACTCGTCGGATTGGTGTTCGGCATCGTTTTGACCAAGGCCGAAGCCGTATCGTGGTACCGCATTTACGAAATGTTCCAATTCCAGTCGTTCCACATGTACGGCATCATCATGGTGGCCGTGGTCGTGGGGACGATTGGTGTGCAATACATGAAACGCAGCGGGATGAAGGACATTGACGGCCAACCGATTGTCATCGCCGACAAAGAACCCGGGTCGTTCCGTTACTGGGCGGGCGGGATTTTGTTTGGCTTGGGTTGGGCACTCGTGGGGGCTTGCCCTGGGCCGATATTTATCCTGATTGGCGCAGGGTTCTGGAGCGTGATACTGATCTTGCTGGGCGCTTTGCTGGGCACGTTCCTCTATGGCGTACTCAAATCCAAACTCAGACATTGATATAAAAAATTAGGAATATTCTGTAAAGCCCGCCGCGTGCGGGCTTTTTATTTTTGGTTTAAACATTAAACAATTGCATATGAAAACCAGATTTTTGATTTTACCGGCGTTGCTGCTTGTTTTGGGCACGTCGTGTAACGATGACGACAACGAGAACTACCAACTGCCTGCGGCCACGCTTACGGGCAAATGGAATTACAGTAAAACCGGCGGTATTGTAGGCGGCACCGAACTGCTGACCGACTACACCGGCAACGAAAGCGGTTGTAACCGAGACTTTATTGAATTGAGCAACGATGGGGCTTATGTAGAGGTCGATTACGATTCGTCCACCGAGCCGTGTCAAGCCATCACCTCGACCGGAACGTTTGCCGTGACGGGCAATACGGTGGTCGTCGATACAGGCGATGAAACTTTTACCGCCACGATCCTGAACCTTTCGTATACCGAATTGAAGATACAGGACACCGAAACGGGCGCCATCGTCTTGTTTGTGCGATAAGCATTTTAGTTAGTTATGAAAAGGCAGCAGGCGCGGCAACGGCTTGCTGCTTTTTGTTGAGCGAAAGTACGCCGTATGCAATCAGCAATTGCGCCGCCAGGTATGTGGCCATGATCCAAAACGAGGCTTGCGGCAACGGTACCTTAAATTTGTTGAGGGCCAACAAGCTGTCGGACAAGACAAAACAAACCGCACCCGACAACATGTAAAGTTTGCCACGGTGTTCCCAAGCCAAGCTGCCGTGAAACGCCGCGAGCAGCATGGCCGAAATCACCACCGCATAAACCGTCACCGGTATCTTGAGCCCGCCCAGCGTAGGATAAAGCACATACAGCATCCCGATCAAATAAGCGGCCACGGCGAGCAATCCCAGCCAGAACAATCCCGAAAAAGACCAGCGGTGGGTTTGTCTGACAAACAGCACAATGTACAGGATGTGCGCGGTCAGGAACAGCACCAGGCCTACGATGAAGTACGATTCGCCTTTGTCGGCAAACATCAAAACCATATCGCCGAACCACGAAAAAAGCAACGCCCAAACCAACAACCGTCGGGTAGGGAAGTGTCCCGAATTGGCGACAGCCGCCACAATCGACGGCAGCAACAGCGGCTTGGCGAACCACGCCCAATCTTCGGCAAAAACCAGCATCGGCAAATACACCAACGCCGACAGTATGTATATCTTAAACAAGGTCCCGGGTTTCATGCGGTTTTTGTTTTGAATTCGGTTGTCACAAAGTAAAGGTTCACCAGCAGCGACACCGCCAAGTAGCCGAGCACTACATAACTGCCCATCGGGAACCAATCGTTGAGCCCGAACCATCCGTCAAAATAATACAGGATACCCGCGGCCAATGCCAACCGCAAGCCTTCCCAAAACACCGAGAAACGCCGTCCGTCCATGAGTTCGGTATAGCTGTACACGGTCAGGAAGATGAACGCGCCGTACACAAAAATGCCCGGCAACCCAATCTGGGCGACATTGTCGAACAAATACGTGATGAACAAAAGCGTGACCAAGAGCTGCGTGACGGCCCAATACATCAGCGCAGGCGAGTGGTTTTGGCCGTACTTTTCAAAACGGTACACATCGTCTATTTTGTGCACGGGGTACTTTTGTTCGAATCCATCGGGACGCCAACCCGTGGGTTTGAACCATATCGCGAATTTGTCTTTCCAGTTTTCGGCACGCCACGCATCGGCCATCAAAAGCCCCAGGTGCTGAAAGTTGATACGTATCGGATTCCACGTGCTGGCCGGACGCGTGATCCCAAAAACCGCAGGCACGTCGTCGCGTTCTTCCTGGAACGTCCCGAACCATTTGTCCCAGACGATGAAAATCTGCGAATGGTTTTTGTCGAGGTATTCGGGATTGATCGCGTGGTGCACGCGGTGGTGCGATGGCGTGACGAGTACCTTTTCGAGCCATCCCATTTTTTTGATGTGCTTGGTGTGGTACCAGAACTGCAAAAACAACTGGATGGGCAACGTAATGGCAATCACCTTGGACGGAACGCCCACGAGCGCGGCCGGAACCAGCAAAAACGTAAAAAGGTTCACGAAACTCGAAACGGTTTGGCGCAACGCACACGCCAAATTGAATTCCTCGCTCGAATGGTGTATGGCGTGCTTGTTCCAAAAAAAGTTGATCTGGTGCGACCAACGGTGGTTCCAATAACCATAAAAATCGATGACGACAAACGCAATAATATAAGTCAATGCATTGGCTTCCAACGAAAAAAGCGCAATCTTCGAAACCATCCATTCATACGAAATCAGCGTGACGCTCAAGCCCAAGACATCCTTGACCGCGTTGGTGATGCCCGACGAAATGCTCGAAACGCTGTCCATAAGTGGTACCGTATCGTCTTTCTTCCAGATGCCGTACACCTTTTCGATGATGATCAGCAACAGGAACGCGGGCATGGCAATGATGAGGATTTTGCCGTATTCTTCCATAAAATCGAACGTTCGACGTCCAATGCCGAACGAAACTAAAGTAGTAAATTATACGGAACGTTCGACAGGGCTCAAACGATTTCGGCGCTCAAACCGGCATCGAGCAGCGCGCTGCATTGCGGCACGAGCTCTTCGTAAGCGCCCGTCTTGACGGTACATTGGCCCTTGTAGTGTACAATGATCGCGCATTGTTCGGCCTGTTCGGCGGTGTGGTTGCAAACGGCCATCAAGGTTTCGATCACGTGGTCAAAAGTATTCACATCGTCGTTGTAGAGCACAATTTCGTGGTTGTGGCCCACGGCTTCCAGTACGAGGACTTCTTCTGATACTTTTTCTTTAGTAGACAATATGGTTATTGTTTATTATTCATTGTTATTTTTTATTGGGCGTTGCCGCGATGGGCGCCTGTCTTCAACCAGAGAACTGTTGCGCGGCCGCGCTATCGCCTGCACGCGGTGCTTGGCTCTATCGCTAACGCAGACCTTCCGCTAATTTACGTACTTCAGCGAAACCCAGTTGTTGCGTTGTAGTTTTTTAACAAAATACAATCCCTTGGCCGTGCATGATTCGTCTATGGCCGGGATGTCTTCTTCATAGAATCCGCTCAAAAGCAACACGCCGTTCGGGTTCAAACAATCTACATACTGCTGCATGTCGGCCAGCAAAATGTTGCGGTTGATGTTGGCGATGATCAAATCGTATTTCCTGCCGGCCAAAAGACTGGCGTCGCCTTCATAAACGGCAATGTGCGTGCAATTGTTGCGCTCGGCATTCTCGATCGAATTCAAGTAACACCAGTTGTCGATGTCGATGGCGTCGATCGGTTGGGCGCCTTTCATCTCGGCCAGGATCGCAAGGATGGCGGTGCCGCAACCCATGTCGAGTGTTTTCATATCGGTCACATCCATGTCGAGCAAATGCTGGATCATCATGTGTGTCGTCTCGTGGTGGCCCGTCCCGAAACTCATCTTGGGCTCGATCACGATGTCGAATTCGGCATCGGTTTTCGGATGGAACGGCGCGCGTACATGGCATTTGCCGTCTACGTCTATCGGGTCGAAATTCTTTTCCCATTCTTCGTTCCAGTTCACCTGCTCGATTTCCTCTACCGTATAGCTGATGAAAAATTCGGGCGATTGAAGGATGTACAAATCATCCAGCAAGTGCTCGTTCCAAAGACTTTTCTGGATGTAGGCCGTCACGCCAAACTCGCTTTCGACAAAGCTTTCGAACGGGAGTTCGCCCAATTCCGCCACCAGGATTTCAGAGCCCAATTCCTTGGGCTCGACGGTAAAATGATAACCGAGATAAATGTTCGACATGATATAAATTTGCGCAAAGGTAATATTATCTTAATACAGGAATTTGAAATTAACGTTAAGTTTGCGCCGAATTTACACGCAACTTACAATTTGATAACATGAGAAATCTGGCGCTGGCTTTTGCCGTGTTTTTCGTTTGGGCTGTCCAAGCACAGGTAAAAGTAACCACCGACGACAACGATCTTAAACTCTCTGCGCTGCCGTACTACAGCTACGGAAAGGGACTGGGGCTTACCTCGCCCGACAGCATCTTCCAGCTCAACATCCGTTTCAGGATGCAAAACCGCGTCACCTATATCGACACCGAAGACGAGCGTCCCGCCTACGATGGCCAGATCCGTCGTTTGCGTTTGCGTTTCGACGGCTATGTGGGCAATCCCAAATTCCTGTATGCGTTGCAATTGTCTTTTGCGCCGGGCGACGTGGGCGAGGTCAAGGACGGCGAGAACATCAACATCATCCGCGATGCGGTCGTGATTTACCGCCCCAGCCGCCGATGGAGCTTTAGTTTCGGGCAAACCAAATTGCCGGGCAACCGCCAGCGCATCAACTCTTCGGGCGGCTTACAGCTTTCAGACCGTACGATCAACAACGCGCGGTTTACGATCGACCGCGATTTTGGTTTCCAGTTGCACCAGCTCAACGAATTCCAGGATAAATTTTCGTGGAACTTCAAAGGCGCGGTCAGTTCGGGCGAAGGGCGTAACGCCACCGACGACGCCGACGATGGCGTGGCAGTAACGGGCAAGGCCGAAGTTTTTCCGTTCGGCGCATTCGCCAAGGATGGGACAAACTTCGAAGGCGACATCGCACGCGAACAAAAGCCCAAGCTCATGTTTTCGGGCGCGTTCCAGCAAAACAACCTCGCACACCGCACGGGCGGGCAGCTTGGCGACGATTTGTTCGAGCGTCGTACGATGAAATCGGTGTTGCTCGATGCCATGTTCAAATACGATGGCTGGGCGGCCATGGCGGCCTATATGTCGCGTTCGACGACCGAGAACCCAATCACCATCAATCCCGACGACCCAACCGATTTCAACTACGTATTTGCGGGCAACGGGTTCGATTACCAGGCGAGTTACAACTTCCCGTCGAATTTCGAAATCATCGGACGCTATTCGATCCAGCACGCGCACGAACGCATCCGTTTGTTTGCGCCGCATACCAAGCAATACACGCTCGGGTTTACCAAGTACATCTGGGAACACGCGTTCAAGTTGCAGGCCGAGGTCAATTACGACCAGCTGTCCTACTGGGATGGCGACGTCAAAAACAATTGGTACTTCAGGTTACAGGTCGAAATCGGCATTTGATTTTACACTATAAAAAAATCCCTCGGCAAGAGGGATTTTTTATATAATGATACCATTAATCAGTCGATGGCCGCCACGATGGCTGCAAAATCTGCGGCTTTGAGCGCCGCGCCGCCAATGAGCCCGCCGTCTACGTCGGGTTGCGAGAAAATCTCACGCGCGTTGTCGGGCTTCACGCTGCCACCGTACAGGATCGACACGTCTTCGGCCACATCGCTGCCAAAGGACTTTCTGATCGTTTCACGGATAAACAAATGCATTTCCTGCGCTTGTTCGGGCGATGCCGTTTCGCCGGTGCCGATGGCCCAAACGGGTTCGTAGGCCAGGATGATGTTGGCCCAGGCTTCCTTGGCAATGTGGAACAGCCCGTCGCGCAACTGGTTTTCGACAATGTTGAAATGGTTGCCCGATTGACGGTCCTTGAGTTCTTCGCCAAAGCAAAAAATCACCTTCATGTAATTCTTGAGCGCCGTATCGACTTTGTAGGCCAACAACGAATCGGTTTCGTGAAAATAGGCGCGTCTTTCCGAATGACCCAAAATCACAAGATGCACGCCAATGCTGCGCAACATATCGGCCGAGATTTCGCCCGTATAGGCGCCGCTTTCGGACTGGTGCATGTTTTGCGCGGCCACTTCGATGTTCGTGAATTCGAGGTGTTCTACGGCCGAAGCCAGGTTCGTAAATGTGGGCGCCACGACAATGTGCGCTTCTACGTCGTGCGGCAACTGGTCGATGAGTTCGTTGAGCAAATCTTCGGTTTCCTCGGCGTTTTTGTGCATTTTCCAGTTTCCGGCAACAATCTTTTGTCTCATGGTTTCAATGAATTTAAGGTGGCGTCTATTTTTTCAAAGTCGGTTTCTATGGCGCGGTACAACACCACTTTTCCCGTCGGGTCGATCACGATGTAGCGCGGGATCCAATCCAGGTCGATCGATTTCCCGAAGGCGCCTTTCATGCCATCGGTGGCCCAGTAATGGCTGCCCTTGAGTTGGTGTTTCTCGATGCCGGCCTTCCATTTGTCGTCGGCCTTGTCCATCGATACGAATACGTAGTCGGCTTCGGGATGGTTTTGTTGGAGTTCTTTTAATTTGGGCATCGCCTTGACGCAATCGCCGCACCAAGACGCCCATATTTCGAGAACGACCGTTTTCCCGCGGTGTTCGGCCAGGATGTCCTTGAAGGCGATTTGCGCGCCATCAAGCGCAGTCAGTTTGTTTTGGAGCGCGGCCGAGGAAAATTCCTTTTTTTGCGATTGGCAAGACAAGGTGACGCCGATTACCGCAAGACACAGTATTTTTTTCATTGTAATTGATTTGTGCCCTACAAATGTAATCGATAACGTTCAATTGTCTCCCAAAGATTTACTAATATTTTAGCCCTGGCCGGCTGCTTTTTTGTCTTTGTTGACCAGGTTTTCGTCCAGAAAAACGGGGCGGCTTTTCTTTTTCTTTTTCTTCGGGAAGAAATGCTGCTTGATGGTCACAAAAAGCACGATGGCCGAAACGGCAATCAGCAAAAAACCCACAATCACATTGAATACTTGGCCCAACGGCGGGCTTTCGCGCTTGGAGAGGTTTTCGACCATGAAAATACCGAGCGCCATTGCGGCCACGCTAACCGCGCACGTGACCAGCATTTTCTTTTGCTTCTCTCTTTCGAATCTGTTGTTCATGGTTACAGCGTTAATTGGTCGATGTCGTTGTAGTGTACCTTTTGTTTGATCGTACCTTTTTCGATCAGCACGATGCTTGGGTTGGCGCGTTCGATGGTTTTGAGCGTCGTGCCGTCGCAAAAGTAATAGTCGAACGTTTGTCCGAATTGCTTTTTGGCGCCCGCAATCTCGGTTTCGCCCGATGCTGTCATCGCGATCACTTTGTATCCTTTGCCTTTGGCCAGCTGGTGCAGCGCTTCGAGTTTTTGCATCCCTTCGGCGCTCGATTTGGTCAGGTCATAGGCCACGAATACCATCAGCTTGGGTTCGGCGAGGAACTCGTCTTTGTGGTCCGATCCGTCTTTTTCCATCGTAAAATCGTGGATGGGCGGCACGTAACCGGTCTTGTCGATTTCGTCGATACGGTCTACATACACGGCATCGGCGGGAATTTTTCCATCCATGACATCCTGATAGCTGAATTTGGTGTCCACCCCGTTGACCTTGTAGATGAACGTGATGATCGGGTCTTTGGGTTTGATGTGCGCGGGGTAGGCCATGCCTTCGGGGATGTTGGTCCCCGCTTTGTAGGCGCGGAAATCCTTGAGCGGCAAATGGTTCAACACCCAATAGCCCATAAAGCAACAGGCCACGACACTGGCCACGACCAATCCGTTGGTGAATTTCTTGCCAAGGATGGGTTTGATCAGCTTGAGGTTGGCCGCCAGGATCAGGATAAAGAACAGCAACACCACGTCTTTGGTGAACGATTCCCACGGCGTGAGCTTGAGCGCGTCGCCAAAACAACCGCAATCGGTGACTTTGTTGAAATAGGCCGAATAGAACGTCAGGAACGTAAAGAATACGATCATCAAAAGCAGGCTTCCCACCGTGAATTTGGGCTGATAACCCAAAAGCAACATGACGCCCAACACCGTTTCGAAGATCACGATGAAAATCGCCAAACCAAGCGCATACGGGATCAAAAACGGCAAATTGAGCACGGTTTCACCAAAATATTCGGCTAGTTTGTATGAAAAACCAACCGGATCGTTGAGTTTGATGAGCCCCGAAATGATAAAAAGGACCCCGACAAAGACGCGTGAAAATTGGGTAAGTATGTTTCTCATGGCATTATGGTTTGTGGAAATTCAACAAAATCAAGGCAAAAACCGCATAGTTGATCATGTCCTGGTAGTTGGCGTCGATGCCTTCAGACACGATGGTTTTGCCTTTGTTGTCTTCGATTTGTTTGACGCGAAGAATTTTTTGCAGGATCAAATCGGTCAGGGAACTCACACGCATCTCGCGCCAGGCCTCGCCGTAATCGTGGTTTTTGGCCTCCATCAGCTCCTTGGTGATCTTGATTTTGGCATCGTACCATTCGGTCGCTTGCGCCGGATTTAGGTCGGGTTGTTCGGCTACACCCAAGTCGAGCGAGATGAGCGCCATGATCGCATAATTGATGATGCCGATAAATTCGCCCGATTCGTCTTCGTCGATTTTGCGGACATCATTCTCTTGCAAACTGCGGATGCGTTGGGCTTTGATGAAAATCTGATCGGTGAGCGACGGCAATCGCAAAATGCGCCACGCACTGCCGTAATCCTGCATTTTATTGTTGTAAAGTTTACGACAAATCGCAATGACCTTGTCGTATTCTTCGCTGGTATTGTTCATGAATTGGTTTATATTTGTATGGTATTTTTCCCAAAAATATAATTATTATTGACAACTTGTGCGATATATTGAAAATATCGACAAAAGGCAAGAATCCCCAAAGAACAACTACATGACAATCAATTGCAAAGGCCGTTTGGTCGATTTTTCGACCCCCAAGGTGATGGGGATTTTGAACACTACACCCGACTCATTTTACGACGGCGGAAGTTACGTCACCGAGGCGAAAATTTTGCGACGTGCCGAAGAAATACTTTCGCAAGGTGCGACTTTTATCGACATCGGTGGCTATTCGAGTCGTCCGCGCGCCGCGTTTGTAGACGAAACGGAAGAACTGTCGCGTGTGCTCCCGACCGTAGATTTGATCCTTGCACATTTTCCCGAGGCGCTGATTTCGGTCGATACCTTTCGCAGCAACGTGGCACGGCAGGTGGTAGAACACGGCGCGGCGCTCATCAACGACATTTCGGCCGGGCTGCTCGACGAGCGTATGCTCGAAACCGTTGCGCAAGTTCAGGTGCCGTACATCATGATGCACATGCGCGGCAACCCGCAAACCAGGCAGCAATTCACTGATTACGGCGATATTGTCAAGGAAATGCTGTCGTATTTTTCAGAAAGAACAGCCGCCGCAAGAAATTTGGGCATCAACGATATTATTATCGATCCGGGTTTCGGTTTTTCAAAGACGTTGGAACAGAATTATGAGGTGCTGCAAAAACTCGACCTGTTTCAAATCATCGAATTGCCTTTGCTGGCCGCGGTTTCGAGAAAGTCGATGATCTACAAAGTATTGGAAAGTTCCGCTGCCGAAGCGCTCAACGGCACCACGGTAGTCAATACCTTGGCGCTGTCTAAAGGCGCAAAACTGTTGCGTGTGCACGACGTAAAAGAAGCCGTCGAGTGTGTCAAATTAACCAACGCGATATGGGCAAATATGTAGCTTGTGTGTTGTTGCTGGCAATCGGCATGGTCGCTTCGGCGCAAAAGACCAACGACCTTTTGCGTTCTATCGACCGTCAGAAAGAAGATACCGTAAAAGTCGGGCTTTATGAAAAACTGTTCAAAGCCACCAAAGATTCCGATCACATCCGCGCGATGGAAAGCCTGCGGAACATGGATCGACTGAGTCGCAAACTTCAGTATACCAAAGGGATAGAAAAAGTATTTTATCTGAAAGCTACCTTGTTTTTTTACCGGGATGAATCGGATTCTGCGTTGGTCTACTACCGCAAATACCTGTTTTCGCAGACGGTTAAAAATTCGCCCATCGAAAAGATCAAAACCCACAGCAATATTGGGAATGTGTACCAGCAAAAAAAGCAATACGATTCTGCCGTGTACTATTTCAACAAGTCATTGGCCGAGTGTAAAACGTTGGATTGCGACAAAATACTCTGTGCGGTACTCAACAACATTGGTCTCACCGTTTATTCGATGGGGAACGCGGCCAAAAGTCTTCCTTATTTTGAACAGGCTTACCAATGTGTGCTCGATCGAAACGATCACGAAAGCCTGCCCAACATCATGAACAACCTGGCCATTTCGTATGCGCTCAACGGAAAGAAGAATCCGGATCGGTTGTTTATCGATTTGCTGAAGCGGCCCGAACTTACCGAAAGCACCAAAGCCACCGTGTATTTGAACCTGGGCGGATTTTATTTCAGAAGCAAAAAAACGGCTGCCGCCGAACAGTACTTTCTCAAGGCCGATTCCGTTTTCAAAAAAATAGGACAGGGCAACCCCGAAATGCTGCACAGCCTTGGGAGTATTTACCTCGAGAAGCAGCAGTTCGAGAAAGCGCTGGCGTATTTCAGAAAGGTAAAAAAGCAGTATCCCGATTACAACCAATCAGAAATGTTGTACCGCGATTTTGCGAGCGTGCATTTTGCGCGAAAAGCCTACGACAGTGCCCAATTTTACTATGAAAAATTGTTTGCGCTCAAAGATGCCAAACAAAAAACAGCGATCGAAGATGCATTGACCAAGGCCCAGGAAGGCGTCGACTTTATCAAAAAGGAGTCAGAGATCAAGGCACTTCGGCTAGAAAAGGAGCTTTTAAAGGCCGACACGCTAAGGGTTGGGATTATCGTATCGGCATTGGTTTTTGTTTTGGCGTTATTGGCCGCGCTGGGTTTCATCTACCTCAAAAAAGAGCGCGCAAAAAGCAAGATCAACGAATTGGAACTCGAGCGCAAAAACCGAAAGATCAACGAATTTTCACAAAAAATCGAACAGCGCAACAAAACCATAGCCGATATCGAAGCCAAATTTGAAGATTACAAAGACAAGCAAAGCATGCAGGAACTCAAACTCGATATTATTGAGACGCTTGATGTGGGTGGCGATGGCGATACGTTCAATCATTATTTTGAAGACCAGCACAAAGGATTTTACGCAACACTCAAAACACTCGCCCCAGACCTGACCAACAACGATTTGCGTTTGTGCTCGCTTTCTAAACTCCGGTTGAGCCTTAAGGAAACCGCCAATGTGCTGAATCTTTCGATCGATGCGGTAAAATCGGGTCGTTACCGCATCCGGAAAAAATTAAACCTGACCGACAAGGAGTCGCTGTCGGATTTTTTGAGTACTTTGTAATTGGCTTAAAATCAATGTGTTTTGGGTGATGACACTTTTTCAACACCTCAAAAACAGCGCATGTCCCGATCTGATTTCCGAATTTTGATTTGAAAAAGACCAAAAATCTATTGCTATGAAAAAATCATTACATGCCTTTGCTGTTGTTTTCTTGTGGATGTTTGCAACGGGCCATGCGCAAACCTGGAACAAGTTGGCCGGATTCAACGATGCCAATGCCGCGGTTTGGATGGATGCAGGGACGTCCACCAATTATGCGATCACCGCCGACCGATGGATTTACCATTGCGACAACAACGCCACCGAGTGGATTCCGTTTGTGAATGTTCCCGCGACCTATACCGTGGGAACGATCAAGGCGTCTAAAGTGAGCAACCGGGTTTTTTGCCTGACATCAACCAGCGGCATCGCTTATACCGATAATTTTGGTGCCACATGGCAAAGCAACAATCTGGGTGGCGGAAACGGCGGCCAGTCTGGTTCCGGCCCTTATTTGCTCGCATATGCACTCAACGGAGCCAAGGTCTTGGCGTCGACGATGGGTGCAATCATGGGCGAAATCCAGAACAAGCTGTTCCTTTCCAACGACAACGGCGTGACGTATAGTCAGTTGGCGAATCTGGGCTTTTATCCGACAGGATTTCATTTTGTAAACGAATCCGAAGTGCTCTCCAATGCCAGCAACGGCATTTTTAAAACCACCGATCTAAACAGCTGGGTTTCTATTGGGTTCGATGGTCTTGAAGTTACCGATCTTGAAGTCAGCGGAACCCAGGTTTTCGCGTCTGTCATGGTGACTTCAGGCAATGGAAAAGTATACAAAAGCAACGATTCGGGGCTCACATGGAATGAGTTGTCCGGGCTGCCCGTCAACAACGGGGTTTCTAAATTGGCTTACGATGCGGTTCACGACCGGCTTTTTGCCACGACAAAATCGGGTGTTTGCGTGTACGCCGACAACACTTGGAGTGTAGTGAGTGCGTTGAATAAAGCCCACGAAATTATTGTTACGGGCAATCAGAGCGTGCTTTTTTCGGGTGTTCGTATCAATGGCATCCATAAAATCAACGCAAACGATCTTGCCGTGCAGCAAATCAACAATGGTTTGTTGATTCCGTCGGATATGATGGCGGTTTCTTCGGATGACCAATTGTACACGGGTTCGCTACAGACTTCTTTTTTATCGAAACTGGACTTGACCAATTTAGAATGGACCTCGCAAACCCTTTTTGAGGAAATCGATTTTACGCGAAATTTGTCGATGGGCATTGCCAGCGACGGACAATGCGTAGTAGGCGGTTTGCATTTCATCGGAAAAACGGCCAATCAAGGCAATTCGTTTTCGATTATCGCCGATGACAATACCGCTCCGCTGGCGCCTGTTTACGACATGCTCAACCCGCAAAAAATGTTTTTGGGCAACAATGGTTCGATTGCGATGGTGCAGCATGCGCTCCAGGATTATGTCGATTACAGCCCCGATATGGGCGCAACCTGGCAACACCTGTACGAAAACAATGGTACCAATCCCGGTTTGTTGGGCCTAACGAAAATCTGTTCGGGCACCCAAACGCATTTTATTTTGGGCATGTCGAACCTTACCGCGCAACCGGTGGTACTGGCTTCGGACAGTGTTGGCGGAACCTGGGTGGCTTTGCCCAACCCCAACAACACGTTGGTGCGCGATATTTTTGTCGATAAGTTCAATACGCTTTATGCGGTTACCCAATCGGGTTTGTACCGTTTGAATCCGGGCAGTGCTACCTGGACACCATTGAACATCGATTTAGGGCTGGAAGGAAACAAAGTGGTCGAAGTTAAATTCAACAACAGCAACCAGTTGCACGTACTGATAAGAACCACCACCACACCATTTGCCCAGGAAGGACTTTATATTCCAAATGAAACCGAAACCGCCTTTACGCAGGTGCCGCTACCGGTTGTCGATGGCAATACGATTCCTTTAAAAAACCTGAGTTTCAGCGGGAGCAACATTCCGTTGGCGATGACCAATTTGGCCGTCCATGACTTTGAGAACGAAGGGATCTATTACTTTTCCGATGCGCCATTTTTAGCGGTAAATCAGGTAAAAACGGTAGACGATTTGCGCGTGTTTCCGAATCCTGCATCGGGGCAAGTCAATGTGGTGTCGAAAAACGCCCCAACGTCGGCCCACTTGGTGTCGATGACCGGGCAGGTGATTCCGGTGTTAATTTCGAACGGAAAATTCGACGTTTCAACAATAGCCTCGGGCTTTTATGTGTTGCAATTGAACGGTAACAACCAGGCTTCCCATCAAAAGTTAGTGGTAGCGCATTGAGTTATTGGTGGTGGTATGGTTCGCCGCGCAAGATCGTAAAGGCGCGGTACACCTGTTCGATGAAAAACAGCCTGACCATTTGGTGCGAGAACGTCATGGACGAGAGCGATATTTTGCCCGTGGCTTTTTTGTAAACCGTTTCAGAAAACCCATAAGGCCCGCCGATGACAAACACCAGCGTCTTGATGCCCGAGTTCATCTTTTTTTGCAACTCGCTAGAAAAGCCCACGCTCGAAAACACCTTGCCGTTCTCGTCGAGCAACACCAATTGGTCGGTAGGCGAGAGCTTGGCCAGGATCAATTCGCCTTCCTTTTCCTTTTGTTGGGCTTCGGACAGGTTCTTGGCGTTCTTGATATCGGGGATGATGTCGAGCTCGAACTTGATGTAAAACGACAACCGCTTGGTGTAGTCATCGATCAGCGATTGCAGCGCTTTGTCGTCGGTCTTGCCGATGGCGATGAGCTTGATGTTCATGGTTAGCTGTCGAGGAATCCGTCCTTTTTGTCCTGCTTTTTAGACATCTTATAGATCATGAACACGCCAGCCGCGGCCTCGAAGGTCATCCCGAGGATGATCACCAAGCTGGCCAGTGGCCAATGCATGATTTTCATGATTGCGCCAAAAATCGTGAGCACGGCGCCCAACAGAAAGATAATGAGGATTTGTTTGTTGCTTAGTTGCATCACGGTTTGTTTTTAAAACGACCCAAAATTTCACGGATCAGCACGGCCGTCAGGGCGCCAATCGCAAAGACGTGCAGGAACACGACGGCGCTCAGGTGTTGCGCGCCCTCGGTACGCGTTAAGTTCCCGATGGCTACCATCAGCAGCACGGCGGCGATGAGTCCTCTTTTGGTGTGGTTCATGGTTTTGGCTTAAACGTCACAAAGTTACGACAATTCCTTACGCATGCAAACACTGTTGTCCATCCCGATGTATTGGCCGTAATTGGGTGTAACCCGATAACCGCATGCCGGATACAACGAAACCGCCTCGATTTGCCGTTTGCCTGTTTCGAGTACGCAGGCCTTGTAGCCCAGTTCTGCCGACCATTTTTCGAGTTCCGAGAGGATTTTCTTGGCGATGCCCATCCCACGATGGTCGGGTGCTACATACATGCGTTTGACTTCCATTTCGCTATCCGAGAACGGCTTGACCGCGCCGCAGCCCACCGCCGTATCGCCGTCGTAGGCCACAATCACTTGTTTGAGTTTGTCGATGTGGTTGTATTGGTGGTAGAATGCGTGCTCGTCGCCATCCATTTCGGCCAGATAGGCATCGAGTTGGGCAACGAGTTGACGAAAGCCTTCGTGGTCTGAATCGGTACGGATGATCGAAATCATGGGCATGGGTTTACGGGCAAAGTAACAAAAAATGCCAATTCGATGTTAAGTTGCCGCCCAAACAGAAAGGCTTTTTTGTTATTTTAGCCACAAATTACCGATATGATTTCGCCAGAACAATTCCAAACCGAACTCCAGCTCATCATTGCCAACGCCATCCGCGAAGACATTGGCCCCGGCGATTACTCGTCGTTGGCCTGTATTCCCGATACGGCGCAGGGCAAGGCCAAGTTGCTTGTCAAAGACCAGGGCGTCATTGCGGGCGTTGCATTTGCGCAGATGGTTTTTGCGTTTGTCGATCCCGACATGGTCATGGAAATCTTTATCGAGGACGGCAGCCCCGTGCAGTACGGCGACGTGGTGTTCCACGTCTCGGGCCGTTCGCAATCGATCCTCAAGGCCGAAAGGCTGGTGCTCAATTCGATGCAGCGCATGTCGGCCATCGCGACCAAAACGGCGCACTACCAAAAACTGTTGGAAGGCACGAACTGTAAAGTACTCGACACGCGAAAGACCACGCCGGGATTCCGCGCGGCCGAAAAATGGGCGGTCAAGATCGGCGGCGGCGAAAACCACCGTTTTGCGTTGTACGATATGGTGATGCTCAAGGACAACCACAACGATTTTGCGGGCGGGATTTCGGGTGCGATCGCCAAGACCAAACAGTATTTGGCCGACCATCACCTCGATTTGAAGATCATTGTCGAGGCGCGAAATTTGGACGAAGTCAAAGCAATACTAGCCGCGGGCGGCGTATACCGCATCTTGCTCGACAATTTTGATTACGACACGACGCGCGAAGCCGTAAAAATAATAGGAAGCCAATGCCAGACCGAATCGTCGGGGAACATCAACGAAAAAACCATACGCGCGTATGCCGATTGCGGCGTCGATTACATTTCGAGCGGGGCATTGACCCATTCGGTTTATAATATGGATTTGAGTTTGAAGGCGGTGTAGATGGAAGTCGTAAAGTCGTAAAGTCATAAAGTCATAAAGTCATAAAGTCGTAAAGGCAAAGGTCTATGGTGAACGAGCGGTTGCGTGAGCGATGGAAGCGGCATCCTTTTGCGGTCGCAGTTCCGACACTTCGGGACGGAGGCCGAAAAAGATAGAGCGGACAGCGCGACGGCGGCGAGCAAAATGCGATCAGCTTTTTGCGAGCCGCAGACACGCCCAGTAAAAAATAAACAATAAAAAATTGAGTAGAATACTCGAAGCCCGTATCGAAAAAATTCCCGGACTGCGCAACCTGATGCACGTCACGCAGCGCATCAAACTGCCGTGGTTGCAAGGCATGTCGTTTTATGATTTGCTCGAACTGTACCTCATTGGGGTGGCGCAGGGTGCGATTTCGTACCGCGCGGGGGCCATTGCGTGGAGCTTTTTTATGTCGTTGTTTCCGTTTGCGCTGTTCATTCTGAACCTCATTCCGTATATCCCGATCGACAATTTCCAGAACGATTTTTTGC
Organism: Flavobacterium caeni; assembly: GCF_900101895.1. Classification (GTDB taxonomy): domain Bacteria; phylum Bacteroidota; class Bacteroidia; order Flavobacteriales; family Flavobacteriaceae; genus Flavobacterium; species Flavobacterium caeni. The sequence goes on from NZ_FMVF01000002.1 coordinate 361,578, forward strand.
GTTTCGTAGAGCAGGGCGTGCCGCCGCAAACCTACGATGCGATCGCGTCTATTTTGAGCGACATCATGAACAACAGTAACTCGGGGCTTTTGTCTTGGGGTATCGTTTTGGCGATTTTGCTGATGTCCAACGGGCTCAACGCGATTATGGGCGGATTCGAAACGTCGCGACACGTGATCATCAAGCGCGGTTTCGTACGGCAGTATGTGGTGGCTTTGGGCATGTCGTTGTTGTTGTCGATGCTGCTCATCATCACCATCGCGTCTATCGTGGTGTTTGAGGTCATCATCCAGCAAACCAAAATCCAAGACGTTTTGAGCGACCGCATCCCGCTTTTGTCGATGGGACGTTATGCGTTTGTGATCCTGATGATTTTGCTCACGACGTCTATTTTGTTCAAGTTCGGGATCAAGCGCGACAAGAACCGTTCGTTTATCTCGATAGGATCGGTTTTTACGACCATTTTGATCATCTTGTCGTCGTACTTCTTTGGTATTTGGGTAGTTAAATTTGCAACCTACAACGAATTATACGGGTCCATAGGTACATTATTGATCATGATGTTCTATATTTGGATCAATTGTATGATTTTACTGCTGGGTTTTGAGCTCAACGGGACCATCAACAAGCTCAAGAGAAAAAGCCATAAAAACCAAGCTTCCGAGTTTTTGGATTAGGAGCTTGATCCCGCTGTTCGCTGTATCTTTTGTCGCTTAAAGAAAGCAACAAAAGGATGCCGCTGCCATCGGGGCTAGAAACCGCGGTGCTATGAACAAACTGTTACTTTTGATTGTCTTGCTGTGTGCGAACGTTTTTTTCGCGCAACATTCCATACTCGGCAAATGGAAAACCATAGACGACGAGACCGGCAAGGCGGTGTCTGTCATCGAAATATTTGAATCCAAAGGCAAAATCTACGGCAAGATCATCGAACTCATGAACCCCAAGGACCGCGACAAGACCTGCGTGAATTGTACCGGCAGCGACAAAAACAAACCCATTCTTGGGCTAACTGTCATCAAGGGCTTGAGCAAGGTAGGGCACGAATACACCAACGGCAAAATCCTCGACCCCAAGCACGGCAAACTTTACAAAAGCACCATCGCGCTAGAAACCAAGGACAAACTCAAGGTGCGCGGATACATTGGCGTGGAGTTTATTGGTAGGACACAGTATTGGGAGCGGGTGAAGTAGTCGTAAAGTCATAAAGTCATAAAGTCATAAAGTCGTAAAGTCGTAAAGTCGTAAAGTCGTAAAGTCGTAAAGTCATAAAGGCGTGTTGCGGGTTCGTTTTTGGTCGCAGGTTTTTTTGGGGTTTTGGCTGATTTTATTGGGTGCGGTTGGCAAATGCGATGTTTACGGTTTTTATATAAGGAAGTTATTTGGATAAAGTGTATTTTCGTCTCGTAGGGAAGGGGGCAGTGAAGGTATTCCCTACAAAATCTAACAGTCACTTCAATACAGAAAATCTGGAAATTTTGTTAAAGTTTCAAATTATTTTCAGACGGTATTTTCAGCGGTCAATTCGCGACACAAAATCCCAAATCCGAATTCCAAATCCACGAATTAAAGCGTAACTTTACCGCTCAATTCCAATCTTTCCATGCCGCATTTCGTCGAAGTCATCCTGCCGCTTTCGCTCGCCAAGACGTTCACGTACCGCATTTCTGAAGCCGAGTTCAAATACATCCAACCCGGCATGCGGCTGGCGGTGCCTTTCGGCAAAAACAAGCTTTACACGGCGCTGGCCATCGAACTGCACCAGAGCGAACCGCATTTGTACGAAGCCAAGGAAATCCATCAAATTCTGGATGAAGAACCCATCGTCAACGAAATCCAAATCGCACACTGGCAATGGATCGCATCCTACTACATGTGTGCCATCGGCGATGTGTACCGTACGGCCATGCCCAGCGCGTTGTTGCTCGAGAGCGAAACCGTGATTTTGCGCAAGGACGGCACCTTCGATGCGTCGGTTTTTTCGGACGACGAATACCTGGTGTACGAAGCCATACAGCGAGCCACTTCGATCCGCGTGAGCGAAGTCATGTCGATCCTGAACAAGAAAAATGTTTTTCCGATCCTTCACCAGCTGATCGCCAAGAACGTGCTGACGCTACAGGAAGAAGTGTCGGAGATATACAAACCCAAGCTCGTACGTTACGTTCGGCTGCACCCCGAGTTCCAAAACCCCGACAACCTTGCCGAATTGCTCGACATCCTCAAGTCGGCGCAAAAACAAAAAGAACTGGTGTTGGCCTATTTCCAGTTGTTCGCGACCGAACGAAGACCGATTACCGTCAAACAATTGCTCGAGGCATCGGGTGCCACGCCGGCCATCGTCAAGGCGCTCATCGACAAGGAGATTTTCGAGGAATACCATTTGCAGCACGACCGTGTCAATTTTGACGGCAAGTTGGAGGAACGCGAACTGGTGTTGAGTGCGGCGCAACAATCGGCATTCGATGACATCAATGTATCTTTTGATTCGAAAGAGGTGACGTTGCTCCATGGTGTGACGGCCAGCGGCAAGACCGAAATCTACATCAAACTTATCGAACAACACCTTGCGTCGGGCAAGCAAATTTTATACCTGCTGCCAGAAATTGCTTTGACCACACAACTTGTCGAGCGATTGACGGCCTATTTCGGCAACAAGGTCGCGGTGTTCCATTCCAAATACAGCAACAACGAAAGGGTAGAGGTGTGGCGGCAAGTCCTGGCAAATTCCGAGAAGGCGCAAATCGTGATCGGAGCGCGCTCGGCGATGTTTTTGCCGTTTTCTGATTTGGGGCTTGTCATCGTCGACGAAGAACACGAGCAAACGTTCAAGCAACAAGATCCCGCCCCGCGTTACCATGCGCGCGATGCCGCCATCGTCTTGGCCAATGCGCACCAAGCGAAGGCGTTGCTCGGGTCGGCCACGCCCAGCATCGAAACCTATTACAATGCCGTTTCGGGAAAATACGGATTGGTCGAAATTACCGAGCGTTACGGCAAGGTGCTGATGCCCGACATCGAACTCGTTGATCTCAAGGACAAATATTTCCGCAAGAAAATGAGCGGCCATTTCAGCGACACCTTGCTTGAATACATGCAAGAGGCGTTGTCTTTGGGCGAGCAGGTGATTTTGTTCCAAAACCGCCGCGGGTATTCCCCCGTGGTGGAATGTATGACCTGCGGGCACGTGCCACAATGCCGCCAATGCGACGTAAGCCTTACCTACCACAAGCACAAAGGACAGCTGCGGTGCCATTACTGCGGGTACTCGATCGCCAATCCGGTGCAATGCCACAATTGTTCGAGCAAAGAACTCACGACCAAGGGCTTTGGTACCGAACAGATCCAGCAGGAACTCATGGAATTACTTCCCAAATACAAGATCGGACGTATGGACCAGGACACGACCAAGGGCAAGTTCGGTTTCGAGAAAATTCTCGACAGCTTCGCGGGCCGCGAGATCGACGTATTGGTGGGTACGCAAATGCTGGCCAAGGGGCTCGATTTTGCCAACGTGAGCCTTGTGGGCATCATGAACGCCGACAACATGCTCTACCATCCCGATTTTCGCGCGTTCGAGCGCAGCTACCAAATGATGACGCAGGTGGCCGGTCGATCGGGCCGGTCGGAAAAACGCGGCAAGGTGGTCATCCAAACCTACAATCCGAACCACAATACCATTCAGCAAGTCACGAACAACGACTACCTTGGCATGTACAAGGAGCAATTGTACGAGCGGCAGATCTACAAATATCCGCCGTATTTCAGGCTCATCCGCATCACCTTGCGCCACCGCGACTACGAAAAGGTCAAAGACGGCGCGATGTGGCTGTACCAAGTGCTGTCGCAAAATTTAAGCCTTCCCGTATTGGGCCCCGAAGAGCCTGCCATTGCGCGCATCCGCAACGAATACATCCGTACGATCATGATCAAGATCCCGCAAAACCAGCCGCTACAAGGCACAAAAAAAACTATCCGGAAAATCCTGGATAGTTTTGAGGTTATTGCACAGTTCAGACCGATTAAATCATCGGTGAACGTCGACTTTTATTGAAGATTATCTTTCTGTTTTTGCAGACAGCTGCAAAATAATCTTTTTGTTTTCTTCTCGATTTTTCTCGAATCCGTAGCGCTGCTATGCATGCTCAAAAAATCTTCGAATAAAATCAAAAATCTTTATTTTTCGCTTCGCCCGAAAAACAAAAAGCTAATCTTAGGCGATAGCCAATGCACGAACAAGATCTTCTTTCTTGTTGCGGCTCAAAGGTATTTTTGTAATCCCTATTTCGGCGAATTTACTGTTAAACCTTTCTACTTTGTCGATGTTGATGATGTACGACTTGTGGACCCTGATAAATTTGTCTTTCGACAAGTCTTTCTCGAACGATTTCATCGTAGAAAGTACCAGGTTGCTGTCTTCTTCGGTTACCACTTTGACGTAATCGCCAAAAGCTTCGATCCATTTGATCTTGTTTGTGAAAACCTTGAGCTTCTTAAGGTTGCTCTTGATAAAGATGTGTTCGCCATCTTCTTCCTGGTTTTCTTTTTTGAGCAAATGGAAATCCATAGCGCGTTTGACCGACGCGTTGAAACGGTCGAGTGCGATCGGTTTTTGTAGGTAATCCGTCGCATCATAATCAAAGGCTTTCATAGCATACTCCGCCTTAGACGTGATGAAAATGATTTGGGGTTTCACTTTCAATCCGTCCAGAAAATCAAAACCGCTGATGACCGGCATCTCGATATCGAGAAAGATCAGGTCTACGGTGTGTACCGACATGCAATTTTTTGCTTCAATTGCATTAGAAAAATCACCCACTAAATGTAAATTGGGATGATTATTTACTAACTTTGCGATGATCATCCGTTGGATAGACGAGTCATCGACAACTACACAGTTTAACTTCATAACGTTTATTATTAATAGATTTGGTAAGGCAAACGTATGAAGTTTTTTCCAACAAACCTAGTGTTTATCGGTTTTTTTTGCGTTACAACGAAAAAAGTCGATTTTTATTTGCACGGTAAAATTTAATTACTACTTTTGCACACATTTTAACAATTTAAACGTAATTTTTTATGAATCACTATGAAACTGTTTTCATTTTAAATCCCGTTTTATCTGAAGTTCAGGTAAAGGAAACAGTAAGCAAATTCGAAGATTTTCTTACATCACGCGGAGCTGAAATGGTAGCGAAAGAGGATTGGGGCTTGAAAAAAATGGCCTACGAAATCCAAAACAAGAAAAGCGGGTTTTACCACCTGTTCGAATTTAAAGTGTCTGGCGAAGTTTTGCTCGCATTCGAAACCGAGTTCCGTCGCGACGAAAGAGTAATGCGTTTCTTGACTGTAAGTCTTGACAAGCACGCGATTTCTTGGGCAGAGAGAAGAAGAGCCAAATTAAAAACCGAAAAAGCCTAATTATTATGTCTACAATTGAACAATCAGCAAAAGGCAAAAAAGACGGAGATATCAGATATCTTACTCCTTTAAATATTGAAACCAACAAAACCAAAAAGTATTGTCGTTTCAAAAAGTCGGGCATCAAGTATGTAGATTACAAAGATCCGGACTTCTTGTTGAAATTCGTCAACGAACAAGGCAAAATCTTGCCACGCCGTTTGACCGGAACTTCTTTGAAATACCAAAGAAAAGTATCGGTAGCGGTAAAAAGAGCGCGTCACTTGGCCCTCATGCCATATGTAGCAGATTTATTGAAATAATTTTTTAACGAGTTGTTGGTTTTCGTTCCAGAAACCTAACTTCTATAAATAAGGACAACAACATGGAATTGATTTTAAAACAAGACGTCGCGAACCTGGGTTTCAAAGACGATGTCGTATCGGTTAAACCAGGCTACGGCAGAAACTTCTTGATCCCGCAAGGGCACGCGGTTTTGGCTACGCCATCGGCTAAGAAAGTATTGGCCGAGAATCTGAAGCAAAAAGCGCACAAAGAAGCCAAATTGGTAGACGACGCCAAAAAACAAGGCGAGGCTTTGAAAGCCCTCGAAATCAAAATCAGCGCAAAAGCTGGTGGCGAGAAATTGTTCGGTTCAATCACCAACATCGACTTGGCCGAAGCTTTGGAAGCTGCAGGTCAACCAATCGAGCGCAAGTTCATCACTTCGGGTGTCGTGAAACGCATCGGCAAATACAACGCCAGCATTCGTTTGCACCGCGACGTGATCGTAGAATTGCCTTACGAAATCGTAGCAGAACAATAATATACTATAATTGGTATAGAAAAATCCCGATGTATGTCGGGATTTTTTTTTAGGAGCTTTTCCGGCTTTCCGCTGCAATCTTTTTGAACTCCGCTGCGCTTCATTCAAAAAGGATTTTCGCTGCAATCCGGGCTAGGGCATGTCGGTTGCGGGAACGTTATCGGTAGGAATAAACAATAACAATAAAAAATAAGCAATAATCAATCCTTGAAATACGCAAGATTAACCAAAGAACAATTCGAAGAACTCACCACAGAGTTCGTCAACTTTCTCGCAACCCAATCGATCGACAAAGCCGAATGGGACAAAATCAAACAAGAACAACCGCACATTGCCGAACAGGAGCTCGATGTGTTTTCAGATTTGATTTGGGAAGGGGTGCTTGGCCGCGCCGAATACCTCGAACATTTTTCCAAGACGCATGTTTTTTTGTTCCAGTGCGGCGACGTCTATGTACATTCGATTGTACTCCGGGCGCTCGATCCCGGCATCGATTTGCTTACGCGCGACGGCATGCAATGGCTCGCCGACCATATGTTCACCGAACAAATCGAAATGAAAGTCGGCAAGAAGGAGTTTGGGCCAGACCGCAATGCCGCCATTTTCGACCTGATCCAACAAGGCGCGTTTTTGAGTGACGGCCATTTCTACAAACAAATCCACGGCATCATCAATTCTTAAGATCCCGTGCCATAAGGCAGGAGGCTATTGGAGGTCTTTGCTCAGCGGTGCAGCCAAAGGTGCGGCATTGCCGCCGCCCGATTTCTGTTCGTTGTTCAGGTTGTACGACAAAATACCTTTTACAAGCCAAATCTCGTTGATTTCCGACAGATGGATCGTCACGTTGTTAAAGAACGCGTTTTCACTTTTGAGCGTGAATACATCGTTGCGGTCGGCCTGGTAGATGCGGTTGATGAACAAGCCTTTGGCTTTGCTGATGATCACCACGGGGCTTCCTTCGGCCAGCGTCGAAAGGTCGCATGATTCGCAAACGGCAAAAGAATTCTCTTCGATCAGCGGGTGCATGTTGTTGCTGATCACCTGGAAAGCCCTGGTTTTTTCTCCGTGTACAAAAGGGAAATTGAATTTAGGGAGCGTCTCGAGCATGCCCGCTGCACCAATACAGTATTGGAATTGCGTTTCGCGACTCACGAGCGCCGTCTCCGACGTGTAGCTGCCGAATTCCTTTTTTTGCTCAAAAAATATCTCGTTCAGGTCTATTTCGTAAAGTTCGCAAATCGAGATTATGGCTGCAAAATCAACGGAGTTCCTTTTTTTCCAAGTAGATATTGTATTAGGCTTTATATTTAGTAGCTCGGACAGTTGAATATCTGTACTAATTTTCAGCGATTTTTTTAACTTTTTTAAGATTAAATTCGCATTTGGAGAATTATTTTCTTGCATATTCGCAAAATGTTTGTATCTTAGTCGTAAATTGACACTGATACGGTTAATATTTTTTTTAACAACTCCTTGAAAATACCTGGCGAAGTAGTTTCACGAAGCCAATGGGTTTAAAAAAAAATATTCACGAGACGTGGTACTTTTTAATAATGCACAGCAAATAATCGAAGTTGGAAATATCCTACTTTAATCAACAAAATGGAATAGAATTTAGGGTCTTCTATTTTACGATAAAATGATCAAAAAACAAAACGCTTGATAAACAGAACAGCGTTTTTAGTCAACACATAACAAATATACATGATTTTGTTTAATAACCTACATTAAACACATTCAGATTTAACAAAAAAACATAAGAAAAATACCACGCAAGCAACAGCCAGAAAGTAAGTTTTAATAATCTCAAATCTCAATACTAACTTAATTGCATGCTTATGGAATTTATTACTTCTGTTCAGCGACCAGCTGGGCGGCCCTACCTGTTGTGTTTACTGGTGTGGGCTTGTTTCCAGCTCGGCGTTAGGGCGCAGTCGGTGCCCATCTACGCCAACACCATTTCCAGTCAAGACCATGTCGATCTTCCTGCCAATGCGGTAGACGGCAATTTGACCTCACGCGCCAGAATCAGGGCCAGTTCCGGGATTCTAGTCGGGATCGGGGCCTACTCGGGCCATCTCGAATTGCAGTATCCGGGCTTGGTTCCGGCCAACACGACGTCGTTCGTCAAGATCAATACAGACGACGACCTACTTCCTTCGTTGTTAGGAGGAAGCCTTGGGGGGTTGCTCTCCGAAGTGGTCGGCACGTTGCTCATCGGCAACCAGGAATTCACCGTACAGGCCAAGAACGACAATACGGTCGTGCTGTCGGGCGAAAGCCAAACCGCGGGCGCGTTTGCGGCACCAAGGTTGCGTATCGTGACCAATGCGGCCCATGAATTCTTTATTGCCGTGACGCCGTCGCAAGCCTACAACCGCATCCGTATCAGCAACCGTATCGGTGCTTTGATCGGGCTCAACAATGTCAAGCGGCTCGATGTATACGAGGCATTCTACATCGGAACGCCCGATGTTTGTGGCGGTGCGGCTTTCACGTCGTTCGACGGCGATGGTCTCAATCTCGACTTGCTCGGACTGGGCGGCGCTGGGGTAACTAATCCCAACCACGCCATCGATGCCAACCCAAACAATTTTTCTAGGCTGAGCCTGGGGATTTTGGGTGTGGCCGCATCCATCGAGCAAACCCTTTATTTTGACGGATTGTCTGCCCCAAACGACCAGTATTTCGTACGGCTTAAGGTCGATCCGGCCTTGCTGGCCCTGGGCGTAGCCAACAACATTCAAATCCGCGGTTACAACGGCCCAGACCTGGTGCACAGCCAAAACCTCGGGGCGCTGCTCAATCTCGACCTGCTGACATTGCTTCAAGGGAATCAAGTCGCAAGGGTTCCGTTTTCGCCCAATGGCACGGTCAACCGCATCACCGTTCGTTACAGTTCACTGCTCAATGTACAGCTTACACAAGGGCTCGATTTGTATGGCATCACGCGCGGCCCCGCGCAGCCAACAATCAACGACGTATTTACGCAAAACCCGAGGATTTGTTCTGGCGCTACCGCCTCACTTGTCGCCGAGACAGGCACGGGAACCGAATTGGTTTGGTATGCCCAGCCGTTCGGTGGCGTTGCCCTCACAACGGTCGCCTCAGGACAACCTTTCGTTACCCCGATGCTCACCGAAGACACGGCTTTTTATGTAGCGGCCAAAAGAACCGGTTGTACCGAAGAATCGATTCGCGTGCGGGTCGAGGTTTCGGTCATCAATGTGCCGGTGGCTGCCGACATTTCGATTGCCAGTCCACAAACGGCGTGTAACGGCACGGTCACATTATCGCCGTCGTCTACCATTGGCGGGGCGGTGTTCCGCTATTACAAAGACCAGCTCAAGACCCAGGAAATCACCACGGGTTATGCAGGCGATCCGGGCGTAGCTTACATCAAGGACGATGCGACAGGAACACTGGCCATCACGGGTCTTACCTTGGCCGATTCGCCCTACAGCTACTATATTTCGCTTACCGTCGACGGATTGTGCGAGAACGAACCCAATACGCTGCAAAGTGTTGTGGTCAACTATTCCTCGCAACTGGCGCTGGCGGTCACGCCGAATTTGACGGGTTGCGGTAGCGTCGATTTGACCGATGCGATCCTCAATTTCGACAACGCCATCGATTACCATTTCTTTGGCCCGGACAACCAACCTATCACGGCCGAGGCGGCCACGCACATCCAAACCGACGGTGCCTATTCGGTCCAGGCCATGAGTGCATCGGGCGACTGTTCGTCGGCGGTGCAAGTTGTCCAGGTTGCGGTGGTCACGCAGCCTACGCTTACGATCGCCAACCCAAATCTGGTGGTCAGCCAGGGCAGTTCGGTGACGCTCGACGCGACTTCAAATGCAACGATCACATGGTACGACGGTAGCGGGAATGCGTTGCCATCAAATACCTATGGGCCTTTCACGACGGCCGGCACCTATGCGTTTACAGCCATCGCAACCAACGGCGATTGTTCGGTTACAGGGCTTGTGTTGGTCAACGTCATCGATCCTGCCAATTGTCCGCCGCTTACCGCGCGTGACTATGCCGATACACAGACCTGGGGTTCTGTCGTTACGGGCGGTGTTGCCAACGGGTCGCAAGCCATCGATGCCAATCCGCAGACATTTTCGACCATCACCACCGGTCTGGGCTTGCTTGGCATCGGGACCACATGGCAAATCTTGCAATGGAACAATACGATTTCAGCCGGTACGCCGGTAACGGTAAAATTGGGCTCTGAATACAGCGGAGTAGTAGTGGCCGGCGCCTATTCGGTCATCGGGACCAAACGAAACGGCGCCGGTATCCCAATCGACATCGGCGCGCTTCAGCCCGTGTCGGGTTCGCTCGTCGATTTGTTGCCCGGCGAAAATAATTTTGAATTTACTTTCGTTCCGTCCGACAATACCGGACCCAAACCATACGATGGCGTGCGCATCGTCGTGGGTTCGCTCGTGAGCGTGGCGCAGAGCGTCAAGGTCTATGAGGCCTATTACGACCAGCCGGTAACGCAGGCGGCATGTGGCGCGGGCGATGTAGAAGACGTGTTCAGCGGCGCGGTAGACCTTGGTTTGGGCGCTTTGACGGCCACCGTTGGTGTAGACGATCCGTTTGAATCGGTCGACAACAGTTTGGCTACGTTCGCCACGATGTACACCACGGTTGGGGTTTTGGCCGCCGCCGATTTGACGGTGTCGTTCCGCACGCCTACCTTGCCGGGCGACACGCTGTCGGTAGTGTTATCGCAGCCCAACACCGTACTCGATTTGGGCTTGCTTGCGGGCTTTACGATCCAAATGTACCACGGGCAAACGCCTGTTGGGTCGATGATCGACAACAGTTCGTCGTTGCTGAGCTTGAGTTTGCTAGGCGGCGGGAACATCCGGTTGGTTGTGGCCGGACAAACCATCGTTTACGACCGTATCAAGATCCGTTTTGGCGGCGTGGCCAGCGTACTCGACCAGTTGCGCGTGCACGATATCAGACGTTGGGCCGATACTTCGGTAGCGGGTGCCGACGGCACCAATACCATCAACATGTGTCAAAACCAGACCATCACATTGAACGTAACACCCGAGCCTTGTACGACCTATGTGTGGTATGATGCCGAGAGCGGCGGCAACGTAGTTTCTACAGGTGCTAGTTTTACCGTTCCGGCTACTTTGGCTGCAGGCACCTATACCTATTACATCCAAACGGTTCGTTTTGGGTGCGACACCTACGGGCGCGGCCCAGTGACCATTGTTGTTGGCGAAACTGCGCCACCTACGGCCATCACCGGTATTACGCTCAATGGCGGCGCGGTTACCACTTTTTGTGATACGACCAGCGTTGCGTTGTCGGCCACGTTGGATGCGACAGCCACCATCACCAACCCAGTGTTTTACTGGTATGCTTTGGATGGCACGACACAAACCTTAATTCCAAACCAAACAGGAGCAACGCTGACGTTGACGGGCTTGACACCAGGCACGTATACCTACTATGTGGGTGTCGGTTCAGATGAATATTGTCCTACTGCCGAAGCCGATCGCGATTCGGTGACGTTCACCATTTTGCCGTCGTCGCAGCCTGGCGATATAAACGTAAGCGATGCGTTGGTATGCCAGGGAACCGATGCGGTTTTGACCCCGACCGCTACTTTGGCCAATCCCGTTTTCTCCTGGTATTTTACAAACGATGCGACCCAGCCGATTGTCAGCGGTAGCACCATCGACGGCATCACCTATACGATTTCGGCCGCGGGCGTGCTGACGGTTTCGGGACTCACCGCCGCCAACAGCCCTGCGACCTATTTTGTGGGCATGACAAGCGACACGACTTGTCTTAACCAAGCGGGGCAATTTGCCGATGCGGCCATCATCATCAACGAATCGGGTACGCCAACCACCAACGACGGTACGCAGGATTTTTGCGTCGCCAACAACCCGACGATCATCGATATCCAAGTCAACGAGCCATCAGTCGTGTTCTATGACGCGCCAACCAACGGCAACTTGATTCCGGCCGACACCGCGCTGCTGGACGATGCTACGTATTATGCGGCCTTTGATGCGTCCACAGGATGCGGCAGCGCGAATCGTTTGGCCATCACGGTCAACATCAACGATGCGGGTACGCCTACGACGGCCAACAACCAACAGGAGTTCTGCGCCATCGACAACCCAACCGTTGCCGATTTGCAAGTCAATGAAGCGGGTGTAGTTTGGTACTTGACCCAATCGGGTGGTACGGCGTTGGCTTTGACCGATGCGCTGGCCAACGGAACGACTTACTTTGCGTCGCTTACCGATGCCGCCACGGGTTGTGAAAGCTCGGTGCGGTTAGAAGTTACAGCGACCATCAACGATCCCGATGCGCCTACCACCAACAGCGCGACCCAGGATTTTTGCGCGATCGATGCGCCAACCGTGGCCGATATCCAGGTCAACGAAACCGGCGTGATCTGGTATGACGCGCCCAACATGGGTAATATGCTGACGTCGGCCACTGTGCTTGTCGACCAAATGGTGTATTACGCTGCTATTTTTGATCAAGCCACAGGGTGCGAGAGTTCGCAACGTTTGGCCGTGACGATCAACATCAACGATACCAATCCGCCAACGACCACTAACGCGTCGCAAACTTTTTGTGCGACCAACAATCCAACGATCGCCGACATCCAGGTTAACGAAACCGATGTGGTTTGGTATGCCATGGAAACAGGCGGAACCGCTTTGGATCTCACAACGACGTTGACCAATGGAACGACCTATTATGCGTCGCAAATTGATCCAACTACGGGCTGCGAAAGCACGACGAGAATTTCAGTAGCGATTACCATCGGCAATCCAGCGACGCCAACCACCACCAGCAACACCCAAACTTTTTGTGTAGCCAACCAGCCGACGGTGGCCGGTATTCAAGTCAATGAAACCAACATCTTGTGGTACAATGCGGCCACAGGCGGGACGTTGATTGATGCCACTACGGCGCTGATCGACGGTATGACTTACTATGCCGTTGCGGTAGATCCGGTTACCAGTTGCGAGAGCGCTGTACGATTGGCCGTGACCGTCAACATCAACGATGCGGGCACGCCAACCACATCCGATGACACCCAGGATTTTTGCCAATCGCAGCAACCTACCATCGCCGACTTACAGGTCAACGAACCCAACGTGGTGTTCTTTGATGCGGCCACGGGTGGCACGCAATTGTCTGCCGACACGGCTTTGACGAATGCTACGACTTACTATGCCTCGTTCGATGCGGCTACGGGCTGCGCGAGTTCGGTTCGGTTGGCGATCTCTGTAGGCATCATCAACATTCCGACACCAACAACCAACGACGCCTCGCAGGAATTCTGCCAGCTCGATCATCCTACGGTGGCCGATATCCAGGTCAACGAACCCGTCATTTTCTACGATGCGGCTACGGGTGGCAACGTCGTCGCACCGACCACGCCATTGACCGCGGGGGTCTACTACGCGACCATGGTGAACCTCGCGCTGGGTTGCGAAAGCGATGTGCGTCTGGCCATCACGGTGGACTTTTCGGGCAATGTGCCGGCTACCATCAGCGGTGGCGGCGACAGCGGATGCGTGTTCGAGCAAGTCACCTATACCACCGAGGTGGGCATGGCCGACTATGTCTGGACGGTATCGTCGCATGGCACCGTCGTAGATGGCGGTACGGTGAGCGACAACTGGGTCACCGTGTCTTGGACCACGATGGGACAAGGACATTTGAGCGTGGCCTACTTCAATAGTTGTAGCGGGATAGCCAATGCAAGCCGCGGCATCGATGTAGCGACTTGTTCGGATTTGACCATCAACAAAACGGTCGACAACCCAACGCCCGGCATCGACGACGAGGTAACTTTTACGATTACCGTCAACAACATCGGTTCGGGTGAGTTCCGCGATCTTGTGGTCAACGAGACGCTTCCGAATGGCTATGCGTTTGTGAATGCCGCGGCATCGGTTGGTGCGTACAGTTCGGTAGGCGGTGTGTGGAATATCCCGTCGCTTCTGGCGGGCCAAACCGCGACGCTCGAAATTACCGTGACGGTGTTGCCGAGCGGCGACTACGTCAATACGGCCACCATCGTGACTACAGATCCAGAGGACATCGATTTGGGCAACAACGAAGCGCGCGCCTGGGTGACCCCGGTTTGTTTGATCGTGTACAACGAGTTCAGCCCGAACAACGATGGCGCCAACGACGTGTTCCGCATCGACTGTATCGAAAATTACCCGAACAACAAGTTTGAGGTGTACAACCGATACGGCGCCGTGGTGTACAGCAGCGCGGGCTACCGCAACCAGTGGGACGGGACGGCCAATGTTTCTAGCGCGATCAACAAAGACGATAAGTTGCCTACAGGAACTTATTACTACACGCTTGATTTGGGCGAAGGAACCAAAAAAACCGGATGGTTGTCGATCACGCGCTAACCTGCCCATTTATTCACTAAATCCTAGAAATAATGAAATCAATCATAAGAATCAAACACGCGTATATTTTGTGGATCGGATGTCTTTTGACCGCCGCGACCCACGCCCAGCAAGACCCCGGCTATACGCAATACATGTACAATACGATGGTCGTCAACCCGGGTTATGCGGGTTCGGCGGGCGTGCTCGAAGGAACGTTGCTCCACCGTTCGCAATGGACGGGCATCGACGGCGCGCCGCAAACGCAATCGCTCACGATCGACTCGCCGTTGTCGAACGAAAAGATCGGCATCGGACTCAGCGTGGTCAACGACAAACTGGGCCCGTCGAATGAATTGTCGCTCGACGCCAACGTGTCGTATACCATTTCGTTTTCGCACGACACCAAATTGGTGTTCGGTGCCAAGGCGGGCATCCGTTCGATGAGCGTCGACTGGTCTAAAGGCCGCTATTACGACGATGTCGATGCGTTGCTGAACAACAACATCAGCAAAACCAAGCCGTCGGTTGGGGCAGGATTGTACTTGTACCAGGACAAATGGTATGCGGGTATTTCGGTACCGAGTTTTTTGCGCAGCGAATACTACGACGACATCCAGGAGGCCGTGCTTTCGGACCGTTTGCACTACTACGCGATCGCGGGTTATGTGTTCGACATTGGCGACAACCTGAAGCTCAAGCCAGCCGTTTTGGGCAAGTTCGTGAGCGGTGCGCCGGTGACGGTCGATTTGTCGCTCAACGCGCTCATCATGGAGAAACTCACCGCGGGTGTATCGCACCGTTTTGACGATTCGGTGTCGGCGCTGGTCGGGTTCCAGATCACACCGGGTTTGTTCGCGGGCTATTCGTTCGACTACACCACGACGCGTTTGAACAAATACGCCGACGGCACGCACGAAATCATCCTGCGGTTCCAGATGCAAAAGAAAGCCAGTCAAATCAAATCGCCACGATTCTTCTAAAACCAGACAACCATGAGAAAGTACCTTACACTTAGTTTATTGTTTTGTCTGACGGCGACTTTTGCGCAGACCAAACTCCGAAAGGCCGAAAAATTATTCCACACCTATGCGTTTGTGGATGCGGCCCAATTGTATGAGGAATATTTGGCCTCTACCGACAAACCCTCGATCGAGGCGATCAAGCACGCGGGCGATTCGTACTACAACATCGACGACAACCGCAACGCGCTCAAATGGTACCAGAAACTGTACGATGTGCAGGGGCAGACCATGAGCGAGGACTATTTTCTGCGTTACATCCAAACGCTCAAAGGCGTGACCGATTATGCCAAGGCCGACCGGCTCACCAAGGACTATTTGGAGCAGAAAGGCGACCAGAAGGAAATCGCACGGTTCATGAACCAAAAGCGGTTGCTCGACAGCTTGGCTACCGCGCAACAACTGTACACGGTCAAGAACCTCGAGAGCAATTCGGCCAAGTCTGATTTTGGCGCGGCGTTTTATGGCGAAAAGATTGTATACGCTTCGGCCAAGGACACGACGCAGTACAGCGAGAAGCTCTACAGTTGGAACAAACAACCGTTCCTTGATTTGTATGTGGCCGACCGCAATGCCGTAGACGGGTCGCTTTTGGCCGAGCACAAATTCCTGCCCGAGATCATGACCAAATACCACGAAGCCACCGTTTCCTTTACGCCCGACGGCAAGACGGTGTATTTTACGGCCAACATCCTCAAAAAGAACGATAAGCCCGTCGTCGACAAGTCGCGTACCAATAATTTCCAGATTTTGCGTGTCAACATAGACGGCGACAAGGCGGGCAAGCCCGAAAAATTGTTCTTCAATTCAGACAGCTATTCGGTGGGGCATCCCGCGCTGAGCGAAGACGGCAAGTGGCTGTTTTTTGCCTCCGACATGCCCGGCGGTTACGGCGGCACCGATTTGTACGTGGTCCAGATTTCGGACGGTACGATGGGCAGCCCGCAAAACCTCGGGCCTGCGGTCAATACGATAGGCGAGGAAATGTTCCCGTTTTTCTCGAACGGCAAGTTGTATTTCTCATCCGACGGGCATTATGGATTGGGCGATCTGGACGTGTACGAAAGTAAATTTACCGAACCGCTGACGTTCTCCGAGCCGCGCAACCTGGGCGGTCCGATCAATTCGAACAAGGACGATTTTGCATACATCGTCGAGCCCAAGGATGCCTATGGCTATGTGTCGTCGAACCGTTTGAATGGCAAAGGCGACGACGACCTGTTTTATTTCACCAAGGTCAAGCCGGTTTGCAACCAGCACATTTCGGGTGTGGTCATCAATTCGAAATCGAAGGCGCCTATTGCAATGGCGTCGGTCAGGGCCTACGATCAATTCGGCGATTTTGTGACCGAAGGAGCGACCGACAACCAGGGCAAGTACAAGATTACCGTGCCATGTTCGAAGAAGTACAAGCTTGTCGCGTCCAAAGTCAACCATTCGACCGATGAAAAAGAAGTCGAGACCAAGGGCAAGCACGATGTAGAGATACCCGACATCAACTTCGAACTCTCGAATTACGACGACCTCGTGGTCAAGGACAAGGGCGTCGAAAAGGTAGACGTGAACCCGATCTTTTTCAACTACGACAAATGGGACATCACGCCACAAGCCGCCGAGGAGCTCGACAAGGTGGTGTTCCTGATGCAGAAGTTCCCGAACATCCGCATCAAGATCGAATCGCACACCGACGCGCGCGGCAAGGACAAATACAATTTGACGTTGTCGGACAACCGCGCCAAGTCGACACAAACCTATATCATTTCCAAGGGAATAGACGCAACTAGGATCGAAAGCGCCATTGGCTATGGCGAAAACCGACTGACCAACAAATGTAAAAACGGTGTCAAGTGCACCGAGGCGGAACACTTCAAGAACCGTCGTTCCGACTTTATCGTAATCCAGAAGTAAGTTTTGTTGAGATTATTTCCAGGAGGCCGCCCTTTCGATTAGGTTCGAGGGGCGGTTTTTTTTGCGGGTAGTTAGCCCTGTCCTTTTTTTGGAATCGTTTTGTGGTAAAATTGCTGTGGTGTTTTTTTTACCACAAAAATTTCACCACAGATTTAGGATCACCCCATGACATTTCCTGTAGCTTTTCGGGTTGGTTTTTCTACGTTCGGTGTTTGTGGCGGGTCGATCGTTTGGTTTGTGGTGTGGCAGTTTTACGGTTTTTCTGTAAGGAAGTAGTTTTGAAAATGGTTAGCTTCGCACTAGGGAAGGGGGCATTGGAAGTATACCCCAACGGAATTTAAAAATACCATGCAAGCAGATTTTCTGTACTTTTTGTTAAAGTTTTGCGATTTGCCGAAAGTCGGCAGTTCTGGCCATCGATTTTTTGATCGTAACTATGAGGTTTGAAGTTAAGGTTTGACTTTCTTCCTTCGGAACTTAGCCGCGAAGTTTCGGGATGGTTTTTGGAATTTGATTTTTGGAATTTGATTTTTGGAATTTGGAATTTGTGATTTGGAATTTGCCTACCGAAATTTTACATTTAACCAAATTTTCCAACCATGGACACCCAGCAGCAAATCCAATCGCTTCGCGACGAACTCAATGGCCACAATTACAACTATTATGTGCTTGACAATCCGACGATTTCTGATTTCGAGTTCGACCAAAAGCTAAAGCAACTCGAGAAACTCGAACAGGAAAACCCGCAGTTTTTTGACGAACATTCGCCTACGCAAAGGGTAGGTGGGGCCGTGACCAAGAATTTCAAGACCCTGGTGCACGAAAACCGCATGTATTCGCTCGACAATTCGTATTCGAAGGACGAGGTGCGCGAATGGGAGGCGCGTATGCAACGGGCGTTGGGCAATGTACCCATCGAATATACGTGCGAACTCAAATACGACGGTGCCTCGATGAACCTCACCTACGAAAACGGCAAGCTGCTGCAAGCCGTGACGCGCGGTGACGGGTTCCAAGGCGATGAGGTCACAACCAACATCAAAACCATCAAGTCGATCCCGTTGCACCTCAAGGGCGATTTTCCCCAAAAGTTCGACATACGCGGCGAGATCATCCTGCCGCTGGCCGGATTCCAGAAAATGAACGAAGAATTGGTCGAATTGGGCCTGCCGCCGTACGCCAACCCACGCAATACGGCCTCGGGCAGTTTGAAATTGCAGGACTCGGCCGAGGTGGCCAAGCGTCCGCTCGATTGTTTGTTGTATTCGATCGTGGGGAACAATTTGCCGTTCAAGACCCATTTCGACGGGCTCGAACACGCGCGCCGCTGGGGCTTTAAGGTGCCCAAGGAATCGAAGTTGGCCAGGAATCTCGATGAGGTTTTTGCGTTCATCGATTATTGGGATACCCACCGACACGACCTTCCGTACGAAACCGACGGCGTGGTGGTCAAGGTCAATTCGCTGCACCAACAGGAGGAACTGGGTTATACGGCCAAGTCGCCGCGCTGGGCCATCGCCTACAAATTCAAATCGGAACAGGTGTTTACGGTACTCAATTCGATTTCGTACCAGGTGGGACGAACCGGCGCGATCACGCCCGTGGCCAATCTCGAACCCGTGCAACTCGCGGGGACGGTGGTCAAACGCGCGTCGTTGCACAATGCCGACCAGATCGAGAAGCTCGACATCCGCATTGGCGATACGGTAGCGGTTGAAAAAGGCGGCGAAATCATCCCGAAGATCATCGCGGTCGATGTGGCCAAACGCCCTGTAGGCTCACAACCCACGCAATACCTGACGCATTGCCCCGAATGTCAAACCCCGCTCATTCGCAACGAGGGCGAGGCGCAGCATTATTGTCCGAATTTTTGCGGTTGTCCGCCGCAAATCATCGGACGTATACAGCATTACATTTCGAGAAAAGCCATGGATATCGAAGGGCTTGGCGGCGAGACGGTTGCGCTGCTTTACCACAATGGGCTCGTGAAGGATTACGCCGATTTGTACGAACTGCAGATCGATCAGTTGTTGCCGCTTGATCGCATGGCACAAAAGTCCGCCGAAAATCTTGTCAACGGGATCGCGCAGTCTAAGAATGTACCGTTCGAGCGTGTGCTGTATGCAATCGGGATACGTTATGTGGGCGAAACCGTCGCCAAAAAGCTCGCAAAACACTACAAAAACATCGACAATCTGCAGTCGGCCGGGTTGCTCGATTTGATGCTTGTCGAAGAAATCGGCGAAAGAATCGCACAAAGTGTCATCGAATTTTTTGAAAATCAAGAAAATAGACTTATTATTGAGCGCTTAAAGAAATATGGCGTGCAACTCGAGCGCATCGAAACTGTCAACCCAGATGCTACAGACAAATTGGTAGGCAAAACGTTTGTCGTTTCGGGTGTGTTCGAGAAGTTTTCGCGCGATGGGCTCAAGAAAGCCATCGAGGACAACGGGGGCAAGGTAGGCAGTTCGATTTCGGCCAAGACCGATTATGTGGTGGCGGGCGAAAACATGGGACCGGCCAAATTGGAGAAAGCCAACCAGCTCAAGGTCGCCATTATTTCGGAGGACGATTTTATCCAAATGCTCAATGAAAACTAAAACGATCGCGTATTATCTGTATTTCGTTGCCTGCTTAACCGCGTTGTTTGCGATTGTCATCGACAGTGAACTGCTGTTGCTGTTGTCGAAACCCATGATCATACCGGCCGTGTATTTCTACTACCTGACCAAGACCAGGACGGTCAATTTTGCGATGACGATGGTCATGTTGCTTAATTTTGCGGGCGATACGATCATCCTGCTCAAGATCACCGATCCGTTGTTTGTAATGGTGCCGTATTTTTTGTCGTACTTGATTTTGATAGGATTCTTGTTTGCAGATATACGATTGACCAAGTTCAGTTTAAGCAACCTCATCCTGACGTTTTTGGTCGCCGCGGGTCACGTGCTCATGTTGTACCTGGTTCTTGATCTACAATCCACCGAGGGCAAGCGGTTTATTGTGCCGTTTACCATCTATGGAATCACGCTCTCGTCGATGGTTACCATTTCTGTGTACAATTACCTCGCGGGAAAAACGATTGCCGGTTTTTACCTGATGATCGCCACTTTTTGTTGCCTGGTATCGGATGTGTTTTATGTGCTGTACAACGAACATTTTCACTTGCCGATACTGAGTTACATCAATTCGGGCATGCAATTTTTTACCTACATTTTTTTGATCCAGTACATCCTCAACAGGAAGTCGTCTGTCGTTAAGGCCATCGCATGAAAGCTGTCGTAGAGTCAAAATCAGTCCGTATTTGGTACCGCGCGTTGGCAGCGGCTTATTTTTCGGTGGCCGTTTTTGAGATCGTCGCCGAGTTTCTCAAAGAAAAGCCGCTGATCATGGCCACCAAACCACTGTTGATGCCGCTCATGATCGTACTGTATTTACATACTTCCAAAAGACGCAATCCGTACTTTGTGACCGCGCTTTTTTTTAGCTGGATCGCCAACATGTTGTTTGTGTCGACCGATTTCAACTACATCATCACCGGCACGTTGTTTTTTACCGCTTATCGCGTCTTGGTCATTTTTATTGTGGTACGGCACATCAAGATTCCGGGCGTGATTCCGCTGTTTATCGGGTGTTTGCCGTTTTTGTTCATCTACCTGTTTACGATCAACCTGACCTACGAGGAGCAACAGGACGGGTTTTGGCTGTTTTTGCTGCAGGGCATCTTCACGATTATTTTTGGTGGGTTGTCGCTCGGGAGTTACATTTTCAAATCGAACAGGGCCAATACCTACCTGCTCATCAGCACCATGTTGTTCACCTTTACACAATTCCTTTTTGTGATACGGCTGTTCTATACGATCAATATCTTTCAGCCGTTGGCCATGCTTTTGTATGTGGTCGGACAGTTTTTGCTGTTCAAGTTCCTGATCATCGAGGAGAAAAAATTGGCGCAAAACCAAAATTGAAACGCTGCAACGGCAAGCGCATTTTTATTTTTTGTACATTTAAGGTCCCCAAACAAAACGCCATGGTCAACCTACGCCGTGTTTTGGTTTTTTGACCAACCCTTAAACCCTTCGTTTTGGACACGCTGGCCCATCCCAAAATAGCGCGTATCTTGCCGCAGTGCTTTTTTGCACTCATGGCCGTTTTGGTGGTGTGCGAACTGTTTGTCTGGAAAATGGCACTGCTGGTGCTCAAGCCCATGCTCATTCCTACGCTGATGCTTTGGTATTGGCTTACGTCAACCAAGCGGAACGCGATTTACCTTTTGGCGCTGCTGTTTGCGTTGGCCTCGAATGTGTTCCTGCTTTCAGACGAAACAAAATTTCTGGTGTACGGCATCGTTTCGTTTATGGTTTACCGCATCCTGACGATTGTGCTCGTGGTGCGGTTGGTGCAGTCGATACTGTGGCTGCCGTTCATCGTGGCGACGCTTCCGTTTTTGTTTATTTTTTCGTGTCTGATCAACCTCACGCTCACACCCGAGATGCCGAGTTTTTACCCCACCATCATCAACGGGTTGCTCATCGCCGCGCTGGCCGGCATCGCACTGTCGAATTATGTGCTCAACGACAACAAGGCCAATTCATGGTTGGCCATCAGCACGCTGCTTTTTATTGTATTGGTCTTTTTGTTCATGATCCAGCATTACTACCTGGCAAACATGGCCTTCAAGCCGATGTCGGCCATACTGTTTGCGTTTGCGCATTACACGTTCTACCGGTTTGTGATCGAATCCGAAAAAAGGAAAAGGTCAGACGATTATTGACCTCCCGTTGGACAACTTGGACTTGTCGGTGTCAAAATAAAAGTCGATGCGCCCCAGGTTGATGCCGTAGCACCCCGCTTGATTCACGATCGTATCGATCCCCGCTGCATTTTTTACCACCGTGGGTTTGTCCAAAAACGTATGCGTGTGCCCGCCAATGATGAGGTCGAGGTCTTGTGTAGCCGCGGCCAGTTTCATGTCGGAGATTTTATCGGGGTCGTTTTTGTATTGGTAGCCAAGGTGCGACAAACAAACCACGAGGTCGCATTTTTGCCCGTGTTTTAAGGTGTGCGCCATGTCTTTGGCCACCGCTACGGGATCGTGGTACACGGTTTCCTTGTAATTGCGTTTGTCGACCAGGCCCGCGAGTTCAATGCCCAGGCCAAAAACGCCTACTTTGATGCCGTTCTTGTCAAAAATCTTGTAGGGCTTTACGATGCCGTCCAAAATCGTGTTCCGAAAATCGTAATTGGCCGACACGAATTCGAACTGGGCGTTGGGCAATTGCGCATAAAACCCATCGATGCCATTGTCGAAATCGTGGTTGCCCATCGTCGACAAATCATAACGCATCAGGCTCATGAGCTTGAATTCGAGCTCGCCGCCAAAATAGTTGAAGTAGGGGGTGCCCTGAAAAATATCGCCCGCATCCAAGAGCAACACATTCGGATTTTCTGTCCTGATGCTTTCAATGAGCGCCGCGCGTCTTGCCACGCCGCCCATGTTCGGGCTTTTGGGGTGTGTGGCCGGGAACGGATCTATGTAGCTGTGCACATCGTTCGTGTGCAAAATCGTCAAATGATTGGCTTTGGGTTTTTCGAAAGCCATCAGCGGCAAGCCCATCCCTGTGATGGCAGTGGCTGCGGCGGTGTTTTTTATGAATTGTCTTCTTTCCATTTTTTAGGAGCTTATTCCCGCTATCCGTTTCAATCTTTTACGGCTTCCGCTGCGCTGCGGCCGCAAAAGGATTTCCACTGCTATCGGGGCTAGGGGTTCGTCGGCTTACCGGGATCTATTTTTCCTGAGAGATACGTACATCTCTCGTTGCCGGAATCGTATCCGCATCCTTAAAATAATCGATCAAAATGTTGCGCAACTTGTAATCCAAATCATACTTCGCGGTCGATTTCTTGAAAAATAACATGTTGTCGCCGCCGTTGTACAAATAATCATTGGTGCCCACATAATAGATTTTGCCGTCTTCGATGGGTTTGCCCTGAACCAGTATGTTTTTCGCAACACCGTTTTTGTCGATCGTAAAAGTCAAGCCCGACAACGGATGCGGCTTTTTCTCGGCGATAAAATAATTGATCAGTTCCATGACCGTCGCGCCGTTCATCGCGCACACCACCATCGAATTTTCGAACGGCATGATCTCGAACGCCGCACGCGTGGTCACATCGCCTTTGGGAATAATCGTACGGATGCCGCCGTGGTTGAGCATCACGATGTCTATTTTTTTGCCTTCGCGCTTTTCGAAAACCTTGTTGCCGTATTGCATGGCCACGTCGGCAAACAGGTTGCCCATGGTGGTTTGCCATTGGCCGTTCTTGTCCAGTGTTTCGGGCGCATAGGCCAAAACGGTATTCAAATCCTGGTCGACCTTGTCGCGGTATGGCTTGACGATGCGCTCTATTTCGGTGCTTGAACCCGCTTTTTCATCGATGCTTATTTCCTTACCTTCGATACGCGTCACGACAGGCTTTTGCGGCCCGCACGACACCGCCGCGGCAAATGTTAAGAATAAAACAAAATAGTTTAAGGGAACGTTATAGTTTTTTAGTTTTACCATCCGATAAATGCGGCTATTTGTCTAAATTTGTTTGCCAAGTAAAAGTAGTATGTTTTTAAGTTACATCAAGAATTTTTTTACGCAAAAAATCGTTAAGAAAAGCTTATCAAACGCCAAACTGGACGCGGCCCAAGAGACGATTAAAACCGTAGGGATCATCTTCGATGAAAGCTATTTTTACGAGAAACAAGCCCTTATGGCCGAGCTGGTTAAAAATGGAATTCAGGAGAACCACATCAAAGTGTTGGTTTTCAAGAACAAGATCAAAAAAAACGAACAATTCGACTACCCGGTTTTCAGCCACAAAGATTTGAGCTGGCAGGCCACGTTCCACAACTCGGCGGTAAAGGAATTCATCGCGCAAAGGTTCGATTTGCTGATCAATTATTACGATGTCGAAAAGTCGGCGCTCATGATCGTTTCGAACCAATCCAAGGCGAAATTCAAGGTCGGATTCGCGTCCATCGACAAAAAGCTGAACCATTTCATGATCGACACCGCCGCCGAAAATTACCAACTGTTTGTCGAAGAACTGTTCAAATACCTGAAAATACTAAATAAAATATAGCCTCTATGCAATCACTCATCGGTACCGGCGTCGCGCTGGTTACACCTTTCAAGAAAGATTTTTCGGTCGATGTCGACGCGCTCCAGCGCATCGTTCGGTTCCAGATCGACAACGGCATCGATTACCTCGTCGTCTTGGGTACGACGGGCGAATCGGCCACGCTCAGCAAAGCCGAAAAAGAACTCGTCATCCAAACAGTTGTCGAAACCAACAACGGCCAGTTGCCGCTGGTGTTGGGTGTCGGCAGTTTCAATACGGCCGATGTGGTCGAGGAGCTCAAAACCCGCGACCTTTCGGCATTTGCAGCAGTGTTGTCGGTGTCGCCATACTACAACAAACCCACGCAGGAGGGCATTTACCAGCATTTCAAAGCCGTGGCCGAAGCGTCGCCGGTTCCCGTAATTTTATACAATGTTCCGGGCAGGACCGCGAGCAACATGGCGCCGTCTACGGTGTTGCGTTTGGCCAAGGATTTCAAGAACATCGTCGGCATCAAGGAAGCGGCGGGCGATATTGTGCAGGCGATGAAACTCATCCAGGGCAAATCCAAGGATTTTCTCGTCATCTCGGGCGACGACATGATCACCCTGCCGATGGTTTTGGCGGGCGGAAGCGGTGTGATTTCGGTCATTGCCGAAGGGTTCCCGAGACAATTCTCCGACATGGTGCGTCTTGGGTTACAGCGCAAAGTCGATGAGGCCTATGCCTTGCATTATGTGTTGGCCGATTCGATCGACATGATTTTTGAACAAGGCAATCCGGCGGGAATCAAGGAAGTGTTCAAGACGCTCGGACTGTCCGAAAACACGGTGCGATTGCCGCTGGTGAACGTCGATGAAAACCTGGCGGGCCGACTGCGCGACTTTACCAACAAATTGAGCGTTTGACCCGGTCAAAAAAATAATTTTGTAGTCTGCAATTTATAACTAAATTTGCCGTTGCTTTTGACGTGGCCAAAAAGGCCAAAAAATCGGCAAGACCAAAAGAAAAGAATGAAGAGATTTTTATACGTATTGTTCCTCGCCGTGGCCGTCAGCGCTTGCAGCCCTTACCAAACGGCCATCAAATCTGAAGACGCTGGCGTCAAGTTCAACGAAGCGGTCCGGCAGTACGAAAAAGGGAAATACACCAAGGCCATCCGTCTTTTTGAACAAATTGCACCGGCGTACCGCGGCAAACCGCAGGCCGAGAAAATGTTCTACCTGTTTGCGATGTCCTATTACAATACCGAGCAGTATTATTTGGCGGGCTACCAGTTCGACAGTTTTACGTCGAGCTATCCCAAAAGCGAGAAAGCAGAGGAGGCGGCCTATTTGGGTGCCAAAAGCTACTCGATGCTCTCGCCCGTTTACAGTTTAGACCAAAACGATACGGTAAAGGCAATTTCGAAGTTGCAGAATTTCATCGATGCCTACCCGAACTCGCAGTATTTTGCCGAGGCCAACGCGGCGCTCAAGGTCTTGACCGACAAACTCGAGAAAAAGGCGTTCGAAGTCGCCAAGCAATACAATACGGTAGCCGATTACAAGGCCGCGCTGGTGGCTTTAGACAATTTCATCGCCGATTTTCCGGGGACGATCTACAAAGAAGAAGCGCTGTATTACAAGTTCGATTCGGCCTATCAACTGGCCATCAACAGCGTGCCGTCTAAAATGGAGGAACGTTTGAACAACGCCAAGATCGCGCACGCCAACCTGATCAAATTCAACGGCGAGACCAAGCGCAAAGGCGATGCCGACCAAAAATTGGAGCGCATAGAAAAAGATTTACAACAGTACAATAAACAACAATAGTGATGATGGATTTAAAGAAGACGAGTGCTCCGGTAAACACGGTGACCTACAACAAAACCTCGATAGAGCAACCAACGGGCAACATCTACGAAGCGATCACGATCATGGCCAAACGCGCCAACCAGATCAATTCTGAAATCAAGAAGGAATTGACCGAAAAACTCGAAGAGTTTGCCACCTACAACGACAGCCTCGAAGAGGTTTTCGAGAACAAGGAGCAAATCGAAGTTTCTAAATTCTACGAAAAATTGCCAAAGCCGCATGCCTTGGCGGTTCAGGAGTGGCTCGACGGTAAAATTTACCACAGGGATACAACCAAATAATTACGGCATGTCTGTCTTAAGCGGTAAAAAAATATTGCTCGGTGTTTCGGGTGGCATTGCCGCATACAAGACTGCATCGCTCGTGAGACTTTTCATCAAAGCCGGCGCCGAGGTCCAAGTGATCATGACGCCGGCTTCGAAGGATTTTGTCACGCCGCTTACGCTTTCGACCCTTTCCAAGAATCCGGTCCATTCGACTTTTTACGACGAGCACGACGAAAATGCCCAGTGGAACAACCATGTCGAATTGGGGCTTTGGGCCGATCTGATGCTCATCGCGCCCGCCACGGCCAACACACTCTCGAAAATGGCGACGGGCAACGCCGACAACCTTTTGATTGCGACGTATTTGTCGGCCAAGTGTCCGGTGTATTTTGCGCCGGCGATGGATCTCGACATGTACAAACATCCGTCTTCGTTGGCGAGTTTTTCGACGCTGCAACAATTCGGCAACACGATGATCCCGGCCGAAAACGGCGAGCTCGCGAGCGGGCTCTCGGGCGAAGGACGCATGGCCGAACCCGAAAACATCATCGCGTTTCTCGAAGCCGATTTGGGTACGAAACTGCCGCTGCGCGGAAAAAAAATACTCGTTACCGCGGGACCTACATACGAAGCGATCGACCCCGTGCGTTTTATAGGCAACCATTCGTCGGGCAAAATGGGGTATGACATCGCCAACGAAGCCGCGCGTCTGGGGGCGCAAGTGGTCTTGGTTTCGGGGCCCACGCATTTGAAACCGGCCAACGGCATCGAAGTGGTCCGTGTCGAATCGGCGCAGCAAATGTACGAGGCCTGCCATGCCAATTTTGGTAGCGTCGATGTGGCGATTGCCGCCGCAGCCGTCGCCGATTACCGTCCGAAACAAGTGGCGGCGCAAAAAATAAAAAAGACCGAAGCCGATTTTACGATCGAACTCGAAAAGACCAAAGACATCCTTGCGTCGTTGGGCGAAATCAAGAAAAACCAATTCCTGATCGGGTTTGCGCTCGAAACAGAAAATGAGTTGGAACACGCCAAGGCCAAGATCGTCAAGAAGAACCTCGATTTGATCGTGCTCAATTCGCTCAATGACGAAGGCGCGGGTTTTGGAAAATCGACAAATAAAATTACCTTTATCGACAAAGAATTCCATATCGAACCGATGCCGTTGCAATCCAAGGAAGCCGTTGCGGCAGATATCATCAAAAAAGTAATCGCACATTATGCCTAAAATCCTCAGTTTATTGACGCTCCTGGTTTTTGGTTTGGGCCAGGCGCAGGAATTGAATTGCACCGTTACCGTCAACGCCGAACAGGTGGGCGGCACCAACCAACAAGTATTCAAGACGTTGCAAAGGGCGCTCGGCGATTACATCAACAAAACCGATTGGACCGGGCAGGGCTACAAACCCAACGAACGCATCAATTGTTCGATGTTCATCAACGTGTCGGGGCAGGCGGGCAATGCGTTTACGGCGACCATCCAGGTGGGCGCGTCGCGTCCGTCGCACAATTCGACCTATTCGTCGGCCATCCTCAACGCCAACGACAAGGATTTCAATTTCGAATACAACGAATTCCAGAACTTGATTTTTAACCCGACGGTGTTCGATTCGAACCTGATTTCGGTGGTATCCTATTATTGTTTTCTGATCATTGGGATGGATGCCGATACGTTTGCGCCCGAAGGCGGGACGTCGTACCTCGAGACCGCGCGCGAAATTGTCAGCGTCGCCCAAACCGGCGGCTACAAGGGATGGAGCGGCAGCGAAACCAACGCCAACCGTTTTTTTCTGATCAACGACATGCTCGCCGAAACCTACAAGCCGTACCGCGAGGCCATGTACATGTACCATTTTGAAGGATTGGACGTGATGAACCGCGACCAAAAGCTCGGCAAGGAAAACATCAAGAAAGCGATCCTCAAGCTGGCCGAGATCCATTCGGTAAGGCCCAACTCACTCATGGCGCGTACCTTTTTCGATGCCAAGGCCGACGAGATCGTGTCGATTTTTTCGGGCGGACCCAAAATCAACATCACCGACCTGGTCGATGCGCTCAACCGCGTGTCGCCGCTCAATTCGGCCAAGTGGGCCACCATTAAATTCTAACGCAAGCTCATGATCACGGCGCTGTCCATCCACAACTTTGCGCTGATCGAAAAGCTGGCGATCGATTTTTCGGGCGGATTCTCGATCATCACAGGCGAAACCGGCGCGGGCAAATCGATTTTGCTCGGTGCCCTCGGGTTGGTCTTGGGCAAACGTGCCGATTTGGGCTCGCTCAAGAACAAAGACGAGAAATGTGTGATCGAGGCGCAATTCAGCATCGCCAACTACCAGTTGCAGACTTTTTTCGAGGTTAACGACCTGGACTACGAAGACCAGACGATCATCAGGCGCGAGATACTGCCGTCGGGCAAGTCGCGCGCGTTTGTCAACGATACGCCGGTCAATTTGCAGGAGTTGCAGCAGTTGGGCGATTTGCTCATCGACATCCATTCGCAGCACCAAACACAAGAGTTGTCCGAAGACGATTTTCAGTTCCGCATCATCGATGCGATGGCCCAGAACAAAGATTTGATTGCCAAATACACTACGCTGCTCAAATCGTACAAAAAAGACCAGTCAAGCCTGAGCGAGCTGCAATCGACGTTGCAAAACAGCATCAAGGAGCAGGATTACCATAGTTTTTTGCTCGAGGAGTTGCTGGCGGCCAACCTTAAGCCCGACGAGCAACAAACGCTCGAAAGCACTTACGAACAGTTGAGCAACGTCGAATCCATCCGCGAACAACTCGAAAAGTCTTTGGCCGCGGCCAATGAAGAACAGTTTGGGGTTTCGGCGAATTTGCGCGAAATCAAGAATGCGTTGCAAAAGATCGCTGGATTTTCGTCGGACTATCAGTCACTGTCCGAACGTTTGAACAGCGTGGCCATCGAATTCGACGACATCGCTTCGGAGTTGCACCGCATGGGCGAACGCTTGGTGCAGGATCCGCAGGAGCTCGATCGGGTGAACCAAAAGCTGCAGGCGATCTACCATCTGCAAAAAAAACACAATGTGGCCACTGTAGCCGAGTTGCTTGCCATTCAAAACGACCTCGACCAAAAGGCGGTTTCGCTCACCACGCTCGAGAACGACATCGCCGGTTTGCAACAGCGCATGGGCGAATCGGAGCAAAAACTCGATGCGTTTGCAAATCAAATCCACAACAACCGGATCGCTGCGATTCCCGATTTGACAGGGCAATGGGGTGAAATCCTTGCCCACCTCGGCATGCCCAATGTGCGTTTCCAGATCGACATCAAACCCGTTTCGAACTATTTGGCCCACGGCAAAGACGAATTGCAGTTTTTGTTTTCGGCCAACAAGGGCTCCGATTTTGGGTTGCTCAAAAAAGTAGCGTCGGGCGGCGAATTGTCACGCATCATGCTGGCCACCAAATCGATACTTGCACAATATGCCAAATTGCCGACCATCATTTTCGACGAAATCGATACGGGTGTTTCGGGCGAAATAGCCGACAAAATGGGCGAGATCATGCGCGGGATGAGCAAGCAAATGCAAGTGTTCGCCATCACGCACCTGCCGCAAATCGCAGCCAAGGGCGACGACCATTTCAAGGTGTTCAAGACTTCGGACGACGCGCAAACGCAAACCCGCCTCAAACGACTCGACCGCGAGCAACGGGTGATGGAAATTGCGCAAATGTTGTCGGGATCGGCGCTTTCCGATTCTGCGATAAATCACGCAAAAGCCTTGTTGGACTAAAAAAATAGACCTATTTTTGGGTGTAATTTGTGAATCGAAAGATTTACGCTACCTAAACCAATTTTTATGATCATCGAACCAAGAATGAGGGGATTCATTTGCCTGACCGCGCATCCGGGCGGCGCAGCGCAAAGCGTCAAGAATCAAATCGACTATGTCAAATCGAAAGGGGCTATCGCCGGCGCCAAGAAAGTGCTCGTTATCGGGGCATCGACCGGTTTTGGTCTGGCTTCGCGCATTACAAGCGCCTTTGGCTCAGACGCCGCGACGATCGGGGTGTTTTTTGAAAAGCCGCCGATGGAAGGCAAGACCGCCTCGCCGGGCTGGTACAATTCGGCTGCCTTCGAGCAATTCGCAAGCGAGGCCGGATTGTATGCCAAGAGCATCAACGGCGATGCATTTTCGGACGAAGTCAAGCAGCAAGCCATCGATTTGATCAAAAAAGATTTGGGCAAGGTTGATTTGGTGATTTACAGTTTGGCGTCGCCCGTCAGGACGCATCCCAAGACAGGAGAAACTTACCGTTCGGCGCTCAAGCCTATTGGCGGAGTGTATTCGAACAAGACGGTCGATTTCCATACGGGCAAGGTTTCGGAGGTTTCGATCCAGCCCGCCAGCCAGGAAGACATCGACAATACCGTCGTTGTGATGGGAGGCGAAGATTGGGCCATGTGGATCGATGCACTCAAAGCCGCAGACGTCCTTGAACAAGGTGCTTTGACCGTGGCCTATTCCTATATCGGCCCCGCCGTGACCGAGCCGGTATACCGCAAAGGTACCATCGGACGCGCCAAGGACGACCTCGAAGCGACGGCGTTCAAGATTTCGGATACGCTCAAGGATTTGGGTGGCAACGCTTATGTTTCGGTCAACAAGGCGCTCGTGACGCAGGCCAGTTCGGCCATCCCGGTGATTCCGTTGTACATTTCGCTGTTGTACAAGATCATGAAGCAAGAAGGGGTGCATGAAGGTACGATTGAGCAGATCCAACGTCTGTACGCCGAAAGATTGTATACCGGAGGATCGGTTCCTGTGGACGACAAAGGCCGTATCCGTATCGACGATCTCGAAATGCGCGACGACATTCAAGAAAAAGTAGCCGATTTGTGGGCCAAGGCTACCACCGAAAACCTTGCCGAAATAGGCGATCTCGAAGGCTACCGTACCGATTTTTACCATTTGTTCGGTTTTGACGTACCGTCGGTCGATTACAAAGCCGATGCCAACGAAATGGTGCAGGTGCCAAGCATCCCGCAACAATAATATTTAACCTTACCTACCGCGAATTGTACCGATCCAAATTGCTTTGGACGAGGCAATTCGCGGTTTTTATTTCAACACCATGTACAATTTGCTCAAAGGGAAAAAAGGGATCATTTTTGGCGCGCTCGATCCCAACTCGATCGCGTGGCAAACCGCCGAACGCGTCCATCAGGAGGGCGGTATTTTTGTGCTGACCAATGTGCCCGCGGCCATGCGGTTGGGGTCGATAGACGTGCTGGCCAAAACGACAGGGGCCCAGGTGATTGCCGCCGATGCCACTTCGGTCGACGACCTCGAACACCTGGTCGATCAGGCGATGGAAGTCCTTGGCGGTAAAATTGATTTTGTACTGCATTCGATCGGGATGTCGGTCAATGTGCGCAAAGGCAGGCATTATACCGACCAGGACTACGACTTTACCCAAAAAGGGTGGGAGGTATCGGCGCTGTCGTTCCACAAGGTGTTGCAGGTATTGTACAAAAAGAAGGCGATGAATCCTTGGGGCAGTATCGTGGCGTTGAGCTATATGGCCGCGCAGCGCGTGTTTCCCGATTACAACGACATGGCCGACAACAAGGCTTATCTTGAATCGGTCGCGCGCAGCTTTGGGTATTTTTTTGGGAAAGAGCAACAGGTGCGCGTCAACACCATTTCACAATCGCCCACACCCACCAGGGCAGGCAGCGGCGTAAAAGGGTTCGACGAATTCATCGCGTTTGCCGAGAAAATGGCGCCGCTAGGGAATGCCTCGGCACTGGATTGCGCCAATTATATCGTGGTGATGTTTTCTGATTTGACACGTAAAATTACGTTGCAGAACCTTTACAGCGACGGTGGTTTTTCTAATATCGGTGTAAGTCAGGAGGTTATGAAAATGTTCGAAAAACAGTAGGTTGCCGTTCGTCGATTATTGTATTCTTAACATTTTTTTGGCAGTTAAAAAATTGTTATAGGGTTGTTGAATCGCTAACTTAGCGAGCATTATAAACCTAACAACCTTTAATCGCATGAAAAAACTTTACATGGCGGCATTTTTCCTGGCCCTTTGGGGACAGAGTGATGCCCAAACCTTGAATCAATCTGCCGGATGGCCCAACCCGGCATGGACAATTACAGGGGAGTACAACGCCGATCCAGTGGCTTTTGAAGCCGACCCACGTGTCACCGCCAATTTCGCTTACGACGACGACGACGCAGGAAACACGGCACACGAAGACAACATCGCGGCCGAGTCTCCGGTTGTCGATTTGACGGCTGCGTTCAACGCCAACGAAATGAGCATCAGCATCACGGTAAACTATGGCTATTACTATCTGTCTGACGACGTTTTGCAATTCCAGTATTGGGATGCCGACGGTTCGGCATGGGTGGCATGGCCAGGGGCAAACATACCAGGAAACAACACCTTGGTTACCAATTTCTTTTGCACCATTCCAAAAACATTGCTTACCAGCAGCGCGTTGAACATTTCGAACTTTACGCCTACGCAGTTGGCGGGTTTCAAATACCGTATCTCTTATGACGACAATCCTGTAGGTACCGATTGGAACTATGGTTTCTGCTTTGATTCACCTACGATTACGTCTTCTTCTTGTCCGTTGCCGACTGGCTTGGTGGCCGATAACGAGATGCCGAACAGTGCCGACATTTCTTGGGATGCCGTTTCAGGTATCGCTGGTTTCGAGTATGTCTTGAACGAAGAAGCGGCAGATCCGGCCGGTGCTGGAACGCCTTTGAACGAAAGCGAATTGACGTATCCTGCTTCGGGTCTTACCGAAGGAACCACTTATTATTTCCACTTGAGAAGCAACTGCGGGTCTAGTTTCAGCGACTGGGTAACCGTGTCTTTCACGACGCTTCCTCCGGCTCCTGCCAACGACAACTGTGGTACGGCGATCGCCATTGCGAGCCTTCCGCATACCGTGACACAAGACGCTACATCGGCTACTCCCGATGGTGTAGTCGATATTTGTTCAGGCATGAACGACGGTGTTTGGTATACTTTTGTGGGCGATGGTGCTCAGGTAGAAGTCAACCTCGAGAACGTAGTGGGTTGGGATCCTGAATTGGGTGTTTACACCGGCGCTTGTGGTGCTTTTGCTTGTGTAGATCAAGTTGACGATGGTGGTACAGGCGGTGGCGAGAGCTTGACTTTCGTGACCACGCAGGGAACTACTTACTACATCAACATCGGTCATTACGGTGGTTTCGCAGGTGGAACCGAGGCCGAAGGTCCTTTCACGTTGAATTTGATTCCATCGACGCCACCGACACCGCTTGAAAACGAAACTTGCGCAACGGCTACAGCAATCCCTTCATTGCCATACACGACTACTTTAGATGCTACCCCGGCGCTTGCCGATGGCGTGATCGACATTTGCTCAGGTATGAACGACGGTGTTTGGTATACCTTCGTAGGTACTGGAGCAGACGTATTGGTTGAATTGGTAGACGTACAGGGCTGGGATCCGGAATTGGGTGTCTACACCGGTTCTTGTGGCGCTTTTGCCTGTGTGGAACAAGTAGACAACGGCGGAACCAGTGGCGGTGAGTCGCTTGTGGTTTTGGCTACTGTTGTGGGTACTACTTACTACATCAACGTAGGTCATTATGGTGGATTTGACGGCGGAAACGAATCAGAAGGTCCTTTCACATTGAACGTCGAGGAAGCTGTTCCACCTACTCCAATCGACAACGATTCTTGTGCAACGGCTACGGCTATTGCTTCTTTCCCTTACGTCAACCAACTCGACGCAACGGGAGCCACCAACAACGACGGATCGATCGACGTAGGTTGTGACGCCGGTGCAATGAACGACGGTGCATGGTATACTTTTGCCGGTACTGGTAATGAAATCACGGTTATCGTGGGCGCACCGAACGGCTGGGATCCAGAGGTAGCGGTTTATTCAGGTCAATGTGGAACCTTTACTTGTGTGGCCAGTGCCGATAACGGCGGAACCAACGGCGACGAAATGGTGACGTTTACTTCTGAAACCAATGTTACTTATTTCATCAACGTAGGGCATTATTCAGATGTCGACAATCCAGAAGGTTCGTTCGTACTCGACGTTTCTGAGACTTTGGCTACACAATCATTCAGCGGTGCTAATTTTGTAGCGTTCCCTAACCCAGTGAAGGATTTGTTGAACGTTTCTTACGACAACACCATTGACAACGTGGCAGTATACAACTTGTTGGGACAAAATGTCTTGAACCAAACCATCGGCGCCAAGTCTGCCCAGGTTGATTTGTCTGCGTTGACTGCCGGAAGCTACATCGTTAAATTCACTTCTAACGACGAAGTACAATCGGTTAAAATCCTTAAGCAGTAAGGGATTTAGTCCATAGCATATTGAAAGCCATCCATTTGGGTGGCTTTTTTTTTGCTGCATGCGTATTGTTTTAACTTTTTTTTAATAACTTTAGGACTAATAACCTAAATGTACTAACAGATATGAAAAAAACTACCTTTGACTGGAAGGCGCTGTTGCTCGTGGCAATGACCGCTTTTCCTGCGCTGCAAAATCAGGCGCAATGTTTAACCGCCACGCAAGGGCTTTATCCTGGCGCAACCTATACGCCCGAGACCTGCGATGGCGTGACGGTCAATACCATTACCACGTTGGGCTATGCCAGCGAATATTCGAACGTCAACGTGACGCTGGGCCAAACGTATGTGTTTTCGAGCTCGATTGCATCCGATTATGTGACCATCAGTGCCGACGACGGCGTGACGGCTGCCGCATTTGGCGCGGGGCCATTGACTTGGGTTTCGACGATCGATGGTGTTGTGCGCTTTTACATCCACACCGATGATCAGTGCGGCGAAAGCACGGCGTTTCGTTTGCGCAATGTGGTTTGCGGAACGGTTTCGGCCGATGCGCCAGATTACGCAAATCTTCAATGGCCGGCAACACTCACGGTCGATGCTTTGACCGCAGGGACAGTGTATGGTCAAGTTTACGAGGGCGGCCTCACCGACGTTGAACCGGGCTTGAGCGGTCAGGCAGCGGGCATCCAGGCATGGGTTGGCATCAACAACGAAAACACCGATCCGTCGACATGGACGTTTTGGGAAGAGGCGGTACACAATGCCGCGCATGTGAGCAACAACGATGAATACATGGCCGAAATTGGCGACGATTTGATTCCGGGAACCTACTACTATGTGTACCGCTATAGACTCAACGACGGCGGCTACGTATACGGCGGAATCGAACCAGGCGGTACCTTTGGCGGTATTTGGGATGGCACCAACTTTATCAGCGGTATTTTGACGGTGAATGGGCCTGCAAATGACGATTTGGCCGGAGCCGAAGCTGTTTCTTGCGACGGATTTTATTCGGGCAACACCCAAGTGGCCAGTATTGATGAAGACGACGCGCCCGACGGTGGCAGCGTCGACCTCGATGCGCCGAACGTATGGTACAGTTTTACCGGGACGGGGACAGCGCAAACGGTAACTTTGAGTCTTTGCGATTCAACCTACGACACTTCTGTAATCGTTTATACGGGAACAAGCGGTGCCTTGACCTACGTCGCCGGGAATGATGATGGATGCGGTACCACCACACAGTCTTACCTGAATTTTACATCCGACGGAACGACTACTTACTACATCACCGTAGAAGGTTACAATGCCGGCAGTACCGGCGAATTTACAATGGAGGTCACTTGTGCAGATGTTACGCCGCCAGCCGTAGAGAACCAAACTTGCGCCACAGCGCTTGAAGTGGCCGTTGACGGAAGCGACACGGCATCGGACAATTCATTCGGCGACGCAGCTGCAACGCAACCAACTTGCGATTTGTTCGGAACCATCCAGGATGTTTGGTTTTCGTTCGAAGCCACTTCGGCAACCGCCGACGTATTGGTGACGCCGGGCACGATGACATCTGTTAACTTTAACATTTATTCGGGTGCTTGCGGTTCGCTTACCGCCGTTGCGGGAACTTGTAATGTGAACCTTACAACCGCCTTTACCGAGTCGTTGACAGGACTTACCGCACAAGAAACTTACTATGTGCAAGTATGGAGCAACGCGGCAGAGCAGGGAACTTTCACGCTGCGCGTAACCGATCCGAACCTTGCGGTCGATCAGTTCGACGCTTCGCAATTCAACTACCAACCAAACCCGGTACGCGATGTACTGAATCTGTCTTACAAGTCGGCCATCTCGACCGTATCGGTGTTCAATTTGTTGGGTCAGCAAGTGCTGGAAAAACAAGTGAATGCTACCGAATCGCAAATCGATATGGCGCAACTCCCAGGAGGAACCTATCTGGTCAAGGTCAATGCCGACAACGGTACCAAGACCATCAAGGTGATCAAACAATAATTAACCCTTTCAAATAGTAAGAAGCCATCTGAAAAGATGGCTTTTTTGGTTAGGGTTTTTTGGGCTTCGCTTTTTTTAGTATTTTAGAGAGCATTTTAACCAACCAAATTGTTATGAAGAAAACTACCTTATTGACCTTATTGTTGTTTTGTTTTGGCGCGGTACAAGCGCAGGTGTCGGGCTATGTCCTGACGCAATCCGAAGAAACCTACACCCCGTTGGCCGGCGGAATCGACACCGGCGCCACCGGAGACGATGGTTCACAAAACTTTTTGAACATCGGCTTCGATTTTAATTTCGGCGGCACGGTGTACACTAATTTTTCTGTGAACGTCAATGGTTGGATCAGGCTCGGCAACTCGATTGCAACCCAATCGTGGACCAACTTGCTCGGCAACGGTGCGCCCCAAGCCCCTTTGATTGCAGCCTACTGGGACGATCACAACCGAAACCAAGGCATTATCTCTTATGCGATTACAGGCGATACCCCCAACCGTGTGCTCGAAGTAGATTGGAACAACATCTCTATTTCGACCGGAGGTGGGACCAATTCGGCCACAACGGGTTCTTTCAAGTTGCTGCTGCACGAAACCACCAACGTCATCGAATTCGTTTACGGCAGTATGATACCGGGCGGTCAACTCTCGGCTTCGGTAGGCCTTAACGATATGGGTTCGTTTTTGAGCGTGACCCCGGGGTTGCCTTCGTTCTCGTCGGTCCCTGCGAACAATGCGATCAACAACATCGCGGCGCTTAGCGGCTACAAACTGACGTTCACCCCGCCTGTGCCTTGTGCCGGGGCTCCAAATCCTGGGGCGACATTGTCTACGACCACGACCGTTTGTGAGAACATTCCGTTTATGCTGTCGCTCGAAAACCAGTTGGTTGATCTTGGAATCAGCTACCAATGGCAGTCTTCGCTGGATGGTGTAAACTACACCGACGTCCCAACCCAAAACTCGTTCTCTTTCTCTACGGTCCAATCCGCTACGACTTTCTACCAGTGTATCGTCAGCTGCGGGGCCGAATCGACAACAAGCACACCCATACAAGTGGTGCAAAGCAACGTGCTACAATGCTATTGCATCCCTACCTACAACAACGGCGTGACCGACGGCGATTTGATTTCGAATGTCGAGATCGAAGGTACCACGCTTTCGAATTTCACGGGTGCGGTTCCGTCGGGGCCATCTTATACCTATTACACAGGACAACCTAACTATACTGCCAGTTTGCAAGCGGGTGTCCCCTACAACATTTCAGTAACGGTGGGTACCTTCGGACAGCAGGAAGTGGCGGTTTGGATCGATTACAACGACGATGCGGTATTCACAGAAGAAGAAAAGATCGGCTATACCGAAGCCCAAATCGGCGGCGGCGGAACCGGTGTGTTTCCGATCCTGATCGGTTGCGATATCCCGCCGGGCTTGCACCGTATGCGTGTGCGCGATGTTTGGAACAACAATGCGGCGGCCATGGATCCGTGTGCGAATTACGCTTATGGCGAGACAGAAGATTATGACGTCACCGTATTGCCTGCAACGGGATGCCAAAGGCCAGAAGGATTGTCGGCCGACGACGTCAGTTCAAGCTCGGCGGTACTTTCGTGGGATTTTGGTTGCGGACACATCACTTGGGATGTGCATTTGACGGGCCACGGCGGCGAATTTCCAACCGGCGATCCTTCGCATCCAAACGTAGAAAGTGGTTTTGTCCTTTCGGATCTTGATGCCGACACAGGCTATGAGTTCTACGTACGTGCGCATTGCGACGGCGATCAGGTGAGCGACTGGGCCGGTCCGTTCGATTTCACGACGCTGCCACAAGGCGTGGCCAACGACGACTGCGAAACGGCTACGGTACTCACACCGGGCGGTAGTTTTGCAGAACATGCTGTGGTAGGGACCAATTTGGCTGCGACAACTACCGTGGGCCAGCCGGCGCCTACTTGCGGAACCTTTGGTTTTGGTGGCGACGTATGGTTCACCACCGTTGTTCCCGAGGACGGAAGCATCACGATAGAGGTGCAAAGCAATCCGGGATCGGCGGTCCAGGATACGGCCATGACCGTATTCTCGGGCAATTGTGGCGAATTGACCTTTTTGGGTTGTAGCGACGACGAAGGTGAAGGTGCTTTTTCGATGTTGAGTTTTACGGGCCTGCAACCGGGATTGGTGCTCTACGCGCGTGTTTGGGAATATGCCAACGACACCGTGGGTACGTTCCAGATTTCGGCATGGAGCGCATCGTTGAAGTCTGAGAGTTTTGACGACGTTACATTCCGACACTATCCGAATCCGGTAACAGATTTACTGAACTTGTCCTATGACAAAACCATCACCGACGTAGCGGTATACAACTTGGTCGGGCAACAGGTAATGGCCAAGAAGATTGGCGCGACGCAAACCCAGCTCGATTTGTCGGGTCTGGCACGCGGGTCATATCTGGTGAAAGTGAACGCCGATGGCCAATCGAAAACAATCAAAGTCATCAAGGAGTAACAAACGAATCTTTTTTTCAAAGGCCACCCACGCGGTGGCTTTTTGTTTTTGGACTATCTTTGTTAAAAAAGTTATGTATTTTTCGCTGATCATTCCGGTGTACAACCGACCGTTCGAAATAGGGGAGCTGCTCGACAGCCTTTCGGCCTCGACCTACGCCAAAACATTCGAAGTGGTGGTCGTAGAGGATGGTTCGACCGAGAAAAGCGAAGCCGTCGTAGACTTGTTCCGTGAAAAACTCCAGATTTCCTATTTTTTCAAACCCAATTCAGGCCCAGGCGACTCGCGCAATTTTGGCATGCGACAAGCCAAAGGCGATTACTTTTTGATTTTTGATTCAGATTGCATCATTCCGCCGCAATACCTTGACGAGGTCGAGAAGGCGCTCGCGGTAAATCCGGTCGATTGTTTCGGCGGACCCGACGCGGCGCTCGGATCGTTTACCGACATCCAAAAGGCGATCAATTTTGCAATGACTTCTTTCCTGACCACAGGTGGTATTCGCGGCGGCTCGGAACGGTTGGGCAAATTCCAGCCGCGCAGCTTTAACATGGGCATGTCGCGGGCGGCATTCGATTCTTCGGGCGGCTTCGGGCACATCCATCCGGGCGAAGATCCCGACTTGTCGATCCGTTTGTGGGATTTGGGATTCAAGACGGCGTTGTTCCCCAAGGCATATGTGTTCCACAAGCGCCGCATCAACTGGTCTAAGTTTTACACCCAGGTCAACAAGTTTGGGAAGGCCAGGCCGATCCTCGATTCGTGGCACCCCAAACACACCAAGCCGACATTTTATATGCCGACGGGCGTTTTGCTCGTTGCGTTAGCCGCCGCAATCCTTGCCGCCTTCGGTTACCCGTTGTTGTTGTTCAATGTATTGGGGTATTTCGTGGCGGTACTGATGCTGGCTTCGGCACAATACAGGAGTTTTAAGATCGGTTGGTTTGCGGTGGCGGCTGTCGCGATTCAGTTTTACGGTTACGGTACCGGTTTTTTAAAATCGTTTGTCAAGGTGCGGTTGCTCAAACAAAACCCTGAAAAGGCATTTCCGGAACTATTCTTCAAAAAATGACAAAAATACTCGGGCTCACAGGTGGCATCGGCAGTGGCAAGACCACGATTTCGAAATTTTTCGAGTCGATGGGAATTCCCGTATATGTGGCCGACGACCAAGGCCGACGATTGACCGAGTCCAAGCCCATGTTGTCTAAAATCCGCGAAACGTTCGGCGATGCAGTGTTCGACGGCGAAAAACTCGACCGCAAAAAACTGTCGCAAATGGTCTTTGCCGATCCCGGAAAACTCCAGCAACTGAATGGCATCGTACATCCCGCCGTGCGCAAACATTTTGCGAAATGGTTGACGACACACCAAGACAAGCCATGGGTCATCCGCGAAAGCGCCATCCTTTTCGAAAGCGGTAGTTACCAGGATTGCGATAAAATTGTCACCGTCGCCGCGCCCGTGGAAAAACGTATCGAACGCGTGATGCGGCGCGATGGCGTTACGCGGGAACAGGTTTTGCAGCGCATCGGCAACCAGATGACCGATGCCGAGCGCGCGGCCAAAAGCGACTTCGTTATCGAGAATACCGATCTTCAATCGGCTGAAAAACAAGCGCAAAAAATCTTAAAAAATCTACAAATCGACAAAAAATAGTTTAAATGTTAATCTTTGGTTAATGTATTTAACGCCCAAATGTTAAAATCCTAACTTTGTAAGGATGAATAAATTGTTTTTTCGATTGCTTGTTTTACTGATGAGTTTGTCCTTGATAGGCATCATTCTGGTACAGGTTTATTGGTTCAACACGTCTTTCAAAAACAACGAAGAGCAGTTCCGTTTCCATGTCAAGCAGGTCATCGGCAATGTGGCCGACAAGCTGCAAAAGGAGGAAGCGTACAGCTTTATCGACAAATACAAAAAACTCAAGGACAGCATCGGGAAGGAACCCCAGAAAAGCGATTTCCTTGAGTTTGGCTATTACCAGCGGAATTCGCGTACGAACGAAACGATCATCTATTCAAACAGTATCATTTCGGAAGACTACAACATTTCTGCTTCGTTCTTTGATAAAAAAGTCGACAGCCTAAAGCTCAAGAATTTTTCGTCCAAACGCGTCACCGAGGTCTACAACAATGGGATCGACAATGCCATCCAGCAAAAAATCGTACCCGATGTAAAGATCCAAAAGACCGGCGGGATGGACATTCTAGACAACGCACAGTTCGAGATATTTTTCAAGGACATCGCCTCGGCCAAACCGCTGCAGGAACGGGTCTCGAAGGAAAAACTCGAACAATTGTTGTTTACCGAGCTCAACCAATACGGGGTCAAGACGCCGTTCGAATACGGCGTTTACAGCAACGGACTGGCCACCAAAATACAGTCGGACAAGTTCAGGTATGCCAAGAACGACACCTATACGATTCCGATTTTTACCGATAACGAAGGCAACAACAAGTACCAGCTCATGGTAAGTTTCCCGCACAAGGAAAAGTTTTTGTTCTCGGACTTGGTAGGGATAACCATACTGTCGGTTGTTTTTACCCTGATCATCATCATCGCCTATTCGAGCGCATTGAACCAACTCATCCGTCAGCGTCACATTTCTGAGATCAAGACCGATTTCATCAACAACATGACCCATGAGTTCAAGACGCCGATAGCGACGATCAACCTGGCGCTCGACGCGATCAAGAACCCAAAGATCATCGAAGATAAGGAGAAAGTGACCCGTTATCTGCAAATGATCCGCGACGAAAACAAGCGCATGCACGCGCAGGTCGAGAACGTACTCCGGATTTCGAAACTCGAGAAAAAAGAGCTCGACATCACAAAAGAGTCGAACAACATCCAGGACATCATCGAAGATGCGATCGACCACGTGAACCTGATCATCGAAGACCGCGAGGGTACGATCACCACGCATTTCAACGCGACGCGTACGACGGTTTTGCTCAACGATGTGCATTTTACGAACGTGATCGTCAATATTTTGGACAATGCGATCAAGTATTCGCCCGAGGCGCCGGTCATCGACATCTATACCGAAAACGTCAAGGATTTCGTGATCGTCAAGGTCAAGGACCAGGGCGCGGGGATGAGCAAGGTGGCGCAAAAAAGGATTTTTGAGAAATTCTACCGCGAGCACACCGGCGACTTGCACAACGTCAAGGGCCACGGATTGGGGCTTGCGTATGTAAAGCGCATCATCGACGACCACAACGGTCAGATATTTGTAGAAAGCGAAAAAGGAAAAGGCAGTACGTTCATCATAAAAATACCACTCATTAATTAAAAAAGCGATATGGAAACAGAAAATAAAAAAATCCTTTTGGTAGAAGACGACCAAAATTTTGGAGCCATACTGAAAGATTACCTCACACTCAACGATTTCGACGTGACGCTCGCCAAGAACGGCATGGAAGGCTTCGAGAAATTCAAGAAAGACACCTACGATTTGTGCATCCTCGACGTCATGATGCCCTACAAGGACGGCTACACGCTGGCCAAGGAAATCCGCGAGAAGAACAAAGACGTGCCCATCATTTTCCTCACGGCCAAGTCCATGAAGGAAGACGTGCTCAAAGGTTACAAGGTGGGCGCCGACGACTATTTGAACAAGCCGTTCGATTCAGAGGTGCTTTTGATGAAAATCAAAGCCATCATCCAGCGCAAGCAGGCCGATGTCAAGAACGACCACGTCAAGTTCGAGTTCCAGATCGGGAATTTCCACCTCAATTCGAAGTTGCGTTTCCTGACCTACAAGAACGAAGAACCAATCAAACTCTCGCCTAAAGAAAACGAGCTCCTCAAAATGCTCGCCGTGTACGAAAATGACTTGATGCCGCGCGAATTGGCGCTCACCAAGATTTGGAGAGACGACAACTATTTTACCTCGCGAAGCATGGACGTATACATCGCCA
Source organism: Flavobacterium caeni (assembly GCF_900101895.1). Lineage (GTDB taxonomy): Bacteria > Bacteroidota > Bacteroidia > Flavobacteriales > Flavobacteriaceae > Flavobacterium > Flavobacterium caeni. The sequence goes on from NZ_FMVF01000002.1 coordinate 405,196, forward strand.
AGTTGCGCAAATACCTCAAAGCCGACGAGGACGTAGAAATCCTCAACATCCACGGCGAAGGGTTCAGGCTTGTAGTCAAGAACAAAGCAGAATAATGAGAAGCCTCGGGAAACCGGGGCTTTTTTTTACCACAAAGCACTATTTTTTTACCACAAAGAGTCGCAGAGTTTTTCGCAAAGTTTACAAAGCCTTCTAAAATTTACAAAGCCTTCTGTAGTCTTTGAATCCTTTGCGCAACCTTTGTGAACTTTGTGGTTGATTTGGCGTTCGACTGCTTCCGCAAAGAGTCTAGAGGTTTTACCGCAAAGAGACGCAAAGTACGGCGATTTCTGCTTGTCTTTGATTCCTTTGTGTAACCTTCGCGGTCTTTGTGGTTGTTTTGGCGTTCGGCGGCTTAAAGGTTTTACCGCAAAGGAACACAGAGTTTTCCGCAAAGAGTCTAGAGGTTTTATCGCTAAGAGTCTAAAGGTTTTTGCCACAAAGAGACGCAGCGGTTTCCGCAAAGTTCGTAGCGCCTTGTCGTCTTTGAATCCTTTGCGTAATCTTTGTGAACTTTGTGGTTGATTTGGCGTTCGGCTGCTTCCGCAAAGAGTCTAGAGGTTTTACCACAAAGAGTCGCAGAGTTTTTCGCAAAGAGACGCAAAGTATAGCGATTTCTGTTTGTCTTTGAATCCTTTGCGTAACCTTTGTGAACTTTGTGGTTGATTTGGCGTTCGACTGCTTCCGCAAAGAGTCTAGAGGTTTTACCGCAAAGAGACGCAGAGTTTTCCGCAAAGTTCGTAGCGCCTTGTCGTCTTTGAATCCTTTGCGTAATTTTGTGAACTTTGTGGTTGATTTGGCGTTCGGCGGCTCGCAAAAAGCTGATCGCATTTTACTCGCCGCCACCGCGCTGTCCGCTCTATCTTTTGCTTCCTTTCGTCAGCAAAAGGATGCCGCTTCCATCGCTAACGCAAACGTTCGTTACCTCCAAGACATTTCGAGTGCAAAACAAACCTTCCCTTCCTTCGCAATTGAAAAGAACTCCGGTCTGTCCGCAGGCACCACATTCACCGACACGTCATCGCCCCAATTGAGCTCGCGCATAAAGTTCATGTCCAGGCTTTTGAGTTCCTTGTTCATGATGGGTTTCAAATCCATCGTATCGAGACACCATTCCAAATACTTTACGTTATTCGCATGGTTTACGATGTCCAAATCCGACAACGCCACCTTGCGTTCGGCGGCAATTTGCGTGTCGCGCAAAAAGTTGATCCGCGCGCTCGGTTTTTCGGTCGCATGCCATTCGGGAAATTTTTCAAAATGGCCGTGGTCGAGCGCAAGCGGTTCGGCCTTGCGCAGCTTGGTGTTCAACACCGCCCAGTAGGTCGTCGCGCCCACCATTTTTTCGCCGTTGCAATACATTTCCATGTTCCGCACCGAATTGGCGCCGTGTAAATTCTCGATCCACGTTTTGATCGTCACTTTGTCCTGCCACTTCGGTAGCCGGTCGATCTCGACGCGAATACGGCTCAACACCCAGGCCTGGTCAAACGTTTGCATGTCGTTAAAGCTGAGCCCGCCCGTAATCGAATGTTCGGCCGCGGTGAGTTGCAGCAAATTGCACAAATTCACGTAGTTCAAATAGCCGTTGGGGGCGCACATCGTAAAATTGATGTCCCACTCGTGCGAATAAACGGAGGAGAAATTTTCAGCAATCGGCATTATTGGAAGGATTTGTTTTTATCTCGTTTCGAAAGGCCAATCTTAAAGCCCAGATTAAGTTGCATGCCAGATGAGTTTCCAAAATAATCCCGGTATTCCCTGGCCGTATCAATGTCGTAACTGCCGTAAATGTAATTCACGCCCGTAAAAACCGAAACGACTTTTGCAAGCCTGTAGTCAAAGTACACACCAACGCGCACTTCCGCCCCTTGCTGGCTACTCACGCCCACATTGTCGAAATCGGCATAAAAATTCGAGCTGCCGTTTTCATCCGATCGTTTGAAATTCAAGTTGGCCCAACCGACGCCAACATAAGGCTGTATCAAAAATTTTTCGGTAATGGGTATGTCATAGGAAATGGCGCCGTAGACAGCGGTGTATTTCGTCCGCGAGACATCTGCGGCCATCTCGATGTCGTGGGTTTTGTAAAACAGGTGATCGATGCCACCCGCCAATCGAAATCCATACACGTCAAAAAGACTCAAATTCATTCCAAACGAAACCTGCGGGTCATTTGCATCGGCCAAATAATGGTCGCCAAATTGAAGGGAATAAATGCCGTGTACGCGCACCATAGGTCCCATGGCAAAAATCGGCTCCTTCGCGGTTTCCTGTGCGCCCATACAATGAATGCCGAACAGCGCCAAAAGTAAAATTGTCTTTTTCATCAATAATAAATGGTGTGGTTTGCCGTACTGTCGCCTATTGCAATTGGAATGGCGTATGGGGTTTGTTGCGGATTATCCGGCGCGCTGTAATCGGTAATGGTATAGTGAAGCGTGACGGTTTGGTTGCGCAGCACAAAAAAGCTAAAGTCATAAGGAACATAATCTGTTTCAAAAGGATTGACAAACACCGTTTGGTCGGCGCGCATGCCTTCGAGCTCAATTCCAGAAACAAACGTATTGGCTTGTTCCTGCACGGTCATCACGTTTAACCTTACCACCGATTCATTGCGGTAAAGCACGATGGTTTGCAAATCGAAACGGTAGTCACTGAAATCCTTGTTTTGGACCAACGCAAATTCCTTGTATTGGTAACCTATACCACTTTTGTTGATGCGCACGCTCATCGTGTTTTCGATGCCTTTTGGCGCTGGAACAATCATGCGAAAAGTGCCGTTGGCGTCGGTGATCGTGCTCGAAATGACATCGCTCGGATGCAATCCGTAACCGGGTCTTGCGTAAACGGCCACATCCACATCACGATTGGCTATGGGCCTATTTTCCTCATCGACGATGCGGCCTTCAAAAACCAGTCGGGTTTCGCCATCATAGTTGATGTCGCTGCATCCCCATGCTGCGAACAGTAAAAAAAGAACGGTAATTTTTTTCATTGGCGTTTGTATTTGGCGTAAGTAGTTCAAGATTGCATTTCCCTCACTTTTTCTTCCACAAATTCTGCAATTCGTGCTGGATTTTCGCGGTAGTCGAACCAACGCGCGTTTTCCGTTCGCTTGAACCACGTCAACTGTCGTTTGGCGAACCGGCGCGTGTTCTTTTTGATTTCGGACACGGCAAAATCGAGCGTAACATTTCCGTCGAAATAGTCAAAAAGCTCACGGTAGCCCACCGTTTGCAATGCGTTCAGCTCGCGGTGTGGGTACAGTGCGCGCGCTTCTTCGAGCAAGCCGGCCCGCATCATCAAATCGACACGTCGGTTGATGCGGTCGTAAATGGTTGGGCGTTCGGCGTCCAATCCGATGATGATGGGTGTGAAGTTGCGCGTGTTCTTTTTTTGTTTCAAGAAAGTCGAGTAGGGCAAGCCCGTCGAAACGCAAACCTCGAGCGCGCGCATCATGCGTTGCGGGTTGTCGGTATCCACTATGGCAAAATAATCGGGATCGCGTTTTTGCAATTCGGTTTGCAGGAAAGCGATGCCTTCCGATTGGTATTTTTGCGTCAATCCCGCGCGCGCCGATTCATCGACTTCGGGAAAATCGTCGAATCCCTTGAGCACGGCATCCACATACAATCCCGATCCGCCCACGAGCACCGCAAAATCGTTCGTGGCAAACAATTCGTCGAGCTTGGTGATGGCTTCTTTTTCGAAATCGCCCACTGTATAGCTGTCAAAAATTGATTTGTGGTGGATGAAATGGTGCGTGGCGGCGGCCAGTTCGTCGGGTTCAGGAACGGCGGTGCCTATCGTCATTTCCTTGTAAAATTGTCTGGAATCACAGGAAAGGATGTCGCAACCAAAATGTCGCGCAAGCTGGATCGACAAAGCCGTTTTGCCGATGGCTGTTGGCCCGATGACCGTCAAAAGATACTTACGCCTCATCTTCGTTGAGTTTGGCGCCGCAATGGTAGCAAAAATCGGCATCGTCGCGGTGGCCGTATCGCGCGCAGTTGGGGCAGGAGGTGGTATTCCCCACCACCGTACCTTCGGGTTTGGACATGAATTGCGCGGTGACCAAACCGGTAGGCACGGCAATGATGCCATAACCCAGGATCATGATGATGATCGAAACGAATTGTCCGAAAGGCGTTTGCGGCGTGATGTCGCCAAAACCCACCGTAGTGAGCGTCACGATGGTCCAATACACGCTGACGGGAATACTCGTGAATCCGCTTTCGGGGCCTTCGACCAAATACATGATTGTTCCCAAAATGACACAGATGACAATCACGGCGAACAGGAAAACGGCAATCTTGTTACGGCTTTTGCGCAACGCCTCGACCAGGGCATTACCAGCGCCCACAAAATGCATGAGCTTGAGTACCCTGAAAATCCTGAGCAAACGCACCGCGCGCAGCGATACCAAAAAGTGCATGCCCGGAAACAGCAAATCGATATAGGCGGGCAGCATGGCCAACAAGTCGACGATGCCGTAAAAGCTAAAAATGTATTTGAGCGGACGCCCCACCGACAGCACACGGCCGATATATTCGAGCGTAAAGAAGATCGTGATGACCCATTCGATGAACTGCAATTCTGGCCCATAAAGCGCATGGATCGATTGTACGCTTTCGAGCATGACGGCCACCACACTGATGATGATCAACAGGAGCAGGACTACGTCGAACAGCTTGCCCGCTGGTGTATCGGCCTCATAGATGATCTGGTGTACGCGGCGGCGCAGTTGGTCTTTGTCGATGGATCGCAAAATCGGTCTTTTTTCAGGTCCTTTCCAAAAGTACGCAAACTCCTAGAATGAAACCACCTTGGTGGCCTTATTTTTGGCCAGATGGTCGGCGATGATCTTGTAGGTGTCGCGGTTGTGTTGCATTGGGACCAGGATGTTCTTGAGCACCTGCAGGTTGTGCACCTGGTAATTCAAATCAAAAAATGCGTAGCCTTTGTATTGGCCGTCCTCGATGACCACAGCGCTGCGTTCGTCTATTTTGCGTCCGCGGTCGATGATCACCAGGTTTTTGTGCTCGAACGCCAATTTATCGATGAATTCCTGTATGCGCAGGTTGTAGGTTTCGGGCAGTTCTTCGCCCACGCAAGCACCATCGCACTGTTTGAGCCGGTAAGGGAAACAAGCGCCGTCTACGTCTTGCAGGCCGTTCAGCTTGTGGCACATCCGGTATTGGTTGCTGATGCGGTGCAACGCGTTCTTGCCCTCTTGCAAAGACGAATACGTTGCAATGGTTTTGCGTTCGGCATCGGTACGTTCCACCGTAAGCCGCAAATAGCCGTTTGCGTCGGTTTGCGCAAAAAGCCCCCACGGGAAAATCGTCTTTTTTTGCGCGCGGTTGTAAACGGGTTTGTTGACCTTGATTTCCTCGCTTTCCTTGAGCAAGGCCACGAGTTCGCTGCCGGTTTCCTCATAGGTGACGGCAAAAACCTCGAGCTGGATTTTCTTGCATTTGCTCGTGGTGCCCGTAAAATGCTGGTTGACGCGCTTTTTGATGTTGCGGCTCTTGCCGATGTAAATGATCCTGCCGTCTTGGTTGTGGATGTAGTAAATTCCGGTCCGCGAAGGCAGGTGTTCGACAATATCGAGCAATTTGGGCGACAGTCCTTTGATGACCTCGGTATGGATCAGGCTTTTGACGATTTCCTTGCCCAGGTCTTTGTCTAGCAGCAGCTTGAACAGTTTGAGCGTAGCCATTGCATCGCCGCCCGCGCGGTGCCGATCTGCAATGGGAATACCGAGCCCGCGTACGAGTTTGCCGAGGCTGTACGACGGTTGCTCGGGAATGAGTTTTTGCGCCAGTTCAACCGTACACAGCGTTTGCGATTCAAAATCATATCCGAGTCGTTTGAACTCCGTGCGTAAAATGCGGTAGTCGAACGAAGCGTTGTGTGCCACAATCACGCAGTCCTTGGTGATCTCGATGATGCGTTTGGCCACCTCGAAAAACTTGGGCGCCGAGCGCAGCATGGCGTTGTTGATGCCCGTGAGTTTGACCACGAAAGGCTGTATCGGTATTTCGGGGTTGACCAGGCTGATGAATTGGTCTACGACTTCATGCCCGTCGAACCGGTAGATGGCAATCTCGGTGATGCCTTCTTCGTTGAATTGGCCCCCGGTGGTTTCTATGTCTAATACTGCGTACAAAATTTAAGTCGAAAGTCGAACGTCATAAAGTCGAAAGACCAGCGACGTCCTTGGTATAAATAATTATCTGTTGCCAAAGATACTGCTTCCTATCCGAACCATTGTGCTGCCGCAAGAAATGGCAAGTTGGTAGTCGCCCGACATGCCCATCGACAGTACTTGGAACTGCGGATGTTGGGCGGCGCAACGGTCAAAGATTGACTTTAGCGTATCGAATTCATTTTTGATGATCGATTGATTGTCAGTAAATGTAGCCATTCCCATTAAACCAACCACTTTAATATTTTTTAGGTTGCGATAGGTGTCAGAATCGAGCAGGTTTTGCAGTTCTGCTTCGTCGAGCCCGAACTTGGTTTCTTCCTGCGCAATGTGCATTTGCAGCAAACAGTCGATGACGCGCTCGTGCTTTGCGGCCTGCTTGTCTATTTCGGCCAGCAGTTTCAGGCTGTCGACACCGTGGATAAGGCTTACGAACGATGCCATGTACTTGACTTTGTTCGTTTGTACATGCCCAATCATGTGCCAGTGGATGTCCTTGGGCATTTGTTCGAACTTGTCGGCCATCTCCTGGATCTTGTTTTCGCCAAAAATGCGCTGCCCTGCGGCATAAGCCTCCATGAGTTGCGCCACGGGTTTGGTTTTGGATACCGCTACCAACGTCACGTGCGGCGGCAAATCTGCCTTGATGGTTTGTATGTTTTGGGCAATCATCTTAAATTTCATAAACGATAAGGCCGCTGCGGAACTTGGGTTCGATGTAGGTGCTTTTGGGCGGCATGATCAAATCGTTGTCGGCCAGTGCCTTGATTTCGTCGATGGCGGCGGGAAAAAGCATGAACCCCACTTCAAATTCGCCTTCGTCGACCACTTCCTTGATGGTTACGATCGATTGGTTGCCCGGAATGTAGTCGATGCGTTCGTCGTTGCGCAAATCGGTGATCCCCAAAATAGGATGGAGCACCTTTTCGTACAGGATTTGGGCGTCGAGGCTTTCCAGGACATCACCAAAGCTATTTTCGTCCTTGATCGACAGGCTGTAGAATTCGCCATCGAGGTACATGCCGAACTCGAATTTCTTGGTCGGTTTCCACAATTCCTGTTCCTTGTTCTTGATCCAAAACGTCGCGGCCAGCGCTTCGAGCAGGCTCTCCTTGGTATGGCCGTTCAAATCCCTGACGATGCGGTTGTATTCGTATATCTTGACGTTGCTTTCGGCAATCAAAAAACTCATGAAATGATCGAGGTGCGGGTTGCCCGACGCCTTGTCTTCCTGGTAAAGCAGTTCTGCCGATGCCGAGCGGTGGTGTCCGTCGGCGATGTACACGTCGCCAATGTTTTCAAATTGTTGTTGCAACCATTTTATTTGCGCAGCATCGTCGATTTTCCAAAGCGTGTGCTTTTCTTTGTTGGTAGTCGAAAATTCATAAATAGAAGTAGTTGACTTTGTTTGATTGATCCAATTGTTTAAATCGGATTGATCGGGATAAGTGATCAATACGGGTTCGGTATTGAATCCGGTTTGGTGCAAATAATCCTTGAACAGTTCCACACGGTACTGCAATGTGTCTTCGTGTTTTTTGATCGTATTGTTCTGGTAATCGGCAATGCTGGTTCCCGCCACGATTCCTGTATACACGCGGTTCTTCGATTGGATTTCATATACAAAAACCACCGGAATTGCTTCCTCGACCAAAATGCGTTCGGTCTTGAAATCGTGGTATTTTTGCGCGACCAATTTGAACCGCTTTTCGAGTCCTATTTTTTGCTGGTTCACATACGCCGGATTAAGCACATGCAAAAACGAAAACGGATTGAAATCCAGGTACGCCGCTAACTCCGCAGGGCTGTAGTCGTCATAGGTGCGACAGGTCACCAGGCTGACTTTGTCTGGTGTGGGGCGGACGGCGCGGAAAGGGACGATTTTGGCCAAAATATTATTTATTGTTTATTGCTTATTGCTATTTTTTATTCGGGAGAATAAATAATAATTAATGAAAATAGAAAATAATTAAGCGAACATTTTGGCGACTTTCTCGGCTTTTTTACTTTCGGAGTAATCGTAGAACCCTTCGCCCGATTTGACGCCCAATTTGCCCGCACGTACCATGTTCACAAGCAATGGGCAAGGTGCATATTTCGGGTTTTTGAATCCATCGTACATGACGTTCAGGATGGCCAGGCATACGTCGAGCCCAATAAAATCGGCCAGTTGCAAAGGTCCCATCGGATGCGCCATGCCGAGTTTCATCACCGTATCTATCTCGTACACGCCCGCCACGCCGTTGTACAGCGTTTCGATCGATTCGTTGATCATCGGCATCAGGATGCGGTTGGCCACAAAACCTGGATAATCGTTGACTTCTACCGGCACTTTGCCGAGTCGAACCGACAAGTCCATGATCAGACGCGTCACTTCGTCCGAAGTATTGTAACCGCGGATGATTTCGACCAATTTCATGATCGGCACCGGGTTCATGAAGTGCATGCCGATGACACGCTCGGGGTGTGCAACCACGGCACCGATTTGCGTAATTGAAATCGAAGAAGTGTTTGTCGCGAGAATGGTATTGTGTGAACATGCATCGTTCAACTGTTTGAAAATCGATAATTTAAGATCGACGTTCTCAGTCGCTGCTTCAACTACCAAATCGACGCCCACCACACCGTCCTTGAGGTCGGTATAGGTGATGATGTTGCCGATGGTTTTCAGTTTGTCGTCTTCAGAGATGGTTCCTTTGGACACCATACGGTCGAGGTTTCCGGCAATCGTCGCCATGCCACGGTCAAGGTTTTTTTCGGAAAGGTCGATCAATTTGACGGTAAATCCGGTTTGTGCAAAAGTGTGCGCGATGCCGTTGCCCATGGTTCCGGCGCCGATGACAGCGATAGTGTTCATTCGTTAATTCGGTTATTTGTTGATTTGTTGTATTTCGTTTTGGAATTTGGAATTTGGAATTTGGAATTCGGATTTTTTCCAATTATTTCTTGAAGCAATCAATGATTTGATACGCCACGCGCAACGCTTCGGTCCCGTGCTCCAATGTCACGATGGGCGTGGTGTTTTGGTTGATCGCATCGGCAAAAGTCTCGAGTTCGTCAAGGATCGCATTGTTGCTCTCGACCTCGGGGTTCGCGAAATAGATTTGCTTTTTGACCCCTTCGGCATTTTGCAGGATCATGTCGAAATCGCCCGGCGTTTCGGGCGCGTCCTTCATCTTGACGACCTCGCATTTCTTTTCGAGAAAATCGACCGAAATGTACGCGTCCTTCTGGAAAAAGCGCGATTTGCGCATGTTCTTGAGCGAGATGCGGCTGGCCGTCAGGTTGGCCACGCAGCCGTTCTCGAACTCGAGACGTGCGTTGGCGATGTCTGGCGTGTCCGAAATGACCGATACGCCACTGGCATTGATGTTTTTGACCTTGGATTTCACGACGCTCAGGATCGCATCGATGTCGTGGATCATCAAATCCAGCACCACGGGAACGTCGGTGCCACGCGGATTGAATTCGGCCAAACGGTGCGTCTCGATGAACATCGGGTTCTCGATCATGTTTTTGACGGCGATAAACGCGGGATTGAACCGCTCGACATGGCCCACTTGTCCTTTGACGTTGTGTTCTTTGGCCAAAGCGATGATCTCTTCGGCTTCTTCGACTGTATTCGAAATCGGTTTTTCGACAAAGATGTGCTTGCCCGATTTGATGGCCACGCGGGCGCATTTGTAATGCGAAAGCGTAGGGGTGACGATGTCGATCACGTCTACGGCATGGATCAGCGTAGCGATGGTGGGGAACCGTTTGTATCCGAATTCGGCAGCGATTTTCTCGGCATAATCGGCATTTTCGTCATAAAAACCAACCAGTTCGTATTTTTCAGATTGCTGCAACAGCCTCAGGTGGATTTTTCCCAAATGGCCGGCGCCCAGAACCCCAACTTTTAACATATTGATAAATTTTAAACAAAAATAGCAATAAAAGCATAGAAATTTCAAATCCCATCCCTAAGTTTCGGGGCAAATTCCAACGCGGGCCCTACAACTTTGGGAATATCCGATTTGCTTTTTGTCAATTAAGGCTTATTTTTACGCAGATTAATCCCCCGAATTTTGAAAGACACCGCCAAACACCAAGGACTTCGCAACCAACTCGCCGAACTGCTCGCCCAAAAAGGCATCACCGATCAAAACGTGCTTGCCGCCATCAGGAAAATACCGCGTCATTTGTTTTTGAATTCTTCGTTCGAAGACTACGCCTACCAGGACAAAGCCTTTCCAATCGGTGCAGGGCAAACCATTTCGCAGCCCTATACCGTGGCGTTCCAAAGCCAGTTGCTCGAAGTCAAGAAAGACCACAAGGTGCTCGAAATTGGGACGGGTTCGGGTTACCAAACCGCGGTGCTGTTCCATCTGGGGGCAAAAGTCTACAGTGTCGAGCGCCAAAATGAGTTGTTCAAGCAAACCTCGGCGTTGTTGCCCAAGCTCGGGATCCGCGCCAAGCACCTGTCGTTTGGCGACGGATACAAAGGTCTGCCCAACCACGCGCCGTTCGACAGCATCATCGTCACCGCAGGCGCGCCCATCATTCCGCAAGCCTTGATGGCGCAGCTCAAGGTAGGCGGCAGGCTCGTGATTCCGCTTGGCGAGACGCACCAAGTGATGACGCTTTTGGTCCGCAAAAACGAAACCCAGTTCGAAAAACACGAATTCGGCGAATTTCGTTTCGTACCTTTATTGGAGAACAAAAACTGATGAAACAGCTTTTACTTTGTATCCTATTCCCGGCGACCCTGTTATCGCAGGGCTATACCAGTTATTTTACCGGAAATCCAACCAACGTGACCACGCCAACAGAGTTCGGTATTTGCATGATGGGCGGTGCCACCGAACACGACAACGCAATGGCATGGCTGTTGCAAAAGGCGGGCGGTGGCGACGTCGTGGTTTTGCGCAGCTCGGGCAGCAACGGCTACAACAATTATTTGTATTCGGAGTTGGGCGTGGCCGTCAATTCGGTCGAAACACTGGTAATCACCTCGGTGGCGGGTGCGACCAATCCCTATGTGCTCGACAAAGTGGCCCATGCCGAGATGATTTGGTTTGCAGGGGGCGACCAGTACAATTACGTCTCCTATTTCAAGGACAACGCGCTCGAGGATTTGATCAACGCGCATGTCAACGTCAAGAACGCGCCCATTGGCGGGACCAGTGCTGGGATGGCGATTTTAGGACATCACTATTTTTCGGCGCAAAACGGTTCGGTGACATCGGCCGAGGCGCTGGCCGATCCGTACAATCCCTACATGACCTTGGGCTCGAACGATTTTGTCCAGCTGCCGCGGTTGCAAAACGTCATCACCGATTCACACTATGACGATCCCGACCGTCGGGCGCGCCATACCACTTTCATCGGTCGGCTCAAACACGACGGATTTGGCGACACCTATGGCATTGCGGCCAACGAATATGTGGCGGTTTGTATAGACGATAGCGGCCGCGCGCACGTTTATGGCGATTACCCGAACTACCAGGAATTTGCCTATTTCATCCAGCCCAATTGCACGATCGAATCGACGCCAGAAACCTGTGTCGCCGGAAGCGCGTTCACCTGGAACCAAAACGGGTCGGCGGTCAAGGCCTACAAAGTGCCCGGCACGATGGACGGCACGCACTATTTTGACCTGAACGATTGGCGGGCAGGCGCGGGATCGGGTGGGAGCTGGCAGGATTGGTCGGTGAACAACGGCGTCTTTACGGCAACGGCCGGTGCGGCGCCAGACTGTCTGTTATCGGCCGAAACGTTTGCGCAGGATCCAATCGCGGTATATCCGAATCCTTTTGGCGATTTCATCAGGATCGACGGGTACGCCAATGCGGTAAGGCTTTACGACGCGATGGGAAAACTCGTTTTGGAGCGCACCGATGTCAATGGCGTCCTCGACACCTCGGCTCTTGTCAAAGGATTGTACTTTCTGCGGTACGACGCACAAGGCAGCATCCATACCCAAAAAATGTTGAAAAACTAGGATCCGCGCAGGTTCTCGAATTTGTGTTTGAGCGCGTCCATTTCGTCGAGCAGTTTTTGCAACGATTCGGTATCGGGCTTGGCAGCCGAAGGCTCGAACTGTTCCATGGCCGATTGCAAGGCCTTTTTGCCGAGCGGATCATCGCCGATTACGCGCAGTATTTTTTCCTTAAGCCACAAAACCATCAAGGTGTCGCGGTCTATATCGAGTAGTTCGGCCAACTGACCGATTTGTTTTTGCGTGGGGTTTCTTTGCCCGTTTTCGAATTTGCTCACCAGCGCTTGGTCGATCTTTAGGACAGACGCCACTTCCCGCGTCTTGAGCCCCTTTTTTTCGCGGGCCTCCTTGAGCAGCGTTTTCATCGGTAGGCTTTCTTGATGCGGTCGAGGTCGCGCTTGGTGTCTTGTTCCTTGAGCGATTCGCGTTTGTCGTAGGTTTTCTTGCCCTTGCACAGCCCGATTTCGAGCTTAGCGATGCCTTTTTCGTTGGTGAACAAGCGCAGCGGAACAATCGTCAATCCTTTGGTGTCGACACTGCGCGCGAGGTTCTTGAGTTCGCGTTTGTTGAGCAGCAGCTTGCGCTCGGATCGCGCCTTGTGGTTGAACTGGTTGCCAAAGGCGTATTCTTCGATCGACGTGTTGATCGCAAACAATTCGCCGCCTTCGTTGAATTCGCAAAAACTGTCCACGATTTGCGCCTTGCCGAGCCGTATCGATTTGATTTCGGTACCGGTCAATACAATGCCCGCGGTATAGGTCTCGATGATTTCGTAATCGAAACGCGCACGTTTGTTGAGGATGTTGACGGTTTTTTGCATAGGGCCAAAGGTAAGTACATTTAAAGCAAAACCCAAAATGGCTGTTGATAAGTTCAAATTCAGAGGTGAAAAAGTGTTAAAAAAATGATTAAATTAGTTGTGAACCAATTAATTAGTCCAATATGAAAAAAACAAACTTAAGCTGGTTGGTCGCGGTAACGCTGCTCATGGCTGCGTGTTCCAAAGACGATACGGTAAACGATGCCGTCTTTCCTGCGACCGAGGAAGCGCTGGTCAAAGACTCGATCACGCCGCAACAAATCAACGCCCAAATCGACCAATCGTTGCAGGAAACAGGCGAATTTGATTGGAAACAAGCCTCCAACAACATGCTCTGGAGCGCCGTGCACCACGGTAGGGAAGTGGTCTCGATCGGATTCGGGACGCACGCCAACGACTTCGACCGAAGCAAATCGCCACAAAATGCGCAAATTCAAGATCAATTGTTGCAAATCGTCATGGCGCACGAAGGCAAGCCGCTCAACCAGACTTTGCTGGCCGCCGATAGCTATCTCAACACCATGGACGTTGCGGTGACACGCCAGGAAACCATCATCGCCTTGCGCCGAAGCAATCTCGTACGTTACCTGGAACCGGCCGACTACCGTTATTTCGAAGTCGCGCACAGCTTGGAACGCAGCGATGAATCGTCGAGTTCGGGCGGATCGGGTTGCGGGTACGATGCCGCGACGCTTGCCGCCGCCGACTACACCACGGTAACGCCCAACGCCAAGGCCGCCTGGACGCTTTACCAGCACAACGTCCCGAGTGCTTGGGCATACAGTACCGGGCAAGGCATCACGATCGGAATTGTCGATACGGGCACGTCGCCTAACCAGACTTTGCTTGGCAGCAGTTTCAACGACGGATTGTCCACTGGGCGTACCATCCAGAAATTCGGCACCTATGTCGATTCGATCTGGCCTTGGTCTACCGGTACCGATGGCCCGAACGACCAATGTGGGCACGGTACCAGCATGGCTTCGGCTGCCGCCGCACCGCGCAACGACAACGGACTGCCCGTGGGCGTGGCCTACAATGCGAACCTGATCACCTACCGCGCCGCGGCCAATGTGGTGCTCGACGGCGCGCACGAGCAAAACGGTGTCAAGAACGCGTTTACCGCGCTGGGCAACAACGCGGCGGTCAAAATCATATCGATGTCGATGGGGCATGTGTTCTCGGTCGGCAAGATTTCGGACGGGGTCAAGTATGCGCACTCGAAAGGAAAACTTATTTTTTGTGCGGGTGGTACTTCTACCAGCTTTACGACCTTTGTAGGCGTCATCTTTCCGGCGTCTATGGCCGAGGCGGTGGCCGTGACAGGCATCAAGGAGGGCGGCTATGTCAAATGCGACGACTGTCACAGCGGCAGCAAAATAGACTTTACGGTGGTCATGCAACGCGCGGCTACGGGCAATACCGTTCCCGTGGTGAGCTACCACAACAACCAGTCGGATTATGTGGGCGGCTCATCGGTAGCCACGGCTACCACGGCGGGTATAGCGGCGCTCGTTTGGGCCAAGAACCCAACTTGGAACCGCGACCAGGTTTTGGCCAAGATGCGTCAGTCGGCGCATTTTTATCCGAACAAAAACGCGCAATTCGGTTACGGCAACATCAACGCCTTGTTGGCGGTACAATAATCAGGGAAAGCCCCTAGAGAAAACCATCGGCGGATTTTTTGCCGGTGGTTTTTATTTTTTCAGGAAATCGCGGTCGAGTATCGCATAGATGACCGTGTCGAGGAATCTGCCGTCAAAAAACTCATTTTCCCTTAAATGCGCTTCCTTGACAAAACCATTTTTCTCCAACACTTTGGCCGACGCCGTATTGCCCGGATCGAGAATGGCTTCGATCGAATGTAGTTTCATGTGGTTAAAACCATAGGCCACGACGGCACGGATGGCCTCAGAGACGATGCCCTTGCCGTGGTGCGCTGGATGAAGCATGTAACCGATTTCGGCACGGTAATTTTGCGGTTGGATGCGGTAGTGCCCGATGATACCCAACAACGTCGGGTTTCCTTTGAGCGTGATGGCCCAATTGATGCCTTCGCCCGTATCGATTTTGTCGTTGATCATCTTGATGTGCTCCATCGCTTGGTCGAGGTTGGTCACAAGCGGACGCGGAATGTATTGCATCGTTTCGGGGTCGGAGCGCAAATCAAACACCTGTTGCACGTCGGTTTCCATTACGCGGCGCAGCAGCAGCCTTTCGGTTTCGAGCTCCTGGAACGGGAGAAAGTTGATCACTAACATTATTTTTTGTCTATGAATTCGATGACGCTTTGGTTCACGATCGCGGCCTGGTCGATGCTGATGAAATGTCCGGCATCCTTGACCAACAGCGTGTCTACGTGCGGTATCGTCTCGGCGGCGCGTTGCAGGATGTCGCGGTCGTTGATGACATCGTGATCGCCCACGAGTACCATCACAGGGATAGCGAGCGTTTGCAACTGTTCTTTTGGGAACCGGTACATTTTTATCAAATCGGGCTTACTTCGGCCAAATTTATTCGCAAGATAGAACTGTTCCTTGTATTTGCGGTCGATTTTTTCGGGATGTTTCGAGAATTGTTCAAAAAACTTGTTGAGCCTTTTGGGGCTCGGAAACATCTTGAGCTTGACGGCGGTGAAAGCCTTGCCCAGTTTGTCGACGCCGCCAAAGGTTTGCGCCGGGCTCAGCAAGGCCAATTTTGCGACCCTGTTTTCGGGCTCGAGTGTGAGCAACGTAGCGATCCATCCGCCGCGCGAGGCCGCCACCAGGTTGATGTCCTTCAAATTGTAGTGCGCAAATACCTGGTTGTAAAAAGCCACCATGTCCTTGGGTTCCATGTCCTTGACGGTAGCCAACGATTTGCCTGTTTCGAGCGGATAGTCGATGGCATACACGCGGTGTTTCTGGCTCAATGCTTTGACATTCGGGAACCACATCGTCGAACTGGCGTCGGTGCCGTGCATCAACACCACGGGTTTGCCGTTTTTGGGACCCGAGACGATAACGTGGGCCAGTCCGTACGACGTGACCACATCGGCTTCCTCGTACTTTACCTTCCAAAGCCTGAGCGCGTTGTTGTAGGAACGCAAATAGAGCAGTTTGCCGGTTCTGGTCGGGAAAACATAATCATTAGAATCTTGCGTGACGGCGCACGAAGCCAGAATAACGACGGTAAGTAACAATAGGAATGCCTTTCGCATGGTCATTGGGTTGTGACCCAAATTTAGCCCATACGGCGGGCGGTCATCGAATCGTTATGCTGAATTTTGTTTCAAAGTTTCCATGTGGCGCAAGCGACAAAATGCCTTCCTTTTGGGAGAGTTCGCCATTGGATTCGGGCGTATCGGCGTAGCTAAACCACGGCTCGATACACAGGAACGGTGCACCGGGCTTGGTCCAAAGTCCGAGGTTCGGAAACCCGGCAAAGGCAACAGTCAAAAGCGGTGCATCGTCTTTACAAATGGTCAACGATTTCGATTCCAGTTTTTTGAAAACCAGCGCATCGTTGGCAAACAGGGCGTAGTCGAGCGGTAGTTTTTGGTTGTCGAGTACAAGCGATGCGGTGCGGTTTGAAATCAAATCGTTTTCGAGCAAATGGTAGACGGGCGTTTCGTTTTTCTCAAATTCGAGATGGTAGTCTTCGAAATTTCCGGGCAAGGCAAACGCGGGATGCGCGCCAATAGCAAACGGCATGGTTTCGTCGGATCGATTGCACACGAGGTAACCGATGGTGAGCCCTTGATGGGTAAGCGTGTAGATGATCTGGAGTTCAAAGCCAAACGGATAGACCGCCATCGTTTGTGGGTCGGATGCTATCGAAAAAACAGCCGTCGCGTCGGTTTTCGACACCAATTCGAACACGCGGTCGCGCGCAAACCCATGACGCGGTAAGTGGTATTGTTTGCCGCCGTGACGGTAGGTGTTTTCTTTCAGCGTACCTACGATAGGAAATAAAACGGGCGAGTGCTTGCCCCAGAATTCGGGATTGCCTTCCCAAATGTACTCGGTGTTGTTTTTGCGCAACGACACCAGTTCGGCGCCGTGGTGGTTGATGGTGGCCGTGAAACCAAATTGTTCGAGCGTTGTTTTCAAGTGTAATTTTTTGGTAAAGTTAGCCGCTTTTCGAAATATCCGTGTCGGTTTTTCTATTTTTACCGCGTAACAAAAATGGGTACACGCGACTTACCCGTAAACCTTTTCCCATGAGCAAAAAACTGGCGCCGCTTTTGGCTTTGTTCTTTGTGTGGCTGGCCCAGGCGCAGCACACGCCGTCGAAATATGATTATTACGACACGTTCAATCCGTTGTTTTACACGCAAAACGGCAACGAGTTCCGCGCAGCCGACGGGAGTCCGGGACCAAAATACTGGCAAAACCGCGCCGATTATGTACTGACGGCATCGCTCAACGACCAAACCAATGAAATCACCGGTTCCGAAGTCCTGACCTACACCAACAACAGCCCCGAAGACCTAGGATTCCTGTGGATGTACGTCGACCAAAACCTGTTTGCGAAAGACTCGCGCGGCAACGCCATCATTCCGCTCAAGGGCAGTCGCAATGGCGCACAGGGGCAGCAATTTGAAGGCGGGCACAAAATCAAGTCGGTGAAATTGCTCTCGTCTTCGGGCGGGAAATCCACCGAGACCGACCTCCAATTTTCGGTACACGACACGCGCATGCAGGTGATTTTGCCGCAAGCCGTTAAATCGGGCGGAGGCGTAGTCAAACTCAAGATCGATTTCTCGTTTGTTTCGCCCGCCTACGGATCGGACCGCATGGGCTACTACGACAGCAAGAACGGCCGCGTATACTCGGTTGCGCAATGGTACCCGCGCATGTGCGTGTACGACGACGTAAGGGGATGGAACGCGCATCCGTATTTGGGTGCGGGCGAGTTTTACCTCGAGTTCGGCGATTTCGACGTGAGCATCACCGCGCCTGCAAACCACATTGTCGTTTGTTCGGGCGAATTGGTCAATACCAACGAGGTCTACACGACCGAGCAACAAAAACGATGGGCATTGGCCGCGCAAAGCGACAAAACGGTACTGATCCGCTCGGCGCAGGAAGTGGGCAAAAGCAGCTCGCGTCCGGCCGGGAAGTCCAGTCTTACGTGGCGTTTCAAGATGAAAAACACGCGCGACGTGTCGTGGGCGTCCTCGGCGGCGTTTATTATCGATGCGGCGCGGATCAACCTGCCGAGCGGGAAAAAATCGCTCGCCATTTCAGCCTATCCCGAAGAAAGCAACGGCAACAACGGCTGGGAGCGTTCGACCGAATACACCAAGGCTTCGATGGAGCATTATTCTAAAATGTGGTTCGAATATCCGTACCCTGCGGCCACCAATGTGGCATCTGTCGCGGGCGGTATGGAATATCCGGGCATCGTTTTTTGCGGATGGCAGGCCAAGGGCGAGGAGCTTTGGGGTGTGACCGACCATGAGTTCGGCCATACCTGGTTCCCGATGATTGTGTGTTCGAACGAGCGCCAATTCGGATGGATGGACGAAGGGTTCAACTGGTTCATCAACTCGCTGAGCAGTATCGATTTCAACAAAGGCGAATACAAACGCGCGCCGCTCGACATGCAACAACAGGCGGCCTACATGACGCATCCCGAACTCGAAACGGTCATGAGCGCGCCCGACAACATGAAGGAAAACAGCATCGGCGTGTTGCTTTATTACAAGCCTGCGGCGGGACTGACGATGTTGCGCGAGCAGGTTTTGGGCAAGGAGCGTTTCGACTTTGCGTTTCGCACCTATATCGAGCGATGGGCGTTCAAGCACCCAACACCCAATGACTTTTTCAGGACGATGGAAAACGCGGCAGGCGAGGACCTGAACTGGTTCTGGCGCGGCTGGATCGTCAACAACTGGCGTTTGGACCAAGCGATCGCGGCGGTCAGGTACGTCCAAAACGATCCGAAGCAAGGTGTTCTCATCACCATCGACAATCTCGAAAAAATGGCGATGCCCGTACAGCTTGATGTCCAATACCAATCGGGCAAAACCGAACGCGTTAACCTGCCTGTCGAAGTGTGGCAACGCAACAAAAGCTGGACGTTCAAGCATCCGTCTACCGAAGCCATCAAAACCCTGACGCTCGACCCGAGCCACGTATTTCCCGACTACAATCCGGCGAACAACAGCTGGGTTTCGGGCAAGGACAAGCTCGACGAAGACATCATCCTGACGCCTTATCTGGGGACTTTTGCAAGCAGCGAGTTGCGTTTGGAATTGGTGTTTACCCAAGGTGCCGACGGGTTGCTCGTGCAGTTCACAGGCCAGGCGCCGGCCCAACTCGCACCAATGGGCAAAGACCGTTTTGGATTCGAAGGGACCAGCATGTCGTTCCAATTCAGTGCCGATCGGTCATCGGTTGTTTTTTCGGAAGGAGAAAAGCGGTACACCTTTAAACGCCAATAAAAAGAAAAGCACCCGATGGTGCTTTTTTTATTCGATGTTGAAATTGATCGGGTAGTTGTACAAACAGCGTACGGGCTTGCCGTCTTCTATGGCCGGTGTCCATTTTTCGTCGAACGACGCCAACACGCGTACGGCTTCGGCCTTGAGCAATTCGGTTTGCTTGGCTTCGTAGGCTTTTTGCTCCTCGGTGGCGATGGCCACTTGCTCGGCCGGCACCAAATCCTTGACGCTGACGTAGAACGTGCGCACATCGCTCATGCTCCCGTCGGGCTCGACCACAAAACTCGTGAAGATCTTGACTTTCTTGTTCTTGAGGTCGGGAAATTTGAAGCTGTTGCTCACGTGTACCGACAACGACAAATGGTTTTTGAGTTGCGGCTTGGCATCGACTTCGGGTGTTCGGAACACTTTCTCGTTGCGGTCGGCTTTGTCGGCGATGGGTTCGGGCGCCTTGACGGCCGTTTTTTCCGCGTCGGGTTTGTCGACGGTGTAGTTCTGCGCAGACAGCGCAAAGCCCGTCAAGCAAAGTCCCAAAAGCAAAGTTGTTCTCATCGCGGATTTTTGTCAAATATAGCTATTTTTTTGAATTACAAAACACTACAAAAGGAAGGGCCGGCATGTGCCGACCCTCTGTCAATCTTCGTAATAGTTGAAGTCTCCGCCTTCATCCGCTAAAAGGATCTCAATCTTGGTGATGGCGCTCGTACTTTTTTGGCGCGCATTGCCTTTGGACTGAAACGACACATTGACGAGGTTTTTCCTGCTTTGCAGCAGCCGGATCAGCCGTTGGACCAATTCCTGTTCGTCGAGGTCGATAAGGTTTTCTTTTTCAGAAAGGATTCTTCCTGGCAATTTGATTGTGACATTTGTCTTGTCCATACATCTATTTGTTTAGTAAAAATTGACATTGCACAGCCAAGCAAATCGAAGTATGTAAGTAAACTTAACGCCGATAATGGCGTATTAGTGTTAAAACGTTGATAATTTATTTAGAATCTGTAGATTCATACGACTAAATATGGTTTAAATGCAAAATCCATGTAGGATTACTCCTTTAAATCGGTTTGGTTGCGGAATACCAGTTGGCCGTCGAACGCATCGATCAAAATGATGCTGTCGGTGGTGATTTTTCCGGCCAGGATTTCCTTCGACAACTGGTTCAACACCTCGCGTTGGATGACGCGTTTTACGGGTCTTGCGCCGAATTGCGCGTCGAATCCTTTTTCGGATAAATAGGCGATGGCCTCGGGTGTCACATCCATGGTGATGCCTTGTTGCGCGAGCATCTTGGTCACCGATTTGAGTTGCAAACCGACGATTTGTTGGATGTTTGCCGAAGTCAACGGTGTAAACATCACGATTTCGTCGATGCGGTTGATGAACTCGGGACGCACAGTCTGCTTGAGCAAACCAAGGATTTCGGTCTTGGCCGCTTCGGTTGCCGCTTCGATGCCGCCCTTGAGGTTTTCGAATTTCTCCTGGATGATTTCGCTGCCCATGTTGCTCGTCATGATGATGATCGTATTCTTGAAATCGGCGAGTCGACCCTTGTTGTCGGTAAGTCGGCCTTCGTCCAAAACTTGCAGCAAGATGTTGAATGTGTCCGGATGCGCCTTTTCGATTTCGTCCAACAAAATCACCGAATACGGTTTCCGTCGTACGGCTTCGGTCAATTGCCCGCCTTCGTCATAACCGACGTATCCCGGAGGCGCGCCTACCAATCGACTCACGCTGTGGCGTTCCTGGTATTCGCTCATGTCGATGCGGGTCATTGCGTTTTCGTCGTCGAACAAATATTCGGCCAACGCTTTGGCGAGTTCCGTCTTTCCGACGCCCGTTGTCCCAAGGAACAAAAACGTCCCGACCGGTTTTTTCAAATCCTGCAATCCTGCGCGGCTACGGCGTACGGCATCGGCCACGGCTTCGATCGCTTCTTCTTGTCCGACCACGCGTTTGTGCAGTTCGGCCTCTAAGTTGAGCAGTTTTTCGCGTTCGCCCTGCAACATCTTGGTCACGGGAATACCGGTCCATTTGGCCACGACTTCGGCAATGTCTTCGCGTGTGACTTCTTCTTTGATGAGTGAAGCGCCCGACTGGTTTTCCTGCAATTGTTTTTGCAAATCTTCCAATTTGGTTTGTGCGTCCTTGATTTTTCCGTAACGGATTTCGGCCACTTTACCATAGTTGCCCTCGCGTTCGGCGCGTTCGGCTTCCTGTTTCAAGTCTTCGATTTCGGTTTTGACCGCCTGGATGCCATCTACGATGTCTTTTTCGGATTTCCATTTCGAGAAAATTTCGTTGCGGTCGTCCTTCAAATTGGCGAGTTCCATGCCAAGCGATTTGAGTTTGCTCTCGTCGTTTTCGCGTTTGATGGCTTCGATTTCGATCTCGAGTTGCATGATCTTGCGGTCCAAAACGTCGAGTTCTTCGGGTTTTGAATTGATTTCCATACGCAATTTCGACGCGGCTTCGTCCATCAAATCGATGGCCTTGTCGGGCAAAAATCTATTGGTGATGTAGCGCTGCGACAGTTCGACGGCGGCAATGATCGCGTCGTCCTTGATTTGCACTTGGTGGTGTGTTTCGTATTTTTCCTTGATGCCGCGCAGGATCGAAATCGCGCTTTCGGTATCGGGTTCGTCGACCAAAACCTTCTGGAAACGACGCTCCAAAGCCTTGTCTTTTTCGAAATATTTCTGGTATTCGTCGAGCGTCGTCGCTCCGATGGCACGCAATTCGCCACGCGCCAACGCCGGTTTCAAGATGTTGGCCGCATCCATCGCGCCCTCGCCACCGCCTGCACCAACCAAGGTGTGGATTTCGTCGATGAACAAAACGATGTCGCCTTCAGAAGTCGTCACTTCTTTTACTACGGATTTCAAACGTTCCTCGAATTCGCCCTTGTATTTTGCACCCGCAATCAGCGCGCCCATATCGAGCGAGAAGACGATTTTGTCCTTGAGGTTTTCAGGTACGTCGCCATCGACGATACGGTGCGCAAGTCCTTCGGCAATCGCAGTTTTACCCACGCCGGGTTCGCCCACGAGCATCGGGTTGTTTTTGGTGCGGCGCGTCAGGATTTGCAAGACGCGGCGGATTTCTTCGTCACGCCCGATGACGGGATCGAGTTTGCCGGTCTTGGCCAATTCGTTGAGGTTTTTGGCGTATTTGGAAAGCGCGTTGTAGGTTTCCTCTGCCGATTGCGAGGTGACGCGTTCGCCTTTGCGCAACTCATCGATCGCGGCCTGCAAGCCTTTCTCGGTCACACCTTGGTCTTTGAGGATTTGAGCGACCTTGCTTTTCGATTTGAAGATGGCCAAGATCAAATGTTCGATCGAAACGTATTCGTCGTTCATTTTCTTGGCGATGATTTCGGCTTCGTTCAAGGTCGAGTTCGCTTCGCGCGACAACGTAATTTGCGCGCCCGATACTTTCGGGAAACTCTGGATGGTGCTGTCGAGGATTTGTCCGAACAGCGGCACATTCACATTGAGTTTCTTGAGCAGGAACGGCGCGACGTTTTCGTCGACTTCGAAAATGGCCTTCAAAAGGTGTTCGTTTTCGATTTGTCCGTTGCCGTAACTTTGCGCAAGCAATTGCGCCTGTTGCAAAGCTTCCTGCGATTTGATTGTTAAGAGATTTATATTCATATTTTTTTGTTCCTTTCGTTTGTTAACTTTGGCCGACGCATTGCAATTGGTATTCCAAGGTGAATAATCTGACTTTTTGACATTTGCTAATGGAAATTAGATGTCAAATTGTCCTAAAATCAGACAGTTATGGGGTTTTTAAACGGTTGGTTTGGCGATGGGCAGCCAGATGCAAAGATAGATTGGAACGAACTGACGCACGTTGCCCAATTGGACGGACTTGTCGAACAATCCAACACGCGACCAATATTGGTTTTCAAACACTCGACGCGTTGCGGGATCAGCCGGATGGTGCTCAAGCGGTTCGAAAGCGAATTCGATTTCCAGGATAAAGTGATACCGTATTTTTTAGATTTGCTCGCGCACCGCGATATTTCCGATGCGATTTCCCAACGGTTTAACGTGGTGCATCAGTCGCCGCAGGTTTTGATGATTAAGGATGGGAGATGTGTTTATGATGTGTCGCATGAAGAGGTTTCTGCGGTATCGATAGCCCCTTCACTTGTATGAGATGATCGCCTCTTCTATCGCCGTCGCCTTCTTATCGCTGAAATAAACGGTGCGTATACTGTCTCCGAAACGCTGCACCAATGCAGATTGTATGGTGCTGTCCGTTGCGTTTACCGAATAGGTTTGTTGCCCGCTGCGGCTGTATTTGATGTCTTTGGACCCGAACCATATTTTTCCATCGGCTTGGTACCAAATGTGTTCTTTTTCGAGTCCGTTGCTGTAGTATAGAATGTTCGAGTAGTTCTTGATACTACCGTCGGTATTGTAGGATGCTTGCCTGGTTGTTTGGCCTTTTTTGTTTTTTTGCGTTAAGAATTTATCCTTTAAGGTGTTGGTCTCGTCGTAGCTGTAAGTGATGAAGTCTCGTCGGTTGGGTTCAAATACGTTGACCTGGTAGGAGGTTTTCAGGCCTTTTTCGTAGCGCGTTTTCCCGGTTGGTTGTCGTTTTCGGTTGAAAGAATAGACAGTGTAAAACTCAAGTATGGTATCCTTACGGACCGATTCATAGGTAATGGTATGTTTCTGGTCGTCGTACTTGAACATTTCTTTGATGACAGGCTTGTTTTGGTTCTTACCCCAATGCCATATTTCGGTCGGGCGCCCGTGCTTGTCGTAAAACAACGAATACTTGCTGCTCAATTTTGTTTTGACAATCGTGTCGCCACGTACCTCAAATTCATAGTCGCTTAGTTCTGTTTTGCGGCGGCCGTCGGTTTGTAGTCCATATTCTTCGATGTACATCAAAGGGGAGCAGCTGGCGAGCAGTAGGGATGCGATTAACCCTTTACTGGCGTTAGAAGAGGATTTGTCATTTTTTGATAAATTTCGCAACAGCGCTTTGTGTGAGTCGTCTGTTGTTTTGTTGTTGATCTTTGCCATGCTGATGGAAACGGTTGATAGTGAAGACTACAAAACGCGCTTAATGTCATCGCCAAATATACCAAATAATCAAAAAAAGCCGCATCCCGCGGCTATATGAAATTTAACTTTTCGCGGTCTATTTCCTCCCGAACGGCGGCAACAACTTGCTGCTTACCTCGCCAAAACCAATTCGCGTTTCGGCGTTTTTGCACCAGCCTTTGATGATCACCGTATCGTTGTCGTTGATGAATTTGCGTTCCGAGCCGTCTTTCATCTTGATCGGATTCTTGCCGCTCCAGGTGAGCTCGAGCATCGACCCGAAACTGTCAGGGGTAGGGCCCGATATTGTTCCCGATCCCATCATGTCGCCCGAATTGACACGGCAACCGTTCGACGTATGGTGCGCCAGTTGCTGGCTCATCGTCCAATACATGTATTTGAAGTTCGACGTAGATACCACCGTCGGTTCGACGCCTTCTGGCTCGATGGAAACTTCCAAATTGATGTCGAACGCATGCTTGCCTTTTTGTTGCAGGTAGGGCAGCGGTGTCGGGGTTTGCTTTGGCGACTTGGTACGGAACGGTTCGAGCGCATCGAGCGTCACGATCCATGGCGAAATCGACGTCGCGAAATTCTTGGCCAAAAACGGCCCCAGCGGCACATATTCCCACTTTTGGATGTCGCGCGCGCTCCAGTCGTTCATGAGCACCATTCCAAAAATATAATCTTCGGCTTCGTGTACGGGCATGTTTTCGCCCATGATGTTGACATCGGTGGTGATGAAAGCCGTTTCGAGCTCAAAGTCGATCATACGCGATGGCCCAAAAACTGGGGTCCTTTCACCGGCGGGAACGGTTTGTCCCATCGGACGGTGTACCGGGATGCCCGACGGCACAATCGAAGAACTGCGCCCGTGGTAACCCACCGGAATGTGCAGCCAGTTCGGCAACAGCGCATTCTCGGGGTCGCGGAACATCATCCCAACATTGGTTGCGTGCTCCTTGCTCGAGTAAAAGTCGGTGTAGTCACCAATTTGTACCGGAAGCTGCATCTCGACTTCGTCCATCGAGCACACGACCACGGCGCGGTGGTCCTTGTTGTCGCGCAGTTCGCCATTGTCGGCGTCAAAAATCTCGGCGATGCGGTTGCGCACCAGTCGCCAGGTTTTCTTGCCGTCCGAAATGAAATCGTTGAGCGTGTCCTGCATGAACATGTCGTCGGTGAGTTCGATGCCTTCAAAATAGTTGAGCTGTTGCAATGCCCCAAGGTCGACCGCATGGTTGCCGATCCGGGTCCCGATGGTGACCACGTCGTCCTTGGTGATGAACACGCCGAACGGGATGTTTTGTATCGGGAAATCGCTGTCCTGGGGTACTTCCAGCCAGGATTTTCGGTTCGGATCGTTTGCAGGGATGGGCATTTTGCGCTGGGTTTAGTGTTGAAAATTAAGTCATCAAATATATAGTAAAGTCGTTATTTAACAAACCGATTTTGTACTTTTGGGGAGTTTTAACGAAATATTATCATATGCACCACGACGAACAAATTTTCGACCTTATTTTAGAAGAACAAGACAGGCAAATACACGGGCTCGAGCTCATCGCGTCCGAGAATTTCGTGAGCGACCAGGTGATGGAAGCCGCAGGTTCGTGCCTTACGAATAAATACGCAGAAGGCTACCCGGGCCGTCGTTATTACGGCGGATGCGAAGTAGTCGACGTGGTCGAGCAAATTGCCATCGATCGGGCCAAGGCGTTGTTCGGTGCCGAATATGTCAACGTGCAACCGCACTCGGGGTCGCAAGCCAACACGGCGGTATACGCGGCTTGTTTGAAACCGGGCGACAAAATCCTCGGGTTCGATCTTTCGCACGGCGGGCATTTGACACACGGTTCGCCCGTGAACTTTTCGGGTAAATTATACGAAACCGCATTTTACGGTGTAGAAAAAGAAACCGGACGTTTCGACTACGATAAAATCCAGGCGATTGCAACGGCAGAACAACCCAAGATGATCATCGCGGGTGCATCGGCCTATTGCCGCGACATGGATTTTGCGCGTTTTCGCCAAATCGCCGACAGTGTAGGCGCATTGTTGTTGGCCGACATCTCGCATCCGGCGGGACTCATCGCCAAAGGACTCATGAACGATCCGATTCCGCATTGCCACATCGTCACGACCACCACGCACAAAACGTTGCGCGGGCCACGCGGCGGGATGATCATGATGGGCAAGGATTTCGAAAACCCGTGGGGACTCACGACACCAAAAGGCGAAATCAAGATGATGTCGAATTTGCTCGATATGGCGGTATTCCCGGGCAACCAGGGTGGGCCACTCATGCATATCATCGCGGCCAAGGCCGTAGCATTCGGCGAGGCACTCACCGACGAGTTTTTCCACTATTCGATGCAAGTCCAGAAAAATGCCAAGGCGATGGCCGAAGCGTTTATGAAGCGCGGCTACAACCTGATTTCTGGCGGTACCGACAACCACATGATGCTGATCGACTTGAGAAATAAGAACATCACAGGCAAGGAAGCCGAAAACGCGCTCGTCAAGGCCGAAATCACCGTCAACAAAAACATGGTGCCGTTCGACGACAAGTCGCCGTTTGTGACTTCGGGCATCCGTATCGGAACGCCTGCCATCACCACGCGTGGTTTGGTCGAGGCCGATATGGAGAAAATCGTCGACATGATCGACCGCGTTTTGATGAACCACACCAACGACGAACTCATCGCGCAAGTGGGCGAGGAGGTCAACGACATGATGAGCGAACGCGCCATCTTTGTGTTCTAGACCAACGTTTTTGTACAACAAAGGCCTGCGGATTTCGTAGGCCTTTTTATTTTTGGGGTATTGTCGTTGCCGCGGTAGCATCGGTCAAACGACCGCAACATTCGCTCGCGCTGTTACAAAAATGAAGCATTGCATACCTATTTGTTTTATCGTTAATCATCAATCACTCGAGGCGTACCCGAACTGTTCGAAACGCCGCGAGAAAATCAAAATCAATCCAATGAAAATCATTTATGCAGTCGTATGCCTTTTTTGCTTTGGCATCACATCGGCGCAAACCGCCAAAATCTCGGGAATAGTAAAGGATTCCAATCAAAAACCTGTCGGCAACATCCTGATTTCGCTGCTCCAATCGACAAATCAAACGCTCGTCAAAACCGAAATCACGCAACCTGACGGCGCTTTTGCGTTCGAAAACCTACAGGCGGGCGAATACGTCATCACCATCGATGAAAACGGCTACCAGACTTTTGCGAGCCAGCCGATATCGGTAGTCGACAGCCAATCGGCAACCGCCAATCCCGTCTTGACGTTGACCGAAGCGCAGCAACTCTCCGAAGTCACCGTACAAAAGAAAAAGCCGCTGGCCGAGTACAAGATCGACCGCACGGTGGTCAATGTCGATGCGATGGTATCGAGTGCGGGTTCCGATGCGATGGATGTGCTGGAAAAATCGCCCGGCATCATCGTCGACCAAAACGGGACGATCAGTTTCAAGGGGCGTTCGGGCGTACAAGTGTTCATCGACGACAAACCGACGTACCTTTCGGGTTCGGAACTCGAGGCCTATCTCAAGGCGTTGCCCGCCAGTACGCTCGACCAGATCGAACTCATCACCAATCCGCCCGCCAAGTATGAAGCGGCGGGCAGCGCGGGCATCATCAACATCAAGACCAAGAAAAGCAAGGCCAAAGGGTTCAACGGCAATTATACGGCGCGTGGTTCGGTGGGCAAACGCTGGCATTCGCGCAACGGTTTGAGTCTTAACTTTATGCAGGGCAAGGTGCGGGTTTTTGGCAACGCGGGCTATGCGACACAGGCTTTTGTGACCGATTTGGACATTTACCGGCAATTTCTCAATCCCGATGGCAGCACGCGTTCGTTGTTCGACCAAAAGACGCTCATCGAACGGCGCAACAACACCGCAAACCTGCGTTTGGGTACCTATTTTTATGCGACCGAGAAGACCACGCTGGGCATCAACCTTGGCGGGATGTTAAGACGCGGCAACCAGCGGTCGGACGGCAGCAGCGTGGTGTACGACGCAGCGGGTGTGCTCGATTCGACCATCGTGGCCAAGAACTCCGAACGCAACAGGTTCAAGAACGCCAGCGTCAACCTCAATGGGAGCCACGAATTTGCCGAAGGCAAGAAATGGTCGGCCGACGTCGATTATTTGCGGTACGACGACAAGACGATCCAAAATTTCAGCAATTATGTGTTTCGTCCCGACAGTGGGCTCGCGAGCTCGGACGAATCGACGGGCAAACTCCCGGGGGTGATCGACATTTATGCGTTCAAGACCGATTACAGCCATGCTTTCCCGAAAGACCAGACGCTCGATACGGGTTACAAATTGAGCTACTCGCACACCGACAACGTCACCGAGTATGCCGACGTTACCGACGCAGCTTCGGTTCCGAACTACGACATGAGCAACCATTTCAAATACGACGAAGTGATCCATGCGGGTTATGTGAACTACAGCCGCAATTTCAAACGGTGGTCGTTGCAGGCCGGACTCAGGGT
Organism: Flavobacterium caeni; assembly: GCF_900101895.1. Lineage (GTDB taxonomy): Bacteria > Bacteroidota > Bacteroidia > Flavobacteriales > Flavobacteriaceae > Flavobacterium > Flavobacterium caeni. The sequence goes on from NZ_FMVF01000002.1 coordinate 434,251, forward strand.
CGAGCACACGATCTCTAAGGGGAACCAATTGGGCAATGTAATGAAGCCCGCCTCGCAATTCAGACGCGATTACACCAATTTGTTCCCTACGCTTTATGTACAGTACAAAGTGGATTCGATTGGCAATCACCAACTGGTGACCTCTTACGGCAAGCGCATCAACAGGCCGTATTACCAGGATTTGAACCCGTTCGTGAGCCCGCTCGACAAGTTTACGTTTTACACGGGCAATCCGTACCTGAATCCATCTTTTTCGCATACGGTAGAGTTGTCGTACCGTTACAAAAGTCTTTTCAATACAACGGTAAGCTATGGGTTTACCGAGGACGGCATCGACGAAACGCTCGAGATCAAAGAAGGGGTTTACTACAGCCGCCCGGGCAATTTGAGCAAAACCAAGTACGTGAGCTGGAACATCCAATCGGACATTCCGGTGGCCCAGTGGTGGTCGGCCAATATGTATTGCGAGGTCACGCACATGAAGTACGACAGCCCGTTGTATACGCAATACCTGACGGCAGAAGGCACGATGTTTTACCTGCAGGCCAACAACCGATTCAAACTGGGCAAGGGTTGGCAGGCCGAGTTGGGCGGGAATGTGATTTCGGCGCTGCCGTCGGCGCAGGTCGGGACGCGCCCCAAACATACGGTGAATTGCGGGGTGCAAAAAAAGGTGCTCAAGGACCAGGGCACGATACGGTTTACGGTGAACGACATTTTTTACAGCAACGTCAATGCGGGCACCATCAACAATTTGCAGGATACATACGCCAATTACGAGAACTGGGGCGACACGCGGTATGCGGCGCTGACGTTTACGTATGCGTTCGGGAAGATGTTCGCGTCTAAGGACGGCGGGGAACGTACGGGCGCCGAGAGTGAGCAGAATAGGGTGAAGTGATGTGGATTGGGAAGTTAAAATAGGCAGTTTTTCTGTAAGACGGGTATCGAAAAAAAATGTAGTTTGTCACTAGTAAGGGAAGGGGGAGTAAGGTTTACCCCTAACAAACCAAAATGACTTTTGGGTATAGAAAATCTGCACTTTTTGTTAAAGTTTCAATGGGGTCGACCGTCGGCTTTTCTCCCGATGAGATCATTGTTGAGCTGCGCCGGTCGCCGCATTGCGGTGACGCTTGGTTGCCCACCATGAATTTGTCTTGACGTTCGAAGCAAACTTCTTGCTTATGGGCAACGCGATACAAGCAACATGTAGCTAGCTCCTTAAAAGAGGATTTTTCCAGAAACACGACTACGACTGTCAAAAAAACCAGCGCCTTGCAAGTGCACTGGTCGGATTTCTCTTTTTGTACAATGTCTTTTGCGCATTTTCCAAGTACGCGCTGGCAGGTGTTTTTCTTGGATGTAGGCGACGAAAACCTTCGTCCAGCTTGCGTTTTTCAGAAACATTTTTACAGTTTGTTGTAAAAAATCTGTTGTGATTTTTTTACAACAGATTTTTCACAACAAACATGATCTGAGAAAATTCACTGGTTAAATGCCATAAAACCGAACGGGTTTTTAGGGTAAGGCACGGGTGTTTTGGGGTCGATTTTTGGAGCGTTGCATCGGTGTGCATTGATGGCGAACGACGAAAATAGGTGTGATACAGCACCAATTTGCGCAGATCCTTTTTCTTTTTGCGCCGAAAACGTTAAATTTGGGGCAAACTTGAACACCATGTCTACTTTTCGCCTGCAACTGCCTACCGATCCGCGGTGGGTCAACATCGTAGAAAGCAACATCGAGGAAATCCTTACCGACCACGCATGGTGCGAGCAAAAAGCGGCGTCGAATGCGATTACGCTGGTTACGATCAACAACGAGTTTCCCGATCTGGTGACCGACATGCTCGCATTGGCCAAGGAAGAAATCGAACATTTCGAGCGCGTGCACGAAATCATCAAGCAGCGCGGCTACAAGCTAGGGCGCGAGCGCAAGGACGAATACGTGGGCGAATTGGCGCAATACATGAAACGCAATTCTAATGGTAGCCGTGTGTCGGGTTTGGTGGAGCGGCTGTTGTTTTCGGCCATGATCGAGGCGCGCAGCTGCGAGCGTTTCAAGGTGTTGTCGCAAAACATCAAGGATCCCGAACTGGCCGAATTTTACCGCGAACTGATGGAAAGCGAGGCGGGCCACTACACCACTTTCATCGGCTATGCGCGCAAGTATGGTACGGGCATCGACGTCGAGAAGCGTTGGCGCGAATGGCTTGATTTCGAGGCTTCGGTCATCGCGCGTTACGGTAAGTCGGAAACCATTCACGGATAGTTGTTAAAAGTTGAAATCTACGACGGATACAATCTGTTAAAAGTCAAATAATTATAGTATATTTGGGGAACTGCTGGATTAATTTGAGGCGAATAGTTTTGCCGAACACTTGGCAGTTTTGTTTTTTGCCCTATATTTATCGAATCAAAAACAAAAATTAAGCATAGCAGCCAATGAAACTATACATCAAATATGACGGGATCATGGCCTGCCGGGTGATACTTCAGGAACAACTCGAAAAGCACCAGGTCAAATACCAATTGCTCGATCTGGGCGAGATCGAGATAGACGAAGGAGTGACCGAAGAACGCTTTGCCGAGGTGCAGGAATCGCTCAACCGTTACGGGATTTACATCTTGAACAACCAGAAAAGCCAACTCATCCAACGCATCAAGGATGCCATCGTAGAGATGGTGTATGAACGCGACAAATTGCCATCGACCACCATATCGCACTACCTTTCAGAGAAGCTCAATTTCAGTTACGGCTACATCGCAAACATCTTTTCGGAATACACCTTTACTTCGATCGAGAATTTTATCATCATCCAAAAGATCGAACGCGCCAAGAAGCTGATTGTAGAAGAAGAGTTGACGCTGACTGAGATTTCCTACAAGTTGAACTACAGCAGCGTGGCGCATTTGTCCAGCCAGTTCAAGAAAGTCACAGGACTCACGCCGTCTATGTTCAAGCGCATCATCGACAAACGCCGCTTGCTGGTCAACCAGGTCGAGTAGACGCGTTGAAATTTGCAAAAACAAAACAAAAATAAACCTTCCCAAACCCCATGATAACACACAAAGATCCGATCCATATCCTGCTTGCGGACGACGACGAGGACGATCGTAACTTCTTTAGCGAAGCCTTGGCCGAACTCAAGATGACCAACAAAGTCACGCTCTTTAAGGACGGAAAAGAGCTGATGGATTACCTTGACAACCCCGACATCAAGATGCCGCACATCTTGTTCCTCGATTTGAACATGCCCGGCAAGACGGGATTCGACTGTTTGAAGGAAATCAGGGCCAACAGCCGTTTCAAGGAACTTTCGATTGCGATCTATTCGACCTCGTCGGCAGAAAAAGACATCGAAGAAACCTTTGTGGGCGGGGCCAACATCTACATCAAGAAGCCCAACGACTTCTCGAAGCTCAAGAAAGTGATCAAGGATGTGGTCAACATCAACTGGCAATTTCATTCATCGGGACTAAACAAAGAGACCTTTTTCTTCAGCATATAATGGCCCCGAATGAAATTCCTAAGACTATACAAAAACGACCAGGTATTTAGGATAGCCTTAGGGATTGCCATTGTTGTTATCGGTTACATCGCCTCGGTTTTTTACTCGAAGATGCAGCAACTCGACGCCTCGGTCGAGCGCATTGCCACGTCCAGCCAAACGCAGTTGGAGCTCGAAAAGTTGCTGTCGATCATCACGCACTACGAGACTTATTTGCGCAGCTACATCATCACCAAGGACGAAGCCTATCTCAAGAACCGCTTCTTGGACCGTGGCGAGATCGAATTGAACTTTGTCGAACTCAAACGACTCACGGCCAATAGCCCAAGCATGACGCGCAGCCTCGATTCGCTCAAGGTGATGCTCGACAAACGCTTCGATTTGTTCAGGGAAACGCTCACCCTGGCGCGTGTGCGCAACGCCGACAAACAAATGCTCAACGACAAGCTCCTCGAGAGTACGGCCTATACCATCCAAATGCGCGACCACGTGTACCGTGCGATCGACCGCGAAGCCAAGAAGCTCAAAAAGCTCAACGATGAGCACCAGTTTGGGCTCAACGATTCGATGGTCAGCGCATTTTTGCTCGTAATTTTGTCTTTGCTGGTGTTGTTGTTGTCGTTCAACCGTGTGAGCAGCGATATTTATCAACTGCAAAAGGCCAACGACGAACTCAAGTTCCTGAACCAGGCATTCAACAATGCCGAGAAGGTGGCCAATTTTGGGCACTGGAAGTTGAACTTGACGACCAACGCCTATACTTTTTCGGAGAATTTTTACCGGTTGCTGGGCATCGATCCCGATTCGCCCGAGGCCACCCCAGAGAACATCGCCACGTTTATCCATCCCGAGGATTTTGAATCGGCGGCCAAGGCGCACGAGGAATCGTTGAAAACCTTTGCGTCGACGTCGGTGGTCCTTCGGTATGTGTTGCCTGATGGTAAAACCAAGTACATCAATTCGGTGGGCAGCTTTATGCAAAACAGCAAGGGCGACCAAATCAAGGTGGGTGTCAACTACGACATTACCGAGCCGTACCTCAAGAACATCGAACTCGAGCACAACAACCGCCACCTGAAGGCCGTCAACGAAGAACTCGAATCGTTCAACAACATCGTCAGCCATGACCTGCAGGAGCCGTTGCGCAAGATCCAGATGTTTATTTCGCGCATCCAGGAGAAAGAAGACGGCGTGCTGTCGGAGCAAGGCAAAGACTATTTCGGGAAAATCTACGCGTCGGCCAACCGCATGCAAACGCTCATGATCGATCTGGTCAATTACACGCGCACCATCAAGGGCGACAAGACTTTTGTCAAGACCAATTTTTCAAGCCTGCTCGAGCAGGTGGCCCAGGAGTTGTCGATCAATGTCGAGGAAAAGCAAGGAAGCCTGACGTTCGAGAACCTGCCCACCATCAAGGCCATCCCGTTCCAGATCGAACAGTTGTTCATCAACCTGATCACCAATTCGCTCAAGTACAGCAAAGAGAACGTGCCGCCCAAAATCCGTATCGCGGGCGTCAAGATCACCGAACCCGAAACCATTCAGGACAAAGTGGTCACCGACCGGCAGTTTTGCAAGATTGTCGTATCGGACAACGGCATCGGGTTCCGTCAGGAGTATGCCGAGAAAATTTTTGTGCTGTTCCACCGTTTGGAAACCGATGTCAAGTACGCGGGTACCGGTTTGGGATTGGCCATCTGCAAGAAGATCATCGAAAACCACAACGGCTACATCACCGTGAAGTCCAAACCCGGCAAAGGCACCGATTTCAGCATCTATTTGCCCAAAACCTGATGACCTTACGCGAAATACATACCCATGAATTGCACATCGTACACGACCTGGCCTTTGCGATTTGGCCCGTGACGTATGGCGAAATCCTGTCGAAACCGCAACTCGATTACATGCTCGAGTCGTTCTATTCGATAGAAGCGTTGCAATCTTCGCTCGACAAAGGCCATCGGTATATTTTGATCGAAGACACCAAACCGTTAGGGTTTGTGGGCTACGAGCACCAATACCAAGGCGCGCCCGTGACGCGGATCCACAAAATCTATGTGTTGCCCGAAACACAAGGTAAGGGCGTGGGCAAGTTGTTGCTCGAACACGTCGAGGCTTTGGCGCGCGAGCAACATGCCGGGAAGTTGTCGCTCAACGTAAACCGCTTCAACAAGGCGCTCGGATTTTACCATAAGATGGGGTTTGCGATCACCGCCGAGGAAGACATCGCCATTGGCCACGGCTACCTGATGGAAGACTACCGCATGGAAAAAAAACTCGGCGATTTTTAAGAAGAGTTTAGATTTTAACGCATTTCCACCGCGCTGAAATTGGCGTTCACCTCATTAATTTTTGCGCGTTTTACGGTTGGATTAGTTTTGGCCCGAACCAAACCGACAGCCATGCCGCCTTTCTCCGAACCGTTTGAGACCAGTCTTGTCCACATTCCGATGTTGTTCTTTATCGTGGGCTTTTTGTGTAAGATCGCCGCATTCTTTGTTACGCGGATTTATATGGAAGAATTGGCGCTTTGTTGTTTGATGCTGGCCGCTTCGGGCGTATTGGGCGGATTCCTTCGCGAGAGTGGTTTAAACGATCAGGAATTGCGGGCTTTTGGAAACCCCATCACACGCGGGCAAGCGGTCAACCTGATGTTCGGGCTTACGGTGATGACCGCTGCGGTTTGCTTTGTGTTCCAAGTATTCGGTCGTTCGGGGCTGGTGTGCAAGATGCTCGGGTTGGTCCTGTACGGATTGTTGCTCGCCAGTGTCTTTACGGTGGCGCGTTTCGACGATGAGTCGCTCGACAAATACGCCGACGAATTGACTGCTGCCGTTCCTTCGTTCAATCCACCACACTGATTTGGTGCTTGGCGAGCAACCCCTTCAATTGTAAGATCGAGAACCTGGCTTTGCGCAGCTTGGTTTTTTCGGGGTCGATGCCGTAGTTGTGGCTGGTCCTGAAATCGGCTTTGTTGGCGATGGCCTTGGCGAATTCGGCGCGGTACAAATCGCAACGGTCGAACACCACACCGGTCAGGTCGGCGGCCATGAAATCGACGGCGATCAGGCTGCAATCGGTAAAGACCGTCCCTTTGATCTTGAGCGTGTAGAACTTCGAAAAATCGAGCCGGCACCGGTTAAACGCGATGTCAAAAATAAGTTTGTCGCACATCGCAAAGTTGACGTCTTCGATCCTGCAATCGTTAAAGGTCACGGTGCGCAACGCCACATAGTTGATCTTGGCGCCGCTGAACACACAATCGTTGAACACGCAATCGATGAAGGTCACGGCCAGGAAAACACAACGGCCCAAATCGCAACGGTCGAACACGCACCGCTCGAATTCCTTGAAATTCAGGTCTTCTATGTCGTACGACAAATCGCTGAAGGTTTGGTCGAGCAGGTATTCGGCTTTGCGCATATGCAAAGAAACAAAAATGTATGGCTTTTGGTTCACTCTCGCGCCAAAAGCCCTAAATTTACGCATCATCTAAAAGCCCATGGATCCCAATACGCCGTTGTCGCCTGTCCCCAAAGGTTTCTTTGCCAAGAACCCGTCGCTCAAGATCGCCGAGTTTCAAAAATACCTGCTGCTGCGCGTGGGTATCATTTTCGGGCTCAACATGCAAATCACGGTGGTTTATTTTTGGGTCTATCAAATAACCAACGACAAACTTTCTTTGGGTTTGGTAGGGTTGGCCGAAGTGATTCCCGCCATCACCGTCTCGTTTTTCTCGGGGCACGTCGTAGACCACAACGAAAAACGCAAAATGGTGCTGATGTGCCTTTCGGGTTACATCTTGCTGGCGCTTTCGCTGTTTGCCCTCGCGGTATCGCAGGCGACGATCGACCAAAACCTGCTGGTCAACCTGATTTACCTGTTGGTGTTTTTGGGCGGTATCCTGCGCTCGTTTTACAGCCCGTCGATGTTCGCTTTGTTTGGGATGGTGGTGCCGCGCGAACACTTTCCGAACGCCACTTCGTGGAGCAGTATGGCGTGGCATTTGGGTGCGGTGCTCGGGCCTTTGGCCGCCGGGTTCGGCATCGCGTGGAAAGGCATCGCGCCGAGCCTGTTCGCGGTGTTTGTGTTGTTGACCGCCCTGACGCTTCCGTTGCTGGCCATCGCCGCCAAGCCCATCGTCAAGAAAGTGAAGGAGCCGGTATTGCAAAGCGTGGCCGAAGGGTTGCGTTTTGTCTGGAAAACACCCGCGCTGCTTTCGGCCTTGAGCCTCGACATGTTTTCGGTGCTTTTCGGAGGGGCCGTGGCGTTGCTACCGGTGTACCAAAAGGAAATTTTGTTCGTAGACGAGATGGGGTTCGGGCTGTTGCGTTCCGCACCGGGCATTGGCGCGCTCCTTACGATGGGGTTGCTGGCGTTTTTGCCGCTCAGGACCAACCCAGGACGCAAGTTGTTCTTTTGCGTGGGTGGGTTTGCGGTGTCGATCATCGTATTCGGGATATCGAAAAACTTTTACCTGTCGATGTTCATGCTGATGCTTTCAGGAATGTTCGATGCCGTGAGCGTCGTGATCCGCAGTACCATCCTGCAATTGCTCACACCCGATGAAATGCGCGGGCGCGTGTCGGCCGTAAACACCATGTTTGTCAGTTCGTCCAACGAGCTTGGCGATTTCGAAAGCGGTGTGATGGCGCACTGGCTCGGGACGGTCAGGGCCGTGGTCACGGGCGGATGCATCACCCTGGGCGTGGTCATTTACACCTATTTCAAGGCACCGCAGCTGCGCAATTTTACGTTCGAGGACCCCGACGCAAAAAAAGACTAGACCCTGTGGTGGTCGGGCTTCCAATCGACAATACTTTTCTTGATCTTTTCGCCACCGATTTTCTCCAATCTCGCGCGTTCGATCAACGCAGGCAGTTCGGCATCCGAAGCAAAACGAAGCGAGAACAATTGCGAATCGCGTAGTTCATGTTCGAAGGCCTCGAGACGTTTTCCTGTCAGCGAAAAATACCGATAACGCAATTCGAGCCGGATGATGCGGTCTTGCAGCGTGAGTGCATAATGCTGCCGTAGCATGTACGACAGCCACGCCACCAGCGCGAGCAAAACGGCTATGGTCGACCAAATCAGGGTTTCGGTTTTCGTGAAGGCAAAATAGACCGATGCCGCCAAACCCATTGCGATAATCGGGTAAAATACAAAATGATGCGGCACATAGTACCGGATGTGGTGTTTGTACGATTGTTCCATACCGAATATTTTAATACTAATTTAACGACTTCTGCCATACAAACCGATGCGACTCTGCCGCCAAATGGCTACCTTTAGTCAAAAATTTTAAAAACATGATACCAGCAAAAGGCTATGCCGCCCAAGATGCCCAAACCGATCTGGCCCCGTGGGCTTTCGAACGTCGGGAATTGGGGCCGCACGATGTACAATTCGATATCCAATATTGTGGCGTTTGCCATTCAGACCTGCACCAGATCCGCGACGAGTGGGGTGGTGCTATTTTCCCGATGGTTCCCGGGCACGAAATCGTAGGGACGGTCGTGGCCGTAGGCGCCCACGTCAAGAAGTTCAAGGTAGGTGATTTGGCGGGCACGGGTTGCCTGGTGGATTCGTGCCGCACGTGTTCGAATTGCAACGACGGGCTCGAGCAGTATTGCGAAGGACAAAAAGTGTATACCTACAATTCTTTGGGCAAGGACGGTATTCCGGCGCAGGGCGGTTACTCGAACACCATCGTTGTCCACGAAGATTTTGTGCTGCGCATTTCAAATCAAGTCGATCTGGCGGCCACCGCGCCGTTGCTTTGCGCGGGCATCACGACCTACTCGCCGTTGCGTCACTGGAAAGTGGGCAAGGGGCATCAGCTGGCCGTGCTCGGACTCGGCGGACTGGGGCATATGGCGGTCAAGTTTGGGGTCGCTTTTGGTGCCGAGGTGACGGTGTTGAGTACATCGCCGGCCAAAGAAGCCGATGCGCGCAAGCTTGGCGCACACCATTTCGTGGTCACTTCCGATCCTGCGCAAATGGAGGCCGCCCGTGGTCGTTTCGATTTTGTCCTCGATACGGTTTCGGCACCGCATGATTTGAACCAATACATGGGGCTTTTGCGTCGCGACGGCGTACACATTTGCGTGGGGTTGCCGCCGACACCGTTCCAGATCAGCGCGTTCACGTTGCTGGGCGGCCGAAAGAGTTTGGTAGGGTCGATGATCGGTGGATTGCCCGAAACGCAAGAAATGCTTGATTTTTGCGCAGCCAACGACATTGTATCCGACATCGAACTCATCGACATCAAAGACATCCATACGGCATTCGACCGAATGATTGCAGGCGATGTACGGTATCGTTTTGTGATCGACATCGCAACGCTGTAGCCAATCGATAGCATTCGTATTAAAAAAAAACACTCGGTTTCGGGTGTTTTTTGCATTATAGGCGTGGCCGATAGGGCGGTATTTGTTGTAAGGATGGAAGTGAATCATGTAAAGGATGTAATCGCTAAAAGTCGCAACTTGCCACAAAAATGCCATGGATTTTTTTGACAATACTTCAAATCTGACCATGCGAATCAACGGAGCCATCGAGACGCCGCCCGACAACAACCGCGCGCTGTTCCGACAAAGCGTATTGGACACCATACTGCACATCCTGAAAACCGAACGCGTGTCGGTGGAGTACATCGGCTACAAGCCCGATCCGTCGGGCGTACATCCCATAGACCAGGAAGTCACCGAGTACGACGATTGTATTTATGTGAGTATGAATGTGACGGGATTTTCACTCAATCCGCTTGACGGCACAACAACCAGCGACGATTTGGTCGCGACTTTCGTCGACCTTTTCGAAAGCAAAACCCACCGGCATCTTGCCGTCGAATCGGCGGTGGTCAGGAAAGCGAGCCGGCAGCGTTTCGTGGAGATGAGCAGCGATTGGAAGTTGTATTTAAGACATGGTTAGGTGTGGATTCGCTGCGTTTTGAAAATGTTGAGAGGCGAAAGTTGTTTGGGTCGGTTGTTTTTCTTTGATGTAGGGAAGGAGGTTGGCTGGATTTCGCTGCGCGACATCCAGAATGCGCTCCGTAGTCTAAGTGAAAAGCCATTTCAATCAAAGATTGAAATGCTTTTGTTTTTAAGTGACCTCGACTGGATTTCGCTGCGCGACATCCAGCAAAGCTCCGCTTTGAAAACACTTAAAACAAAAAAACGCTCAAGCGAGCTTGGCGTTTTTTCTTATTTAAGTATTTATTCGTGACCTCAACTGGAGTGAATATCCAGAATGCGCTCCGTAGTCTAAGTGAAAAGCATTTCAATCAAAGATTGAAATGCTTTTGTTTTTTAAAAATTGATTTTACGAGCGAGCTCGACATCAATTTTTAAAAAACAAAAGCCTGAGCAATTGCTCAGGCTTTTCCCTCTTAAGTGACCTCGACTGGATTTCGCTGCGCGACATCCAGCAAAGCTCCGCTTTGAAAACACTTAAAACAAAAAAACGCTCAAGCGAGCTTGGCGTTTTTTCTTATTTAAGTATTTATTCGTGACCTCGACTGGATTCAAACCAGTAACCTTCTGAGCCGTAATCAGATGCGCTATTCAGTTGCGCCACGAGGCCTAATGCGGGTGCAAATATACGCAATAAAGTCATATTTGCAAGTTCAAATTTAAATAAAAGCGAATTTTATTTTGCACAGATGATTATTCGTCTAACGCTCTTGCGGTTACAAAATAACGCCACGCGATGAGCGCCTTTTGCCATGACGATGCCTTGGTCAAATCGAGCCCTTGTTTGGTAAAACTCGGCAGCAGCAGCTTGTTTATCTTGGCCAATAACTTGAACATGGTGGGTGCGTTTGAACAAATATAAGAAAAAAAGGCAGCCCCAAAGCCGCCTTTTTCTCCTGATTGAAATCTGCTTATCTTGATTTTGATGATGATTTCTTGGCCTTGAGCGCCGCTTTTTCCTTTTGGAGTTCGCGGCGTGCTTCTTCCAATTCGCGTTTGGATTCCTCCATCTCACGACGCGCTTCTTCCATTTCGCGTCGGGCTTCTTCCATTTCCTGCTTGGCGTCTTCGGCATCTTCTTCGGCAATACCGGCGTGGTGCCTTGCCAATTCAACCTGTTTGCGCGCGATACGGGCTTGGTCTTTGGCGATACGGACCCCGGCACGTGCTTGCGCCTTGATGCCCTCGATGTCTATTTCGGCCATGATTTTGTCGGGGTCGATGTCGATGACTTCGCCGTTGCCCGAAACCACCACCTTGCCGTCCTTGCTGGTGATCGTTTTGACGTGTAAATTGTTATTGATGTCGGCTTTTACTTTTTCGAAGTCCACAAAACAAGGTGGGTCTGGTGGCAATGGAATGTGTTCGCCATTGACGATTACCATTGGTTCGTCGCCATCTTCGTCCGAATCATAACTGTAACTGTAGCTGTACACTTTTTTGCCCGAGCGGGTGCTGTCGGTTTCGGTATCGGCTACATCGTCGCTGTGGCGGATGATGCGTACCTTTTTCTCCGAGCCGAACGCGATCGATCCGTCGTCCTTGCGTGTCAAACGCACGGGTTTGATCGGCTCGTCGCCCGACATCTGCCAGGTGCCCGACTGCTTGTTCTTGTCGTCGTACTGCGCCTTGATCGATACGATCTCGCCAGCGGCATTTCGTTTGACTTTCGAGAACTTGAGCTTGACGCCGTACTTTTGCTTGAATTGATCCGAATAGGCTTCGAGCTGCGCGTCTGTGGTGTTTTTGTCGATGACGATTTCTTCAGAAGGCACCGGAAGCGCCACCACATCGGTTGTTTTTTCCTGCGCGATCACATTGACCTGAAAGTAAAACATGAACGCGGCGAGCACCGGTACGATGAGTGCATATTTCCAGGCATTCCACTTTTTCGATTGATTTTTGTTGAGCATAACGATTCGTTTTTTGATTAATGATTGATAAAAATGATTGGTGATTTCGACACAGTGTTCGTGCGTCGTTACTTTTAGCAGCGTAAACTGATAGGCTTTCTTGTCGGAAATGTTCTTGAGCGCGCCGCTGTCGGCAATGAATTCAAGGTTTTGCAGCATCGCCTTTTTGTACAGCCAAACAAACGGGTTAAACCAGAACAAGATGCAGAACAACCGCGCGACGAGCACGTCGGCCGAGTGTTTTTGTTCGCAATGCACCTTTTCGTGCTCGAGTATGTTCTCGAGTTCGGCGGCGCTGTACAAATCGGAATTGTACACGATGTAATTGAAGTAGGAGAACGGCGAGACGTTGTGCGGCACATCGACCAGTTTGAAATCGGCTTGCTGCTTGACGGGCTGGCCCTTGATGGTTTTGACCAGGCTGCCGAAGTCGAAGATGAATTTAATCAGGAAAGCAAACAATCCGATGGCATAGGCGAGTGCGGCGACCAGGAACCAATCGATCTCAAACCCTGAGGTGGCAGGCGTTGCAGCCAGCGCGACGGGAACTTCGGTCCATTCGGCGTCGGGCGTCGGTTCTACCCAAACAATTTTTTTAAACGTAACCAGTGGCAGGCATATCGAAGTAACTAACCCTAACAATAAAAACCACCTGTTACTGTTAAAAAATGTCTCTTTGCGGAGCAGCAAATAATAGGCGAGGTAAAACGCCGCGAGCAATGCGCCCGATTTGATGAGGTAAATGGCCAGCGTTTCCATCTTATTTCTTTTGTTCGATCATTTCCAGAATCTCGCGTAACTCGTCGGCAGAAATCTTGCTTTCCTTGGCAAAATGCGACACCATATTCTTGTAGGAGCCTTTGAAATAGGTGTCGATGGCATTGTTCATGAACCGCTTGCGGTAATCCTCTTTTTTCACGACAGGGTAGTACTGGTGCGTGTTTCCGAACGCGTTGTGCGCCACAAAACCCTTTTCTTCGAGGTTGCGGATGATCGTGCTCAGCGTGTTGTAGTGCGGCTGCTCGTCGTGCATCTCGGCCATGACCTCCTTGACGAACGCCTTTTCGAGCTTCCAGAGCACGTGCATGATTTCTTCTTCTTTGTTGGTTAGTTTTTGCATTGTCTTATTTTTTATTCTTTATTCCTATTTTTTATTGGGGCGTTGCCGCGCTTGATGTACTGTGTCTTGATCGAAATTTGTTGGCGCGGCCGGGCTTTTCGCGGTGCGCTCCCGATAGCTATCGGGATTGCTTCACCCGAGGCCTTTGGCCGAATTGACCGAAGGTAATCCCTAACGCGGAGGTTTAATCGTTTAATCGGTAAACTTTAAACTTTACGACTTTACGACTTTATGACTTTATGACTTTATGACTTTATGACTTTATGACTTTATGACTTTATGACTTTATGACTTTATGACTTTATGACTTTATGACTTTATGACTTTATGACCACCACGATCCAAACCTACAACTATATTTCTAGTTACGCAACTATATTTTTAGTTATTTAACTAATTTTTAAGTTTTATAACGCAATGACTCTTAATGCGTACCTTTGTTACACCAGTAAAACAGGGCATGGAGACAAAAACCTACCACCGCGGCAATTTTCACAAACATACCTTTTGCGTGTTCCGTCAGGTGGGCCTTTTCGAAATCGCGGGGTTGACGCTCGGTTACAAAAGCAAGTCGGGCAGCAGCTACTATTTTACGAATGATGGGGTGTACCGGCTTTCGAACCACTGGGGCCGCGCGGCCAACTGCAAATGGAGGCTCGAATCAAACGGCGATACTGCCGAGCGCACCAAACTGGGTTACGCCGCATGGACTTGGTTTTGCCGCGACAACGACCAGGAAAAGCTCTATTTTATCGAGTGGGTAGGAGGTAGCGTGCAATTTGCGCACAAAGACCAGGCGTCCTACAACGGACAGTTTTTGCGTACGGCATCCGACACCATGAAACGCATCCGGCAAATCCGCAACCTGCTGGAGAACGATGGCTGGACGGCCTACTATCGGCAAGACAATCCGGAAGCATTAAAAGAAAACGTGGTGCATCAAATGATCGCGACCGATCAATCGCTGTCGCAAATCAAATCGGCAATAAAAAATAGTAATAGAAAATAAAGAATAAACTACCGGTTCTCGGCCGCCAACAACCGCTGTATCCACAAGCAAACTCCAACGGCCATCACACCCACGGCGCCCATAAACACCCAATTGAAGACATAGCCAAAGTGATCGATGATTTCCATCCCGCATTTGGAACTCATGATGTGCGCAAGGCTGAAACTCATCGTGAACAGCGCCATGTAACGGCCCTCGTGACCTTTGGGTGCACGGCTCATCGCAAACGAGTTCGAGAACGGAAAGATGAACATCTCGCCAAAACTCATCAATATGATGCTAAAAATCAGCAAGCCCGCCCAACCTTCGGGAAGCAATACAAAGAAACTGAGGCCCATCATGACCGCACCCCACATCAGCAGCTTTATTTTGGGGATGGCGTGGCGCTCAGAAATGCTTACGATGGGCATCTCAAGCAGGAAAATGAGCAAGCCGTTGAGCATCAACAAAAGCCCGGTGTCGACTTCGGTCAGGTTGTACTGCTCGCGGTGGTACAACGGCAAGGTCGTGAACAGCTGGAAGAAAATCATCGAGGTGACAAAGCATACAAACAAAAACAGCCAAAAGATACGGTCCTTGAAAACCGATTGCACGGGTGTGGCGTCGTGGGCGCGGTGGTGTTCGGGGTTCTTTTTTTCCTTGACCAGCATTGCAAAAGCCGAGATGGCGATGATGCAGGTGGCGCCGTCTACCCAAAACAGACCCTGGTAGCCAACACCCATGATGATGAGTCCGCCCAACGCAGGACCGACAGAAAAGCCAAGGTTAACGGCCAGCCGAACAAGTGTAAGCGCACGCGTACGGTTCTCGGGTTTGGCGTAGGCCGTGAGCGAAACAAACATGGCCGGACGGAACATGTCGGCCACGCTCATGATCACAAACATGCCTGCGCACAACCCCCAGAACGATTGGATGAATTGAAGCGAAATGAATAAGATTCCACTTGTGAACAAGCTGAAAACCATGATTTTGTAAAACCCGATTTTGTCGGTGAGCTTGCCGCCCAGCCAGGACCCCAGCATCGACCCGAGACCAAAACTCACCATGATCCAGCCTACTTCGCCGTACGAAAAGCCCAGATCTTCCTTAAGGTATTTGGACAAAAACGGCAGGACCATCATGCCCGCGCGGTTGACAAACGTGATGATGGCCAGGATCCAGATCTCGCGCGAAAAGCCCTTGAAGTTGTTGATGTAGCGGCGCAGTCCGGATTTGATCATGTGAAGATTGGGTTTGTGCAAATTTACAAAGTAGCGGCGAAACTCGGATGAAGTTTTGAAGTAATTCAATCCCAATGATTCTTGGCTTGAACAAAGCGATGGGCGGGTAGTAAGGAGTATTTCTAGGGTGGATGAAACTTTAACAAAATGTACAGATTTTCTGTAACGGAGTGTCAATTTTATTTTGTTGGGATATACTTTCAACGCCCCCTTCCCTAGAGTAAAAATACCATTTTAAAAGTTTAGTCTGCTACAGAAAAACTGTAAATTTCAAACCCACTTCAAGATTTTAAAACCCCAACAAAAACAGCATGAATCAACCGTCAATTTTCTTATTTTTGCACAAACGAACCGCCATGAAAAAAGCCTTCCTGCTTGTCTTTGGATTGCTGCCTTTGCTGGGCTTTGCGCAAGAGCAATTCGACGAGGTCAAGGTGCAGGTGTTCCAAAACGAACTCACGACCGAATTTGCCGATTCACTCAAAAGTCCGCTGACCAAGGAAGACCGCCTCGCATTCCACGGTCTCGATTTCTACGCGCCCGATGCGAAGTATTTTGTTTTGGCCGATTTCAAGCGCACCAAAAAGGAAAAGCCTTTCAAGATGAAAACCTCGACCGACCGTTTGCCGACCTACGTTAAGTATGGCGAGTTGACGTTTGTATTGGATGGCAAAACTTGCAAACTCAACGTCTATCAGAACCTCGAGTTGATCAAGAGAAAAGGATATAAAGATCATTTGTTTTTGCCGTTTTCCGATTTGACGAGCGGCAACGAAACCTACATCGGCGGGCGCTACATCGATTTGCGGATTCCAAAAGGCGACAAAATTGCCATCGATTTCAACCAGGCCTACAACCCGTATTGCGCGTACAACCACAACTATTCGTGTCCGATTGTGCCGCTCGAGAATGATTTGCAGGTAGAAATAAAAGCGGGCGTTAAAAAATTCCACGATTGATGTACGTCAATTTGCACACGCACCGGTTTACAGATGATCCAAATATTTTGGAGGTGGTGAACCAATATCCGCGGGAGTTTGACGCGACGATTCCGCAGTATTCGATGGGCATCCACCCGTGGTACATCGATGAAAGTTGGATTGAAGCGGATTTGCAGATCATTGAAGGTAAATTGCAAACAAACAATTGTTTAGCAGTTGGTGAATGTGGATTGGACAAACGCATCGAAGTACCGATGGAATTGCAACAATCGGTGTTCGACAAGCAATTGGCATTGGCCGAAAAATACAAAAAGCCCGTCGTGATCCATTGCGTCGCTGCATTCCAGGAATTGGTTGAAACCAAAAAGAAAATGAATATTTCCGTGCCGATGATCGTTCACGGATTTTCGAAGAACGAACAAGTCGCACGGCAATTGCTCGACAACGGATTCTACCTTTCGTTCGGGAAATATTTGTTGCGCAATCCCGAATTGGAAGGCGTTTTTAAAATGGTTCCCGACGACCGGCTTTTTCTCGAAACCGATACTGTAGAGGAATCGATTGTCGAGGTTTGCGAATTGGCGGCCAAATACAAACAAACGTCGGTTGAAGCGTTGAAAGAATTGATCCATTTGAATTTTAGGCAAGTGTTTCAAAAGGAGGTGCGTTAGCGATTGCAGCGAAAATCCTTTCTCGGAGCGCAGCGTAGAGAAAGATTGTAGCGGAAAGCGCGGCCGCGCCGATAAACTTGATAGAAGACAAAACGCCGTGCGCGGCAACGCCAATAAAAAATAAAAATAAATAATAAACAATAAACAAATGCCCGAATGGACCGAAAGAGCCGAATTGCTCTTCAAAAAAGAAGGACTTGAAAAATTAAAAAATGCCAACGTATTGATCGTGGGCGTGGGCGGCGTAGGCTCGTTTGCGGCCGAATTCATTGCGCGTGCGGGCGTCGGCAAAATGACGATCGTGGACGGCGATGTGGTCGATATCACGAACATCAACCGCCAATTGCCTGCGTTGCATTCGACAGTGGGACAACCGAAAATAGACATTGTCGGCGACCGTTTGATGGACATCAATCCGGAGTTGCAATTGACCAAGATTCGCGAATTCCTCGAACCCGAACGCGCATTCGAGATCGTGACCAAGGATTTCGATTTCGTCATGGATTGCATTGACAGCGTCACGCCGAAACTCAACCTGATCAAGGCGTGTAAGCGCAAGAAAGTGAAGATTATTTCGTCGATGGGCGCGGGCGGAAAATCGGATCCGAGCAAAGTAAAAGTCGCCGATATTTCGAAAACCGAGAATTGTTACCTCGCCAAATTCATCAAGAAACGCCTGCGCGCCGAGAAAATCGACAAGGGCGTCAAGGTCGTTTTTTCTTCAGAAATCCAAGACCCGACAAGCCTTCGCAAAACCGACGGCAAGAATTTCAAGAAATCGTTTTACGGCACCAACAGCTATATGCCGGGATTGTTCGGGTTGCACGCCGCAGGCTACGTCATCCGCGGAATTTTAAAGAAATAAGTTTAATCGTGTAATCGGTTAATCGTTTAACCGATGCATTCTTACGAGATTCGATTAAACGATTAAACAGTTCAACGATTAAACAAATGGTAAAAACAGTCATTTTCGACATGGACGGCGTCATCGTAGACACCGAACCCGTGCACCACTACGCGTTTCACGAGCATTTCAAAATCCTGAACATCGACGTTTCGCCCGAAATGTACCATTCGTTTACGGGCAATTCGACCAAAAATGTCTACGAACGCATCAAGGAACATTTTGCGATCGAGGACGAGGTCGAGAAGCTCATCGACATCAAACGCGCGTTGTTCAGCGAGGCGTTCGACAAGAAGGAGGATTTGTTTTTGCTCGAAGGCGTGGAAAAATTAATCAAGGATTTGCATGCCAATGGGGTTCAGCTCATTTTAGCATCTTCATCGGCCAAGGTCACGATCGGCGGGATTTTCAAGCGTTTTGATTTGTATCCGTATTTTTCGCACATCGTCAGCGGCGAAGATTTTCCGAAGTCGAAACCGCATCCGGCTATTTTTGAGCATGCGTCGTCGTTGTCTGTTGCGCCAAAGAATGAATGTATTGTGATCGAAGACAGCACCAATGGAATCAAAGCCGCGAAAGCCGCAGGTTTGTATTGTATTGGCTACGACAGTTTCCATTCGAAATTGCAGGATTATTCCGAGGCGGATTTGGTCATTCAACATTTCGACGAATTAAGTTACGAGAAAGTGCGGGATTTGATTTGATTGATTTTTTATTATTTATTGCTATTGTTTATTACTACGGAATAATGTTAGGAGGAATAAATAATAACAATAAAAAATAATCAATTAACCGCCTCTTTGTACACTTTGAGACACCGTTCGCGTGCTTCCTTGTGATCGACCATCGGCGGCGAATAATCCAAAGTTTCCAATTCCGGAACCCAATGGCGGATGTATTGCAAGTCTTTGTCGAATTTCTTGGCTTGTTCGGTCGGGTTGAAAATCCTGAAATACGGCGCCGCATCTACGCCGCTTCCCGCGGCCCATTGCCAATTCCCGATGTTGGACGATTGCTCGTAATCCAACAACTTTTCGGCAAAATACGCCTCGCCCCAACGCCAATCAATCAACAAGTGCTTGCACAAGAAACTCGCGACCACCATGCGCACGCGGTTGTGCATAAATCCCGTCGCATTGAGTTCGCGCATGCCGGCGTCGACAATCGGGTAGCCGGTTTGGCCCATGCACCACTTTTCGAACTCCTTTTCGTTGTTGCGCCATTTGATGTTGTCGTAGGCCGGACGGAAACTTTTGGTGACCGTTTCGGGGAAATGCCACAGGATTTGCATGAAGAATTCGCGCCAAATCAGTTCGTTCAAATACGTTTTGTTGGTGAAACCGTTGGCTTTTTCGACGACCTTTCTAATGCTGACCGAGCCAAAGCGCAAATGAACGCCGAGTTTGGACGTTGGTTTGGACGGGAAATTGCGCGTGGCTTCGTAGTGTTCGATCATGTTTTTCGACAAATCGAAGTCGGGAATTTCAATGTCGGATTTTTGAAAATCGATGTCGGCCAGATCCAAAAATGAATAATTGTGTTTGATGAAATTTTGAAGCTTGGTTTCTGACGGATAGCATATTAAATCCGATTGATTAAAGCGTTCTTTCCAACGATTCGAGTAGGGCGTGTACACGACATACGGCTTGCCATCGTCTTTGACCACGTCGTCCTTTTCAAAAATCACTTGGTCCTTGAAGGTCTTGAATTCGACATTTTTGGATTGGAGGAATTTTTCGATCGCTGCGTCGCGTTTACGCGCGTAGGGTTCGTAATCGTGGTTCGTGTACACCGCGGTGATTTCATTTTCGCGAACGAGTTTTTGAAATGCCGATTCGGGTTCATCGTGAAAAACCGCGAGCGAACGGTGGTGTTTGTGCAATTCAATGTTGATGTTCGAGAGCAATTGTGCAATGAATGTCACGCGCGCATCGTCCTTGGACAATTCCGCGAGTATGTTTTGGTCGAAGATAAATACCGGTAAAACCGGTCCATCGACCAGGGCCTCGAACAACCCGCGGTTGTCCTCGAGCCGTAAATCGCGTCTAAACCAAAAGATGTTCATCGTTGTACGAATATTAACTGGACCAATTTAAAAATGTCTCCCCACAATGTAGCATCGGTGAGGCCCAAAGCTAGCGAATTAAGTATTAATTAACATATTCGGCCTGTCGAATTTGTAAATTTGGGCGATAACAAAAACCCAATAACTTATGAAAAAAATAGTATGTTTCGTGGCCGCATGTTTGGCAACCGTAGCCGTCGAGGCGCAAATCAAAACGCCGGCGCCCAGCCCAGCCGCAACGGTCAAACAAACGGTTGGCTTGACCGATGTCGAAATCAAGTATTCGCGTCCGAGCATGAAAGGCCGCAAGATTTTTGGCGACCTGGTCCCTTTCGGGAAGATGTGGCGCACCGGCGCAAACAAAAACACCACCGTTTCGTTTAGCGAAGATGTCGTGATCGACGGCAAGACGCTCAAAAAAGGCGAGTATGCAATTTTCACCACGCCAAAGGCAGACAGTTGGGATGTCTACTTTTACAGCGATACCGAAAACTGGGGAACGCCAGAGGAGTGGAGCGATGCCAAGGTCGCGGTCAAGACCACGGCACAGTCTGAGATGATCAACCGCAATGTAGAATCGTTTACCGTAGGGGTCAACAACCTCGACAACAATTTTGGCGTACTCGAATTGTCTTGGGAAAAAACCGTCGTCCCGGTCAAGTTTGAGGTGCCTACGAACAAGACCGCCATGGCGAGCATCGAAAAGGTCATGAACGGTCCGTCTTCGCAGGAGTATTTCGCGTCGGCGCAGTACCTGTACCAGTCCAACGGCGACATGAACAAGGCGCTCGGCTATGCGAACAAGGCCGTTGAGCTCGACAAAAACAACGCGTTTTGGATGTACCGTATGAAATCGTTGATCCAAGCCAAATTGGGCGACAAAAAAGGCGCGATCGAAACCGCCAAGAAGTCGTTGGCCATGGCCGCCGAAGCCAAGAACGCCGATTACGTCAAGATGAACAATGAGAGTATTGCCGAGTGGAGCAAGAAGTAATTATGAGTTATGACTGACTCGTATTGATAGAAAAGGGATGGGTTTTTACTCGTTCCTTTTTTTTAACCGCAAAGTTTGGGAGTTTTCGCAAAGCGCGCAAAGCTTGGGGAATAATTAGAAAGGAAGGATATTTAAAAAAACCGCAAAGTTTGGGAGTTTTCGCAAAGCGCGCAAAGCTTGGGGAATAATTAGAAAGGAAGGATATTTAAAAAAACCGCAAAGTTTGGGAGTTTTCGCAAAGCGCGCAAAGCTTAGCGACCTTTGCGAATCACTTTGCGTCTTTGCGGTAAATTTAGCATCGGCTGTGGTTTTCGACTTCACAAACGTCTGCGCAATG
This sequence comes from Flavobacterium caeni, assembly GCF_900101895.1. Taxonomy (GTDB): domain Bacteria; phylum Bacteroidota; class Bacteroidia; order Flavobacteriales; family Flavobacteriaceae; genus Flavobacterium; species Flavobacterium caeni. The sequence goes on from NZ_FMVF01000002.1 coordinate 455,913, forward strand.
ATCGACAACACGATCGCGAGTATCGTCCAGACCTTTGCGAATCACTTTGTGTTTTTGCGGTAAAATTTAAGCATCAGCTGTGGTTTTCGACTTCACAAACGTCTGCGCCATCACCGACAACACGATCGCGAGCATCGCCCCGATAAAGTTGAGCCACAAATAACCCAGTTTTTCTTCGCCCTTGGGTTGGATGTGGATAAAGAAATAGTAAATGTACAACACAACGCTTTGGCTCACGGCCGCACCCCAAAACATGGCGTTGGCCTTGACATATTTGATGTAGAATCCCACCAGGAAGATGCCGAGCACCGTGCCGTAAAAAATCGAACCGATGATGTTCACAAGCTGGATCAGGTTTTCGAACAACGTGCCGACACACGCAAACAGGATCGCGATCACGCCCCACATCAGCGTAAAGAACTTGGTCGCGTTTACAAAATGACGCTCGTTTTTGTGGCCTTTGACATTGCGTTTGTAAATGTCGATGGCCGTGGTCGACGCAAGCGCGTTGATGCCCGACGCCGTAGAAGACATGGCCGCCGACAAGATCACCGCGAGCAACAAACCGATCAGGCCCTTGGGCAGGTAGTTCAGGATGAAATGGATGAACACATAGTCCTTGTCGTTGGTCTCCGATTTGGGGTCGGCCTTGGCGATGAGCTCGCGCGCCTCCTCGCGTAAGTCGTTTTCCTTGCTCGACAAAGCCACCAGTTCCTTGCGCAGTATGGGGTTGTCGTAGTTCTGGTTGAGGTGGTCCATGTAGAGCAGGTTGATCTCTTTCTTGGCCTCGGACAATCGTTCGAGTTTGTTCTCGAGCAGGCGGTATTCATTGCGGTATTTGGAATTTTCAACCGTCGTCTTGTTGTTCGGATTAAAATTGAGCGGTACCGGATTGAATTGAAAAAACACAAACACCATCACCCCAATGAGCAGGATAAAGAACTGCATCGGGACTTTCAAGAAACCGTTCATGATGAGCCCCATCTGGCTTTCGCGCACCGATTTGCCCGACAGATAACGGCCCACCTGCGATTGGTCTGTCCCAAAATACGACAACATCAAGAAGAAGCCGCCCGTGATGCCGCTCCAAAACGTATAGCGCGTTTCGGGATCGTACGAGAAATCGACGATGTCCATTTTGTCGTTGGCCCCGGCAATGTGTAGCGCGTTGCTCAGCGTCATGTCGTTGGGGAGCAGGTGCAGGATCAGGAAGAACGTCAGGAACATGCCCGTCATGATCACGAACATCTGCTGCTTTTGTGTGACGTTCACCGCCTTGGTGCCGCCCGCGAACGTGTAGATGATCACCAATACGCCGATAATCACGTTCATCAGCGTCAAGTTCCAGCCGAGTAACGCCGACAGGATGATGGCCGGCGCATAAATCGTCAATCCCGTGCCCAGTCCGCGTTGCACCAGGAACAGGATCGAGGCCAGTGACCGCGTCTTGAGATCGAAACGTTGCTCCAAATATTCATAGGCCGTAAACACCCTGAGTTTGTGGTAAATCGGGATGAAGGTATAGCAGATAACGACCATCGCAATCGGCAACCCGAAGTAAAATTGCACGAACCCCATGCCGTCGTGGTAGGCCTGGCCCGGCGTCGACAAAAAGGTAATGGCGCTGGCCTGCGTGGCCATGACCGACAGGCCCACTGTCCACCAGGGTGTTTCGTTACTGCCCAGGATGTAGTCCTCGACATTTTGACTGCCGCGCGTTTTCCATACGCCATAAACGACGATGAACAAAAGCGTGACGCAGAGTACGATCCAATCTATCTGTTGCATCAGGCGAACATTTCCATGATGAGACAAAACAGCAGGATGTAGATCGCATTGGCGACCAGTACCCACGTGTAACTTTTTTTCCAGACGGTGGTTTTACGCATGATTTTTTATTTACCGGGTTGTATCGAAATCAGGTTGGCCATGAGTCGGTAGGCACCCGAAACGCCTTCGGGCAGTTCCCTAAAGAAACTCAAGCCGGTGTAAATGTAATGTCCTTTGCCGTGTTTGGCCACGAGCAGCCCGCCTTTTTTTTCAGACTCGCCTTTGTCGTGCGACGATAATATAGGGGTAAAGGCTTTGTCCCATTCGTTGGGGTAGTACAGCCCTTGTTCCTGCTTCCAATCCTTGAAGTCGTTTGGCGTGATCTTGTTCGGATGGTTGAGCACCGGGTGCGCCGGTTCGAGCAACGTCACCACGGCGTTTTCCTCGGTCACGCGTTCGCGCGAGATCTTGAGCGAGAAAGGCGCGATGTCCTTGGTCACAAAATCGTCGAGCGTGTTGTACTGTACGATCATCGTATGGCCCTGCGCGACAAAATCGAACAACAGCTGTTGTTTGAACGCGAGTGCAGGTACGGTGTTGTAGGCGCGGATGCCCGTCATCACAACGTCGAATCCCTTGAGCAAATCGACCGACAGGTCTTCGGCCTTGACCACCGAAACGTCGTAACCCATTTGCTTGAGGCTACCCGGTACTTCATCGCCTGCGCCCATGATGTAGGCGATCTTTTGTTTGCCAGTCTTGATGTCGAGGTTCAGCAAACGGGCCTCGGCGGGCTTGAGCAACTGCTGGTGCGCGATGTGGTCGTAACCAATCTTGATTTGTTCGCGGTCGAACCGTTTGCCGTTTACCGTGGCGACGACTTTTGCGTTGATTTCCGAAATTTTCTCGGGCGCCGTCACCTCAAAGTTAAAGGTTAACGATTCGCCCTTTCGCGCCAGGTGGAAGACCCTGTTTTTGGGTGAAACCTTCCAATCGGCTGGTAGTTCGAGTACGAGTTCGCCTTTGACGTCGTCCTTTCCTGCCTTGACCAGGACGCCCAGCGTTTTGGTTTTTTCACCGTTAAAGATGGCGACTTTGTCAACAAAGGAAAGCGAAACATCGGGTACGATGTCGAACGGACGGTACACTTCGCCCTTGACATCGTCGTTGAATTTGTAGATGATGGTGCGTTCGAACGGAATCGGTACGCCATTTACGGCCAAATCGAAAACCACTTTCTGGTCGCGGATGATGTCGGGCGTGCCGATGATTTTGGGGTCAGAAACCGTATACATGCCCACCGATGCCGGCTCGGCAAGCCAATAAGGTTGTGTGTAACCATCATTTTGCGGAAGCTGCACCGTGGTTTCGAAATTGTTTAAAATATTAGGTTTTAGTTCGGTAGGTGCTATCGAATTGGCGGTTGCCATGGTCTTGACGCCCAACAGTTGCATCGGCACGTCGCTGCGGTTGATGGCCTCCAGTTTTAGTTTCACCGTACTGCCCGGTGTTGTTTCGGCGGTTTCGGCCACGGCCTCGAGATAGAGCCCCGCGCAGGCCGCGATCACGTTCTTGATTTCGTTGAGTTTGATGGGTTTCCAATGGTTGTCCTCGAGCGCCAACACCATCGTATAGGCCTTTGTGAGCATTGGGATACTTGCCGCCGGATGCTTGAAATCGAACTGTTTTTGTACCGATGCGAGCAAGTCGCCGATTGGCTTGCCGCCTTTGACGCGGTTCCACGAGGTATCGACGCCTTCAAAAATATCGGTTTTGTTCTGGCCATCGGCGCCCTTGAGCAATTCGAGGTATTCAAAATCTTCGCCGCGTACGCCCGTGTTGCCGAAGCCTTGCGACTGGTGACGGCTACGGCTCAGGGCCGCGATTTCCTGGTTCGATTTGCCGAGCGATTGATAATACACGCCTGTAGAAACCTTGTACAGTTTAGATTTGTCGGCCTTGTCGAATTTTTCGCGGCTGCCGTAAAACCACCAATTGGTGTTGAAAAACAAACGCTTGGGTTGCCACGGTTTGACGAGTGTCAGTTGTTGCGGGTATTTTTGACTGTCGTTGGTAAGGTCAAATGCTTCGACGCTGAGCATGGCCGAGGCCGTGTGGTGCCCGTGCGTGGTGCCGGGCGTACGTGCGTCGAAACGGTTGATGATCACATCGGGTTGGAATTGACGGATCAGGTATACCATGTCGCCCAAAACATCTTCCTTTTTCCAGATTTGTAGCGTTTCGTCGGGGGTTTTCGAGTAGCCGAAATCGTTGGCACGCGAAAAGAACTGCTGTCCGCCGTCTATTCTTCGTGCCTCGAGCAATTCCTGGGTTCGGATCACGCCCAAACCTTCGCGCAATTCGGGGCCTATCAGGTTCTGTCCGCCGTCGCCACGCGTGAGCGAAAGGTAAGCCGTTCGCGCGTGTTCGGCGTTGGCCATATACGAAATCAGACGTGTATTTTCGTCGTCGGGATGCGCGGCCACATACAAAACCGATCCCAAGAAATTGAGTTTCTCGATTTGGCTGTAAATCTCTGAGGCGTTGGGTTTGGCGGGTTGTTGGGCGTGGAGAAGCGAGGAAAGCGACAAAAAAAGCAACAGCGTGCGGAATCTTGACATAACCGAATTTTAAACAAAATCAAATATAAGCATTTTGCACGGCGGGTTTTTCAATTGGGTTTTCTTTAACAAAAAAGAGCGAAGCTTTGGGCTTCACTCTTTTTCCAGAAATTGTTGAGATTTATTTTAGTCGTCGCAACCGTGCTTGTGGTGTCTTTTGTGGCCGCGGTGGTATTTGTGTTTGTACTTGGGATGTCTGTCTTTGACATAAACCACGCGGGTGGGTCTTTCTACATACACGGGTCTGTGGACCACTACGCGTCGTGGGGCGACATAAACCGGGGCATGGACAACATGGACGGGTTCATACACCGCTACGGGTACCGGAAGCGGAATTCCAAGACTTACATTGACCGAAACCTGTGCTTGCGTTGGCAACGCAGCGAACAAGGTGAACAAAAGGACTGTGGCAGTTTGAAGTGTTTTCATCGTTTTATCATTTAGTCATTACGACAGTTAGTAAAACGGGATTTCCAATTACCGTACCTCGAATCGGAATTTTAGAAAACTTTAACCTTCGGCCGATTTATTATTCGATCGAAGCCGTGAGTTTCTTGATGTTGTTCTTGGTGATGTACGGATACTTCTTTTTGTGGCGCGACAGGAATTGCGTAGGATCGTCGTCGTCATAATCGTGGATCACGACATTGACTTTGTTGTAGAGCGAATAGCCGCGGTAGCCTTCCGGAATTTCATCGGCAACAATCCATTGCCCGTTCTCGGTATACCAGTATTCGTTTTTTTGCGTGTCGTAGTAGGCTTCGAGATTGGGGAAGTAATAGTAACGCAGGATGCAGTTGGTTTGGGGATCGATCAGTTGTCCTGACACGTTCTTGGTGGTCGCGGTTTGCGCAAACGCAATCGGACTAAGGAGCAATGCAATGAGCGCGATGGTGTTCTTTAAACTTTTCATCATTCTAGTGTTTTGTTTTGAAAGGTTTTGAGGTCTTTCAAAAAGTTGAACCTATTCCTCATTTAAATTACAATGTAAAGGTAACGTAAAAACCTGTACAAAAGTCGATTAAAGTGTAAAAAACATCGATAAAATACACTTTTTAACTAATAAATAAAGAAAAGTACTACAAGTTATAACGTTTGAGATGAATCATCACCAAATGATTTAATCAGAAACGGAGTGCAAAAGTACGCACTAATCCGTAAATTCTTGGTCTTCGTAGAAATTATTTATGATCGAAATGCCTTTTTGCAGCATCAGGTTGTTCGGATACGAAATACGTTCGCCGTCCTTGGTGCGCAAAAGCGTATGGAACGCACGAATGTCCTCTATTTCGGCTTCGATCGGAAAGTCCTTGTCGTGTATCTTGATGATGTCGCCAATCTTGAACGGAAACGAAAACAGCAGGATGATGCCCGAGGTCACGTTGCTCAGAATCGACCATTGCGCAAAGAACGCCACGCCCACAACGGTGACCACCGACGAAATCGTCAGGAAAATATCGTCGGTTTGTACGCCCCAAATGATAAAGATCCCGATGCAGAACAAAATGGTCAAAAAGATGTTGTTGTACCGGATCACCAGATTGGCGCGGTGCTCGAGGATTTCGCTGGTCTTGGCGTAGTGCTTGATCACCTTGGCCGAAAAAAACCGAAGGATAACGACGACCAAAACCAAAATTGCGGTCGCCAAGATTTCTACATACAACTCACGGATTGCAATCATCATTCAAGGTTTGATAAATAGTCAAATAATCGATGTGTAGGCAGTCCGACCACATTGGTATAGGAGCCTTCTATTTTCGAGATTGCCACGAGCCCGATCCAGTCCTGGATGCCATAGGCGCCCGCCTTGTCAAACGGACGGTGCTTGTCCAGGTAGTAGCGGATTGCTTTTTCGCTCAAATCGGCAAAGGTCACGCGCGTCACTTCGTGCAGTAGATCTTGGCGCTTTGTTGTGGTCAAACACACCGATGTGATCACTTCGTGTGTGCTGCCCGCCATGGTTTGCAGCATATTCACCGCGTCTTCATAGTCCTTGGGTTTGCCGAGTGCCCTGCCTTTGTGCCACACGATCGTATCGCTGGTCACGAGCAGTTCGTTGTCGGCTATTTCACCGCGAAAGGCGTCGGCTTTGAGCACCGCAAGATAGTTGGTGATTTGTTCGGCCTGCAATTCGGGCGGATACACTTCGTCTACGTCCTTGAGGCGGATTTCGAAATCGAGGTCCAAATCCTTGAAGAACTGCTGCCTGCGCGGCGAACCCGAGGCCAGAATGATTTTATAGTTCGACTTAAGCATGGTGCGAAATATTATAGGAGATGACCGCCATCGACACAATCCCAAAGAAAATCACAAATTTAAGCACCAGGCTCAAATGCGCGAACTCTTTTTTCTTGCTGGCCGACCACATGCGCATCGAAAAATAGATCAGCGGCGCCACCACCAAAACCAGTCCGTAAATCACCGACAGGTACAAATCGTTGGCAAACAAATAGGTGTGGAGGTAATGCAGCAAAAGCGCTATCGGGACAAGGCTCAGTACAAACACGACGCGCGCCGTACGACCCACGCCCAGTACAATCGGCAGCGTTTTCATGCCTTGGTTGTAGTCGCCGTTCACGTCCTCGAGGTCCTTGACCATTTCGCGCAAGAGGTTCACAATAAACGCAAACACCGCATAATCGAGCAAAACCGACGACACCGTGAGCATTTGTGCGCGGTTGTAATCGTACATCATCGGCAAAATATCGAACGCAACCACAATTAGCACGCTCATGGCCAAAATCAAAGCGACCACCACATTGCCCACCACGGCCATTTGCTTGAGTGTGTTAGCATAAAAATACAGCAACGTTGCGATCAGGATAAATGCCGATCCGAATCCCGGACGCTCGATGGCGTTGGCCAAATAAAACCCGATGCCCACTCCTACAATGTTGAGCGCAACGTACAGATAATACGCGTGTTCTTCGCTGATTTTGGTCCCGACGATCACGCGCGACGGTTTGTTTTCGGCGTCGGTCGGCTGGTCCAGGATGTCGTTGATGACATAGCCCGCGGCCGCAATCAGCACCGTCGACAGCACGAGCAACGCATATTGCCAGTCGCTGAGCCCTAATGGGATGTTCTGCAATTCTAGGAATCCGTACCGAATGATGAGTTGCATGACGGCCAGCATCAGCAGGTTGGGGTAGCGTATGAGTTGGAGGTATTTCAAGGTTGTTGTTTATTGTTTATTGTTTATTCTTTATTGTTATTTATTAGTCGTGTTTGCCGTCAAAGTTTTCCATCCATTTGCCCTGCAGTTTCATCACCTGTTCGATGGCGTCGCGCACGGCACCGCGTCCGCCGTTTTTGTGCGAGATGTATTTGGAAATCCCTTTGATCTCGGGGCTCGCATCCTGCGGGCACGCGGGCAGGCCAACCAATTTCATCACATGGTAATCGGGAATGTCGTCGCCCATGTACAGCACATTTTCAGGATCGATGCCATACAGCTCGGTGTATTCCTTGAACGTTTCGACCTTGTCGGGTGCGGCCAAATGGATGTCGGTGATGCCCAGGTTGCGCAACCGGATGCGTACGCCTTCGTTCGATCCGCCCGAGATGATGCACACATGATAGCCGCTTTCTACAGCCGCCTTCATCGCAAATCCGTCGCGGATGTTCATCACGCGAAGCATGTCGCCGGTGGGCGTCACGTGTACCGAGCTGTCGGTGAGTACGCCGTCTACATCAAAGATGAACGTCGTGATCTGGTTCATGATTTCCTTATAACTTTTGGCCATGTTGTATCGAGTGGGTTAGGAGTTCGTATATTTTTTGTTGGTTGTCCGGTAAAAAATCGAGGTGTTTTTGGATGGTTGCTGCGTCGTTTCGCTTGGCGGGTCCGGTTTGCGCCTCATTTGGCGTGAGCGTCATGACTTTGTCGGCCGTTTCGAGGATCAGCGGTTTGAGGATCTCGAACGGGATTTGGTTCGCATCGCAAATGTCGGCGCCCATTGCATACAGATGGTTCACGAAATTGTTGACGAAAACCGCGGCCACGTGCAATGCCTGCCTTTGCGTCGAGTCGATAGGGTACACTTTTTTAGACAACGCGCCCGCCACGGTTTCGAGCATTTTGTAATCGTCGGGTGTTTGCGCTTCGAGGCAAATCGGAATTTTGTCGAAATCGACCGTCTTGTTTTTGGAAAAAGTCTGCAACGGATAAAATACGCCGCGTCTGTTTTTGTGGTCGAGACCTTCGATCGAAACGCTTCCCGAAGTATGCACCACCAAGCGGTTCTCGAACGGCAGGCGCTCCGATAACATTCCGATGGCGTCGTCCGAAACGGCAATTACGTACAAATCGGCCGGCTTCAATCCACTCAAATCATCGGTAATCTCGGCCAGGCCAGAAAACTGCTCAAGCGCACGGCTGTCGCGCGCAAAAAGTTGCACCAATTCTACGGCAGTGCTTTGCGAAAAGGCTTGAATCAAGTGATGCGCCACATTGCCCGAACCGATGACCGTTATTGTAACCATGCGGCTAAATTAATAAAATGGAGCCGAGGGGCAAAAGTAAAAGGGTAAATTCCATCCTGCAACTTGCGGGCGAAATCCAAAGCCAATCAGTCCTTGAGCACGGTTTGAATGTCGATCTCATTCTTCAAAATACGGTGTATGGGGCACTTGCCCGCAATTTCCAACAATTTGGCGCGTTGCTCGGTGTCGAGGTTGCCGAACAAACGAATGTCCATCTTGAAATCGGCGCGACCTTCGAGCGCATGGTTTTCGAGCGTCACGTTTACCATGGTTTCCTGCAAATCCCAACCCTTTCGGTCGGCATACATGCGCAACGTGATGGCCGTACACGAAGCCAACGACGCGGCCAGCAGGTCACTGGGTTTTGGCCCAAGATTGGCGCCGCCCACTTCAAGCGGTTCGTCTACAATCAGGGTGTGGTGGTCTGTCTTGATTTGTGTCTTGTATCGTTCTTTGCCCGTGGCGGCGGTAACGTTCGTCATGTTTTTGGTTTTAGGGGATTGGGTTCGGGCAACGGGACAAACCCGGTCTCGCCGTCTATTTTGGGGAAAGTTTGTTCGGTCCAGCGTTTTTTGGCGTCTTCGATCAATTCGTGGCTGGTGGCCACAAAATTCCAAAAGATAAAACGCTCCTCGGGAAATTTTTCGCCACCAAAAATATACACGGTCGTGTTTTCGGCCATCGTAAACGCGCACAGTTTGACGTCGTTGGCCACCAGGATTTGTTTCGGGCCATAGGTGTGTCCGTCGTTTTCGATGCTGCCCTCGAGAATGTACAGCGCGCTCTCGCCAAACAATTCATCGCCTATGGAAACGGTTTGCCGCGCGTTCGATTTGATTTCAATCAGATAAAGCGGGCTGTATACCGGAACAGGCGATTTACGGCCAAATACTTCACCCGCGATCAATTTGAACGAAATGCCGTCCTGCTGCCAGTGCGGTATTTCGTGGTCCGAGGCGTGGTAGAAACTCGGTTCCATTTGCTCGAGTTCCTTGGGCAAGGCGACCCAAATCTGCAAACCGTGCAGCGATTTTTCGGAATGGCGCAAATACTCGGGCGTGCGCTCGGAATGTACGATGCCTTTGCCCGATGTCATCCAGTTGACTTCACCCGGCTTGATCTCGACGGCGCTTCCCAGGCTGTCGCGGTGCATGATGCTGCCCTCGAACAAATAGGTCAGTGTCGAAAGCCCGATGTGCGGATGCGGCGGCACGTCGAAATTCTCGTAATCGCGCAACGACACCGGTCCCATGTGGTCGATGAACGCAAACGGCCCCACGGTTCTTTTCTCGCGGAACGGCAACAACCGGCCGACCATGAAATTGCCGACCACGCTGGGCCTTTCCTCAATGATGAGTTGGATGTTGGACATGGTGAGTGATTTGCCTTAAAAGTACAAAGATTCGCGCGCCTGGCCAAAAAAAATGCCCGGTGGTTGTAATCGGCAACCCCGGGCATTCGCATCACAATAATCAGAATCAATATTTTACGATTTTCTTGATGGTTTGTTGTCCCAAAGCATCGATTTTAAGCACATACACGCCCGACGCAAAGCCAGACAGGTCTACCGATGCCGATGTCGTTTGGGTTTGTGCCTGCAAGACCACTTGTCCTTTCAGGTCGCAAACCAAAATGTCGGATTGCGACGGCACGCCCTCGAGCCAAAATACATCGCGCGATGGGTTGGGCCATACGCTTATGGTTTGGGACGGCGTAAACTGTTGGGCCGATAAGTTCGTGGCGCGCATCAGTCCGATGCCACCTTCGGTGGTTTGTGCAATCGGGAAAAACGGATTGGCGTTGAACCAAACATAGTTGGTCGTGCCGAGTTCCTCGATTTTCTGGCGGATGACATTGTGGTAGGTCCCGAAGGGCACGGTCAATGAACCATAGCCATCATAGGTTGCCGTAAAGGCAATGTTGTCGGCGTGGTAGGTGTCGTTGATGACCGTGTTGTAGGTGTACGGAAACGTGATATACGTTCGCGGATTTGGATCGAAACTAAAGATACCTATTCCTGTAAATGCATCGCCCAGCAGTTCCATCGATTGATTGTCGTACCGAAAGTAAGTGTAGCCGCCTTGGAATTCGCCCGTCGTGGCGCTACAATAGTTGGCCGTCGGGAACGAATTTTCGAAAGCCGTACCCACCGGCGACGTCGTCGTGCTGGTCCCAACGGGAATCAGGTCGAGGTTGGTCAAATTCCAGTTTCGGTTGGCGCCTGCTGGCCCTGGGTCGAGGTTTTCGACTTCGGCAAAAAAGGCCTCGGTGTTCAGGTCCATGATCAGGTTGTTCGGATTCACGACGGGTTGCGCTTGCAAAGCAGCGGTGGCCAGCAAGGCCAAAAGCAAATGATTTTTCATTGATGATTGATTTTATTTGATATATCAAATATTTGTCGACACTTTTTTCTTTTGTTACAAAGACGTCAAAAAAAAAAAGCGCAGCCGAAGCCACGCTTTGATAAAATGCACTGTAATCTTTACCGGTTGAGCAGCGCGGTGTCGTCGCAAGGTGCCGAGGGCGTGGAGCGTCTTTTTTCGGCGCTGGTCTTGATGAGTTTCTGCATCGCATAGCCGTCGGCGGTTTTGATCGTTGCGATGTAAATGCCGCACGGGCCGTGTTGCAGGTCGATCGTGGCCACGCCGTTGTTGGCTTGGGTTGCGGCTACAGTTTTGCCGTCAAGGTCGTACACTTTAATGTCGGCCATCGCATGACCTGTGACGATGTCATAACGTCCGAGACAGGCCTGTTCGGTTACTTGGAACGATCGGTTGGGTTCGAAACCGGCCGATGCTTCGGCGAGCATCATCACACCCAGCGTACCGCGCGACATATCGGTTTGTAAGATCGGATAGAACGGATGTGCGTTGAACCAAATATAATCTGCTTGTCCATCCACTACGATACGTTGACGGATGACGTTGCGGTGCGTACCATACGGCATGATTAACGTGCCGTAAGCGTCGTAAACCGAGGAAAAATTTGTCGCCTGCTGCGTTCCGTCGATTTGGAAATCATCGGTAATTTGGGTTTGGTAGGCGTAGGGAAAAGTAAGCACGGTCTTGGGGTTGGCCGTACAGGCCACGGTACCCACACCGTCAAACGATTGCCCGATCCATTCGAGTTTGTTTGCGTCGTGTTTAAAGAACAGGAAGCCTTCGCCCACCTTGCCCGTATAAGACAAGCAAAGCGTCGCGGCCGGAAACGGATTCTTCGAGGCGATGTCTTTGGGCAACATCACATCGTTGGTGCCCGAAGGCGTGAACGCGAGTTGTGAAAAGTTCCAGGTTTTGTTGGCGCCTGGGGTACCAGGATCAAAGCCAACGGTTGAGGCCGTGAGCGCTTCGGTGGGTAGATAGTTCGACAAATTTGCGGGTGTGATCACCGGCTGCGCGTAGGCCGCCGTCGTGAGGCCCATCGCCATTAAAAAGATTGATTTCATGATGATTGATTGATGATTGATGATTCTTGTATCCAAAGAAAGGCGCGACCCGAAAGCCACGCCCGTCCATAACTAAAAAACTAAACTTTAAAATTGAAAGTAGATGAACGCCCCGCCGCTTTCCTGTGCCCAAATCAGCATCAGGACCAAAAACGACCAGGTCAGCCCGAGCGACCACCATTTCATGTTGTAGGCCACTTCGATGACTTTGCGGTTGCGCATGAACCACTGGAAAATGAACAGCGCCGGGATGACTACGGCCACCTTGACGAGCGCCATGGTGGTCAGTACCATTTTGCCGCCATCGACCAAGCCGAACATCGATTCGAGGATGCGCCACGCCGTACCGAACGATTCCGAACGGAAAAACACCCATGTGATGTTGACCAGCATGAACGTCAAAAACGCATACAAAAAGCCCGTCCATTGGCGGTTTTGCCGATCTTTTTCTTCGGCGGTCAGGTTGCGTTTGTCGCCGATGAACTTCTCGGCCCACAAGTACAATCCGTGCAATCCGCCCCAGGCGACGAACGTCCAGTTCGCCCCGTGCCATAGTCCGCCCAAAAGCATCGTGGCCATGAGCGCCATATACATACGGAATTTGCCTTTGCGGTTGCCACCCAACGGAATGTACAAATAGTCGCGCAACCAGGCCGAGAGTGTGATGTGCCATCTTTTCCAGAAATCAGAGAAGCCGATGGCCGCATACGGATAATTGAAATTTTGCGGCAACACAAACCCCAAACACAAGGCCACGCCCACGGCGCAGGTCGAGTAGCCCGCGAAGTCAAAGAAAATCTGGCCCGAGAATGCCAGTACGCCCGCCCAGGCATCGAGTGTGGCCAAGGCTTCGGGGGTATTGAAAACGGTGTCGGCCGTATCGGCGAGCAATGCATCGGCAAGGACCACTTTCATGAACAAACCCAACGAAAGCAACAGCAAGCCGTCGAGCATTTGCTTGCGCGTGGCCGATTTCGGATGCTCGAACTGCGGTACCAATTGCGGCGGACGCACGATAGGTCCGGCCACCAGGTGCGGGAAAAACGTCACGAAGAGCGAAAAATCGAGCAACGACTTGACGGGCTGGCTTTCCTTTTTGTACATGTCGATGGTGTAGCACAAAGTGGTGAACGTATAGAACGAAATACCGGCAGGCAGGATGATGCTTGGCTCGGCCGGATGAAAGTCTACCCCGAACGTATTGACCAAGGCGACAAAATTTTCCAAAAGGAACGTACCGTATTTAAAGAAACACAACATCCCGAGGTTGCCAATCAAACTCACCACGAGCAATACTTTTTTCTTGACCGGATTTTGCTGCGTATACAGCGCACGTCCGACAAAGAAATCGACTACGGTAGAAAGCCACAACAACAAGATGAACGGCGGATTCCACGCCGCGTAGAACACATAGCTGCCCAGGAGCAACGACACTTTCTTGGCCTTCCATGAAATCGGAAGGTTGTATACCAGGAGCATGATCGCGAAAAACGCGACGAATGTATAAGAATTGAATACCATGGTTTAGATTTTTGTGAGTAATTTTTCAGACCGGACGTTCCAGTCAGGATGCTTGGAAAGGCTGTTTACGAAAGCCTTGGTGTAAATTCGGGCGTCTTCGATTGAAAGATGCGAGAACTCGGGGCAGACCAAGCCTTTTGTTGCTGCGTCGTCCTCGAAATGGATGCCCGCGCAACCCGTCACTTTCAGGAGTTGGTCCCAGTAGCGTTCGCGCGCAAAGCCCATGCGTTCCATGTCGCGGAACGGGCCGCTCGACGGCGTGCGTACAAAAATGATCTGGCCGCCGCGCGCCTTGATCTGGTCGGTATTTTTCTTGACATCTTGCAAAAAGGCCAGGATTTGCGCATCGTTCATGGGCGGTGGCGAAGGCATCTTGGCAAGACCCGCCCAAATACTTTTGACGATGCCCACCTGCGCGGTATCGGCCAAGAAATTGGCGGTCATGTAGGTTTGTCGGTCAAAGGTAGTTCGCGCAAATTCCATCGGGAACACCGGCGGACCCATCACGCCCGGACGGTTTTGCAATTGCGGGACCATGAACGGGAGCAGGCCGAGCTGGGCATTCATCGACAGGTTTTCTTCGTCCAACAGCACCAATTGCGATTCGAGCGCGCGGTGCAGTTCGAAACTCGCGTCTTGGGCGATGGTGTGGTCGTGAAAATATTTTAGGTTGTTGTTCGGGCGTTCGTAAAAGAACGGCGCACTCGAAAAAAACAGCGGTTCGGTCACGTCGATGACCAGCCGTCCCGCGAAGTTTTGGTCGGCGGCCAGGTCTTTCAAGATCGGCAGCGGTGTACTGCCCACGCAAGCGAGCTGTACGGCTTCGATACCGGTCATCGACTTCCAGGTCGCGATATCCAGGTCGTATTTGATGCGCGACGACCCGATAAAAACCACCTGGTCTTGTTTGCTTCCGTACACGTTGTTGCGTTTGTCGGTCCAAAGCGCGGGGCTGTCGTCGTAGGAAACCGCGAGTCCGTCGTTGCGCAGCTTTATTTCATAAGCCGTCACCGCAACGATCACGACCACCAGCATGAGCCATGCCGATTTTGCAATAGATTTTTCCATTGTTTGATTTTTTACAGTTGATCAAAAGACAAGGCCGCCCGTTTTGGAACAGAAATCCATCGGCGGCAGCCATGCCAAAGCAGCGTTATTTTTTGATAACTCGTTGTGTATGAGATGATTTTGTTTCAGAATCGGTAATCCTGAGCAAGTAGATGCCCGCGTTCAAGCCAGCCAAGTTGAGTTGCACCTGATCGTGGTCGAGCGCACCCGAATGTTGCGCCAATACGCGTTGGCCAAGCAGGTCAAAAAGTTCCATGTCGATGGCATGGTCGATCGTACCGAGCGCCTCGATGTGCAGCACATCCTGCGTCGGGTTCGGGTAGATGGCGAAGTTTTTGCCAAAATTGTGTTCGTCCGTCGCCAGCGTCAAACCCTTGAGGATTCCGAGGCTGTTTTGCTCCAAGACGGTCTGGATGAGCGGGTAGAAGGGTTGTACGTTGAACCAATTGTAATTGGTGGTCGTTCCGTTCTTGACCACTTTCTGACGGATGACATTCGTATAAGTTCCCGTGGGCAAAATAACGGTGCCGTAGGCGTCATAGGTCACCACGACCGAAGTGTCCGTGCCTTCATTGACCGTTCGGTAGGTATCGTTGTAGACGGTCCCGAACGTGTATGGGAACGTACAAAACGTACGCGGATTTGGCGTGTAATTGTCGCCCGTCGTAGTGGTGATGGCCATGCCGATGATGTCGTAACGGTCGGGCGTGACGTGCTGGTAGTAGTAGCGGTCGGGCGGAAACATCCCGCTGAATTTGTAACAATTGTTGGCTGTGGGGAACTGTGCCCCAAAAGGTGTTTGCGAAACCACTTGCGGCGTGTCGAGTCCGCCGAGGGTCAATTGGAGATTCGAAAAATCCCAGGTCTGATTGGCTCCGGCTGGCCCCGGAGTGAAACTGTTCGCTTCGGCGAAATAGAATTCACCGGTAAAGTCGACGACGTTTGCCGATGTTGCCACGGGCTGTGCCCAGGCCGAAAACTGTGTCAGCGCGATTACTGCCGACGCAAAGATCGATTTTCTCATTGTTCTGATTTTTTGATTATTGATGATTGATCGAAACGAATGTCGCCATTCATTTTCAGCGGCAAAAGTAAACGCGACTTTCCCGGGCGTAGTGTTCGAATGTAACGAAAGCGCAAAAATGTGTCATGAATCGGACAAGGAATGAATTTAAGCGGTATCCAAGGCTATTGAAATGCAAAAGGCGCACCATTTCTGGCACGCCCAACCTAACAACTGATTTTCTCTTTCCTAGTTCATTGGTATTGCGGTCAATTGGTTTTCTCCCCATACGTTACTCGCCAGGTTGTTGACCGTGAACGCAGCGGGGGTAGAACCGTATTTGGTCAGGCTCGCCCATAGATAATAGCGCCGCACGCCTGCCGTATTGTTGAGGATAACCGACTGCCCCGTGGCAATCCCAAACTCGTTGGGGCCGGACAGTATTCCAGAAATCAAGGCGCCCATGATGGTGTTGCATGCCGTATAATTGGTATCGCTGCACGAGAGCGAGGTACGAACAATGACGCTGGCGTCGGCGGCCAAAAATCCATTGATCAGGAAAGTTCCGAATACCATCCATTTTCCGGGCGGCAAATCGATGTATGCCCCGCAATAGTAGTACGGTGTGGTGCCGCCAGGTCCTACCCCGTTGCCAAAGGTGAGCCCATTGGCTCCGAAGGCACCTGAAACTGCCGGTGTGATAGAGGTCGAATTGACCCAACTCGCGACGCCATTGGCATCGGTAGAGAGTATCCTGCCAGGGGCTTGCGTTCCGTCGGCAATCCTGATTTTTCCGACCACGTCTAATTTTTGCGTCGGATTGTCGTTGTTGATGCCTACATTTCCGTTGGCCTTCAGAATTGTAAAAGCGTTGCCTGCACCGCTGGTCCATATTCCGAAATGGGTAGTGTTGAAGTTGCCAACAAAAGAATCATTGCCTGTAAACAGGCCGCCATAAGGACTGTCGCTCCAAAGCCGTCCGGTAGTTCTGAAGTTGATGTCGATGCCGCCGCTACCGGATACGTCAAGCCGGTAAGCCGGTGTAGCGGTGCCGATACCTACATTGCCGCTGCCACGCATGCGCATGATTTCGCGCGATGTGCTAGAGCCGTTGCCCGCGAAGAATGCGTGGTCGTCTGCTGTGGTCGCCGTTTGGTAACGCAGCGTGTTTGGGTTGACGCCGAGTCCGTAAAACTGATGGTCGTTGTTTGTCACCTCGTGCAATACAATTTTGCGGTTCTCGACGGTGTTCGAAAATTGCAAGGGCGCGTTTGGTGTGTTGGTGTTGATTCCAACACGGTCGGCCAGTCGGTTGGGAAACATTTGTCCCGCGGCATTGCGTTGCCATAGTTTTTCGTCGTCTGTAAGCAATTTTACCCAAGCCGCGCCATCCCAGTAGTAGTAACCTTCACCACTTCCACCTGTTACGATGTTGTTTGTATTGTACACCAACAAACTTCGCTGAGGGGTCTGGATGGGTGTAGTTGCGTCGGTCACGCTAACGAGCGCCACGCGCGGAATCAATAGCCCGGTGTCGGCCGACCGGATGTCTAGGCTTGCCGAAGGGTCGGGGTTAGGGGTATTGATTCCTACTTGCGCAACGGCCAACGCGGACCACAAGAGTAGGAAGCCAGTAATTTTTCTTTCCATTGCAATTTTTTTGATGCAAATATAATTGATATATCAAATAAATAAAATCATTTTTTTCCGATCGATATTAAAGTCTTGTTAAAGTTTTTATATGGACACGGCTATTTTCTTGTAATAATCTGACAATGTTAGTGTTTGTTACGAGTGTTTTGAAAACCAATGTCATACCATTATAGAAGCTCCCTTGTCCCGAAGCCAATTCCGTTTTTTTGATTACTTTTGCTACACTTATTTAATTCCAATTCGATGGAAAAAAAGATACTTTCCTTTTTGTTTTCTACACGATTAATGGCGGTTTTGTTCCTTTCTTTTGCGGCGGCGATGGCTGCGGGGACTTTTATCGAAGACGCCTACAACACCGATACCGCAAGGATTTGGGTTTACAACACCAGGTGGTTCGAGGCCATGATGTTGTTGTTCATGATCAATTTCATCGGCAACATCAAACGCTACCAGTTGTACAAAAAGGAGAAATGGGCCACGCTCATCCTACACCTGGCGTTCATCCTGATCATCGCCGGGGCATTCGTCACGCGCTACATCAGTTACGAAGGCATGATGCCGATACGCGAAGGCGAGGCCGCCAACCAGATCTATTCCGACAAAACCTACCTGACGGTCCTGGTCGACGGACAGTACCAGGGCGCGCTCAAACGCCGTGTGTTTGAAGAACCGCTGTTGTTTTCGCCTGTGGCCAACAACGATTTTACGGTCAGCGAAAAATTTGCCGATACTCCGTTTGAGATCGAATTCAAGAAATACATCATGGGCGCCACCGAAACCGTCGAGCCCAAAGAGAACGGTACCTTGTATTTGAAGATGGTCGAGTCGGGCGGCGGGACACGTCACGAACACTTTCTTCAATCGGGCGAAGTGGCCAACATCCACAACGTGCTGTTTGCGCTCAACAAGTTTACGCAGGGCGCGGTGAACATCAACACCACGGGCGGCGTCTATACGATCCAAGCCCCGTTCGAGGGCCAATTCATGCGTATGGCCGACCAGTTCCAGGGTAAGGTCGTCAAAGATTCGACACAGCAGCTCATGATGCGCTCGCTGTACAATGTGGGCGGCGCGCAATTCGTGTTCCCTGAACCCGCGATTACGGGCGTCAAGGCCTACAAATCCAACGAAGACATCAAGGCCAAGCAACACGACGATGCCATCACGATGACCATCAGCTCGCAAGGGCAGGAGCGCGAAGTGACCGTCATTGGAGGCAAAGGCAAGCAAGGCGAACCGCAAAGCCTCAAGATCGGCGGGCTCGATTTTACCGTATTTTTCGGAAGCAAGGTCTATACGACGCCCTTCCAGGTGCAACTCAACGATTTCATTGCGACCAAGTATCCGGGTACCGAGAAAAGCTATGCGGCATTCGAAAGCCAGGTCACCGTGCTCGATCCCGAAAAGAAATTCGATGCGCGCATTTACATGAACCACGTGCTCGACCACAAAGGCTACCGCTTTTTCCAGGCGTCGTTTGACCCCGACGAAAAGGGCACGATACTGTCGGTAAACCACGATTATTGGGGAACCTGGATTACGTACATCGGTTACTTTGCCTTGTTCTTTGGCATGCTCGCGATCCTGTTCACCAAACATTCGCGTTTTGGCGATTTGCGCCGCAAACTCGATGCGGTCAAGGCCAAGAAAGCCAAGCTGATGGGCGTGCTGCTGTTGTTCCTGAGCCTTGGCGCGACGGCCCAAACGCAAGACAGCCACGAAGGCCACGACCACGCAAGTCACGACCACAGCGCGCACAACCACGAGGCCACCGCGCAAAAGCCCATCACGGCCAAGGAAATCGATTCGTTGCTCGGGAAATACAAAGTCACCGAGGCGCACGCCGCGCAGTTCGGGCGTTTGGTCATTCAGGACGAGGGCGGACGTATGAAACCCGTCAACACGTTTTCGTCGGAATTGTTGCGCAAGGTCAGCAAAAAAGACACCTATGGCGACATGAATTCCGACCAGGTGTTTTTGTCGATGACGCAATACCCGGCGGCCTGGTTCGAGGTGCCGCTGATTTACCTCAAGAGCGGCAACGACAGCATCCGCAAACTCATCGGTATCGGCAAGGACGACAAATATGCACCGTTCATCAAATTCTTTGACGAAAGGGGCAACTACAAATTGTCGCCATACCTCGACGCGGCCTACAAAGCGGCCGTCCCGGATCAGTTCCAGAAAGATTTCATCGAAGCCGACAAACGCGTCAACCTGCTCAATTCGGCGCTTAGCGGCAGCATACTGCGCATTTTCCCGATCCCGAACGACGCGAACAACAAATGGGTGTCGTACCTGCAACTCAGCCACGCGGGGCTCAAGGGCATCGATTCGACGTTTACGCGCCAAATTTTGCCGCTGTATTTAACGGCTGCGGGCAACGCGGTCAAAACGGGCAATTATAAGGAGGCCGATTTTTACCTCAAGGGCATCAACAAATTCCAGCACCGTTACGGCGCCAAGGTGATGCCGAGCGACGAGAAGATCGATTCCGAAATTCTCTACAACAAGTACGACATCTTCAAGAAACTCTACTACTGGTATATGCTTTCGGGCGTGTTGATGTTGCTTTTTGCGATCGTACAGATCTTTTCGGACAACAAGCCGATCCGTTGGACCATCAACTTTTTCCACATCCTGATCGGGTTTTTCTTCCTGTTGCACACAGGCGGATTGGTGTTGCGCTGGTACATCTCGGGGCACGCGCCTTGGAGCGACGCCTATGAATCGATGATTTACGTAGCGTGGGCTACCATGTTCTTTACGTTGATGTTGGCGCGCAAGTCGAAACTCACGGTGGCGTCGGGAACATTCGTTGCCTCGATGATTCTGATGATTGCACATTGGAACTGGATGGACCCGGCCATTGCAAACCTGCAGCCGGTGCTCAATTCGTACTGGCTCATGATACACGTGGCGGTCATCGTCGCCAGTTACGGACCGTTTACGCTGGGCATGGTGTTGGGCTTGGTCGCGATGTTGCTCATGCTGTTCGTGAACGACGAGAACAAGAAAAAGATGGAACTCAACATCAAGGAGCTGACCTACATCAACGAAATGGCCTTGACCATTGGCTTGGTGATGCTCACCATCGGGAACTTCCTCGGCGGGCAATGGGCCAACGAAAGCTGGGGTCGCTACTGGGGTTGGGACCCGAAAGAGACCTGGGCGCTCATTTCGATCATGGTCTACGCGTTTGTGATCCACATGCGATTCGTGCCAGCGTTGCGCGGTAAGTTTACGTACAATTTCTTTGCGGTATTGGCCTTTGCGTCGATTTTGATGACGTATTTTGGCGTGAATTTCCACCTCTCGGGATTGCATTCGTATGCGAGCGGCGAGCGCCAGAACGCGGTGATTTACGGCTACATCTTGGCAGGATTTTTATTGTTTTCGGTGTTGGTGTACTGGCGTTACCGAAAATTCAAAGGGCCTGGCGTCAAACAAAATGGCTAGGCCCATCGGTTGGTGCCAAACTTTTTGTTATTTTTATAAAAAATCCGGTTCATGAGAAAAACACTGATCGTATGGGGCATTGCATCGTTCGTACTTTGTGGTACTGCAAATGCCCAATCGCTTTCGACGTCGTCGGGCGCCAAATCCTCAACCCAAGCCAAAACCATGAAAGCATCGATACACCAATTCCAAGTAGAAAGCATCAACGGCGGTACTTTCGATTTTCGCGAGCTTGCGGGTAAGAAGGTGATGATCGTCAACACCGCTTCGGAATGTGGATTCACGCCGCAATACAAAGAACTGCAAGCGCTTTACGAAAAATACCAGGGCCGACTTGTCATCATAGGATTTCCGACCAACGATTTTGGCGGGCAGGAGCCGGGCAGCAACCGTGAAATCGCCAATTTTTGCGAAGTAAACTACGGCGTTTCGTTCCCGATGATGGCCAAGATAACCGTCAAGGGCGAGCAGATGCATCCCGTATACCAATTCCTGACGCAAAGGGCCAAGAACGGTTTGAAGAATTCAAAGGTTGAATGGAACTTTCAAAAATACCTGCTCAACCCAAAAGGCGAACTCGTAGAGGTGCTCGCTTCGGATGTCAAGCCAAATGATCCGCAAATCATCTCGTGGATCGAGAGCAAATAGCATGTCCCAGAAAGAGAACTTCCCGCACATCCTCAATGCGTCGTCTACGCTGTTGGGGTTGTGTTTTGTGGTGTTGACTTCGCTCAAACTGCGCGACAACAGCGAAACATCGGTCATCGACGAACTCACCGCCGGGGCCATTTTCATTTTCCTGACCAGCAGTATTTTGTCTTATTTGTCGATGCGCAACGATGTGTCGTCGGGCAAAAAGTACGAAAAGATCGCCGACATCGCCTTCTTGTGCGGGCTGGTTTTGCTGTGCGTCATTACGGTGTTGATCACGCTCAACCTCGTCGACTGATTACATCGCGGTCATTTCAGGATCAGTTGCATGAACAGCAGATCGAGCCATTGGCCAAACTTGAACCCGGCCTGGCGTATGGTCCCGCTTTCGGTAAACCCAAATTTTTTGTGGAATGCGATGCTTTGGGCGTTGGCCGCATCGATGGCACCCACCATGACGTGTAGGTTTTGTGCGCGCGCCAGCCGGATCAATTCGGCCATCAGCCGGCCGCCGATGCCTTTGCCGTTGTGGCCGTCCACCACATACACCGAATGTTCGACCGTGTACTGGTAACCGATTTTCTCACGAAAGGTACCGTAGGCGCCATACCCGAGTATTTCTCTATCAACCTCGGCCACGATCACCGGAAAGCCGTTGCGTTGTTTGTCCAGTAGCCATTGCCGTTGCATTTCGAGTGTTTGCGGTTCGTAGCTGTAGTTGGCCGTCGTGTGGGCGATGGCGTGGTTGACGATGTCGAGGATGGCGGGCAAATCGGCCAGCGTAGCGTGGCGCAGGATAATTTCCATAAAAACACAAGACTTTACCCAAAAGTAGCTAAATTTGTTCGCCTTTTAAAAACAGCCGATGATTTATCCCAAGATTCCGTTAGCCCAAAGCGTGATACAGATTTGTATGGCCAAAGGCGTCAATCATGTGGTCATTTCGCCCGGGTCGCGCAATGCGCCGCTGACGATAGGGTTTGCGGGCAATCCCAATTTCAAATGTTACAGCATCGCCGACGAACGCAGCGCGGGTTTTTTTGCGCTCGGCATCGCCCAGCAAATCGGCAAGCCCGTGGCGCTGTTGTGTACGTCGGGTTCGGCCTTGCTCAATTATTATCCGGCCGTGGCCGAGGCGTTCTACAGCCAGATTCCGCTTATCGTGATTTCGGCCGACCGTCCCGAATCTAAAATAGACATCGGCGACGGGCAAACGATCCGTCAGCGCAACGTGTTCGAGAACCATTCGCTGTTCAATGCGAACCTGACCGAAGACGCTTCGGAAGAAAACGACCTGCTCATCAACGAAGCCATCAACAAGGCGATGCTCAAAAAAGGCCCGACGCACCTCAATGTGCCGTTCGAGGAGCCGTTGTACGAGACCACGCGCAAGATTGCGGTCGATCCGATCATTTCGGCCAACGCCAAATGGTACAAGAGCATTTCGCCCGAAGACATCATCGCGTCGACCAACATATGGAATGCGGCCAAAAAGAAACTGGTGCTCGTGGGCGTTAACGCGCCGCAGGAGATCGACGACGAAATCCTCGAAGTTTTGGCCAAGGACCCGTCGGTGATGGTGATGACCGAAACGACGTCGAACCTGCACCATCCAGCTTTTTTGAACAGCATCGACAAAATCATCACGCCGTTCAAGGACAAAGATTTTAAGGAATTCCAGCCCGAAATCCTGGTCACGTTCGGCGGTCTTATCGTGTCCAAGCGCGTCAAGGCGTTTTTGCGCAAGTACCGTCCAGACCACCATTGGCATGTAGATCCGCTGCGCGCCTACAATACGTTTGGCGTGTTGCCGCACCATTTCGAGACCAATCCGAACGACTTTTTCGCGCAAATCCTGCCGTTTACCAAGACGGTCAACAGCGATTACTTTAAGCTGGGGCAAACGCTCCAAAAAAAGCGCGCGGTGTCGCACCAGAAATACGTGGGCGGAATTCCGTTCTCTGATTTGAAGGCCTTTGCGCAAATCATCCCGCAATTGCCCAAAGATTCCATGCTGCAGGTGAGCAACAGCGCGGCCATCCGCTACACGCAATTGTTTGATGCCGATGCGTCGATCGCGGTGTTTTGCAACCGCGGGACGAGTGGGATAGATGGGAGTACGTCTACGGCCATTGGCGCGGCGTCGGCCTCGAACAAGCCCACGACTTTGATTACGGGCGACATCGGATTTTTGTACGACAGCAATGCGCTTTGGAACAATTACATCCCGAAGGATTTTAAGATCATCTTGATCAACAACGGCGGCGGCGGTATCTTCAGGATTTTGCCGGGTCACCAGGAGAACAAGATTTTCAATACGTATTTCGAAACGTCGCACAAATTAACCGCCGAACATCTGGCCAAAATGTACCAATTCGACTATCTGACCGCTACGGATTCGGACAGTTTGGATGCGGGAATGGCCGCGCTTTACAAATCCAAAAAACCAAGCATCCTTGAAGTTTTCACACCCGAGAAAGAAAACGATGCGATTTTGAAGGATTATTTCAAGGCGCTCACTTAAGTCCCCTGAACTTCGTACCTTTGCGCACCTCTGTGCTAAACCTTTCGTGTCTCTGTGGTAAATTTTACCGCAAAGTCAGCAAAGAAATGAACCGCAAAGAACCACAAAGAGAATTCCATCATGATCAAAATCGGAACATACAACACGCTCGAAATCCTGCGCCACACCAAGGTGGGGTTGTTTTTGGGGACGGGCGATGCGTCAGAAGATATTTTACTGCCCAACAAATACATACCCAAACAGTTCACCATTGGCGACCAGATCGAGGTGTTTGTCTATCTCGACCACGAGGAAAGGCCGGTGGCCACCACACTTAAGCCTTACATCGCACTGAATGAATTTGCATTGTTGCGCGTGAACTACACCAACCGCGTGGGCGCTTTTATGGATTGGGGACTCGAAAAGGACATCCTCGTGCCGTTCAAAGAGCAGGCGCGCGAAATGGAAAAAGGCAAACGCTACCTGGTGTATTTGTACCTCGACGAGCAAACCAACCGATTGGTCGCCTCGAGCAAGACCAACCAATTCCTCGACAACGAAAACCTGACCGTAGAAGTAGGCCAGGAGGTAAGCCTGATGGTGTCGCACATCACCGAGTTGGGCATAAACGTAATCATCGACGGCAAACACAAAGGGCTTTTGTACAAGGACGAGGTGTTCGACGATTCGATCCGTACGGGCGATAAGTTGCGCGGCTTCATCAAAAATATTCGTGCCGACCACAAGATCGACGTGTCGCTGCAAGAGCAAGGCTATGAAAACGTCGAACCTAACGTCGAAAAAATCATGGCCGAACTCAGGGCCAACCGCGGTCATTTGCGTTTGAACGACGACTCGCATCCCGAAGACATCAAGGCCGTGCTGCAAATGAGCAAAAAAACGTTCAAGAAGGCGATCGGTGCGTTGTACAAAGAAAGGCTGATCGAAATCAAGGACGACGGTATTCATTTGACCGCGCGTTAAATTTCTGCCAACCGGGCATTCGTTTGCGGGAGATTTGTATATTTGTATATACAAATGTTTTATTTTTGGAACGCAAGGATTTTATCAAAACCATTACGGGAGGAATAGCCATGGCTTCACTGCAACCTTTTTACAACTGGACCCAATCGCTGGGCGAGGAGGATGTGACGCATCCGGTACTGTTTGTCGGGCACGGCTCGCCGATGAACGCCATACTCGACAACGAATTTTCACAAACCTGGTCGCGCTTCGGGCGGGAAATCCAAAAACCCAAGGCGGTGCTGGTCATTTCGGCACACTGGCTCACACGCGGAACGCACATCACGGCCATGCCCAATCCCAAGACCATCCACGACTTTGGCGGATTCCCCGACGAACTTTTTGCCGTACAGTATCCGGCACCGGGCAGTCCCGAACTGGCGCAGCACACGGCGGGTTTGTTCACCACCACGCAAGTGGGGCTCGACCACGACTGGGGATTGGACCACGGCACCTGGTCGATCGTACGGCACATGTACCCGAACGCCGACATTCCCGTACTACAGCTTTCGATCGATTACAACAAACCGCCGCAATACCATTTTGAATTGGCCAAGCAATTGCAATCGCTGCGCAAGAAAGGCGTGCTCATCATTGGCAGCGGCAACATGGTGCACAACCTGCGCATGGTGGCGTGGGATAAATTGAACGAACCCGAGTATGGTTTTGACTGGGCGATTGAGATGAACCAAATATTCAAGGAAAGGATCGGCAACCACGATTTCCAGTCGCTGATCGATTACGAAAAACTAAGCCAGGCCGCCAAACTGGCCATCCCGACACCCGACCATTATTACCCGTTGCTGTATGCGATGGCGCTGCGCAACGGCAAGGACGACGCGACGTTCTTTAACGACAAGGCCGTCGGCGGATCGCTGACGATGACGTCGGTGAAATGGGGATAAAAAAAATGGGAAGCTTCAACTTCCCATTTTTTTTTGATGTTTTTCGTTATTGTGATTCGTCTTTAAAAATTGAAAACTAAACTTTAACAATTTCGGCAGATTTTCTGTAATCCAGTGTCGATTTTATTTTGTTGGGATATACTTCCAATGCCCCCTTCCCTGAAGTGAAACTACATTTTTTTATCGTACATCCGTTACAGAAAAACTGTAAATTCGAATCAATGACAGAAAAATCCAATCAAACACCCAAAGATTTCTTCGTCTTGGCCACCAAAGCGTCCTTGTGCAACAACACCGAAATTGCCTTCAACCGCAAATAAGGCACGCTCATGTAAACGAACCCGCCGTTGGCCACACGCGCATTGTCGCTGCCCCACGAGTTCTTCACTTTGTAATAGATATTGCCTTTTTGGTCTTTCACTTTCCCGACAATGTGCATCAAATGGTCGTCCGTGGTGTTAAAGTTGCGGAATTCCTGCTCGCGCAATTCCTGCGTCACTTTCTTTTCAGGCTTGATTTCGGTCAAGATGGTGGTCGCGTCGTCTGCATGCTCTGGAATGACGGCCACACCGGTTTTCCCCGAAAAAGTACGTTCGCTGATATCGGCGTCGAGTGCAAGCGTGTAGCCCTTGTCGAGCGCGTTGTCAATGTTTTGGACGAATTCGTCGAGCGGCATGTTGTAAAACGAACCGTTCGAGAAATTATCGGGAATGTCCAAAATGAAGGTCTGATAAAACGGCGCGTGCGCAAAAGACGTAATCGTCACATAATTGTTGAGGTCGAGTTGGGTCATTTCGAGGAAACCCTTGGGTGTGTATTTTTTGCCTTCGAACGTAAATTCGGTCACGTCCTTGCCCATGTATTTTTCGAGGATCGATTCGACGCCCGATTGCCAATTGGCGTCCGGTTGCCTAGAAACGTCGGCGTTGGCCTTGACGAGTTTCTCTAGTTCCTTGGCCATTTCCTGGTGATTGTGGCCGGTTTGGCCGCCGACCAATCCGCTGAAGGCACTTTGCGGAACGATACCAAAATCGCGCGCACTGTCGATCACGTCGTGGTTGAGACCGCCCTCGCCAAATTGCGCGTGACCTTGGCGCATTACGTAGTTCCAGGCTTTTTTGGGGTAGGTGTGGCGCACATTGTACATTTCAGAAAGGTCGATGGATTTGCCCGTCGTGCGGATGATTTCGGCCTCCAAAAACGAAGTCGAAGAGAAGCTCCAACACGTTCCGGTTTGTCCTTGCGAAATGACCGGTGTACACGAAATGTCTTTAACCGATTGGAATTCATACTTTTGCGCATGCGATGAAAAAGCGGCAATCAACAGCCCGAGATTGATGATGGTTTGTTTCATTATTGTAAATGGAATTGATTATTTTTACGCTAAAATAGCACAAAATATGACGTCCATAAACTGGCAGACTGTTAAAGATTTCGAAGACATTACCTACAAAAAATGCAATGGTGTGGCGCGTATTGCGTTCAACCGCCCTGACGTGCGCAATGCGTTCCGTCCCAAAACCACAAGCGAATTGTACCAGGCGTTTTACGATGCGCAGGAAGACACCTCGATTGGCGTGGTTTTGCTCTCGGCCGAAGGCCCATCGTCCAAAGACGGCATCTGGTCTTTTTGTTCGGGCGGCGACCAGCGCGCGCGCGGACACCAGGGCTATGTGGGCGACGACGGCATGCACCGACTGAACATACTCGAGGTCCAAAGACTAATTCGCTTCATGCCCAAGGCCGTGATTGCGGTCGTGCCGGGTTGGGCGGTAGGCGGCGGGCACTCGCTGCACGTGGTGTGCGATTTGACGCTCGCCAGCAAGGAACACGCCATCTTCAAGCAAACCGATGCCGACGTCACGAGTTTCGACGGCGGCTACGGATCGGCGTATTTGGCCAAAATGGTCGGACAAAAAAAGGCGCGTGAGATCTTTTTCCTCGGACGCAATTATTCGGCGCAGGAAGCCTTCGAGATGGGCATGGTCAATGCTGTGATCCCACATGCAGAGTTGGAAGATACGGCCTATGCGTGGGCGCAGGAAATCCTCGCCAAATCCCCGACGTCGATCAAAATGCTCAAATTTGCCATGAACCTTACCGACGACGGCATGGTCGGGCAGCAGGTTTTTGCAGGCGAGGCCACACGCTTGGCCTACATGACCGACGAAGCCGTCGAAGGACGCAATGCGTTTCTCGAAAAACGCAAGCCGAACTTCGAAAAGAAATGGATTCCATAACAATTGATAATTAATAATTGGTTGGATGGAGAATTTTACCAATGAAACCTTAGATGTCGCACAACTTCCCAAGTTCGAGGAAGTACAGATGACGCCGTTGCATCCGCGTTATTGGCGCGTAGTGATGCTCACGTGGGGGCTTATTTTTTTGGTGGTGTTGCTGGCCATCGTTTTCGGATTTTTGTTTTCGCCCGATTTCAGGCCCGTCGCGCCCAAACTGCTGGTCGTGGTTTGCGCGTCCATCATCCCTATTGTGGCATTGGCCTATACGGCGTTCCGAAAGAAAGCCTTTGCGTTCCGTACACACGATGTGTTGTACCGGTATGGGTTGTTGGCCACCACAACGGTCGTCATCCCGTACAACCGTGTGCAGCACGTGGCCTTGCACGAAGGGTGGCTGTCGCGTATGTTCGGGCTCGCCACGGTTCAGGTGTTTACCGCCGGCGGATCGTCGAGCGACATCGAGATTCCCGGCATCGACAAAACCCAGGCCGAAAACATCAAGCAACTGCTCATGGGTAAAATCCAAAAAGAACTGTAGATGGAGCATTTCAGTGCGCCGCAACGCCAATCGGCCATTGGGGTCGTTGTCATGTTTTTTGACACGGTCCAGCAATACGCACGTGCGCTTTGGCCCATTTTGGTGCTTTGGATTTTTCGTTTCAACCAAATGGATAAGATGATGTTGGCCATCGGGACGGTGGCGGTTTTTATCGCGATCGGTGTCGTGGCCTACCTCAAATACCGGAATTTCACGTTTTTTCTCGACGAGGCGCAAGGTGAATTTGTGATCACCGAAGGTGTATTGAACAAAACAAAAACCACCATCGCGCTGTACAAGATCCAACAGGTCAACATCAAACAATCGTTGCTACAACGCCTCATCGGGGTCTATGCGCTCGATGTCGATACGGCAGGGAGCAATGAGAAAGAGGTGTCGGTCAAGGCCATTTCGCACGAAGTCGCGTTGGCGCTCAAGGCGCGGTTGCTCGACAACGAAAGCCGTAAACCCATCGGTCCATCGGAGGAAACCGTCGAAACCCACCAGGCAAAGCCGTTTATCCAAATCAGCATGCTCAGCTTGCTCAAGATCGGGCTGACGACCAATTACATTAGAACGTTGGGCGTACTGCTCGCTTTTTTTGCGACACTGTACGACAATGTGCTTCGGTTCTCCAACCAAGGTTATCTGGACGAAGACCAGTTTACGGGCTACATCGACCGCGCCTTGCTGCTGCAATCGATAGGATTCTTTTTGCTTGTGCTGGTTGCGGTGATCCTGGTCATCAACGTGGTACGCGCCGTGGTGCGCTATTTTGGGTATACCGTGGCGCGTCAAAGCGGATCGTTGCTGTTGTCGTTCGGGTTGTTCAGTACCAAGAGCACCATCATCAAGCCCGAGAAAGTCCAGATCGTTTCGGTTACGCGCAACTATTTCCAGAAAAAGATGGACATTCTCGAGCTCAAGATCAAACAAGCGACCTCGGGCGAACGCGAAGAATCAAAGCAAGCCGTCGAGATCCCGGGATGCAATACCGCCGAACGCGACGCGGTGCTCAAATTGCTTTTCGGGAAAATACCCGAGCAAGGCGCCGTGCTGTTGCCCAATTTTCGCAAACTGGTTTTTGCAATTGTCACGACAATAGTGTTACCTTTAGGGATATTTTTGGGCGTCGTGGCTTTGGCCGAAGAGAACCTGCTGAAATTTACGTGGATTGCGCCCGTGTATGCCGTTTTTGCGATGACATTGCTGTATTTCGGGTACCGCAATTACAGGCTTTTCATCGCCGATGATTTCATCATCAAGCAAAGCGGCGCGTGGGATGTCAAGCGCGAGATCATCGAACCGCAAAAAATACAGGCCATCGCCGTCTCGCAGCTGTTCTGGCACAAAAATGCCGACATCGGTTATTTGACATTGCACACCGCGGGCGGGGCGATCCGTTTTCAGTTGGGCGATTTTACGACCATCAAACAATATGTAAATCTTTGGCTGTACGAAATAGAAACCTCGGACAGCAACTGGATGTAGCGAATGATGAATGATGAACGACCAATTACGCGACACAAATAACCAAATTAACGAATAACCAAATCCACCACAAATGAAACACTGGATCGAAGCCGCGCGCGTACGCACCTTGCCACTTTCCGTCTCGGGAATCATCCTCGGTTGCTTTTATGCGATGTCGCAGGCACGCCCGAATTGGAAGATATTTACGTTTGCGATCACCACGACGCTGTTGTTGCAAATCCTGTCGAATTTTGCCAACGATTATGGCGACGGCGTCAAAGGAACCGACAACGCCGACCGTGTAGGCCCCAAACGCGCGATACAAAGCGGCGCGATTTCTCCCGCGGCGATGAAACGCGCGATGATTTTTACGTCCGTACTGACGATGCTCTCGGCCATCACGCTGATTTATTTTGCGTTCAAGGACACCAACCTGGTTTTTTCGCTGTTCTTTTTGACGTTGGGCGCGCTTGCCGTGGCATCGGCCATACGCTACACCGTAGGGAATACGGCTTACGGATACCGCGGTTATGGCGATGTGTTTGTGTTTGTGTTCTTCGGATGGGTCAGCACCCTGGGCGTCAGCTTCATGTACCTCAAGGAAATCGATCCGTTTTTGATTTTGCCCGCGGCCGCCATCGGATTATTGAGCGTCGGCGTATTGAATTTGAACAACATGCGCGACGAAGAATCGGATAAAAAAGTCGGCAAGAACACGATTGTCGTTAAAATCGGCGGCGCCAAAGCCAAAAAATACCATTATTTCCTGATCGTCAGCGCGATGATTTTGATGCTCGTTTTTGCGTTCCTGTTCGATTGGTACAAGGACGGCGATCCGGGCCACATCAATTTTGACATGTATTTGTTTGTCATCGCCTACATTCCGCTGATCAAACACCTCAAAACCGTTTACAACAACCAAGAGCCGTGTTTGCTCGATCCCGAACTCAAGAAACTGGCCATCAGCACGTTCCTGATTTCGCTGATTTTGTCACTGTCGCTGATCTATTTCTTCACAGATATCATCGTCCAAATCGTCAACGCGACCATCAACCATTTCAGCTAATTATGAAAATTACCTATTACGGACACGCCGCGCTCGGCATCGAAGTCAGCGGCAAAAAAATCATCGTCGATCCTTTTATTTCGCAGAATCCGAAGGCGGCGGACATCAATGTCAATGAATTGCAAGCCGATTATATTCTCGTTACGCACGCGCATGGCGATCACGTCGGCGATGTCGAAACCATTGCCAAAAACACGGGCGCTACCATCGTTTCAAACGCCGAAATCGCCGATTATTACGCCAAAAAAGGTTTTACGAGTCACGGCATGAACCACGGCGGCAGCTGGAAGTTCGATTTCGGCACGGTCAAATATGTCACTGCGATCCACTCGAGCGCATTTCCCGACGGCACCTACGGCGGCAATCCGGGCGGATTTGTGATCGAAGGCGAACACAAAAACATCTACATCGCGGGCGACACGGCGCTGACCTATGACATGAAGCTCATTCCGCTGCGCACCAAACTGGACCTCGCGATTTTGCCCATCGGCAGCAATTACACCATGGATGTGGCCGATGCCCTCATCGCCGCCGATTTTGTCCAGTGCGACAAGGTGCTCGGCTACCATTACGACACTTTTGGTTACATCGTCATCGACCACGCCGCGGCCAAACGCCAATTTTTTGACGCGGGCAAGGATTTGATGCTGCTGCCCATCGGCGATTCGATCGATTTATAATTTTTTAGGAGCTTTTTCCCGCTTTCCGCTTGCTGCAAATGCGCAGCATTCACCGAACACCTATAAAGAATGAAGGTTTGGTGAGGTAATCGGGGCTAGGGCATCCCCATCCAAACCATGACCAAACAAATAGTTACATTTTTCGCCTTGTTCGCCACCGTGCTTTCGTTCGCACAACAAGACGGCTATTGGGACAAAGACCGCGCCACCGCACGCGAGATCGTTGTTCCCGCAGGCAACCGCGTCGTGATCAAGACCGAGGATTTCCCGGTGGGTACCACACAGGTCGTGTACCGCATCACCATACTCGACGAGAACCAGCAATTGGCTAACAGTTTGGCATCGTTGCTCAAGGCGATTCCCGATCCAACGGGTATTTCGCAGGGTTCGGCGGGCGCGGTGTTTATCTTGTCCAAAGTATCGGGCGACGACAAATGCCGTTACGGGATTTTCACCACACCAGAAAACGCCCAGAAATACAGGGAAACCGGTAAACCCGAACGCGCGTGTCTGTACCAGGATACGCCCATCAACAAAGAGGTCAAGGTACTTTCGGCCGAAAAACTCGCGTGTTTGAATCCGTCGTCCACCAACCTGTGGTTTGCGTTCGAGAGCAACAACTGGATCCTCAAGCAAAAAATCGTACTCGAGGTCGTGCCTTGGGTAGACCGCAAGCTCAGCCGTGGCTGGACGGCCGAGAACAAAAAAACCGTCATCGGCATTTGCGAAACCACCGACCTGGCCAAAAGGCTGACCGATCCGGGCGATTATTGCATTTGCGTGCTCGACAAGTTTCAAAAAGACTACAAATTCCAGGAATACAGTAAAATGCTGGCTGCCGAGAAGGCCAAGGCGTTCCGCGACTACGGCAAGGCATGTCTCAACGAAACCGACGCCTCGCGCGAAATCTACGAGGCGTTGCGCGAGCAGGCCGCCGAATTCATCAAGCAAGGCAACTATGCCGACGCCATCGCCAAGCTACAGGTCATTGTGGGCGACCACAAGGCTACCGCCGCCGATTACAACGCCATCGGGCAATCGTATGTGTTTACCAAGCAGTACGACAAGGCGGTCAAATTCCTCAAGGACGGCGAAAAACTAGACGCCACCGAGCTGGCCATCAAGCTCAATCTGGCGCATGCGTATTTGTTCAACGGCGAATACAGTGCGGCCAAGAAACTCCACCGCAAGTACGCGGGTCAGAATGTGTCCGATACCCAAAGCTGGAAGGAACGCACAAGGCTCGATTTCGAGGCGTTCAAAAAAGCGGGCCTTTCTTCGGGTGATTTCGACAACATCCTCGCGTTGTTCAAATAAATGAAAGCCAGCTGCCACCAATACCTGCTCGATTTCAAGCAACCGTCGGGAACCTCGCGCGGCGTGATGACGCAAAAGGAAACGTGGTTTTTGGTGCTTGAACACAACGGGAAAAAGGGGATAGGCGAGTGCGGCATCCTGCGGGGCCTGAGTGCCGACGACCGCCCCGATTACGAGCAGAAACTGCAATGGACGTGCGATAATATCGATCTTGGCGAAGAAAAGCTTTGGGAGGCGTTGCGCGAATTTCCATCGATCCAGTTTGGTGTAGAAATGGCATTTCGTTCGTTGGCTTCCGAAAATCCCTTCGAATTGTTTCGGTCCGAATTCACGAACGGTCAAAAAAGCATCCCCATCAACGGGCTGGTTTGGATGGGCGACGAAGCGTTCATGAAACGACAAATCGAGCAAAAAATAGCCGATGGTTTTACATGCATCAAACTCAAGATCGGCGCACTCGATTTTGAAAAAGAACGCGGTTTGCTGCGGTTTATCCGACAAAATTTCGACGAAAACCAGATCGAGATCCGCGTCGATGCGAACGGCGCTTTTTCTGTAAATTCAAGTTTAGATAAATTACATCAATTATCTGAATTTAAACTACATAGCATAGAGCAACCTATCGCAAAAAACCAGCATGACAGTATGGCAGTTTTGTGCAAAAACACGCCTTTTCCCATCGCGCTCGACGAAGAACTAATCGGGGTGTTCACGTTCGGGGAAAAAGAACAACTGTTGCAAAAAATCCAACCGCAATTCCTCATTTTCAAACCCAGTTTTATCGGTGGTTTTCACGGTACTTTGGAATGGATCGAACTCGCCAAAAAATACAACATTGGCTGGTGGATCACCTCGGCGCTCGAGAGCAACATCGGGCTGAATGCGATCGCACAATTTACTTTTACGTTGGGCAACGCAATGCCGCAAGGTTTGGGTACCGGTGGGTTGTACACCAACAATTTTGACGGTCCGCTACAGGTTCGTTCGGGACAGTTGTATTTTGATCCCGCGCTCGGCTGGAATGTAGAGACCGATTTCTTTACGGTTTAGTCGCGATAGGCGCAGCGAGCAATGCATCGGGAATAGCAAAAGCTTCGGCCAGCGGAACCGCGTCCGGACGCAATTCCCAACACAATTGATTGACCATTTTTCGTATGGCTTTGGTTTTTGCGCCTTCCATATAATCGGCTTCGAGGTACCAGCCTTTGTTGGTTTCGATTTGCGAGAGCGCGTATAATTTGCACAAATTCTCCATTGCGGCCTGACATTTTTTGTCCTTGGTTTTCGACACCGCGGCCTGGAATTGTTCAAGGATCACCCGTTCCAAAAAGGCGCGCGCCACTGCCAACATCTGGTGTTGCGCGACATTGAACGCATCGTAGGCATCCATGCCGTCGTCGATCAGCCGTTTGAGCCTTTTGGCCGCCGATTCGAGCAAATGGTGCTCGCGGTACCGGAACGCCTGCAGGTGGAACAAAGGATCGAGCAAGTGCGCATCGGTGGTGTTTCGTCGGGCAATCGGGTTTTTCTCGGTGAGCGCGGTCTTGGTCTTGTCCCACACATACCCGATCATGTCGGAGGCGTCCATTTCGCCAAACTTTTTTCGGAATTCGGCCAGTCGGTTTTTTGCCACGAGTTGCATCAGTACGGTGTTGTCGCCTTCGAACGTGGTGTAGATTTCGGTGTCGTTCTTGAGCGCGTCGATCCTGTTTTCAGACAGATAGCCCTTGCCGCCGCACGCTTCGCGACATTCCTGCAACGCATCACGCGCAAACCAGGTCGTCATGGCTTTCATGCCCGCGGCCAACGCTTCGATTTGCTGTTGATCTTCCTCGCTGCGTTGGAGGAAGCAATCGGTAAGATGGCTTAGCGCAAAATGATGCGCATAGGCGTGGGCCAACGGGATCAGCAGCCTGCGCTGATGGACCCTGTAGTTGAGGATGGGCGTTTCCGATCCGCCATCGGGCCCAAATTGCCGTCGCGTGTCGCCGTATTTGATCGCAATGGCCAAGCCCGATTTGGCCGCCGAAAGTGCCGACCGCGGAATCCCGATGCGTCCGCCCACGAGCGTTCCCAGCATGGTAAAGAACCGCCGGTTGTCGCTCGGGATGTCGCTTTCGAACCCGCCCAAGTCGTTGATGCGCGCAAACCGATCGAGCATGTTTTCCTTGGGAATGACGACCTGATCAAAGCGGATCGTTCCGTTATCGACGCCATTGAGCCCCATCTTTGGTCCGCAATCGCCAATGGCAATGCCCGGAAGCGTTTGGCCTTGGGCATCGCGCAACGGGACCACGAACGCGTTGACGCCGTAATCGGTGCCGTTTACCAGGAGTTTGGCAAAAACCGTGGCCATACGCCCGTGCTTGGCCGCGTTGCCGATGTATTCCTTCTGCGCGCCGGGATGCGGCGTGTGCACCGTGAACGTTTGACTTTGGTGATCGTAGGTGGCCGTGGTTTCAAGACCCTTGACGTTCGATCCGTGGTGTGTTTCGGTCATCGCAAAACAGCCGGGTAGTTTTAGCGTACCAATGTCTTTGAGGTATTTTTGGTGGTGTTTTTCGGTACCGAGCAGTTGTACGCTCATGCCCCAAAGCCCGAATTGCACGCCAAACTTGATCACCAGGCTTAAGTCGTGGTAGCTCAAGGCTTCCATGACCGCAAAGTAGCTGGCCACGTCGTCTTGCCCGCCGTAGGCCTTCGGATAGGCGATAGAGCCGAGTTGTTCGTTGGCCAAAAGTTTACACCATTCGTACACTTTTTCCCGGTAGGCGTCGATGTCCCGATCATCATGGTATTCGAAAGGTATTGTCGAAAGGATCGATTTTACCCTTTGGGTGGCGGTCGCGGTTTCCGCATCAAGTCTTTCGGTCATTTTACCGATGTCGAACCGGTGTATGGTTTCGTGGCTGGATGTGCGCGTTTGGTGCGGCGATTGGAATTCCTTGAGGACTTCTCCATCGAGCAGCCCAAGCGTCTGTGCCAGTTGCAGAAAATCGTTTTGTGCTTTTTGTACGCCGCTGTCGCGTCCCGACAATTCAAAGGCCAGGTCAAACAACGATCCTATTCTTGGGTGCTGCGCCAATGTTTGGTGTATGCGCGATTTCCAGTCCACCAGCGTGTCGCGGCTTGGCGGCGCGGTAATATCGATCGAGGTGTAGAGTTGTTTTTTCTCGGCTGTCGTCAACCAATCCTGTATACCGATGAACTGTTGTAGCGCGGTCAATTCGTTTTTGGTCAGTAAATCGTCGGACCAGGTAAGCCAAAAATAGGGCAGGAAGGCGTCGGTTTTTGCCATGGCGGTGTCGTTTGCTTAAATTTAAGCAATTGCACGCTAAGGCTTTTAGAAAGGTTTGTTAATTTAATCGGGCCTGGTAGGCACGCAAGGATTGCAAAGCCTGTTTGCGGATTTTTTGCTGCAAGAAGCCGGTCCATCCCAACAAAAGTCCAGGCAAACGCAACGCCTGGGCGCTCCATTTCCATACATTGAACGAATCGGTATGACGGACAATCAGCCCATCCTTGAATTCGAATTCGGCATGGATCACATTGACCACTTTGCGTTTGGTCTTGCTGAATTCGTAGGTCGCGGTCCATTGCGCCGACCCGCGAACGTCGTCTGCCTTGACATCCGCGAACGAAACTTCGAGATGACCCTTGCTGCGCGCAATCAGCATACGCCACATGTCTGCCACATCCTTGCCTTTGAGCGTCCCGAAGGCCGGATCGTGGAACACAATGTCGGGATGGTAGCAACTGGCCATCGTATCGGCGTGGTGGCTTGCGAAACCCGCATAAAACTCCTCGTGATTTGTTGGTTCGGATTCATGGTTGGTACAATTGGTAAAGGGCCGCGGCCGTTTCGTGTTCCTGCGGCCTGTGTTGCCCTACGCTAAAATACGTTTTTTTATTGACGGCCGTAAAGTTCCCCGTTTGGCTGCTGAACGACGATGCCGTGCCGCGTACATTGAACCGTATCGATTGGATGTTCGACTTTTTAAGCCGCGCGATCTCGGCATCGGTAAAAAAATACCAGGCCGTCATTTGACCGTCTTTGTTTTGCCGCAACAATTTGTCGGTACACACCAGCGCCGTATGGTCGTCGAGGTATACATAAACGACACCGCCGATGTAAAACCGTGCATCGGTCGCCGCTGCGGTAATTTGAAGCCATCCGCCTTTCTCGGCCTTGCCGATCTGGACAAAAGCCACGCCCGTAAGCGCGTAGTTTTCACAAATGAATTCCCATTCGGCCGTGGCCGGGATTTTGTTGCCGTCCTTGAGTGTCATGTGTTGGCCAATGACAAGCGGGGTAAAAAGGAAGGCGATGCATGCGAACAAATGTTTGGTGGTCATAGGTGTTAATATTGATCGACCCAATCGAGCGACTTGATGCCCGAGACTTTGTCTTCGTCGTTCATCGTCACGCGCAGCTCCTTGTTGGCGATTTTCTTTTCGTACAAGGCCTTGAATCGGTATACATTGGTTTTGTCGGATTTGTTCCGGATGACCTCTACGAGTTGGATGTCGCGAAAGTCGCCGTATTTGAGCCTGAATTTGAGACACGTCTTGGTCAGACGGTCCTGCGTGGTGTTTTTGATCACCGTAGGCGTGGCTTCGGCAGTCGTGAACGGCTTGAATTTAGAGGTGTTGCACGTCATCAGGATACGTCGGCCAGCTTCGTAGGCTTTGCTTTTCTGGGCTTCGTCTATTTTTTCTTTTTCGATAACGGTTGTGCGCGGGGTTGCGGTGGCCGTTTTCTTCGATTTACAACCCGAAAATACAAGCAGCCCGATTACAATCAACAGTATGGTTTTGCTTCTCATCGTCATTATTTTAGTTTCAACAATAGGTTGGGGTCGGGGCAATTGTCCAGATAGTGGCCCAGGTCTGCGGCACTACATACGCCGGGGTAGTCGCCAAACCAATCCCCGATGTCGCGGATGATCTGAAAATGCAAGTGCGGCGCATAATCGCCGTTGACCGACGCATC
Source organism: Flavobacterium caeni (assembly GCF_900101895.1). GTDB lineage: Bacteria > Bacteroidota > Bacteroidia > Flavobacteriales > Flavobacteriaceae > Flavobacterium > Flavobacterium caeni. The sequence goes on from NZ_FMVF01000002.1 coordinate 494,330, forward strand.
GCCCAGTTCGGCCAGTTTTTGCCCTTTCAAAAAGCGGTCACCGATTTCAAGCTCGGCAATGCTCTCGACCGACAAATGGCCGTACAACGTGTAAAAAGTAAGCGGCCCAAGTTGGTGCTCCAAAATAATCGTCGGGCCGTAATCGCCCAAGCCTGCATTGTAATCGAAACTGTGAACGGTACCGTCGAGCGGCGCCAAGACCGCCGTGCCAGCTGGCATCCAAATGTCGAGTCCGATGTGGATGTTGCGCTGCTCGGCATCGGATTCATAAAACAAGGCGCTTCGTTTGTACAGCGCACGTGTTTCGTTGTAGCCGCCAAAGGCCGCATCGGCACCATGGTTGGCCAATATTTCTTTCAGATGATTTTCAAATGCTTCGGCATCGGTTACATCGACGCCATCCATCGCCTGGTTCGCGGCCGACAAATCAAGCGGGAGAAAGGTTTTTGCATTTACCACCTTGACATCGGTTTGTGCGAAAAGCAACGATTGAAGTGCGTTCATAGCATCGGTTTAAGGCTAAAAATAGTCAAAAATTCAAAAGCGGCAGGGCCGAGCGGCTACTTTATCAAAACTTTAAGTCGCCCTGGTGCATTTGCTTTTTCGATTTGTATGGCGGTAAAATTACCGTGCCTGGCTCACAAACCGATGTAAAATATCGGGTAATGTTTATATGATTCGGGCAAAAAAATAACCCTCGAAAGGGTTAAGGTATCAAAACAATGACGGGTACTTGTTGGGATCGACCTCGTGCATCATCGCATAGACTTTCTCGTAAATGTCTTCGGCCGACGGTTTCGAAAAATAATCGCCATCGGTACCGTAGGCAGGGCGGTGCGCCTTGGCCGTGAGTGTCTGCGGTTTGCTGTCGAGGTAGGCATAAGCGCCTTGTTCTTCGACCACCTGTTGCAGGATGTAAGCCGATGCGCCGCCGGGAACGTCCTCGTCGATCACAAGCAAACGGTTGGTTTTTTGGATGCTTTTCGCGATGTCGTGGTGGATGTCGAAAGGCAACAGCGATTGCGCGTCGATGACTTCGCAGTCGATGCCGATCTCGAGCAGTTCGTTGGCCGCTTGTTCCACCAAACGCAACGTCGATCCATAGGACACGAGCGTGATGTCGGCGCCTTGTTTGAGCGTTTCGGTCACACCGATCGCGGTCCTGAAATCGCCAAGGTTGCTCGGCATTTTCTCTTTCAAACGGTAGCCGTTCAAACATTCGACCACAAGCGCAGGTTCGTCGGTTTCAAGTAAAGTGTTGTAGAATCCGGCCGCCTTGGTCATGTTTCGCGGTACCAAAACGTGGATGCCACGCACCGCATTGATGATCATGCCCATGGGCGATCCCGAATGCCAAATACCTTCCAGCCTGTGTCCGCGCGTACGGATGATCAGCGGCGCCTTTTGTTTGCCCGCCGTACGGTATTGCAACGTCGCGAGGTCGTCGCTCATGATCTGTACCGCATAAAGCAAATAGTCGAGGTATTGGATTTCGGCGATAGGACGCAAGCCGCGCAACGCCAATCCGATGCCTTGGCCTAAGATAGTCGCTTCGCGGATGCCCACGTCGGCCACGCGCAATTCGCCGTATTTCTCCTGCATGCCTTCGAGTCCTTGGTTGACGTCGCCGATATTGCCCGCATCTTCACCAAAGACCATTGTGTTCGGGTGTTTGGTAAAAATGGCGTCAAAGTTGTCGCGCAACACCAGTCGGGCGTCGACTTCTTCGGCGTTGTCGGCATAAACAGGCGGTACTTCGGCCACCGAGAATACGTTTTGCGCCGATTCCGAAAACAGGTTCGCGCTGAATTTGGGCTGTATTTTTTGCGTATACGAAGCGATCCATGCCGCGAGTTCGGCGCGCCCGTTTTCCTTGGCCACCATACGCAGCACCTTGCGGGCCGTGGTGAGCAAGTCCTTGCGGATCGGTTCCTTGATGTCGTTCAGGTCGTTGGCGTATTTTTGTACAAACACCTTGTTGATGCTGCTTTCGGCAATCTTTTCGAGCAAGCCGACGAGTTCCGCTTTTTCGTCCTTGATGGGTTGGGTAAAGGCGCTCCAGGCCGCTTTTTTGCCTTCGAGCACATCTTTTTTGGCTTGCGCGTCTATTGCGTCGAGGGCTTCGCTCGAGGCGATGTTGAACGTCACCATCCACTCCTTCATTTGTTTGATGCAATCGAAATCGCTTTCCCATTGCAAACGGTCGGCATTTTTGTAGCGTTCGTGCGAGCCCGATGTCGAGTGGCCTTGCGGCTGCGTGAGTTCGATCACGTGGATGAGCACCGGCACGTGTTGTTCGCGCGCCAAATCCGAGGCACGTTGGTAGGCCGATACCAGTTCGGCATAATCCCATCCCTTGACGCGGATGATTTCGTAGCCTTTGTTTTCGTCGTCGCGCTGGAAACCGGCGAGTATTTCAGAAATATTCTCTTTGGTGGTTTGGTGTCTGGCGTGTACCGAGATGCCGTATTCGTCGTCCCAAACACTCATCACCATCGGGATCTGCAGCACGCCTGCCGCGTTGATGGCCTCAAAGAACAGCCCTTCGGATGTACTGGCGTTGCCAATGGTACCCCAGGCGACTTCGTTCCCGTTGTTCGAAAAATTGGTGGTGTCGATGCCTGGCACATCGCGGTAAATCTTAGAAGCTTGCGCCAGTCCTACCAATCGCGGCATTTGTCCGGCGGTAGGCGAGATGTCGGCGCTCGAATTTTTTTGTTGGGTCAAATCTTTCCAAGAACCGTCGGCGTTGAGGCTGTGCGTCGCGAAATGGCCGCCCATTTGACGTCCGGCCGTCATCGGATCGAAGTTGATGTCGGTGTGGCCGTACAATCCGGCAAAAAACTGCTCGATCGTAAGCTCGCCAATGGCCATCATAAAAGTCTGGTCGCGGTAATAACCCGAACGGAAATCGCCGTTCTTGAATGCCTTGGCCATCGCCAGTTGCGGGACTTCCTTGCCGTCGCCAAAAATACCAAACTTGGCCTTTCCGGTCAAGACCTCGCGCCTGCCCAGCAAACTACATTCACGGCTCACGACCGCAATTTTGTAATCGTTGAGCACTTCTTTCTTGAAATCGTCAAAGGTGAGCGATGCCGCGGTGGTCTCTGCTTGTGTCATAATGGTATTTTTCAGCTTTGGAACACAAATTTAGGCAAATTTCCCAAACTGTAGCCGCGCGCGCCGAATATCTGTAGCGAAATCGATTAAGTGAAAAAAATAGGCGGCGTTTGGTGGTTGAGAATCAATCGGTAACGTAGAAAAGGTTTTGCCACCGTGAGTTTATTGTTTTTTCACCGCAAAGCACTCAGGGTTTTCCGCAAAGGACTCAAAGCTCACCGCAAAGCACTCAAAGTTTTCCGGCCAGGGAAATAGTTGAATTTTTTCAAAAGGGAAATTCCAATAAAGCATTTGTGTTACATAATGACATTTTATGTGAATATGTAACAGTTTTTTATGTTACATAATAATATTTTATGTGAAAATGTAACAAAAATGGGTGAACTTTGCGAATCCTTCGCGACCTTTGTGGTTATTTTTTTTAACACAGAGGCCTCAAAGTTTGACGCAGAGGATACAAAGGTTTTTGCAAAGCGTACAGGACTTCGCTCACT